>NZ_JBSHLB010000001.1:0-1457392 GCF_053619935.1 Microbacterium sp. NPDC055455
TGGGCGATGCCCGCCGTCACCGGCACCTACGTGTGGGTGTGGATCTTCGACGCCGACCGCGGCATCGTGAACCAGCTGCTGATGCAGCAGGTGTCAGCGCGTGACGCCGCGGCGGCGCGTGACGGCCACGTAGATGCCGAGGACGATGATCGCGCCGATGATCGAGCCGATGATGCCCGACGGCTGCAGGAAGCCGCCGTTGGGGTCGGCGCCGAAGATCAGGAAGCCGAGGAAGCCGCCGACGAACGAGCCGACGATGCCGAGCACGATCGTCATGAGGATCCCGATGCTCTGCTTGCCGGGGATGACGGCGCGAGCGATGAGACCGGCGATGAGGCCGATGAGGATGAGTCCGAGGATTGTCCAGAGCATTTGATCTCTCTCCTTTTCTCGTGGACGCTGCGGGGGGTTGCGGCGTCTCGTGTGAGATGACGAAGACGCTACAGCGACTGTCGACCCTCCTGTGAGAATGCGGATGCCCCTACCCATCCGCGTCCGCGAACGCTACAATCGTCGGCCGCCGAATCCGGGGGAAGCGTTTTCCGTCATCCTGCGCCACAATGGAGGACGTGCCCGATTTCCTCCTCCGCCGCGATGAAACCTCCCTGACCGTCACTGCCGCAGGCGTGGACATCGCCCGCTATGCGTTCGACCCGGGCGGACCCGTGGCCGAAGGCCCGAAGCCCTTCTTCCACCCCGTGCGCGCGCTGGACGGCGCACCGCTGACCGCGTACCGGCCGTGGGACCACCGCTGGCACAAGGGGCTGCAGTTCACGTGGACGCACGTTTCGGGGCAGAACTTCTGGGGCGGCAACACGTACCGACCGGAGCACGGCGACTACGTCCTTCTCGACAACGTCGGCCGCATCCGCCACGACGGCTTCACGTCGGTACGCGATGCCGGATCCGAGGCGTCCTTCAGCGAGGACCTGACCTGGATCACGCAGGCCGGCGACGAGTGGCTCAGCGAGGTGCGCACGCATCGCTTCCACAGCCTCGACGAGGGTCGGGGCATCTGGGCGCTCGACTTCGCCACGACGCTGCGCAACGTCGCCGACCAGGACCTCGAGTTCGGCAGCCCGACGACGCAGGGCCGGCCGAACGCCGGCTACACCGGCTATGCGATCCGGATGCCGCGCGCCTGGACGGGCGCCCGGGTGCTGGCGGCGGGCCTCGCCGACGACGCCGGAGCCGACGCCGTGATGGGCCGCGTGGCCGAATGGGTCGCCTTCTCGGGCGAGCACGACGAGGTCGACGGCGGCGGCACGGTGCTCGCGTTCGCCGGCACGTCCACGGGCGGCCCCGCCATCCGCTGGTTCGTGCGCAGCGAGCCGTTCCCGATCGTCGCACCGTCGCCCTCGTTCGACGAGCACGTCGTGCTCGCGCCGGGCGAGGAGCTGGCCCTGCGCCATCGGCACGTGTTCGGCGCCCGGATCTGGACCCCCGAGCAGACGCGTGCCCTCGCGGAGGAGTTCGCGCTCTGACGATCGCCGGGCGACCTCGCACGCGCCCGGCGAGCGGCCCACCGCTCGGGTGGCTCAGAGGGCGATGGGGACGCGGCTGGTGAGCAGTCCGGCGTCGGCGAGGAATCGCTCGAGCGCGGTGGTGGCGACGCCCGTCGCGACCGAGTTGCGGCTGATGGTCGAGACCTCCAGCTCGAGCTCGCGCGCCGACCACCCCGGGGACTGCTCGCGCAGGTGCATCCCCGTCGCGGGGAGGAGCTTGTCGGCCAGCGCCCAGACCGTCCAGCCGGTGAGCACGACGGCTTCGGGGTTGACGATCGCGACGAGATCGGCGATCGCCGAGCCGAGGTAGTACGCGGTGCGCTCGATCGTCTCGGTCACGGCGGGATCCGGATCGGCACTGTCGGCCGCGCGCGCGAGGGCGGCGATGAAGTCGCTCTGGTCGAGCCCCACCAGGGCGTGGTCGGGCGCGAGCTCCCGGAGCGTCTGCTGGATGCCGGGCACACCGAGGTAGGCCTCCACGCAGCCGTGACGCCCGCAGCGGCACCGGCGGCCGTCGAGCACCAGCAGCGAATGCCCCCACTCCCCCGCAGAGTTCGTCGCGCCGCGCAGGATGCGCCGCTCGAGCACGATGCCCGCGCCGACGCCGGTGCCGAGGTTGATCGTCACGAGGCTCGAGCTGTAGCGGCCGCGACCGAGCCACAGCTCGGCCGTCGTCATCGCCTTCAGCGGGTTGTCGATCACCAGCGGCAGTCCCACGCGCTCGCGGAGCCGGTCGAACTCCAGCTGATGCCACGACCATTTCGGCACCACGACCGACACCGACGTGGGACCCTGCACGAGGCCGGGCAGCGACACGCCGACGCCCAGCACGTCGGAGCGCGCGATGCCGGCCTCGGCGATGACGCGCTCCAGCGCCGTGCCGATCCCCTCGACCACCGAATCCGGGTCGAGCACGTGCTCGTCGCGCACCACCTGCGCGTGGGCGATCTCGACGAGCGCGGCGTCGAACAGGACAGCGCGGATGTACGTCTCGGCCACGTCGATGCCGATGACGCGACCGCGCGCGCCGTTCATCGCGAGGGTCGCGGTGGGGCGGCCGATGCGGCCGGCGGTTGTCTTCGTCTCGACGACGAACCCCCCGGCCATCAGCTCGCCCACGACCGTGGCGATCGTGGCGGCGCTGAGCCCCGTCAGCTGGGCGAGCTCGTTGCGCGTCGTCTCACCGGCCGACAGCACCGCGTGGAGGACGTCGAGGCGCGAATCGCTCCGGATGTCGCGCGACGTCCGTCGAAGCACCCCCATGCTCACCTCTGCACCCTGGCGGCCGCCGACGCCGGAACGCCCGGATCGGATGGGCTGCGACTCGGATCTGGCCAGTATGTCACGCCCCCTGCACCACCAGGGCGCCGTCGAGGCCCGGGCTGCTGAGCCGGACCGAAGCACCCTCGGAGGCACGCACGAACACCACCAGCCGGCCGTCCAGCGTGCGCCGCGCGGCGCTGTCGTAGGGGGTGTCGTCAGCGAGGTCGCCGTTCTCGATGCCCAGGAGCTCCCCACCTTCGACCGCCACCTCGATGACCCTGTCATCGCAGGCGACGCCGTCGTTGGCGTCGCGGAGCACGCATTCGATCTGGACGATGCCCTCCAGCGCGATTCCGGCGCGCCGGCACGCGTCGGCGACGTCGGCGGGAGGCTCCCAGACCGCGGCGGCGATCGCCACGGCCTCGCCGCGCGCGCGCAGCTCGTCCCGCGCGACGACGCGACCGTCGCGCCACGACTCCAGCACGAGCGGCTCGTCCCGGGGATCGGTCACCGCCGCCCACCAGCCGTGCTCGTCGTCGCGCTCGAGCGGTATCCGCTCGCCGCCGCTCGAGAGCGAGAGCTCGTCGCCGTTCGCGAACGCGAGCACCTCGAGCTCGCCTGGGACCGCGGCATCCCACGTCCGGGAGACCGGGTGGGTCCAGAACGAGCGCTCCTCGTCGCCGGTGTGAGGGCGGGTGACGAGGTAGGCAACCGGGTCGTCCGCCCACCAGCTGCGCCGCAGGTGCCACGTGTGCTTCTCGTGGCCGGCCAGCGTCAGCAGCCCCGCACCGGAGCCGCGCACGGGCCAGCCGCGGGCCTCGCCGAGGTAGTCGATCCCGGTCCAGAGGAACTGGCCCGCGACGAAGTCGTGACGCGTCACCGGCACCCACTGCGCATAGCCGTGCCCGTTCTCGCTGCCCAGCAGCGGCTTGTCAGGGAACCGCGCGTGATCGGCCTCGTAGAGGTGCTCCTTGTAGTTGTAGCCGACGACGTCCAGGTCGTCGAGGAGGCCCGTGCGGCTCGACAGCTCGGGGAACGCGGCGGCGAGCGTCACCGGACGCGACGGGTCCGCGCGCCGCACGATGCCGGCCAGCCGCCGCGCGATCGTGGTGAGCCGCCGCACATCGGGCCGGCTGGCGTCGTACAGGCGCTCGGCGGCGGGCTTGTTCGCGTCGTTGTTGCCGGTCATCTCGGCGAACAGCGGGCTCGCGTAGGGGTCGTTCGGGTAGTCGACCTCGTTGCCGATGCTCCACGCGATGACCGACGGGTGGTGGCGGTGCGCCTCGATCATCGCGACGAGGTCGCGCTCATGCCACTCGAGGAAGTCCTTCGCGTAGCCCTCGTGGCGCGGCGGATAGACGTTGTGGCCCTGCCACCACTTGTTCTTCGAGTTCTCCCACTCGTCGAACGCCTCGTCGACGACGTAGAAGCCCAGCAGGTCGCACAGCGCGTACAGCTCGGGCGCGTGCGGGTTGTGGGCCATGCGCACCGCGTTGCAGCCCATCCGCTTGAGCGACAGCAGCCGGCGCACCCAGACCGCGGCGGGCACGGCGGTGCCGAGGCATCCGGCGTCCTCGTGGAGGCAGACCCCTCGCAGCACCCGCGGCTGCCCGTTGACGGAGAACCCGCGGTCGGCGTCGAAGGCGAAGGTGCGGATGCCGGTGACGAGGTCGTACGACGCACGGCGCTCCGCGCCGTCCGACCGCCACTCCAGCGTCGTCGTCAGCCGGTGCAGCGCAGGGTCGTCGTCGGACCACAGCTCGGGGTCGGGGACGACGGCCTCGAGGGCGATCTCGGCGGAGTCGCCGGCGGGCACCTGCGCCTCGGCTCCGAAGCGGTGGACGCGATCCGTCGTCAGTGAGCGCAGCTCGTGGAGCACGCGCACGGCCACGGCCTCGTCGCCGTCGTTGCACACCGTCTGGCCGATTCGCAGCGTCGCGGTCGCGGCATCCGCCGACACCGTCGTCACCGACGTGCCGTGCTCGCGCAGCCGCACCCGCTCGTGCACCTGCAGCTCGACGCCTCGGGTGATGCCCGAGCCGTTGTACCAGCGGGAGTCCGAGATGTCGGTGTGGTCGACGCGCACGCTCACCACGAGGTCGTCGTCGGGCGCGTAGGAGAGGATCTCGGTCAGGTCGAAGGAGAACGGCGCGTAGCCCGAGGGTCGACCGCCCACGTGGTAGCCGTTGACCCAGACGTCGGCGTTCTTGTACACGCCGTGGAACGCCAGCCGCACATGCTGGTCGGCCTGGGCGGCGAGCTCGCGCAGCGAGACATGGGCGCGGTACCAGCCGACACCGCCGGGCAGGTAGCCGGTGCCGCTGGAGTGCGCTGCCGAGAACGGCTGCTCGACGCTCCAGTCGTGGGGGACGCGCACGGCACGCCACCCCGAGTCGTCGTAGCGCTTGGCACGGGCGCCGGGGTCGTCGGCGAGCGCGAACGACCAGCGTTCGAGCGGGAGGGTGCGCATGGTGGGTCAGTCCTGTTCCGGGGAGAGGGCGGCGGGCATCGGGGCGTAGCGCGCGAAGACGCGCGCGAAGAGCAGGGCCCCCAGGTAGGCGAGGCCGGCGAAGCCGATGAGCAGCCACAGCAGCCCGTAGCCGGTCGCCTGGGGCGAGAAGATCGTGACGACAGCGGCGAGGAAGGTCAGCACGAGGACCGCGAGCGGGGCGAGCGGATGCCGCAGCGACAGCAGCCGCGCATTGCGCAGGACCTCGCCCAGCGTGCCCTCGAAGCTCGCCAGGTAGGGGAAGACGTACAGCGCGGCCATGGCGGCGAGGAAGGCGAGCGCGTACCAGACCGCCAGCAGCGCGAACTGCGCGACGGGCGCGGTGACCAGCTCGGTCGCCACGAGATACCAGGCGGCGAGCGCGGCGGCGAACGCCGCGACGACGAGTCCGGCGAGCGTCGCCTGCCGGAAGTTCTGCCGGAACGACCGAAGGTAGTCCCCCACGATCGTCCGGTCGGTGTCGGAGGCGATGCGCAGCGTGACGAAGTTGAGCGCCGTCAGCGACGCCCCGAGGGTCACGATCGGCAGCGACGTCACGATGAAGAGGACGTTGAGGATCATCAGATCGGCGATCCGCGTGAGGAACCGCATCAGCGCCGAGTCGGGCGCGAAGTTGCTGCTCATGTGTTCTGCCTTCCTCGCAGAGCGATCGTGTGGGAGGCCGGGCGGGCCCGCGTGCGCGCGGGCCCGCCCGGACGGGGGACGAGGACGATCAGTCGAGGCCGCCCGCGTCGGCCCATTCCTGGACCTGGCGCTCCAGTTCGGCGCGCGCGTCCTCGAACCCGACGTCGGCGAGCTTCTGCCGCATCTCGGCGACCGCGGCGGCCGGGTCCTCGAACTTGCCGTACTGCAGCTGCGGGATGTACTCCGACAGCACTCCGCTGACGGCTGCGAGCGTCGAGTCCAGCGGCGTCTTGTCGACCACGAAGGTCGAGTACGGGTAGTCCTTGGCCACCGCCGAGAGCTCGTCGTAGATCTCCTGCTTGTTCGGCGCGTCGGTCACCTTGTCCGGCTCGAACTCGTCCATGCGTCCGGCCCAGAAGTTGGAGCCGAGCGAATCGGTCGACGGGTCGTAGCCCTCCGGGTACCCGAGCTTGCCGTCCTCGGTCATGACGTAGTCGGTGCCCTCGATGCCGAAGTTGAGCAGGCCGTAGTTCTCCTCGTCGTTGCGGAGCAGGTCGTAGACCTCGAGAGCCTTCTCGGGGTTCTTCGAGTTCGCGCTGACCGCCATCGCCCCGTGCGTCTTGATGTCCTTGAAGAAGTTGCCGTTCTCCTGGCCCCACGAGAACATCCGCGGGTCGGAGCCGGGCTGCTTCTCGTTCATGTTGTAGACGATCTGCGTCACGAACGTCTGCGTGTGGTGCTGGTCGGCGCCCGTCAACCCGGCGTAGAGCGACTCGCGCGTGTCCCCGTCGTAGTTGAGCGCGTCCTCCCGCCACACGCCGATGTCGTTCCACTCCTTCGCGAGCTCCGCGGCCTCGATCAGATCGTCGCCCTCGGTGTACCAGGAGGTCACGCTCGTGGGGTCGGACTCCGACGTCTGGAACGGGAAGTAGTTGCCCGCGGTCACCTGCTGGATGGTCTGCAGGTCGGTGTGGCCCTGGAGGTAGCCGGTCAGCGCCGACTCGTTCGCGCCGACCACGTCCCAGGGGTAGACATCGGGCTTGTTGTCCTTGATCCACTGGAAGTAGGTGGTGAAGTCCTCGAACTGCGTGATCTCGCCGTCCGCGAAGCCGGCCTCGGTGGCCCAGTCGCCCCGGTAGAAGAAGCCGTGGTTCGTGTACTGGGTGTAGTTGTCCTCGGGGATGAAGTAGATGCTGCCGTCGAGCTTGGTCAGCTCCCAGTCGCCGTCGGCGTCGACCTGCTCCCATGTCTTGGGCGCGTGCTCCTTGAGCATCTCCTCGGTGAGCGGCAGGAAGGCGCCCTTCTCGGCGTTCTCCCACGCGAAGAGCCAGTCGGTCGCAGTGGTGATGAGGTCGACGTTGTCGTCGCCCGAGAGCAGCTGCAGGTTGTACTGCGTCTGCCAGTCGGCCCATTCGACGTAGAAGAGGTCGAGCGTGGCGTTCGCCTGCTCGACGAGGTTCTCGTTGAGCTTCTCGAGCATCGCCTCGAGCCGCCCGTTGGTGGGCTTGTTGCCCAGCACGAGCATGGTGATCTCCGTGGGCTTGTCGGGGTCGTCCTGGCTGTCGGCTGTGCAGCCGGCGAGCGCGGCCGTGGCGAGGCCGAGGGCGGCGAGTCCCGCCGCGCCCTTGATCAGGCGGTGTGTCATGTGAGGCTCCTTCGACTCATTTCTTGGAGGGGGTGCGGGATGCCGCGCCGGTGGGCGGCATCCCTCGTCGCGGTCCGCACGGGGGCGAACCGCTGATCGTCAGCGGGGAGTTCAGCCCTTCACGGCGCCGACGGTGATGCCGCTGACGAAGTACCGCTGGACGTAGGGGTAGGCGAGCAGGATCGGGCCCGTCGCGATGACCGCGCTCGCCATCTTGAGGGTGTTGCTGGGCAGTTCGGCGATGCTGACGTTCGCGCCCGCGACGGAGGTGCGCAGAGCGTTGGCCGTGTTGATCACGTTGTAGAGGTAGTACTGCAGCGGTTTGAACTCGACGGTGCTGCCGAGATAGAGCGAGGAGAGATACCACTCGTTCCAGTAGCCGAGGGCGAGGAACAGTCCGACCGTCGCGAGCGCGGGCTTCATCATCGGCAGCGACAGCTGCCAGAAGATCCGGAAGTCGCCCGCCCCGTCGACCTTGCCCGACTCGACGATCTCGTACGGGACGGTGCGCATGAAGTTCTTCATCAGGATGATGAGCCACGGCGTCATCAGCAGCGGCAGCCAGACGGCGAGGTAGCTGCCGCGCAGGCCGAGCGTGCGGCTGATCCAGAGGAACGTGGGTGCGAGTCCTGCCGAGAACAGGGTCGTGAAGTAGATGAAGAACGTGATCTGGTTGCGGAAGCGGAAATCCTGCCGGTAGAGCGCGTACCCCGTCATCGCGATGATGAGGAGGCCGACCGCGGTACCGGTCACCGTCATCGTGACGGTGACGGTGTACGAGCCGATCACCTGTTGCGGGGCGGCGAAGATGTACTCGTACGCCGTGAAGGTGAACCCCTTCGGCAGCAGCCCGAACCCGGTCTTCATGATCTCGTCCTCGCTCGAGAGCGACGCCGACAGGATCAGCACGAAGGGCAGCAGGCAGAACAGCGAGAACAGCGAGATGAAGACGTACGAGATGCCGCGAAGCACGTAGTCGCTGCGCGAGAGGCGGACCGGCCGGGCGCGGTTGGATGCCGTCCACCAGCGCCGTTTGCCGGGGGCCGTCGTGAGCGTCTCGGTCACCGAGGGCAGCAGCAGATCAGAAGAGGGCATAGTCCTTGTTCATCTTTCGGACGATCCAGTTCGCCAGCAGGACGATGGCGAAGCCGAACAGGGATTGATACAGGCCGACGGCGGTGGACGTGGTGAAGTTGTTCTGCGACATGACCATCCGGTAGACGGAGGTCTCGATGATGTCGGTGGTCTGGAAGAGGGCGGCGTTGTTGCCCACGAGGTTCCAGAACAGCCCGAAGTTGCCGTGCATGATCCCGCCGAGCGAGAACAGCAGGAGGATGATGAAGGTCGGCTTCAGGCTCGGCAGAATCACGTAGCGGATGCGCTGCCACGCCGACGCGCCGTCGATCGCCGCCGCCTCGAAGAGCCCCTTGTCGATGCCCATGATCGCCGCGAAGTAGACGATCGATCCGTAGCCGGTGCTCTGCCACAGGAAGACGATGATGATGATGAGCGGCCAGGCGCCGGCCATGCTGTAGATCTTGATCGGGTCGCCGCCGGTCTGCTCGATGAGCGTGTTGAGCGCACCGGTGTCGTAGTTGAGCAGGTTGAAGGCGATGACGCCGACCAGGACCACCGAGATGAAGTACGGCAGGAACATCACGCCCTGCGTGATCTTCTTGAAGAACTTCAGGCGCACCTCGTTGAACATGATCGCGATGGCGATCTGGAGCACGTTGCCCACCACGATGAACGCGAGGTTGTACAGGATCGTGTTGCGGGTGAGCACCCACAGCTGGCCGGACTTGATGAGGAACTCGAAGTTCTGGAACCCCACGAACGGGCTGCCGAAGACGCCGTCGGTGTAGTTGAAGTTCGTGAACGCGATCCACACGCCGGGCAGCGGGCCGTAGCTGAACACGAGGAAGAACAGCACCGCCGGCACGCACATGAGCAGGAGCATCCTGCTGTCCTTGACGTGCCGCCAGAACGATCGGCGACGGCGCGGCGGCGTGTCGTCGGGCCACGCCGGGGCGGGCGGCGCGCTCTCTTGCCGTGCTTCCAGTACAGACATCCTCCGCCTCTCTGCGGTGGGCCGGGCATCGACGCCGACACCAGGAACGAGGATAAAACTAACCCTCGAAGAAACTTCGGCCAGCGTATGGTGAGGGGCATTCCGAGCGCAAGCCCCAATTTGTCCGGACATGGAAAAGCCCCGGACCGGCGGTGTTTCCGCGGTCCGGGGCGAGGACTGCCCGAGCTCTAGCCGCCGTCGGCGATCTCGAGTGAGGCATCTGTCCGGAGATCCCACGCCGAGGGTCCGGCGGCGATCGTGTACGAGCCCGGCTGCACCCGAAGGGCACCCTGATGGAGCCAGTCGTCGACGGCGCCGGGCAGGCGCACGGCGTCGTCCCATACGGCCAGGCGCCCGGGCGAGAACGAGAGCTCGACCTCCCGCACCTCACCCGCGGAGAGGACGACGCGCCGGTAGGCGACGAGGAGCCGGCGCGGCGCCGCCAGGGCGAGGTCATCGGCCGGGAGCGCGTAGAGCTGCACGAGTTCCTCCGCAGCCCGCTCACCCGCGTTGCGCACCCGCACGACGGCGCGGACGGCGGCCTCGCCGGGCCGCGGCTCGAAGGACGGATGCCGGTGGGTCGGCGGCGGCGCCGCGGTCGCGGCATCCGACAGCTCGACGCGCTCGTAGACCACCTCGGTGTAGGTGAGGCCGTGACCGAAGGCGAACGTCGGCTCCTCGGCCTGATGCCGGTACGTGGCCCCCTGCCGGAGCGTGTCGTAGTCGAACAGGTCACCGGCCTGCGCCTCGGTCGCGGGCCAGGTCTGCGACAGCCGGCCCGACGGCTCGCGGTCGCCCGAGAGCACGTCGATCACCCCGTGCCCGAGCTCCTGCCCGCCGTGGCTCGACCACACGACGGTCTCGGCATCGACGCCGGCAAGGACGTACGGGTAGCTCGAGACGATCGTGAGCACCGCGCGGGGGTTCGCCTCGCGGGCGACGCGCCACAGCTCTGCCCACGCCTCCGGCAGTCGCAGGTGGGGGCGGTCCTCGGTCTCGCGCCCGTTGAGGTGCGGGTCGTTGCCGACGGCGACGATGACGGCGTCCGCCGCCGCAGCCGCCTCGGCCACCGCCTCCGCGCCGGACCGGATGACGCGCACGCCGAACCGCTCCGCCTGCGCGAGCGTGACCGCCTCGGCGGCGAGCAGGCCCGAGTCGCGGAACACCCGCACCCAGCGACCCGATCCGAGGTGCAGCAGCGACCACGTCCCGTCGGCGTGGACGTGCCGGCGGAAGCTCTCCTGCACGACCCACTCGCCCACCCGTGCCCCGTCGGCCCGCATCGGCCACTTCCCGCCGGTGAGGAGCAGACCGCTCGCGTGGGAGCGGAGGGTCAGGATGCCGTCGCCCCAGTCGGTCACGTCGAACAGCGCGTCCGCGCCGGCGGCGGCGCCTGCCGCCTCGACGACCGATCCCTCTGCGTCCGTCACGACGTAGCGGCCGGTCGAGACCGCGCGGAGCGCGACCGTGTCGGCTCCCGTGACGACCTCGGCCTCGCTGAAGCGCTCGGTCGCCGCCGCACCGATCCCGACCGCGTACGGCGGCGTGCCGGCGTACCAGTCGGTGAGCACCAGGTCGGCGAGGTTGCCGACCACCGCGACCCGTGAGGCCCGGGAGAGCGGCAGGACGCCGGCGTCGTTCCGCAGCACGACGACCGAGCGCACCACCGCCTCCCGGGCCAGCTCGCGCGCACCCGGCGCGTCGATCGCGTCGGCGCCGATGCCCCCATAGGGGTCGGCGTCGCCGTCGAACTCGCCGGTGCGGATCCTCAGCTCCAGCAGGCGCAGCGCCGCCTGGTCGATGTCGTCCGTCGAGAGCAGGCCCTGGGCGAGGGCGTCGCGCAGGTAACCGATCGTCGGCGCCGCGTCCGCGTCGTTGTCGGTGAACGAGTCCAGCCCGGAGCGCACGAGGGCGGCCGCGGCATGGACGTGGTCGGGCTGCGCGCGCTGCGTGGTGACGAGGAAGGTCGGGGCCCCGGCATCCGACACCACCGCGATCGACTCGTCCGCCCAGGACCGCGCCTCGGCGACCAGCTCGGGCTGCGTGTGCGCGGGGACGCCGTTCACCCGGTTGTAGGCGAGCATCATGCCGCCCGCAGCGCCCGCCTCGATCGCGCCGCGGAAGGCGGGCAGCTCCTCCTCGTGGAGGGTGCGCAGCGACATCTCGGACGACGTCGTCGAGCGGTCCGTCTCGTTGCTGTAGCCGAGGAAGTGCTTGAGCGCCGGGACGGTGCGCCACACGCGCGGATGGTTCCCGCGCAGGCCCCGGGAGTACGCCGTGCCGAAGACAGCGGTCACGTGCGGGTCCTCGGAGTAGCCCTCCTCGTTGCGCCCCCACCCCGGGTGGCGCAGCGTGTTGACGACGGGCGCCCACACGTTGAGGCTCACCAGCGGGTTCTCGGCGCGCTTCGCGCGCACCTCGACCGCCGCCACCTCCCCCACCCGCTCGACCAGGTCGGTGTCCCATGTCGCGGCGAGTCCGACCGACTGGGGGAACACCGTCGCCCGGCCGAGCCACGCGGCGCCGTGGAGCGCTTCGCAGCCCGTGCGCCACTCGGCCACGCCGAGCCGCTCGATCGCGGGGGCCGCCTGATGCAGCATCGCGAGGCGCTCGTCCGGCGTCAGCCGATCCAGGAGGTCGCGCGCCCGCGCCGCCAGGGGCTGGTCGACCTGCCGGAACAGCGGCTGTCCGCCGGCCGCGTTCGCCGCAGGCCGCGGGGCCGCGGCCGCCGGATCGAGTGGGCGCTCTGCGCCCGTATCGAGATCATCCGTCATCGTCTCGGTCATCGCTGGTCCTCCTCGATCTCGATCCGGAGCTCGCCGGATGCCTCGGTCCGGGCGACCCGGTCGCCCGTCTGCAGCGCCCACGGCGCGCGCGCGTCGTCCGACGACGCGATGATCGCCGCGCCCTCGCGACGGACCCGGAAGGTCGTCGCCGGTGCTCCATCGTGCCCGGGCACGGTCGTGACGGCGTCGTAGCCGTCGGGGAGCCGGAAGCAGCGCAGCGTCACGCCGTCCGCCCAGTCGTAGTCGGGGCGGTCCTCGACGGCGCCGATCGGCAGCACCGTCCCCGGCCGCACCCGCAGCGGCACCGAGTCGTAGCCGTGCGACTCGGTCACCCACCGGCGTCCGTCGGCGACCGAGCCGTCGAGCAGCGACGTCCACTCCCCGTCGGGCAGGTAGTACTCCACTGATCCGTCGGCGGTGAGCACCGGCGCCACCAGCAGCGCGTCGCCCAGCATGTACTGGCAGTCGGCGTCGAAGCCGGTGCGGTCGCCGGGGAACTCCAGCACCATCGGGCGCATCATCGGCGTGCCGTCGGTGTGCGCCTCGTCCGCGACGCGGGCGAGATAGGGCATGAGACTCATCTTCAGGCGGGTGAACTCCCGCGCGACGTCGACGGCCTCGTCGTCGAAGGCCCACGGCACCCGGACCGACGACGAGCCGTGCAGGCGGGAGTGCGACGACAGCAGGCCGAACGCGAGCCACCGCTTGAACAGCCCGGGGTCGGGCGTCCCCTCGAAGCCGCCGATGTCGTGGCTCCAGTATCCGAAGCCCGACATCGCCAGCGACAGCCCGCCGCGCAGCGACTCGGCCATCGAGAGGAAGGTGGAGTCGTTGTCGCCGCCCCAGTGCACCGGGAACTGCTGCGAGCCCGCGGTCGCCGAGCGGGCGAACACGACCGCGTCGCCGACGCCGCGGTGCTGCTCGAGGGCGCGGAACACCACCTCGTTGTACAGCTTCGCGTAGTAGTTGTGCATGCGGTGCGGGTCCGACCCGTCGTGCCACGCGACGCCCTCGACGGGGATCCGCTCGCCGAAGTCGGTCTTGAACGCGTCGACGCCCTGGTCGAGCAGGCCCTGGAGCTTGCCGACGTACCACTGGGCGGCATCGGGGTTCGTGAAGTCGACGAGCGCCATGCCCGCCTGCCACATGTCCCACTGCCAGACGCTGCCGTCGGTGCGCTTGAGGAGGTAGCCCCGGTCGGCCGCCTCGCGGAACAGCGCCGAGCGCTGCGCGATGTACGGGTTGATCCACACCGACACGTGGACGCCCCGCTCGTGCATGCGGGCGATCTGGCCGACGGGATCGTGGAAGGCGCGGGAGTCCCACTCGAAGTCGGTCCACTGGTACTCGCGCATCCAGAAGCAGTCGTAGTGGAACACCGACAGCGGGATGTCGCGCTCGGCCATGCCGTCGACGAAGGCGCTGACGGTGTCCTCGTCGTAGCTGGCGGTGAACGACGTCGTCAGCCACAGCCCGAACGACCACGCGGGCACGCGGGCGGGACGCCCGGTGAGGGCGGTGTAGCGGCGCAGCACGTCCTTCGGCTCGGGGCCGGCGATCACGTAGTACTCCAGCGACTCGCCCTCGACCGAGAACTGCACGCGCGAGTTGACCTCGCTGGCGACCTCGAAGGAGACATTGGCGGGGTTGTCGACGAACACGCCGTAGCCGCGGCTCGTGAGGTAGAGCGGCACGTTCTTGTACGACTGCTCGCTGGAGGTGCCGCCGTCGGCGTTCCAGGTGTCGACGACCTGGCCGTTCTTGACGAAGGCGCCGAACCGCTCGCCGAGCCCGTAGACGCGCTCGCCGGGCTCGATGGTCAGCTGCTGGTGCACCCACGTGGGCTGGGTTCCCCCGGCGGCCGTGCCCGCCGTCCCCGCGGTGCCGGCCGTGCCCGGGGTGCAGTACGTGCCCGTCGTGTCGGTGAAGTGGCCGATGGAACGCGGCAGCGAGCTGGTGAGCACGCGGCCGTCGCTCTCGAAGTCGACCCGCCACTGCCCCGCCGACTTCACCACGCGCACCCGCAGCGGGCCGGAGTCGAGGATGCCGCCCTCGCCGTCGATCGAGACCTCGGGGCGGAAGCCGTCTTGCCCTGTCACCTCGAAGTCCGGACCCCGGCGCACCGCGCCGGCGTGCCGCTCGAGCCGCACCTTGACCACGCCCGGGGCCGGGGCCGAGAACGTGACCGTGAGCATCGGCCGGTTCAGCGTGTCGCCGCGGTCGCGGATGACGGCCGTCGGCGCGTAGACGGTCATGGTCCCCGCCGCCTCGTCGTGGCGGATGTCGTCGACCTCGACCGCGTAGAGCGGGGCGAGCCCGGGCCTGGTGAGCCAATAGCCATCGGTGAACTTCACTCTGCGTGCCTTTCGATGAGCACCATGGCGGCGCCGGGGGCCAGTGCGACCCGCCCCTCGACGTCCGCGTCGGTCAGGAGATCCCGGCGCCGGCCGGGCACGGTGACGTGCTGCGCCTGGTCGCCGTGGTTGAGGAGGAAGAGAGCCGCCCCGCGGCGGACGGCTTCGACGCCGTCCGGCAGCACACGCTCGGGAAGCACGCCGGTCACGTCGGCGGCGTCGAGCGCGTCGTCGAGCACGGCGGAGAGCGTGTCGTCCGCGACGAGGGCGCCGAGATACCATGCGATGCCGGCGCCGACGCGATGCCGCGTGACGGCGGGCGCCCCCGTGAGGTGGCCGGAGGCGAAGCGCGCCAGGACGTCGGCACCCTCGGCGCGGAGCCGCTCGCCCAGCACGCCGGCCTCCGGCGTCGCGGGTGCGGAGTCCCAGTGGGGCTCCGCGGTGAGCGGGGTGGGGTCGTCCGGCAGGCCGACCCACTCCTCGCCGCTCACGCCGACGAGGTCGCGCAGGAGCACGGGCGACCGCCCGGTGAGCACCCCCGCGTTCGCATCGGCGACGCCGGAGAAGGGGCCGACGACGAGGCCCGCGCCCGCCTCGACCGCCCGGCGCAGGGCGGTGGCGGCATCCGTCTCGACGATGTAGGAGTGCGGCACCAGCACGACGCGGTAGGCCGACAGGTCCGCACCCGGGCGCACCAGGTCGACCGCGATCCCGCGGCGCCACAGCGCCCGGTGCCAGCGCTGCACCTGCTCAAGCGTGCGCAGGCGCTCGGTGGGACGTGCCGGCTCCTCCGCCGCCCACCACGAAGGCCAGTCGAACAGGACGGCGACGGATGCCTCCACCCGCTCGCCCACGACGGGCCGGAGCCTGCGCAGGTCGGCGCCGAGCGCGATCGCGCCCCGGAAGACGTCGGTGTCGGCGCCGGCGTGCGGCACGAGGGCGGAGTGGAAGCGCTCGGCGCCGGTGCGCGCCTGCCGCCACTGGAAGAAGCAGATCGCGTCGGCCCCGCGCGCGACGGCCTGCAGCGAGTCCAGGCGGGCGCGCTGCGCCGTCTTGGGGAGGTTGTGCGCACGCCAGGACGTCGCGCTCACCGACTGCTCCATCAGCACCCAGGGGCTTCCGGCGCCGAGGGAGCGCATGAGGTCCTGCACGAGGGCGATGTCGGAGGAGGCTGTGGCCGAACCGTGGTCGGGGTACTGGTCGTCGGCGACGACGTCGACCTCGTCCGCCCACTCCCACAGGTCGGTGAGCGGCTCGAAGCCCATGAAGTTCGTGGTGATGGGCTGCTCGGCACCGGTGGCCCGGATGGCGTCGCGCTGCTCGGCGTACACGCGCTGCAGCGCCCACGACGTGTAGCGCCGGAAGTCGAGCGACTGCGCGGGGTTGACGAGGTACGGCATGCGCCGCGGCGGCAGGATCTCGTCGAAGTCGCGATAGCGCTGCGCCCACACCAGCGTGCCCCACGCGTCGTTGAGCGCGTCGATGGTGCCGTACCGCTCGCGCAGCCAGAGCCGGAACTCGCGGGCCGCCTCATCTCCGAAGTCGATCTGGCCGAACTCGTTCCCGACGTGCCACATGCGCACCGCCGGGTGCGCGACGTAGCGCTCGGCCAGCGCGGTCGCGATGGACCGGGCGTGCTCGCGGTAGACGCGCGAGGCGGGGGTGAACTGGTTGCGGGAGCCCGCGACGAGCCGCACCCCGTCGGGGTTCACCGGCAGCGTTTCGGGGTGGAGCACGCCCAGCCATGGCGGCGGCGACGCCGTCGGGGTCGCCAGGTCCACCGCGATGCCGTGCGCGTGGAGGATGTCGAGCACCTCGTCGAGCCAGGCGAAGTCCCGCTCCCCCGGCGACGGCTCCAGGCGGGCCCAGCTGAAGACGCCCACGGTGACGAGATTCACCCCGGCGCGCACCATCAGCTCGGCGTCCTCGCGCCACACCTCGCGCGGCCACTGCTCCGGGTTGTAGTCGCCGCCGAAGCAGATGCCGAGATCGCCGGTGAGCTGCGACAGGGCGTCGGCGCGGCGCGGGAGCGGGGTGCGGGCCATGGCGGGGAGAACCTCTTCGCTGAGTTTCGGTCGGAGCGGCGGTCTGATGTCTGAGCGCCACGACTCTGCCATCGGCTTTCGAAGCGCTTCAACACCGAGACCATATACTAGGGACTGTGACGATGTCCACGCGCCGCGATGATGCGACCGACCAGCCCGCCGCCGAAGCGCTCCACGTGCTGCGCGCCTCTGCCCCCGCCTCCCGCTGGCTCGAGGCCTACCCCGTCGGCAACGGCGTGCGCGGCGCGATGTGCGCAGGGCTCGCGGGCGGCGATCGCCTCTGGCTGAACGACATCACGGCGTGGTCCGGCCACGCCGACCGCGACCCGCTCGAGGGTACGACCGCCCGCGGCGCCGACGCGCTGGGCGCCGTCCGCGCGGCGATCGACCACGGTGACCTCGACGCCGCCGAAGGCCTGCTGCAGCGGATGCAGACCCCGTGGGTGCAGGCGTACCTTCCGCTCGGCTGGATCGACATCCAGGTGCTGGATGTGGATGCCGCACCCCCGGCGGGCGCGTTAACGCGCCGGCTCGACCTCCCGACCGGCATCGCGGCGCACGAGTACCGGATCGGCGACGCCGCCGTGCGCCACCGCACGTGGGCCGATCTCGTGACCGGCGCCCTCATGCACGAGATCACCGCCGACGCCCCCGTGCGCGCACGACTCACGGTGGGATCGCTGCTGCGGAGCCGCTCCGCCGCAGCGGACCGCGACGGCGACCTCGCCACCGACTGGTGGTTCCCGGTCGACGTCGCACCCGGCCACGAGGATCCCGCCGAGCCGATCCGGTACGACGATGCGGCAGGGCGCCACGGCGCCGTCGTCGTGCGCGCCCTGGGTCCGTCCGCGGTCGCCGAGGGCGCGCTGGTCACCGAGCCGGGGACCACGCTGCTGTTCGCGGTGGCCACGGCGACGGCCCCGTCGCTGCCCGGCGATCCGGACGTCGCCGGCGACGCGCTCGAGAGGGCCGCCGCGCTGCTGCACGGCATCCCGGCCCTGTCCGATGTCGCCGCCACCGCAGCGGACCGCGCGCAGACGCACGCCGCCGCCCACCGCGCGCTCTACGAGCGCTGCCTGCTCGAACTCCCCGACCCCGCGGACGGCGAGGCGATCGACACGGTGGAGCGCGTCCGCCGCGCCCAGGAGCGCGACGATCCGGCCCTCGCGGCGCTGACCTTCCACTACGGGCGCTACCTGCTGATCGCGTCGTCGCAGCCCGGCGGCCTCCCCGTGACGCTGCAGGGGCTCTGGAACGCCGAGCTGCCCGGCCCGTGGTCGAGCGCCTACACCCTCAACATCAACACGCAGATGGCGTACTGGCCGGCCGAGACGACGGGGCTCGCGCAGTGCCACGAGCCGCTGCTGCGCTTCGTCCGGCGGCTCTCCGAGACGACGGGCCCGGTCGTCGCCCGCGAGCTCTACGGCGCCGACGGCTGGGTGGCGCACCACAATTCGGATGCCTGGGCGCACGCCGCGCCGGTCGGCGCCGGGCACGGCGACCCGGCGTGGGCGAACTGGTCGCTCGGGGGCGTGTGGCTCGCGCTGCACCTGTGGGAGCACTACGCGTTCGGGGGCGACCGCGCGTACCTGCGCGACGAGGCGTGGCCCGTGCTGGCCTCCGCCGCGGCCTTCGCGCTGTCGTGGATCCAGGGCGACGACGAGCGCGCGTGGACGAGCCCCTCGACCTCGCCCGAGAACCATTACGTCGACGACGACGGCCGCGAGCGCGGCGTCGCGACGACCGCGACGATGGACGTCGCGCTGCTGCGGGAGCTGGCCGCGGTGTGCCGGGCCGCCGCGAACGCCCTCGGCCTCTCCGAGCCCTGGGTGGAGGAGCTCACGGCCCGCACCGGCGCGCTGCCGGACCCGCAGGTGTCGGCGCGCGGCGAGCTGCTCGAATGGGACCGCGACCGCGTCGAGGCCGAGCCGCTGCACCGGCACCTCTCCCACCTCGTCGGGCTGTTCCCGTATGCGCAGATCACGCCGGAGGCGACGCCTGAGCTCGCGCGCGCGGCGGCCGAGTCGATCCGCCTGCGCGGCCCCGAGTCGACCGGCTGGGCGCTCGCCTGGCGGGCCGGCATGCAGGCCAGGCTCGGCGACGGCGAGGCCGTCCACGCGCAGCTGCGCCTGGCGCTGCGACCGGCCGACGAAGACTCGCACGAGCACCGCGGCGGCGTGTACCCGAACCTCCTCAGCGCCCACCCGCCGTATCAGATCGACGGCAACCTGGGGGTGACCGCGGCCATCGCGGAGGCGCTGGTGCAGTCCTTCCACGAGCCGGTCGCCGCGGGCGATCCCGGCCCCGGGGTGGCGCAGGACGCGCCGGCGCCCGCTCATGTGCGGGTGAAGCTGCTCCCCGCGCTCCCGTCGGCGTGGCCGGACGGGGCGGTGCGCGGCATCCGCTCGCGTGGCGATGTGGCGGTCGACCTGGAGTGGGCGGGCGGACGCCTCGTGCGCGCCCGGTTCGAGGCGGGGTCGCGAACGACGACAATGAGTGTGAGCGGACCCGACGGTCCGATCGACACGTTCGAACTCGCCCCCGGAACCTCGAGGGTGATCGACGCGAGAGAGCTGGGTACCTCATGGTGACGATCGCGGACGTCGCACAGGCGGCGGGTGTGTCGATCTCGACCGTCTCCTACGTGATGAGCGGCAAGCGCGCCATCTCGCAGGAGACGCGCGTGCGCGTCGAGAAGGCGATCGACAGCCTCGGCTTCAGCCCGCACGCGGGTGCCCGGTCGCTCGCGTCGCGGTCGACCAACGTCATCGGCCTGCAGGCCCCGCTGCGCACCGGCGTCGACGTGCACGTGGTGATGCAGATCGTGACCGGCGTCGTGACGCAGGCGCGCAAGCACGGGTACGACATCCTGCTGCTGGCCAGCGACGACGCGAAGGCGCTGCAGCGGGCGGCGAAGGGATCGATGGTCGACGCCCTGCTGGTGATGGATGTCGAGTCCGACGACCCGCGCATCGAGACGCTGTCGGGGCTGGGGCATCCGAGCGTCCTCATCGGCCTTCCCGAGGGCCGCCGCGCGATCCCCTGCGTCGACTTCGACTTCGAGGCCGCCGGATGGCTCGCCGTCGACCGGCTCGTCGATCTGGGGCACCGGCGCATCGCGCTGATCGGCTCGCCGCCCGAGGTCATGTCGCGGCACACCTCCTATGCCGACCGGCTCGTGCGCGGCTTCCTGGCCGCGTGCGAGGCGAACGGCGTGACCGGGACCGTCCATGCCTGCCCGAGCACGGCCGAGGCGGCGGCCACGGTCGACGCGGTGATGGACGAGAACCCCGATATCACCGGCTTCTTCGTGCACAACGAGGGCGCGCTCCCCCACGTCGCCGCCACGATCGCGCAGCACGGCCGCAGGCGCAGCGACGAGCTCTCGGTGGTGGCCCTCTGCCCCGAGGACGTCGCCCGTTCCGTGGCGGGACTCGCCGACAGCATCGCCGTGCCGGCCGAGGACATCGGGGCCGCCGCGACCGACATGATCTGCGAGATCCTCGCGAACGGCGCGAAGCCGGCCGTGCGCCTGCTGCCGCCGGCGCTGACCGGAAGCACGCCGGCCCTGTGAGGGCGAGACGAGCCGCCCGCCCGCGCGGCGGCAGGTGACCACGGATGCGCATCGACCCCGACAGCCGCGCCCTGAACGGCTTCTCGACCTTCCTCACGTTCGTCGCGCTGAACCTGCTCTACATCGTGCTGTGCCTGCCGGTCGTGACGATCGGGGCCGCCACGAGCGCCCTGTTCGAGGTCACGATCCGGTACTCCGACGACGAGAGCGGCCGGCCGCTCAAGGACTACCTCCCGGCATTCCGGGCGAACTTCGGGCGGGCGAGCGTCCTCATGCTGTGCCTGCTCGCGCCGGCCGCACTGCTGGGATTCTCGAGCGTGTTCTGGTTCGCCCATCCCGCGCTGTTCGCAGGGGTGGCGGGCGTGCTCGCGATCATCGGCGCGGTGTACCTGTTCGCGGCGTTCCTGTACGCCATGGCCCAGGTCGCGTACTTCCGCAACACCGTGCGCCAGACCCTCCGCAACGCGCTGCTCCTCCCCGCCGCCGAGCCGGTGCGCACCCTGGGGCTGCTCATCATCCCGGTGACCGCCGTCGCCCTCACGATCCTCTTCCCGCCGGTGGGCTTCCTCGTGCTCACGATCGGCTTCTCCGTCGGCGCGTACGCGACGGCGTTCCTCTTCCGCAGCGTCTTCGCCCGCCACGAGGCCTGATCGCCGCGGCGTCCGCGTCGACGGATGCCTCGGCCCCACGGCATCCGTCCCCCCTCCTCTCGCCTGCCCGGCTCGGCGACGCACGCCTCGTCGTCCCCGCGGTCGGACGCCGGGTCCCGAGTATGTGGGCAAACACCGCAGATGCGACGACACACCAGCGCGCGGCGTCGTGTCTCGTCGCGAACGCGGCGTATCGGCCGCCTCAGGGCGACGGAACGCGGGGGGACGACGGGACGCGGTCGACGCCCCGGCGCGGGGTGGGACGGCAGAAGGGCCCGGGATGCCGCAGCATCCCGAGCCCCTCGCCTGCCGGCCTGTGTCAGCCGGCGAACTCCTCCGTCACGGCGACGCGGGCGTCGTCCTGCGCCTTGGCGTTCTCCATGTCGAACTCGAGCACCTTCTCGTAGCCGAGACCGTTCGCGGTCTCGATCAGCTCGTCGCGCAGCGACTCGAACTTCGCCTCGCTGTCGGCGAAGACCATCTGCCACGAGAACTGCTTGACGATCTCCTTGACCTGATTGCGCAGCGTCTCGATCTCGGAGCTGTCCGCCGGCGGCGCGTAGCTGGCGCCGGGGGCCACGAGCACCTGGTCGTTGGTCTGCAGGTACTCCATCGTCGAGGTCGCGCCGCCCATCTTGGCCGACCAGTCCTCGGTCAGCGGGTTCGCGATCGCCGCCTGATAGGTGGGCCAGAAGGTGTAGCTGTACGGGAAGCCCGTCTCGGTGTCGACCTCGATCGGCAGCACGGCGCTGATGTTGAGGGCCGAGACGCCGTCGGCGTAGTCGCCGCCGCCCCACTCCTCGGGGACGGTCCCGCCGCCCTCGAGGAAGACCTGCTTGCCGAAGTCGGTGAGCTCCGGCTCGCCGGCGTCGTTGACGTCCCACGTGAGACCCTGCGGCCCCGCCGAGGCGCCCGTCTGCGCGTTGTTGGCGTAGGCGCCCTCGGCCGAGTACAGCCAGTCGATGAACGCGGCGATCCGCTCCGGGTCCTCGGCCTTGGAGCCGATCGCGAAGATCGGCTTGCCGCCGTACGCCTCGGCGCCGTAGGAGAAGATCTCCTGGTCCTCCATGGGCACCATCTGGAAGCCCTTGCCCGCGGCCATGTTCTCCTCGGTGTTGAACGCCGACTGGCCGAGCCACGGCCACCACGAGAAGAGCACCTGGCCGTTCTGGAACTTCGAGAACAGGGTGTCGTAGTTCTGCGTCGTCGACTCCGGGTCGACGAGTCCGAGCTGGTTGGCGTCGAAGTAGAGCTTCAGGCTGCGCATGTACTCGCCGTCCGGATCCAGGATGCCCTGGTAGTCCGAGCCGTCGGCCTTGGCCAGCACGAAGCCGATCTCGTCGTAGCCGTAGAAGCAGGCGGGCTGCTTCGCGGTGACCATCATGTTGCCGTCCCAGTCCTTGAACAGCGAGAAGCCGTAGACGGGCTGGCCGTTGTCGGTGGTCGGGTGCGCGGCCTGCATGTCGGCGAGCACCGGCAGCAGGTCCTCGAGCGTGCCGACGTCGGGGTAGCCGAGCTCCTTGTAGTAGTCCCACCGCACGAAGGGGCCGAACGTCGGGTTGAGACCCTCCGACGGCTCGGTCGGCTTCAGCGACGACACCGACGACGGGAAGGCGAAGACGCCGTCCTTGCCGTCGTTGAGGTGCTCGACGGCCTTGTCGAACTTCGACACGCTCTCCATCGCCGGGTAGTAGTCGGCGGCGTCGAGCACCAGGCCGCCCTGCACGAGCTCGTCGAGCTGCTCGCCCTTGTTGACGATGATGAGGTCGCCCAGCTCGCCCGCGGCGACGCGGGTGTTGTAGAGCGTGTCACCGCCGCCGGCCACGTTGGGGGCGATGACGTTCAGCTTCATGTTGAACTTGTCTTCGACGATCTTGGCGAACCAGCCCTGCTGCACGCCCATGTAGTTGGCGAGGCCGTCGAAGACGTCGATCGTGATCTGCTCGTCCCACTTCTCGGGGAACTCGTCGATCGCGCCCTGTTCGTCACCTCCCCCCGCGCTGCACGATGCCAGCGATCCCGCGGCGAGCAGCGCCACGAGTGCGAGGGACACCTTCTTCCTCAGCTTCATTGCTTTCCTTTCTCGGTGGTGCGTGGCCGCCGTCAACCCTTGACGGCGCCCAGCATGATGCCCTTCACGAAGAAGCGCTGGAACAGGGGGTAGATGAAGATGATGGGCAGCACGACGAGCACGGAGACCGTCATGCGGATCGACGTCGGCGTCTGCGTCGTCGCCGCGCCCGCGATCTGCCCGAGATTGCCGCCGGCGTCCTGCGCCGCCTGCGCCAGGCTCGACGCCTGGTTGATGAACATGTAGAGCAGGTACTGCAGCGTGTACAGGCTCTGGTCGGTGATGTAGATGAGGGTGTCCTGGAAGCTGTTCCACTGCATCACGGCGCTGAAGATCGCGATCGTCGCGAGGATCGGCGTCATGTTGGGCAGGTACACGCGGAAGAACACCTGGAGGATGTTGGCGCCGTCGACCTCCGCCGCCTCCTGGAGCTCCTTCGGCATCGACTCGACGTACGTCTTGGCGAGGATCACGTTGAACGGCTGGACGACGAACGGCAGGACGTAGACCCAGAAGTTGTTCGTGAGCCCGAGCGACTTCATGATGATGAACACCGGGATCAGGCCCGCGCTGAAGTACATCGTGATGATGAGGAAGCGGTACCAGAACTTGCGGCCCCACATGCGCGTCTGCGTGAACATGAAGCCCAGGAACGCCGATGCGAGGACGGTCAGGACCGTCCCGATCACCGTGCGGCCGATGGAGACGACCGTCGCCATCGGCAGGCCGGGCAGCTGGAACACCTGCCCGTAGTTCGACAGGTGGAAGTCGACCGGCCACAGTCGCACATCGCCGAGCGCCGAGACGTCGTTGGCGCTGACGGAGTTGATGATCAGGTAGTAGAACGGGTACGCGCAGATCAGGGCGAACACCGCGAACAGCACGTAGTTCAGGAACCGGAACAGGATGTCTCCGGCCGACGGCCGGTACCGGGCCGAGCTGTCGCCCCGGTGGGCGGTCGTGAGCGTCTTGGTCATCGTCGTGGTCATGGCCCGGCCCTCAGACGATCGATTCGCCGCGGACGCGCTTGGAGACCGTGTTGACGGTGAGCAGCAGCGCGACCGAGATGAGGCTCTTCAGCATGCCGATCGCGGTGGCCAGCGACAGGCTGTTGCCCGTCATGCCGATGTTGTAGACGTACAGGTCGAGCACCTGGATCCACTCCTTGTTGAACGCGTTCTGGAACACGTAGTACTGCTCCATGCCGTTGTTGAGGATGTTCGCGATCGACAGCAGCAGCAGCACCAGGTACGTCGGCATCAGCTGCGGGATGGTGATGTGGCGCATCAGCTGGAAGCGCCCGGCACCGTCGATGCGCGCCGACTCGTACAGCGACTGGTCGATGCCGGCGATCGCGGCGAGGTAGATGATCGCGCCCCAGCCCAGCCCCTTCCAGATGCTCCAGAGCGTCATGGTGAGCCAGACGTTCTCGTCGGTGTCGAGGAACTTGACCGGGGCCGTGACGAGCCCCGCGTCGATCAGCACGTCGTTGACGAGACCCGAGCTCGAGAACAGCGAGAACGCGATCATGTACACGAGCACCCACGAGATGAAGTTGGGGAGCGCCGTGAGCGTCTGCACCGAGTTGCGGAACCACGGCGCCTTCACCTCGTTGAGGAGGATCGCGAAGAAGAGCGGGAGGACGGATGTCGCGATCCCCAGGAAGCTGATCGCGAGGGTGTTCATCAGCACCTGCCCGATCTGCGCCATCTGGGTCGGCGAGCTGACGAGCATCTGGAACCATTGCAGGCCGACGAACTCGCTGCCCTCGAGGCCGAGCGCGGGCTTGTAGTCGTAGAGCGAGTAGATCCAGCCGTACAGCGGGAGGTAGGAGAACAGGAACGCCAGCACCAGGAACGGCACGATGCAGAGGAAGAGCTTGAACGACGTCCTGCTGCCGGCCGGGCGGATCCGCGGGCCGCGGCGCTTGCGGGTGTTCTTCTCGAGGTTGTGGACGGCCGCCTCCTGGAAGACCGTCTGCGCCTGAGCCTGCGTGGTCATCGGACCGTGACTCGGAGACGGGCGTCCGGGTCGGATGCCGTCGGGTGAGCATGCCGCGCTTCCATGTCACTCCTTCGTGTACGTGGGTGCCCCGGGCGGGGGGCGGGATCCGTGGTGGACAGTCGAACCGCTTCGATTTCGAACCGCTTCGATTGAAGAGTAGGCGGGACGTGTTCGGTTCGTCAAATGTCTTCTCGTAACGCGGGGGTAACGATCGTCGCCGTGGGCGCAGCGGCGGCGTGCGTCGGAAAGCGCCTACCATAGTCGGACCGAGCGCGCGGGCGGCATCCACGCCCGCGACAGGGAGCAGAACGGGACGACCGAGATGAAGCGAGTGGGCATCCGCGATGTCGCGGAGCGCGCCGGCGTCTCGATCAGCACGGTCTCCAACGCGCTCAACCGGCCGCACATGGTGAGCGAGCGGCTCGTCGCCCGCGTCCGGTCCGCGGCCGATCAGCTGGGTTACGTTCCGCTGCAGGCGGCGCAGGCGCTGCGCGCCGGACGCTCCGGCCTGCTCGGCATGACGGTGATCAACATCGCCAATCCCTTCTTCGCCGACATGGTCGCCGGCGCCGAGGACGCGGCATCCGCCGCAGGCCTCCGCGTCCTCGTCGGCAACAGCTCCGACGACATCGCGAAGGAGCGGGACCACCTCGAGCTGTTCGAGCGCGTCCAGGTCGAGGGTGCGCTGGTGAGCCCGTTCGGCCCGCTCGCACCGTGGCTCGACCGGCTGCGCGGGCGCGGCATCCCCGTCGTCCTCGTCGACGCCGTCGACGACGCCGGCGAGCTCCCGTCGGTCTCTTTCGACGATGTCGCCGGCGGTCGGCTCGCCGCAGAGCACCTCCTCGCGACGGGACGACGCCGGCTCGCCTTCGTCGGCGCCCGTCAGGCCGTGCGGCAGGTGCGCGAGCGGCTCGATGGCGCGCGGCAGGCCGTGGCGGCCTGCCCGGGGGCGACCATCGAGCCGATCTGGACCGAGCGCACGACGTCCGCGCGAGGGCTCGCCTTCGGCGAGCAGCTGGCCGCCCGCCCCCCGGCCGAACGGCCCGACGGCCTGGTCGCCTCCAACGACCACCTCGCGATCGGACTGGTCCACGGTCTCATCGCGGGAGGCGTGCGCGTGCCCGAGGACGTCGCCGTCGTCGGCTACGACGACATCGAGTTCGCGGCCATCGCGGCGGTGCCGCTCACGTCGGTGCGCCAGCCGGCGCGCGAGATGGGCCGGACCGCCGCCGAGATGCTGCTCGCGCGGATCTCGGGAACCGCCGGTCTCGACCTCACCGATGTCGTGTACCAGCCGGAGCTGATCGTGCGGGCGTCCACCGCGCGGTAGCGGCACCGCTCAGCTGACGAGCTGCGAACCCCGGGCGGGCACGTCGCCGTCGCGCCTCTCGATCGCGCGGAGCGAGCGTGCGGCGAAGGCCGCGATGCGCCGTGCGCCCCGCTCTTCGTCCTCTCCGGACCCGCGGGGACGGCATCCGTCTACCATGTCATCATGGCGCAGAAAGCGTTTACCGGGCCCATCCGCGTCATCGCGATCGCCCAGCATCCCAAGCCCGGCCGCTCCGTCCTGCGCCTGCTCGCCCGTCGGCCCGGGCGGATGACGCTCGCCATCCTCGCCTTCGCGTGCAAAGAGATCCCGCTGTGGTTCCTCCCGGTGGTGACGGCGCGGATCATCGACCTCGTGGCGACCGGCGGCGACGTGTCGACGGTGCTCATCTGGTTCGTGGTGGCGGCGGTGCTGCTGATCCAGAACTACCCGATGCACATCGCGTACACGCGCAACTTCATGACCGTCGTGCGCGACACCGGGGCCGACCTGCGCAACGCCCTCGCCGCGCGACTGCAGAGCCTCTCGATCGGCTACCACACGCGCGTGAGCTCCTCGATCGTGCAGACCAAGGTCGTGCGCGACGTCGAGAACGTCGAGCTCATGCTGCAGCAGGTCACCCACCCGCTGCTGTCGGCGACCATGGTGCTGATCGGCGCGGTCGCCATGACCGCGATCGCTGTGCCGCAGTTCCTGCCCGTCTACGCGCTCGCGGTCCCCATCGCGCTCGGCCTGCGGTGGGCGCTCAGCCGCCGTTCCCGCGCCCGCAACGAGGTGTTCCGGCGCGAGGTCGAGGGCTTCGCCGCCCGCGTCGGAGAGATGGCATCCCTCATCCCGGTGACGCGGGCGCACGGGCTCGAGCGCACCGCCGTCTCGCGCGTCCAGGCGGGCGCGGACGGGGTGCGCCGCGCGGGGCTGCACCTCGACATGCTCAACGGCCACGTGGCCTCGATCTCGTGGGTCGCGATGCAGCTGCTCGGACTCGGATGCCTCGTCGCCGCCGCCATCTTCGCCCTCACCGGGATCCTCCCCATCACGCCCGGCGAGGTCGTGCTGCTGTCGACCTACTTCACGCTGCTGACCCAGGGCCTCACGTCGCTGCTGATGCTGATCCCCGTCGGCGCGCGCGGCATGGAGTCCATGCGCTCGATCTCGGAGGTGCTCCAGGAGCCGGACCTCGAGCAGAACGAGGGCAAGCGCCCGGTCGCGACGGTGGACGGGCACCTCGAGCTGCAGCACGTCTCGCACCGCTACGACGGCGCCGACCGGGATGCCGTCCACGACGTGTCGCTCGACATCCGGCCCGGTGAGACGGTGGCCTTCGTCGGCTCGTCCGGCTCGGGCAAGTCCACGATGCTCAACCTCGTCCTCGGTTTCGTGCGCCCGACCTCCGGGCGCCTCCTGCTGGACGGCGACGACATGCAGGACCTCGACCTGCGCACCGTCCGGCGCGCGGTGTCGGTGGTGCCGCAGGAGTCGGTGCTCTTCGAGGGCAGCATCCGCGAGAACATCGCCTACGGCCTCGACGACGTTTCGGACGAGCGGCTGCGCGCGGCGCTGCGCGACGCCAACGCCGCCGAGTTCGTCGACGCCCTGCCCGACGGCTGGGACACCGTCGTGGGCGAGCGCGGCGCCCGCCTCTCAGGAGGACAGCGGCAGCGGCTCGCCATCGCCAGGGCGCTCGTGCGCGATCCGCGGATCCTGCTCCTCGACGAGGCGACGTCGGCGCTCGACCCCGAGTCCGAGGAGCTCGTCAAGGAGGCGCTCAACCGTCTCATGCGGGGGCGCACGACGCTCGTCGTCGCGCACCGCCTGTCGACGATCCGCCAGGCCGACCGCATCGTCGTGCTCGAGCACGGCGAGGTGGTCGAGATCGGCAGCCACGACGACCTCGTCGCCGCCGGGGGCCGCTACGCTCACCTGCACGCGACCCAGGCCGGCCTCCAGCGCTGAGCTGGCGCGGCGTGTCCCCTCCGGCGGGCGCGATCCGGAATTCGGAGATCGGGCGCCTTTCCGGAGCGACGCGCCGGCGGCGGTCCGGAAAACGTGCGGAAGTCCGGATTCCGGATCGGCGCCAGGGCGGCGGCGCAGAGGGCGGCGGCGCGGGAATGGGATAGCGCTTTCCGCTGCGAACGCCTACCCTGGAGGGGACGGGATGCCGGCGGCTGCGGCATCCGCTCGATCCCGAGGAGCCACCGTGACCGACACCCTTCGCTGCGCCATCGTGGGCACCGGAGCCATCGCGCACTCGCACATCCGAGCGATCGCGGCCTACCCGAACGCCGAGCTCGTCGCCGTCACCGACCTCTCGCGGGCGTCGGCCGAGGCGTTCGCGCAGCAGTACGGCGGGCCCGCGGTCTACGACGACCTCGACGAGCTCCTCGCGGACGCGAAGCCCGACGTCGTCCACATCTGCACGCCCCCGGTCGCGCACACGTCGCAGGCGATCGCCGCCTTCGCCGCCGGCGCGCACGTCGTCGTGGAGAAGCCCCCGGCGCCGTCGCTGGACGAGCTGGAACAGATGACGGATGCCGCCTCCGCCGCCGGTCGCGAGCTCGCGGTCGTCTTCCAGCAGCGCACCGGCACAGCCGCCGCTCACGTGAAGCGGCTCCTCGACTCCGGCGCGCTCGGGCGTCCGCTGCTCGCCCAGTGCCAGACCCTCTGGTACCGGGACGCCGCCTACTTCGCGGTGCCGTGGCGCGGGAAGTGGGAGACCGAGGGCGGCGGCACGACCCTGGGGCACGGTATCCACCAGCTCGATCTGCTGTCGTACCTGCTCGGGGACTGGGAGCGGGTCGAGGGCCGCATGTGGCGGCTGGACCGCGAGACGCAGACCGAGGACGTCTCGACGGCGACCGTCGTCTTCCAGGGCGGCGTCGTCGCGCAGGTCGTCTCGAGCACGCTCTCGCCCCGCGAGGTCAGCTCGATCCGCATCGATACCGAGAAGGCCACGATCACCGTCGATCACCTGTACGGCCACGGCCACGAGAACTGGCGGATCACGCCGGCGGCGCACATCGACCCCGCCGAGGCTGCGGCGTGGGAGCTCACCGGACCCGAGGAGCGCAGCGACCACGAGTTCCTGCTGCGCGACGTGTTCGACGCGCTGCGGTCCGGCGCACCGCTGCCCTCGACGGCCGACGCGCCCGCGCGGACGTTCGAGCTGGTGGCGGCGATGTACGCGTCGGCGGACGCCGACGGCGCGGTCATCA
The DNA here is from genome assembly GCF_053619935.1 of Microbacterium sp. NPDC055455. NCBI lineage: Bacteria > Bacillati > Actinomycetota > Actinomycetes > Micrococcales > Microbacteriaceae > Microbacterium > Microbacterium sp. NPDC055455. The sequence goes on from NZ_JBSHLB010000001.1 coordinate 29,641, forward strand.
CTCCGGCGGACCTCGCGGCCCACCCGACGCACCGCCGCAGCTTCGCGAGCACCGTGATCGACCTGCGCCCGGAGCGATGACGACCACGGCCCCGTCGATCGACCCCGGAGCGCCCGCGCCCCGCGAGCTGTACCGGGATCCGGTGTACGACGGCGCCACCGACCCGACCGTCGTCCGCGACGGCGACGGCCAGTGGTGACTGTTCTACACGCAGCGGCGCGCGACGCATCATGACCCCGGACCCGGGGTGGCGTGGGTGCACGGCAGCCGGATCGGCGTCGCCCACAGCGACGACGGCCTTCGCTGGCGCTACGCCGGCACGCTCGAGCCGAGCGAGGACGCGCTTGCCCTCCGGGCCGGCACGCCTCCGCTCGTGGTCTCCGAGACGCACTGGGCACCCGAGGTTGTGCACGACGGCACGCGGTGGCGCATGTACCTGACCCGGATCGACGGCATCCCGACGCGGTGGGAGGGCCACGAGCGCCACATCGTCGAATACGTCTCGGACGACCTGCGCACGTGGACCGGGCGCAACGTCGTGCCCCTCGCGAGCGACCGGGTCATCGACGCCGCCGTCGCCCGCTGCCCGGACGGACGGTGGCGGCTCTGGTGCAAGGACGAGGCCGCCGACTCGACGACGGCCGTCGCGGTCTCGGACGACCTCGAGACGTGGCATCCCGCCGGCACCGCGATCGGCGGGCGCCCGCACGAAGGCCCGTACGTCTTCGAGCTCGGCGACTGGTGGTGGATGCTCACCGACGAGTGGCGCGGCATGGCGGTCTACCGCAGCGACGACGCCGTGTCGTGGACGCGACAGGGTGGGGCGGATGCCGTCATCCTCGGCGAGAGCGGCGCTCCGGCCGACGGCGTGCAGATCGGGCGCCACGGGTCTGTCGTGGTCACGGACGGTGAGGCGCGACTGTACTTCTTCACCCACCCGCGGTGGGACGGCAGCGAGCTCGCCGACGCCGACGAGCGCACGCATCGCCGCAGCGCGATCCACGTCGCCCGCCTCCGCGTGGTGGACGGCGAGCTGATCGCCGAGCGCTGACGGGAGCCGGGCCGGCATACCCGCCGCCGTCCGCAACCCGGACTGTGACCGGGCACAGTTCCGGTGCGCGGAGAACGGCACGCCGTTACTGAATCGTTTAAATTTCTCGCGTTCATGTCTTGCGAAACGTTTTTGGCTCGGGTACCGTAGCGGGCAAGCGCTTTCCAGCACCGCATTTTCCGCACCGAGGGACGCGCCACACCGCACACCAGACGACGAACGTCTCGCGGCGAACACGAACGCAGACGTTCAAGAGAGGACAAGGATGTTCAGCAAGAAGCGGGCATTCGCCGTCACCGCGATCGCGGCCGGCGCAGCCCTGGTGCTCGCCGGCTGCGCCGGCGGCAGCGAGGACAGCCCCGAAGCCGACCCCACCTTCGACCCGAACGAAGAGGTCACGCTCGACCTCGCCTTCTGGGGCAACGACGTTCGCGCCGGGCTCTACAACGAGGCGATCGAGGCGTTCAACGAGGAGTACCCGAACATCACGGTGAACTCGACGTTCCTGGGCTTCCCGGAGTTCTGGGAGAAGCGTCAGACCGAGGCTGCGGGCGGCAACCTGCCCGACGTCATGCAGTTCGACTACTCGTACCTGCGCCAGTACTCCGAGAACGGGCTGCTGCTCGACCTCGAGCCGTACCTCGGCAACATCATCGAGACCGATCCGATCCCCCAGAACATCCTCGACATCGGCGTCGTGAACGACACGACCTACGGCATCGCCACCTCCACCAACGCGTGGGGCCTGTTCACCAACCCGGTCCTGCTCGAGCAGGCCGGCGTCGACCAGTTCGAGGGCGGCACGTGGGAGGACTACACCGAGTGGATGGGTGAGGTCACCGACGCTTCGGGCGGTGCGTTCTGGGGTGGCAGCGACTTCACCGGCCGCATCCAGAACTTCGAGGTGCAGCTGCGCGCAGAGGGCGAGAACCTCTTCAACGAGGACGGCACGCCCGGCTTCGACGAGGAGCGCCTCGCCGAGTTCTGGGAGTCCGGACAGGACATCCGCGACGGCATCGGCATCCCGCAGCAGCGCGTGGCGGAGGTCGCCCCGAAGGGCGCCTTCGACAGCGCGCTGACGGCGAGCGAGCTCACGTGGGACAACTTCGGCGCCGGCTACCTCGCGGGCCTCGGCGAGTCCTACACCGAGCTCGGCCTCATCGCTCCCCCGGTCACGGAGGAGGGCGCCAAGGACCTGTACCTCAAGCCCTCGATGCTCCACACGATCTCGGCCAACACCGAGCACCCGGAGGCTGCGGCGACGCTCGTGAACTTCCTGGTCAACTCGCCGCAGTCGGGTGAGATCTTCGGCACCAACCGCGGCCTGCCGGCCTCGGAGACCGCGCTGGAGGCTGCCGAGCTCGACCCGCTGAGCCAGCAGGTCAAGGACTACGAGGCCTCGATCGCCGACCGCCTCGGCGACGCCCCGCCGGTGCCGATCGTCGGCTACGGCACCCTCGAGGAGAAGTTCCGCCAGCTCGGGGAGGAGCTGAACTACGGCACGATCACGGTCGATGACGCGGTCTCGCAGTTCTTCGCCGAGATGGACGTCGTCCTCAACCAGTGACAGCTTCCGGGTCCGGGCGTACGATGCGCCCGGGCCCGGAACACCACCCGAATCCGTATCGGAGAGTCCACGTGAGCACCACAGCGACCAGAGTCATCGTGACCGGTGAGAAGCCTTCGCGCCGGTCCCTGTTCCGCCGGAGCAGGCCCGAGCATGTCAACCGTCCGGGCATGCGACAGCGTGCCGTGAAGGAGACGGTCGCCGGCTACGGCTTCCTGGTCCCGTGGCTGGTGGGCTTCTTCGGCCTCACGCTCATCCCGATGGCGTACTCGCTGTACCTGTCGTTCACGGCGTACAACATCTTCTCCCCGCCGCGCTGGATCGGCTTGGACAACTACGTCCGGATGTTCACGTCCGACCCGGCGTTCGTGCAGTCCGCGCAGATCACCCTCATCTACGTGCTCGTGGGCACCCCGATCACCCTGGCCGCGGCGCTGGGCGTGGCGATGCTCCTCAACTACCGCGACAGGGGCGCCGGCTTCTTCCGCTCGGCGTTCTACGCCCCCTCGCTGATCGGCGGATCGGTCTCGGTCGCCATCGTGTGGCGGGCGATGTTCGCCTCCGACGGCCCGGTCGACAACGGCCTGTCGGCCATCGGCATCGACCTGGGCGGCTGGATCGGCAATCCCGCGCTCGTGCTGCCCGCGATGATCCTCCTCGCGGTGTGGCAGTTCGGCGCGACCATGGTGATCTTCCTCGCCGGTCTCAAGCAGATCCCCAAGGAGCTGTACGAGGCGGCCGAGATGGACGGCGCCGGCGCCTGGCACCGGTTCCGCGCGGTCACCCTGCCGATGCTGTCGCCGGTCATCTTCTTCAACCTGCTGCTCGGGCTGATCGGCGCGTTCCAGGTCTTCGCGTCGGCCTACATCATCTCCAACGGCACCGGCGGCCCCGCCGGCATGACGAACTTCATCACGCTGTACCTGTACAAGCGCGGCTTCTCCGACGGCCAGATGGGCTACGCCGCCGCCATCGCGTGGGTGCTGCTGATCGTCGTCGCCATCATCGCCTTCATCCTCTTCCGCACTCAGCGCAGCTGGGTCCACTACGCCGGAGACAACCGATGACCACCACATCCTCGTTCGGCGAGAACGCGCTCCTGCTCACCGAGAACCAGGTCGACCCCGACCAGAAGTCCAGCCCCGCCCCGCGTCGCAAGATCAAGACCAAGACCTGGCAGACGGTGATCTGGTTCGTCGTGCTCCTCGTCGTCACCGCGGTCGTGCTCTACCCGCTGGTGTGGCTGCTGTTCTCCACCTTCAAGCCCAACAGCGAGTTCGGCTCGAACATGGGCCTCATCCCGAACAACCCGACCATCGACAACTACGTCAAGGTGCTCGAGGGCATCGCGGGCGTTCCGATGTGGCGGTTCTACCTGAACTCCCTCATCATCGCCGTCGGCTCGGTCATCGGCGTGCTGCTCTCGTCGTCGCTGGCCGCCTACGCGTTCGCCCGCATCCAGTTCAAGGGCCTCGGCATCCTGTTCGCGGCGATGATCGGCACGCTCCTGCTGCCGTTCCACGTCGTGATCATCCCGCAGTACATCATCTTCAACCGGCTCGACATGATCGACACCTTCTGGCCGCTGCTGCTGCCGAAGTTCCTCGCCACCGAGGCGTTCTTCGTGTTCCTGCTGGTGCAGTTCATCCGCCAGATGCCGCGCGACATGGACGAAGCGGCCCGCATCGACGGCGCCGGCCACGTCCGCATCTTCTGGTCGATCATCCTGCCGCTGATCAAGCCCGCCCTGATCACCTGCTCGATCTTCGCGTTCATCTGGTCGTGGAACGACTTCCTCGGACCGCTGCTGTACCTGACCAGCCCCGAGAACTACCCGCTGCCGATCGCACTGCGCCTCTACAACGACCAGACGTCCGTCAGCGACTACGGTGCCACCGTCACCGCGTCGTTCATCGCGCTGATCCCCGTGCTCCTCTTCTTCCTGGTGTTCCAGCGCTTCCTCGTGGACGGCGTCGCCACCCAGGGCCTCAAGGGATAGGGCACCCCTCATGGACCGCCGAGAACTCCGCGCCGCGCGTCGCGCCGATGCGACGGGAAGCGGGCCGACGCTCGAAGAGCGCGAGCCCGCCCGCTTCCCCGGCGCGAAGGGGGCGTTCGCCCTCTTCGGCGAGGTGCTGCTGACGGGCCTGCTCGTCACCGCCGGCGGGCTGCTCGTGATCACGCTGCCGGCCGCCCTGGCCGCCGGCATCCGTCACCTCCGCCGGTACGTGAACGCCGAGCAGTCGCACGTGCGGACGTTCTGGCAGGACTGGCGCGCCGCTCTCCCGGGCGGGGTCGTGGTCGGCGTGATCGGAGCGCTCCTCGCCGTCGTGCTGACGCTCGACATCGATCTCGCGAACTCCGGTGCGCTGCCCGGCGGCCCGGCTGTCGCGGTCGTCGGCTGGGCGGGTCTCGTCGTCGGCGCGACTGCCCTCCTCGTCGCGGCCGGTGCGTGGACGCCCGAGCGGGGCTGGCGCGGCGCCGTCCGCGGCATCCCCTCGGCCGTCACCGGTGACCCCGTCGCCACCGTCTACCTCGCGGCCGCGGCCGTCCTCGTCGCGGTCGTCACGTGGATGCTCGCTCCCCTCATCATCGCCGGGCTCGGCTGCGCCGCGTTCGCCGTGGTCGCCGTCCCCGCGCGCCGCGGCCGCCGCGGCTGATCCCGACCCCTCCCCCACCGCAACCTTCGAACAAGGAGCTGCTCGACGTGCTCTACGGCGCCGACTACAACCCCGACCAGTGGCCCGAGGAGGTGTGGGACGAGGACGTCCGCCTCATGCAGGAGGCCGGCGTCAACATCGTCAGCCTCGGCATCTTCGCGTGGTCGCGCATCCAGCCCGCCGAGGACGTCTGGGACTTCGAGTGGCTCGACACCGTCATCGACAAGCTCCACGCCGGCGGCATCCAGGTCAACCTCGCCACCGCGACCGCGTCCCCGCCGCCGTGGGTGAGCGCGACCTACCCCGAGACGCTCCCCGCCGACGAGTCGGGCGCCTCGTACTGGCCGGGCAGCCGCCAGCACTTCGCGCCGTCCTCGCCGACGTACCGCCGTCTCGCCGGCGAGCTGGTGCGCCGCCTGGCGGAGCGCTACGTCGATCACCCGGCGGTCGTCATGTGGCACGTCGGCAACGAGTTCGGCTGCCACCTCTGGATGGACTTCTCGGATGCCGCGCGCGACGCGTACCGCGCCTGGCTCGCGAAGCGGTACTCCACGATCGAGGCGCTCAACGAGGCATGGGGCACGAGCTTCTGGTCGCAGCGCTACGGCTCGTTCGACGAGGTGTTCCCGCCCCGGCTGGCGCCGTACAGCCACAACCCGTCGTCGATGCTCGACTGGCGCCGCTTCACGAGCGACATGCTGCTGGAGTGCTACCTCATGGAGCGCGAGATCCTGCTCGCCGCGGGCGCGACGCAGCCGATCACGACGAACTTCATGGGGCCGTTCAAGCCCGCCGACTACCGCAAGTGGGCGCCGCACATGGACGTCATCGCCGACGACTGCTACCCCGATCCGGCGAACCCGCATCGCGTGCGCGACGCCGCATTCCAGCGCGACCTCATCCGTTCGCTGAAGCCGGGCGTGCCGTGGCTGCTGTGGGAGCAGGCGACGGATGCCGTGAACTGGCGTCCCGCCAATCCCGGCAAGCGTCGCGGCGCCCTGGTCGCCGAGTCGGCCCAGTCCATCGCGCGCGGCGCGGACGGCATCATGTTCTTCCAGTGGCGGCAGTCCCGCGCGGGCAGCGAGAAGTTCCACTCGGCGATGCTCCCGCACGCCGGCACCGGGACCCGCACGTGGGACGCGGTCACGGCGCTGGGTGCGCGCCTGGCCGCACTGCCTGAGCTTCCCGCCCCCGTCCGCGACGCCCAGGTGGCGCTCGTCTTCGACTGGGAGAACTGGTGGGCGGTCGAGGAGCGCGACCACCCGACCGAGATCGACTACCTCGCGCTGACCCTCGAGTGGTACGGCGCCTTCCACTCCCGCGGCATCCAGGTCGACATCGTCGGGCCCGAAGAGGTGGACCGCTCCTACGACCTCGTCGTCGCACCGGCGCTCTACCTCCTGCGCGACGAGGGCGCCGAGGCGATCACCCGCTTCGTCGAGGACGGCGGCACCCTGCTCACGGGACCGTTCAGCGACATCGTCGACGCGCACGATCAGTTCCGCGACGGCGGCTTCCTCACCCAGCTCGGCCCGGTGCTCGGCCTGCGCTTCGAGGATTTCGGCGCGCTCGCCGGTGCCGCCGCGAGCGCCAACGGCGTCGGCGCCCTGAACGTCGAGGCGCTCCACGCCGCACGCTCGGCTGCCGCCGGCGGAGCCGTGTCGTTCACGCTCGGCGGCTCGTCGCAGACGGGGCGCCTGGTGGCGGAGGCCGTGCACGCCACGGGCGCCTCCGTGGTCGGCACCTTCGCATCCGGCCTGCAGGCCGGCTCCCCCGCGCTGACCCGTCACCGCCTCGGCGCGGGCGAGGCGTGGTACGTCGCGACGCAGCCCGACCCCGACGGCATCGACGCCGTCGTCGCGGCCGTGGTCGAGGCATCCGGTGTCCGCCCCGTCGTCGACGGGCTCCCCGCGGACGTCGAGGCGGCCCGCCGTGGCGACCTCGTCACGCTCATCAACCACGGGGAGACCGCCGTGACGGTCGACGTGGCGGGAACGGATGCCGAGACCGGAGCGGCCGTCCACCGCGTCGTCCTCGATGCGCAGGGTGTCGCCTTCCTCCTCGTGCCCGCCTCGCCCGGCGCGCCGGCGTCCGCCCCCGCCGCAGAACTGTCCGCCGCCCGCTGAGCGGCGGCCCCCCGACCCTCGCCCAACCGCACCGACTGGAGACATACCCATGCCCGCACCTCGCCTCCTCGCAGCAGCCGCCCTCACGGCGACCGCGGCGCTCGTCCTCGCCGGATGCTCCGGCGACACCTCCGATGACGCGGCGGCGTTCGACCCCGACGAGAAGGTCACCATCGACTTCGCGTTCTGGGGCAACGACGACCGCGCGACCCGCTACAACGACCTGATCGCGGCGTTCAACGAGGAGTACCCGAACATCACGATCAACACCTCGTTCACCGACTTCCCCAGCTTCTGGGAGAAGCGGCAGACCGAGGCCGCCGGCGGCGGACTGCCCGACGTGTTCCAGTTCTCCGACAGCTACCTGCGCCAGTACGCCGAGTCGGGCAACCTGCTCGACCTCGGCGAGGTGGCGGACTACGTCGACACGACCACGTTCGACGAGTCGCTGCTCGGCACCGGCGCCCTCGACGGAACGCAGTACTCGCTGCCGACGGGCTACAGCCTGTGGGCGAACTTCGTCAACGACGACCTCGTCGCGCAGGCGGGCGTCGAGGCGCCCGAGGCCGGCGGCAGCTTCGCCGACTTCGACGAGTGGATGGCCTCGGTCACCGACGCGACCGGCGGCGCCGTGTACGGCGGCACCGACTACACGCAGCGCATCCAGGTCTTCGAACTCGTGCTCCGCGCCGACGGCGGCAACCTCTACACCGAGGACGGCGAGCTCGGCTTCACCGAGGACGAGCTGCGCGACTTCTGGGAGTCGGGCGACGACATCCGCGACGGCGTCACCGTGCCGCAGCAGACGCTCGAGGAGCTGTCCCCCAAGTCCGGATTCGGCGCGGCCGTCACCGCGAGCGAGATGAGCTGGAGCAACTTCCTCGGCGGGTACCTCGCCGACTCGGGCGCCTCGTCGATCTCGATCGTCGCCCCGCCGACCGCGGAGGAGGGCTCGAAGGACCTGTACCGTCAGGCGGGCCTCCAGGTCGCGATCGCGCAGAACACCGAGCACCCCGAAGCCGCCGCGCTGTTCCTCGACTTCGTCGTGAACAGCCCCGAGGCCGGCGAGATCTTCGGCACGACGCTCGGCTTCCCCGCCTCGTCGTCGAAGCTCGAGGGCACGACCCTCGAGGGCGCCGACAAGCAGGTCGCCGACTACATCGAGTCCGCCGCCGACCGCATCGGCGACGCCCCGCCGGTCCCGGTCGTCGGCTACGGCTCGCTGGAGCAGACCTTCTGGGACCTCGGCAAGTCCATCGGCCTGGGCGCCCTCTCGGTCGACGACGCGGTGACCCAGTTCTTCGCAGAGGCCGACGCGATCCTCGGCTGACCGACAGCACGACGACGGATGCCGCGGCTCATCGAGCCGCGGCATCCGTCTGTTCGTCTGTGGGAGGGCCTGATCAGGCCAGGCTGACCTCGACGGCGACCCGCTCGGTCGCCGAGCGCTGCGCGGCGTCGGCGAGGATCAGCGCAGCGCGTCCGTCCTCGAAGGTCGGGCTCGACGCGGTCTCGCCGCGGGCGAGGCGGACGAACTCCCCCAGCTCGGCGGCGTAGGCCTCGGCGTAGCGCTGGAGGAAGAAGTCCTCGTACGGTGCCCGGGTCTCCACGCCGACGCCGGTGGAGAGGCTCACGAGGCTCGTCGAGCGGTTCGCGACCTGCAGGGTCCCGTTCCCGCCGAACGCCTCGAGGCGCTGGTCGTAGCCGACGGCGCTGTGCCGCGAGTTGACGATCGTGACGAGCGCCCCCGACGCCGCGCGCAGCGTCACCACCGCCGTGTCGAAGTCGCCGTGCTCGCTCGCGCCGTCGTCGAACGTGCGCGAGCCGACCGCGCTGACCTCGACGATGTCGGGCAGGAAGCTGCGCGCCATGTCGAAGTCGTGGATCGTCATGTCGCGGAAGATGCCACCCGAGACGGCGATGTAGTCCGCCGGCGGCGCGGACGGGTCGCGACTGATGATGGTGAGCTGCTCCAGGCCGCCGATCTCGCCGGCGGCGACTCGCGCGCGGACCTCCGCGAACGCGGGGTCGAAGCGCCGGTTGAAGCCGAGAGCCACGGGGATGCCGGCCGCCGCGACCTTCGGGCGCAGCCTGTCGACGCGCGCGATGTCGAGATCGATCGGCTTCTCGCACAGCACCGGGATGCCGGCATCCACCGCCCTCTCGATGAGGTCGACGTGCGTCGGAGTGGGCGAGGCGATGAGGACGGCGTCCACGTCGCCCGCGGTGAAGACCTCGTCCGTGTCGGCCGTCGCCCGTCCCCCGAAACGGTCGGCGACGCGACGCGCCCCGTCGACGAACGGGTCGGCGACCCAGGCGAGGGCGGTGTCCGGGTTCGCGGCGATGTTCTCGGCGTGCACCTGGCCGATGCGGCCGGTGCCGATGAGACCGAAGCGGAGAGGGGCGTGGGGCACGGCGGATTCCTTGTCTGTGTCGGAGAAGAGGCGATGGCGTGGGTCAGACCCAGCGCGTGAGCGCAGCGCGGTTCACCCGCTGGTCGTCGCCGCGCGCCACACGGAAGGTGTCGATTGCGACATCGGGGGCGTTCAGCACGTCCTGTTCGACGACCACCCAGCCGTCGAAGCCGCGTTCGTCCATGGCATCCATCACGCGCGCGAGATCGAGATCGCCGCGGCCGAACGCGGTGAACGCCCCCGACGACCAGACCTCGGCCATGCCGCCGCCGGCCGCCAGCACCCGCCGCAGCTCGGCGCGGTCGACGTCCTTCAGATGCAGGTGGTTGATGCGATCGCCCCAGCGCGAGACGGCCTCCGCCGGGTCGCCGTCGGCGATGAGCAGATGACCGGTGTCAAGGGTGAGGTCGACGTCGACGTTCGCGAGGAACCGGTCGATCTCATCGGGCGACTCCACGAAGGTGCCGGCGTGGTGATGGAAGGTCGGCTCGAAGCCGGCGGCGCGCACGAGCGCCGCCGCGCGCTCGGTGTTCGCGAAGAGGCGATCCCAGGCCTCGGGAGCGAGCGGGTCCGCGGCCGCTCCGCGGCCGGGGTGGGCGCGGCGCGCCACGGAGCCGTCGTCAGCGAGCGTCGGCAGCGGCAGCCTCCCGGGGCCCGCCTGCGCCGCGTCGGAGAAGACGCGAAGCGCGTCGGTCAGAACGGGGAGGGATGCCTCGAAGGCCTCGTCATCCGAGAACGGCAGCTGCACCCATCCGCCCGCCAGCTCCAGCTCGAAGCGGGCGAGCCGTGCGCGAAGCTCCGCGCCGCGGCCGAGGTACCCCACGGGGCCCAGGTCGACGCCGCGGTACCCGGCGTCGGCCAGCACCTCGAGCAGGTCGTCGGCGGACACGGTGGCCGCGCCGTCCGGCGTCATCTCGAAGACGCCGAAGCTCACCGGGGCGCCGGCGACCTCCGCCTTCATCGGGTCTCCTCGAACGTGCGCATGGGTTCTCCTCGGTCAGAGATCGGTGTGGACCAGGCGGGCGGCCGCGTCGACGGCGGCGGCCACATCGCCGTCCGGCGGGTAGAGCAGGGCCCGGCCGGCGGTGAGCCCGCGGACGCCGGGAAGCGCGAGAGCATCCTCCCATGATGAGAAGGTCTCGTCCGGATCGCTGCCCGAGTCGCCCCCGAGCAGCAGCGTCGGCAGGGTCGTCGCCTCCATCACCCGTTCCATGTCGGGCACGACGGGCAGCTTCATCCATGTGTAGGCGCTGCTGACCCCGAGGCCGGCGGCGATCGCGAGGGACAGCACGACGGCGTCCGCGGTGAGGTCGTTGCCGATGCGACCGTCGACCCAGCGGCTCATGAAGGGCTCGAGCATGATCGGCATCCGGGCCTCCGCCGCGGCGCTCACCGCGTGCGCGGCGGACTCGAGCGTCGACGCGGTGGCCGGGTCGGCGAGGTTCACGCGCAACAGCACCTTGGCGAAGTCGACGCCCGAGCGCACCATCGCGGGCACGTCGTACCCCGTGAAGCGGTCGTCCATCTCGAAGGCCGACCCGCGCAGCCCGCCGCGGTTCATCGAGCCGACCACGACCTTGTCGTCGAGCAGGCCCAGGACGGCGAGATCGTCGATGATGTCGGGCGTGCCCAGCACACCGTCCACACCCGGGTGGCTGAGGGCCACAGCGAGCCGCTGGAGCAGCAGATACCGGCTCGCCATCGCGTGGTCGCGGTCGCCCACCGACAGCGCCCCGCGTGCGGGGTGGTCGGCCGCGACGATGAAGAGACGCCCGTCCCCGCGCACGATGTCGCGGCGGCGGCGCGTCGCGAGCGCCTCCTGGACGGCGTGCGGCCGTTCGGCGCGCAGCGCGCGGAGGGTGTCGAACTCGAGCGCGTCCACGGTCACCGCACTCATCGGACGGCTCGCTCGGCGCGGAGGCTGAACACGAGGCGTGCGGGTGATCGTCCGGTGAGATACAGGCGCGAGCCGGCAGCGGCGTCGGTCGCGCCGAGGAACGCGTAGTCCTCGCCCGGGTGGTACGTGCCTGGGCCGGCCGAGCGGTACGCGTCCCCCGCCTCGACGGCGATCGCCTCCTCGCCGACCCGGTAGACGCAGGCGCCGTGCGTGAGCAGGTGGCTCCCGTTCTCCTGCGGCGTCGCGCCCTCGCCCTCGAACCGCCCGCCCTCACGGAAGGCGAGCTCGAGCGCCCAGGGACTGTCGGGTCCGTCGACGGAGAGGGTGAGGATCGCGCCGTCATCCGTCGGCTGCACGTCGACCGAGGTCCGCAGCGCCACCTCGTCACGGCCGCGCTGCGCGAACGCCATCGAGCCGTAGAACCTGCCGTCGTCGGTCAGCTCGTACTCGCCGGACGGCGAGCGGAGGTCGGCGGGCATGGGCTGGTAGTAGTGCGCCGCGACGGTCTCCGTCAGCCGGTGGCTCAGTCCGCCGTCGTCGCGATCGGTCGCGAGACCGTCGGCGCGGAACGGACCGAGTCCGAAGAAGTCGCGCGAGAGTCGCACGGAGTCCAGGACCGCTTCGCCGGCGAACAGGCGGAGGAACGTGGGGTTCGTCGACAGGCCCGAGCGGACGCGCCGGAAGCGCGGGTAGTCCGACCCGCCGAACACCACGAGGCGGCGCTGCGCGTTGTCGTCGACCACGAGGCGGGATTGCGCCCAGGAGGCCTGCGTGGATGGCGCGGTCGCCTCGGGCAGCTCGTCGCCGAGGGCGGGCTCGAGCAGGAGGTCGGCCAGCGTGGACGGCGCGTGGACGACGCCGTCGCGCAGGGCGCGCTCCGCGGCCCACGCGAAGTCACCGCGTCCCAGCTGGACGGCGTACCGCCGGTAGGCGACCAGATAAGGTCCGAGCGGGAACCGGGTGAGCTGGTCCTGACGACGCGAGTGCACGGTCTCGACCGTGTCGTCCGGATGGATGAGCCCGAGCGTGCTCTCGAGGTTGTGCACGACGGCAGCGTGCGCATCCTTCCGGCCGAACACCTCGGCGATGGCCGTGAGCGACGGGTTGGACACCCACGCGGCATAGTTCGCGCTCCGCTCGGAGTAGACGCCGTCGGCCGTGATGTCGACGCCCTCAGCGAGCCATTCCTCTGCACGGCGGCGCAGCGCCTCCGAGGGACGGCGGCGGTGCAGCCGCGCCAGGGCCGCCGAGATCTCCCACCGGTGGTTGGGCGTGTGGACGCCGCCGGCGATGAGCGCCGGTTCGACGGCGTCGGCGACGGCGTCCAGCTCGGCGGCGAGCGCGGCCAGGCGGCCGTCTCCCGCTGCGGCGTCGACGGTGCGGATGACCTGCAGGGTGTCGCAGAGGTCGTTGACCGTGAAGGACGAGTCCGGAGGGGAGTCGACGTTGTCGCCGCCGATGAACAGGCCGCCGGGTCCCTGGAGCCCCCGCAGTGCGCGGACGTTCGCCTCGGCGCCGGCGAGCAGCGCCGGGTCGCCCCGATCGTCCGACTCGGGCCACAGATAGGCGCAGACCAGGAGCTTGGCGCGCTCCATCAGCCGGCGGTGCCTGTCCGCGGGGCTCGCGCCCTCGGCGAGCGCCCGCCGCACGTCTTCGGCGACGGCGTTCCGGAGCGCGCCGAGGAACGGGGATCTGTCGGGCATCTCAGTCCTTCAGACCGGAGTTCACATCGGCGTTCATGATCTGCCGCTGGAAGATGGCGAAGAGGACCACCATCGGGACCAGCGAGATCACCGAGGCCGACAGGAGCACCGACCAGTCGATGTTGTCGGCGCCGACGATGGATCGCAGCGCGACCTGGAGCGTGTAGCGGTCCGGGTCCCTCAGCACGATCAGCGGCCAGATGTAGTCGTTCCACCGCCACTGGAACGAGAAGATCGCGAGCACCACGGCGATCGGCTTCGCGAGGGGGAGCATGATGCGCCAGAACGCGCCGAACTCCGACACACCGTCGATGCGGGCGGCCTCGAGCAGCTCGTCGGGGATCGTCTTGAAGTACTGACGGAACATGAAGATGCCCGTCGCGGTGATGATCGACGGCACGATGATGCCGGCGAGCGTGTTGTACAGGCCCAGGTCGCGCACCACGGCGAACGAGCTCGGCATGATGACCTCGGTCGGCAGCATGGTGGTCGCGAGGACGCAGATGAAGAAGAACTTCAGCCACCAGGCCTTGTACTTCGCGAACGCGTAGCCGGTCATGGCGCTCACCAGCACGGTCAGCACCGTGGTGACGACCGCCACGATCGAGGTGTTGAGGAAGTACTGGGCGAAGTTGAACCGGTTCCACGCGGTGGTGTAGCCGCTGATCGTCCAGTCTTCGGGGAACAGCCGGAGCGGGAGGCTGAAGAGCTCCGAGCCGGGCTTGAACGAGCTGAGGATGAACCAGGCGACGGGGATGATGAAGCCCAGCGCGAGCAGCCACAGCAGCAGCGTGCTCGGCAGCGAGCGGAGCCCGCGGCGGCGCGGTCGCGCCTCTTGTCGGAGAGTCATGCGAGGTCGTTCCTCTTGTCGAAGCGCATCTGGATGACCGCGATGACGATGAGGATCACCATGAGGACCATCGATGCGGCACTGGCGTAGCCCACATCGGCACGCTCGAAGCCGGTGCGGTAGATGTACTGGACCATGAACATGTTCGAGGTGCCCGGTCCACCGCCGTTGAGCGCCTGGACCATCGCGAACTCCTTCATCGACCCGATGGTCGTCAGGAGGATCACCATGAACGAGGTCGGGCGCAGCAGCGGCAGGGTGATGCGGTAGAAGCGCTGCCAGCTGTTGGCGCCGTCCAGCTGCGCGGCCTCCAGGTACGACTGCGGGACGTTGCGGATCGCGGCGATGAACAGCAGCATGTTGAACGCCGTGCCGCCCCACGTGCTCACGATGAGGATGAGCACGAGCGCGAGCGTCGGGTCGGTCTCCCATCGCAGGCCCTGGCCGCCGAGCGTCTCGATCAGATAGTTCACGAGACCGAAGTTCTCGCCGAAGAGCCACTTCCAGATGACACCGGCGACGATCGGCGAGATGAGCCACGGCAGGAAGAAGATGATGCGGGCCGTCGACTTGCCCTTGGCCATGCTGTTGGTGAGGAGGACCGCGATCCCGAGCGCCGCGACGTAGTGCAGCGGGACCGACAGCAGGGTGTACAGGAAGGTGCGGCCGAGCACGCTGTAGAACACCGGGTCCTGGGCGAGGTCGACGTAGTTCTCGACGCCGATGAACTCGGGGGTTCCGACACCGGTGTAGTCGGTGAGCGAGTACCAGAGCCCGAGCGCTCCCGGCCACAGGAAGAACAGGGCGAACAGCACCACCGAGACGGCGATGAAGGTGAGCGGCGCCAGGACGAATGTCGTCGAGCTGCGCCGCCGCGGGCGGCGGACGCGCTGCGTCCGCCGCCCCACGGTGATGAGCGCAGAGGTTTCGGCGCTGCGCCCATCGACGGTCTTGGTGGTGGACACGGTCACTCCAGAGCGCCCAGCTGGTCGGTGAACAGGGCGTTGATGTTCTCGATCGTGGTGTCGACGTCCTGCTCGCCGTTGAGGTACTTGACGGTCTCGTCGCGCACCGGGTCGCCGTCGGTCGTCACGCCCTGCGCGCCGTACTGCAGCTCCATCGCCTTGATCTCGCCCACGATGTCGGGAGAGGCCGCGATGTCCTGGTTGTAGATGTCGAAGGCGTCCGCGTGCGCCGCGTACTCGATGTCCAGGCCGCCGATGGCGGGGATGAACGACGACGTCTCCGACAGCTCGGTGTAGTTCTCGGGCTCGTACAGCCACTCGATGAAGTCGTGCGCGGCCTCCTGCTGAGGGCCCTCGAAGACGACGATCGATGCGGCGTTGCCGAAGTTGGTCGCGCGCTCCTCCTCCTGCGGCATGTAGACCGACGCCCACTCGAAGTCGGCGATGTTCACGGCGAAGTCCGCGATCTGCCACGAGCCGGAGAGGTACGACACGACGTCGCCGCTCTTGAACAGCGCGTTCGGGTCGGCATCCGACAGCCACACCGAGCGCGGCATGAAGGAGTCGTCGTTCAGCGAGCCGAAGAACTCCAGCGCGTCCTTCGTGTTGTCGTTCGTGCTGAAGACACCCTCGTCATCGGCCTGGAAGTAGTCTGAGCCGAATTCGTAGAAGAGGGCCTTGAGGCGGTGCGAGGACTTGTCCATCACCATGCCGTACGTGGTGCCGGTCGCGGCCTGGACCTCCTTGACCGCAGCGACGTACTCGTCCCACGTCCAGATGTCGTCCTCGCTGGTGGGGTAGGCGACGCCGGCCTCGTCGAACAGCGTCTTGTTGATGAACATGCCGACCGCGGTGATGTCGGAGGGGAGCGAGATGACGTTGCCGTCGTCGTCCTTGTCGGAGAGGTCCGTGCGGATCTCGCTGCCTTCGGTGATGTCCGACAGATCGGTCGTCGCGTTGCGCCAGACCGGGTCGACGGCGCCGACGCGGGCGATCGCCGGGAGGTCGTTGGCCTGCGCGGCGTTGCGGAGCTTGGTGGCGAGGTCGTCGTTCGCGATGTCGACGATCTCGACCTCGACGCCGGTCTCCTCCTCGTACTTCTCGGCCATGTGGGCGTAGCCGCCGCCCTGGTTGGCGTCGCCCGAGAGGAAGAACTGGATCGGCTCGTCGGTCTGGGCGGCTTCGCCGTTCGAGCCGCAGCCGGTGAGCGCGACAGCGGTGACCGCGGCGGCGGCGAGGGCGAGAGTCACCCGCAGGCGGGGCTTTGCTGAATGCTTCATTGGATTTCCCTTTCGCCCTGGATGTCCAGGGGCCAACGTCCTTGTCGATGCGGCGCGGGATTTCGCGCCTCTGGTGCGGAGCCGGAGCCGGAGCCCGGTGCGGATCGCTGATACGATGTTAGGACATTAGAGCAAAGTTGGTCTACCGGCAAGCGCCTTCCCTCAAATTTCCCAGCGAATGGGTAAGCGCCTTCCGTGTAGGGTCGGTGCTTTGACGCTCTTCACTCACCGACGAGGAACCCATGGAGATCGCCACCACCAGCCCCGGCTCCGGCACCACCGCCCCGCGCGCTCGTCTGTGCTCCGATGCGCCCAGCCAGTCGCTCGACGGGCGCTGGAGATTCCGCGTCTCGCCCTCCCTCCGGGCCGCGCCCGAGGACTGGCGCGTCGCAGACGCCGACGGCTGGGGAGTCGTCGAGGTCCCCGGCCACTGGAACCTGCAGGGCTACGGGTCGCCGGCCTACTCCAACGTGCAGATGCCCTTCCCGGTGGACCCGCCGCACCCGCCCGACGTCAATCCGATCGGCGACTACCGGCTCGACTTCGCGGCGTCGGACGAGGTCATCGCGCATCGCCGCCGCATCCTCCGGTTCGACGGCATCGAGTCGGCCGCCGAGGTGTGGTTGAACGACGTGCTCCTCGGGACGACCCGTGGAAGCAGGCTCACGCACGAGTTCGACGTGTCGGACGTCCTCGTCCCCGGGACGAACCGGCTCGCGGTCCGCGTCGCGCAGTTCAGCGACGCCACCTACCTCGAGAACCAGGACATGTGGTGGCTGCCGGGGATCTTCCGGAGCGTGACGATCCTCGCCCGGCCCGACGGCGGGGTCGACGACGTGTTCGTGCGTGCGGACTACGACGCCGACACCGGAGCGGGCACCCTCGACGTCTCGGTCCGCGTCGACGGCGAGGCCGCGGCGCGCATCGTGATCCCCGAGCTCGGCATCGACGCGCCGGCAGCGGACACACTGCGGATCGCCGGGGTCGAGCCGTGGACCGCCGAGCAGCCGCGGCTCTACGACGCCGAGGTCCGCACCCAGGCGGAGGTCGTCGCCCTTCGCATCGGGTTCCGACGGGTGGAGGTGCGGGACACGCAGCTCCTCGTCAACGGTGCGCCGATCATGCTGCGCGGCGTGAACCGTCACGAGCACCGCCCGCGGCACGGTCGCGTCTACGACGCCGACGTGGCCCGTGACGAGCTGCTCCTGATGAAGCGCCACAACATCAACGCGGTCCGTACCTCCCACTACCCCCCGCATCCGGACGTCCTCGACCTCTTCGACGAGCTCGGGTTCTGGGTGATCGACGAGTGCGACCTCGAGACCCACGGCTTCGAGCACGTCGACTGGCGCCGCAACCCGAGCGCCGACCCCGCGTGGCGCGACGCGTTCCTGGACCGCATCCGCCGGACGGTGCATCGCGACAAGAACCATCCGAGCGTCATCATGTGGTCGCTGGGCAACGAGTCGCACGTCGGTGCGAATCTCGAGGAGATGGCGCGATGGGCGAAGACCGCCGATCCCACCCGGCTCATCCACTATGAGGGCGATCGCGCGAGCCGCTACGTCGACGTCTACTCGCGCATGTACGCCACGCACGACGAGGTGCGCGCGATCGGCGAGGAGGCGCTGGTGCCGGCACCCTTCGACGCCACGCCGGCCGAGGTGCGCCGCCGCACCCTGCCGTTCCTCCAGTGCGAGTTCGCGCACGCGATGGGGACCGGCCCCGGCGGCCTCCAGGAGTACTGGGACCTCTTCGAGACCTTCCCGCGCCACGCGGGCGGCTTCGTGTGGGAGTGGCTCGAGCACGGCATCGCGGTCGACGGCCCGGACGGCACGAGCCGGACCCTCTACGGCGGCGACTTCGGAGAGGACGTGCACGACGGCAACTTCGTCATCGACGGACTCGTCGACGCGGACCGCAATCCCCGGCCCGGGCTGCTGCACTATGCGGCCGTCATCGCCCCCATCGTCGTGGGGATCGACGGCGCGCGCACGCGCGTGCGCCTCGAGAACCGGTACGACTTCCGCGACCTCGCCGACGTCGCGCTGCGCTGGACGCGCACCGTCGACGGCGAGGTCGTGGCATCCGGAACCCTTCCCACACCCGCCTGCGGACCGCGTTCCGCCGCGATGGTGGACCTGCCCGACGAGTGCCGGACGGATGCCGCGGCCCGCGTGGCCGACGCGCTCACGGTCGAGGCGGTCTCGGCCGCACCATCGGCCTGGGCGGAGGCCGGCCACGTGATCGCGAGCGGCCAGGACGTCCGCGACGGACGACCCGTCGCACCCGCCCCCGCCGCGGTCGCCGCGACCGCCGACGTCGTCGGCGCCGCGCGGTTCGACCGCACGGGCGGAGGCCTGCAGAGCCTGGGCGGTCTGGCGATCGCGGGACCGACGGTGGGCGTCTGGCGTGCTCCGACGGACAACGACCGAGACATCGGCGACGACGAGCTCGACCTGCCCTCCTACGCCGAGCGCTGGCGCGCGGCCGGCATGGACCGCACCGTGACCCGGCTGGTGGACGCCCTGACCGAGGGTGGCGCCGTCACGGTGCGCACCCGCACCGGGACGCCCATCCTCGACAGCGCCGTCGACGCCCGACTGCGGTGGACCGCCCTCGAGGGCGGCGCCGTGCGGCTCGACGCCGAGCTTGAGCCCCACGGCACCTGGATCACGGAGTGGGCGAGGATCGGGCTGGACTTCGTCCTCGCCTCGGCGCCCGTCGGGGTGGACCTGGCGGGATACGGCCCGATGCCCAGCTACCCCGACCTGCGCGCGGCCGCGCGGTTCGGCTGGTGGCACCTCGACGCCGACGAGCTCACCGTGGACCACGTCCGTCCGCAGGAGAGCGGCTCGAGGATCGGCGTGCGCGAGGCCGCGATCGCGACCCAGGCCGGCACCCTGCACGTGTCCTCGCTCGACGCCCCCTTCGCGCTCACCGTGTCGCGTCACAGCCGGCGGTCCCTCGCCGGCGCCGCCCACAACTGGGAGCTGACTCCGGACGGGCAGACGCACGTGACGATCGACCTCGCCCAGTCGGGCGTCGGCACCGCCACGTGCGGGCCGGGGGTGCTCCCCCGGTACCGCCTCCCCGCGAGGCCGGCCGCCATCTCACTGATCCTCCGGCACGAGCCGGCATCCCACTGAACCGTCGCCGGCGACGCACGTCCGCATCGCCGGCGCTTCGACCTCCAAGGAGCACCCCGTGACCGACGCGCAGGACGCGACCGCCCGCCTCGACCCGCACCACGAGGTCGCCGACATCGACCGGCGGCTGTTCGGCGGATTCGTCGAGCACCTCGGGCGCCACATCTACGACGGCATCTTCGAGCCGGGGCATCCGTCCGCCGACGAGGAGGGCTTCCGCACCGACGTCGTCGAGCTGGTGAAGGAGCTCGGCGTCTCGACCATCCGCTACCCCGGCGGCAACTTCGTCTCGGCGTACCGCTGGGAGGACGGCATCGGGCCGAAGGCCGAGCGCCCGCGACGGCTCGACCTCGCGTGGCACTCGACGGAGACGAACGAGGTCGGCCTCCACGAGTTCCAGGCGTGGCTCGACCGCGTCGGGAGCGACCTCATGCTCGCGGTCAACCTCGGCACGCGCGGCACGCAGGAGGCGCTCGACCTGCTCGAGTACGCCAACGCCGACGCGCAGACGGCGTGGACCGACCGGCGCGCGGCGAACGGACGCGCGACGCCCTTCGGCGTGAGCATGTGGTGCCTGGGCAACGAGATGGACGGCCCGTGGCAGGTCGGCCACAAGAACGCCGACGACTACGGCACGCTCGCCTCGCAGACCGCGAAGGCGATGCGCATGCTCGACCCCGACATCGAGCTCGTCGTGTGCGGCTCGTCGGGCCGGGGCATGCCGACGTTCGGGTCGTGGGAGCGCACCGTCCTCGAGCACACCTTCGACGACGTCGAGTACATCTCGTGCCACTCGTACTACCAGGAGCAGGACGGAAACGCGCAGGAGTTCCTGGCCTCCGGCGTCGACATGGCGCGCTTCATCGAGGCCGTCGCCGCCATCGCCGACTCCGTGGCCGCGGAGAAGAAGAGCGACAAGCGCATCATGATCTCGTTCGACGAGTGGAACGTCTGGTACCTGCACAAGGAGGACGGCACCGAGTCGGGCCACGAGTTCAAGGGCGGGGCGTGGCCCGTGGCTCCGCGTCTGCTCGAGGACCAGTACCACGCGCTGGACGCCGTCGTCTTCGGCGACCTGCTGATCACGCTGCTGCAGCACGCCGACCGGGTGCGCTCGGCTTCGCTCGCGCAGCTGGTCAACGTGATCGCGCCGATCATGACCGAGCCCGGCGGACCCGCGTGGCGGCAGACCACGTTCTTCCCGTTCTCGATCACCTCGCGCCTGGCACGCGGCAACGCGGTGCGCGTGCCGGTCGCGTCGAGCACCTTCGCCAGCGAGAGATTCGGCGACGTCCCGGCGCTGAACGCGGTGGCGACCATCGACGACGAGGGCGTGTCGCTGTTCGCGGTGAACCGTTCGACGACGGATGCCGCGACCCTCCGCGTCGACCTCGCCGCCCTGGTGCGCGAGCTCGGCCGCGAGGTCTCGGTCGTGGAGTCGCACCTCCTGCACGAGGACGACCTGTACGCCGCCAACACGCTGGAGGCGCCCGAGCGGGTGGGCGTACGCGAGGCGGAGGCATCCGTCGACGGCGAACAGCTGTCGGTGACGCTCCCCGCCGTCTCGTGGACGGCGATCCGGCTCGCATGACGCTGCGGAAGACGCCCACCCCGCCGATGGGGTGGAACAGCTGGGACAGCTACGGCACCACCGTCACCGAGGAGGAGGTGCTCGCCAACGCCGCCTTCATGGCCGAGCACCTCCTCCCCCACGGATGGGACACGGTGGTGGTCGACATCGACTGGGCCGATCCGACCGCGCGGTCGCACGGGTACAACGACGCCGCTCCGCTGGTGATCGACGAGTTCGGCCGCGTGCAGCCCGACCCGGTGCGGTTCCCGTCGTCGGCCGGAGGCCGCGGGTTCGCCCCGCTGGCCGCGCGCGTGCACGAACTCGGCCTGAAGTTCGGCATCCACATCATGCGCGGCATCCCGCGCCTGGCCGTCGAGCGCGACCTGCCCGTGCAGGGCGCCGAGGCCACGGCGGCGGCCGTCGCCGACTCGGCCAACGTCTGCGAGTGGAACCCGCACTACCTCGGCCTGGACCACTCGAAGCCCGGCGCCGCGGCGTACTACCACTCGATAGCGGACCAGTACGCGCTGTGGGGCGTCGACTTCATCAAGGCCGACGACCTTCTGTGGCCCTACCAGGCCGCCGAGATCGAAGCCCTCTCGACGGCGATCGAGACCGCGCCGCGCGCCATCGCGCTGTCGCTCTCGCCCGGACGGGACCTGTCGGCGGCCCACCTCGAGCACCTGCGGCAGCACGCCACGATGTGGCGGATCTGCGACGATCTGTGGGACCGGTGGGACGACGTCGAGGCGAACTTCGCGCGGCTGGCACGCTGGGCGCCGCTGGCAGGGCCGGAGGGCTGGCCCGACGCCGACATGCTGCCCCTCGGCCGCATCGGCATCCGCGCCGAGCGCGGCGAACCCCGCGAAGGCGCGCTCACCCTGGCCGAGCGCAGGTCGCTGGTCACCCTGTGGGTCATGGCGCGATCCCCGCTCATGATCGGCGGAGACCTCCCCACCAGTGCCCCCGAGACCATCGCCCTCTTCACGAACGACGACGTGCTCGAGGTGCTGCGCGAGTCCACCGGCAACCGCGAGCTGCTGCGCGAGCGAGACCTCGTGGTGTGGGCGGCCGAGCGCGGCGAGACACGCTGGGTCGCCGTCTTCAACACAGCCGACCAACCCCGCGAGGTGCCGTTCGACACGCGGTCGCTCGGCCTCGGCCCCGCCCCCGCAGGCGTCGTGGACGTGTGGGACGCGGCATCCGTCGCCGTGGAGGCCGTCCACGAGCAGTCGGATGCGGCGCGCGGTGTGGCTCCGGGCAGCTCCGTCGTCCGGCTGACGCTCGAGCCGCACGGGTGCGTGCTGCTGCGGGCCTGACCGGCCCGCGCGGGGCGGCGTGGAGCGGCACAGCGTCGGACTTCTTGGGCGACACGCCGGGAGGAGGCATCCGTTCTCCGGAGTGTCGCTCGAAACCTCCGATTCTGTGCGCTTCGGATAGCGCTTGCGAACCGACAAATCCCGTGTCACACTATTGGAAAGCGTTTACCCGCGTCACTGCCCGGTGAGCGGGTACCCACAGCCTTCAGAGAAGAAAGCAGGACCCCATGACCGACACGACACTCGCTCCGGCTTCGGCGGAGACCTCGGGCCGTCCGCAGGTGCGCGAGATCGGCATCATCATGAACGGCGTCTCGGGCCGCATGGGCTACCGCCAGCACCTGGTGCGCTCGATCCTCGCGATCCGCGACCAGGGCGGCATCGAGCTCGCCGACGGCACCAAGGTCACCGTCAAGCCGCTGCTCGTCGGCCGCAGCGAGGCGAAGCTCGCCGACCTCGCCGCCAAGCACGGCATCGAGGACTACACGACCGACCTCGACGCCGCCCTGGCCGACCCGCGCTGGGAGATCTACGCCGACTTCCTGGTGACCAAGGCCCGCGCCTCGGCCCTGCGCAAGGCGATCGCCGCCGGCAAGACGATCTACACCGAGAAGCCGACGGCCGAGACGGTCGAAGAGGCGCTCGAGCTCGCGAAGCTCGCGAAGGAGGCCGGCGTCAAGACCGGCGTCGTCCACGACAAGCTCTACCTCCCCGGCCTGCAGAAGCTCAAGCGCCTCATCGACTCCGGCTTCTTCGGCCGCATCCTGTCGGTGCGCGGCGAGTTCGGCTACTGGGTCTTCGAGGGCGACTGGCAGCCCGCCCAGCGTCCCTCGTGGAACTACCGCGCCGAGGACGGCGGCGGCATCATCGTCGACATGTTCCCGCACTGGAACTACGTGATGGAGAACCTCTTCGGCGAGGTCAAGACGGTCTACGCACAGGCCGCCGTGCACATCAAGGACCGCTGGGACGAGAAGGGCGAGCACTACACCGCGACCGCCGAGGACGCCGCCTACGGCGTCTTCGAGCTCGAGGGCGACATCGTCGCGCAGATCAACTCGTCGTGGACCGTCCGCGTGAACCGCGACGAGCTCGTCGAGTTCCACGTCGACGGCACGCACGGCTCGGCCGTCGTGGGCCTCTTCGGCGCGAAGATCCAGCACCGCAACGCCACCCCCAAGCCGGTCTGGAACCCCGACCTCGCCGACGACCACGACTACGACGCCGACTGGGCCGAGGTGCCCACGAACGACGTGTTCCAGAACGGCTTCCGTCAGCAGTGGGAGGAGTTCCTCGAGTCGTACGTGCTGGGCACCGACTACGAGTTCGACCTGCTCTCCGGCGCGCGCGGCGTGCTGCTGGCCGAGGCCGGCCTGCAGTCCAGCCGCGAGGGCCGCAAGGTCGAGCTGCCCGCGCTGTCGCTGGACTGATCGGGAGAACGGATGCCGAAGCTCACACTTCTCTCGGCCGACGGCGCGACGTCGGCGGTCTCGCTGAACGAGTCCCCGGGCTACACGAAGCCCGGGGGCCCGCTCCGCAGCCGCGTGGCGTACGCCGCCGCGCACGTCGTGCCCCACACCTGGGCCGACAACACCCCGGGCCGTCCCGCCGAGGTCGACTGGGACGCCACGCTGGACTTCCGGCGCTCGGTGTACTCGTGGGGTCTCGGCGTCGCCGACGCCATGGACACCGCACAGCGGAACATGGGTCTGGACGCCGCCGCGACGCGCGACCTCATCGCCCGCTCGGCGCAGGTCGCCCGCGAGGAGGGCGGCTCGGTCGTCGTCGGCGTCAACACCGACCATGTCGACGAGGAGCGCATCTCGATCGACCAGGTCATCGACGCCTACAAGGAGCAGCTGCACTTCACCGAGGAGCAGGGTGCCGGCCCGGTGCTGATGGCGTCCCGCCACCTCGCGCGGGTCGCGCAGTCGGCCGACGACTACCGGCGCGTCTACCGCGAGGTGCTGCAGTCCGCGACCACCCCGGTCGTGCTGCACTGGCTCGGCACCGCGTTCGACCCGGTGCTGGAGGGCTACTTCGGGTCGCCCGACTGGCGCGACGCGTCGGCGGTGCTGCTGGAGATCATCGAGGAGAACGCCGACAAGGTCGCGGGCGTCAAGATGAGCCTGCTCGACGCGGCCTCCGAGGTGTCGGTGCGCGAGCGCCTGCCCCAGGGCGTGCGCATGTTCACCGGCGACGACTTCAACTACGTCGGCCTCATCGGCGGGCAGGACGTGCCCGACGCGACGCAGCCGGCCCGCAACCCCGACAGCACCCGTCAGCACTCGGACGCGCTGCTCGGCGCCTTCGCCGCGATCACGCCGGTCGCGTCGGCGGCCATCCAGGCGCTGGACGCGGGCGATCCGGCACGCTACCTCGAGATCCTCGGCCCCACCGAGGAGCTCAGCCGCCAGGTGTTCGCCGCGCCCACGTTCTACTACAAGACCGGCGTCGCGTTCCTTTCGTGGCTCAACGGCCACCAGCCGGCGTTCCAGATGGTCGGCGGCCTGCACTCCGCGCGCAGCCTCCCCCACCTGTCGCGCATCGTCGAGCTCGCGAACGCGTCGCTCGCCCTGGAGAAGCCCGAGCTCGCCGCCATCCGCTGGCACGGCATGCTGCGTCACAACGGCATCGACGTCCCGGGGGTGATCGCGTGACCGTGGACCCGCGTCTGTCGATCAACCAGGCCACCATCAAGCACGCCGACCTGGCGACCGCGCTGCGCGTGACCGCCGAAGCGGGCGTGCAGGCGATCGGCCTGTGGCGCGAGCCCGTGCAGCAGGTGGGCCTGGCCACGGCCGCCTCGATGCTGACCGACTCGGGCCTGCGCTTCACGACGCACTGCCGCGCCGGCTTCTTCACGATGCCCGAGGGGCCCGCCCGCCGGGCGTCGATCGACGACAACCGCGTCGCCATCGAAGAGGCGGCGACGCTCGCGGCGGCCGGGGCCGAGGGGTCGACCGCCATCCTCGTGCTCGTCGCCGGCGGTCTGCCCGAAGGGTCGCGCGACCTGATCGGCGCGCGCGAGCGCGTGCGCGACGCGATCGGCGAGCTGGTTCCGGATGCCGCGGCCGCCGGTGTGACGCTCGCGATCGAGCCGCTGCATCCGATGTACGCCTCCGACCGCTGCGTCGTCTCGACGCTCGGCCAGGCGCTCGACATCGCGGCGGACTTCGACCCGGCCGTCGTGGGAGCGACGGTCGACACGTTCCACATCTGGTGGGACCCGGACGTGCTCCCGTCGATCGAGCGCGCGGGCCGCGAGGGCCGCATCGCCACGTACCAGGTCTGCGACTGGAAGACGCCGCTCCCCGCGGACGTGCTCCTCGGCCGCCATTACCCGGGCGACGGCGTCATCGACTTCGCATCGCTCACGCGCGCGGTCGAGGCCACCGGCTACGACCGCGACATCGAGGTCGAGATCTTCAACGAGGACATCTGGGCCACCGACCCGCTCGTCGCCGTGCAGCGCACGGCCGCCGGGTTCGCGGCATCCGTCACTCCTCACCTGCGCGCTCGCGTCGCGCACTGACGCGCCGCATGGGCACCGGAGCGCTCGCGGGGTACGCCGATTGGCCGGCCTACCTCGCGGGCGCTTCCGTGCTCTCGCCGGCCGATCCGCGCCGTCGGGCGCTGGCCGAGGTGCTCGGAGTGCGGGTCGCGCACGCCCGCGACGTCCGTGTCGAGCGGACCTGGACCGCCGCGGGTGTGGAGGGACGCGAGCTCACGTGGTGGCTCGGGTTCGGCCCGCGCACGCGTGCGTTCCTGCTGACTCCCGTCGGGGCGCATGGGCCGCTCCCCGGGGTGCTGACTCTTCACGCGCACGGCGGGGTCCGCTCCACCGGAGCCGAGCAGCTCGTCGACACGGGGCACGCTCCGAGCCCGTCGGCCGCGCGCATGCGTGCGCGCTGCTACGCCGGCCGCACCCTCGCGAACGATCTCGCTCGTGACGGCTTCGCGGTGCTCGCGCCCGACGCCTTCTCGTGGGCGAGCCGGGCGTTCGACCTGTCGTCGCCTCCCGCCGTGCTCGCGCGTCTCGGTGAGGCACTGGACGCGCTGCACCGCGAGCGGGGCGAGACCCTCTCCCCCGACGAGCGCTTCGACGAGCTGTCGTCGCTGCACGAGTACGGCCTGGCCAAGGCCGCGGGTGCGCTCGGCACGAGCTTCGCGGGAGCCGTCGCCACCGACGACCTGGCGGCGGCCGGGGTGCTCGCCGGGCTCCCCGAGGTCGACGCGTCGCGGCTGGGCGTCGTCGGGTTCTCAGGAGGCGGCGGTCGTGCGCTGTTCACCGCCGCGCTGGACGACAGGTTCGCGGTGACGGCGATCGCCGGCATGATGTCGACGTCGGCGTCGCTCGTGCCCGACTACCTGGAGACCCACTCGTGGCTGCTGCACAGTCCGGGCCTGGCCGCACGCTTCGACCTGCCCGACATCGCCGCGCTCGGGCAGCGTGTGCTCGTGCAGTACGGCGCACGTGACGAGCTGTTCCCCCGTGAGGGGATGACGGATGCCGACACCCGCCTGCGCGCTCTGCTCGGGTCGCGCTGCACCGGCGCGTGGCATGACGCACCGCACGAGTTCACGGCCGCGATGCAGGACGAGGCGCGGGGGTTCCTGCGGTCCGCTCTCGCGGTCTGACGCCTACCCGGCGACGGCCCGCGCGGTGATCCGCTCACCGGGCACACCGTGATCGGCGGGTCGCGTCTTCGGTGATCGCGGGCGGCCGCGTGGCTGTGCGGCCGCTGCGGTCAGCGGTCCGACGCCGCGGCGAGCGCGCGGAGCTCGGTCAGACGCGGGGTGGCCGAGCCCGCCGCCTCGATGCGCACCGGCAGATCCAACGCGCCGGTCGCGTCGCCGAGCGGCACCTCGCGCGTCCCGTCGCTCGACGACGCCGGCACGACCTCGTCGAGCACCACCGCGCCGCCCACGACGACACGCACGCGGGAGTCCTCGTCGCCGCCGAGCCACGACAGTCGCAGCGTGTCGGCCGTGCCGCTCCAGTCGCGCAGCGTCACCGCGATCGTGCCGCGGGTCCGACGCCAGCGGGTGTCGCCGCGCACGCCGATCTCCTCGTCGGTGGCCGTGAGGGCGTGGTCGGACTCCGGCTGCTGCTCACCGAATGCGACGACGTCCCGGGTGCGGGCTTCGAGACCGAGCGAGGCGGTGTCGATCCGCTCGAGCGCCGCCCGCCGGGCCGGCACGTCCCGGGGGTCGGCGGCGAGCGGCCACGCCACGATGTAGCGGGCGTCGTGGACCCCGGCGAACGGCTCGAGATCGACGCTGCCGCCGTCCGCGGTGGGCACGCGCACCGAGCCCGGGCCGAGCCGGACGGCATGCTCGAGGGCGTCGGCTGTCAGCACCGGTGCGCCGGCGAGCGGGCGGAGCGGGCCGACCGCGATGTGCCCCATGCGTGCGCCGGTGCCGCGGTAGGCGACGGCGTCGTCGGGCACGCGATGCGCGAGCACATCGGGGCCGTCGACGATCCACGCCCAGTCCGACCCGTCCGCCGCGCGCTCCCAGCGCAGGCTGCGCGCGAGCGACAGCTGCACGGCCGTCTCGCCCTCCGCCGCGTCGAACCGCAGCCGCGAGCCGGCGGGCGCGCGCCGTGGGGCGGCATCCGTCATCCCCTCGGCGATGGTCGCGAACGCGTCGCCGTCGACCCAGCCGGGGACCAGCACGGCCACGCGGGTGGGGCGGGCGGCCCGCACGCGGAGCGTGACGTCCACGGCCGCGGCGTCGGAGCGGTCGTCGACGGCGATCACGACCTCGGCCCCGTCGGACTCGAACCGCGACGGCACGAGCGCGTTAACGCGCACCTCGTCCGGTGCGGCGGAGTAGATCAGCGCGGCGTGGCGCGACTGCGCCTCGAAGCCCGAGCCCATGCAGCACCAGAATCCCTCGGCCTCGGGCGAGTAGACGCGGTAGTGCGCGGGCCGTTGCGGCGTGAAGTACACGAGTCCGCCGTGGACCGGATGCTGCGCTGAGCGCAGGTGGTTCGCGCGGGCCCGCTCCGCCCACAGCACGTATGCGTCGTCGCCGGTGAGCTGATGCAGCTCGGCGGCGAGCTTGACCATGTTGTGCGTGTTGCACGTCTCCGGCCCCTCGCGCGCCGTGAGCATGCTGGAGAGGTCCTGCGGGAAGTGCTCGCGCACGCTGTTGCCGCCGATTGCGGCGCTGCGACGGCGGGCGACGCGCTCGAAGAAGAAGCGGGCCGCGGCACCCTCGCGCGCCTCGATTACGGTCAGGAGCTCCGGCGCGAGCTCGCGGGCCGCACGCTCGATGGTGGCGAATCCGACGACCACCGGGATCTGCGTGTTGGCATGCAGCCCGTCGAGCTCGTCGCGTCCCGCAGCCAGCGGCTCGACCAGCCCGCGACGCACGAAGCGGCGGGCGAGATGCAGATGGGCGGGCTCGCGCGTGAGCAGCGCCAGCCGCGCGAGGGCCTCGGTCATGCCCCCGAACTCGCAGTCGAGGATGCGCTCGAACGTGTCGTCCCCGAGCTCGCCGGCCACGCGGAGCCACCACGCACCGAGGTCGTCGAGCGTCGCCCGCGCATCGGGGTCGCCGGTCAGCTCGCCGGCGTCGATGAGCCCGGCGAGGGTCTTGTGCAGGTTGTACAGCGGCACCCACCGCCCGTTGAGGTGGAAGGCGCCCGCCTCCACCCGACCGGCGCGCAGCTCGTCCCACAGCGCCTCCCCGTCCGGCACGCCGCCGACGTAGCCGCTGCCGCGCGCGAGCTGACAGTGACGGATGCCGCGCACCAGCGTTCGTGCGAGCTGTGCGGCGGCCTCGTCCCCCGCGGCGGCCAGCGTGCTCGCGGCCGACAGGACGTGGCCGGCGGTGTGACCGTCGAGCCCATCGGACTCCCACCCTCCGTACGGCTCGGCGTGCTGGGCGAGGCCGGCCTCCCGACGGAACGGGGCGAGGAGCCGCTCGGGATCCAGCCGCTGCAGCGTCGCGCTCACGGTGCGCTGCGCGTCGAGGTCGAGGCCGGGCGCGAGGCGCACGCGCGCGGGTGGTGCGAAGGGAACGGTGGCGGGCGGCGCGACGCTCGGTGCGGCGGGTCGTGTCATGGTGCTCCTCGGGGACGACGCTGTTGCCGAGAGGATCTCGAGCCGGATTGGGAAACCGCTTCCCAATCTAGTGCTCGAACCGGACACAGGGCCTAGACTCTGGCTCGTGAGCGACATCATCGCGCCGACCCGAGGCGCCGCCACCCTTCACGACGTCGCGCGCGAGGCCGGGGTCTCGCTCGCGACCGCGTCGCGTGTGCTCAACGGCTCGACCCGCAAGGTCGCCGAGAGCTACCGCGAGCGCGTCCAGGCCGCCGCCGACAAGCTCGGCTACACGGCGAACCTGTCGGCGCAGGCGACCGCGCGCGGCACGGCCGCGATCGTCGCCCTTCTCGTGGCCGACATCGCCGACCCCTACTTCGGCCAGCTCGCGTCCGGCGTGGCGCGGGGTGCCGACGAGGCCGGCCTCGTGGTGACCATCGCCATCACCGAGCGCGACCCGCAGCGCGAGGTCAAGCTCGTCCGCGCGCTGCGCGGCCAGCGCCCGCGCGGCCTCATCCTCGCGGCCTCCCGCGTGGAGGGCCCCGACGCGGTGGGACTCCAGGGCGAGCTCGACGCCTTCTCGCAGATGGGCGGGCGGGTCGTCGTGGTCGGGCCCGGCGGCGGGTCCGCCCGGTCGGTCGCCGTCGACAACCGCGGCGGCTCGGCCGCGCTCGGCGCCCAGCTGGCGGGCGTCGGCTATCGCGACGCGATCGTGGTCGCAGCATCCGAGGGCATCCGCACCTCGGACGACCGCATCGCCGGCTTCACCGAGGGCTTCACGTCCGCCGGCGGCACCGTGCGCGAGGTGCGCCGCGCGGGCTTCACGCGCGACGCGGGCTATGCCGCCGCCACCGAGCTGCTGCAGGGCGACGTGCCCGCCGGCACCCTGATCTTCGGCATCAGCGACGTCGTGGCCATCGGCGTCATGTCCGCCGTGCGCGACGCCGGGCGCAGAGTCGGCGACGACATCGCCGTCGCCGGCTTCGACGACATCGCGACCGGCCGCGACATCCGCCCCGGGCTCACCACGGTCCGCGTCCCGCTCGAGGACCTCGGCTACCGCGCTCTGCACGCCGCGACCGACGCGGAGTGGGAGGACGACGAGCCGTCCCTGCCCCTCGAGGTGATCCTCCGCGGCAGCACGCCGCCGCGGGCCTGACCCCGCCGGGCGACGCGCCGTTGGGCGCCGCGTCGCCGGGTCGCCGGGTGGCCGGGCGCCGGTTCGCGGGGCCGCCGGGCGCGGGGTCGCGGGGTCGCGGGGTCGCCGGGTCGAGGCATCCGTCGCCCGTCTTGCGCCGCTGTGGCGCCTGCGCGCACGATCCGAGATTCGGAGAATCCGCTGGTTTTCGGATCTAGATGCCGCGCGCG
Organism: Microbacterium sp. NPDC055455; assembly: GCF_053619935.1. Taxonomy (NCBI): domain Bacteria; kingdom Bacillati; phylum Actinomycetota; class Actinomycetes; order Micrococcales; family Microbacteriaceae; genus Microbacterium; species Microbacterium sp. NPDC055455. The sequence continues at coordinate 60,621 of NZ_JBSHLB010000001.1, forward strand.
ATCCGGAAACAGGCGCAAAGTCCGAATTCCGGATCCGCAAAAGGGCACGCGCACGAGACCCGAGCCCCCGAATCCGCCAAGGGGCACGCGCACGACCCCCCGAGCACCCGAACGGCAGGGCCCACAACCCCCAGAGTGCGCGACCCCTCCCCACCGCGGGCGGGGAAACGTTTCCGGGTAGGCTGAGCGCGCCCCGGACCGAAGGAGCACCCGATGCCTCGCCCGCCACGCGCCGACGGATCGCGCGTCACCATCGCCGACGTCGCCGCTCGCGCCGGCGTGTCGCTGTCGACGGTGTCGCGCGCGCTGAACGGCAACCCGACCGTCGATCCGGCTCTCGCGGAGCGGGTGAAGGATGCCGCGGCCGCCCTCGACTACACCGCGAGCCCCGTCGCGCGCAGCCTGGTGCTCGGGCGCACGCAGACGGTGGCGGTGATCGTTCCCGACCTCGGCAACCCCACGTTCCAGGCGATCCTCCGCGGGCTCAGCCGTGCCGCCGCCGCTGACGACTACCACGTGCTCGTCGCCGACTCGGCGGAGTCCGTCGACGAGGAGCGCGTCCTCGCCGGCGCGACGCGGCGCCGCACCGACGGCGTCATCCTGTGCTCGCCGCGCCTGCCGCAGGACGAGCTCGACCGCCTCGTGGGGGGCCTGCGCCCCGTCGTGCTGATCAACCGCGCGTCGGGCGACGTGCCGAGCGTGCGCGCGGACTACCGCAGCGCGCTGGCCGCCGAGCTCGCGCACCTCCACGCACTCGGTCACCGCCGCATCGTGTTCCTGGCGGGAGCCCCGCGCAGCGTGGCGAACGCGGCCCGGCTCGAGGCGATCGCCGGCTTCGTGGCCGCGCACCCCGACACCGACGTCACCGAGATCCCCTGCGGCGTCGACTTCGAGTCGGGTGCCGCCGCCGGCGACGACGTGCTCGCCTCGGGTGCGACGGCCGCGCTCGCCTTCAACGATCTCGTCGCGATGGGTCTCTTGAGCGCCGTGCAGGCCCGCGGATGCCGCGTCCCGGCCGACCTGTCGATCGTGGGCTTCGACGACATCCCGTTCGCCCGGTACACGACTCCGCCGCTGACGACGGCGGCCGTGCCCGCTTCCGAGCTGGGCGCACAGGCATGGGCGCGGATGCGGCAGCTGCTGGAAGGCGCGGAGCCGGGGCATCCGCTCACCCTCCTCCCCGAGGTCACCGTCCGGGGAACGACGGGACCCGCCGCCGCGTGACGCCGGCACCGCGGCACTGATCCGGGTTCCGAGGACGGCCCCACGGGCCCCGTGCTATCCTGAGAAAACGTTTCCTGAAGGAGAGAGATGAGCCACCGCCGATATGCCCTCGTCGGTGCGGGACACCGCGCTCAGATGTACGTCGACGCGATCATCGGGCGCTACGCGGACGACGCGGCGCTCGTTGCGATCTGCGAGCCCAACCCGGTGCGCGCGCAGTATTACGTCGACCGCGTCACCGAGGCGGGCCTGCCCGCTCCCGCGGTGTACGGCCCGGACGACCTCGAGGCGATGGTCCGCGAGCAGCGGGTGGACCGCGTGGTGATCTGCGCGCGCGACGACCTGCACGCGCCGTTGATCGTCAGGTCGCTGGATGCCGGCGCCGACGTCGTCGTCGAGAAGCCGCTGACCATCGACGGGCCGTCTGCTGCGGCGATCGAGGACGCCATCGACCGCACCGGCCGCGAGGTCGTCATCACCTTCAACTACCGCTACTCCCCGCGCAACTCCGCGCTACGCCAGGTCATCCAGGACGGCGTCATCGGCGAGGTCACGAGCGTGGACTTCTCGTGGGTGCTGGACACCAAGCACGGGGCGGACTACTTCCGCCGGTGGCACCGCGAGAAGGAGCACTCCGGCGGCCTGCTCGTCCACAAGGCCAGCCACCACTTCGACCTGGTGAACTGGTGGATCCGCTCCGCGCCCCGGCGCGTCTACGCGTCGGGCGGCCTCCGCTTCTACGGGGCCGACAACGCCGCGGCCCGCGGCATCGGGAACCGTCCCGCCCGCGGCACCCACGACGGTGCCGACGCGTTCGAGCTGGACCTGCGCGACGACGAGCGCCTCAAGGCGCTCTACCTGGACGCGGAGCAGCACGACGGCTACCTGCGCGACCGGGACGTGTTCGGCGAGGGCATCACCATCGAGGACAACCTCGCCCTGGTCGTGGACTACGCCTCCGGCGCGACCCTGTCGTACTCGCTGAACGCCCACGCGCCGTGGGAGGGCTACCGGGTCGCGGTCAACGGCACGCTCGGCCGCGCCGAGCTGGAGGTCGTCGAGCGCGGTGCCGTGCTCGCCGACGAGGGGCTGCACCCCGTGCTCGACCCGTCTGCCGTCCACGCCGGCGCATCCGGATCGCTCCGCCCCGAAGGCGAGCGGCTCATCGTGCAGCGGCACTGGGAGGCGGCCTACGAGGTGCCGCTCGAGGGCAACAGCGACGGCCACGGCGGCGGCGACGCCCTGCTCCTGGCCGACGTGTTCGAAGGTCCCGGCGACGACCCGCTGGCCCGCCCCGCCGACTGGCGCGACGGCGTCCGCTCCATCGCCGTCGGCATCGCCGGCAACCGCTCGCTCGAGACCGGGCTCCCCGTCCAGGTCGCCGAGCTCGGCATCCGCCTCCTCACCACGCCTGCCGCCGAAGCGGCCGCGGTCCGCGCATGAGCCGGATCGCCGTCACCGGCGGCGCGGGACGCCTCGGCCGCAGCCTCGTCGCGGGACTCGCGGCGGCGGGTCATGAGCTGGTGTCGCTCGACCGCGCCGTGTCGGATGCCCGCGAGCTGGGCGACGTCGAGCAGGTCGCCGTGGACCTCACCGAGACGGATGCCGCCGCCCGCGCGATCGCCGGCACGCGGGCGGACGCGCTCATCCACCTCGCCGCCATCGCGGTGCCGTTCAGCGCACCAGAGGATGTGATCCTCCGCACGAACGCGACGATGGCGCTCAACGTGCTGTCGGCCGGCGCGCACGCGGGCATCCGCAGGATCGTGACCGCGTCGAGCCCCACGGTGCTGGGCTACGGCGCGCCCACCGGGTGGCTGCCCGAGCGGCTCCCTCTCGACGAGGGGTCGACGCCGAAGCCCTGGAATGCCTACGCGCTGTCCAAGCACCTCGCCGAGCAGACCATCGCGATGCTCGCCCGCCAGACCGACGACGCCGTCCGCTTCGCGGCCTTCCGCCCCTGCTACGTCATCGCGCCCGAGGAGTGGCAGGGCGCCCCCACTCAGCAGGGCCACACGGTGCACGAGCGGCTGGCGGATCCGGCGCTGTCGGCGCCCGCCCTCTTCAACTACGTCGATGCCCGCGACGTCGCCACGTTCGTCGACACGCTGCTGCTGGCCCTGCCCGAGATCCCGAACGCCGAGGTGTTCTTCGTCGGCGCCGACGACGCGCTGGCGCGCAGGCCGCTCGCCGAGCTGCTGCCCCGGTTCGTCCCCGGCACCGAGGACCTCGCCGCCGAGCTGACGGGCACGGCCCCCGCGTTCTCCAACGCCAAAGCGCGTCGCGTGCTCGGCTGGCGTCCCGCGCACACGTGGCGCGGCGAGCTCGGCGAGCCCGCGTACGACCCTGCCCCCTCTTCCGACCTCGCCCGAAAGGACGTGCTGGCGTGAACTTCGACGGCATCCTCTTCTTCCCCGTCACGCCGTTCGACGCCCAGGGACGCGTCGACGAGGACCTGCTGCGCACGCACATCGCCACGACGCTCGAGCACTCCCCCGGCGGCGTGTTCCCGGCGTGCGGCACCGGCGAGTTCCACGCGCTTTCCACCGACGAGGCGACACGCGTCGTGCAGGTCGCGACCGAGACCGTCGCCGGCCGCGTGCCCGTCGTCGCCGGCACCGGCGGCCCGCTCGGCCACGCGACGACGCTCGCCCGCGCGGCCGCCGATGGCGGAGCAGATGCGCTGCTCGTGCTGCCGCCCTACCTCGTCGGCGGCCCGCAGGCGGGACTGGTGGCGTATGTCGAGGCGGTGGCCGCGGCATCCGATCTCCCCGTCGTGATCTACCACCGCGGCAGCGCCCAGTACTCCGTCGACTCGGTGCGCCGCCTGGCGCGCAACCCGAAGGTCGTCGGCTGCAAGGACGGGGTCGGCGATGTCGGCCTCGCGCAGCAGATCGTGCGCGCCGTCGCCGCGGAGGGTCGCGACGACTTCGCCTTCTTCAACGGCCTGCTGACCGCCGAGCTGACGCAGGGCGCGTACCGGGGCATCGGCATCCCGCTGTACTCGTCGGCGGCGTTCGCGATGATCCCCGAGGTCGCGGGGGCGTACTACCGCGCGTACGTCGACGGCGACGAGGTGCGCCGCGCAGAGCTGCTCGACGGCTTCTACTCGCCCCTCGTTCAGCTGCGTGATGAGACCCCGGGCTTCGGCGTCTCGCTCATCAAGACGGGCCTGCGGCTCGGCGGGCTCCCGGTCGGCTCCGTGCGTGCGCCGCTCGTCGACCCGACCCCGGCGCAGGAGGAGCGCCTGGCCGAGATCCTCGAGGCGGGACGGGCGCTGCTGCCATGACCAGCGCTCGCGAGGCCGTGTCGGATGCCGCGGGCGCGGCGTTCGAGGCCGCACCCACGATCGCCGCCTTCGACGCGCGGCTGGTCCGGGTCGCCCTGACGCGCCCGTGGGCCGCGGACGTCACGTCGGTGGGCGTCATCGCCACGCACGTGGTGCGGTCGGACGGCGCCGAGGGCTGGGGCTTCGCGTGGACGCCGCAGATCGGCGCCGAGGCGGTCCACGCCCTGCTCGCGAACGACATCGCGGCCTTCGCCATCGGGCGCACCGCCGACCCCGGCGCCGAGTGGCGCGCGCTGTGGCAGCACCTCCACGAGGCGGGAGGGGGCGGGATCACGACGATCGCGCAGGCGGGCCTCGACCTCGCACTGTGGGATGCCGCGACCCGCGCCGCCGGGACGTCGCTGACCGGCTTCCTCGGCGCCCAGCGCGAACGGGTGACGGCCTACGGCTCGGGCGTGAACCTGCACTACACGCAGGATGAGCTCGTCGCCCAGGCGCGACGCTGGGTCGACGCCGGCTTCGGCGCCGTGAAGGTCAAGGTCGGCAAGCCCGATGTCGCGGAGGACCTCGAGCGCCTGCGGGCCGTCCGCGAGGTGCTCGGCCCGGACCGCGCGCTCATGATCGACGCGAACCAGCGATGGGAGCTCGACCGCGCCACGCGCTCGCTGGAGGTGCTCGCCGAGGTGTCGCCGGCGTGGATCGAGGAGCCGCTGCGCGCCGACGACCTGTACGGGCACGTCGAACTGTCCCGGCGCCTCGCCGCCTCGAGCGGGATCCCGATCGCCGTGGGCGAGAACCTGCACAACGTCTATCGCTTCGACGACTTCCTGCGGCTGGGCGCCGCGCAGATCGTGCAGCCCAACGTGGTGCGCGTCGGCGGGATCACGCCGTTCCTCGGCATCGCGGCGATCACCGCCGAGTACGGCGCGGCCCTGCACCCCCATCTGCTGCCGGAGCTCTCGGGCCAGCTCGCGCTGTGCCTGCGCGCCGTGCCCGGCGTCGCCGAGCCCATGGTCGAGGACGTCGAGGACGCCGGTTTCGCCTCCCTCGGCGCCCTCCGCGACGCATCCCCGGTGCGCATCGCCGACGGCACCCTCACCGACGTCCCCCACGCCGGCCTCGGCATCCGATTCTCATGACTCCCGTCTCCCGCCCCCTGGTTCGTTCGCCGCACCTGTCCGCCGTCACCCGTGATCCGCGTACGCCTGCGACGGACGAGCACGACGGACCGGGCGAGCGATGCACCGCACGAAAGGAACCCCGATGACCACCGCCGTCACGACCACCTCCACGACCGAGCTCGACAGCCTGGCCGCCGCGGCGGCCGCAGCCGCTCCGGTGTGGCGCGCGGCGGATGCCGCGACCCGCGCGTCCTGGCTCCGCGCCGCCGCTGACGCGCTCGATGCGCACGTCGACGAGCTGGTCGCGATCGCCGACGAGGAGACCCGGCTCGGCGCGACGCGCCTGCGCGGCGAGGTCGGCCGCACCACCGGGCAGCTGCGCCTGTTCGCGAGCGTCGTCGAGGAGGGCTCGTACCTCGAGCTGACGGTCGACGACGCCGACCCGTCCGCCGTGCCGCCGCGCCCGGAACTGCGGCGCATGCTGGTCGGGGTGGGACCGGTGGCGGTGTTCTCGGCGTCGAACTTCCCGTTCGCCTTCTCGGTCGCCGGTGGCGACACCGCGTCCGCGCTGGCCTCCGGCAACCCCGTCATCGTCAAGGCGCACTCCGGACACCCGCGGCTCTCGCGGCGCACCGCCGAGATCGTCGCGGCCGCCCTCCTCGCCGCGGGTGCGCCCGAAGGCTCGCTCGCTCTCGTCGAAGGCCGCGAGGCCGGCAACGCACTGGTGCAGCATCCGGTCATCCAAGCCGCAGGGTTCACCGGATCGCTCGGCGGCGGACGCGCGCTCTTCGACCTCGCCGCCGGACGCCCCGACCCCATCCCGTTCTACGGCGAGCTGGGATCGGTGAACCCGGTGGTCATCACCGAAGCGGCGATCGCAGAGCGCGGCGAGACGCTCGCGCAGGGCCTGGTGGGCTCGTTCACGCTCGGCGTCGGCCAGTTCTGCACCAAGCCGGGCGTCGTGTTCGTCCCAGAGGGCGCCGGCTTCGAGGACCTGGTGGCGGGCTTCGCCACCGGCGCCTCCGGCGGACCCCTGCTCACCGATCGCATCACCGAGGCCTTCCCGTCGGGCATCGAGCACCTCGAGTCCGACCCGTCCGTGGCGGTCGTCGCCCAGGGCCGGCCCGCAGAGCCGGGGTCTGCGCGCCCGATCGTGCTGTCGACGGATGCCGCGGCCGTCGCCGCTCGCCCCGAGACGCTGCTCGAGGAGTGCTTCGGACCGGTCACGCTCCTCGTGCGCTACTCCTCAGCCGCCGACCTGCGCGCCGCGCTGGAGGCGGTTCCCGGATCGCTGACGGCGACGCTGCACTCGCAGGCGTCCGACGAGGTGGCCGAGGTGCTCGAGGTGCTCACCCGCAAGGCCGGACGCGTGCTGTTCGCCGGCTGGCCCACCGGTGTCGCCGTGACCTGGTCGCAGCAGCACGGCGGCCCGTGGCCGGCGACGACGTCGCTGCACACGTCGGTCGGCGCGACGGCGATCCGCCGGTTCCTGCGGCCTGTGGTGTTCCAGGACGCCCCGGCCGCGCTCCTCCCCGAGGTGCTGCGGGATGAGGCCCTCGCCACGCTGCCGCACCGCCGCAACGGCGCTCTGCTCGTGCCCTGAACCTCGCTGCAACCGGCGCCCCTCCAGGGCATACACCGCGTTCGCGACGAGACACCGCGCCAGGCCGGGGCATTCCAGGGCATACACCGTATTCGCGACGAGACACCGCGCCAGGCCCGGGTGTCTCGTCGCGGATGCGGTGTTCACGCGCGACGTCGGCCGGGAGCGTCAGGTGAGGGAACCTGCCAGCGCCGCGCCGGCTCGCTCGAGCCAGTGCGCGGCGTCGGCCATCGCCGCCTCCCCCGACCCAGCGAGGTCGGTCAGCGAGGCGGTGGCGGCGAACCCCGAGACGTCTGCGTCCGCGGCGATGCGCCCCGCGACCAGCGCGACCGGCGCACCGACGGCGCGGGCGACCGCGGCCACGTGGGCGGGCACCTTTCCGGCGGCGGACTGCCCGTCGTAGGACCCCTCGCCGGTGACGACGACGGATGCCGCGGCCACCGCCGCATCGAGTCCCACGAGCTCCGCGACGGCGGCCGAGCCGGGCACGAGCTCCGCGCCCCAGGCCAACAGGCCGAACCCGGTGCCGCCGGCGGCACCGGCACCCGGCGTCTCGGGATCGGTGGTCGCGAAGGCGTCCAGCCCGGCGAGCCGCGAGAGTGCGGCGTCGAGCCCGGCGACGTCGTCGGGGCTCGCGCCCTTCTGCGGGCCGAACACCGCCGCCGCGCCGCGGGCACCCAGCAGCGGGTTCGTCACGTCACTGAGCACGGTCACACCGTGCGGCGGAAGCGGTGCGAGCCCCGACAGGTCGGCCGACGACGCCGTGGCGAGCCCGCGCGCGCCGTCGGCGATCGGCGCGCCCGAGGCATCCGTGATCCGCGCGCCGAGCACTGCGAGCAGGCCGGCACCGCCGTCGGTCGACGAGCTCGACCCGATGCCGAGCACGAGCCGCGACACGCCGTGAGCCAGCGCGGCGGCGATCCCCTCGCCGAAGCCTCGTGTGTGCGCGTCGAACGGTCGCAGCCGTGGCGGCGTCCCGAGCAGCTCGATGCCGCTGGTGTTCGCGAGCTCGACCACGCCGGTTCCGTTCGGAGCGTCCGCGCTCGGCGGGAGCAGGACCCAGGATGCCTCGACCGGCGTCCCCTCGGGCCCCGTCACCGTCACCGGCATCCGGCGCGCGCCCGGCACGGCGGCGGCGAACGCGTCGACCGTGCCCTCGCCGCCGTCGGCCATCGGCATGAGCCGCACCCGATCGTGGGGTCGCTCGCGTCGCCAGCCCGCCCCGAGGGCGTCGGCGGCTGCCGCTGCGCCGATGGTCCCCTTGAACGAATCGGGGGCGATCACGACGGTGTGGGTCATGCGGCCATTCTCCTCGCGCGGCGATGCGTTGCACCGGCGGGTACCGGTTCGGAAAGCGTTATCCTGCTGATCATGGTATCCATGGACCCGTCGCAGGCCCAGCCCGCGTCCCCGCGCGCCGTCATCGCCACCGGCACCGGCCGCTACGGCGATCCGTGGCATCCGTTCTCCGAGACCTCGGCACGCATCGCCGCGCTGCTGCGTGACGACGGGTGGGACGTCACCGTGGACGACGACGTCGATCACGCGCTCGCGCACCTGGACGGCTTCGATCTGCTGGTCGTCAACGCCGGCGACCCGTGGCGGAACGGCGACACCGAGCTCGGGCACCACGCCGACCCGGCCGCCGACTCCGGTCTCACCACTGCGATCGCGCGTGGCATCGGGATCATCGCGGTGCATGCCGCGCTCTCGACGCTTCGCGACCACCCGGCGTGGCGCCGCGCGATCGGCGGGGAGTGGGAGCCGGGACGCTCGTGGCATCCGCCGATCGCCGACGCGCACGTGCGGATCGTCGACGCCGGTCACCCGATCACCGATCGGATGCCGGGCATCGACGTCTTCGACGAGCGCTACAGCGACCTCGCGGTCGACGACGGCGCCCGCGTGCTGGCCGAGCACGACGTGGACGGCACCGCCCACCCGGCGGTGTGGATCCGCGAAGACCCGACGCGGGCGGTCGTGTCGTCGCTCGGCCACGACGCGCGGGCGTACGACTCCCCCGAGCACGTGCGGCTGCTGCAGCGCGCCGCGCGCTGGGCCGCTCGCGCCTGAGCCGCGGCGCACGGCGCCCAGCGTGGCGCACGGCGCACCGCGCGGCGCGCACAGAATCGGAGGATGTGGCCGACACGCCGGGAGACGGATGCCGCAGCCCGGCGTGCCGCCCTGGTTCTCCGATTCTGTGCCCGGGCGCGAGCCCCCTGGCCGTGGGCATCCGGCCGGAGCGGGCACAATGGAGGACGGCGCCGCTCGGCGACCCCGACCCCCGGAGTGACATGACCTGGCTCGTGACCGGAGGCGCCGGCTATATCGGCGCCCACATCGTCCGCGCTCTCGGCGACGCGGGCCTCGCGCCCGTCGTCGTCGACGACCTCTCGAGCGGCCACGCCGAGTTCGTGCCTGACGGCGTGCCCTTCGTGCAGGGTTCGATCCTCGACCGGGAACTCGTCGATCGCGCGCTGCGCGACCACGGCGTCGAGGGCGTGATCCATCTGGCGGGGTTCAAGTACGCGGGCGTCTCCGTCCAGCGGCCGCTCCACACCTATGCCCAGAACGTGGAGGGCACCCGAGTGCTCCTCGAGGCGATGCAGGCCGCCGACGTCGCGAACCTGGTGTTCTCGTCCTCCGCGGCGGTGTACGGCACCCCCGACGCGCCGCTGGTCACCGAGGATCTGCCCAAGCGGCCCGCGTCGCCGTACGGCGAGTCCAAGCTGATCGGCGAGTGGCTCATCCGCGACCAGGCCGTCGCGACCGCCGAGTCGAAGCATCCGCTCCGCCACACCGCGCTCCGCTACTTCAACGTTGTCGGCTCCGGCGATCCCGCCGTGTACGACACCAGCCCGCACAATCTGTTCCCGCTGGTGTTCGAGGCGCTCCTCGAGGGACGCACGCCCCGCATCTACGGCGACGACTACGACACCCCCGACGGCACCAACGTGCGCGACTACGTGCACGTCGCCGACATCGCCGCCGCCCACGTCGCCGCCGCGCAACGGCTGCTCACGGGCGCGCCGATCGAGCCCGCGTACAACCTCGGGTCGCAGAACGGCCTGAGCGTCCGCGAGATCATGGACGCCATGGCGCGCGTCACGGGCATCGACTTCACGCCCGAGGTCGCGCCGCGCCGTCCGGGCGACCCCGATCGGATCGTGGCGACGGGCGAGCTCGCCGCGCGCGACCTCGACTGGAGGAACCGCTACACCGTCGACGAGATGGTGCGCAGCGCCTGGGAGGCCCGCCGGGCCGCCCACGGCTGACGCCCGCCCCCGCTTCGCGGATCCGGAAATCGGAGTTCCGCACGCTTTCCGGACCCGCGGGCACCGAAGCCTCCGGAAACCCTCGCGAAGTCCGAAATCCAGAGCCGCGCCACCCGCGACCCGGAGCGCCCGCCACCCGCAACCCGAAAGCGGCGCCACCCGCAACCCGAAAGCGGCGCCACCCGCCACCCGAAAGCGGCGCCTCTCACGACCCGGACCCGCCCCTCAGCGGGCGGGCGGCGCGGTGCTGGCGCGCACGACGAGGCGCGTCGACACGGTCAGGAAGGCCGCGGCCGCGCCGGCCTCGATGCCGTCGACGAGCGCGGCCACCGCGAGCGAGCCGAGCGCGTCGAAGTCCTGGTGCACCGTGGTGAGCGGCGGGCGGTAGTCGGCGGCATCCGCCACGTCGTCGAACCCGACCACGCTGACGTCCCCCGGCACGGCACGCCCCGCGTCGGCGAAGGCCCGCAGCAGCCCGAGCGACATCTGGTCGTTCGCGGCGAAGACGGCGGTCGCGCCGGCATCGACGAGAGCGGATGCCGCAGCCGACCCCGACGCGGACGTCCAGTCGCCGCGCACGACCGGGGGCACCGCCGCGCCCGCCTGCAGGAGCGCCTCGCGCCAGCCGCGCTCCCGCTCGGCCGCGGCGAACGAGCCCGTCGGTCCGGCGAGATGGTGCACCGTCCGGTGCCCGAGGTCCAGGAGGTGCCGGCCGGCCTGGCCCGCACCGCCGGCGTGATCTGTCTCGACGACACCGAAGCGGTCGTCGCGCGGCGAGTCGACCACCACGAGCTGCAGCCCCGCCGCGCGCAGGTCCGCCTCCCGCACGCGCTCGGTGGCCTCGTTCAGCACGATCGCGCCGTCCACGGCCTGGTCGACGAGCCGCCCGAACGCGGCGGCGACGTCGCCCTCGGCGCCGAGCGTGACGACCGTGAGGGCGTAGCCGCGGGCGGCCGCGGCATCCGCCACCGCCTGAAGCATGCGGGAGTTGCCCACCGACGCGAGCGTCGACACGACCAGCCCGATCGTCTGCGTGCGGCCGGTCCGCAGCGCCCGGGCGGCGCGGTGCGGGCGGTAGCCCAGCTCGGCCATCGCCGCCTCGATGCGCGCGCGCGTCTCGGGGTCGACGCGAGGGCTGGCGTTGACGACGCGCGACACGGTCTGCCCCGACACGCCGGCGCGGGCGGCGACGTCTGCCATCGAGACGCGTCTCGTCGTCATCCTCGAACTCCTCGCTCCCCGGCCCATGCGCTCGCCACCGCAGCGCGAATCCCGAAACCGTGTTGACGCTAACATAGCGCTCTGGCTACCATGTTGACGTGAACACACCGGACTTCGACCCCATGGTCGCCGCCTCGACGGCAGAGCTGGCCGTGCAGGCGCTGAGCGCCGGCGTCGTCAAGCGCGCAACGCGACTGGCCGACGGCCGGGAGCTCATCTACTACGACGACCCGGGCACGACCCTCGGGCCCGAGCGCGCCGTCGACGCACGTGAGCTCGCACCGCGGCCCGAGACCGCGACGATGCGGCGCGACGTGCTGACCGGCGACTGGGTCTCGATCGCCGCGGCGCGCCAGAACCGTGCGTTCCTGCCTCCCGCTCACCTGGACCCGCTCGCTCCGCAGACGCCGACGAACCCGTCCGAGATCCCGTCCAGCTACGACGTCGCCGTCTTCGAGAACAAGTCGCCGTCGTTCGGGCCCGCCCTGGCGGTCGCGCACGGCGACGCGCCGGCAGGCGTCGACGCGCCCCGCGACCTCGACGACCTCGACGCCCCCGGGCTCGGCCGCACGCGCACGAGCGTGGGACGCTGCGAGGTCGTGTGCTTCAGCCCCGAGCACGCCGGATCGTTCGGCTCGCTCACGGCGACACGGGCGCGCACCGTCATCGAGGCGTGGGCCGACCGGACCGCTGCCCTGTCGGCGCTTCCCGGCATCGAGCAGGTCTTCCCGTTCGAGAACCGCGGCGAGGCGATCGGCGTCACGCTCCCCCACCCGCACGGGCAGATCTACGCGTACCCCTACATCACGCCCCGCACGACGAGCCTGCTCGCGTCGATCGATCGCGAGGGCCCCGACCTGTTCGAGCGCATCCTCGCCTTCGAGCGTGCGGGCGAGCGCGTGATCCTCGAGGGCGAGCACTGGACGGCGTTCGTGCCGTTCGCCGCGCGCTGGCCGATCGAGATCCATCTGCTGCCGCACCGTCACGTCGCGGACTTCGCCGAGACGACGGATGCCGAGCGCGACGAGCTCGCGCCCCTCTATCTGCGGCTGCTCCGCGGCGTCGACGCCCTGTACGACTCGGCGACGCCGTACATCGCCGCCTGGCACCAGGCGCCCGTGCACCGTGGCCGCGACACCGCCCGACTGCACCTGCAGCTGACGTCGCCGCGTCGCGCCGCGGACAAGCTCAAGTTCCTCGCCGGTTCCGAGGCCGCCATGGGCGCCTGGATCGGCGACATCCCGCCCGAGACGGCCGCCGCAAGGCTGCGCGAAGCCGTCGCCGCCGTCCCCGAGGAGACCCCGTGACCGCCACCGACACCCGCACCGCCGACGCCGCGATCGCCCTGTTCGCCGAGCGCTTCGCCGCCGATCCGACGGGGACCTGGTCGGCTCCGGGCCGCGTGAACCTGATCGGCGAGCACACCGACTACAACGACGGGTTCGTGCTGCCCTTCGCGATCCAGCATCGGACGCACGTCGCGCTGGGCCTCCGCGACGACCATCGCATCCGTGTCGTCTCGACCTTCGACGGCAGCGCCGTCGAAGCGGGCCTCGCCGAGCTGCACACGCTGTTCCCCGAACGGCGCGACGAGGTCCCCGAGTGGGCGCGCTACCCGCTGGGCGTCGCGTGGGCGCTGCTCGCGGCATCCGGAATCGATCCGTCCCGCGTGCCGGGCGTCGACCTCGCCTTCGCGTCCGACGTGCCGGTCGGCGCCGGCCTCTCGTCGTCGGCCGCGATCGAGGGGGCGACCGCCGTCGCCCTGGCCGAGACCTGGGCCGTCGACCTCGACCGCGTCGCCCTCGCCAAGGTCGGCCGCCGCGCCGAGAACGAGGCCGTGGGGGCGCCCACCGGGATCATGGACCAGATGGCGTCGCTGCTCGGCCGTGCCGATGCCGCGATCTTCCTGGACTGCCGCTCGCTCGAGGCGCAGATCATCGACCTCGGCTTCGCGGACGCGGGGCTCGAGCTGGTCGTGATCGACACCGGCGTGAAGCACTCCCACGCCACGGGGGGTTACGGCGAGCGCCGCGCCGCCTGCGAGCGGGGCGCGGCCGCGCTGGGCGTTCCGGCGCTGCGCGACATCACCCCCGCCGACCTGCCGCGCCTCGCCGGTCTCGTCGACGACGTGACCCTCCGCCGCGTGCGCCACGTCGTGACCGAGAACCAGCGCGTGCTCGACACCGTCCGCACGCTCCGCGAGCAGGGGCCGACCGCGATCGGCGACCTGCTGGTGGCGTCGCACGCGTCGATGCGCGACGACTTCGAGATCTCGGTTCCCGAGCTCGACACCGCAGTCGAGGCGGCGCTGTCGGCCGGCGCGGTCGGCGCGCGCATGACCGGCGGCGGCTTCGGCGGTGCGGCGATCGCCCTGGTCGCCCGCGATCGGGTGCAGGCCGTGACGGATGCCGCAACCGCCGCCTTCGCGTCCGCCGGCTTCGCCGCCCCCACGATCTTCACCGTGGCCCCGTCCGCCGGCGCCGCCCGCGACTGACTCGCCCCCCACAGCCTCATGCTTCACTTGCGCTGAACGTACGCCGATGTCGCGTGGACGCCTGCATTCAGCGCAGGTGAAGACCGGGGGAAGGGGCGCCGGCGAGCCGGCGCAAGACCTGGCGGGAATGGATCGGGGACGCTTAGCGTCGAACCTGGTGCGCGGGCATCCGGTCCGCGCGTGTAAGGGAGCGATCGTGGCGTACATCACCGTCGGAACCGAGAACTCGGTCGACATCGACATCTACTACACCGATCAGGGACCGGCCGATGCGCAGCCGGTCGTGCTGATCCACGGGTTCCCGCTCAACGGCGAGTCGTGGGGCAAGCAGCAGGCGGCGCTCCTGGACGCCGGCTACCGCGTCATCGCCTACGACCGACGCGGCTTCGGCGCGTCGACCAAGGCCGGGTCGGGCTACGACTACGACACGTTCGCGTCCGACCTGCACGCCCTCGTCGAGGACCTCGACCTCCGCGACGCGGTCCTGGTGGGCTTCTCGATGGGCACCGGCGAGATCGCACGCTACCTGTCGCGGTACGGCAGCGGCCGCGTGGCGAAGGCGGCCTTCGTCGGGTCGCTCGAGCCGTACCTGCTGAAGACCGACGACAACCCGGGCGGCGCCGGCCCCCAGGAGTTCTTCGACGGCATCGCGCAGTCGGTGCGCGAGGACCGCTACGCGTTCATCGCCGGGTTCTACAAGGACTTCTACAACCTCGACGACAACCTCGGCACCCGCATCTCGCAGGAGGCTCTCGACGCGAGCGTCCAGGTCGCGAGCTACGCGGGGAACGCCGCGATCGCCGCGGCGCCGCTGACGTGGCCGACCGACTTCCGCGGCGACATCGGATCGATCGACGTGCCGGCGCTCATCCTCCACGGCACGGCCGACAACATCCTGCCGATCGACGTGACCGCCCGGCGCTTCAAGGAGCTCCTCCCCGACGCGACCTACGTCGAGATCGAAGGCGCGCCGCACGGCCTGCTGTGGACGCACGGCGCCGAGGTGAACGAGGCGCTGCTCGCCTTCCTGAAGAGCTGACGACGACGGATGCCTCGGCCCTCGGTCCCCGCGACCGCCCGGGCCGAGGCATCCGACCCGGCAGCCGGTCCTTGACGAGCCCCGCCGGAGAAATCGAGCACCGTTCGGGTTTACTGTGAGCTATGGCAGAGAACGGCACGGGGCGGCGGGGCTCCTACGCCAAGGGGGTCGCCAAGCGCGAGGAGATCCTCACGCGCGCGCTGGAGGTCATCGCCCGTGAGGGTTACCGAGGCGCGTCGGTGAAAGAGCTGGCGGATGCCGTCGGCCTCAGCCAGGCGGGACTCCTCCACTACTTCGAGGGCAAGGAGGAGCTGTTCACCGAGATCCTCCGCAAGCGCGACGAACGGGACTCGGCCGACATGGGGCTCGACGCCGCGACGGCCTCACCGGAGGCCGCGCCGGCCGACCTCCGCGAGCTCCGGGACGGGTACGTCGGGATCGTCCGTCACAACGCCGAGGTCCCGGGGCTCGTGCAGCTCTTCGCGCGGCTGTCGGTCGACGCCGCCGATCCGGAGCATCCCGCCCACCGGTTCTTCGTGGAGCGCGGCGAGACCCTGCGCGGCTACTTCGCCGCAGCGATCGCCGCCGGGCAGGAGTCGGGCGAGATCACGGACCGGATCGACCCCGCGACGCTCGCGAGGATCTTCCAGGCCGTCGCCGACGGACTGCAGCTGCAGTGGATGCAGCAGCCCGACGTCGACATGGCCGCAACGATCGACGCCCTGTTCGAACTGCTCACCACGGAGAAGCGATGACCGACACCACCACGACCATCCGGTACGCCGAGGCACGCACGACGACCGGACGGGTCCGCGGCGCCTGGCGCGGCGAGCCCGGCGCCGGCGGGTCGGCGGCGTTCCTCGGCATCCCGTTCGCCAAGGCTCCCGTCGGCGACCTCCGGTTCGCCGCTCCCGTGCCGGTCGACCCGTGGGAGGGGGTTCGCGACGCCCTCGAGTTCGGCGCGACCGCGCAGCGCGGCGACACCGGGATCACGCTGATCCCCGAGCCGTCGGTGCCGGGCGAGTCGACGCTCAACGTCAACGTCTTCACGCCGGCACCCGGCGCGACCGGGACGCCGCTGCCGGTGCTCGTGTGGATCCACGGGGGCGGCTACGTCTCCGGCTCACCCGCGAGTCCCTGGTACGACGGCCGCGCCTTCAACCGCGACGGCGTCGTCACCGTGACGATCTCGTACCGCCTCGGCTTCGACGGATTCGGCCGCATCGACGGCGCCCCGTCCAATCGAGGCGTGCGCGACTGGCTCGCGGCGCTGCAGTGGGTGCAGGACGACATCGCGAACTTCGGGGGCGACCCCTCGCGTGTGACGATCGCCGGCCAGTCCGCCGGCGGAGGCGCGGTGCTGCGGCTGCTCGCGCTGCCGGCCGCCCAGCATCTGTTCCACTCGGCGTGGGCGCTGTCCGCCGCCCTGGCGGACGTGCCGCCCGAGCGCGCCGAGGCCGCCTCGGCCCGGCTCGCCGCGCTCGCGGGCGTCGCCCCGACGCGCGACGGCTTCGCCTCGGTGCCGGAGGCGACGCTGCACGGGCTGCAGTCGAAGGCGAGCCAGGCCCCCTCGCGCGACCGCCTCGCCGGCGTCCGCGCCATGCTGGACGACGGGCTCTCGTGGGGCCCCGCCGTCGACGGAGACCTCGTGCCGCAGCCGACGGTCGCCGCGCTGCGGGACGGCGTCGGCGCCGACAAGCCGCTCGTGCTGGGTTCGACGGACGACGAGTTCACGATGGTCCTGGACGGGGCGGCGCGCGCGCTGCGCCTGGTCCCGGCCGGTCTCGCGCTCTCGAGGCTGGGCGTGCCGCGCGATCGCCGCCGCGATTACCTCGCCGACAACGCGGCGCAGCGGCGCAAGGGCACGGCCGCCGTGCTCGGCCGCTATGTCACCGACGCGATCTTCCGCTCCACGGTGGCGAGGGTCGCCGAGGCGCGGGGCGCAGCGCCCACCTGGGTGTATCGCTTCTCGTGGCCCTCGCCGACGAGGCGGTGGGCCCTGCACTGCCTCGACGTGCCGTTCTGGTTCGACTGTCTCGACGAGCCCGGCGTCGCCGCGATCGCGGGAGACGCGCCCCCGCGGCGGATCGCCGCCGCGCTCCACGGCGCCGCGGTGGCGCTGGTGCGCGGCGACGACCCCGGCTGGCCGGCCTGGTCGAGCACGCCGGGGACGACGCGCGTCTTCGGCGGCGAGGCATCCGCCTCCGACGTCATCGGCGACGGCTACCGCAGCGTCCGCGCGCTCGTCTGAACGAAGCGTCGATCAGCGCAGCGCCGGAACGACCTCGCGCTCGAACAGCTCCATGCCCGACACGTCGTAGGCCGCCTCGGGGAAGTAGTGGATCGCATAGGCGATGCCGTGCCGCTCGCGCTCGGCGAGCTGCTCGACGACCTGCTCCACCGAGCCGAACCCGGGCGACGCGAGGTACTCGTGCTCGATGTGGTCGGCCCGCTCCTGCCCGACGTGCGGGAGCAGCCGCTCCTTGACGACGGCGAGCCGCTCGCGGGCCTCGCCCTCGGTCGCCCCGACGATCGTGTTGAAGTTCGAGCTGCGCGTGATCTCGGAGAAGTCGCGTCCCAGCGCGTCGCAGTGTTCACGCAGCACGGCGCTCTTGCGGTCGATGTCCTCGAGCGATCCCGAGAAGTTCGTGTACGACGCGTACTTCGCGGCGATCTTGAGCGTGACCTTCTCGCCGCCGCCGGCGATCCAGAACGGGATGCCGCCGTCCTGCAGCGGCAGCGGCTGCACGATCGCGCCGTCGACCTGGTAGTGCCGGCCGTCGAGCGTCGCCCGGCCGGTGGTCCACGCCTGCTGCATGATGTCGACGCCTTCGCGGAGCATCCGCAGCCGCTCGGGGACCGGCGGGAACCCGTAGCCGTACGCGTTCCACTCGTGCTCGTACCAGCCGCCGCCGATGCCCATCTCGGTGCGGCCGCCCGACACGATGTCGACCGTCGCGGCGACCTTCGCGAGGTACGCGGGGTTGCGGTAGCCCATGCACGTGCACATCTGGCCGAGACGGATGCGGCTGGTCGAGGCCGCGAAGGCGGCCATCAGCGTCCACGCCTCGTGCGTCGCCTCGTCCGAGTGCACCGGGGTCGTGTGGAAGTGGTCGTACACCCACAGCGACTCCCACGGGCCTGCATCCGCGCGCTGCGCGAGGCCGTTCATCACCTCCCAGTGGGCGGAGGGGTCGATGCCCACGAGATCGAATCGCCAGCCTTGGGGGATGAAGGTTCCGAAGCGCATGGCTCCCACCCTAGAGCGGGTGACGGATGCCGCGCCCCGGCGCCGCGGAGGCTCGACGACCGCCTCGCGGAGGGGTATATTCCGCCGGTCGCCCGGCCCGCCGGCCGCCCGGTCAGTCCGCGACCACGCGGGCGCGCGGCATCCGCTGTCGCATGACCGCGATCGCCTCGGGGTTGTGGTCCACGAGCACCGCGTCGCGGCCGAGTGACGACGCGACGGCGCCGGTGGTGCCGCTCCCCGCGAAGAAGTCGAGCACACGGTCGCCGGGGCGCGAGGACGCCTGCACGATGCGGCGCAGGATGCCCTCGGGCTTCTGGGTGGGATACCCGGTCTTCTCACGCCCGGTCGTCGGCACGATCGTGTGCCACCAGACGTCGGTGGGCAGCTTGCCCCGCTCGGCCTTCTCCGCCGTGACGAGCCCCGGCGCCATGTAGGGCTCGCGGTCGACGGCGTCGGAGTCGAACCAGTACGCCCGCGGATCCTTCACGTACACCAGGATCGTGTCGTGCTTGGTCGGCCAGCGCTTGCGCGTCTTGGCGCCGAAGTCGTACGCCCAGATGAGCTCGTTGAGGAACCGCTCCCGCCCCACGAGGGCGTCCATGAGCACCTTGGCGTAGTGCGCCTCGCGGTAGTCGAGGTGGAGGTAGAGGGTGCCGTCGTCGGTGAGAAGCCGCCACGCCTCGAGCAGTCGCGGCTCGAGGAAGCCCCAGTAGTCGTCGAACCGGTCGTCGTAGGCGCGAAGGTCGCCGCGGATCCGCTCGTACTCGCGCCCGTGGAACCCGCGTCGCACGATCCCGGCGGGTTCCGCCGCCTGCTCGACGGGGGACGGATGCCGCGTCCGCGCCGTCTCGACGGCCCGCTCCTGCGTGCGGCCGGTGTTGAACGGCGGGTCGAGGTAGATGAGCGTGAAGGAGGCGTCGGCGAAGCCGCGGACGACATCGAGGTTGTCGCCCTCGTGGATCTCGACGGCCCCCTCGGCGGGCGCGGGGGCCGGGCCGTCGTCGGTCACGGCACCCGGCGCAGCCACGCGTCGGTGGCGAACTTGGACTCCACGAGCGCCTCCGCCTCGGCGTACTCGTCCTCGGCGATGCGCCCGGGCACGGCGCCGTAGAGCTTCGTGAACGTCTGCTCGAGCTTGGCGATGATCGCCTCGCGCGGCAGCCCGGTCTGGCGACGCAGCGGATCGACGCGCTTCGCGGCCGAGGTCGTGCCCTTGTCGCTCAGCTTCTCGCGCCCGATGCGGAGCACCTCGGTCATCATCTGGCCGTCCATGTCGTAGCTGAGCGTCGCGTGGTGCAGCACTCCCCCGTTCGCCAGTCGCTTCTGCGCGGCGCCGCCGATCTTGCCCTGCGGCGAGGCGATGTCGTTGAGCGGCTGGTAGGTGGCGTCGACGCCCAGGGCGCGCAGCCCCTGCAGCACCCAGTCGTCGAGGAACGCGTACGAGTCCGCGAAGGTGAGACCGGCGACGAGCGATGCCGGGACGTAGAGCGAGTACGTGATGATCGAGTTCGCGCCCATGAGCATGGCGCCCCCGCCCGAGATGCGGCGCACGACGTCGAAGCCGTGGCGCGCGGCACCCTCCGGATCCACCTCGTTGCGCAGCGACTGGAACGACCCGATGACCACGGCGTTCTCGTTCCACTCCCAGATGCGCAGCGTCGGGCGCCGCCGGCCGTCGCCGACCCGGGCGGTGAGCACTTCGTCGAGCGCCAGGTTCATGCGCGGCGAGACCGGGCGCTCGTGCACGATCTCCCAGTCGAAGTCCCGCCAGCCGGGCGCGGTGACCAAGGCCCGGCGCACCGCCGTGCCCACCGCCTCGGGCGTGAAGCCGAGCAGCTGGGCCCCCTCGGGGAGCGCGGAGCGCACGGCCGCGGCGATCGCGGCGACGTCCGCCTCGACCGGGAGGCCGTTGACCGCGGCGTCGATGTCGTCGAGCGCGTCGTCCGGCTCGAGGAAGAAGTCGCCCGCGAGGTGGAAGTCCGCGATGCGGCCATCGCGCTCCGCGAGGTCGACGACGACGAGCTTCCCGCCGGGCACCTTGTATTCGCCGTGCATCCGCTCAGCCTATTGCCGAGCCGGGGCGATCAGCCCTTCGCCGGGAACCGCCGGTCGAGCCACGCGAGGAGATCGGCGCGCACATCCTTCTGCATGACCTCGTTGAAGATCTCGTGGCGCGCGCCCGGGTAGACGAGGGTCGTGACGTCGGTGAACCCCGAGCGCGTCCGGTACGCGTCGGCGAGCCGGTGGACGCTGCGCGGGCCGCCGACCCGGTCGTCTCGCCCCACCATGAGCAGGGTGGGCAGGTCGCGCGGCGAGTCGCGCAGCGGAAGACCGTACATCCGGAGGGAGTCCGAAATCCCGATGAGCTTGAGCGGGTCCTCGCTGGTGGTCAAGGGGTCGTCCAGGAACGCGCGCCCCACGGCGAGATCGCTCGAGAGCCACTCCGTGCCCATCGCACCGGGCCCGTCCCACGGTTTGTTGAGCGCGGTCGTGCGGATCCAGCGCGGCATCCGCAGGGCCGAGCCGGTGAGGACGAGACCGTCATACGCGTCGGGGTGGGCGTTGACCAGCATCTGCGCGAGGATCGATCCGCCCGAATGCCCCAGCAGCACGAGCGGCAGCTCCTGATTCTCGGCGCGGATGTGCTCGGTGAACTGCCACATGGCGGCCAGTGCGGCGCGCAGGCCCCCGGGACCCAGGTGGCCGAGCCGAGAGGCATCGCCGCCGTGCTGCGCCATGCCGGTGCGGCCGTGGCCGCGGTGGTCGGCCGCGTAGACGGTGCAGCCCTGTCCGGTGAGTGCCTCGATGAGGGCCGCGTACCTCCCGGCGTGCTCACCGATGCCGTGCAGGAGCTGCACGACAGCCCGCGGCTCGGTCTTCGCCGGGTGGACATCGAAGAAGATCGTGATGCCGTGGGCATCGATGAACTCGGGCATGCGCAGGAGTCTATGCGGACGGATGCCGCCGCCCGCCGCATGCGGTGCGCGCCGGGGCGCGGCATCCGCTTTCCGACTTTGTTTAGCAAGACTAATGAGCTAAGCTAACTAACCGTATGAGCAGCGACGAGACCACCACGACAGCGACCGGCCCGAGCGCCGTCGACCAGCCGGACCTCTCCCCTGCCGCCTCCCGCCTCCGGATCGCGATCTTCCGTCTCGCGCGGCGCATGCGCACGCAGCGCGCCGTCGACTCGATGAGCGACGGCCAGTTCGCCGTCCTCGCCGCCCTCAAGGTGCACGGTCCCCACACGCTCGGCGAGCTCGCCGAGCGGGAGCGGGTCTCGGCTCCCTCGATGAACCGCACCGTCAACTGCCTCCAGGAGTCCGGCTACATCGTGCGCGGCGCCGACGAGCGGGACGGCCGCAAGGTCGTCATCTCACTCACACCCGAGGGCGAGGCGGTCGTCGAAGAGACCGCGCGCCGCCGCGACGCGTGGGTCGAGGCATCCCTCGCCCAGCTCACCGCGCGCGAGCGCGAGACGCTCGAGGCCGCCGCCGAGATCATGCAGCGGATGGTCGATCGATGAGCGCGATGTTCCGGTCCTTCTCCGCCTTCAACTACCGCGTCTGGTTCATCGGCGCGCTGGTGTCGAACATCGGCGCGTGGATGCAGGCGACGGCCATCAGCTGGGTCGTGCTCACCGAGCTCACCGACAACGACGCCGCCGCGATGGGCGTCACGATGGCGCTGCAGTTCGCGCCGCCGCTGCTGCTGGTCGGCGTGACGGGCCTCGTCGCGGACCGGTTCGACCGCCGCCGGCTCCTGCTGGTGACGCAGAGCCTGCTGCTGATCCTCGGACTCGGCATCGGCGCGCTGATCTTCGCCGGCGTCATGAACCTGCTGATCATGTACGCATTCGCCCTCGCCCTCGGCGTCGTGGCCGCGTTCGACAACCCGGCGCGCCAGGCGTTCGTGTCGGACCTCGTGGCACGCGAGAACGCCTCCAACGCCGTCGCGCTGAACGCCGCGTCGTTCAACGGCGCCCGCATGATCGGCCCGGCCGTCGCCGGCATCGTCATCGTGGCGGTCGGAACCGGGTGGGTGTTCGTCGCCAACGCCGTTACCTTCCTCGCGATGCTCGCCGCGCTCGTGCTCATCCGCACCCACGAGCTCATCCCGCGCGTGAAGGCGCCCCAGTCGTCGCGGCTCGCCGACGGCTTCCGCTACGTGGCCGGGCGACCCGACCTGATCGTCACCTTCGCGATGGTGTTCCTCATCGGCGCGTTCGGCATGAACTTCCCGATCCTGGCCTCGACGATGGCGGTCGAGTTCGGCAAGGAGGCCGACGGCTTCGGACTGCTGAGCTCGATCCTCGCCATCGGCTCGGTCGCCGGAGCCCTCATGGCGGCACGGCGCGATCGCGC
Source organism: Microbacterium sp. NPDC055455 (assembly GCF_053619935.1). NCBI lineage: Bacteria > Bacillati > Actinomycetota > Actinomycetes > Micrococcales > Microbacteriaceae > Microbacterium > Microbacterium sp. NPDC055455. The sequence continues at coordinate 83,501 of NZ_JBSHLB010000001.1, forward strand.
GCGGCTGCGGGTGCTCATCGCCGGCACGGCGATGTTCGGGTTCGCCGCCCTCGTGTCAGCCTTCATGCCCTCGTACTGGCTGTATGCCGTCACGCTCATGTTCACCGGCTTCGCCGTGGTGACGATGATGACGACCGCCAACGGCTACGTGCAGACCACGACCGATCCCGTGCTGCGCGGCCGGGTGCTGGCCCTGTACATGGCGATCCTCATGGGCGGCACGCCGATCGGCGCACCCATCGTCGGATGGGTGGCGGCGGAGTGGGGTCCGCGCGTGGCGATCCTCCTCGGCGCGGCAGCGGCCTTCGTGGCTTTCGCGATCGGTGCGACCTGGCTCTTCGTCTCGGGCCGGCTCCACCGCCACGAGCACAGGCGGTTCCGCCTGACGCTCGACGAGACGCGCCCCCTCTCGGTCATCGCTCCCGAGGAGTTCAGCGACGAGGTCGCCGGCACCACCCCGATCCGCGTCGTGCCCGAGGACAAGGGCGACGTGCGCGTCCGCCGCGCGAGCTGACGTCGCCGCGCGGCACCGCGGTCCGCGTCAGGAGACGGTGAGGGTGACGGATGCCGCGGCCAGGCCGTCGGCCGCCACCGTCACCGTCGCCCGTCCCGGCCCCGTCGCCCGCACGATCGCGAGCGCCCGCCCGTCGTGCGTCGTGACGGCGGGGCCCGCGAAGGACTCCTCGGTGCGGATGCGCCCGGTGCCGAGGCCGACGAGCTCGGCATCGCCCTCGACCGTCACGGTGACCGCGCGATCGGCGTCGCACGCGACGACCCCGTTCGCATCGGCGAGGAGGATCCGGACGAAGCCGAGGCCGTCCGTCGTGATCTCGTCGCGCTCGGCCATCGCCACGAGGGCGGTGTCCGCCGCGGTGCGCAGCGTCGTGCGGCCGACCTCGCGACCGCCGGAGCGCGCGACGGCGACCAGCTCGCCCGGCCGGTACTCCGTCTCGAAGCGCGCACGGAACGACTTCTCGGCGCCGACCGGCGCCACGCCCAGCGAGACGCCGTCGAGCTGCAGCTCGACCTCCTCCGCGGGCGCGTAGACGTCGACGGTGACCGGGGCGCCGGGCGCGGCATCCCACGTCCATGACGACACCGAGTCGTCCCACGACCACGGCGTGGTCGCCGTGGGCCGGCCGTGGTGCCGGGGCGGATGCACCGCCAGGTACGGCTCGGTGCGCAGCCCGAAGACGATCTCGCGGTAGTACGAGGCGGGGCGGCGGTGGCCGGTGATGTCGAGGTCGCCGCAGCCGGCGAGCAGATGCGGGAACGGTCCGGCGGTCCCGGTCGGCTGATAGCCGTGCTCATCGGTGTAGTCGACGCGGCCGATGCCGGCCTCACCGAGGTAGTCCCACCCCGTCCAGGTGAAGTCGCCGATGACGTGCGGCAGGCGCTGGACCAGCTCCCACATCTTCTCGATCCGGGAGGGGAAGGTCTCGGAGCCCACGATGACCCGGTTCGGGAACAGCTCGGCATCCAGCTCGTAGCGGGACTCCGCGTAGTTGAACCCCACGACGTCGAGCACCGACGCCGACTCCTCGGTCGACGCCGTCACGAGCTCCGACGCGTTGGCGCGGGCCATCACGTCGCCCATCGTCGCCATCATGGTGTTCGGATCGGTGGGCTCGCCCTCGCCCTCCGGCCCGCCATCGGCCTCCCGCATGCGGTCGAGGTTGGCGATGATGCCGTTGATGCCGTTGGTGACCAGACGGGTGTCGTCGCGCTCGCGGATCCGCTCGGCCAGGCGCCTGCTCCACGCCGACCCGGCGGGCGACGCGAGCTCGAGGATCTCGTTGCCGATCGAGTACATGATGACGCTCGGGTGGTTGAGGTCCTTCGCGACGAGGGCGTCGACGTCGTGCCGCCATCGCTCGGCGAACCCCGGCGCGGCGTCGAAGGCCACCTTCGACCGTGTCCAGGTGTCGGTGAGCTCGTCCATGACGAACACGCCGTGCCGGTCGCACGCGTCCAGCATCGCGCGGCTCATCGGGTTGTGCGCGCTGCGCACGGCGTTGAAACCCGCCTCCTTGAGGAGCCGCACGCGCCGGTCCTCCGCGTCGGCGAAGGTGGCGGCGCCGAGCGGCCCGCCGTCGTGGTGGACGCAGGCGCCCCGGAGCATCACGGGCTCGCCGTTGATCCGCAGGCCGCGCCGCGCGTCCACTTGGAGGCGACGGATGCCGAAGCTCGCGGCATCCGTGTCCAGCTCGGTTCCGTCCTCGGCCGTGAGGGCGGTGCGCACCCGGTGCAGCGCGGGCGACGCCTCGCTCCACAGCGCCGGCGCCTCGACCGCGAGGCGGAGCCGTGCGACGGCCTCGCTCCCGGGGAGCACGGTCACGGGCGCTGACCCGGTCGCGACCTGCGCGCCGTCGGGTCCCGCGACCGTCCACGTGAGCCGCAGCGTGCGCGTGTGGCGCGAGCCGTTCCGCACGGTCGTCGCCACGTTCACGATCGCACGGTCGGCGTCGATGTCGGGGGTCGTGACGACGGTGCCGTCGAGCGGGATGTGCACCGGATCGGCGACGACGAGGTGCACGGGACGATAGATGCCCGCGCCGGAGTACCATCGGCTGTCGCGGTGCGCGCGGGCTTCGACGGTGATGCGGTTCGCCTCCCCGTGGCGCAGATACGGGTCCAGCACCGCCTCGAAGGCGTTGTAGCCGTTCGGCTCGTGCACGACCGCGTCGCCGTTGACGAAGACGACCGCGTCACGGTAGACACCCTCGAACTCGAGCCGCACCGTCTTGTCGCGCCACGAAGCGGGTACGTCGATCGTCTTCGCGTACTCGAACACCCCGCCCTGCACGTAGCCGGTGTGCACGCCCTGGTCGCTGCCGGAGGACCGCGGCAGGTCGCGCACGGCGTCGTGCGGCAGCCGGACGGGCCGCGGGACCGACTCGGGCGTGGGCGCCTCGAAGGCACCGAGCTTGGGACCGACGGTCCAGCCCTCGAGGAACGGCTGCCGGATCACGCGCCGACCTCGCGGGAGCCGTCGGCCTCCGCGGGTCCCGGGTCCGCCCCGGCGCCGTCCGCGGGTTCAGCGCCGCCCGATCTCGCATCGAGCACCGCTTCGATCCCCGCGAGGTCGTAGCCGCTGATCATGCCGCGGAAGAACTCCGCCAGCGCCTCGGCCATGTCCGTCGACGACGGGTCGAGGAGCCATTGCACCTGGAGGCCGTCCATGAGCGCGATCGTCGCGACCGCCGCACGTCGCGGGTCGACCCCCGGCAGCAGCCGATCGGCGGAGGCGATGCGCGCGAAGGCGCGGGTGGTGCTCTCCCGCACGTATTCGTATCGCTGCACGAAGTACCCGTGGGCGGGATGATCGGACGACGTCGCCTCTGCCGAAAGCGTGCAGTAGAGCTCGACGACCCCCGGGATGGACGCATTGTGCCGGGCGAGCGCGACGAGGCCGCGCAGGGCCTCGACGCCGTCGGGCACGTCGAAGTCGACGAGTTCGCGCGCCAGGTCGTCTCGGTGGTCGAGCACCGCCTGAAGCAGTGCGCTCTTGCTTCGGAAGTGGTGAAGCAGCCCGGCCTCGCTCATGCCCACGCGCTCGGCGACCTCCCGCAGGGATCCGGCTCGATATCCGGATTCGGCGAACACCTCGAGGGCTGCATCCAGGATCGCCGTCCGCGTCGCCGCCGACTTCGCATACTCGCCGCGCGGCTTGCGCGTCCGCGTGGGAGCGGTCCCCTTCCGCGCTGCGGCGGAGGTGGTCTCGGTCATCGTCTCACCGTATCCCCGGGTCGTCTCGCGCACCTGCATCGGTGGCCGCCGGGTTCCTTCCCCTCCGTTCTATAACGAAATTCGAGCGCACGCTAGATTTTTGCGTCAAAAACCTAGCGTTGACTAGGAATTGGTGTTAGCGTCTCCCGCCAGAAGGCGATCCGCAGGGGCATCGCCACCTATGAAGGGACCAAGGATGTTCCGTTGGAAGGCCACAGCAGCCACCATCGCGATCGCCGCTCTCGCCCTCACCGGCTGCGCCGGTGCCGGGGACGACGGGTCGGGCGCAGGCGAATCCGGCCGGGCAGACCGGCTCACGCTCACCGCGATCATCGGGCCCACGAGCTACGACATCGGCCAGGGCGCCGAATACGGCAACCGCAGCCCGTTCTTCCAGGCGGTGTTCGACACGCTGCTGCAGAAGAACGCCGCCGGTGAGATCGAGCCGTGGCTCGCCACCGAGTGGGAGTACAACGACGACAACACCGTGCTGACCCTGACCCTGCGCGACGACGTCGAGTTCACCGACGGCACGCCGCTGGACGCCGACGCCGTCGTCGCCAGCCTCGAGCGCTTCCGCGACGGCACCGCCCCGCAGGCCGCCACCCTCGCCGGCAAGGAGTTCGCCGCGGTCGACCCGACGACCGTCACCATCACGCAGCCCACGCCCGACCCCTCGCTCGTGAACCTGCTGTCGATCGCCCCGGGCCTCATCCAGGCGCCGTCGACGTTCGACGACCCGGACTCCGCCACCGAGCCGGTCGGCTCCGGCCCCTACATCCTCGACACCGCGGCGACGGTCACCGGCACCACGTACGAGTACACCGCCAACCCGGACTACTGGAACCCCGACGCCGTCAAGTACGACAACCTCACGATCAACGTCATCGAGGACCCGACGGCGACGCTGAACGCGCTCAAGGCGGGCGAGGCGAACGGCGCGAAGATCGTCAACAACGACACGATCCCCGAGATCGAGGCATCCGGCTGGACGATCGAGTCCAACGAGCTCGACTTCCAGGGCCTCCTGCTCTTCGACCGCGCCGGAACCATGGCCCCCGAGCTGGCCGACGTGCGGGTGCGCCAGGCCATCAACATGGCGTTCGACCGCGAGGCGCTGCTCGACGCTCTGCAGGCCGGCTACGGCACGGTGACCGAGCAGGTCTTCCCCGAGACGTCCGTCGGCTACGACGAGGCGCTCGACAGCACCTACGGATACGACCCCGAGGCCGCCAAGGAGCTGCTCGCCGAGGCCGGCTACCCCGACGGCTTCACGCTCGACATGATGTCCACGCCGGCTTTCCAGACGACGTTCGACCTCGTGGCGCAGCAGCTCGCCGACATCGGGATCACGGTGAACTACACCGACCCCGGCACCGGCAACTTCATCACCGACATGCTCGCGCCGAAGTACCCGGCGACATGGATGGCGCTGGAGCAGAACCCCGACTGGCAGCTGATCAACTTCATGATCGCCCCCCAGGCGACCTTCAACCCGTTCCGCTCGCAGGACCCGCAGGTCGACGAGTACATCGCCACCATCCAGATGGGCGGCGACGACGCCGAGCAGGCCACGAAGGACCTCAACGCGTACATCGTCGAGCAGGCCTGGTTCGCGCCGTTCTTCCGGGTCCAGGGGACCTACGCGGTGGACGCGAACACGAACCTCGAGTTCTGGCCCACCAATGCCTACCCGTCGATCTTCGGGTTCTCGCCGAAGAGCTGAAGCCTCGCCCCGCCCGCGCGGTCACGCGCGGGCGGGGCGACACCACCCACGGGAAGACCTCATGCTTGCATTCATCCTCCGGCGCCTGCTGTCGGGCGTCATCCTGATCGCGGTGATCTCGTTCCTCGCGTTCGTCCTCCTCTTCGCGGGAGGCGGCGACATCGCCCGCCGCATCCTCGGCGAGAACGCCACCGCCGAGACCGTCGCCAAGAAGACCGAGGAGCTGGGCCTGAACCAGCCGCTGCTCGCCCAGTACGGGGAGTGGGTCACGGGCGCCCTCACCGGCAGCCTCGGCCGCAGCTGGTTCACCGGCGAGCTGGTCTCGACCAGCGTCGGCAACCGCCTCGCCGTCACCCTGTCGATCGTGATCGGCGCGACGCTCCTCTCGGCCGTCGTCGCGGTGGTCCTCGGCGTCCTCGCCGCCCGTCGCGGCGGGTGGATCGACGGAAGCGTCCAGGTCGTCTCGCTCGTGGGCTTCGCGATCCCGGGCTTCCTCATCGCGCTCGGCCTGGTGCTCGTCTTCGCGATCAACCTCGGCTGGTTCAAGGCCACCGGCTACATCCCGGTGACCACCTCGTTCGTCGGATGGCTGTCGTCGGTGACGCTGCCGATCATCGCCCTGTCGATCGGCGCCATCGCCGTCGTCGCCCAGCAGGTGCGCGGGTCGGTCATCGACGCCATGTCGCGCGACTACGTCCGCACGCTGCGCGCCCGCGGCCTCGCCACCAATGCCGTCGTCTACCGTCACGTCCTCCGCAACGCCGGAGGCCCGGCGCTCGCCGTCCTCGCGGTGCAGTTCATCGGGCTCCTCGGCGGGGCCGTGATCGTGGAGCAGGTCTTCGCCATCCCCGGCATGGGCCAGCTCACCGTCCGCGCGACGACGCTCGGCGACATCCCCGTCGTCATGGGCGTGGTGATCGCATTCGCGGTCATCGTCGTCATCGTGAACCTCCTCATCGACCTCGCCCAGGCGGCGCTGAACCCGAAGGTGCGACTCTCATGACCGCCATCGACGTCCCCCTCGACGTACCGGTCGCGCCGGTACGCGTCTCGCTCCGGCGGCGCCTGCTGCGCCGTCCGCTCGGCCTCGCCTCGCTGATCTTCCTGGTGCTGCTGGGCGTCATCGCGATCATCGGCCCGGCCATCGCCCCGCAGGACCCCAACTACGCCGACATCCGCAACGTGCTCGCACCGCCCAGCGCCGAGCACATCCTGGGCACCGACGGCAGTGGACGCGACGTGCTGTCGCGCCTGCTCGCAGCCACCCAGACGACCGTCGCCGCCGCGCTCCTCGCCCTCGCCGTCGCGCTGATCCTCGGTGTCATCAGCGGCCTCATCGCCGGCTACTACCAGGGGTGGTTCAACAGCACGGCCACCTGGGTGACCGAGCTGAACATGGCCCTGCCCGGCATCGTCGTGCTGCTCGCGGCGCGGGCGGTGCTCGGACCCTCGGTGTGGATCTCGATGTTCATCTTCGGCATCCTGCTCGCACCGGCGTTCTACCGCCTCGTGTACGCGTCGGTCACCGCGGTGCGCTCGGAGCTGTACGTCGACGCGGCCCGCGTCTCGGGCCTCAGCGACTCGCGCATCATCGCGCGCCACGTGCTGTCGGTCGTGCGGGCGCCCATCATCATCCAGGCGGCGATCATCGCCGGCATCGCGATCGCGATCCAGTCGGGGCTGGAGTTCCTCGGACTCGGCGACGTGGCGGTCCCCACGTGGGGTCAGATGCTCAACGACGGCTTCAAGAACATCTACAAGGAGCCGCTGCTCATGCTGTGGCCGTCTCTCGCGATCGCGCTCACGTGCATCGCGCTGACGCTGCTGGCCAACGTCATGCGCGACGAGCTGGAGCGCACGGTCTCGGTGCGCCGCAAGCGCCGCCGCGCGGTGGCGACCGCGACCGGATCGGTGGCCGCGGTGACGACGTCCGTCGGGCTGAGCGGCGGCGACGTCGTCGACCTCGACGAGCCGCCGATCTTCGAGAGCGCGGGCGTCATCACGCACGAGGACGACGTGCGCAGCAAGGCCTCGGAGAAGGTGCTGGAGGTCCGCGACCTCCGCGTCGGATACGACCAGCCCGACGGCTCGCACATCGAGGTCGTCCACGGCGTCTCGCTCGACATCCGCCGGGGCGAAGTCCACGGCCTCATCGGCGAATCCGGCTCGGGCAAGACGCAGACCGCATTCGCCGTGCTGGGGCTCCTCCCCCGCGGCGGGCACGTCACGGCCGGCTCGATCCTGTACGAGGGCACCGAGCTCGCGGGCGGCGACGACCGCTCCTACGCGGGGCTGCGGGGCAAGCGCATCGGCTACATCCCGCAGGAGCCGATGTCGAACCTCGACCCCTCGTTCACGATCGGCGGCCAGCTGGTCGAGCCGTTGCGCAAGAACCTCGGGCTGTCGAAGAAGGCGGCGACCGAGCGGTCGCTCGAGCTGCTCGCCCGGGTCGGCATCCCCAACCCGAAGCGCACGTTCGACGCGTATCCGTTCGAGGTGTCGGGCGGCATGGCGCAGCGCGTGCTCATCGCAGGGGCCGTCTCGACCGATCCCGACCTCATCATCGCCGACGAGCCGACGACGGCTCTCGACGTGACGGTGCAGGCCGAGGTGCTGGATCTGCTGCGGGACCTCCAGGCCGAGCGGAACATGGCCATGCTCCTCGTGACCCACAACTTCGGCGTCGTGGCCGACCTCTGCGACCGGGTCTCGGTGATGCAGAGCGGTCGGTTCGTCGAACAGGGCCCCGTGCGCGCGATCTTCAACGACGCGCAGCATCCGTACACGAAGGCGCTGCTGGACGCGATCCTCGACGAAGGTCCCGCCCGCCCGCCGCTCGTCCTGAAGGGAGCGCGAGCATGACCACTCCGCTGACCGCCCCGCCGCGGGAGACGCCGCTGCTGGATGTCAAGGACCTCGTCGTCGAGTACCCCGGCAAGGGGTTCCGTGCGCAGCCGTTCCGGGCCCTCAAGGGCGTGTCGCTCGACATCCTTCCCGGTGAGACGGTGGGCCTCGTCGGCGAGTCGGGGTCCGGGAAGACCACGCTCGGACGCGCCGCGCTGGGGCTCGCACCGGTGACCGAGGGGTCGATCACGTACGACGGCAAGGACATCTCGCATCTCGGGCGCCAGGCGCGCCGGGCGCTGAGCTCCGAGATCCAGGTCGTCTTCCAGGACCCCTACTCGTCGCTGAACCCGTCGATGACGATCGAGCAGATCCTGATCGAGCCGCTGACCGCGGCCGGGGTCGCGACGGCCGAGGCCAAGAGCCGCGTGCGGGATCTGCTCGACCAGGTGGGCCTCCCGTCCGACGCGCGAGGGCGCCTGCCCCGCGAGTTCTCGGGCGGTCAGCGGCAGCGCGTCGCGATCGCGCGGGCGCTCGCGCTGCAGCCCCGGCTCATTGTGTGCGACGAGCCGGTCTCGGCACTCGACCTGTCGACGCAGGCGCGCGTGCTCGACCTCTTCATCGAGATCCAGGACCGCACGGGCGTCGCCTACCTGTTCGTGACGCACGACCTGGCGGTGGTGCGGCACATCTCGCACCGCGTCGCCGTGATGTATCGCGGCGAGATCGTCGAGACCGGCGACGGAGACCGCGTCACCTCGCACCCCGAGCACCCCTACACGCAGCGCCTGTTCATGGCCGCGCCGGTGCCCGATCCCGACAGGCAGCAGGAGCGCCGCATCGCGAGACGGGCTCTCCTGGACGCGGAGGCGGCCGCCGGCGCCGCCTGAAGACCCGGATGCCGCGGCCCGGCCCGTCCCGTGGGTGGCGGGCCGCGGCATCCGATCCCTGATCCTCCCTTCGAGAAAGCACCCTCCCCATGACTGACACCGCCCTCCGCCCTGCCTCCGTGGCGCACCTCCAGCCGCTTCTGGAGAGGCTCACGCTCGAGCAGAAGGCCGCGCTCGTGCAGGGCGCGGACTTCTGGACCACCGTCCCCGTCCCCGAGATCGGGTTGCGCGCGATGACCCTGTCGGACGGCCCGGCCGGCGTCCGCGGTCCCCGCTGGGACGAGCGCGAGCCGTCGCTCAACCTCCCGTCGGGGTCAGCACTGGCCGCCGCGTGGGACGTCGATCTGGCGTACCGGTACGGCGCGGCCGCGGCATCCGAAGCCCGCCGCAAGGGCGTCGACGTCGTGCTGGGCCCGACGATCAACCTGCACCGCTCGCCGCTGGGCGGCCGGCACTTCGAGTGCTTCAGCGAGGACCCGGAGCTGTCGGCCGAGCTCGCGGCCGCGTACGTGCGGGGCCTGCAGGACAACGGGGTGGCCGCCACCCCCAAGCACTACGTGGCGAACGACTCCGAGACCGACCGCTTCACGGTCGACGTCCGCGTCGGCGAGCGCGCACTGCGCGAGCTCTACCTCGCCCCGTTCGAGCGCGCCGTCGAAGCGGGCGCGTGGGCGATCATGAGCTCCTACAACGCCGTCGACGGCGTCACGATGACCGAGAACGACCTGCTCGAGACGCCGCTGAACTCGGAGTGGGACTTCGACGGGGTCGTCATCAGCGACTGGACCGCGGTGCGATCGCTCGACGCGGTGCCGGCGGCGCAGGACCTGGCCATGCCCGGCCCGGCCCCCGCCTGGGCCGATCTCGTCGAGGCGGTCCGCGACGGGCGCGTGGCGGAGGCCGACCTCGACCGCAAGGTGCTGCGCCTGCTGCTGCTCGCCGAGCGGGTCGGGGCGCTGGGCGACGCGACGCCGGTCGAGCCCGCACCCGTGGACGGGCCGGCGTTCGCCCGGCAGGCCGCGATCTCCGGCACCGTGCTGCTGCGCAACGAGGGCGTGCTGCCGTGGGATGCCGCCACCCTCGGCCGCATCGCGGTCATCGGGCAGAACGCGCGGGACGCCCGCACGCAGGGCGGCGGCAGCGCGACCGTGATCCCGGAGCGGGTCGTGTCGCCGCTCGACGCCATCCGCGCCGCAGCGCCCGGGGCCGAGGTGCGGTACGAGATCGGCGCCGTCGTCCAGGAGGGCGTCGCCGAGATCCCGCTCGCGCAGCTGCGGAACCCCGCCACGAGCGAGCCCGGGCTGCGCGTCGCCTTCTTCGACGCCGACGGCACGGAGCTGTTCGCCGAGAACCGCCGCTCCACGTCGCTGGTGTGGTTCGGCGGCGATGCGCCGATCGCGGCGAGCGCAACCGTGGTGCTGGAGACGCTGTACACCCCCGAGCACAGCGGCGACATCGAGCTGGGCTTCGCCGGCGCGAATCCCGGCAGGCTCTTCGTGGACGGCCACCTGGTGCTCGACGACGCCCCCGTCATCGAAGGCACCGATCTCGGCGCCGCATTCCTCAACCCGCCCTCGCTCACGTCCACCGTCGCCGTGACGGCCGGGCGCGAGACGGCGATCCGCGTCGAGTTCAGCCGCGCGCCCGGGGGCCCGCTCTCAGGCGCCATGAGCGCGACGCTCGGCATCGCGCCGGAGCGGACCGACGCCGATGACCTCATCGCCCGCGCCGTCGCCGAGGCCGAGGCATCCGATGTCGCCGTCGTCGTCGTCGGCACCAACTCGAAGGTCGAGTCGGAGGGCTACGACCGCACCAGCCTCGAGCTGCCCGGCCGCCAGGACGACCTCGTCCGCGCGGTGGCGGCGACCGGCACGCCCACCGTCGTCGTCGTGAACGCCGGCTCCCCCGTCGTGATGCCGTGGGCAGGTGAGGTCGGGGCCATCGTGCAGGGGTACTTCGGCGGACAGGAGTTCGGCCACGCGGTCGCCGACGTGCTCACCGGCGCCGCCGAGCCCGGCGGTCGCCTCCCCACCACCTGGCCCGCGGCCCTCGCCGACGTGCCGGTGACCGAGGTCGTCCCGACGGACGGGCGACTCGAGTACCGCGAGGGCATCCACATCGGCTATCGCGCCTGGCTGCGGGCGGATGCCGCGCCGGCATTCCCGTTCGGGCACGGCCTGGGCTACACGACCTGGTCGTGGGGTGCCGCTCAGCGCGTCGGCGACGCCCTCGAGATCACGCTCGCCAACACGGGCGACCGCGCCGGGAAGCAGGTCGTGCAGGTCTACGCCGAGCGGGCGGACTCGTCGGTCGAGCGTCCCGAGCGCTGGCTCGTGGGCTTCGCGACGGTGCACGCCGCTCCCGGCGAGACCGTGACCGCGACGATCGCTGTGCCGCCGCGACGCCTCGCCCACTGGGCGGGCGAGTGGGTCGTCGAGCCCGGCGCGTTCACGTTGCGCGCAGGCGCATCCGTCGCCGACCTCCCGCTCGCGCTGGAGTGGCCGACCGAGGGAGGGCTGGCATGAGCCTGGCGCCGCTGACCGCGGACTCCCTCGAGGGCGCGGCGGACCCGCGGCTCGCCGAGATCGTCGAGCGCCTCGACGGCTTCCTGGCGGCCGATCCCGATCTGTCGTTCCAGGTCGCGGCGTTCCATGACGGCGCACCGGTGCTCGATGCGTGGGGCGGACCGCATCTCGCCGAGGACTCCGTCATCGTGCCGTACTCGGTGACGAAGAACACCATCGGGCTGGCGGTCGGCCTCCTGGTCGAGCGCGGCGAGCTCGACCTCGACGAGCGCGTCGCGCACTACTGGCCGGAGTTCGCCGCGAAGGGCAAGGCCGGTGTCACCGTGCGCCAGCTGCTCTCGCACCAGGCCGGTCTTCCGCAGGCCACGCCGGCGCTCTCGTGGGAAGAGCTGCTCGACCACCACGCGGCGGCCGAGCGCCTCGCCGCGAGCCGGCCCTTCTGGCATCCCGGCGGCGCCTTCGGCTATCACGCCATCACGATCGGCAACCTCGGAGACGAGCTGGTGTTCCGGGTGACGGGGCTCACCCTCCACGACTTCTACGAGCGGGAGATCCGCCGCCCGCACGGCATCGACTTCTTCCTCGGGCTTCCGGCCGACCAGGAGCACCGCCGCGCACCCGTGCTGCCGATGATCCAGCCGGTCTCCGACAGGACCGCCCGCGAGTACTCGGCGCTCGGTCCGGTCGTGTTCGGCGCGATGGGGGGCGACGTCGACCTCGGCAACTCGCCGCGCAGCTGGCGCTACGGGCACCCGGCGGGCTCGGGCGCCGGCACCGCCCGGGGCCTCGCCCGACTCATGGCCGCCGCCGTCACGGGCGTCGACGGCTTGCCGCCGTTCCTCGGCGCCGACACCGTCGAGCAGATCGGGCAGCAGCAGATCCGCGGCTACGACGAGGTGCTGCATCAGCATGACCGCGCTCACGCGATCGTGTTCCAGAAGCCGTCGCAGCAGCTCGCCTTCGGCGGCCCGCGCTCGTTCGGCCACGACGGCGCCGCGGGCGCCCTGGCGTGCGTCGACCCCGACACCGGCCTCGCCTTCGCGTGGACGATCGCCCGCGGGCCGTGGCCCGGCGGCGCGGACCCCCGCGCCGTCGCGCTGGCCCGCGAGCTCGGCATCCTGCTCTCGTCCTGAACCCCGCACCCGAAAGACCTTCGTGACCACGCTGTACAACCCCCTGATCAACGGCTTCCACCCCGACCCGTCGGTCGTCGAGGTCGACGGCGTCTACTACCTGGCGACCTCGACGTTCGAGTATCTGCCGGGCATCCCCATCCACCGCTCCACCGACTTCGAGACGTGGGAGCTCATCGGTCATGTCGCCACTCGTCGGGGGCAGCTCGACGTCGAGGAGGTGCCGACCGCCGGCGGTGCGTGGGCACCCACGATCCGGCACCGCGACGGCGTGTTCCACCTCGTGATCACCGACGCGATGGGACGCGGGATGCTGCACTTCACCGCAGCCGACGCCGCAGGTCCGTGGAGCGACGGGGACCTGCTGCGGAAGGCCGACGGCTCGGCCAGCCTCGACGGCATCGACCCCGACATCGCGTGGGATGCCGACGGCAGCGCGTACATCACGTACTCAGGGCTCCTCCTGAGCGGCGCGGAGATCGGGACGCACCTCGGCATCCAGCAGGTGAGAGTCGACCTCACCACCCACCGCGCACTCGAGGAGCCGCGGTCGCTCTGGTCGGGTACCGGTGGCGGATTCCCGGAGGCACCCCATCTCTACGAGGTCGGCGGGCGCTGGTACCTCATGATCGCCGAGGGCGGCACCGAGCGCGGTCACGGCATCTCGATCGCGCGGGGCGACTCGCCGGCAGGCCCGTTCGAGGCGGCACCGCAGAACCCGCTCGTGTCGGCGCGCTCCACCACTAGGCCGATCCAGAACACCGGCCACGGCGACCTGGTCGCGGGCCCCGGCGGGCAGTGGCTGTGCGTGCTGCTCGGCGTGCGCCCCCGGAGCATGACGCGGGCGTTCTCGGCCCTGGGCCGCGAGACGTTCGTCACGCCCGTGCGGTGGGAGTCCGACGGCTGGCCGGCGATCGACCCGGTGCTGCTGAACCCCCGTCCCGGCTCGCGCACGGAGGTGAGGTTCTCGCCGGGCGCCGAGCTCGACGGCGAGTGGATCGCGGTAAGGGCACTGCCCTCCGACCACGGTGATCTCCGGTCCCGCCCCGGCTGGCTCACTCTTCGCGGCGTCGGCTCGACGCTCGACGACCCTCGCCCGGTGTTCATCGGACGCCGCCAGGAGCACCTCACCAGCACGATCACGGTCCGGATGGACGCCGCATCCGGCGTGGGCGGACTCGCGGTGCGCTACGACGAACGGTTCCATGTCGAGCTCGAGGCGGCATCCGACACCATCACGGCACGCGCGGTCGTCGGCGGGCTGGTCCAGACGTGGGTGCACCCCTACTCCGGCGGTGTCGTCGAGCTGCATCTGGACTCGCTTCCGCCCACCCACGCACCCGGGCAGACGGAGCAGCTGCTCGGCGACGAGGCGGGCGGCGGTCTGCCCCGCACGAGCGATGTCATCCATCTCGGGGCGACCATCGACGGCGAGCGCGTGCAGCTGGCCGAGGTCGACGGGCGCTTCCTGTCGTCGGAGACGACGGAGTCGTTCACGGGCAGGGTCGTCGGCGTCTATGCCGTCGACGGCGTCGTGGCCGTGTCGAGCTGGACCGCCGAGGGACACGACGACTGATCGCACGCACCTGCGCGGAGTGATCAGCGGACGGTGAGGATCACCCGCTGGAAGGCCTTCAGCGGCGCCGGGGCGTCGTCGACCGCTTCGGCGATGACGTGGATGGTGTCGCCGGGTCGCGCGTCGGCCGGGATCGACACCTCTGCGGTCGCCCCCCGCGGGGCGACCGCCGCCTCGTGGTCGCAGGTCCCGGCCTCGTCGTAGACCCACCACCGCACGGTCACGCCGTCCCCGTCGGGGTCCGCGACGGATGCCGTGAGCGTCAGCTGCTCGCCGGGCGCGACGTCACGGTCGATCCCGCCGTCGACCGACAGTCGAGGGTGATGGTTCGCCTCGTCGTAGGTCGAGACGGTCCACCGCAGCCGGGCGGCGAAGTCGGCCTGCGCGTCGGCGAACCAGCGCACCACCGACCCCTCGTCTCCCGAGGGGCCGCTCGACGCCCAGTCTCCGGATCCCGGCGTGAACGCGGCATCCACCAGGCCCCAGGTGTCGGTTCCCTCGCCGGTGCGGACATATCGACCGCCCCACCCGCCGTACGACGGATGCTCGTGCGCCCGCAGGCCCGGGACGAGGAGGTTCAGCATGTTCGTGGTGTCGCCCTCGGAGATCCACTCCCCGGCCGCCTGCGGCTCCATCCACACCTGGTATCCCTGAGCGCGCAGCTCGTCGGCCGACAGCCCCGAGAGGTGGAAATAGTCGGTCATGTCGCCGGGCACCATCTGCCGACCGTCGCCCCACACGCGGTAGAGCCCGCCGAGCGGGCCGACGCCGGCGACGTTCTCGCGCATCCACTCGGCGCTCAGCAGGCGCTGGTCGTCGGGGCGGATGGTCTTGCGGGCCATGTAGCCCCACGCCAGCGTCGCCACCTCGATCACCCGGATGCCTGGCCACACGGGCGCGATGTACTCGTCGTAGGTTCCGTCCTGCGACGCGAACTTCGTGATGACGGCCTTGGCCGAGACGGCCGCATGCACGGCCTCCCACTCATCGGTGCCGCGGAACCGCTCCTCGATCGACATGAGGGCCCGCGCGACGGTGCTCGGCCCCGCCCACAGCTGCAGATACACCGGGCCCGGCCGGTCGTCCAGCAGAACGTCGGCGATCAACTGCGACCCCGGCGTTTCGGCCGACGTGTCCCCCTCGAAGTCGATGTTCCCGTCGCGGATCACCGCGCGCAGCGCCTCGGGTGCGGGGTAGCGCGGATCGTGCTGTCGCAGGTTCTCGTACACCTCGGCGTAGGCGTCGACGGTATCGTCGATGAAGCGCTCGCCGGGCGCCCAGCGCCAGGAGGTCTGCGGCTGGTCGTACTCCCGATCGGGGAGGAAGAACTCGGTCCCCCGCCCGTCTCCTCGCCAGTGGAAGCGGCTGGAGGCGTAGACGAGTCCCTCGACCTCCACCTCGTTGCTGTACAGCAGGAAGCGGATCATCGAGTTGAGATCGTCGAGTTCGGGATCGGCCGTGACGATGGTGCGCGGGCGCGGGATGGTCGAGACGACCGGCTCGAGGGCGGTCATGCGGTCACCTCCGCGGCATCCGACCCCGCCTGCCACCGGCTGAACTCCGCGAGCTTGAGGAAGAAGTCCTCGAACATCAGTCGCGTGTCCACCCACGTGTACACGCGCATGGGACGCGCGCCGGGCACGTCGATATACGCGCCGTCGTCGCCGATCCGCGGCGTGGGCCGTGCGACGTACCGGCTCGACGCGGGGTCGGGTTCGAAGACGGACTGCAGCGCGCTCAGCAGCACGAGCGGCGAGTCCCCCAGGGCGTACGTCTCGGCGGCGCCGCCCGCGAACGAGCCCACCATGCGCATCACGTGGGCGACCTCGTCGTAGAGGTGGCGGCCGAGCGGTCCGGTCGCCGCGACGCGCAGCCGCAGCTCGGCGTCGGACACCAGGCACTGGCGATACACGTCGCGCGGCACCTGCCAGACCGGGATCCCGGAGTCGCCGAACACGACCTGCGCCGCGGTCACGTCGATGAGCAGGTTGTACTCGATCGGCATCGCGCCCGGGGGCGGCACGGCGAGGCCGTCGTGCTCGGCGCCGCCGATCCACACGAGGGTCAGCCGATCGGCGATCCGCGGTTCGCGCAGCCACGCCGAGGCGAGGTCGGTGAGGCCGCCGCCGGCGAGATAGAACAGCGGCGAGTCGACGTCCTCGCGCAGCGCCTCGGCGATGATCGCATCGACCGCGGGAGCGGGCTGCGGCGTGCCGCCGTCGGTCAGCGGCACGTTCGAACCCTGGACGATGACGTCGACGGATTCCAGTCCCATGCGCGCGAAGACGTCGCGTGCCACGGCCACGGCGCTGCGGGCCTGCTCGGCGCTGGGGTCGAACGGATCGTCCGGCCGCAGGTGCGACGCCACGACGAGGCGGACCTCGGCGCTCGGCGACAGCAGGTGGTGCACGAGCTGGTAGAGGTCGTCGGGGTCCCCCGAGAAATCGTTGTCGAGGATCACCCTCGCGCGCGGCGCGCCGAGCGGAGGGATCGCCTGCCACGGCGTCTCGCCGAGTCGCCAGGAGAGGCCCGCACGGGCGGCCTCGGTGTCGGCCGTTGTCGGCACCTTCGTCATCGTCGACTCCTCATCGCGGGCGCGGGAACGGCGAAATCGTACCACCGGTTGACCAATTTCCTTGTTCGGCGTCCGTCATCATGGCTGCACGGGATATCGGCCCTGCGGCGGCGGCGAACGAGGTCAACCCAGCCCGCCGGTGGCGGCGGCGGTCACCACGACGGCGAGCGCGACGCACCCGCTGAGGCCGACGAAGACAGCCAGGAACGCCAGCAGTCCGCCCCCCGGCAGCGGGGCGCGGTCGCCTCGGGTGAGGAGCAGCTGGACCGTTCGCCGGCCCCGCCGCCGCGACACGACCCAAAGGGCCCCCGCGAAGACGAGGCCGGCTGCGCCCACCAGGATCCACCACGGGTCGGAGAACGCCACGGGAAGCAGCCGCATCGCCACGAGCGACCCCACGCCGACCGCGAGGGCCGTCCGCCGCCAGGCGAGCTCGGTGCGCTCCGGCTGCAGACCGGGGTCGAAGAGTCCCGTCATCGCAGCAGGATGGCCAGCAGCACGAGGAGACCGGCGGCGGTCACCGCGATGGCCAGCACGACGCCCAGCAGCGAGCTGGGAAGCGGACGACCCGTCCGCAGCGCCCGCTCGGCGCGAGACCATCCCACCCACGCCAGCGCGGGCGTGAGCACTCCCGCGACCACCAGCACGAGCGACGCCGCCAGGCGCAGCCCGGGGTGCAGCTCCAGCCCGAGCAGCTCGAGGGCGACGCCGCCCGCGATCAGCGCGAGAGCTGTGCGGATCCACGCCAGAAAGGTGCGCTCGTTGGCGAGGGTGAACCGGGCGTCCGGCTCGAATCCCTGCCCGAAGACGGATGCCGGGAACCGGCGCTCCCCGCTCATGCGGCGACCGTCCGGAAGCCGGCATTGCCCATCGAGGAGTCGGGGGTGTTCTGCGAGCGTGCCGAGTTGCGGTAGCGGTTGCAGTACGAGATGTGGCACAGGTAGCTGCCGCCGCGGAGCACCCGCGCGCCGCCGCGGTCGGGGCCGCGCGGATCGACTGCCGCGGCCTCGGTGTACGTGCGCGGCGAGAACCAGTCGGCGCACCACTCCCACACGTTGCCCACCGGCTGCCACAGCCCGTATCCGTTGCGATCGAAGGTCTTCGCGGGCGCCGTCGCGAGGTAGCCGTCGTCCAGGGTGTTGACCCTGGGGAACTCGCCCTGCCAGATGTTCGCGCGCCAGCCGCCCGCGTCGACCTCCTCGTCCCCCCACGGATACTTCGCGCCGTCGAGGCCGCCGCGGGCCGCGTACTCCCACTCCGCCTCGGTCGGCAGCCTGCGTCCCGCCCAGGCGCAGTACGCCTGCGCGTCGTTCCAGCTGACGTGCACGACGGGGTGATCGCCGAGGCCGTCGAGCGTCGAGCCGCTGCCGCCCGGATGCGCCCAGTCGGCCCCGCGCACGCCGAGCCACCACGGCGTGCCTGCCGCCGACCCCATCACGTCCGACGCCGGCGCCTGCACGGCGAGGTGGAACACCGCACTGAACCCGAACGTCTCCGCCTCGGTGCGGTACCCGGTGTCGTCGACGAACCGCGCGAAGTCGTCGTTGGTGACGGTCGTGGCGTCGATCGCGAACGCGCGCAGCGCGACGCGATGGAGCGGCACCTCGCCGTCGCCGGGGTTGCGATCCCCCGACGAGTCGCCCATCGTGAACTCTCCCGCCGGGACGGCGACCTGTTCGACGGCGTGACGTGCCGGGTTCACGGCCGCCGCGGGCGCGGCATCCGTCCGCCCGATCCGCACGAACTGGGCACGCGCCGGAGCCCCGCACGCGCACGACGGTCCGCAGTCGCCCTGATCGCCTTCCATGTCCCCATTCTCCGTCAGCGGGCGAAGACCCGCCTCACCCGCTCGCGTCGGGGCGGCTCATCGCCGAACCGGAACGTCAGGGCGAGGCTTCGGCGGCGAGCCGCTGGGAGGCGGTCGCCATATGGGTCGCCATGGCCGAGGCCGCGGCATCCTCGTCGCCCGCTTCGATGGCGCGGAACACGGCGCCGTGCTCGTCGATGGCCGCGCGGGCCTCGGCCTCGTCGTGCACCGCCCGGTCGGCGTAGACCTGGAGCAGCGACCGCACGACGTGCAGCAGGTCCACGAGCGTGTCGTTGCCCGCCGCGGTGGCCAGCGCGTTGTGGAACTCCAGGTCGGCGCGGGCGAAGGCCTTGAGATCGCCGGTGCCGCGCTGCATGCGCTCCAGTGAGCCCGACAGCGCGCGCAGATCGGATGCCGCGGCTCTGCCGGCCGCGAGCCGGGCGACGTAGATCTCCAGCCCGGAGCGCAGCTCCAGCAGCTCGGCGGTGTTCTTGCGGCCGATGAGGAGCCCCCAGCGCAGCGTCTGCGGCAGGAGTTCGCTCGCGGTGCCGCGCAGGTAGGTCCCGGAGCCCGGGCGGACGTCGACGATGCCGAGGATCTCCAGAGCGGCCAGCGCCTCGCGCACCGCCGACCTCCCCACCCCCAGGGTCGCAGCGAGCTGGCGCTCCGGAGGAAGGCGGGTGCCGGCCTCGAGGTCGCCGGTGGTGAAGAGGTCCATCAGACGCCGCGCCACCTCCGACACCGGCGTGCCGCTCGGAAGCGCGCCGAGCGCGGCGGTGATCTCCGCGGAGCGGTCGTCGGGGTACGCGGGCATGCGAACAACTTACGGCAGTCCGCGCAGGTCCGACATTGCATTCGGTCAACCGGTTTGCCAGACTAGCCCCGGGCGACGCAGGTCGCCCTTCTCGCGACCACGTGAGAAAACGTTTCCTGAATGCTCGACGACGAGAGGCTATGACGATGGAGTTCCGGAACAGGAAGCTGGCGGCGGCAACGGCGGGAGTGGGGCTGGCCGCCCTGATCGGACTGACGGGGTGTGCGTCCTCGGCGGCGCCCTCCAGCGCCGACCCCACCCTCGACCCCGACGAGGAGGTGTCGATCTCGTTCACCTTCTGGGGCAACGACGTCCGCGCCGAGCTCTACAACGAGGCGATCGAGGTGTTCGAGGACCAGCACCCCAACATCGACGTCCAGATCCTTTTCCTCTCGCCGAACGACTACTGGGAGAAGCGCCAGATCGAGGCCAGCGGCAACGGGCTCCCCGACGTGGTGACGATGGATCTCGCCTACATCCGCCAGTACTCGCAGGGCGGCTCGCTGCTCGACCTCGAGCCGTACCTCGGCACCATCATCCAGACCGACCCGATCGAGCCGTCCGTGCTCGGCGCCGGGGTGGTCGACGGGGTCACCACCGCCGTGCCGATCTCGACGAACGCCTGGTCGATGTTCATGAACACGACGGTCCTCGACGAGATCGGCGTCGACCCGTTCGCCGGCGGCACGTGGGGCGAGTACTACGAATGGGTCGCCGAGGTGAGCGACGCGGCGAAGGCGGCCGGCGTGGAGGACGTGTGGGGCGGCGTGGACCCGAGCTCGCGCTTCGTGAACTTCGAGATGCAGCTGCGCGCCGAGGGCGAGGACCTCTTCGACGACGAGGGCAACCCGGGCTTCGACGAGGAGCGGCTCACGGAGTACTGGGAAGAGGGGGCCGAGGTGCGCGACAACGGCCAGTTCGTCCCGCAGCAGCGGATCGCCGAGGTGCAGCCGATGACCGCGTTCGACAGCGGTCTGAGCGCGAGCGACACGCAGACCGACAACTTCCTCGCCGGCTACCTCGCAAACCTCGGTGAGGGCAACGAGGTGACCTTGCAGGCTCCGCCGCTGTCGGTCGAGGGCGCGAAGGACCTCTACCTCAAGGCATCGCAGATGTACTCGATCGCCGCGAACTCCGAGCACCCCGCCGCAGCCGCCACGCTCATCGACTTCCTCATCAACTCGCCGGAGTCGGGCGAGATCTTCGGCACCAACCGAGGCCTGCCGGCCTCGGCGACGGCACGCGAAGCCGCCGAGCTCGACCCGGTCAGCCAGGACATCGTGGACTACGAGGCGTCGATCGCCGACCGCCTCGGCGACGCCCCGCCGGCGCCGATCGTCGGCTACGGCTCGCTGCACGAGAAGTTCCGCGAGCTGACCGAGGAGCTGAACTTCGGCACGCTGACGGTCGACCAGGCCGTCGACCAGTTCTTCGCCGAGATGGACGTCGTGCTGGGCCAGTAGCACGCGTGCGGGCCGGCGACCTCGGTCGCCGGCCCGCCGTCCTGTCCGCACCGTCCACCGGAGGAGCTCCCGCCCATGTCCTCAACCTCACCGCAGAGCGGAACGGCCGATCCCGGCCGCTCCGACGCCCGCCCGAGCCTCGGCATCCAGGGTCCGGTCGTCGCCTTCCACGACCCGTGGGCGGGGCCGGCCTCCGACGAGATCATGCGCACCGGGACCGGCATCCCGATCCCGTCGCAGGATCCCCCTCCGACACCGCAGGAGTTCGTGTCGGCGCTCGAGGACCTCGGCGCGGAGTTCTACGTGCATCACGTCATCCCGACGAAGCACGACCACGACGCGCTGTTCGGCGATCTCGCGGCGGCCGGGATCGATATCGTGCTCGGCAACGAGTACGGCAACATCAACGGTCCGTACGCCGAGGGCACGAACCGCTACGACGTGCCGGCGGCGGTGATCCGCGCGGCGGCCGAGACCGGTCGGCTGGCCGGCGTGCTGTACGACGAGCCGGAGCACCTCCAGATCCACGCGGACCAGTACCGCCGGGACGACCACCTCCCCCACTTCGGCCGGACCGACGGGCTCACCGCGGAGGAGTCGGTCGCGGTGATCGACCGCACCGTGCGCGGGCTGGTGCGCGACGTCCGGGAGGCCTCGGAGTCCGGCGGCCGTGCGGTGCCGGTCCTCGCCGAGCAGGTCTTCCCGGTGATGTTCCACACGCTCGCCCGGGCCGGGATGACGCCGGCCCCGAAGGTGATGAAGGAATCGTTCCAGCCGCTCCAGCTCGGAACCGCCCTCGGAGCGGCCCTGCAGTACGGCCGCGACCTGTGGGTGTGCGCCGACCTGTGGGGGCCGGACGTCGGCCCCTGGCCCACGCGCGCCCCCGGCTTCCCCGGCCATTCACCCGCGGAGTTCGCGTCCGCGCTGCGACTGGCCTACTTCTTCGCCCCGACGAGGCTGTTCGTGGAGAACATCGACGTGCTCGTGCGGCACCGGGGCGGCGGCCGCTTCGAGCGGACCGCGCACGGCGAGGTGTGGCGCGAGTTCGTGCGCGACTTCGTGCCGCGGCATCCGCTGCGCTGGAGCCACCGCGACGCCCGCGCCAACATCGCCCTCGTGCACGCCGACGACAGCGACTTCGGGCGCGGCGAGCGACCCTTCGGCAATCGCGCGGCCACCGCGCCAGCGACCTCGCGCAGCGTCTTCGCCGCATGGCATGCGCTCAGTCATGGGCAGATCCCCGACCACGGCAGCTGCCTCCACATCCCCGGCTACGACTTTCCCCGCCACCGGCTGAACGGCATCCCGCGATCGGAGTTCCCCCTCCCCAGCGGCGCGCCCGAGCAGACGCACATGCACGGCCTCTTCCAGGCGGCGCGCGGCGTCCTCGTGTTCGACGAGAACGTCCGCGCGGACCAGCTCGCCGACGCGCGGCTCGTGGTGGTCGCGGGGAGCCGCCTGCCCGGCGCCACGCTCGACGCGCTTTCGGTCCGGGCGCGGGCCGGCGCGACGGTGCTCATCGCCGCATGGCTGTGCGATCCCGCGCGGTCCGGCTCGATGCGGATGGGCGACGGGCAGTGGCTCGTCTACGACGCCCTGGACGACCCCGCCGCCCAGGCGGCCATCGCGGCGCATGCCGGGCCGCCGGACCTGTGGACGCAGCGCTTCGCCGACATCGAGCTGCGGATCCGTCCCGGGAGCCCCGACGGCGAGACGCTCGAGTTCGAGATCGCGGACGCCGGAGCCGGCCGGTCCTGACGTCGTGGCATCCGCCGTTTGCAATTGGTCAACCGGTTTGCCACAATGGACGCCGAGTAACCTCGATCATCGTCGATAGCAGGAGTCACTGTGGACCAGAACCAGACCACCACCGACGCGCCACCGGTGGCGCGGTCAGCCATCCGCAAGGTGTCGATGCGCCTCGTGCCGTTCGTGGCGCTGATGTTCTTCATCAACTACCTCGACCGCACCGCCATCGGCTTCGCCGCCCCCAACGGCATGAACGAGGACCTCGCGCTCAGCGCCGCGCAGTTCGGCTTCGCGTCGGGCGTCTTCTTCATCGGCTACATCCTGCTCGAGGTGCCCTCGAACCTGGCGCTGCACAGGTTCGGCGCCCGCCGCTGGCTCTCGCGCATCATGGTGAGCTGGGGCATCGTCGCGCTGCTGTTCACGTGGGTGCAGAACTTCGAGCAGCTCGTGGTGCTGCGGTTCCTGCTGGGTGTCGCCGAGGCGGGATTCTTCCCGGGCGCGATCCTCTTCCTCAGCCTGTGGGTGCCCGCGCAGTACCGCGGCCGCGTCCTCATGCTCTTCTACCTGGCCCAGCCGCTGACCACGGTGATCGGCGCCCCGCTCGCCGGCTGGCTCATCCAGCAGCACGAGGTCTTCTTCGGGCTCGAGGGCTGGCGCTTCATGTTCTTCGGCGTTGCGATCCCGGCGATCGTGGTCGGCGTCATCGCGTGGTTCTACCTCAAGGACAAGCCGGCCGACGCGAAGTGGCTGACCCGTGAGGAGCAGGTCTGGCTCACCGACGCACTCGACCGCGAGAAGGCCGCGACCCAGAAGAAGGAGCACGGCCACGTGTCGGCGCGCTTCGCCTTCAAGAGCGGTCGCGTGTGGGTGCTGTCGTTCATCTACTTCGGGTTCATCTACGGCCTGTACGCGCTGGCCTTCTTCCTGCCCACGATCATCGAGGGCTTCCAGGCGCAGACCGGCCAGACCTTCGACACGCTCCAGAAGGGCCTCATCACCGCGATCCCGTACCTGCCGGCGGCGATCGTCATGTACTTCTGGTCGCGGGACGCCTCGCGGCGCGGCCTGAAGACCTGGCACATCGCAGGTCCCGCGATCGCCGGTGCGGTCAGCATCCCGCTCGCCCTGTTCGCCGGCTCGCCCGCTGCCACGATCGCGGTCATCACCGTCACCGCGTGCGCGACCTTCGCCGCCCTCCCCAACTTCTGGACCCTGCCGACGCGCTTCCTCACCGGCGCTGCGGCCGCTGCCGGCGTCGCCCTCATCAACACGATCGGCAACCTGGCCGGCTTCTCGGCGCCGTTCGTCACCGGTGCCGTGCGCGACTGGACCGGCGGCTACGAGGTCCCGATGTTCATCGTGGGCTTCGTCATGCTCGTGTCGGCCGTGCTCATGGTGCTGCTCTCCCGCAGCAACCGCATCACCCCGGTCACGGTGGACGACGAGGACGACACCGTCTCCGGCGCCGACACCGTCGGCGTCGCCGGGACCGCGAAGGGCGACGTGCGATGACGCGTCTGTGGAACGAGCCGGCGGACTTCGCCGACGAGATGATCGACGGCTTCGTCGCGGCCAACGGCCGCCACGTGCGCCGCGTGCCCGGCGGAGTCGTGCGCAGCACGACGTCGCCGGCCGGCCAGGTCGCGGTCGTCGTCGGCGGCGGCTCGGGCCACTACCCCGCGTTCGGGGGGCTCGTCGGTCCGGGGCTCGCGCATGGCGCGGCGATGGGCAACCTGTTCGCCTCGCCCTCGACGCAGCAGGTGTACGCGGTGGCCAAGGCCGCCGAGGCCGGCGGTGGCGTGCTCTTCAGCTACGGCAACTACGCCGGAGACGTGCTGAACTTCGACGCGGCTCAGGAGCGGCTGCGCTCGGAGGGCATCGCGTGCGAGACGGTCACCGTCACCGACGACATCTTCAGCGCGACCCCGGACGAGAAGCACAAGCGGCGCGGCATCGCGGGCGACCTGACCGTGTTCCGCATCGCGGCGGCGGCGGCCGAGGCGGGCGCGGACCTCGCCGAGGTGACGCGGCTGGCCCGGCTGGCCAATGAGCGCACGCGCTCGTTCGGCGTCGCGTTCACCGGCTGCACGCTGCCCGGCGCCGAGCAGCCGCTGTTCACCGTCCCGGAGGGGCGGATGGCGGTCGGCCTGGGCATCCACGGCGAGCCGGGCATCGACGAGACCGACATCCCCACCGCCGACGGCCTGGCAGAGCTCCTGGTCGAGAAGCTGCTGGCCGAGGTGCCCGACGGCGTCGAGGTCGACGGCGCCCGCGTGGTGCCGATCCTCAACGGCCTGGGGTCGCTGAAGTACGAGGAGATGTTCGTCGTCTACCGGCGCGTCGCCCAGCTGCTCGAGGGTGCCGGCCTGGAGCTGGTCGACCCGCACGTCGGCGAGTACTGCACGAGCTTCGACATGGCGGGCACGTCGCTGACCCTGTTCTGGCTGGACGACGAGCTGGCGCAGCTGTGGGAGACCGCGGTGGACACGCCCTCGTACCGTCGCGGCTCCGTCGCCCCGCAGGAGCGGGCAGCGGTGACGGATGCCGCGGCCGACGCCGCCGAGATCCCCGACGCCGACGAGCCGTCGCGCGCCGTCGCCCGGACGGTGCTGGCCGCGGTGCGCACCATCGCCCAGACCGTCGACGCGCACGTCGACGAGCTCGGCCGCCTCGACGCGATCGCCGGCGACGGCGACCACGGCATCGGCATGCAGCGCGGCTCGCACGCCGCGCTTGCTGCGGCGACCGCCGCGGTCGAGGCCGGCGCCGGCGCGCAGACGACCCTCGCCCACGCCGCCGACGCATGGTCCGATCGGGCCGGAGGCACCTCCGGCGCGCTGTGGGGCCTCATCCTCGACGCGGTCGCCCGGGCGCTCGGCGACCAGGGCCGGCCTGACCCCGCCGCGATCGCCGCTGGTGTGGCCGCCGGCTCGCGCGGGGTCACCGACTACGGCAAGGCCGAGGTCGGCGACAAGACGCTCGTCGACGCGCTCGTGCCCTTCAGCTCGACGCTGAGCCAGGCCGTCGACGCCGGCGCCTCCCTGACCGACGCGTGGCGGACGGCAGCGGATGCCGCGACCCGCGCCGCGCAGGCGACGGCGGACCTCCTCCCCCGCATGGGCCGCGCTCGCACGCACGGCCAGAACAGCGTGGGAACCCCCGACCCGGGCGCGATCTCGCTCGCGCTCATCGTGACCGCCGTGGGCGAAATGCTCGCGGACCAGAACTCAGTGAAGGAGAACGCCAATGGCTGAGCCCCTGCGCATCGTGATCGGCTGCGACGACGCCGGTTACGACTACAAGGAGATCCTCAAGAAGGACCTCGAGGACAACCCCGGCGTCGCCCTGGTGACCGATGTGGGCGTGGACGCCGACGGGCACACGCCCTACCCGACGGTCGCCATCGAGGCCGCCCAGCAGGTCGCGAACGGCGACGCCGACCGCGCGCTGCTGATCTGCGGCACGGGCCTGGGCGTCGCGATCGCCGCGAACAAGGTGCCGGGCATCCGGGCCGTCACCGCCCACGACTCGTACTCGGTCGAGCGGGGCGTGCTGTCCAACAACGCGCAGGTGCTCACCATGGGCCAGCGGGTCGTCGGCATCGAGCTCGCCCGCCGCCTGGTGCGCGAATGGCTGACCTACCGCTTCGACACCACGTCGGCCTCGGCCGACAAGGTGGCCGTCATCGACCGGTTCGAGACCACGGGCTCCTGCTGATGCCGCAGGTCACGGTCGGGGTGAGCCTGAAGACGTACTTCGGGCACGAGCGGGCGCGCGCGTGGTTCGCCGACGTGGCGCAGCGCGCGGCCGCCCACCCCGCCGTGGCCGCGGGCGACGTGCGGTTCTTCGTCATCCCGACCTACGTGCAGATCCCCGCCGCCCTCGCCGCGTTCTCCGACACCCCGGTGCTGGTGGGCGCACAGGACGTCTCGGAGTTCCCGTCCGGCCCCTACACCGGCGAGGTGACCGCCGCCGAGCTCGCCGAGGTCGGCGTGGCCGTCGCCGAGATCGGTCACGCCGAACGGCGCCGGCTGTTCGACGAGACCGACACCGTCACGGCCGCCAAGGCCGCCGCCGCGCTCAGCCACGGCATCACCCCGGTGCTGTGCATCGGCGAGGCCGAGCGCCTCGGCAGCCCCGCCGCCGCGCTCGCGAACGTCGAACAGCTCGCCGCGAACCTCGAGGACGTGCCCGCCGGACCCGTCATCGTGGCCTACGAGCCGGTGTGGGCGATCGGGGCTGCCGAGCCCGGCGCCGACGAGCACATCACCACCGTGACCCGTGCCCTCCGCGCCGCGCTCGACGCCGACCCGGCGCGTGCCGGCAGCGTCGTCATCTACGGCGGCTCCGCCGGTCCCGGCCTGCTCACCCGCCTCGCGGGCAGTGTCGACGGCCTCTTCCTCGGCCGCTTCGCGCATGACCCGGATGCGCTCGTCGCGGTGCTCGACGAGGCATCCGCCCTCGCCGCCTCGCGGTCGCGGTCGGAGGTCGCCCCTTCCCCTTCTCTGGGACCCCGGTCGGCGGACGAGACCGAGGGAGAACCCCAGGGTCTCGTCCGCACGGTGAGGTCTCACGGGACGACGCCGGAGGGCGACGCATGATCGGGCTGGGCACGTACGCGTTCTTCTGGCAGCACTCCGACCGGGTGCCCCGCCCGCTGTCGCTCGTCGGCGCGTTCGAGGCGACCAGACAGCTCGGCGTCGGCCTGTTCCAGATCTGCGACTACGCGCCGCTGGAGCAGATGGACGACGCGGAGCTGACGGATGCCGCAGCCGCCGCCCGCGACCTCGGCATCGCGATCGAGCTCGGCACGAAGGGCATCGAGCCCGACCGGCTCGCCCGCTTCCTCGACCTCGCCGGCGTCTTCGACGCCCGCCTCGTACGCAGCATGCTCTACTCGCCCGACACCCGCCCGACCCTGCCCCAGGCCGAGGAGTGGCTGCGTGCGGCACTGCCGGCGTACGAGGCATCCGCCGTCGATCTCGCCCTCGAGACGTACGAGCAGGTCTCGACCGCCGACCTGGTGGGTCTCGTCGCCGGCATCGGCAGCGAACGGCTCGGGATCTGCCTCGACCCGGCCAACGTCGTCGCGCGCCTCGAGCTGCCGCGCGACTGCGTCGAGCGGACGGCGGCGCACGTCAAGAACGTGCACGTGAAGGACTTCGCGTTCGCCCGCCAGCCCGGCTGGGTCGGCTTCACCTACAGCGGCGCGCCCATGGGCGAGGGGCTGCACGACTACCCCCACCTGCTCGAGACCGTCCGCCCGCGAGAGCGCGGCGTCAACGAGATCGTCGAGCACTGGCTGTCCTGGCAGACGGACGCCGAGACCACCATCCGGATCGAGCGGGAATGGACCCGCCGAACCATCGAACACCTGAGGAGCACGTCATGAGCACGACCGCTGCGAACACCAGCACCGCCACCTACAAGATCGCCGTCGTCGGAGCCGGCGGGAAGATGGGCATGCGCGTGTCCAACAACCTCGTCAAGACCGACCACACCGTCTGGTACGTCGAGAACTCGCCCGCCGGTCGCCAGCGCACGCTGGACGCCGGACGGGAGTTGACGGATGCCGCCACCGCCGTCGCCGACGCCGACATCGTCGTGCTGGCCGTGCCGGACCTCGCCCTGGGCCCGGTCACCGCCGACCTCGTGCCGCAGCTGAAGTCCGGCGCGATCGTGCTGACGCTCGACCCCGCCGCCGCGTACGCGGGCCTGCTCACCACCCGCGACGACGTCGTCCAGGCCGTCGCGCACCCCTGCCACCCCTCGGTGTTCCTCGAGCGCACCACCAAGGAGGAATGGGCCGACACGTTCGGCGGCATCGCCGCCCCGCAGGATGCGATCGCCGCCGTCGAGAGCGACGACCCCGCGCACAAGGAGATCGTCGAGGCCACCGTGCGCGCGATCTACGCCCCCGTCATCGACGTCCACTTCGTGACCGTCAAGCAACTCGCGCAGCTCGAGCCCACCCTCGTCGAGACCGTCGCCTGCATGATCGGCTCGCTCCTCAACGAGGCCCTCGACGAGGCGATCAACACCATGGGGGTTCCCGAGGCCGCCGCCCGCAGCATCCTGTACGGCCACACCCAGGTGGCCCTCGCCAACGGCCTGCGCGGCGACAACCCGTTCTCGGACGCCTGCCTCATCGCCATGGACTACGGCCGCGAGTCGATCATCAAGGAGGACTGGAAGAAGATCTTCCGCGACGACGAGCTCGACAAGAACCTCGCGCGCATGCTCCACCTCGACCACATCGAGCGCTGACGTGGGGCAGCTCGAAGGCAAGACCGCACTGATCACCGGCGCGGCGCTCGGCATCGGCCTCGCCGTCGCGACCCGGTTCGCCCGTGAGGGCGCGCGGGTCGTCCTCGCCGATCGCAACGGCGACGGGGCCGCGGCCGCGGCCGCCGAGATCGGCGAGCACGCCCGGGCGGTCACGATGGACATCTCGGACGAGGATGCCGTCGCCGCGGCGTTCGCCGAGGTCGAGGCGGCCGGCTGGGCGCCCGACGTCGTCGTGGCCAACGCCGGCGTGCAGCTGTTCGGGCAGGACGCGCAGGCGGCCGAGCTCGACCTGGACGTGTGGCGCCGCACGATCGACATCAACCTGACCGGGACGTTCCTGACGGTCAAGCACGCGGTGCGCTCGATGCTGCCGCGCGGCGGCGGGTCGATCATCCTGACCGGGAGCCCCACCGGCGTGAACGGCGAGGGCAAGGACTTCACCGCCTACAGCGCGTCTAAGGCGGGCATCCACGGTCTCGGCCGCACGGTCGCCGCCGCGTACGCCGACCGCGGCATCCGCGTGAACACGGTGCAGCCGGCGTACACCGAGACGCCGCTGGTCGCCGCCATCAGCGAGGACCCCGCGTCGCGGGCGGCGATCATCGGCCGCATCCCGCTCGGCCGGGCCGGCACGCCCGACGACGTCGCGGGCATCATGGTGTACCTCGCGAGCGACGACGGCGCGTTCGCCACGGGTGCGCTCTTCTCCGTCGACGGCGGGATGACCACGATCTGACCCGCGGAAGCGGGATCGCGACGAAGATGGGGCGCATGGCAGACGTGTGGAAGGGTGAGCCGGCACGGTCGTGGCGGAGCGGCCGGTGGTCGCTGGAGCTGCGCGACGACGAGTTCGCCGACATCGCCTGCGACGGCGTCGTGGTGCTGCGGTCGGTGCGCGCGGTCGTCCGGGACCGCAACTGGGACACCGCGGGGCTCGTCGTCGACCGCGTCGACGAGTCCGGCATCGCCCTCACGCTGCACGTGCACTCGGAGGGGCTCGGGTCCGACCTGCGCGGCATCGTGCGGGCCGAGATCCGCGGACCGGGCAGGCTGCGGCTGCTGACGGACCTGGAGTCGGCTACCGCCTTCGCCACGAACCGCACCGGACTGGTGGTGCTGCACCCACCGGGGCTGGCCGGCGCCGCGCTCGAGGTGCGCCACTCCGGGGGGACGGTGGAGCACTCCCGCTACCCCGTCGCCATCAGCCCGCACCAGCCGGCGTTCGACATCGCGGGGCTGGCGTGGTCGCACGAGGGCCTCGACGTCGACCTGCGATTCGCCGGCGACGTGTTCGAGATGGAGGATCAGCGCAACTGGACGGATGCCTCGTACAAGACGTACAGCCGTCCGCTCGCGCTCCCCTTCCCCTACGAACTGGCCGCCGGCGAGCGGATCGTCCAGACCGTCGACGTCTCGGTGTCGGGGACGCCCATCGCCGGAGCCGGTGACGAGGTCGCCCGCATCCGCCTGGAGGACGGCCCGGCGATGCCCGCCATCGCGGTGTCCGCCGCCACGGCGCCCGACCCGGCGCCGTCCGGGCTTGCGGTGTCGCCCGACGCCGCGCCGTCCGGGCCGGACGGCTCGCCGGGGGCCGGCGCGTGGCCCGCCGCGGTGCTGGTGGAGCTCGACCTCGCCACCCGAACCTGGCAGGCCGCGCTCGGCCGGGCCGCGGCATCCGCTCTCCCCCTCGATGTGCGGTTCGTGCTCGCCGAGGACGACCCGACCAGCATCGACGAGGCCGTCTTCGCGCTGCACGACCTGCCGGTGGCACGTGTCACGGCGTTCTGGCCCACCGGGCCCGCCCGGCACGTCTCGGACCTCGAGGCGATCGGGCTGCTGCGCCACGCGCTCACCGAGGCCGGCGTGGATGCGCCGATCGTCGGCGGCGTCCGCTCGCACTTCACCGAGCTCAATCGCGAGCACCACCGCCTGCCGCGGCGGCTGGACGGCGTCGTGTTCAGCAGCACCCCGCTCTTCCACAGTCTGAGCACGGCCCAGCTGGTGGAGTCCGTGCCGATGCAGCGGCTCGTGGCGACCCAGGCCGTCGAGCTGGCGGGCGGACCGCCGGTGCACATCGGGCCGATCTCGCTGCGCCCGCACTTCAACGACGTCGCCACGACGCCCCCGCCGATGCCCGACCACGACGACCTGCGCGACGGCTACGGCTCGGCGCTGATCGACGCGGCGGACCCGCGGCAGTCCGCCCCGGAGCTCGCCGCGTGGACGGTGGCGAGCGCCGCCGCGCTCGCCGTCCCCGGGGTGGCGACGCTCGCGTACTTCGAGGAGTGGGGGCCGCGCGGCGTCCGCACGGCCGACGGCACCGCGCTCCCCGCGTTCGCCGCGGTCTCGGCGCTCGCCGCACTGGCGGGGACGCCCGGGCTGCGCGGCGACTCCCCCGACGGCCTCGTCTGGGCCCTCGGCGCCCGCACCGGCGCCGACGGCGCGGAGGCGGGCGGCGCGGCGGGCCGCGACGGCGTCACCGTCCTCGTCGCCAACCTCGACGATCGTCCGCGACGGGTCGAGGTGACCCTCCCCGACGGCGCGACCCGCACCGCCGACGTCCCTCCCACGTCGTTCCTCACGCTCTGACCCCGCCGGCCCCACCGCCCGCCCCCGGCCCCCGATCCCTGCTGTTCACGACGAGGGTCAGCGCCAGGCCACCTCGACGGCGCCGGCCTCGTACGTCGCGACGGGGTGCGCGAACGGCAGCGGTGAGAGCTGCTCGGCGTGCACCAGACGGATGCCGGGGGCCGCGGCGAGCAGCTGTCCGACGGCCTCGCGGATCTCGAGGCGCGCGAGCTGCTGGCCGACGCAGCCATGCGGTCCGTGACCGAAGCCGAGATGGCCGAAGGCGTCGCGGGTGACGTCGAACCTGTCGGGATCGTCGTACTGCCGCTCGTCGTGGTTCGCGGCCACGGGAGAGACGGCGACGGTGGTGCCCGCGGGGATGACGACGCCGTGCAGCTCGACGTCCTCTCGCGCGGTGCGAGGGAACAGCGTGACGAACATCGCCCCCACCCGCATGAACTCCTCGATCGCGCCCGGGAGCGCCGCGGGATCGTCTCGGAGCACCGCGAGCTGGTCGGGGTGCGTGAGCAGCGCCACCAGCGCCGTCGAGATGAGGTAGGCCACCGAATCACGGCCGGAGGTCATCAGCACGAGCAGGATCCCCTCGACCTCGGCGCGCGTCCACTCACCCTGCAGCAGGTGGGTGATGACGTCGTCGCCCGGTGAGCCCTCCCTCGCGGCGAGGAGGTCGCGGATGTAGTCGAACTTCTCCTGCGTCGTCGACGTGCCGGTCACGAACAGCTCGCCGAACCGCGGCTCCAGCGCGTCGGGCACGCCCAGCACCAGGCAGTGCGTGCGCATTGAGATCGGCGTGGCGTAGTGCGCGAAGAGGTCGGCGGGCTGCTCGCGGGCGAGGAAGTCGGCGAGTTGCGAGGCCACGATGCCGGCCACCGCGTCCTCGCGGGCCCGGACGGCGCGCATCGAGAACTGCGACAGGATCGCCCTCCGCATGCGGAGGTGCTGCTCGCCGTCGAGCGCGAGCAGGTTCGAGGCGGCGAGCGCGGCGCGCCCGGCCCCGTCGAGGTCGTCGAGGCCCGTCCCCTCCTGGGGCCCAGGAAAGCGGTGGACCGCGACGGTGAACCGCGGATCCGCCAGCACGTCGCGCGCGAGCGCATGCCGGGTCACGATGAGTCCGTCCGGCCCGTCGGGGTAGCGCAGCGGCGTCGCCGGCGCTTCGGCGCGCCACATCGCCAGCGCCGGGGACGGCGCGAGAGGCGTGCCGTCGGTCGGCAGGCGACGCTCGCGGTAGGGGCATCCGGTCATACGAGACTCCCTTCGGCGCGGAGGAGGTCGGCGCGGGCGATCCGGAACTCGCGCGCCATGTTCCATCCGACGAGCGCCTCGATGCGCCCCTGACGCCGCGCGGCGACCACGAAGCGGTCGCCGTCGGCGTCGCCCGCGATCACGCGCAGCTCGGCATCGGGCCGCACCCGGCCGTGGACGAGGATCCGCGTGCCGAACAGCGTCGTCCAGAAGAACGGCTCGATGGGCGGGGATGCCTCACCCGTCACGATACGACGGGCCACCGCCTGCGCCTGCAGGATCGCCGTCTGCTGGTGCTCCGTGCGCCGGGGACGCCCGTCCGCCGGATCGGTCCAGGCCGCGACGTCCCCGGCCGCGTGGATGCCGTCGGCCGCGCGGCCGTTCGCATCGCAGACCACCCCGTCGGCGACCTCGAGTCCGGAGCCGCGCAGCCACTCGACCGATGGCGCGCAGCCGACGGAGCTCACGACCGTCGACGCGCCGGCGATCGTGCCGTCGGCGAGGTGCACTCCGGCACCATCCACGGCGACGACGTGCGCACGCGTGCGCAGCTCGACCCCGTTCTCGCACAGCAGACCGGCGATGCGCGCCGACAGGCGCGGGCCGAGGGCGCCCAGCGAGACCCCCTCGCCGCGGGCGAGGAGGGTCACCGCACACCCCGCGGTGCGCGCCGCGGCGGCCAGCTCGCAGCCGAGCACGCCCGCCCCGATGATGGCGATCCGGTCGCCGCGCGCGAGCCGCCCGCGCAGGTGGTGCGCGTCCTCGATCGTCCGCAGCGTCTGCGACGCGGGGAACGGATGCCGCGCCGCCGCGCCGGTGGCGATCACCAGCTCGTCGTACCCGACCCGTTCGCGACCGACCGCGACCTCGCGTCGCCGCGGGTCCAGCCCCGTGGCGGCGCGGCCGAGGCTCAAGGTCGCGTCGAGCCCCGCCAGCTCGGCGCGGCCGCGAAGGGGTGAGGCATCCCACTCTCCCGAGAGGACCTGCTTCGACAGCGCCGGCCGGCTGTACGGCGCGTGGCGTTCGGCGCCGAGGAGCGTGATGCGCCCGTCGAACCCCTCGGCACGCAGGCTCTCGGCGGTCGTCAACCCCGCGAGTGAGGCGCCGACGATCAGCACATGCGTCATCGGTCCGTCACGCGGATCGCTCGCGCGGGGCAGAGCGACGCCGCGCGCAGCGCCGCGGCGACGTCGTCGTCCGCGGTCGGGTCGGGGTCGAGCACGACGACGATCCCGTCATCGTCCTGATCGAAGAGCGTGCCCGCCACGAGCGCGCACTGGCCTGCACCCACACAGGCGGTGGTGTCGGCGAAGATCGTCATGAGAGCAATATCCGCCGATTCTGCGTCGTATTCCACGTGTATGTTGACGACATGTCGGAGGATGTTGACGGTCATGCCTGACGCCCGCGTCCGCGGACGCCACGCGACGCTCGAACAGCACGGCGTCGCGGCCGAGAGGTTCACGGACTTCATCAGCCCCACGCTCGACCTGCACGGGGTGGACGTGGTCCTGCTCACCTTCGTGCTGCGCGGCACCGGTCGGCACGTCCTGGACGAGACCGAGTACGCCGTCACGGGCCCGTCGTTCGCGGTCACGCGTACCGGCGAGCGTCACGGTCTCATCACCGACGGCGATGCGCTCGAGGTCGTGAACGTCTACCTCGACGTCGACGCGCATCCGGTCCAGCCGCTCGCGCCGCCGCTGGACCGCGCGCTGGCCGCCCTCCTGCCGCTCGGCGACGCACCCCGGGTGCGGCTCCCCCAGGTCGCGATCGACGACGTCGCCCCGACGCGCGCACTGCTCGAGCTGCTGGAACGCGAGACCCTCCATCCGGGCCCGGGGACGGGCGACACCGTCGCCGCCCTGCGGCGGGCGCTGCTGGTCGAGTGCGCGCGGGCGATCACGGACCACGGCTTCCTCCCCGCCCGCAGCTCCCGCCGCCGCACGGACGTCGCCGTCGAGGAGGTGCGTGCGCACCTCGATCGCTCGTTCACCGAGAGCCAGAGCCTCGCCGACCTGGCGGCACGGGTCCACCTGGAGCGGACCTATCTCTCGCGCGCCTTCGCGGAGTCGACCGGGGAGACCATCTCCGAGTACATCGCACGCCTGCGGATCGGCTACGCGGCCACCCTGCTGCGCACGACCGACCGCAGCATCGCCGACATCGGCACCACCGCGGGCTTCCGCGACCTCTCCCACTTCGGCCGCACGTTCAAGCGCCTGCGCGGCGTCTCCCCACGCGACTACCGGCGCACCCCCTGACCCCACGTCCCTGCGTTCAACCGATTCACGAGGCGGACGGGGACGGCGGGCTCGCCGCGACGGAGGGCGCCTCGCGCCAGACCCGCACGTCCCACGGCGCGAGGTCGACCTCGGTGCCTGCCGGGTGAAGGACGTCGTCGAGGACGGATGCCGCGTCCGCCGCGACCCCCACCGTGCGGGCGTGAGGCGACCAGTTGTGCACCACCCACACGCGACCCTGCGCACCCGTGAGCGAGTGCGCGGTGACCGACGCCGGCCGCGCGGTGAGGATCGCGGAGCCCGCGCGCTCCGGCCGACCGGGCGCCGCATCGCCCGGGAGCTCCGGCCGACCGGGCGCCGCGTCGCCCGCGGAGCCGCGGGCGGCGGCATCCGTCATCACGTCCGCCAGCGTCGCCCGGTCGAGCAGCGTGCCGACGACCGTGATCGCGCCCGCACCGACCTCGTGGCGCGTGACGGCGGCCCATCGGCCGAACAGCGGATGCCGGTACGCGAGGACGACATCGGCGCCGTCGGGCTCGAGCCCGTCGACCCACCCGTGCGCGGTGCCGACCACCACGCCGTCGCGCTGCACCTCGATCGGCTCGGCGAGCGCCGCGAACTCCCGGTAGCCGACCCCGGCCGCCGGCCCGACGATCGCGGGGGCCCGCACGGGTCGCATGCGGCCTTCGTCGTCGCCGTACCCGGTGCGGGGGCCGATCACCAGCCGGCCGCCGAGGCGGGCGTACTCGACGAGCGTCTCGAGCGTCGGATCGGATGCCGCGACCAGGCCCGCGACGACGAGCACCGGGTACCGCCGCACGAGCTCCGCCGGGTCGGGCAGCTGCCGGTCGTTGACGAACCCCACCTGCAGCCCGGCATCGACCGCCGCGCGTCCGAACGCGCCCACGATGCGCGCGTACGATCCCCGGTCTGCATCGGCGCCGTGCGCGAGCGGCGGCTCGAACGTCATCATCCACTCGCTGTCGTGCGCGTACACCAGGCCGACGTCGGCGTCGGGTTCGGCATCCGCCAGCCAGGGCGCCGCCGCCCCGAACTGCCGGCCGATCGCGGCGATCTCGGCGTGGATCCGCCCTGGTTCGAGGTCGTGGCCGAGGATGCCGCCCCAGTGCACCTCGGCGCCGGAGTGCAGCGTGTGCCAGTGCCAGTACGACACGAGCCGCGCGCCGCGGGCGACGAGCAGCCACGCCGCCTGGGCGAGCTGCCCGTCGTACGGCGGGCGGGTGAGCCACGCGGGGCCGATCGAGGCAGCGCCCGTCTCGGTGACGAGGAACGGACCCTGGCGGGACGCCCGCATGCGGTCGGCCATGAGCACGAGCTGCGGCACGTCGTCGGCGTACCACTGACCGCCCGCGCCGTCACGCTCCAGGTCCATCGCGTCCTGCGCGAGGTAGTACGCGTTGCCGCTGGCGATGTCCAGCCGCGCGCCGACGGCGACGTCGTCCATCGCCGGACGCTGGTAGGCGATGCAGGTGGTGAGGAACGTGTCGTCGCCTACGAGCGGGCGGACGAGGTCGGCCTGCCAGCCGATGAAGTCGGCGGTGAGCTCGGCCTGGAAGCGCCGCCAGGCGAGGTCGTAGGCGGGGGTGGTGTTGCCCGACGGCGCCCACAGCTCGTCCCACTCCGCGATGCGGTGCGACCAGTACGTCAGCCCCCACGCGTGGTTGAGCGTCCCGACATCGCCGTAGCGCTCGGCGACCCAGTCGCGGAAGCGCCCGACGACCTGGTCGTTGTGGATCAGATGGAGGCCCGCCTCGTTGTCGAGCTGCACACCGATGACCGCCGGGTGCCGGCCGTGCCTGCCGATCACGGCGCGGATGACGCGCTCCGCGTAGCCGCGGAAAAGCTGGGACGTGTAATCCACCTCCTGCCGGCCGCCCCACGGCACGGAGCCGCCGTCCTTGCGCACCACCGCGAGCTCGGGGTGTGCGCGCGCGAGCCACGGCGGCACGGCGTAGGTGGGGGTGCCGAGGATGACGTCGATCCCGTGCGCGTGCGCCGCGTCGAGCACGGGCGTCAGCCACTCGAGGTCGAACTCCCCGTCGCGCGGCTCCCACGTCGACCACACCGACTCTCCGACGCGGATGCAGGTGATCCCGGCATCCGTCATCAGCCGAAGGTCGGTCTCGAGCCGCGACGGGTCGGGCAGGTACTCGTTGTAGTACGCCGTCCCCAGGCGCGGGCCGCCGCGCCAGGCTTTCAGGCGATCGGATGCCGCGACCACGCGTCAGTCCGTCACGCGCGTGATGCGCAAGGCCAGCGCCTCGCCCTCGGGCAGCTCGACCGGTGCGGACGCCCGGGCGTAGGCGTCGTTGCGCTGCACGTCGTCGAGCGCGAACCGGCGGCCGACGGGAGTGATCGTCATGTTCCAGGTGTCGATCACGTCGACCTCGAACACGTCGCCCTCCTCCGGTCGCTCGCCCGGCACGCCGATGGGCAGCCGGAAGTCCCACGTCGCCGGCGCCGACGGGCCGAGGTACTGGACGTAGAGACGGCGCGGGATGCCGGCCACGTACGCAGGGTCGTCCCACTTGTCGATCGGGTCCAGGCCGGGGCCGTCGACCTCTTCGAGGATGCCGCGGAGGAACGCCAGCCGCGCCGGCGAGTCGCCCTTGAGCGGGCCGCCCTCGACCATATGGAGACTGCCGGACTCGGTGACGAAGCTCTCGCCGTGGGAGGCGTACGTTCCCGCGACGGTGGCGATCCAGAACTGGTGCACGAGCCGCTCGGCGTCGAGGTGACCCCAGCGGTCGGGGATGTCGCCCTCGTACTTGATCTCGTCGAGCACGACGGGCTTGCCGTAGACGTCGCGGTAGAGGTTGGCGCGGCCGAAGTCGGTGGTGACCGACCCGTTCTGTATCGACGCGTGGGTGACCCAGGGCTGGTTGTTGTCGTACAGCTCGATCCAGTTGTGGATCGAGCGGAGGTGGTCGTAGGGGTCGATCTCGGCCAGCAGCGCGCCGGTGCGGTCCCAGCGGTCGGCGGGTCGCTCGAGCTGGTCGAACTCGTTGCACAGCGACCACCAGACGTGCGGGTGGGCGGCCAGTCGCGCGA
This sequence comes from Microbacterium sp. NPDC055455, assembly GCF_053619935.1. Taxonomy (NCBI): domain Bacteria; kingdom Bacillati; phylum Actinomycetota; class Actinomycetes; order Micrococcales; family Microbacteriaceae; genus Microbacterium; species Microbacterium sp. NPDC055455. Next base: position 121,766 of record NZ_JBSHLB010000001.1, read on the forward strand.
CGAGGTAGCGGAGGTAGACGGCATCCTCCTCCTCCGTCAGCTCGTTCAGCCCGAACTGGCCGCGGTCGTACGCGTTGTAGACGAGGACGTCGGCCTGGATGCCGCGCTCCCCCAGCACCTCGACGGCCCGGTCGAGTCGCTGGAAGAACTCGGGCACCGGGCGGGTGACGTCCCAGCGTCCGTCCGTCTTCTCGAACGGCATGAGGGCCGGGATGTGCTCGATGTAGCCGCCGCCCTGCGGGAAGACCATGAACCGGAACTTGTTGAACCCCGCCTCGGCGATCGCGTCGACGGTCGAAGAGAACAGCGGCTCGTCCTGGTGCAGCCAGTTGTACGCGGTCGCGCCGACCGGGCGGAACGGCGTGCCGTCGGCGTGCGCGAAGTGGAACCGGTGGGAGACGCGGACGGGCCCGTGATCACCGCCGGCGACGATGTCGAAGGCCCCCGAGCGCCCGGCCAATGCCGCATCGTCGGAATCGGTCGACCACGTCCACTCGCCGGCGAGGTCGGGGGCGAATCGGGCGCGGTAGGTCGTGCCGCCGTCCCAGAACCCGGCCACGACGCGCTCCTGGCCGGTCGGCCCATGCTGGGCGCGCAGCGTCAGCGGCGTGCGGTCGGCGGGGATGACGCCGGCGCCCTCGAACGTCAGCTCGATCGGTCGGTACAGCTCATTCGGCTGCGGGTGGGACACGGGTTTCTCCTTCGATGTCGTATCCGTGGGCGGTTCGGTTCAGACCGGGACCCGGCGCGAGCTCTCGCGCACGATGAGCTCCGGCTCGTAGATGCGCTGGACGACCGTGCCGTGCTCGATCGCCTCGAAGAGCAGATCGACGGCAGTCGCGCCGAAGTCGGCGTGCTGGGCGCGGACGCTCGTGAGGGGGATGAGGGATGCCTCGGCGAACTCGTTGTCGTCGTACCCGACGACCGCGATGTCGCGGGGCACCGAGACGCCGCCGGCGATGAGCGCCTGCAGCACGCCGAGGGCGAGCAGGTCGTTGGCGGCGAACACGCCGTCGGGCCGGTCGGCCGCGGGGCGTGCCGCCAGCGCTGCGCCGACCGCGCGGCCAGCGGCGATCGATCGCTCCGCCACCTCTTCGACGTCGATGACGCCGGAGGTCCCCGCCACCGCCTGGCGCGCGCCGTCGAGCCGATCCGCGACCTGCTGGACCGGCAGCGGGCCGCCGACGAACGCGATGCGGCGGCATCCGCCGGCCAGCAGATGCGCGGCGGCCTGCCGGCCCCCGGAGACGTCGTCGATCGAGATCGAGGGCTGCCGCTCGTCGCGCGCGCGACGGCCGACGAGCACCGACGGGGTGCCGCGCTCGCGCATGGCGGCGAGCCGGTTCTCGATCGGCTCGAACGACGACACCAGCAGCCCCCGCGCCTGCCGCTGCTCGAACGCCTCGAGGTACGCGTCCTCCCGCTCGCGGTCGCCGTGGGAGTGCGCGAAGAAGACGGTGAGGCCGAGCCGCTCGGCGCGGTACTCCACCTCCTGCGCGATCTCGCTGAAGCGGGGGTTGCTGACGTCGGGCGAGAGGTAGCCGATGAGGGTGCTGACGCCGAGCCGCAGCTGCCGTCCCGCGCTGGACGGGACGAAGCCGAGCTCGTCGATCGCCTCGGCGATGCGCCGCGCCCGTTCCGCCGACACGCGGCCGGGGTGGTTGAGGTACGCCGAGACCGTGCCGACCGCGACGCCGGCGCGGGCGGCCACCTGGCGGATGCCGGGCCGATGCCCGGGCCGGTCCTCCGTCGCCGACATGTCAGCGCCAGTCGTGCTCGGCGGCGAATCCGAGGCGCTCGCGGATCTTGCGCGTCGACATGAGCGACTCGAACTCGCCGAGGTCGTCGGCCACCGGCGTGCCGGGGAACCAGCGCGCGGCGACCTCGCGCGACGGCGCCGCGTTGCCTGATTCCGGGGCGGCCACGTTGTACACCTCGAAGCCCGGCTGCGCCGCGGCCAGGGCGAGCGAGACGGCCAGCGCGCCGTCGCGCGCGTCCACCCACGACCCGACGAGGTCGCGGCGGTAGTGCGGCTCCGCGGCGCGCTGGAAGGTGGCGTACTCGTCCGGGGCGACGACATTGGTGAAGCGCAGCGCGGTGACCGACGACCCGGGTGCCCAGCGAACCAGCTGCGCGGCGATCGCCTCCTCGGCCACCTTGCCGAGTCCGTACGTGTTGTTCGCGCTGGTGTACGTCTCGTCGACCGGGAGCGACGGCGGGGCCTCGTCGAACGGGAAGCCCATCGCCGTGATGCTCGAGGCCAGCACGATCGTGCGGATCCCCGCGCGGTGCGCGGCGAACAGCGCGTTGAACGACACCGTGACGTTGTTGTGGAAGGTCGCGGCATCCGGAACCAGGCCGTTCACCGGGATCGCCGCGAGATGCACGAGGGCGTCCAGTCCGTCGTGGCGCGCGGTCACCGAGAGGAACGCGTCGAGCGTCTGACCGAAGTCGGTGAGGTCGACCCGCGTGAAGCCCGGCCCGGGCGTTCCGGCGAGGTCGAATCCCATGACGTCATGGCCGTCGGCACGCAGTCGCTCGACCGTGGCGCGCCCGAGCTTGCCGCCGCTGCCGGTCACACCGATGCGCATGCCGTACCTCCTCGTCCGGGCACCGGGAACGCAGCTTGAAACGTTTCGAAATCGGTGCGACACTCACTGTACACGTTTGGAATGAAACGTTTCGAACATCTCCCAGAGAGGACACCGATGTCCGTCACCGTCGACGCCCCCCGCATCGAACACCACCGCGAGCCGCTCGGCATCGGAGAGCGGATGCCGCGCCTGTCGTGGCGCGTCGCCGGCGCGCCGTCGGGCTGGCGGCAGACCGCCTACCGCGTGGAGCTCGAACAGCACGGCGCGACCACCTCGCACGATGTCGAGAGCCCCGACCAGGTGCTGGTCGCCTGGCCGGGCGAGCCGCTGCGCTCGCGCGAGCGCGTCACGGTGCGCATCGCGGTGCGCGGAACGGACGACGCGTGGTCGGAGGCATCCGCGCCCACCGTGCTGGAGGCGGGGCTCCTCGAGCCGTCCGACTGGGTCGCCCGGCCGGTCGGCGCGACCCGCAACGAGAACCCGAACAGCGACGACCGGCGACCCTCGCTCGTCCGCCGCGGCTTCGAGGCGCGCGAGGGGCTGGTGCGGGCGCGGCTGTATGCGACGGCGCACGGCCTCTACGAAGCGGAGCTCAACGGCGAGCGCGTCGGCGACGACGCCCTCTCGCCCGGCTGGACCGTGTACGGCCGGCGCCTGCGGTACTACACCTACGACGTGACCGCGCTGGTGCGCCCCGGCGAGAACGCGATCGGTGCGTGGCTCGGCGACGGCTGGTACCGCGGGCGGCTCGGCTGGCGCGGGGGCTTCCGCAACGTCTACGGATACGACCAGTCCTTCCTGGGCCAGCTCGAGCTCACGTACGGCGACGGCACCCGTGAGGTGATCGCCACCGACGTGTCGTGGCGGTCGGCGCCCAGCCCGATCCTGCAGAGCGGCATCTACGACGGCGAGGACTACGACGCCCGCCAGGAGCTGCCCGGGTGGTCCGCGCCGGGATTCGACGACTCGGAGTGGGAGGGCGTGCAGGAGCGGCACCGCGACCCCGCGACGCTCGTCGCGCCCACCGCTCCCCCGGTGCGCGCGACCCAGGAGCTCCGCCCCGTCGAGGTGCTGACCGGGCCGAGCGGCTCGCGCATCCTCGACTTCGGGCAGAACCTCGTCGGGCGGGTGCGCATCCGGGTGTCAGGGCCGGCGGGTACCGCCGTGACGCTGCGCACCGCCGAGGTCATGCAGGACGGCGAGATCTACACCCGGCCGCTGCGCGCCGCGCGCTCGGCCGACAGCTACACCCTCGCCGGGCACGAGGTCGAGGAGTGGGAGCCCCGGTTCACCTTCCACGGCTTCCGCTACGTCGAGGTCACGGGATGGCCGGGCGACCTCGACGCGGATGCCGCGGCCGGCGCCCTCGTCGCCCGCGTGTACCACACCGATCTCGAGCGCACCGGCTGGTTCGAGTCCTCGGATGCGGCGCTCAACCGCCTGCACGAGAACGTCGTGTGGGGTATGCGGGGCAACTTCGTCGACATCCCGACGGACTGCCCGCAGCGCGACGAGCGCATCGGCTGGACGGGCGACATCCAGGTGTTCGGCCCGACCGCGTCGACGCTCTTCGACGTCTCGGGCATGCTGTCGGGCTGGCTCCGCGACGTCGCGATCGAGCAGCTCCCCGACGGCACGGTGCCCTGGTACGTGCCGGTGATCCCCGCCGTCGACAAGTGGACCCCGATGCGACCGGGCGCCGCCTGGGGCGACGTGGCGACGCTGCTGCCGTGGACCCTCTACGAGCGCTTCGGCGACGTCGGCGTGCTCGAGGCGCAGTTCGACAGCGCGCGCCGCTGGGTGGACCTGCTCGAGCGGCTCGCCGGCCCCTCCCGACTGTGGGACACGGGCTTCCAGCTGGGCGACTGGCTCGACCCGGCCGCGCCGCCGAACGACCCCGCCGACGCCCGCACCGACCGGTACCTCGTCGCGACCGCGTACTTCGCCAAGTCCGCCCGCACCGTCGCCCGCATGGCCGAGGTGCTGGGGCGCGCGGACGAGCGGGGGCACTACGACGCGCTCGCCGACGAGGTGGTCGCCGCCTTCGGCGGGGCGTACGTCCACGACGACGGCACGATGACCAGCGACGCGCAGACGGCCTACGCGCTCGGGCTGCGGTTCGACCTCATCACCGATCCGCAGCGGAGGGATGCCGCGGCCGCACGGCTCGCACAGCTCGTGCACGACGCGGGGAACCGCATCGCCACCGGGTTCGTCGGCACCCCGCTGGTGTCGGACGCCCTCAGCTCGGGCGGCCAGGTCGCCACCGCGTACGACCTGATCCTCGAGCGCCGATGCCCCTCGTGGCTGTACCAGGTGGAGCAGGGTGCAACCACGGTCTGGGAGCGGTGGGACTCGCTGCTGCCGGACGGCACGGTCAACCCGGGCCAGATGACGTCGTTCAACCACTACGCGCTGGGCGCAGTCGCCGACTGGATGCACCGCGTCATCGCCGGCCTCGCCCCCGATGCCCCGGGATACCGGCGCATCCGGTTCGCGCCTCGCCCCGGCGGCGGACTCACTTCGGCCTCGGCGCGCCAGCTCACCGCGTACGGCGAGGTGGCGATCTCGTGGCGCATCGCGGACGGGCAGCTGCACGTCGAGGTCACGGTGCCGGTGGGTGCCGAGGCGGTGCTCGACCTGGACGGCGTCGCGGAGGAGACCCTCGGCGCCGGCATCCACTCGTGCGCGGTGCCCGTGGTCGCCTGACGAGAGGGCCCGACGAGAGGGGCGCCGCCGTAGGTCTCCCGTGGCACTGGCGCGGACGGCAGAGACTGAATATCCTTTCGTTAGCGAATCCTCAGTCGGTTCGCCACGATCGGAGTCACTGTGCCCGTCACGCCGTACACCCGCCAGCCGGACGGGCAGGTGCGCCTGCTCACCAAGGTGGCCCGCATGTACCACGAGCGCGGCGTGCGTCAGGCCGACATCGCGACCGCGCTCAATATCTCACAGGCGAAGGTGTCGCGTCTGCTCAAGCGTGCGGAGTCCGTCGGGATCGTGCGCACCATCGTGACGGTGGCGCCGGGCGTGCACGCCGAGCTCGAAGAGCAGCTCGAGGAGAAGTACGGCCTCGCCGAGGCCGTCGTGGTCGACGTCGACCCCGATGCCGACGAGAAGGAGCTGCTGGCCTCGCTCGGGGCGGGGGCGGCCGGCTATCTCGAGGCGACCCTCTCGGGCGCCGACCGGATCGGCGTCTCGTCGTGGAGCCAGACGATCCTGGCGATGGTCGACCGCATGCGCCCGTTCACGGTGCGCGGCGCGACGGAGGTCGTGCAGCTGCTCGGCGGGGTCGGTGCGCCCGAGGCCCAGAGCCACTCCAACCGCATCCTCGGCGAGCTCGCCCGCACGCTGGGCGCGGAGCCCGTCTACGTGCAGGCCCCCGGCGTGGTGGGGGATCCGGCGATCCGCGACAGCCTGCTGCAGGACCCGTCGATGCAGGAGGTCGCGCGGCACTGGAACGACCTGACGATGGCCATCATGGGCATCGGCAGCATCGAGCCGTCCGACGTGCTCGCCACCAGCGGCAACGCGTTCCCGCCCGAGGAGCGACAGGGGCTGCTCGACGAGGGCGCGGTCGGTGACATCTGCCACCGCATCTTCCGCGCGGACGGCTCGCTCGTGCGCGGCGCGATCGACGACCGCATCATCGCCATCACCGTCGAGAACCTCATGCGCATCCCCCGCCGCGTCGGCATCGCCGGCGGCGAGCGCAAGCTGGAGGCGATCCACGGCGCCCTCGCCGGCAGCTGGGTCACGACGCTCGTCACCGACCTCCGCTCGGCCGAGGCCCTCGCCGACCGCTCCTGACCCCCGGCGCTCCGCGGGCGCGCGGGCTGCGGCATCCGCGATCCCCCGCGCCTCGCCACGGCATCCGCGGATCCGAATACCGGACTTTCGGCCGCTTTCCGGATCAGCAGCGCACCGCCGCTCCGGAAAACGTCACGAACTCCGAGTTCCGGATCGACGGGACCTCCTGCGGCCCGGATTCAGCGGGCGGCGAGGGAGGCCGCGAGGCGCTCGACGCCGAGGCGCGGGCTCGTGAGCACCGGCACGTCGACCGACACCGCCTCGGCCGCGGAGGCCATGGATGCCTGCGCCAGCACGATCACGTCGGCCTCGGCCGCGCCGCGCTCGATCGCCGCGGCGACCAGACGGTCGTGGGTCGCGCGGTCGCCCCCGGCGACGGCGGCGAAGGCGCCCTCGATCACCTCCGAGGTGAACTCCGGCTCCACCCCGGCGAGCCGGGCGCGCTCCTGGAGGAGTCCCAGGGTGGGACGGCACGTCGTGGGCAGGGTGGCGAGGACCCGGATGCGGCGACCGGCGCGCACCGCGGCATCCGCCATCGCCTCGTCGACGCGCAGCACCGGCACACCGGCCGCTGCCGCTGCGGGTGAGGCGAGCTCGGAGATCGAGGAGCAGGTGAACATGACGGCATCCGCTCCCCCGGCCGCCGCCGCACGCACGAGGTCGTCGATCCGTTCGGGGACGGATGCCGCGCGCTCCTCGTCGCCGAGATCGGCGACGATGCGGTCGTCGAGGTAGTTCACGACCGTCGCGCCCGGCAGGAACTCGGCCGCCAGCGCCCCGAACGGAGCGATGTTGACGGCGCCGGTGTGCAGGAACGCGATGCGCGGTGCGGAGGTCATGCAGTCAGCCTTCCAGGATCTCAGCCCTTGAGGGCGCCGCCGGACATGCCGGCCATGATCTTCTTGTTGAGCGTGAGGAACAGGATGAGCAACACGAGGATGTTGATGCTCACCGCCGCGAACAGCGGTCCGTACTGCGTCGATCCGTACTCGTCGCTGAGGCTCAGCAGTCCGACCTGGATCGTCGCGAGGTCCGGCCGCGTCGTGAACGTCAGCGCGATGAGCAGGTCGTTCCATACGCTGAAGAACTGGACCAGGCCGATCGTGAGGATCGCGTTCTTCATCATCGGGATGCCGATCACGAAGAACGACCGGAGCGGGCCCGAGCCGTCCACCGTCGCCGCCTCGAAGATCTCGCGGGGCACCGATCGGAAATACGTCGCCATGAGGAACGTCGTCAGCGGCAGCCCCATGACGGTGTAGGTGATGATGAGCGGCCACAGCGTGTCGGTGATCCCGATGCGGAAGTACGTGATGAACAGCGGGACGAGGATCATCTGCCCCGGCACCATGATGCCGGCGAGGATGTAGAGCAGGACGCCGTTGCGGCCCTTCCAGATCATCACCTCGAGGGCGTATCCCGCCGCGACGCCGATGAAGACGATCAGCAGCACCGAAGGGATCGTGACCAGCACGCTGTTGAGCCAGTTGCGGGCGACGTTCCCATTGGTGAGAGCGGTGATGTAGTTGTCGAACTGCCACGTCTCGGGGAGCGAGAGGGCGGGGTTGGAGAGGAACTCGGACTGGGTCTTGAACGAGCCCAGCACCATCCAGACCTGCGGGTACAGCACCACGATCATCAGCACCGCCACGACGATCCACACCGGCAGGCGGCGCAGCGCGCGCAGCACGCCTCGGCGGGCGCGGTTCGGCGTCGGCCGTCGGACGGTGGGGGTGGCGACCGTGTATGCGGTCTCGGGCTGCGTCAGGGTCATGTCAGGCCTCCGCCTTGCGACGCGACGATCGGAAGATCGCGAGGGTGAACACCAGGCAGAGTGCGGTGAGGATGACGGCGATGGTGGAGCCGTAGCCGTACTCGGCGTACTCGAACGCGGTGCGGTACATGTACAGCGTCATCGGCGCGGTCGACGTGCCCGGGCCGCCGCCGTTGAGGGCGAGGAGGCTGTCGAACACCTTCAGCGTGGCGTTGAGGCTGAAGATGATCGAGGAGAGCAGGATGGGCAGCGACAGCGGCACCACGATGTGGCGGACCAGCTTGAGGCCGTTCGCACCGTCGAGCCGTGCCGACTCGATGACCTCCTCGGGGATGTCGAGGAGCCCTGCGTACAGGAGCACGGCGTAGAAGCCCATCGAGCTCCACAGCGTCATCACGATGGCGGTGGTCATGGTGCCGACCGTCGAGGCCAGCACCTCGACGCTCTCGCCACCGAAGAAGTTGATGATGTCGTTGACCGGGCCCTGGTTCTCACCCACGGCCACGAAGCTGCGGAACAGCAGCGCCACGGCCACCGTGGGCAGGACGGTCGGGAAGAAGACCAGCGTGCGCACGAGGGTGGAGCCCTTGCGCAGGACGAAGACGTAGAGGAGGGCCAGCGCGTAGCCGAGCGCCACCTGCAGGGCGGTGGCGACCACCGCGAAGAAGATGCTGACCCACATCGACTGCAGCGCCGCCGGGTCGGTGAAGAACGTGGTGAAGTTCTGCAGTCCGACCCAGTCGAAGCCGCGCAGCGAGTTGCCCTCGAAGAACGACAGGCCGAGGGACCAGCCGACCGGCACCACCTTCAGCAGGGTGTACAGCACCAGGGCCGGTGCCAGCAGGATGAAGATCGTCTTCCGATCTCCGAAGATCGAGTTCATCTGCGAACTGCTTTCTGTGTGGAACCGGCTCCCCGAGCGACCGCCCGGGGAGCCGGTGCGGGAGGTCAGCCGTTGGCGTCGATGCTCGCCTGGAGCTCGGCCATGTAGTCCTCGGCGCTCATCTGCCCGGTCGTGAGCAGCGTCACGTTCGTCGATGCGAGCGAGTTGCTCTTCGAGTCCATGAGAGCCTCGAACCACAGTACGGTCTCGTCGATGCCCGCGATGCGCTCCTGCATCTCGGCGGTGTTGGCCGACAGGTCGGTGACCTCGCCGTTGACCTTGAAGCCCGAGATGACGCCCGCGTCCTGCAGCGCCTGCTGGCCGTAGTTCTCGGCGATGCAGCTCACCCAGTCGACCACCTTGGGGCCGAACTGCTCGGCGTTGATGATCATCGGGGCGCCGGCGTTCGCGGCGTACTGGTCGATCGAGCCGTTGCCGCCCTCGACCTCGGGGAACGGCATGAAGCCGACGTTCTCGCCGCCGATCTGGTTGCGCTCCGGGTCGTTGATGGCGCTCAGCAGCCACGATCCGTCGTACGTCATCGCGGCCTGGCCGGTGAGGAACATGTTCGACGAGGTGTCGCCGTCGCGGGTCGAGAAGCCCTCGCCGAAGTAGCCGGCCGCGGCGAAGTCCGCGAGTGCCTGCGCACCCTCGACGTACTCGGGCTCGGTGAGCTTCGCCTCGCCGTCGCGCACGGCGGCCATCGCCTCGGGGCCGACGTTGCGGAAGATGTACATGCCCATGATGCGCGTGAGCGGCCAGCCGTTCGCACCCGCCTCGGTCATCGGCACGACGCTGGCGTCGGCCAGGACGTCGGCCGCGTCGACCAGCTCGTCCCACGTCTGCGGCTCTTCGATGCCGTTGTCGGCGAGGATCTCCTTGTTGTAGAAGATCCCCTCGATGTTGTACTGGTACGGCATCGAGAACATGCCGCCGTACACCTGCTCGACGGTCGAGGCGGCGGCGGGGAGGACGTTGTCCCACGCGTCGGCGCCCTCGAGCGCGGCCTTCAGGTCGCCCACGAGGCCGGCGGCGTTGAGGTCGCCGTCAGGACGGATGAGCGCGGTGCCCGCGATCGTGTGAGCCGGAAGCGCGCCCTGGCTGGCCAGGAGGGTGACCTTCTGCACGGTGTCGGCCTGCGCGACCTTCTGGTGCTCGAGCGGGAGCGCCTCGTTCTCGGCCTCGCACGCGCCCTCCGAGAGGGCGGTCAGCTGCTCCTCGAGGACCGGGTTCTCATTGGCGGTCATGACGGTGAAGGTGTCGGGGTCGGTCCCCCCGGCGCCGCTGCCGCCCTCCGACGATCCGGAGTCGGCGTCGCCGCTGCCTCCGGCGCAGGCGGCCAGCGGCAGCACCGCTGCCAGTGCGATGCCGAGCACCGCGGTGCGGCGACGGTTGCTGCGTGTGTTCATAGCGTCCTCCTTGACGACGGCCATGCGGGTGAAAGGTACGACACGACAGTAGGGACGATTTCGATGTGTGTCAACAGTCAGTACTGAAATTCTATTCACTTTGAGACGATTCACCCGCTAGACTGCATTTCCATGCAGCGTTGCGAGAACTTTCAGCGCCGCCTAGTCTGACCCGCATCGGCCCGTGCTTGCCGCGATGCGGCGACGAGCACGATACTGAGACGCCATTTCGGAAGGAACCGCCATGACCGCCACGACCGCGACCAGGGCCCACGCCCGGCTGCGACCCCTCGGCGCCGGGAGCGCACGGTGGGCGAGCGGCTTCTGGGGCGACGTCCACGATCGCACGCGCGACGTGACCATCCCGCAGATCTGGTCCTCCCTGAGCGATCCGGCCGTCAGCCCCGGCCTCGCGAACTTCCGCATCGCGGCCGGCCTCGAGTCCGGGGAGCACTCCGGCCCGCCGTTCATGGACGGCGACTTCTACAAGTGGCTCGAGGCCGCCGTCTCGCGCCTTGAGACGGACCCCGATCCCGAGCTCGCCGCCCGCATCGAGGAGATCGCCGCGCTCATCGCGTCGGTGCAGCGCGAGGACGGCTACCTCCACACCCCCACGGTCATCTCGTCCCGCAACCACGAGGACGTCATCGCCCTCGCCGACCGCTTCAACTTCGAGACGTACAACCTCGGCCACCTCATCACGGCCGGGGTGCGCCACTACGAGGTGACCGGGTCGACCACGCTGCTGGACGCCGCCCGCAAGGCGGCCTCGTTCCTCGAGGACCTCGCGACGAACAAGCCGCTCGAGCTCGCCCGCAGTGCGATCTGCCCGTCCCACTACATGGCGGTCGTCGACCTCTACCGGGCCACGGGCGACGAGCAGTACCTGCGGCTCTCCGAGGCGTTCATCCGCGTGCGCGACGACTTCGAGGGCGGCGACGACAACCAGGACCGCCTCCCGGTGCGCGAGCAGACCGTGGTCGCCGGGCATGCCGTTCGGGCGAACTACCTGTACGCGGGCCTGGCGGATCTGGTCGCCGAGACGGGCGACGACGAGCTCGAGGCCGTGCTCGAGCGACTGTGGCGCGACGTCGTCGACACGAAGCTCTACATCACGGGCGGTGCGGGCGCGCTCTACGACGGCGCCTCCCCCGACGGCTCGCCGTGGCAGAACCAGATCAGTCGCGTGCACCAGGCCTACGGCCGCGCCTACCAGCTTCCGCACACGACGGCGCACAACGAGTCGTGCGCGAACATCGGGCTGATCCTCTGGGGCGAGCGGATGCTGTCGCTCACGGCCGACGCGCAGTACGCCGACGTGATCGAGCAGGTGGCCTTCAACAGCCTGCTCTCCAGCATCAGCCTCGCCGGCTCGGAGTACTTCTACACGAACCCGCTGCGCCAGGTGCGGGACCTCCCCTACCCGCTGCGCCGGCCCGGCGACACCGCCATCCACCCCACGCCGCCCCCGCCGCCGTCGGACGAGCGCCTGCGCGAGCCCTACCTGTCGTGCTTCTGCTGCCCTCCGAACATCGCGCGCACCCTCGCCCGCTTCCACGAGCGCGCCGCGTCGCTCGGTGACGACGGTCTGTACGTCCACCTCTACGGCGGCGGTGTCGTCGATGTCACGACCGGCGACGGGCGCCGCCTGGCGCTGCGGGAGGACAGCGACTACCCCTGGTCGGAGCGGCTGACGTTCACGGTGACGGATGCCGCGGCCGGCGGCATCCCGCTCCACCTGCGCATCCCCGGCTGGTCATCGGGCGCGACCCTCAGCGTGAACGGCGAACAGGTCACCGTGTCGGACCCCGGCACCTACACGCCCGTCGAGCGCGTCTGGCAGAAGGGCGACGTCGTCGAGCTGACCCTGCCGATGCCGGTGCGGGTGCTGCGCGCGCACCGGCTGGCGGAGGAGGCCACGAACCAGGTGGCGGTGCGGCGCGGACCCGTCGTGTACTGCGTCGAGTCCGCCGACCTCCCCGAGGGCGTCGTCCTCGAGCAGGTGGCCCTGCGCCGCGGGGCGACGTTCGAGCCGGTCGAGACCGAGATCACGGGTCGGCGCGTCGTCGCGCTCGAGACCGAGGCCGTCATCCTTCCGGGCTCCGACGACGACGCCCTGTACGACGACCTCGCCGACACCGCCCTGCAGCAGGCGACGGTGCGACTCATCCCGTACTACGCGTGGGGCAACCGCGGCGCCGGCGAGATGTCGGTCTGGCTCCCGCTGGTCTGGTGACGCGCATGAACTTCCAGCACCCCGTCGGGGCGTCCGTCGTCGCGACGTACGTCATCGAGACCTCCCTCCCGCTCCAGCACGCGGCCGAAGTGCTCGCGGGCGAGCAGTCCACGGGCACCTTCGTGCGCGTGGAGCGCGAGTCCGACGACCTGCGCGCCCGGTTCGCCGCCCAGGTCGTCGGCATCGAGGAGCTGCCGCTCACCGGCGCCTCCCCCCTTCCCGGCGCGGTCGGCGATCCGGCGCTGCGCCGGCGGGCGCGGCTGCGGCTGCGGTTCCCGCTCGACAACTTCGGGCCGTCGCTGCCGAACCTCCTCGCGGCCGTCGCGGGCAACCTGTTCGAGATCAAGGAGCTGGCGGCGATCCGCCTGGTCGACCTCGAGCTGCCGCAGGCCTTCGCGGAGCGCTACCCCGGCCCGGCATTCGGCGTCGAGGGCACCCGGCGGCTCGTCGGCCGCCCCGAGGGCGCGATGATCGGCACGATCGTGAAGCCCAGCATCGGTCTGGCCCCGGCGGAGCTCGCCGAGGTCGTGGCGGAGCTCGCCGAGTCGGGCATCGACTTCATCAAGGACGACGAGCTGCAGGGCAACGGCCCGAGCGCTCCGCTGGCCGACCGCGTCGCCGCGGTCATGCCCGTGCTGGAGCGCTACGCCGACCGCCACGGCCGCAAGCCCATGTACGCGTTCAACATCACCGATGACATCGGCCGCCTCGAGGCGAATCACGACCTCGTCGTTGCCGCCGGGGGCACGTGCGTGATGGCGTGCATCAACCTCATCGGCCTTCCGGGACTGGAGTTCCTGCGCCGCCACAGCGGCGTGCCGATCCACGGGCACCGGGCCATGTTCGGCGCCTTCGGACGCTCGGAGCAGGTCGGGATAGGGTTCCGTGCATGGCAGAAGCTCGCGCGCCTGGCCGGCGCCGACCACCTGCACACCAACGGCATCAGCAACAAGTTCTACGAGACGGACGACCAGGTGCTCGACTCGATCGCCGCCGTGCGTGAGCCTCTCCTGGGGCTCACCCCGACGGTGCCCGTGCTGTCGTCGGGGCAGTGGGGCGGACTCGCGCACGCGACGTACGCCGCGGTGGGCACCACCGACCTCCTCGTGCTCGCCGGCGGCGGCATCCACGGTCATCCCGACGGCGCGGCCGCCGGCGTCGCGAGCATGCGCGATGCGTGGGCGTCGGCCGCACGCGGCGAGAGCGCCGACGACGCGTACGAGAGCTCCCCCGCGCTGCGCCGCGCCGCGGAGCTCTTCGGGCCCGTCCGTGCCTAGAGCCCGCGTCGCCTTCTACGGCGACGACTTCACCGGCAGCGTCGACGCGCTGCTGCAGTTCGCGCGGCGCGGCTGGACCGGTCGCCTGTTCACGCGGCTGCCGGATGCCGCGACCCTGCGCGCGGCGGCCGGCGAGGTCGACGTGATCGGCGTGGCCGGCATCTCGCGCTCCCTTGCGCCGGCGGAGATGGACGACGAGCTCCGGCCCGTGTTCGCGGCGTTCGCCGAGCTCGAGCCGGACGTCGTGCAGTACAAGGCGTGCTCGACCGCGGACTCGGCGCCGCACGTCGGCAGCCTCGGCCGGGTGATCGAGCTCGCCCGAGAGGCATTCGGCGAGCGCCCGGTGCCGATGCTGTTCGCCCAGCCCGACTTCGGGCGCTACACCCTGTTCGGCCAGCACTTCGCGGCGGAGCGCGGCGTGGTCTATCGGCTCGACCGGCAGCCCACGATGTCGCAGCACCCCTCGACGCCGATGACGGAGGCCGACCTCGCCGCGCACATCGGGCGGCAGACGGACCTTCCGGTCGGCTCGATCCCGCTGGTCGCGTACGGCGAGCTGGACGCGCTCCTGCGGGGGACGCCCGCCGCGGCCGTCGTCCTCGACGCCCTCACCGACGAGCACCTCGTCACGATCGGCGAGGCGCTCGGCACGCTGCCCGCGCCGGTGTTCGCGATCGGCTCGGGCGGGCTCTCGCACGGCGTCGCGGCGGCCGCCCCCGGCGATGCGCCGGAGCTTGAAGCGTCGTCGACGGCCTCGGGGCCGGTCCTCGTCGTGTCGGGCAGCCGCTCGGCCCAGACGCGCCGGCAGGCGGATGCCGCGGCCGCCGCGGGGTGGCTCGTGCGGCCTCTCCCGCTCGACGCTGCGGGCGTCGCCGCAGCGCTGCCCGAGATCCTCCGGGCACTCGGCTCGGGCCGTGGCGTCGTGCTGACCTCCGACGACGCCGACACGGACGCCGCGGGGGGAGCGCCGCTGCTGCCGGCGATCGCGGAGGCCGCGGCATCCGTCATCTCGGCCGTCGCGCACGACGGCGCGTCCCGTCGCGTGATCGTGTGCGGCGGCGACACGTCGAGCCGCGTGACGCGCCTGCTCGGCGTCGAGTCCCTGTCGATCGCCGCGAACCCCTGGGGGAACGTCGTGCTGCTGCGCGCCCACGCCGGGGAGCCCGCGATCGACGGGCTCGAGCTGCTGCTCAAGGGCGGCCAGGTCGGGTCGGACTCGCTCTTCATCGACGTGGCGGCGCTCGGCCGCCGATAGCACGCCGGACCCGAGCCGGAGGGGTCGCGCACGGTAGCCGTATCGGAATGCCGGACGGTCTGTCATGCTTTCTCCCACCGCGATTGGAAGCTGTCGTGAAGCCGTCACAAGAGGTTTCTCCGCTAGCGCCCCTAGGGCCCTACCGACGCACGGTCGCGGGGGTGCTCGGCGGTCTGGTCGGGCTCGTCGCCCTCAGCGTGATCGCGGGCCTGCTGGCGGTCGCTCCGATCACGCCGGTGCTCGCGCTCTCGGGGCACGCGGCCAGCCGGGCGGTGTCGCTCTTCGACGGCATGCCGAGCTACCTCGCCATCGACCGGCTCATGCTGCCGACCACGATCTACGCCCGCGATCCCCAGAGCGGGAAGGACGTGGAGCTGACCTCGTTCTACGACCAGAACCGCGTTCCGGTCCGCTTCGACGAGGTCGCACCCGTCATGTACGACGCGATCCTGGCGTCGGAGGATCCCAGGTTCTACGAGCACGGCGGCATCGATCTGATCGGCACCACCCGCGCGCTGATCAGGAACGCCCAGGGCGGCAGCATCCAGGGCGGATCATCGATCAGCCAGCAGTACGTCAAGAACGTCCTCGTGCAGCGGTGCGAGCGCGACGCGGTCGCCACCGACCGGCAGACCCGCGACGAGGTGCTGCGGACGTGCTGGCTCGACGCCACGCGGGCCAGCGGAGTCGAGGGCTACGAGCGCAAGCTCCAGGAGATCCGCTACGCCGTCCAGCTCGAGCAGGAGTACTCCAAGAACGACATCCTGCTCGGCTACCTCAACATCGCGAACTTCGGCGGCACGACGTACGGCATCGAGGCCGCGGCCCGCTACTACTTCAGCACCACGGCGGCGCGGCTCCCGCTCGGTCAGGCGGCGACCCTCGCCGGCATCGTGCAGAACCCGAACACGTTCCGCATCGACCGGCCGGGGGGCTCGATCATCGGGTCCGACGGCACCAGATACAACAAGGCCGCCGACGGCGCGATCGCCGACGTCACCCCCGGCACGCTCGCGGGCTTGGACTCGCTGCTGGCGGCGGGGACGATCACGCCGGAGCAGCACCTCGCGGCCGGTGACGCCTACAGCGCGACCAAGGGGCGGCAGCTCTACGTGCTCGACCGGATGCGCGAGGACGGCCGCATCACCGACGAGCAGTACGTCGCCGCCGCGATCGAGCCGATCGCGCCCGCGGTCCAGCCCGCACTCACCGGGTGCGCGGCGACGTCGGCGCCCTTCTTCTGCCAGTACGTCGTCAACACGCTGCGCTTCGACCCCGACTATGCGGAGGCGTTCGGCGAGACGGCGCTGCAGCGCCAGCAGTCGCTCACCCGCGAAGGACTCCACATCTACACGACGCTGGACTGGCAGCTGCAGAACGCGTCTCAGGACGCGATGCGCCGGTACGCGCCGGAGGCGGTGCCGGGCATGGCGTTCGGCGCCGCATCGGTCAGCATCGACGCGCCCTCCGGCCGGATCCTCGCTATCAGCCAGAACAACCGGTTCACCGAGGACGCGGACCTGGCCGCGACCGATCCGGTCTACACATCCCTCGTGTACGCCGGTGACGCGGTGCACGGCGTCTCGGACGGCTTCCCGACCGGGTCGACGTTCAAGCTCTTCACCCTCGTCGACTGGCTCGAGCAGGGCCACTCGCTGTTCGAGCCCGTCAACGGCACGCTGCGCGCGATCCCGCGCCTCCGGGACCGCTGCGAAGGCACCTGGATCAACCGCGAGAACCACGTCGTGCGCAACTTCGGCGGCGTGCGCGGCTACACCGGGACCCCGATGCAGTTCACGGCGCAGTCGCTGAACAGCGGCTTCCTCGGCATGGCCGAGAAGCTCGACCTCTGCGACATCGAGCAGGTCGCCGCACGGATGGGCGTCACCCGCGGCACCGGCGACCCGGTGGATCTCGACGGCGCCGCGTCGATCATCGGGACCAACAACATCGCGCCGGTCGCGCTGGCGGGCGCCTTCGCCACGGTGGCCAACAACGGCGTCTACTGCGTCCCGCGGGTCATCGAACGGGTGGTCAACGCCGAGGGCACCGAGCTGCCCGTGCCCGGCGACCGCTGCTCGCAGGCCATCAGCCCGGAGGTGGCGGCGGCGACGGCGTTCGCGCTGCAGGGCGTGATGGTGCCCGGCGGGACCGGTTCGGGCGGAAACCCCAACGACGGCACGCCACTGCTGGGCAAGACGGGCACGCACGAGCAGATCCAGACGTGGCTCGTCGAGTCCAGCACCCGCGTCACGACCGCGGTCTGGGTCGGCAACGCGATCGGGGAGGGCGACGTGTTCCGGGTGTGGCACGACGGACGCCCGCTGTCGCAGGCCCGCCTGCCCCTCGCGCGCGACATCCAGGCCACCGCGAATCAGCTGTATCCGGGTGCCGGCTTCGCCCCGCCGCCCGGGCAGCTGATCGGACGGCCGCCGGCGCGGGGCGGGGGCGGGGACGACTGACCGCGGACGGTCACGCGCCGATCCGGCCGAGGATGCCGCCGGCGCCTGGGAGCCGGCGGCTCACCGCGCGTGGAGCCGCACGCTCCAGGACGCGCGCTCGCGCGGGACGCGATACCGCGCCGGAAGCGCGGGACCCACGGATGCCGAGCCGAGGCCCTGCTGCGCGTGATCGATGTTGAGCCACACCCGTCCCGAGTCCACGAGCTGGTGCGGCTTGTCCGCGCGCTGCAGTGCGTGCGAGTCCCAGCGGCGGGCGGTGAAGTCGAACTGCGGCCGTCCGGTCACCACGAGCGACGGCATCCCGTCCCCGCCGATCTCGAGCCAGCGGGTCTGCACGTGGTTGCCGTTCTCCTGCGGCACGGGGTACGGCACCTGCAGGTCGTCGATGCTGCGGGAGTGACGGCCGACGCGCGAGCCCTCGAACGAATCCGCGTAGGTCTCGCCCGGCCCCCTCCCGAACCACGTCGCGCGCTGCGCCCCGGGGGGCAGAGCGAACAGGAGCCCCAGCCGCGGCACCGGGATGTCGCGGTGCATGTAGGGGGTGTCCGCCCACGGACCGACGAAGTCGACGTCGGCCGTGAGCACCAGGGCGTCGCCCTCCGCCGCCCACGTCATCGTCCATTCGACGCCGTGCGGGTGCGTGCGCGGCGCCGTGCGCCCCCGCACCCGCAGTCGGCCGTCGGCGGCGACGACCTCGTCCACGCGGTGCAGCAGCCGATGCAGCTGCGTCTTGCGCCACACCGCGGCCAGGTTGTTGAGCTCGCCCTGGCCATGGTCGTTCTCGGTCGGCGCGCGATGCAGGTCGAGGACCGGGCCGTCGATGTCGAGGTCGCCGAGCCGCGTCAGCCGCCCCGTCGTCGCGTCGAAGACGCCGGCCCCGACCTCGACCAGCCCCGCGGTCGCGCGGGAGGGACCACGCCGGGGACGGTCGGCGGCGGCAGCGGTCGACGCCGAATCGGCGTGATCGGTCGACGCCGGGCCGGCGTGGGGCTCCTCCGCGTCGAGCACCCGCTGACCCCACGCGACGACGTGGCCCGCCGGCGCCCACAGCTCGTCTGCGGCGAGCGCGGCCTCGACCGTCAGGACGACGTCGGCGACGGATGCCCCGCCCGCCGCCGCGCTCCGCTCCGGCGGTCGGAGCGCGCGGCCTGAGGCATCCGGAATCGCGATCTCGACGGCCTCGCCGGCCGCCACGAACGGGACTGGCAGCTCCCCCGTCGCGGCGACGACGCCGTCGTTCTCGACGCTCCAGCGGAAGACGAGGTCCGAGGTGTCGACCGCGTGACGCCGGTTGAGGAGGCTCACCGAGCGCTCCCCCACCCGGATCTCGACGGGTTCGTGGGCCTTGGCCAGCTCGACGAGGCCCGGCGTGGGCGTGCGGTCGCTGAACACCAGCCCGTGCAGGCTGAAGCGGCCGCCTCGCGGCTCGTAGTCCACGTCGTCCCCGTGCATCACGAACGGGATGCCGTCACCGGTCGTCGCGTGGAACCCGTGGTCGATCCACTCCCACACGAACGCGCCGCACAGGCGGTCGTGCGCACGGATGATCCGCCAGTAGTCCTGCAGCGAGCCGGGTCCGTTCCCCATCGCGTGCGCGTACTCGACGAGGAGGAACGGCAGCCTCCGGCGCCGCGCCTCGTCCGCCTCCGTGACGCCGTCAGGGAGCGGGGACGCCGCACCTTGCTCCCCCAGCACCATCCCGTGCATGCTGAGCCGTCCGCCGCGCGGCTCCTCGCGCCGCCCGATCTGCTCGAGAAGCTCCAGCGACGGGTACATCAGCGAGTAGAAGTCCGAGTCGCGGTAGCTCGGGTCCCGCTCGTACAGCACCGGACGCGACGGATCCCGCTCGTCGAGCCAGCGCCGCATGTCGGCGAAGGCGGCGCCGGTCATGCTCTCGTTCGCCAGCGACCACACCACCACGCTGGGACGGTTCTTGTCGCGCTCGACGGTCCGCCGGAGGCGGTCCATGAGCGCCTCACGCCACTCGGGGAGCGCGGGCGGGTTGCGGGCCCACCCCTCGTAGATGAAGCCGTGCGTCTCGAGGTCGACCTCGACGACGACCCACAGCCCGTATTCGTCGCACAGCCGGAGGAACTCCGGGTGCGGCGGGTAGTGGCTGGTGCGGACCGCGTCGATGTTCGCCCGCTTCATCATGACGATGTCCTGGACCATCGCATCGCGGTCCAGCGCCCGGCCGGTGACGGGGTGATGCTCGTGCCGGTTCACGCCGCGAAAGGTCACCGGACGCCCGTTGGCGGTGAGGACGCCGTCGACGATCTCGACGCGCCGGAAACCGATGGCGAGCCCGACCGTCTCGCCGGCCGAGCGGAGCGTGCCGCGATACAGCCGGGGGCGGTCCGCGCTCCACGGCTCGACGGCGACGGTCGCGGTCTCACCGGCCGGCATGCGGATGCCGAGCTCGGGGATCTCGACCACCGCCGCGGTCGTGGCATCCACCCGCAGCGTGCCGAGGCCTGTCGACGCGTCGTAGTCGGCGTGCACGAAGTGGTCGTCGATCGCGTCATCGGGACGAGAGAGGAGCTCGACGTCGCGGAAGATGCCGGGCAGCCACCACATGTCCTGGTCTTCCAGGTACGTGCCCGCCGACCAGCGATGAACCCGCACGCACAGCACGTTGCGTCCCGCGCGCACCGGCGCCTCGAACTCGAACGGCAGACGGCTGCCGGTCGACCACCCCAGCTCCCGGCCGTTGAGCCACACCTTCGCGCACGAGTCCACGCCCTGGAACCGCAGCACCGCGCGGCCGAAGTCCTCGGGCACGTCGAACGTCACGCGGTAGTCGCCCGTCGGGTTCTCGGCCGGCATGAGCGGCGGATCGAGCGGGATGGGATAGGCCGTGTTCGTGTAGAGCGGTCCCTCCTCGGTGCCGAGCATGCGACGGGCGGGTCCGCCCGCGAGCGGCGTGAACTCCTCGAGCACCCAGTGGGCGGGAACCCGCATGCCGTCCCAGGCCGAGTCGTCGAAGTCCGTGTCGAGGAAGGCGTCGCCGGTGCCCTCAGCCGTGGGCGAGAGCCGGAATCGCCAGGTGCCGTTGAGGCGGAGGACGCGGGCGTCGGTCAGGGCATCGGCGCGGGGCCGGCGCCTGCCCGACCCGGGTGCCGTACTCTCCCAGTACCGCTCCCCGACGTCGGCACCCGTCGCCGTGTCGTGACGGCCGGAGACGGCCGTCGAAGATCCGCTAGTCTGCATGTGCATCGGAGCTTGCATATCCATTCTTTTATGAATGTGATTGCAGTCTAGTCCAGCAAGGAGTTCCCATGGCAAGGACGGCGGCCCCGTCGACGCTTCCGCGCGCCCATGTGCCCGACGCCGTCAGACGCGCCGTGACGGATGCCTCGCGCATCCGCCGGCGCGCCATCGACCGCGTCGCCTACGCGAGCGACGCCTCGCACTTCCTCCTCACGCCGCAGGCCGTCCTCATCGCCGCCGACGCCGCCGAGGTCGGCGCCGTCATGCGCGCGGCGAGCGCGAGCGGCTCGCGGCTGACCTTCCGTTCCGGCGGCACCAGCCTCTCGGGGCAGGCCTCGACGGACGGGCTCCTCGTCGACGTGCGGCAGCGCTTCCGGCGGATCGACGTGCTCGACGACGGCCGGCGCGTGCGGGTGCAGCCGGGCGCCACGGTGCGCCAGGTCAACGCGCGCCTCGCGCGCCACGGCCACCGGCTCGGGCCCGACCCGGCCAGCGAGCTGGCGTGCACGATCGGCGGGGTGGTCAACAACAACTCCAGCGGCATGGCGTGCGGCATCACCGAGAACACCTACCGCACGCTCGAGTCCCTCGTCTTCGTCCTGCCTTCGGGAACGGTGGTCGACTCCGCCGCCCCCGACGCCGACACCGCGCTGCGCGCGGCGGAGCCCGCGCTCGTCGACGGGCTGCTCCGGCTGCGGGAGCGCGTGGTGTCGAACCCGCGCTCGGTCGAGATCATCCGCAGGCAGTTCGCGATGAAGAACACGATGGGATACGGCGTCAACGCCTTCCTCGACTTCGAGACCCCCGCGCAGCTGCTCGCCCACCTCGTCGTGGGCAGCGAGGGGACGCTCGCGTTCGTCGCCGAGGCGACGTACCGCACGGTGCCGCTGCGCCCGCAGATCGCGACGGCCCTGACCGTGTTCCCCGATCTCGACGCGGCCACGCGCGCCCTCCCCGACCTCGTCGCCACCGGGGCCGTGACCCTCGAGCTGATGGATGCCACCTCCCTGCGCGTCGGCCAGTCGCTCGCGGGTGCCCCCCGGCAGATCCAGGGACTCTCCGTCCGCGACCAGGCCGCACTGCTGATCGAGTATCAGGCGGATGACGGCGAGGAGCTCGCCGACCTCGTCGCCCGCGGCGGGCGGGCGCTCGCGGCGCAGCCGCTCGAGGCCGCGGTCGCCTTCTCGTCCGACGCCGCGGAGCGCGCGGCCGCGTGGAAGCTCCGGAAGGGGCTGTACGCGTCGGTGGCGGGCGCCCGCCCGAGCGGGACCACGGCACTCCTGGAGGACGTGGTGGTGCCCGTCGAGCGCCTCGCCGCCGCATGCGAGAGCCTGCAGACGCTCTTCGACCGCTACGACTACCGCGACAGCGTCATCTTCGGGCACGCGAAGGACGGCAACATCCACTTCCTCCTCACCGACCGCTTCGAGTCGTCCGAGCAGCTGTCGCGTTACACCGCCTTCACCGAGGACATGGTCGACCTCGTGCTCGAGGCGGGCGGCAACCTCAAGGCAGAGCACGGCACCGGGCGCGTGATGGCGCCGTACGTGCGGCGGCAGTACGGCGACGAGCTGTACGAGGTCATGCGCGAGCTGAAGCGGCTGTGCGACCCGGCCGGCATCCTCAACCCGGGTGTCATCATCGACGACGACCCCGACGCGCACCTGAAGAACATCAAGCTGGCCGATCCGATCGAGCCCGAGGCCGATCGCTGCGTCGAGTGCGGCTACTGCGAGCCGGTGTGTCCGAGCAAGGACCTGACGCTCACCCCGCGCCAGCGGATCGTCACGCGGCGGGCGATCGCCCGAGCCGAGGCATCCGGCGACGACGCCCTCGTGCGGGAGCTGGAACGCGACTACGACTACGCGGGGGTCGACACCTGCGCGGTGGACGGCATGTGCCAGACTGCGTGCCCCGTGCTCATCAACACGGGATCGCTCGTCAAGCGGCTGCGGCGGGAGAACGCCGGGCGCGTCGCGAGCACGGCATGGTCGGGCGCCGCCCGCTCCTGGGGCGCAGCCACGCGGGCCGCGAGCGCGGGCCTGACCCTCGCGGACAGGCTCCCCGGCGGACTGGTCACCGCGGCCACCGACGTCGCGCGCGCTGTGCTCGGCGCCGACGCCGTTCCGCGGTACACCGACGACCTGCCGCCGGGCGGCTCGCCCCGCTCCCGGCTCGGGTCCTCGATCGGCGCGCCGGACGCGGCCCCGGTCGCGGTCTTCCTCCCGGCCTGCGTCAACACCATGTTCGGGCCGGCCGGGGACGGCATCGGCGTGACCGAGGCCTTCCGTCGCCTCGCGGAACGCGCCGGCGTGCGGCTGGTGGTGCCCGACCGCGTCGACGCGCTGTGCTGCAGCACCCCGTGGACCTCGAAGGGCTACGCCGGCGGTCGCGCGATGATCGCCGAGCGCGTGGTGACGGAGCTCGCTGCGACCTCCCGGGACGGCGAGCTGACGATCGTGACGGATGCCTCCAGCTGCACCGAGGGCTTCGTGCACCTGCTCGCAGACGCGGGCGTCGCGGGCGTCGTGGAGGACGCCGTGTCGTTCACCGAGCGGGTGCTGCTCCCGCGCCTGGGCCCGGTGACGCCGCGGGTCGGGACGCTGGCGCTTCATCCGACCTGCTCCTCGGCGCAGCTCGGCCTCGACCCGGCGCTGCGCCGGGTGGCGGAGGCCGTGGCCGCCGAGGTCGTCGTCCCCGACGCATGGGGCTGCTGCGGCTTCGCCGGCGACCGCGGGATGCTGCATCCCGAGCTCACCGCGTCGGCCACCGCCGCCGAGGCCGCCGAGGTGCGCGCGCTGGACGCGGACGCGCACGCGTCGTGCAACCGCACGTGCGAGCTGGGCCTCACGCGCGCGACCGGAGCGGACTACCGGCACGTGCTCGAGCTGCTCGAGGAGGTCACCCGCCCGACGGCGGGATGACGAGGCGAACCTAGCCCACCGTCGACTCCCGGACCACGAGCTCGGGCTGGAAGCGCACCGTGCGCTCGTGCGCGCCGCCGGCATCCTCCTGCTCCTTCAGGAGCAGGTCCACCGCGGTGTAGCCGATCAGGTGGGCGGGCTGGCGCACCGAGCTCAACGGCACGACCGTGGCCGAGGCGAAGTCGATGTCGTCGTAGCCGATGAGGGCGATGTCGCGCGGCACCTGGAGGTCGGACATCAGCGAGAAGGCCTGCAGCGCGCCGACGGCGAGCAGGTCGTTCGCGGTGAAGACGGCGTCCGGCCGCTCCTCGGGCGGCCGCGCGCGGAGCAGCTCGCCCGCCTCGCGTCCCTGCAGGACGGTCAGCGCCGACATCTCGACCACTTCCAGCGTCGCGCCCTCGACCTCGGCGATGGCCCGGCGGGCGCCCTCGAGGCGGTCGGCGACCTGACGGATGGTGAGGGGACCGGCGATGTACGCGACGCGTCGCCGTCCGGTCGACAGCAGGTGCGAGACGGCGAGGTAGCCCCCCTCGACGTCGTCCACCGACACCGAGGCGAACCCGCGCTCGGCATCCTCGTGGTCGACGAGCACGACGGGGACGCCGCCGCTGCGGAGCCGGTCGAGGCGGTCGAGGTCACCGTGCACCGGCGTCAGGAGCACGCCGTTGACCCGCTGCTCGCGAAACAGCTCGAGATAGGCGTCCTCGCGGTCGGGGCGCTCGTCGCTGTTGCCCAGCAGCACGCTCATGCCGGACTCCGCCGCGCGGTCCTCGGCGCCGCGGGCCACCTCGGCGAAGAACGGGTTGCCCGCATCGAGCACGATGAGCGCGATGCTGCGGCTGCGTCCCGCCCGCAGCTGGCGTGCGGCGTCGTTGCGCACGAAGCCCAGTTCCTCGATCGCCTGCGTCACCCGCTCGACGGTCGACGGCGAGACCTTCTCGGGACGGTTGAGCACATTCGAGACCGTTCCGACGGAGACGGATGCCGCAGCCGCGACATCGCGCACGCTCACCACCATGGATCCCCCAGTGCTTCCTCTTGCTGTCCGCGAGTGTAGGGCACCGGCGCGCGGTGGCGCCCGAGGGGCCGCCGCGACGCCGTGCGCGGCGCCGGACGGCTCCCCCGGGCAGACGCGGGGTCAGGCATCCGCGTGCGCCTTCTCGCGCTGAGCCGACAGCGCGGCGAGGCGCTCGGCGATCTCCTGCTGCGTCTCGGGACCGGCGTGCATGAACAGCGCCTCTCCGAGCTCCCGCCGCGAGGACCACCGCGTGTGGGTCCGGAACGCGTGCGCCTTCTCGGGGTCCACCGCCTCCAGCACGCGGCCGACCGCCTCGTACGCCTCGAGGTCGTCGATGACGGCGGCGAGCGTCGAGTCCAGACCGATGCGGGATGCCGGCGCGGCGGGCGCGGCATCCGTCATCTCCCACTCGTGGGTGCCCGCACCCACCTCCAGCCGCCGGCCGTCGGGCAGGACGACCACGGCCGTCGTGTTCGGCGGCACGACAGCCTCGACGCGCAGGACGCCGTCCCCACGCGTCCAGCCGGCCCGCGCGGTCCCGTACGGCGAGAGGTGCTCGGCCCAGGCGTGGTCGAACTCCGCGAGCGGCTGCGGCTCGATGCGGATCCGCGCATAGCCGGGCGCGTCCGGCGCGAGCCCTGCGACCACCCGGTGCAGCCAGTCGCCGATCGCGCCGAGCGCGTAGTGGTTGAACGACGTCATCTCGCCCGGGTTGATGGAGCCGTCCGGCAGCATCGAGTCCCAGCGCTCCCAGATCGTCGTGGCGCCCATCGTCACCGGGTACAGCCACGAGGGGTTCTCGGTCTGCACCAGCAGGCGTCGCGCCGTCTCGAGGTGGCCGGTGCGGGTGAGCGCGTCCTGGATGATGGGCGTGCCGACGAACCCGGTGCCGATGCGGTAGCCCGAGAGCCGCGTGAGCTCGGCGAGCCGCTCGCCCAGCTGCGCGTGCTGCTCGGGCGGGGCGATCTCGAAGACGATCGCCATCGCGTACGCGGTCTGGGCGTCCGACATCATGCGTCCGGCCGGCGTCACGTACTCGGCGAGGAACGCCGCGCGCACCTCCTCGGCGACCCGGGCGTAGTCACGCGCCTCCTCATCCCTCCCGAGCAGTGCCGCCGCGCGGGCGACGGCGTCCGCGGACCGGAAGAGGTAGGCCGAGGCGACGATGTCGGCGTCGGTCTTGGCGTTGGCGGGCAGGTGCGGCGGAGCATCGGGGTCGAGCCAGTCGCCGAACTGGAACATCCCCTCCCACAGGCGCCGGGGCCCGGCGAGCTCGATGAGCACGTCCGCCCAGCCCTTCATGCTGGAGTACTGGCGCTCGACGGTCGCGACATCGGCGTAGCGCTCGTGGAGCACCCACGGCACGATGGTGGCGGCATCCCCCCACGCGGCGGCGGGACGCGCGGCGCCGAGCGCGTTGGGCACGACGAACGGCACGACGCCGTCGACCTGCTCCAGCGCGAGGTCGCGCAGCCACGAGTCGAGGAAGCCGCGCACGTCGTAGAGGAACGACGCGGTCGGGGCGAACACCTGGATGTCGCCCGTCCAGCCCAGGCGCTCGTCGCGCTGCGGGCAGTCGGTCGGCAGGTACAGGAAGTTGCCGCGCAGGCCCCAGACGATGTTCTCGTGGAGCTGGTTGACGAGGGGGTGGGATGCCTCGAACCAGCCGGTGCGCTCCATGTCGCTGTGGATCACCACGGCCGTCACCGCGGACGGGTCGAAGTCGCCCGGCCAGCCGTCGACCTCGGCGTAGCGGAACCCGTGGAAGGTGAACTCGGGCTCCCACTCCTCCACGCCGGAGCCTGCCAGCGTGTAGTGGTCGGTGGCCGCCGCCGCGCGCAGCGGGCGCGTGCCCAGCTCGCCGTGCTCGAGCACTTCGGCGTGGCGCAGCGTGATCTCGGTGCCCGCCGGTCCCTCGACCCGGATGCGGAGGCGCCCGACGAGGTTCTGCCCGAAGTCCAGCACCGTCCTGCCGCTGGGCGTCGTGATCACCTCCTGCACCGTCAGCTCGTCGAGCCGGCGCACGAACGGCGACACCCGCGCCTCCGGCGTGCGGATCGCCTCGAGCTCTGCGGCCGGACTCCACGCGGACGCGTCGTAGCCGGCCTGCGCGAAGCCGCGGCCGTCGGCGTCGACGAGCGCGCGGCGTGCGTCGTGGTCCTCCCCGGCATACAGGCCGCTCGCCGTGATGGGCCCTGTCGACGCCTGCCACGAGGCATCCGTCCTCACCCACTCGGACGACCCGTCCGCGTACTCGATGAGCAGCTGACCGGCGAAGCGGGGCTGCTCGGCGTAGAGCGGCCGGGCGTTCTCGCGGAAGCCGTAGCGCTCGGTCGCCCACGCGCCCGCGAGCCGCACACCGATGGCGTTGCGCCCCTCGGCGAGGAGCGCCGTGACGTCGGTCGTCTCGTGGATGGTGCGGTGCTGGTACGGCGTCCAGCCGGGCTTCATCACCTGGTCGTCGACGTCGGTCCCGTCGATCGCCACCTGGTACACCCCGACGGCCGTCGCGTACAGGGTCGCGCGGGCGACGGGTCCGGTGACGTCGAACTCGGCGCGCAGGCAGACCGGCTGCGCCGTCTGCGACGGGGAGGCCAGCCCGATCGCCGTCGCCTGCCACTCGCCCTCGCCGAGGAAGCCGGCGAACACGCGCCGCGGCGCGCTCCACGGGCCCGTCACGCCGTCCTCGCCGGTGACCCGCACGCGGAGCGTCGCCTCCTCGCGCGGCGCGAGCGGGGCGAACGGCCACGCCACGCGCGTGGACATACGTCCCTCGATGCGGTGCTGCGACGCCTCGGCACCGCGGGTGATCTCGACGTCGGCCGACGCCTGGAGCCAGCCTGGGGCGTCGGTGTCGGTGCGCCAGCCGATCTCGGGCGCGGGCGACGCGACGACGTCGCTGCGGTACGGCGCGTCGATGACGATGTGGGGAACGGGGCTGCTCATGGCACTCCTCGGGGTTGTCGGCAGTGGGGCGGGGTCGGTGTGGGGGGTGTCAGGCGGGCACGACGGCGACCGGATGCGCGATCGCCGGGGCCGTGACGCGGATGCGGTGGATGCCGTGGCCGAGCTCGGCCGGCGCCGGGGCGTCGTCCACCGTCGCGGTCGACGCGGCCGTGACCGGAAGGTCCAGCAGGGCGCGGGAGCCGAACGGCACCTCGAGGGTCGCCTCGAAGACGTCGCCCTCGACGCGCCATCGGATGGCGAGGCGCCCCTGCGGCGTCTCGATCGACGCCGCAGCCCGGTCGAGCCCGTCGGCCGGCCGCGGCGCGACATGCACGGTGCGGTAGCCCGGGTCGTCGGCGTCGGGCGCGAGGCCGGCGACCGTGCGGTACACCCAGTCGATCATCGCGCCGTACGCGTAGTGGTTGAACGAGAGCATGCCGGTGTCCGCCTCCGACGCGTCCTCGGTGGGCAGGGCGTCCATCGCCCCCGAGTGGATGCTGCCGTCGGGCAGGATCGCATCCCACCGCTCCCACACCGTCGTCGCTCCGCGATCGACCTGGTAGAGCCACGACGGCGCCTCGCGGCGGAGGACCATGGTGTACGCCTCGTCGAGGTGCCCGCTGTGCGAGAGCGCGAACAGCACCAGCGGCGTCCCGAGGAAGCCGGTCGCGATGCGGCCGTGCTCGCGGCGGACGTTCTCGGCGAGCCCCGCCGCGATCTCGGTGCGACGCGCGGCCGGCGCGAGGCCGAACTCGAGGGCGATGGCGGCCCCGCTCTGGGTGAGGACGGCGTCCTCGCCCCAGCGCTCGAACGTCGCCGCGGCGACGCGGTCGGCCAGCTCGTCGTACCGGGCGGCACCGTCCTCGTCGCCGAGGATCCGCTCGGCGCGCGCGAGCAGGCGGGCGGAGCGGGCGTAGAACGCATTCGAGACGAAGTCGCTCGACACCTTCGCCTCCCACGGCCGGTCCCCGGGCGCGTCCGGATCGAGCCAGTCGCCGAACTGGAAGTCGCCGGGCGCCAGCACGACGTCGTCGCCGGCCCGCCGGCGCAGGTGCTCGACCCATCGGCGCATGCTGTCGCGCTGACGCTCGAGCACCTCGGTCGAGCCGTACGACTCGTACACCGCGAACGGCACGATGGTGGCGGCATCCGCCCATCCGGCCCGTCCCATGTTGGGCGTCTGCACGCCGCCCATCAGCATGTCCTGCGGGCGGATGATGTCGGGGACGACGGCGGGCACGCCACCGTCGTCGGTCTGATCGATCTCGAGGTCGCGCAGCCACGAGAGCCAGAACGCCTGGGTGTCCAGCAGCGTGCTCGCCGTCGCCGCGAACGCCTGGGCGTCCCCGGTCCAGCCGAGCCGCTCGTCGCGCTGCGGGCAGTCGGTGGGCACCGAGACGAAGTTGTCCCGCTGCGACCAGTACACGTTCGAGTGGAACCGGTCGAGGGCCTCGTGCGAGGACTGGAACGAGCTGCGCACGGCGAGGTCGCTCGAGATCGCGACGGCGGTCGCCGAGACGACCTCCGCGCCCTCGACGTCGGCGTAGCGGAACCCATGGAACGTGAACGCCGGCTCGAGCACCTGCTCGCCGTCGCGGTCGAGCGTGTAGACGTCGGTGGCCTTGGCCGACCGCAGCGCCTTCAGGTGCAGGTCCCCCGAAGGCTCGAGCACCTCGGCGTGACGCACGGTCACGACGTCGCCGGCGCGGCCGCGCACCACCAGCCGGACCCAGCCGGAGATGTTCTGCCCGCCGTCCAGCCGCGCGCGGCCGTCGTGCCCGGCGACCGACATCGGCAGCTCGGCGACGGTGCGCACGGGCGGCGCCGAGCGAGGCTCGAACCGGCCGGGGTCGATCTCGACGACGGATGCCGCCACCCAGCCGTCGCCCCGGTAGCCCGGCTCGTGCATGCGGGGGTCGTGGCGGCGCAGGTCGGTCACGGTGCCGTCGTAGATGCTCGCGCTGCGCAACGCGCCGAACCCGGCCCGCCACGAGGCATCCGTCTTCGCGACGATCGCACCGTCGGCCTCGAGCTGGGCGAGCGCGCCGGTGCGGTCGCCGTAGATCGCCTGCCGCCGCGCGAAGCCGAAGCTGCCGCGGTACCAGCCGTCGGCGACGGCGAGAACGATCACGTTGACGCCCTCGTGCAGCAGCCCGGTGACATCGAGCGTGTCGACGAGGATGCGCTCCTGGTAGGACGTCCACCCCGGCGTGAGGTGGGCGTCGGTCGCGCGCACGCCGTTGATCCAGGCGTCGACGAGGCCGAGGGCGCTCAGGCGCAGCCGCGCCGCCGACGGGACGCGCTCGAGCGCGAACTCCGTGCGCAGCAGCGGGACGGGGCCGTCCGCCGGGCCGTCGGCGCCGATGACGGATGCCTCCAGATCGGGGCCGTCCACGCCCGCCTCGACGACGAGCGGCTCGCTCCAGTCGGACCAGCCGTTGGTGGTCGCCAGGCGCACCGCGAAGGCCGCGCGCTCCCCGGGCGCGAGTTCGCCGGCCACGTGCACGCCCACGGTCCGCGCATCGGCCACCGGCTCCGCGGCGGCGAGCGCGGCACCCTCCCGGCCCTGCGAGAGCTGATATCCGACGATGCGGGCGCGGGGGTCGTCGGTCTCGGCGCGCCAGCTGAGGCGCAGGCCGCGGCGAGGAACCCCGAGCAGGGCGTCACCGTGCTGGGTGCGGAGGCCGACCACGCGGGTCGCAGCGTCGAGCGCGTCGGCGGGGGGAAGAGCCGTCATGGCCGGATCCTTTCGGCGGGCGGCAGCGTCGCGGCCCGCGGGACCATCGTGAAACGATTCAGGGTTGGATGTCAACCAAAGTGTAGACCGTTACACGATCGTGACTGAACGTTTCAAACCCGCTGTTGACCCCGGCGCGGATGGGCCGTAGCTTACGAGAGTTGAATGGTTTCAATGTCGGATGGCATGGGACTCCATCCGACGAAGCACCAGGGAATCCGGCAGCGTGGGCGGATCATCCGCTCGGCTTTACAAGGAGGTAAAGATGAAGAGCTCCCCGACCAGGAGAGTGCTCGTCGCAGGCGCGGGCATCGTGGCACTGGCCGTTCCGTTGGCGGCGTGCAGCGCCGGTGGCGGCGGATCCGAGGACGGCACGGTCGAGATCACGTACCTGACGCAGAACGCCGAGGCGAACGTCGCCGCGGCCGAGGCGCTCATCGAGGCGTTCGAGGAGGAGAACCCCGACATCTCGGTGCGCCTCGAGACGCAGCCGGCGGGCACCGAGGGCGACAACCTGATGAAGACGAAGCTCGCCACCGGCGAGATGGAGGACGTCTTCCACTACAACTCGGGCTCGCTGTTCCAGGCGCTCAACCCCGACCAGAACCTCGTGCCGCTCGACGACCAGGACTGGACCGGCGACCTCATCGACACGATGACCGCCGTGGTCTCCACCGACAACGGCGTCTACGGCGCGCCGTGGGGCGCCACCCAGGCCGGCGCCGTGGTCTACAACAAGGCGATCTACGCCGACCTCGGCCTCGAGGTGCCCACGACGTGGGACGAGTTCGCCGCGAACAACGAGGCGATCAAGGCGGCCGGCATCGCCCCCGTCATCCAGACCTACGGCGACACCTGGACGAGCCAGCTCTTCGTGCTCGGCGACTTCGGCAACGTCCTCGCACAGGACCCCGACTGGGCCGAGGAGTACACCGCGGGCAACCGCAAGTACGTCGACGAGCCGGGCATCCAGGGCTTCGCGAACCAGCAGGCCGGCTTCGACGCCGGATGGTGGAACGAGGACTTCGGGTCGGCATTGTTCGACGACGGCGCCCGCATGGTCGCCACCGGCGAGGGCGCGCACTACCCGATCCTCACCGGCATCGTCTCGACGATCTCGCAGAACAACCCCGACGAGCTCGAGGACGTCGGCGTCTTCCCGCTGCCCGCCCAGGACGCGGCCGACACCAAGCTCACGGTGTGGCTGCCGAACGCGATCTACATCCCGAAGACGACCGAGGGCGACAAGCTCGAGGCGGCGAAGAAGTTCGTCGCGTTCACCCAGACCGAGGCCGGCTGCGAGGTGCAGAACACCGCGATGGTGCCCAGCGGGCCGTACGCGAACGCCTGCGAGCTTCCCGGCGACGTGCCCGGGCTGCTGAAGGACATGCAGGTCTACTTCGACGAGGGCAACACCAACCCGGCGCTGGAGTTCCTGTCGCCCATCAAGGGACCGAACCTCGAGAACATCACGGTCCAGGTGGGCTCGGGCATCAGCACGGCCGAGGACGGCGCCGCCCTGTACGACGAGGATGTCGTCAAGCAGGCGCAGCAGCTCGGCCTCGAAGGCTGGTGAGCCGGCAGCGGATCTGAACAGCATCCGATTCGGGGGTCGCGTCGTCCGCGGCGCGGCCCCCTCCCCACATCAATGGAGATGACATGACGACGCTCGCACCCGCCCCACCGCAGACCGCCGCTCCCCCGCCACGCAGACGGCGGACGATCGGGAGCATGTACCCGCTCTGGTTCTACGTGCCGGCCGGGATCCTCTTCATCGTCCTGTTCGCCGTCCCGACGTTCGCGTCCTTCTACTTCAGCCTCACCCGCTGGTCGCTGTTCGACGTCGAGTTCATCGGGTTCGACAACTTCGTGACGTTCTTCACGGAGCCGATGCTCTACCAGAGCCTCATCAACACGTTCATCTACGGCTTCATCACGTCCGGGCTCAAGGTGGTCCTCGGGCTCGCACTGGCCCTGCTGCTGACCGGCTCGATCCTCGGGCGCGGCTACCTCCGGGCGACGATCTTCTTCCCCGTGCTGGTCTCGACGATCGGCGTCGGCATCACGTTCAAGGTGCTCATGGACCCGTTCGACGGGCTCATCAACGAGACCCTCGCGATCTTCGGCATCCAGGGTCCCGCCTGGCTCACCGACCCGTCCCTCGCCCTCTACTCCGTCGCGCTGGTGGATGTCTGGCAGGGCGTCGGCATCGCCACCCTCATCTACATCGCGGGCATCGTCGCGATCCCGCAGGAGTACTTCGAGGCCGCCCGCGTGGACGGCGCCGGCGCCTGGAAGGTGTTCCGCAACATCACCCTCCCCCTCGTCACCCCGGCGACCGGCACCGTCGTGCTGCTGTCCCTCATCGGCGGGCT
Source organism: Microbacterium sp. NPDC055455 (assembly GCF_053619935.1). Lineage (NCBI taxonomy): Bacteria > Bacillati > Actinomycetota > Actinomycetes > Micrococcales > Microbacteriaceae > Microbacterium > Microbacterium sp. NPDC055455. Next base: position 154,676 of record NZ_JBSHLB010000001.1, read on the forward strand.
CCGCTCGTTCGAGCTCATCTGGGCGATGACCAGGGGCGGTCCCGGGTTCTCGAGCGACGTCATCGCGTCGGTCATCTACAAGCAGTACCAGGCGGGCTTCTACGGCCTGTCGACGGCGGGCAACGTGGTGCTCTTCGTCATCGTCACGGCCATCGTCGTGCCGATCTTCTGGGCCATCAACCGTCGGCAGGTGGAATCATGACCGTCACGCGCACCATCACGACCGCGGACTCGCGCTCTGCGCGCCGACTGCCCCGCGAGGACCGCCGCCCGCTGACGCTGCGCAAGTTCCTCCGCAAGTACGTCGTCGGCGTCATCGCGATCATCCTGTCGATCATCGTCTTCATCGTGCCGTTCGCGTTCATCTTCCTGACCGCGGCGAAGAACCCCCAGGAGGCGTCGCTCTTCGAGTTCACGCTGCCGCAGGAGGGCTGGTACCTGTGGGAGAACTTCCTCACGGTGCTGCAGACGCGGGACTACATCATCCTGCGCGCGTTCTGGAACAGCACGGTGCTGACCGTCGTGAGCGTGGCGATCATGGTGATCTTCTCGGCCGCCGTCGGGTACGTGCTGCAGCGCCGCAAGTCGCGGTGGAACGGCATCGTCTACTTCTTCGTGTTCGCGGGCCTCATCGTCCCGCCCGCCGTGGTGCCCACCATCTGGGTGCTGCAGGGGATCGGCCTGTTCAAGACCATGCCCGGAATGATCCTCATCGAGGCGGCCTTCGGCCTGTCGTTCTGCATCCTGCTGTTCCGCGCCTTCGTCGCGACGATCCCGCGCGAGCTGGACGAGGCGGCGATCATCGACGGCGCAGGACCCATGCGGCTGTTCTTCTCGGTTGTGATGCCGCTGCTGAAGCCGGTCATGGTGACGATCATCGTGGTGCAGGCGGTGCGCGTGTTCAACGACTTCACCGGGCCGCTGTACTTCCTGCCCGGCGACGCGAACGCGACGGTCCAGCTGACGCTCTACAACTTCCAGAGCCAGAACCTCAGCCAGTGGAACCTGCTGTTCATGGACATCCTGCTCATCACCATCCCGCCGCTGATCATGTACATCTTCTTCAACCGGCAGATCGTCGCAGGCTTGACCAGCGGAGCGGTCAAGGGGTGATGCGGCGTGGTGTCACCAGAACTCCGCGGGCACGGTCCCGCGGAGCCAGGCGAGTTCGTTGTCGCGGATGAAGGTCGACAGCGTCTCGTCGGGGGTGAGGTCGCCCGCCAGCCACTCATCGAGGATGCGGAGCAGCTCGCGGCCGGAGTCCGTGTCGGGGTCGTCCACGACACGGCTCCACGCCTCGACGAAGCCGTCGGGCGTGTCGACGGTCAGCATCAGCTTCGAGACGTACTTCGGTCCGGGCAGCATCACGTGGTTCGCCGCGAGCGCCGCCCGCGCCGCAGCCAGGGCGAGATGCAGTCCGGCGTGGCGGCGGAGGAATCCGTCGCCACGCTCGACCGCCTGGCGCAGGAAGTAGCCGCCGTAGAGGCGCGCCTGCGCCACGTGGGAGCGGATGCGATCCTCCCAGACGTCGTCGGGGAGCACCGGGATGCGGGCGACCGTGTCGGCCAGCCCGTCCAGCTCGCTCCACGCCACGCGCGCGCCGACGAAGGAGGCGCGGGTGGGGTCGTCGGCCCGCTCGATGGCCGTCTGGAGGTACGTCGGGCTGACGAGCTTGATGTCGATGTACGAGCCGGGATAGTCCAGATCCCGTCGCTCGACCCAGGCGTACCGGCCGCGCGCGGTCTCGGCGGCGAAGCGCTCGTCGTCCACCACCAGGTACACGTCGACGTCCGAGTCCTCGCGCTCCCGGCCCCGGGCCACCGAGCCGACGAGCACCACGCCGAGCACGCCCGGCTCGTCGCGTACCGAATCCACGTAGGCGGCGAGCGCCCGCTCCTGTTGCTCCACTCGTGCTCCTTCGCATCGAATCCCTCCCCACGCTATCGACACATCCGGCGTCCTCGCGTAGCATGCGACGGGAAGCGCTTTCCCGGTTGCGGAAAACGTTTCGGACCTTTATCGTTGAAACGATTCATACCGCGGGCGATCCCATCGAGGGGATCGGCCGACCGCAGAGGAGCCCCACACTCATGACGAGCCCGACCGCGACGAAGCGCGTCTGCTTCCAGCTGCAGGTGCGACCGGAGCTGCTGGACGAGTACATCGCCCGGCACACGCCGGTGTGGCCCGAGATGCTCGAGGAGATCGCGGCGGCCGGCCGGCGCAACTACTCACTGTTCCTCGGCGAGGGCGGCCGGCTCATCGGCTACTACGAGACCGATGACGACGAGGCCGCCCAGGCCTACCTGGCGCAGTCCGAGGTGGCCGCGCGGTGGGAGGCCGAGATGGGCCGCTTCTTCACGGGCCTCGACGGACGCCCCGACCAGTCGGCGACGCCCCTCACCGAGGTTTTCAACCTGCACGACCAGCTCACCGCCGCCCGGGGTGCGGCGAGCGAGAGGCTCCAGACGGACCCCGCCCACGAAGAAGGCACCGCATCATGACGACGACGCTGTCACCTGACATCCTGTCCGCGCTCGAAGGCCAGGCCATCGAGCTGCCCAGCTGGGCGTTCGGCAACTCCGGCACGCGGTTCCGCGTGTTCACGACGCCCGGGACGCCCCGCGACCCGTACGAGAAGATCGCCGACGCCGCCCAGGTCAACGCCTACACCAAGCTCGCGCCGAGCGTCGCCCTGCACATCCCGTGGGACAAGGTCGACGACTATGCAGACCTGCGCCGCCACGCCGAGGACCTCGGCGTGAGCCTCGGCACGATCAACTCGAACACCTTCCAGGACGAGGACTACAAGTTCGGGGCGCTCACGCACCACGACGACCGCATCCGCCGGAAGGCGATCGACCACCACCTCGAGTGCATCGACATCATGAACGAGACGGGGTCGCGGGACCTCAAGATCTGGCTCGCCGAAGGCTCGAACTACCCGGGCCAGGGTGACATGCGCGCCCGCCAGGACCGCCTGCAGGACTCGCTGCAGCAGATCTACGACCGCCTGTCGGACGAGCAGCGCCTGGTGCTCGAGTACAAGTTCTTCGAGCCGGCGTTCTATCACACCGACGTTCCGGACTGGGGCACCTCGTACGCACAGGTCGCAAGCCTCGGCGACAAGGCGATGGTCTGCCTCGACACCGGCCACCACGCGCCCGGGACGAACATCGAGTTCATCGTGATGCAGCTGCTGCGCCTCGGCAAGCTGGGCTCGTTCGACTTCAACTCGCGCTTCTACGCCGACGACGACCTCATCGTGGGCGCCGCCGACCCGTTCCAGCTGTTCCGCATCATCTTCGAGGTGGTGCGCGGCGGCGGCCTGAACAACCCCGACGTGGCCTTCATGCTCGACCAGTGCCACAACGTCGAGGACAAGATCCCCGGCCAGATCCGCTCGGTGCTCAACGTCCAGGAGATGACGGCGCGCGCCCTCCTCGTCGACCGCGACGCCCTCGCCGCGGCGCAGCAGGCGAACGACGTCCTCGCGGCCAACGCCGTGTTCATGGACGCGTTCTACACCGACGTGCGGCCGGCGCTCGCCCAGTGGCGCGAGTCGCGCGGGCTCGCCGCCGACCCGATGGCCGCGTACGCGGCATCCGGCTACCAGCAGCAGATCGCCGCGGACCGCGTCGGCGGCACGCAGGCCGGCTGGGGAGCCTGACCGCACCAGACCCACCGGGGGTGTGGGATGCCGATCCCCGCGCCCCCGGTGCACCACCCGATCCCGGCGCAGACGCCGGGAGCAGATCCCGAAGGATGCAGATGAGCGAGCCCTACTCCGCCGCCGATGGACTCGTGCGCGTATACCCGGCGCGCGAGCCGAACGGCTCCGGACTGGTGTGGGCGCACGGCGGCGGATTCGCCTTCGGCGACCTCGACATGCCCGAGTCCGACTGGGTCGCGCGCAGTCTCGCCGCGCGCGGCACCACCGTGGTGTCGGTGGACTACCGACTGGCTCCGGTGCCCGAGGGGTGGCAGCCCACTGAGCCCGCGCGCCCGGGGCACCACTACCCCGCGGGCTCCGACGACATGCTCGCGGCCTGGTCGTGGGTCGTCCAGACCGCCGACCGGCTGCGCATCGCACGCGACCGCATCGCGATCGGCGGCACGAGCGCCGGCGGCAACCTCGCGGCGGGGGCGACGCTGCGCCTCATCGAGCGGCGGGCGCAGGCGATGCCCGCCCTGGTGCTGCTGGCGTACCCGACGCTGCTGGCCGTGCAGCCCGCGCCGGATGCGGCGCTGCGCGCGGCGCTCGATGCCCGTCCGGACGCCGACCGGTTCCGCCCCGACGCCGTCCTCGGCATGTACGAGAACTACCTCGGCGGCCCGGTCGACCGCGCGCCGCTGGGCGCGATCCCCGGCCTCGCCCGACCCGTCGACCTGGCGCAGTTCCCGCCGACGCTGATGGTCAACGGCGACGTCGACGAGCTCCGCGTGTCGGGTGAGGCGTTCGCCGCGTCACTGCGCGCCGCCGGACGCCCCGTCGACGTCGTCACCGAGCTCGGCACCGAGCACGGCCACCTCAACCGGCCGCATGAGCCGGCGGCTTCCGTCACGATCGACCGCTTCGCCGCCCGCCTCGCCGCCCTCCCGGCAGGCGCCCCCGCCTCCACCCCCTCCGTTCAGCCGTCGCAGGCGCACGCCGAATCAGCCCCGAGCCGGGCATAGCCGACGAACGAACCCCCGAACCGCACGCGCAGAAGGAACCGCATCATGACCAACCAGGCCGTCACCGACCTCATCACCCGGTCCAATCGCCTCGGCGCCGACCCGAAGAACACCAACTACGCCGGCGGCAACACGTCGGCCAAGGGCACCGAGACCGATCCGGTCACCGGTGAGCCCGTCGAGCTGCTGTGGGTCAAGGGCTCCGGCGGCGACCTCGGCACGTTGAAGGAGTCGGGCCTGGCGGTGCTGCGTCTGGACCGCATGCGCGCACTGGTCGACGTCTATCCCGGTGTCGACCGCGAGGACGAGATGGTCGCCGCGTTCGACTACTGCCTGCACGGCAAGGGCGGCGCCGCGCCGTCGATCGACACCGCCATGCACGGCCTCGTCGACGCCGCGCACGTGGACCACCTGCACCCCGACTCCGGCATCGCGATCGCGACCGCGGCCGACGGCGAGCAGCTCACCGCCGAGATCTTCGGCGACAAGGTCGTGTGGGTGCCGTGGCGTCGCCCGGGCTTCCAGCTGGGCCTGGACATCGCCGACATCAAGGCGAAGAACCCGCAGGCGATCGGCACGATCCTCGGCGGCCACGGCATCACCGCGTGGGGCGACACGTCCGACGAGGCCGAGCAGAACTCGCTGTGGATCATCGAGACCGCCGCGGCCTACATCGCGAGCAACGGCAAGGCCGACCCCTTCGGCGGCGTTCGCGCGGGCTTCGAGGCACTCCCCGAGACCGAGCGCCGCGCCAAGGCCGCCGCGCTGGCGCCGACCATCCGCGGCCTGGCGTCGACCGACAAGCCGATGGTGGGCCACTTCACCGACTCCGACGTCGTGCTGGACTTCCTCGCCTCCGAGCGCGCGCCCGAGCTGGCGGCGCTCGGCACCAGCTGCCCCGACCACTTCCTGCGCACCAAGGTCAAGCCGCTCATCCTCGACCTGCCGGCCGACGCGAGCGTGGAGGACTCCATCGCGCGCCTGCAGGAGCTGCACGAGGCGTACGGCGCCGACTACCAGGCGTACTACGACGCACACGCCACCGCCGAGTCCCCCGCGATCCGCGGCGCCGACCCGCTCATCGTGCTGGTGCCCGGCGTCGGCATGTTCTCGTACGGCGCCAACAAGCAGACCGCCCGCGTCGCCGGCGAGTTCTACGTCAACGCCATCAACGTCATGCGCGGCGCCGAGGCACTGTCGACGTACTCCCCGATCTCGGACGCCGAGAAGTTCCGCATCGAGTACTGGGCGCTCGAAGAGGCGAAGCTGCAGAGGATGCCCAAGCCCAGGACGCACCAGGGCCGCATCGCGCTCGTCACGGGCGCGGCATCCGGCATCGGCAAGGCCATCGCGACCCGCCTCGCCGCCGAGGGCGCGTGCGTCGTGATCGCCGACCTCGACCTCGGGAAGGCGCAGGCCGCCGCGGCCGAGCTCGGCAACGCGGATGTCGCCATCGGCGTGGCCGCGAACGTCGCCGACGCCGATGCGATCCAGGCCGCCTTCGATGCCGCCGTGCTCGCGTTCGGCGGCGTCGACCTCGTCGTCAACAACGCCGGGCTGTCGCTGTCGAAGCCGCTGCTGGAGACCACCGAGAAGGACTGGGACCTGCAGCACGACGTGATGGCCAAGGGCTCGTTCCTGGTGTCGAAGGCGGCGGCGAAGATCCTCATCGAGCAGAAGCTCGGCGGCGACGTGATCTACATCTCGTCGAAGAACTCCGTCTTCGCGGGCCCCAACAACATCGCGTACTCCGCGACCAAGGCCGACCAGGCCCACCAGGTGCGCCTGCTCGCGGTCGAGCTCGGCGAGCACGGCGTGCGCGTGAACGGCATCAACCCCGACGGCGTCGTGCGCGGCTCGGGCATCTTCGCCTCCGGCTGGGGCGCCAACCGCGCCGCGACCTACGGCGTGAAGGAAGAGGACCTCGGCCAGTTCTACGCCAACCGCACGATCCTCAAGCGCGAGGTCGTGCCCGAGAACGTCGCCGACGCCGTCTACGTGCTGACCGGTCCCGAGCTCTCGCGCACCACCGGTCTGCACATCCCGGTCGACTCCGGCGTGGCCGCGGCGTTCCTCCGATGACCGCCGCGAGGGCGCGCCGAGATGCCGCGATCTCGTCGACCGACCACGCTGTCGGCGCCGAGGACGTGGTCGCTCGCCGAGGACGGGCGATCTCGACGGCCGACGGCGTTCCTGCGAGCCGGAGCCCGCGGTGACCGGCGGCGTGGTCGCGGCCGTCGACCTCGGCGCGACGAGCGGTCGCGTCATGCTCGGGCACGTGGAGGACGGGATGCTGCGCCTCGAGCAGGTCGCCCGCTTCCCGAACGGTCCCGTGCCCGGCCCCGACGGCGGGCTGCACTGGGACTTCACGGCGCTGTACCGCCACATCCTCGACGGGCTCGCCGAGGCGTTCCGGCGCGAGCCGGGCATCGCCAGCATCGGCATCGACTCGTGGGCGGTCGACTACGGGCTCGTGCACGGCGGGGAGCTGCTCGGCGAGCCGTTCCACTACCGCGACGAGCGCACCGCCCGCGGGGTCGAGCTCGTCCACCGCGAGGCGCCGTTCGACGAGCTCTACCGCCGCAACGGCCTGCAGTTCCTCCCCTTCAACACGCTGTACCAGTACGCCGTCGAGCCCGCGCTGGCCGACGCCGAGGCCTCGCTGCTCATCCCGGACCTCGTCGCGTTCCTCCTCACCGGGACCCGCGTGGCCGAGCGCACGAACGCCTCGACCACCGGGCTGGTCGACGTCCGCACCGGCAGGTGGGACGTCGAGCTCGCCGGACGCCTGGGGATCCCGGCATCCGTCCTGCCCCCTCTCGTCGACCCCGGCGCGGTGCTGGGCACCCTCCACGGTGAGGCGCGCCAGCGCGTCGGCGCACCCCTCGAGGTCATCGCGGTCGGCTCGCACGACACCGCCTCTGCGGTGGTCGCCGTGCCGCTCAGCACGCCCGACGCGGCCTACATCTCGTGCGGCACGTGGGGCCTGGTCGGCGTGGAGCTCGACGAGCCGGTCGTGAGCGACGCCGCACGCGAGGCGAACTTCACCAACGAGGGCGGCGTGGACGGGCGCGTGCGCTTCCTCCACAACGTCACCGGGCTGTGGCTGCTCAGCGAGGCCGTGCGCACGTGGGAGGCCGAGGACGGCGCCGCGATCGACCTTCCGGCTCTCCTGGCTGACGCGGCGGACGTGACGGGCGACATCCCGCTGTTCGACGCGAACGACCCCCGCCTGTCGGCTCCGGGCGACATGCCGGCCCGGATCGCCGCGGTCATCGCCGAGACGGGCGCTGCGGTGCCCGAGACGCGCGAGGCATTCGCCCGATCGATCGTCGAGAGCATCGCCCAGGCGTTCGCCGACGCGGTCGCCACCGCGGCGCGGCTCACCGGGCGCGACATCGACGTGATCCACATCGTCGGCGGCGGTGCGCTCAACCGGCTGCTCTGCCAGGCGACCGCGGATCGGTCGGGACTGCCGGTGCTCGCCGGTCCCGTCGAGGCCACGGCGCTCGGCAACGTGCTGGTGCAGGCCCGCGCCCACGGGTGGTTCGGTCCCGACGCGACGCTGGAGGACCTGCGGCAGGTGGTCGCGGCATCCGTCTCGCCCGAACGCTACGAGCCGCGCCGATGACCGGCTACGGCGCCGCGTTCGACTGGGCGCGGCGGCATGTCGAGGCAGGCCGCCTGCCGTCCGCAGTGCTGGGTGTCGCCACCGCCGACGGGGTCGTCGCGCTCGATGCGTTCGGGGCGACGAACGGCCGCACGGCGCGCACCGGCGACCCGTACTGGCTCTTCTCGATCACCAAGGTGCTCACCGGGCTCACGGCGGCCCGCGCCGTCGAGCGCGGCTTCCTCACCACCGAGACGCCGCTGGCCGCCGCCCTTCCCGGGTTCGGCGCGGGGCGGGACGACGTCGTGCGCCTGCGTCACCTCGTGAGCCACACCTCGGGGATCCGCGAGCCCAGCCTCGACCCCGCTGAGGGCTTGCGTGCCGCCCTCCTCGCCCCGGGCCGCGACTTCGCCGCGGGCACCGCCTCGCGCTACTCCACCGTCGCGTTCGACGGCATCGCCGAGCTCGTCCGCCGCACCGCAGGATGGGAGTGGGATGCCGACGTCACGGCGTGGGCCGCGACCATCGGCGCCCACGGACTCACCCTCGACCCGGCCGCCGACCCGCACACCGTGGTCGACGCGTCGCGGCTGGGGCTCGACATGCGCGGGTTCGCACGTCACCGCAACCCCGGCGCCGGCTTCATCGGGACGGCCGAGGACCTGCTGGCGCTCGGCTCGGCCCTCCTGCGCATCCGCCGGGGCGAGACGGGCGGCATCGTGCAGCCGGCGACGCTCGACATGATGCTGCGTCCGCTCACCGGCGGCATCCCCCGGCTGGAGCCGTATCCCGCCGAGCGCGGCCAGGACTGGGGCTTCACCTGGAACCTGCGCACCCGCGCGCCCGGCCTCATCGACCGCGACGTCTTCGGCCACGGCGGCTGGGCGGGCACCGAGTTCTGGGTGCATCCGTCGGCGGGCGTCGCGTTCGTGCTGCTGACGAACCAGGCAGAGCGCCCGGGCGTCGACCTCGACGAGCTCGACAACGCGGTGGTCGCCGGCGTCTGACGCCGAGCGACGCGGGCGACGGCCACCGAAGGCCCGCCTACGGGCGGTGCGGCCGCGTGGACCCGCGGACCACGAGCTCGGCGGGGAACGTCCCGTGCACCGGTTCGGTGCGCCCGCCGACGCGTTCGAGCAGCAGCTGCACGGCTCGCGCGCCCATCGCCTCGCCGGGCTGGTGCACCGTCGTCAGCCGCAACGCCGGGTGCGCCGCGATCGGCACGTCGTCGTAGCCGACAACGGAGATGTCCGCGCCCGCGTCGGCGACGGCACGGAGTGCCCCGATCGCCAGCTCGTCGTGGCCGGCGAAGACGGCTGTCGCGTCGGTCCCCCGGGCCAGCATCTCGCGGACGACGTCGTACGCGGCCTCCTGGCCCTCATCGGTCCGCCAGAGGAGCTCCGCCGCATCGATCCCCGTGGCGGCCATCGACCGCAGATACTCCTGCAGCCGGACGCTGTGGGGCAGGTTGTCGGACGACGTTGCCTCCAGCAGTGTGAGGTGGGCGATGCGCTCGTGGCCGAGGACGCGCAGATGCTCCAGCGCCGCCCGGGCGCCGGCGACGTCGTCTCCCGCGACGCTGTCGTACACATCGGTGATGTCGAACCGGCCGAACATCACCAGCGGGGCCGAGCGCCCGATCCGCTCCAGGTCGGGTCGCCGCACGCGGGCCGACACGACGATCACCCCGTCGACTTGCCTGTCCACGAGAGCCTCGGTCGCGCGAAGACCCTCTCGCGAGCCGACCTCGGCGGGGGCGATGATCAGCTGGTAGGGCGTGCCTTCGAGCTCCTGCATCGCGCCGCGGATGACGCGCGAGAAGAACTGGTTGGAGATGTCCGGAAGCTCGACGCCGATCGTGTAGCTGCGGCCGCGCATGGATCGTGCGGCGATGCGGGGTCGGTAGTGGAGCTCCGCCATCGCAGCCGTGACCCGGGTGCGCATCGCGTCGCTGACGCCGTAGGCGTTGCGCAGCACCTTGGAGACGGCGGCCCGCGAGACGCCGGCGGCCGCGGCGACGTCGTCGATCGTCGTCCGACGCGCTGGGCCCGGATCCGCCATTGCACCCTTTCCCACACTCCTGCGGCAAACCTAGCCGACGCCGCACACCACGAAGCGACGACGCGGCGGTCCGTGATCCAGCATGCGCTCGCCCGGACTCCGGCACGAAGCCCCGACGGGGCGCGGCATCCGCGTGTCAATCCCTATCCGGAGCGACCCGGGCAGGCCTACCGTGGTCGGCATGGCAGAGAAGCGCGCGGAGAATCAGCCGGTCGAGCAGGACGATCCGGCCGGCGGTGATGAGACGACGGAGGACCAGCTCGAGGCCGACAATCCCGTCGAGGAGGACACCCTCAAGACCCTCGACCCCGACGCGCCCCCGGCCTGACCCTCGCTACACCTCGCGGGTGATCGTCACCTTCACGTGCAGGCTCGACTTGAACGGGCCGGCGTACACCCCGCGCAGCGGCGGCACGTCGCCGTAGTCCCGGCCGCGCCCGACGAGCACGTGGCGGTCGCCGATCTCGATGTTGTTCGTGGGATCGAAGCCCTGCCACTCGCCGGCGAACCACTCGACCCAGGCGTGCGACTCGCCGGTCACGGCTACGCCTACCTCGGCCGACGGGCGCGGGTGCAGGTAGCCCGACACGTAGCGGGCGGGGATGCCGACCTCGCGCAGCGCGCCGAGCGTGACGTGCGCGATGTCCTGGCAGACGCCCTTGCGCGCCTCCCACGCCTCGCTCGCCGTGGAGTGCACCCCGGTGATCCCGTGCATGTACTCCACGGCGTCGCCGATGGCGACCGCGATCGCGTGCGCAGCCCGCCCCGGGTGGTCATGCTGGGCGGCGATCGACCGCGCGAGATCGGCGACCTCTGCGTGCGGACGCGTGCGCCCCGTCTGCGACAGCTGCTCGACCGTCCCGATGGAACGGCCCGACTCGCGGGCGAGGCCGTCCCACGTCACGTCGATGTGCTCGAGCGGTCGCGGACGCACCTCGACCAGCGAGCGCGCCGTGATGGTGAGCGACGCGTGGGGCGACAGCACGTCGAACGCTGCCACCCGCGTGCCGAAGTAGTCGACGTACTGGTTGACGGAGGTCGACGGCTCGATGTCGAGCGACGAGTTCAGCACGAACTGGCTGTCGGTGGAGCCGGGCAGCATGCGCGCCTCGTTGTAGGACGCGCTCACGTCTCCGTGGTAGCTGAAGCCCGTCTGGTGCTCGATGCGCAGTCGCTTCATGACTGACACCCCCGCGTGCGGGCGTGTGCCCCCGGTTGGTGAGCCTGACGAACCATCATGAGATCTCTCCGATCCAGCTGGGCTCGGCCTGCGTCGGGAAGAACCGGCCGCGGATGGCCTCGGATGCCTCGCGCGTGACCTTCTGCACGCGGTCCATGTGGGCGGGCAGCTCGCCGAGGATCTCGGAGATCGGGCGGTACTCGAGGTCGTTGCGGATCTGACCGAGCGCCCGCAGGACGGTGTTGGAATGCCCGACGCGGTCCGCGCGCGGATCGATGGCGCTCATGCACTCCTCGGCCCGCTGGATCGAGTAGATGATCGAGCGCGGGAAGAGGCGGTCCAGCAGCAGGAACTCGGCAGCGTTGCGCGCGCTCGGCATGCCGCGATACGTGCGCAGGTACGCCTCGTACGCGCCGCACGAGCGCAGGATCGTGGTCCACGACGGGCCGGATGCCTCGGTCAGCGACCGCGTCGCCAGCAGCCGCGCCGTCATGTCGGTGCGCTCGATGCTGCGGCCGAGGGTGAAGAACTGCCAGGCCTCGTCGCGGCTGGTGGACGAGTCCACGATGCCGATCGCGAGTGCCGCGCGCTCCCGGACCCACTGGAAGAACTCGTGCACGCGGTCGTTCTGCAGGCGCCGCGGCATCCGTGCGTTCGTGGTGTTCAGCGTCTCCCACAGCTCCGTCGAGACGATCTCACGCGCCCGTCGGGCGTTCTCGCGGGAGGCGGTGAGCGCGTAGGCGATGCTCGACGGGTTCATGCGGTCGACGGCGAGACGCGCCAGCACGTCCTCGCGGCGCACCAGGTCGACGCCCTCGGGCGGGAGCGAGCCCATGACGCTCAGCAGCGACCGGCACGCGATGTCCTCGTCGATCCACGGGTCCTCGAGGAGGAGCTGCAGGTGCACGTCGAGGATGCGCGCGGTGCCGTCGGACCTCTCGATGTACCGCCCGATCCAGAACAGCGACTCTGCGATGCGGCTCAGCATCCGCCATCACCCCCTGTCTGCTGTTGCTGCTCCTGCTGCTCGCGGTTGCCGCGCACGGGATCGCGCGGCGAGTGCGCGGGCTCGGTCTGCGGGTCGTAGATGATCGGGATGGCCGCGGTCACGGTGGCCTGGTCGGCGACCAGCTCAGGCACCTTGCCCGGGCCGTACTCGCCGCCCGTGGGCGCGGAGCCTCCGACGATCCAGGTGTCCTTCGAGCCGCCGCCCTGGCTGGAGTTCACCACGAGCTGCCCTTCCGGGAGCGCCACGCGGGTGAGCCCGCCCGGCAGCACCCACACGTCCTCGCCGTCGTTGACCGCGAACGGCCGGAGGTCCGCATGGCGCGGGCGCATGCCGTCCTCGACGAGCGTCGGGATGGTGGAGAGCATGACGACGGGCTGCGCGATCCAGCCCCGGGGGTCGGCGAGCAGGCGCTGCCGGAGCCGCTCGAGCTCTGCCGGCGAGGCATCCGGCCCCACCACCAGGCCCTTGCCGCCCGAGCCGTCCACGGGCTTCACCACGAGCTCGTCGAGCCGGTCGAGCACCTCCTCGAGCGCGTTCGGGTCTTCCAGGCGCCACGTGTCGACGTTCTTGAGGATGGGCTCCTCGGCGAGGTAGTAGCGGATGAGGTCGGGCACGTACGTGTACAGCAGCTTGTCGTCGGCGACGCCGTTGCCGACGGCGTTGGCGATGGTGACGTTCCCCAGGCGCGCGGCGAGCATGAGGCCCGGCGCGCCCAGCATCGAGTCGGCGCGGAACTGCAGCGGATCGAGGAAGTCGTCGTCGACGCGGCGGTAGATGACGTCCACGCGCTTGGGTCCGCGCGTGGTGCGCATGAACACCTTGCCGCCGATGCACAGCAGGTCGCGCCCCTCGACGAGCTCGACGCCCATCAGACGCGCGAGCAGCGTGTGCTCGAAGTACGCGGAGTTGTAGACCCCGGGGGTCAGCACCACGACGTTCGGGTCCTCGATGCCCGCCGGCGCCGAGGCGCGCAGTGCGGCGAGCAGCTTGTTGGGGTAGTCGCCGACCGGACGCACCCGCATCGAGACGAAGAGCTCCGGCAGCGTCTGAGCCATGACGCGGCGGTTGGAGATGACGTAGCTCACGCCCGACGGCACGCGAACGTTGTCTTCGAGCACGCGCATCTCGCCGTGCTCGTCGCGGATGAGGTCGATGCCCGACACCTGGATGCGCACGCCGTTCGCGGAGTGGATGCCGGCCGCCTGGCGGTAGAAGTACTGCGACGACGCGATCAGACCGGCCGGCAGCACCTCGTCGCGCACGCAGTGCTGGTGCCCGTAGGCGTCGTCGAGGAACGCCTCCAGGGCGCGCACGCGCTGTTTGACGCCCGCCTCGATGCGCGACCACTCGTCGTACGTGATGACCCGCGGGACGGCGTCCAGCGGGAACGGCCGCTCCTCCCCCGCGAAGTCGAACGTCACACCCTGCGCGAGATACGAGCTCGCCAGCGAATCGGTGCGCCCGCGCAGCTCCTCCTGCGTCATCTGCGCGAGCGCCTGGTACAGCTCCCGGTAGGCCTCGCGCGACTCTGCCGGCGCGCCGGGGTGGGCCGGGCTCCCGAACATCTCGTCGAACGCGGGGACCCCCGAGGGCGTCTTGCGCGGCGCCAGCGTGGAGCCGTAGCCGTCGAACAGATCACCCATGCTGACGAGCCTAATGCGGCGTTCGTTGCGCTCGTGTTTCCGCCCCGTCCGCCCGGCGTCCCCCGCGCGGACGTACCCTTGCTGCATGGCGGGACGCGCCCGGGACGGCGGCATCCTCGCCCCCCTCGCATGGGTGGCGGGCGTGGCCGCCGTCGTGCTCGGCGCGGGCCTCGGCGAACTCGCCGCCGGCGTGGTGGCCCCGGCCTCCAGCCCGGTCGCCGCCGTCGGCTCGGCCCTCATCGACGTCGCGCCGCCGTGGGCCAAGGACACCGCCATCGCCTGGTTCGGCACCGCCGACAAGATCGCGCTCGTGGGCGGCATCGCCCTGGTCATGCTCGTCGTGGCCGCCCTCGCCGGATGGCTGCAGGCCAGGCGCCCGCCGTGGGGCGTCGTGCTGATCGCCGTGTTCGGCGTCGCCGGCGCCGTCGTCGCGGCCACGCGACCGGGCGCCGGGCCACTGGCCTGGCTCCCCTCGGTCGTCGCGGGCGCCTCGGGCGGGGTCGCGCTGTGGCTCCTGCTCCGGCTGCTCCGACCCGCCGCCGCGGCATCCGCCGATCCATCTGCTGCCCGTTCGCCGCAGCTGGGCGCCGATCCACCCGATCCGCGTGCATCCGACGCAGGTGAGCCGGGCACGGGTGCCACCGCCGAGGGCACCCCGCCACCCAGCCGCCGCGCCTTCTTCGCGTGGGCGGGCGCGGCGGCGGGAGCGGGCGTTCTCGCGGTGGTCGTCGGCAGCCTGCGGACCACAGCGGCGGCCGGCGTGGCCGCGGCGCGGATGGCGCTGCGGCTTCCGACGCCGGCGGTGGCGGCATCCGCCGTCCCGCAGGGCGCCGAGCTCGACCTCCCCGGGCTCGCGAGCGTCGTCACCCCGAACGACCGGTTCTACCGCATCGACACCGCGCTCGTCGTGCCCGAGGTGAACCCGGCCGACTGGCGGCTGCGCGTGCACGGCATGGTCGCCGAGGAGCTGGAGCTCACGTGGGACGAGCTTCTCGCCCTGCCGCTCGAGGAGTCGTGGACGACCCTCACGTGCGTGTCGAACGAGGTGGGAGGGACGCTCATCGGCAACGCCCGCTGGCTCGGCCATCCGATCCGGGAGCTGCTGGCGCGGGCGCGCCCCGCCGCGGACGCCGACATGGTGCTGTCACGGTCGATCGACGGCTTCACGGCGTCCACGCCGCTGGAGGCGCTCACCGACGACCGCAACGCGATCCTCGCCGTCGGGATGAACGGCGAGCCGCTCCCCCTCGAGCACGGCTTCCCGGTGCGCATGGTCGTGCCGGGCCTGTACGGCTACGTATCGGCGACGAAGTGGGTGACCGACCTCGAGGTGACGCGGTTCGACCGCGCCCGCGCGTACTGGACGGACCGAGGCTGGTCCGAGCGAGGGCCGATCAAGCTGCAGTCGCGCATCGACGTGCCGCGCAAGGCGCAGGGGCTGAAGGCCGGCGGCGTCGTCATCGCCGGTGTGGCGTGGCACCAGGGCGTGGGCGTCGCGGGAGTCGAGGTGCAGATCGACGACGGCCCGTGGCAGGAGGCGACCCTCGCGACAGCGATCTCGGACGACACCTGGGTGCAGTGGAGCCTGCCCTGGACCGCGACCGCCGGCGACCACCTGCTGCGGTGCCGTGCCACCGGCAGGGACGGGCAGCAGCAGACGCCCGACCGCGCACCGCCCGCGCCGGATGGCGCGACGGGGTGGCACGAGCGGTTCGTCGAGGTGTTCTGAGCGCTGCCCGCGCGACGGGATCGCGCGTCAGCCGGCGAGGACCACGCGCAGCTGCTCGATCGCCCAGTCGAGCTCGGTCGCGCGCACGACCAGCGGCGGCGCGACGCGGATGGTCTGCCCGTGGGTGTCCTTGACCAGCACGCCGCGCGCGATCAGCTTCTCGGCGATCTCGCGTCCGGTGCCGACCTCGGGGTCGATGTCGACCCCCGCCCAGAGGCCCACCACTCGCACACCCGTGACGCCGTGGCCGATGAGCTCGCGGAGCTTCACGTCGAGGTGCTCGCCGAGGAGCTTCGCCCGCCGCTGGAACTCGCCGGTCTGGAGCATCTCGACCACGCGCAGGCCGACGGCGGCGGCGAGCGGATTGCCGCCGAACGTCGAGCCGTGCTCGCCCGGACGGATGACCCCGAGCACGTCACGGTCCGCCACGACCGCCGACAGCGGAAGGATGCCGCCGCCCAGCGCCTTGCCGAGCAGGTAGACGTCGGGCACCACACCCTCGCGGTCGCACGCGAACGTCTCGCCCACACGCGCGAGGCCGGACTGGATCTCGTCGGCGATGAACAGCACGCCGTGCTCCGTGCACAGCTCGCGGACCGCCCGCAGATACCCCTCGGGCGGAAGCACCACACCCGCCTCGCCCTGGATCGGCTCGATGAGCACGGCGGCGGTCTCGGGGGTGATGGCGGCCTCGATCGCCGCGGCATCGCCGTAGGGCACCGGCACGAATCCCGGCGCGAACGGCCCGAAGTCGCCGCGTGCGCCGGGGTCGTCGCTGAAGCCGACGATCGTGGTGGTGCGGCCGTGGAAGTTGCCGTGCGCGACGACGATCTGCGCCCTGTCGGCCGTGATGCCCTTGACCCGGTATCCCCACGCGCGTGCGACTTTGATGCCGGTCTCGACGGCCTCCGCACCGGTGTTCATGGGAAGCACGAGGTCCTTGCCGCACAGCTCGGCCAGCGCGGTCGCGAACGGTCCGAGCCGGTCGTTGTGGTAGGCGCGGCTGGTCAGCGTCAGCCGGTTCAGCTGCTCCTGCGCGGCGGCGACGATCGCGGGATGCCCGTGACCGAAGTTCAGGGCGGAGTAGGCCGAGAGCAGGTCGAGGTAGCGCTTGCCCTCGACGTCGGTGACCCAAGCGCCCTCGCCGCGCGCGATGACGACGGGGAGCGGGTTGTAGTTGTGGGCGAGGTGGTCCTGTTCACCGGCGATGATCTTGATCGTGGCGGTGTCGACCGAGGGCGAGGTGGCGGTCATGGGTGTGTCCTCTTCTCGGACCGTCAGCGCCGCAGCTCGAGCGTGCAGCACTTGATGCCGCCACCGCCGAGCAGGAGCTCCGACAGGTCGACGAGCACCGGGTTGTAGCCGCGCTCGCGCAACTGGACCTCGAAGCCCTTCGCACGCGGCGAGATGATGACGTTGCGGCCGTCGCTGGCCGAGTTGAGGCCGAAGACCGCGCCGTCGGCGTCGGCCACGCGGATGGCGTCGGGGTAGCGCTCGGCGAGGATCGCCTGGCTGCGCTCGTCGAAGGCGCCTGGCAGGTAGGCGATGTTGGCGCGGTCGACGCCGCCCGGCCCCTCGACGGGGTCGAGCACCGAGATGGCGGTGTCGAGGTGGTAGAACCGCGGGTCGACGAGATTGAGGCTCACGACCTCCTTGCCGAACACGTCTTCGAGCTCGCGGTGGCTGTCGCCGGTGGAGCGGAAGCCGGTGCCGGCGAGGATGGTCTGGCCGACGAGCAGGAAGTCGCCTTCGCCCTCGTTGACCTGCACCGGCTCGACGACCTCGAACCCGTTCGCGCGGAACCAGTCCATGAAGGCCGGGCCCTCGGGCACGCGCTCCTGGAAACGGAACTTCGCGCCGTACGCGACGCCGTCGATGACGAAGCCGCCGTTGGCCGTGTAGACCATGTCGGGCAGGCCGTCGATCGGGTCGATGAGATGCACCTCGTGGCCCAGCTCGAGATACGTGTCGTAGAGCGCCTGCCACTGGCGCACCGCCAGCTCTGTGTCGGTGGGGTTGGCCGGCTCCATCCAGGGGTTGATCCGGTAGCTCACCGTGAAGTGCTCGGGGCGGCACATCAGGTAGCGGCGGTGCTGCTGGACGCGGCCTCCGGTGGCGGAGGACCCGGTCGTCGGGGCGGTGGCTGCGGGCGCGGTGTTCTGCGTGGACATCATGCTCCTGTACGAGGGGCGGCGGACGCTGTCCAGAGGCCCGGCGGCCCTTCGACCGGCTGCGCTCGCTCAGGAACCGCAGCCGTGAAGGGGAAAGCAACCGGGCACGCCGCGTCCATTGTCTCACGGACGCCGGGTGCCGCCTGGGAATGCGCACGCGCAGCGTCGCCCTGCACCCCGTCACTCCGCGAGCACGACGACCTTGCCCACCGCGTGGCCGGCAGCCACGTGCGCGAGCGCCTCGCGCGCCTGGGCGAAGGCGAACCTCCGCTCGATGCGCGGACGCAGCCGGCCGGCGGTCGTGAGCGCGACGAGCTCCGCGAGGACGTCGGGCTTGGCGACGGCGGCGAGCGGACGCAGCGGACGCTTGGAACCGATCGAGAGGACGGATGCTGCGGCGATACGCCCGATCGGACCCATCACCCGCCCGCCCTCGCCCGAGACCAGGACGACCGCGCCGCCGTCGCGCACGAGCCCCTGCAGCGACCGCAGCGGCGCGGTGCCGGCGATGTCGATCACGACGTCGAACGGCTCCGCAGCGAGCTCGAGGGCACCGGGCTGCACGGCGCGGTAGTCGAACGTGCGCGCCGCACCCAGCTCCTCGACCAGCGCCCGGCTCCGCTCGCCGCACAGCGCCCACACCTGCGCGCCGCGCGCGACGGCGAGCTGTACCGCGAACGTGCCGACGCCGCCGGAGGCGCCGATCACGAGCACGCGGTGGCCGGATGCCACGCCCCCGCGTTCCAGCGCCTGCCAGGCGGTGCCGCCCGCGACCGGGAGGGCTGCGGCGTCGACCGCGTCCAGAGCGGCGGGCCGCGGGACGAGGCGGGACGCCGGGCACACCGCGTACCGCGCGAGGCCTCCCCCGGCCGGAAGCTCCCCGATCACCTCGTCGCCGACGGCGAGACCGGAGACACCCTCGCCCAGCGCGACGACGGTGGCGGCGGCATCCATCCCGCGAACCGCCTGCCGCGGCCGCCGCATCCCGAACGCGAGGCGCAGGAGTCGGGGCTCGCCGCGCATGACGCGGATGTCGCCGTTGTTGAGGCCGGTCGCGCGCAGGCGCAGCAGCACCTCGCCGCGACCGGGCGCGGGGACATCCGTCGTTTCGAGCACGACGTCGTCGGGCTCGCCGTAGCGGTGCTGCCGCCACGCGGGCATCGAATCGGTGCGCAGCGCCTGCGGCGAGGGGAGCGTCTGGTCGGACATGTCATGCCTCCGGATAGTCGAAGAGGTCGTCCAGCCCGACGCCGAATGCGCGGGCCAGCTGGAAGGCGAGTTCGAGCGTCGGCGAGTACCGCCCCTGCTCGATCGCGATGAGGGTCTGCCGCGTCACGCCCACTCGGCGGGCGAGGTCGGCCTGCGTCATGCCGGCCGCCTCGCGCACCGCGCGGATCGAGTTGGTGACCTTGGTGGGCTTGACCATCAGACAAGCCCCCGCCGGTACGCGATCACGCTCGCGATGCCGCCGACGATCGACGACAGCGCGAAGCCGAAGAACATCGCATTGGCGATCCAGAACCAGTCGGCCTCGAACGCGCACAGCACGATGACGCCCAGCCCGGCGATGACGAGGAATGCCTGGCCGACCCGCGTCGACATGTGCGCGATGTCGCGGTCGCGCTGGTCGCTCTTGCCGACGCCGTCGGGATCGCGCATGCCGGCGAGGATGCCCCACACGATGCTCACCAGGATCGCGACGGCGATGCTGCCGCCGATCGTCCACAGCATGAGCGGCACCCAGTCCACCTCGGCGACGGACCCGCCTGCCGCCTGCTGCAGCACCAGCACGACGTAGACGCCCACTCCGACGATGCTGACGATCAGGCTCGCCCAGATGTTGCGCTCTTCGTACACCATGACGGCGCTCCCTGCATGTAAAGATTTCTTGACACTGCGAAGCTACGCCCGCAATGCCGGCGTGTCAAGAATTTTTTACATGCATCGAGGCCCCGCCGACGGCGGCAGACCCTGCGGGCGAGGTCGACCGCGGGCCCCCTCCTGACGCACAGCGATTTACAACGTCGTAAAAAACTTCTTTACAACGTAGTAAACCGTCGCTAGCCTGACCGTGTCGGAGCCGCCTCCGGTCGCTCGGCAGCTATTCAAGGAGGAACAGTGATGAGCGTTTTCACCCGGCGCGACCGCGCCGTCGAAGGTTCGCAGGGCGGTGGGGATCGCGGCCGGAATGCCCGGCTCGTCCGTCCGTTCGCGGCCCTGGGCCTTACTGCAGCCCTGGTCCTGAGCACCGTGCCGATGGCGGCGCAGGCCGCGGACGGGGAGCTGACGCCCGGGCCCACCGTGTACGCGGATCCGGAGTCGCCGACCGGGTACACCGGGCGCTTCGTGTACTACGACCCCGATGCCACCAGCGTGCGCTTCGTCGCCGACATCCTGCTGCGCAACTGGGCCGACCGGACCGACATCACGGTCTACCAGCCGCACCAGTACGAGCCCGGTCTCATGCGGGGCGGCGGTGGCTACGACGTCGAGATGACCGATGCGGGCGACGGCTACTGGGTCACCGAGGTGCCGCTCGCGGCCGGCGCGAACCAGTACTGGTTCTACGTGGACGGCAACACCAGCGCCTGGCTCGCCGACCCGGCGAACTCGCCCATCTTCGCGCCGGATGGGATCTCGTTCCCGCAGCGGCGCGCCTTCAACAAGGTCTTCGTGCCCTACGACGAAGCGAAGCAGGACTTCGCTCCGCTCGCAGCCCGGCAGATCGAACTCCCGCGCGAGGACTCGGCCAAGGGCACGTGGAGCTACGTCCCGATCGACATCCCCAACCAGACCGGCCGCACGCTGGGCGTGTACCTCCCGCCGGACTACGACCCGAACCGTGCGGAGCCGTACAAGACGATCTACATGCAGCACGGCGGCGGTCAGGACCAGTCGGACTGGATGAACATGGGCGACGTCCCGGTGATCATGGACAACCTGATCCAGGACGGCACCACCGAGCCGGCCGTCGTCATCACGACGAACACGAACTATCTCGGACCCGTCGGAAACCAGGCCGTTCAGGGCGACGCGTATCCCAACCTGCGCAATGTCGTGATCCCCTTCGTCGAGGCGAACTACAACGTCTCGACCGAGCCGATCGACCGGGCGTTCGCGGGTCTGTCCGCCGGCAGCTTCGTCACGCAGAACCTGATCAGAGACGACGCCGACCAGTTCGGGTACTACGGCCCGTGGAGCGGCGGCGTGAGCGTCCCCGCGTCGACGCCGAACCTCGCAGCTCCGTACATCCACTATGGCGGTGGCGCGTGGGACTTCGGTCTTCCCAACGCGAACACGGTCGCGGCCCTCGACGACGTCGGGTTCATCGAGAACACGGTGGTCGCCGGGGCGCACGACTTCAACGCGTGGAACCAGCTGTTCACGATCTTCGCGCGGGACTACGTGTGGCACCCGGAGGCGTTCCTCCAGGACGAGGTCGACACCCTGAAGGCGGACGTGGCGGATGCGGGCCTGAACAAGGGCAACACGAACGCCCTCACGGTGAAGCTCGACCAGGCGCTGAAGCTCGTCACCGCGGGCGACTCGGTCGGGGCCCTCGAGGTCCTGGACGGTTTCCTCGCCCAGGTCGCCGAGTTCCAGACCGCGGGCAAGCTGACCGCCGAGCAGGCCAGTGCCCTGACGACCCTCGCCGAGAAGGTCACATTCAACCTGGGGTACTGGGTGCAGTGAGCCACTGCTGACAAGACCAGGGCTGCCGGCGGACTCGCGCTTCCCGCCGGCAGCCCTCTCACGTGCACGGCGCGCCTGGCGGGCACGGCATCGGGCGAGGACGGGCGTGCCCCGCTTCAGGCTGAGGCCGCCGTCGAGTCCCGCACGACCAGTGAGGTCGCCAGCTCGATCCGCGTGACCTCCGGACGGGGGCCGTCCAGCAGCTGCAGCAGGAGCCGGGTGGCCTGCTCCGCCATCTCGCGAAGGGGCTGATGGACGGTGGTGAGCCGCGGGTGGGCGAGCTCCGCGATCGCGAGGTCGTCGTAGCCCACGACGGACAGGTCGCGCGGCACCGAGAGTCCGAGAGCCGAGGCTGCGTGCAGCACTCCCAGCGCCTGCGCGTCGTTGCCGGCGAAGATCGCCGTCGGCCGATCCGGCAGCCGCAGCAGCTCGGCCGCGTGATCCTCGCCCCCCTGACGCCGGAAGTCGCCGAAGCGGATCCATCCCGGCGGGATCGTCACCCCCGCGGACGCCATCGCGGCGCGGTAGCCGTCCAGCCTTGCCAGCGCGCACATCACCGACTCCGGCCCGGTGATCGCCGCGATCCGCCGGTGCCCGAGCTCCAGCAGGTGCCGTGTGGCCGCCAGCCCGCCCGACCAGTTCGCCGACCCGACCGACGGGAGGTCCGCATCGGGATCGCCGGCCGGATCGATGACGACGAACGGGATGCCGCGCGCGGAGAGCCGCTCCTGCCCGTCGGCCGGTATGCCGGCGAAGAGGAGGATGATGCCGCTCGGCGCGCGGCGCACGACCGAGTCCAGCCACTCCGGTCCCGGGGCACGACGATCCCCGCTCACGGAGAGCGAGACCGCCATGCCGGCGGCCGCGGCGCTCTCGCGCACCCCCTCGAGGATGCCGAGCGCCCACTCGCCCTCGAGCTCGTGGAGCACGACCTCGATGTAGTCCCGTCGCTGCCTGCTCTTGCGGCGCCGGTAGCCGCTCGCGTGCAGCTGCTCCTCGACGAGCGCCCGTGTCGTCGACGAGACGTCCGAGCCGCCGTTGAGCACCTTGGAGATGGTCGTCAGCGACACCCCTGTCTGAGCGGCGATCTCCTTCAGCGTCACTCTCTGGGGTCGTGCCATCTCGCCACCCGGCCGGCTCGTCGCGGCGCTCGCGTCAGTCCAGCGTGAGCGCCGTCCACGACACGGGCGGCAGCGTGACGGTCACCCTGCCCTCCCCGACGTCGACGGACGAGTTGGTCCTGGGCGTGACGCGCTCCGGATCCTCGAGGGTGTTGGCCGCGTGGATGTCGTCATCGAACAGTGAGATCGCGGAGGCGTCGGCGACCTCGCCGAGAGCGCGCACATCGATCTCTACGGAGACCTCCTCGTCGAGGCTGCGGTTCACGAGGAACACCGTCGTGCCGCCCCCGCTCGCATCGCGTGTGGCCACCGCGTCCACGACCGACACGTCGCCGTACTCCGCCGTGGCGTAGGTGGGGCTGTCGAGCTTCAGCTCGAGGGCGACACCGCGGGCGAGGCGCGAGGTGAGCGAGAACGGATAGAAGGTGGTCTGCCGCCACGCCGGCCCGCCGGGCTCGGTCATGATCGGCGCGATGACGTTGACCAGCTGCGCGAGGCTCGCGGCCGTCACCCGGTCGGCGTGGCGAAGCAGCGAGATGAGGAGGCTGCCGAAGACCACGGCATCCAGGACGGAGTACGAGTCCTCGAGCAGGCGGGGTGCCACCGGCCAGTCCTCCGCATCGGTGATCTTGTCGACCTCGTTGAAGCGCGACTGGTACCAGACGTTCCATTCGTCGAAGGAGATGTCGATCGTCTTGTCGCTGTGCCTGATCGCCTTCACGTGGTCGGCGGTGGCTACGACGGCCTCGATGAAGCGGTCCATGTTCACGCCGGAGGCGAGGAAGCTGCCGTAGTCGTCGCCCTTCGGCTCGTAGTACGCGTGGCACGAGATGTAGTCCACGTCGTCGTACGTCTTGCTGAGCACGACGCGCTCCCAGTCGCCGAAGGTGGGCATCTGGGCGCTCGAACTGCCGCAGACGACCAGCTCGAGATCCGGATCGATCTGTCTCATCGCGCTCGCGGTCTTCGACGCGATCTGCGCGTACTCCTCGGCCGTCGAGTGCCCGAGCTGCCATGGCCCGTCCATCTCGTTGCCCAGGCACCACATGCGGATGCCGTGGGGTTCGGGGTGGCCGTTCGCGACGCGCCTGTCCGACCAGTGGGTGCCCGATCGCAGATTGGCGTATTCGAGCACATCCAGCGCCTCCAGGACTCCGCGCGTGCCGAGGTTGACGGCGTACATCAGCTCGCTGTCGACCTTCTTGAGCCACCCCGCGAACTCGTCGAGGCCGATCTCGTTGGTCTCGGTCGAGTGCCACGCCAGGTCGAGCCGGCGGGGCCGGGCGTCGCGGGGCCCGACGCCGTCCTCCCAGCGATACCCCGAGACGAAGTTTCCGCCCGGGTAGCGGATCGTCGAGACACCGAGCTCGCGCACGAGCTCGATGACATCGGTGCGGAATCCGTCCTCGTCCGCCGATTCGTGGCCGGGTTCGTAGATCCCGTCGTAGACGCAGCGCCCGAGGTGCTCCACAAACGAGCCGAACAGCCGGCGGTTGACGGGGCCGACCGTGAAATGCGGGTCGACGGTGAGGTGTGCGCGGATCATTCTTCTCTCTCAGGGACAGGGTGGACCGGGGCGAGGCGACGTGATCGTCGGATCACTTGAGGCTTCCGATGGCGAGGCCGCCACGCCAGTACTTCTGAAGGGCCAGGAAGGCGATGATGAGCGGGATCACCGACACGAGGCAGCCGAGGATGATGATGCTCCAGAGGGTCTGGCCGCCCGCCGCGCCGTACGTGGACGCGGTCGACTGCCACACACCGATGCCCACCGTGACCGGGAACAGCCGGTTGTCCGAGAGCATGACCAGCGGCAGGAAGTAGTTGTTCCACGATGCCACCACAGACAGCAGCAGCACGGTCACGATCGCCGGCCGGAGCATCGGGAGCGCGACCTGCAGGAACGTCCGGAACTCCCCCGCGCCGTCCACGCGTGCCGCGTCGAGGAGCTCGTCCGGGACGGCATCCCGGGCGTAGACGTTCATCAAGTAGACCCCGAAGGGGTTCAGCAGGGTGGGGATGATCACGGCCCAGATCGTGTTCGTCCAGCCGACCTGGGCGAACAGGACGAAGGTGGGGATCACGAGCGCGGTCGTCGGCACCATGACGGCGCCGAGCAGGATCGCGAAGGCGGCACGCCGGCCGGCGAACCGGTACTTCGCGAACCCGTATCCGGCGAGGACGGCGAGCACCGTGGCGCCCAGCCCGCCGACGATGGCGTAGAGCGCGGAATTCGCCAGCCACCGCGCGTAGATCCCTCCGCCGTAGGTGAACAGGTCGACGAAGTTGCCGACGTAGTTGATGTCGTCTGCGAACCAGAGCGCGCTGTCGCCCCCGAAGAGGCCTGCGGCGGTCTTGGAGCTGTTGATGATCAGCCACCAGAACGGCACCAGGAAGTAGATCACCAGCAGCGCCAGCACGATGTTCAGCGGCACCCGTCCGCGGGTGCGCGGGGCCGACCGGCGCTCGACGAGCTTGCGCGGCTTGCCGCGGGTCTCGGTGATGTCGACGGGTGTGACGCTCATTCGAAGAAGCTCCCTCGCTTGCGGGTTGCGAACAGGAAGATGTAGACGCAGAGGAATACGACGGCACCGAGCGCGAACGAGATCGCTGAGCCGTAGTTGTAGTTCGCCAGCGAGAACGCCTGCTGGGATGCATACATGTTGGGCGTGAAGTCGTTCGGGATGGATCCGGCCGCGAGGTCCTGGAGGATCTTCGGCTCGTTGAAGAACTGCAGGGTTCCGATGAGGGCGAACACGAGGATGAGCAGGAGCGCCGGCGAGAGCAGGGGGATCTTGATCCGCCAGACGATCTGCCACTGGGAGGCGCCGTCGATGCGTGCGGCTTCGTACAGGGTGGGGTCGATCCCCTGCAGCGCTGCGTACAGGATGATCATGTAGTAGCCGGCCCATTGCCACGTGACGATGTTGAGCAGGCCGTAAAAGATCAGGCTCTTGCTCAGGAAATCAGGGGCCTCAGCTCCGAAAATTCCGAAGACGTCCGCGAGCGGGCCGAAGTTCTCGCTGTACAGGAACCCCCACATCAGCGCGCCGATCACCGTCGGAATCGCATACGGCATGAAGATCATGAGCCGCGAGAAGCGGGCGAACCGGCTGATGATGATGTCCAGCATCAGCGCGAGGGCGAGCGAGACGGCCATCTGCAACGGAATGAGCACCAGCGAGAACCGGATGACGAACCAGACGCCGTCGAGGAACGACGGGTCTGTGAAGGCCTTCAGGTAGTTGCCGAAGAGGACGAATCGGGTGCCTCCGATGAGCGACTTCTGGAACAGGCTCAAGTAGAGGGCGTAGCCGATCGGCAGCACGAGCATAGCGAGGAAGATGATCGCGAACGGTCCGACGAAGAGCCATCCGAAAAGGCTCTGACGTGCGGCGGTGGAGCGGCGACCCCCCTTCTTCGTGAGGCGGCTCGCCTCCGTCTTCGTGACGGGGTTTGTGGTTGAGGCGGTCATGATTTCTCCGGGTCAGAAGAGTGACCGGAGGGCCGGTCCGCACGAGCACGAACCAGCCCCCCGTGCCATGTCACTTGACGGTGAAGCCCTGCTCCTCCGCGTAGGCCACGACAGCCTCCTGGAGCGCGTCCGCGGCTTCAGAACCGGTAGAGGTTCCGTCGTTGATGTTCTGGATCTGCTCGGTGAGGGTCGAGTAGTAGAACTGCTGGAGCGGCGTGTACACCATGCCCTTGTAGGCATTGGCCGCCGGGACGTACACCTCCTTGTTGGCCTGCTGGCCGCTGAAGAAGGGCACCTCGTAGTCCTGGAACTCCGGATCGTCGAGCACGTTCACGTTGAGCGGGAAGATGATCTGCTGCTGCCACCCCTCGTCGAGCGAGGCCTGGTCGGCGTACACCCCGAAGGCCACCTTCGCTGCCAGCTCAGGGTCGTCCGCCTGGCTGCTCACCGAGAACGCCGAGCCGCCCCAGTTGATCGCGACCGGGTCGCTCTCATCCCACTGCGGCAGCGGAGCGGTCGCCCACACACCTTCGTCAGCACCCTCCCCGACGCCTGCGCCCTGGAGGTAGCCGGGCGCCCAGGCGGCCGAGAGGTACGTGGCGTAGTCGCCGCCGATGACCGCGGCGATGTACTCCGGAGTGAACTGATCCTCCGTACCCACGAGGCCCTTCTCGACGAGGCCGGCCCAGTAGTCGAGGACGCGCTTGATCTCGTCGCTGTTGAGGTTGATTCCGATCTCACCCTCGTTGGCCGGGTCGTACTCGAACGGCTCCGCGCCCGTCTGGTACATGTACGCCGTCACCGCGGCGGGCTGGTTCGCCGCGAAGCTCGCGAACACCGGGCCTCCGGCATCCTTGACCTGCTGCGCGGTCGCCTCGAACTCCTCCCACGTGGTGGGCGGCGTGATGCCGTACTGCTCGAAGACGTCGGTGCGGTAGATCATGCCCATGGGGCCGCCGTCGATCGGAGCCCCGTAGACGCCGTCGCCGACCGACACGTCCTTCCAGGCGCCCTCGCTGAAGTTGTCCTTGACGTCTTCGTAGCCGAGGTCGGAGAGGTCCACCAGGGCGTCCTGCGCCTGGAAGACGGCGATGCGGTCCGCCTCGACCATCATCACGTCGGGCGCGCCGCTGCCCGCCGAGATCGCGGTCTGGAACTTGTCGTACGCGTCGCCGCCCGCGCCGGCGTTCGTCCAGCAGACCTGGACGTCGTCGTTCGCCTCGTTGAAGTTGTCGACGACGGTCTCGGAGTTGGGGTACCACGCCCACAGCGTCACGATCGGCGCGTCGGGGTTCTTGATCTCGTTGGTGCAGTTCGCGTCGCTGTTGCCGCCGCCGTCGGCGTCGCCGCCTCCGGCGGTGCAGGCGGCCAGGGCGCCGACCAGGGCGAACGCTGTGACCGCAGCAAGGACAGGCTTCGTCTTCACTGGACTTTCCTTTCGGTGTGCTGACTTCTTCGTCGGTGCATGACCGCCTGGAGCACGAGGGTGCAGGATCGCGGTGCTCTCGGGTCTACAACGTTGTAGAGCAACGTTGCAGACACTTTCCCACCGGCCGCGAGGGGTGTCAAGGGTGCACCGCAAATTCCTGCGCGCGCATCGAAAGTTCTGTGACGTACGACCGCGGGACGGCGGGGCGGTACGGTGATCCACAACGTTGCACGGAGACGTCGAAGAGGCGGGGCCCGATCCGCACACGACGGGCATCGCATCTGCGTCACACTAGAGTGCAGATCGAACGGAAGGCGGGCGCCCATGGGACCGACGATGCACGACGTCGCCCGGGTGGCGGGAGTCTCGATCAAGACGGTCTCGAACGTCATCAACGACTATCCGCACGTGCGCCCCGGCACCCGCGACCGTGTGAACGAAGCGATCGAGCAGCTCGACTACCGGCCCAACCTCTCGGCACGCGGCCTGCGCTCCGGCCGGACGGGCGTCATCGGGCTGGCGGTCCCGTCGCTGCGCGAGAACTACTTCGCAGAACTCGCCGACGAGGTCATCAGAGCAGCGGAGAAGCACGGCCTGGGCGTCATGGTGGAGCAGACGAGCGGGGATCGGGATGCCGAGCTGCGCGCCGTCTCGCGCAGCCGGCCGCGGTTCCTGGACGGGCTGCTCTTCAGCCCGGTCAGGCTGGGCCAGGAGGATGCCGACGCCTTGAACGTCGAGGGCCCGCTCGTGCTCCTCGGCGAGCGGATCTTCGGCGGCCCGACCGATCACGTCACGATGCACAACACCTCGTCCGCGCAGGCCGCCGTCGAGCACCTCCTCTCGATCGGCCGCCGGCGGATCGCGCTGATCGGCGCCGACCACGAGGACGTCGACGAGGCGAGCTCGGCGAGCCTGCGCCTGAAGGGTTACCGGCGCGCCCTCGAGCAGGCCGGCATCGATCAGGATCCGGCCCTCATCCGGCATACCTCGATGCATCGATGGAACCGGGCGGGCGGCGCGGCCGCGACGCACCTGCTGGTGCAGGAGGGCGTGGAATTCGATGCCGTCTTCGCGCTCAACGACACGCTGGGACTCGGCGTCCTGCGCGCTCTGCGCGAAGAGGGGCTCCGCGTGCCCGACGACGTCGCCGTGATCGGGTTCGACAACATCGACGAGAGCAAGTACTCGGTCCCGTCGATGTCGACCGTCGACACCGGCCGGGCGCAGATCGCGGCCATCGCCGTCGACCGACTCCTCGAGCGCATCAACGAGAAGGGCGAACGGCGCAGTCCCGAGACCTTCAAGCCGCCGTTCCGCATCGTGGCGCGGGAGTCCACGGGCTTCCCCGACGCCGGAGCCGACGAGAAGCCCTGACGAGAGCCGACCGCACGCGCCGGACGCGGACCGCGCCGCGGCGACGGCGCTAGATGACAGCCTCCGACCACGCGTCCGGATTCCCGAAACGGTGGGCCGTGATCGTCACCGACTGCTCGTGGAGGAACGGGAGAAGCTCGAGCCTGCCCGCGGTCGTCACGTCGTTGTCGTAGACGGCGAGGTCGGGGTCTCCGTCGACCGCCTCGGCGAGCCTTCGGTGAAGCGCGGCGACCGACTCGGCCCCGCCGACCAGGCGCACGCGCGATGGACGGGGCGCCGGATCGGCGTCGGCCGCGGCGGCGACGATGTCCTCGTCCCGGATGAGCCGCTGGAGCCACTCCTCCTCGGTCTCCACGAACACTCCCACGCCCTCGTCCGCCAGCACGCGACGCACCGTCTGCGGCAGGCCCACGGGCGCACTGAGGGTCATCGCCGACCCCGCCCGCAGCCCCGCGACGGCGACGCGGAGCACGGCCTGCCACGAGGCATCCGCCGTCGCCCTCACCGCGACCGAGTCGACCGGCCGGTAGCGGAAGAGGTTGCGCTCGACGCCGATACCCGACACGTCTCTCACCTGACCGAACTCGCGGTCCCACGCGATGGCGTCCGACAGCGCGGCGCGGCGGAGCCACTCGAACGCCTCGTAGCCCAGCGACGGCTGCGCCGCCTCGATGAGCGACACGATGCGGGTGTCCAGCCCTCGCAGGTGGAGCGTCGCCGACGCCGGCGATCCCGAGGTCGGCCGCCAGCGGCCCAGACCCATGAGGTAGTTCGGGCCGCCCGCCTTCGCCCCCGCGCCCACCGACGAGCGCTTCCACCCGCCGAAGGGCTGGCGCTGGACGATGGCGCCCGTGATGCCCCGGTTGACGTACAGGTTGCCGGCCTGCACCCGGTCGAGCCACATCGCCAGGTCGTCGGGGTTCTGCGTGTGCAGGCCTGCGGTGAGACCGTACTCGACCGCGTTCTGGAGCTCGATCGCGTGCGACAGCGACGTCGCGTGCATGATGCCCAGCACGGGTCCGAAGAACTCCTCGCGGTGGAACCGCGATCCTGGCTGCACGCCGGTGCGGATGCCGGGGGTCCAGAGCCGGCCCGCATACTCCGGTCCGGCGTCCACCTGTCGAGGCGCGACGAGCCACTGCTCGCCCTCCTCGAGGGTGGTGAGGGCCCACTCCAGCTTGCCGCGAGGCGCCTCGACCACGGGGCCGACCTCGCTGAGCGGGTTGGACGGCGGGCCGACGCGGAGCGAGGTCGCGGCGTCCACCAGCTGGCGCGCGAATCGCCGCGAGTGACCGACGGGCCCCACCAGGATGGCCAGCGACGCGGCCGAGCACTTCTGTCCGGCGTGGCCGAACGCGCTCTTGACGAGGTCGGATGCCGCGAGGTCGAGGTCCGCCGTCGGCATGACGATCATCGCGTTCTTGCCGCTCGTCTCGGCGAGGAGCGGCAGGTCCGGACGCCACGAGCGGAACAGTGCGGCGGTCTCCCACGAGCCGGTGAGGATCACGCGGTCCACGTCCGGATGCGCCACCAGCGCGCGGCCCAGTCCGCCCTCGTCGATGTCGACGAGGGCGAGGACGTCGCGCGGCACCCCGGCCTCCCACAGCGCCTCCGCCACGACCGCCGCGCAGCGCCGCGCCTGCGGCGCCGGCTTGAACACGACACCCGATCCGGCGGCGAGGGCGGCCAGGACGCCGCCCGCGGGGATGGCGATCGGGAAGTTCCACGGCGGGGTGACGAGCGTCAGTCGCGCCGGCTCGAACACCGCCCCGCTCACGCGATCGAGTTCTCGTGCGGTCGCGGCGTAGTAGTCGGCGAAGTCGACGGCCTCGCTCACCTCGACATCCGCCTCGGCGAACACCTTGCCCGTCTCCGACGCGGCCACCTCGATGAGCTCCCCGCGGCGGGCCTCCAGCGCACGCGCCGCCGCCGCGAGCACGGCCCCGCGCTCGGCCGCCGGGGTCGCGCCCCACGCGGCGGCCGCGTGGCGGACGCGGGCGACGATCTCGTGCAGCGACTGCTCGTCCGTCACCGCGGCGGCGGCGATCGTGGCGTCGCCGGCGTGCGACGACTCGATCCGGGAGATCACATCCCGCGCCCACGCGCGGTTCCCGGGCAGCGCGGGGTCACTGTCGGACGCGTTGCGGAAGCCGGGCGCGCCCGCTGCCCGGGCCCCCGACTCGCGGGGCGCGAACACGGCGGTCTCGACGAACGCGTCGGCGCCGAACACCTGCTCCGGCACGATGCGCTCCATCGGCGCGGTGTCACCGGGCGCGCCGGCTGCGCCGGCCGAGCGCGCGATGCCGATCACCGCCTGCGTGAGCCCGGCGTCCTCCCCCGGCGACGCCGTGCGGCGCAGCGGCGCCTCAGCGCGCAGAGCCGCGACGGACGCGGCGTCGAGGACTGCCACCTCGGCGGCCCGGTCCTGGGTGCGGCGGGGGCCGGTCGGCAGCGCCGGATCGTCCGCACGCGCGAGCGAGGCCAGGAAGCGGTCGCGCTCGCGTGCGAACAGCGCCGGATCGTCGGCGAGCTCGAACGCGGCGGAGAGGAAGTTCTCGCTGGACGCGTTCTCTTCGAGCCGCCGGACGAGATAGCTGATGGCCACGTCGAATTCGTCGGGACGCACGACCGGCACGTACAGGAGCACGTGGCCGACCTCGCGCGCGACCGCCGCGACCTGGCCCTGGGCCATGCCCAGGAGCATCTCGAACTCGACGGCGTCGCGCACGCCCGTCGCACCCGCGAGCAGCCATGCGTAGGCGATGTCGAAGAGGTTGTGGCCGGCGACCCCGATCCGCACGGCGGCGGTGCGCTCGGGCTGCAGCGCGTACCGCAGGCACCGGATGTAGTTCGCGTCCGAGTCGAGCTTCGTGTCGTAGGTGGCGAGCGGCCAGCCGTGCAGCACCGCGTCCACGCGCTCCATCGCGAGGTTGGCGCCCTTGACGAGGCGGATCTTGATCGGGGCGCCGCCGGCCGCGACGCGCTCCCGGGCCCAGTCCGTCAGCCGCTCCAGCGCGGGCAGCGCGTCGGGAAGGTACGCCTGCAGCACGATGCCGGCTTCCAGGCCGCGCAGTCGCGGGTCCTCGAGCAGCCGGGTGAACACGGCGACGGTCAGGTCGAGGTCGCGGTACTCCTCCATGTCGAGGTTGATGAAGGTGGCCTCCCGCGCCCGACCGTCCGGGTCGGTCGGCGCGTCGGCCGCGTCCGCCCGCGCCGCCGAGAGGTACAGCGGCAGGAGCCGGTCGACCACCGT
The DNA here is from genome assembly GCF_053619935.1 of Microbacterium sp. NPDC055455. Taxonomy (NCBI): domain Bacteria; kingdom Bacillati; phylum Actinomycetota; class Actinomycetes; order Micrococcales; family Microbacteriaceae; genus Microbacterium; species Microbacterium sp. NPDC055455. The sequence continues at coordinate 187,101 of NZ_JBSHLB010000001.1, forward strand.
GTCGACGATCTCGTCGAACGCCCACATCGAGATGTGGCTGGCGATCGCCGAGACCTTCACCGAGACGTAGTCCACGTCGGGGCGGCGGATGAGCTCGTGGATCCCCTCGAGTCGCCGCAGGGCCTCCTGCTCGCCGAGCACCGCCTCGCCGAGCAGGTTGAGATTCAGCCGCGCTCCCGTCTCGCGCAGACGCTCGATGGCCGGGCCGAGCTTCTCCGGTCGCGCGTCGACCACGAGGTGCCCGACCATCTCGCGCAGCACCCGGCGCGCGATCGGCACGACCGGCGCCGGCAGCACGGGGGCGACGGCGCCGCCGACCCGCACGGCGGAGCGGAGGTACCAGGGGAGGAACCCGGGAACGAGGGGCGCGACGCGGTGCAGATGGGATGCCGCCGCCGACAGGCTCTCCGGTCGCATGACACCGTCGACGAAGCCGATCGTGAACGGCAGGCCGCTGGGGTCCTTCAGGACTCCGGCGAGGCGCTCCGCCGCCGGGTCGACGTGGGCCTCCGCGCTCTCGGCGATCCACCGCCGAGCCAGCGTGACGGCTTCGTCTGCGAGATGCCGTTCGGCAGCGTCTTCCATTCGCACTCCAGATGTCGATTCGACGGGGCCCGTGCTTCCAGACTGCACCTCGATGTGCTGCATGGCGTCCAGCCTGAGGCATCCGTCCGTTCGTGAAAAGCGATCGTCTACGATCAGTATCGTTCAGGATTTTCGATGGGATGCTCATGTTCGAGCTGCGACGCCTGCGCCTGCTGCATGAGCTGGCACTGCGGGGCACGCTGGCCGCCGTGGCGGAGGCGCTGTCGTATAGCCCCTCGACGATCTCGCAGCAGCTCGCGCAGCTCGAGAAGGAGGCGGGCGTGCCGCTTCTCGCCCCGGAGGGACGCCGCGTGCGCCTCAGCGAGCACGGACAGGTCCTCGCCGCCCACGCCGCGCGCGCCCTCGACCAGGACGAGCGGGCCCGCGGCGAGCTCGAGTCCCTGCACCCGGGCCTCGCCCCCGTCCGCGTCGCCGTCATGCAGACGGCGGCGCTGGCCGTCGCGCCCGTCGCCCTCGCCCTCCTCGCCGAACGCGCCCGGTACCTTCGCGTCGAGCTCGTCGAGCTGCCTCCCGAGCGGGGGCTCTTCGAACTCGCCGCGCGCAGCGTCGACCTCGTGATCGCCGAGCAGTACCCGGGTCACACGCGTCCGCACACGGCGGGCATCGAGCGCGAGATCCTGGGCATCGATCCCATCCGCGTGGCCGTTCCCGCGGGGGATGCCGCGCGGTCGCTCCACGATCTGCGCGCTCGGGCGTGGGTGATGGAGCCGGCGGGCACCGCCGCCCGGCTCTGGGCCGTCCAGCAGTGCCGCGCATCCGGCTTCGAACCCGACGTCCGCTTCGAGCTGGCCGACCTGTCGGCCCATGCCCGGCTCATCGCCGCCGGCCAGGCGGTCGGGGTGCTCCCAGACCTGCTGTGGGGCGGCGACCCGACGCCCGTCGCCGTGCTCGACCTCCCCGGGCGTCCGGCGCGCGAGATCTTCCTCGCGCAGCGCACCTCGTCCCAGGGCAGGGCGGGCATCGCCGAAGTCCGCAGCGCGCTGCAGGACGCGTTCCCGACGACCAGGCGGGATGCCGCGGGCTGACGCTTCGGGCGCTCCGGGCATGACAGGCGCCCGGGCACGCAGGCCCGGGTGCCTGTCAGGTCAGTGCCGTCACGCGCCGTCCGGACGCCGCGTCCGCGGCTCGTCCGCCGGCGGAGCGGTGTCGCCCGCGGCAGCCGCCGCGTCGACCCCGTCGTCGCGGTGCACGCGACGCACGCCGTCGTCCGACGCGCCGACCGGCGCGTCCGAGCGATCGCTCGTGCGGGCGTCGGCGGTGCGGACGTCGGTGCGGGAGTCGCCGGCTGCCGCCGACGCGTTCCGGGCACCGGCGTCCGTTGCCGTGGCGCTGCGACCGTCGTCGCCGACATACGGGTCGACGTCGTCCGCCTTGCGCAGCCGCTCGGCCTGCTCGGCACGGAGCTTCGCCGCGTCCGACTCGTGCTCGTCGATCGTGCTCTGCCGCTTCTCGGCGTCGATCGACGCCTGCGCGGCGCGGGCGCGCGCCTGCTCGGCGGCCGCCGTGGCCGATGCCGCGTCCGCGCGGGCCTGGGCCACCTCCGCCTCGTGCTCCCGCGCCTTCAACTCGGACTCGCGCGCCTCGGCGCGCAGCTTCTCGGCCTTCTCGTGCTGCGCCTGCTCCCGCCGGTTGCGGCGGCCGCGCGCCGACAGCAGCAGCGCGACGAGGACGATCGCGACGACGACCACGATGCCGACGATGATCCAGATGAGGGTGGTCGTATCCACGGCCCCTCCTTCTCCCTCCGGCGCCGGCGGGGGTGCCGACGCCACCACTGTCAGCGAACCGCCCCGCCGCGGCCGCGCACAAACCCATTGCGCCCTTGCGCCGCCTGCGGTATCAGGCGCGGCGGCATCCTTTGGCCCGCACAGACCTCGCGCTTAGGATGAGAGAACTCGCCAGCGCAATCCCCCTGTCCCCCCCACGATGCAGCATGAAGGGTTTCTGCGTTGACCGACGTACCCGCACTCACTTTCGACGGAGATCTCCCCGGCGACGACGCCGAGCTGCTCCGCCTGCGGGAGTGCTCGACCGAGCCGATCCGCACCATCGGCGCCATTCAGTCCCACGGCATGCTGTTCGCGATCGACGAGGTCACGGGGATCGTCGTCGCTGCGAGTGAGAACGCGGAGCAGTGGCTCGGGCGCGACCTGCGCGAGGCCGGCAGCGACATGGTGTCGTGGTCGGTCACCCACGGCGTCGCCGTCGACCCCGTGCGCGCCGAGTTCGAGGGCGTCGTCTACGACGTGATCGCCCACCGCGGCACGTCGCCGCTGGTCCTCGAGTTCGAGCCGGTGGTCCCCGGGCTCGACTACGTGCGCACCGGGGTCGTCGGCGCCATCCAGCGACTGGCGGCGATCACCGATCCCGATGAGCTGCGCCAGCAGGCGGCGCGTGAGATCAAGGCGATCACGGGCTACGACCGGGTGATGTGCTACCACTTCCACGACGACGCGCACGGGCAGGTCGTCGCCGACGAGCGCGAGCCCGACATGGAGCCCTACTTCGGCCTCCACTTCCCGGCATCCGACATCCCGGTCCAGGCGCGCGCGCTCTACATCGAGAAGCGCTCCCGCGTGATCGCCGACACCGCAGACCCGGGGACGCCGATCCACACGCTCCTCCCGGAGGACAGCCCGCTGGACCTCGGCCCCACCGAGCTCCGCGCCGTCTCCCCTCACCACCTGCAGTTCATGCGGAACATGGGCCAGGCCTCCACGGTGTCGTTCGGGATCGTCCTGGACGACCAGCTGGTCGGCATGTTCACCTGCGCCCACCGGACGCCCCGCCGCATCCCGGTGCTGCTGCGCCGCGCGATCGAGGTGCTGGCCTCGCAGGTCGCCTCACAGCTCGCCTCCGCCGAGCAGATCCGCAGGCTCCGCCGTCAGCTCGAGGCGAGGGAGCGGAGGATCGCACTGATCGCCCCGCTGTTCGGCCGCGCCGACGCGGGCTCCGTGCTCATGCGCGGAGAGCGCACGGTGCTCGACGTCGTTCCCGCCGACGGCGCGGTGCTGCGCCTCGGTGACGCGATCGACACCGTCGGCGTGGTCCCCGCGCCCGAGCGCCTGTTCGCCGTCGTGGACGAGCTGGGACCCGGGAGATTCCTCTGGGAGGCGCTGCCGATCGAGCGCCCCGAGCTCGCCGTCGAGATCCCGGGTGTCACCGGTCTGCTGGTCGTCCCGCTCGGCAGCGACGGCGACCGCCTGGTGTTCGTGCGCAGCGAGGTCGCCCGCACGGTGGAGTGGCTCGGCGATCAGCGACCCGAGAATCGTGAGCATCCCCTCTCCCCGCGACGGTCGTTCTCGGCCTGGCAGGAGAGCGTGACCGGCCGGAGCCTTCCGTGGGGCGAGCACGCCCAGGACGCGTACGACCTCGGCGAGGACATCCGCGCCGCGCTGGTGGCGCGGACGCAGGCCGAGCTCGCGGAGCTGGCGGTGCGCGACGCGCTCACCGGGCTCCACAACCGCCGGTACCTCGACGAGCGTCTCAACGATCTGCTCGGCGCCTCCGAGAGGTCCGTCGCGGTGGTCTTCCTCGACCTCGACGACTTCAAGCTGGTCAACGACACCCACGGCCACGAGATGGGGGACGCCGTCCTCGCGGCCATCGGCCGGCGGCTGAGCGGGGTCGCCCGCACGACCGACGTCGTCGTGCGGCTGGGCGGGGACGAGTTCGTGATCGTGTGCGTCGACGCGAGTCCGGCCGAGGCGGCGGCTGTCGCCGGCCGCGCGCTCGCGGCGATCACCGAGCCGATCGTCGTGCGCGACATCGAGATGCGCGTGCACGCGTCGGCCGGCGTCGTCGCCGCCCAGCGCGGTACCGGCGCGAGCGAACTGCTCGATGCCGCCGACGCCGCCATGTACCGCGCGAAGCGCGGGGGCGGTGGACGCGTCTCAGCGTGAGGCGGGGAGCTCCGGCTCGGGCACGATGCGCAGGCCGCCCGACGAGTTCGCGGTGTCGACGAGCTCCTGAAGCCACAGCCGGTTGATCTCGGGCATGGGTGCCTCGTACTCGAAGCGCAGCATGGTGACCGGCGAGATCCACATCGCCTGACGCACCGACGTCTCTTCGTCGACGATGGCGAAGGAGAGGTTCTCTCGGCGTCGCAGCTTGGCCATGATGACCAGTTCGACATGCGCCAGCGCCCGGTCGTCGATCTTGAAGGACGCCGGCGGGGAGCCGTAGTGAAGTGTGCCCACGCCTCGATCCTACGCGGCACGCCACCGGGTACGCTGGGGCCATGGCGATCGTGAACCGGCTGACTGTCGATGGACGCGACTACTTCCTCCCCGACCCCGTCACCGAGCTCAAGAACAGCATCCTCGAGGCGATCAAGGCGGGCGGCGGCTATGTCAACGTCCCACCCCTGCGCGGCGGACCCGGGGTCGACATCCTCTTCTCGCCGGGCATGCCGGTGACCTGGTCCCAGTTCGAGGTCGGCGACACCGTCCCGAGCGCCGGCGCCCCGGTGGACGAGATCTCCGACGACGTCGCGGACTACGGCCTCTGAGGGTCGCGGGCGACGGCTACTGAGCCGAGTCCCGCGATGATCCCCCGAGTCCGACGCCCGAGGCTCACGCGTGCGGGCTCAGGCTTCTCCTGCCAGCACGACGTCCATCTGCTCGACGGGCAGCGGCAGACCCCACAGGTAGCCCTGGCCACGGTGGCAGCCGCGGCTGCGTGAGCGCTGGAAGTCGTCGAGGGTCTCGATCCCTTCGGCGACGACACGCCACCCGTGGTTCGCGCTGCTGTCCACCACGGCGGAGATCGCGTCCTCTGCCGCGGCATCGACGCGCTGGGTGAGCGATCGATCGATCTTCACCTCGTCGATCGGCAGGGTCTCGAGCATTGCGACGTCGCCGCCGGCGTCGAAGTCGTCGACCGAGATGGCGACGCCCTCCGCCCGCAGCGCCTCGATGGCGGAGAGCATGCCGGGGCGCAGCTGGGGCAGGGGCGCCTCGGTGATCTCGACGGTCACGCCGGCGGGATCGAGTCCGAGCTCGTCCAGCCTGGTCAGCACCGTGCCCGCATAGCGGGTGGAGAAGTGAGCGGGAGACGCGTTCACCGCCAGCCCGACGGTGTGACCGGACTTCCGCCACCGCGCGACGTGCTCGGTCGCGAGAGCGAATACGCGTGTGTCGATCTCTTCGAGGAACTCGCCGCGCTCGGCCAGCGCGATGAACCGGTCGGGTGGCACTGCTCCCAGCGTCACATGATTCCAGCGACAGAGCGCTTCGACTGCATCCGGTGGCGACGTCTCAGACGGCGCGGCCGCGCCCGTCTGAAGATCGAATTGGCCCTGGAAGGCGAGTGTCAAGGCACCGGAGGACAGAGCCGTTCGCAGATCCCGAGTGAGCTGAGGCGTGCTGACCATCTCACAAGATTCGGTGATCTGCGCCTTCGGGCGCAACACCAGACACGGATCGTCAAAACCGCTATAATCCACGCTCACACCCCATCGGGCTCCACGACACGCCCGCAAAGCCGCTCGGAAGGCTACTGTAGATCCGATGGGCACGCTCACCTATGACACCAGGGTCACCGCTTCCTTCGACGACCGCGTCCTGGCCCACCTGCAGACCGTGATCTGGGCCAAGCTCCGTCGCGGGGAGTCCTTTCCTTTCACGTGGACGGACCCCATGCGCAGTGGCCTGGGGCGCACCTCGGTGTGGCTGAGCCCGCATGTGTCGCTCGCGTTCGAGTACTTCGGCGGACGCCAGCCCCGCCTCAACCCCGCCTGGATCGACGCACTCACCAAGGCCGCGAACTCTCCCGGCGGCCTGACCCTCGTCCCCGAGCCCGAGGCGCCGACAGGCGCTCCATAGTCGACCGCTCCCGATCCGTCAAGGGCACCCACCTGATTCACGGCGTGTCTAGCGTTCTACGCATGACACAGCACGCTGACGACATCGACACGCGCTGGGCGATCCACTGGTCGAGCCCGGAGCGCGGCGCATGGGCCGCAGACCGCTTCGGCCGCACCGTGGGCGAGGTGAAGCGGGACGATCGCGGCTACGTCGCGACCCGCGGCCGCCGCACGATCGGCCGATTCCGGTCCCTCGATGCGGCACTGGACGCCGTCGACCGGCGGCCGCTGACGACCGCCGACCCGAGCAGCAGGCTCTGGACGATGCTGCTCGCGACCGTCAACGTCGGCATCCTCGCGGCCATCTCGCTGGTCACGGCGGTCATCCTCCGCTGATCGCCGGCCGAACGCCGTCGCTCAGCGCCAGACGCTGGGCGCCTCCGCACGAGTGGGGGGAAGAGCGGATGCCGCGGCCCACTCGTGCACCCAGGCATCCACCTCGGGGATGCCCTCGGGCCGGCCGACCGCCGCGAAGAGCTCTTCGTGCGAGAGGGTGCCGCCGGCGCGCTTCATCATCCGTGCTCGGATGATGGCACGGGCGTACACCTCGCCGTCGACGACCGCTCGATGCTCGAGGTAGACGGCCTTGTCGTCGTGCCCGATCATGCGGGACTCGATGTCGAACCGCTGCCACAGGTTGAGCGACTTGCGGAACGTCACCGTCTCGCTGGACACGACGGCGTACCACCCGTAGCGCTTCATGACGTCCCACAGGCCGGTCCGCACGAGCAGATCCCAGCGGCCGAGGTCGAACAGCGACAGGTAGCGCCCGTTGTTCATGTGGCGCAGCAGATCGATGTCGGTCGGCAACGTGGTGACCCGCACCCGCCCGATCTCGGTCGGCCCGATCCGCCCGGAGCGGCGCAGGCGCCGGCGCGCGGTCAGCATCACGATCAGGGTCCGCCACAACACGTTCACGACGAGCGATGGTAGCGATCCGGAACCGATCCGCCGATTCGGTTGTCGGAATCCGCAGTCGCCCGGACGCCGGCGGGCCGAAGCGGTACGTCGCGTGCGCGCGCGATCCGGCGGATTTCAGGTCTCGCCCGGGGCCGCGTAGAGTCTGGCCCATGGAAGCCGAAACCCAGACCGACATCGTCGTCCGTCCGGTGCGCGACGTCGACGCGGAGGCCCTCGGCCGCGTCCACGCGACGTGCTGGCACGAGACGTACGACCACCTCATCAGCAAGGCCGCCCTCGAGGCGGTCTCCCCCAAGCGCCTCGCCGAGCTCTGGACCCACTGGGCCGTCCAGGGCCCGGAGTTCAAGATGTTCGCCGCGCTCGTCAACGGCGAGATCGTCGGATTCGCGGGGTCCGGCCCCGCCCGCGACAAGGACGCCCCGCGCTTCCGCGAGCTCTACTTCATCTACCTGCTCGACGCCTACCACGGCACCGGCATCGGCCAGCGGCTCTTCGACTCGGTCGTCGAGCCCGCCGAGGGCCTGTACCTGTGGGTCGCCGACGACAACCCCCGCGCGCACCGGTTCTACACGCGCAACGGCTTCACGCTCGACGGTGCGACGCACACCGAGCCCTTCCTCGGCGAGACGCTGACCGAGGTGCGCTTCGTGCGCTGATCCCGCGCGGCCCGCGCTCGACGGAGGGCGTGTCCGGTCCGCCGGGCACGCCCTCTGTCGTTCGCGGAACGCGCGTGACGTCGTCGTGACGCGGCGCGGCACCACGAGCCCGGAGCCGGCGCGGGCGATGACCTGCCGGCGATCGGGAAGACTGGACCCATGGCCTCCGCTCGCACCCGCCTCACCGTCTGGCCGTTGGACGGCATCCCCGAGATCACCGCAGGGACCGACCTCGTCGACGTCATCGCGACAGCGGCGACGGGCGAGCTCGCCGACGGCGACATCCTCGTGGTGACCTCGAAGATCGTCTCGAAGGCCGAGGGGCGCTTCGTCGTCGCCGACGACCGAGAAGACGCCATCACCGCCGAGACGGTGCGGGTCGTGGCATCCCGCACCTCCCCGACCGGCGCCACCACCCGCATCGTCGAGAACCGCCTGGGCATGGTGTCGGCCGCAGCCGGCGTCGACGCGTCGAACACTCCCGAGGGCACCGTCCTGCTGCTGCCCGTCGACCCCGACGCGTCGGCACGCGCCATCGCCGGCGGTCTGCGGGAGCGGCTGGGCGTCGAGGTGGGCGTCATCGTCTCCGACACGCTCGGCCGCGCCTGGCGCGAGGGCCAGACCGATCACGCGATCGGCGCCGGCGGCGTGCTGGTCTTCGAGGACCTGCGCGGAGGGACGGATGCCGAGGGCCGGCCGCTCGTCGTCACCATGCCGTGCGTCGGCGACGAGCTGGCCGCCGCCGCCGATCTCGTCAAGGGCAAGGCCGCACGCCTGCCCGTCGCCGTGGTGCGCGGTCGCGGCGACCTCGTCGGGCCGCTGGACCTTCCCGGCGCCCGTTCCATCGTGCGCCCGCTCGAGCGCGACATGTTCCGCCTCGGCGCCGACGAGGCCTATGCGGAGGGCTTCGCCGCCGGCGCGGCATCCGTCGCCCCTCACCCCGCGTAGCCCGCGGCGCAGGCGTCCGCGGACGCGCCCGACCCGCCGTCGCCCGAAGGCGGCAGCGGGTCGGGCGGTCGGGGCTCAGCCCTCGGATCGGAGCACGACCTCGCCCGCCGAGACCTGGACGGTGATCGTGCTGGCGGCACCCGGCGTCGAGCCGAGGTCGTTGTCGAACCCGCCGGCGGACACGTCGGAGGTCACGTCGTAGTCGCCCTCGGGGACGGTGAGCCGCAGCGATCCGGCGCTCACGTCCATGTCGATCGAGTCGGGGCGGCTGCCGGTCAGCCGGGCCTCCATGGAGCCGGCGCTCACCGTCAGCACGGCCGTGCCGACGTCCTCGAGCTCGAGGTTGCCCCGGCCGGCACTCATGTCCGCCGTGAGCGTCTCGGCCGAGCCCGTCACGTCGAACGATCCGGCTGCCAGTGAGATGTCCAGCGCACCGAACTCGCCGTCGGTGACGAACTCACCGGCCGACAGCGAGACGTCGGCGTCGAGGCCCTCGAGTGCGACAGGCAGGCGCAGCACGGCATCCGTCCGCTGGTCGCCGAACCACCCGCCCCAGCCGAACCAGCCGAACCGGTCGGGGGACGCGACCTCGAGGGTGTCGCCCTGACGCTCGAACCGCCACACGTCGGCGCCCCACGAGCTCGTGACCTCGAGCTCGGCCTCGGCGACGTCGGTGAACTCCACCTGGAGCGTGCCGGCGGCGGCGTCCACGTCGAGCTGGTCGACATCCGCGACGTCGACCGTGCGGGTCGAGGTGGACACGGACGCCGAGGCGATCGTGCCCACGGCCGCCGAGATCATCGCGCCGAGGAGCACCAGACCCCCGAACACGATCAGCACGATCGCGACGACGCGCGACCCGCTGGAGGGCGGCGGCGCATCGGCGGGCCGATCCGGGACGGCGGAGGAGGGCGGAGGAGGCGGGGTCATGGTGGTGCTCATCGGTTCGTTCCTGTCTGCGGCGCGCGGCCGCCTGGTGTGATGCCGGGCGGCGTGGTGCCGCCGTGCTCGAGGTGGGCGAGCGCCGCGAGGACGCGGCGGTTGCCCGATTCGTCGGGTTCGAGGTCCAGCTTCTGGAAGACCGCGGTGATGTGCTTCTCGACGCTGCCCTCGCTGACGTGGAGTGTCTTGGCGATGGCCTGGTTGGAGCGGCCCTCCGCGATCAGGGCGAGCACGGAGGACTCGCGCTCGGTGAGCCGCAGCATCCGCTCATCCCGCTTCCTGCGGCTGAGCAGCTGCGCGACGACCTCGGGGTCCAGCACGGTGGCCCCGGACCCGATGCGGTCGATCGCCTCGAGGAACTCGGTCACGTCGGCGACGCGGTCCTTGAGGAGGTAGCCGAGCGCGCCGCCGCTGGACGAGATGAGGTCTGCGGCGTAGCGCTCCTCCACGTACTGCGACAGCACGAGGACCGCCAGCTCGGGAAGCCGCGCACGCAGCGACAGCGCGGCGCGGATGCCTTCGTCGGTCCAGGTCGGCGGAAGCCGCACGTCGAGGATGCACAGCTCGGGGGCGGTCCGGTCCACCGTCTCGTCGAGGTGCGAGGCGTCGGGGAGCGCGGCGGCCACCTCGTGGCCGGCGTCCTCGAGCACGCGCACGAGGCCGGCGCGCAGCAGCGCGGAGTCTTCGACGATCAGGATGCGCACGGGATGCTCACCTCCACGCTGGTGGGGCCGCCGGCGGGGCTGTCGATGCGGGCTTCGCCGCCCGCGGCGAGGACGCGGTTGACGATGCCGTCCAGACCGCCGCCGGGGACGACGCGCGCGCCGCCGACGCCGTTGTCCTCGACGCGCGCCCACAGGACCCCCGGCTCGCGCAGCCGCACCACGACACGGACTTCGGTGGCCCGGGAGTGCTTGGCGGCGTTCGTCAGCGCCTCGGCGATCACGAAGTACGCCGCCGCCTCGGTGTCGCGACTGCAGCGGCCGTCGAGCCGCACGTCGGTGTGCACGGGGACCACCGACCGGGCGACCAGCGCCGACAGTGCGGCGTCGAGGCCCCGATCGTCGAGGACGGAGGTGTGGATGCCGCGGGCGAGCTGCCGCAGCTCGGTGATGGCGGCCTTCGTCGAGGTGTGGGCCTCGCTGATCAGCGCCTTCGCGGCCTCGGGGTCGGCGTCGATCTTCTGCTGCGCCAGTCCGAGCGTCATGCCGACGGACACCAGCCGAGGCTGCACCCCGTCGTGAAGGTCGCGTTCGATGCGCGTGCGCTCCACGTCGGCGGCGCGCACGGCACCGGCGTGCTGCAGGCTCGAGGCGCGCGCGGCGGCCGCGAGCTGGGCCTCGCGCGAGGGCACCATGACGGCGCGCGAGATGACGCCGTGGAGGACGCCCAGCCCGACGAGGCCGGCGGCGGAGACGAGCACCGCGAGGATGCCGACCGGCAGCGCCCACGAGAGCGGCACGTCGATGCCGGTGCGTGCGAGGCGCACGGCACTGGCATCCGCGAAGAGCGGCGCGAAGGCCAGCACGACGCCCGACACGAGCAGCCCCGCGAGGGCGACCACGACCCAGCCGAGGATCGTCGCGATCGCGAGGTTCGCGATCGCGCGCCACGTGGAGAGGTCGATCGCCTGCAGCCACACCGTGCGGAGGAAGCCGCCGAAGCCGGGCCGGCCGCTCGACCGGGGCCGGGGTGCCGCGAGCCCGAACCGGTAGAGCCCGTCGACGCGCTGCGTCTCGAGCCAGCCGACGGCGTACAGCACGTAGACGAGCGCGAAGAGCACCAGCAGGCCGACGCCGAGGACGAACAGCAGCCCGATGCCGAGGCCGAGCATCGAGAAGAGGAGCGAGAACACCGCGGCGCCGATGACGCCGAGTGCGGCGAGCTGCGCGATCGCGCCCGCCACCTGGGCCGGCCGCGTCACCGGGCGGGAGTGGGAAGTGTCCGAGGAGGTCATGCCCCTTACGGTAGGCGCGCGGGGCGCGCGGCGCGCCAGAGGAAGCTGGAGACCTCGGTTCGGGTTATCCCCCAGGCCGGGCCGCCCTCGGGCGGGCTGGTGACCCAGGATGGGAACGGCCCCCGCCATCGGGACGTGGCGTGTCGGGATCGCGGGCTAGGGACGTCGATCTGCGAGGAGCCGACCTCGGCCAGGTCATCGGCATGGCGGGACTGCGCGGTGCCACGATCTCGCCCGAACAGCTGCAGCTCATGGCGCCCGCACTGGCCGATCTCGCCGGCCTCGTCGTCGAGCCCTGACCAGGCTGCGACCGGCGCACGGTCCTGGGCCGCTGCGGGCGCGCGAGCGCCCGACCGTCAGCCGTGCGTCAGCGGCCGCTCACCTTGCCGAAGAGGCGGGCGATGGGGGCGAGCACGAGCGGGCGGGCGGCGATCCAGGCGGCGGCGATGACGACGAGCGAGGCGGCGAAGAACCAGAACCCGGTCCAGTTGTCGGCGTACGCGTTCGGGTCGGTCGAGCCCTGCGCGGCGTACATGTGGTTCAGGTTGCGCAGCGCCCCGGTCGCGAACACCAGGAACACGTGCACCGCGATGAACGCCACGAAGTACAGCATCACCGGGAAGTGCACCGCGCGGGCCCACTCCACCGGGTACGCCTTGTTGAGCCCCGTCGCGTTCTTCGGCCACACCCCCGACATCCGCACCCCGGTGATCGCGGCCAGCGGCGCGGCCAGGAACACCGTGACGAAGTACGCCAGCTGCTGCAGCGCGTTGTAGTTCACCCAGCCGTTCTCGGTGGGCCAGTCCAGCGACACGTACTGCAGGCCCGCCGAGACCGCGTTGGGGAACACCTCCCACGACGTCGGCACGATCCGCATCCACTGCCCGGTGACGAACAGCAGCACCACGAAGATCACGCCGTTGACCAGCCACAGGATGTCCAGTGACTGGTGGAACCACAGGTTCAGGCTGATCTTGCGGCGGTTGTTGCTGCGCGGCGACCAGAACACGCTCGGCCGCTTCTCGGTGCGCACCTGCAGGCCGGTGCGGATGATCAGCACCATCAGGAACACGTTGAAGAAGTGCTGCCACCCCAGCCACGCCGGGAACCCGACCGGCGCGCCCTCGGGCAGGTGGTACTCGCCCGGGTACGCCGCGAGGAAGTCCATCCCCCACGGCGTCGACAGCAGGAACCGCACCAGCGCGACCGCCAGCGCCGCCGCGAACAGCAGCCCGGCACCGCCGACGACCACCGCCCCCGCCCACTGCAGTTTCGTGAAGGGGCCGATCCGCTGCGGCTCGACCCGGGGCGCCGGGCGGGTGCGCGCGGCCGCGCCCTCCCACACCGTCCTCGTGAACGGCAGCGGCTGCGACAGCGGCACCCCGCTGGGCGTCACCGCCGCGGCGGGGACAGCCGGGACGACGGATGCCGCCACCGGGGTCTCAGGCAGCGCCGGCGTTTCGACGGGCTTCGGCGTGTCGACGGATGCCTCGACCGGCGCCGCCACCGCGTCCTCGGCGTCAGCTGCTCCGGCGGTCGCGACCCGGGCGGCGGGCGCGAGACCTGCCGGCGGCCACGGCTCGCCGCCGGCCACACGCGGCAGTCCGCGACGCAGCGGCTTCGCCCCGTCGGAGCCCACCGCCGGTGGCTGCGCCACCGCCGCAGCGGAGGCGGCGACGTCGCGCGCTTCGGGTGCTTCGTCGACGGGGGTCGCGGCCGCCGGGGCGGCCGCAGGAGCGGCGGCGACGGGAGCGGCGGGAGCCGCCGCAGCGGCGACGACGGATGCCGGCGGCCAGGGCTCGCCGCCCGGGACGCGCGGCAGACCGCGGCGGATCGCGCGTTCCCCGCCACCGACCACGGAGCTCGCCGCACCGGCCACGGCGCTCGTCCCACCGGTCTCCGGGCCGGCCGAGGGGCTCGCGGCAGGCTCGGCGGCCGGGGCGGGAGCGGACTGGGTCACGGCCGCCGACGATGCCGCGGCGACCGAACCAGTCTGGACGCTGAGCGACGGGACGACCTCGCCCCCGCCGTCCCCGTTGGGGACCGGAGCGTCGCCGGCGGGCGGCCACGGCTCGCCGCCGGGCACCCTGGGCAGCCCGCGCCGCACCGCAGAACCGTACGTGGCCATCCCGGGTTACGCCTTCTTCGCCTCGAGCGCGGAGATCAGCTGCGGCACGACCTGGAACACGTCGCCGACCACCCCGAAATCGGCGATCTCGAAGATCGGGGCATCCGCGTCCTTGTTGATCGCGACGATCGTCTTCGCCGTCTGCATCCCCGCCTTGTGCTGGATCGCGCCGGAGATCCCGAGCGCGACATACAGCTGCGGCGACACCGACACCCCGGTCTGCCCGACCTGATACGTCTGCGGCACATACCCGGCGTCCACCGCGGCGCGCGACGCGCCCACCGCCGCGCCCAGCGTGTCGGCGAGCTGCTCGACCAGGGCGAACTTCTCCCCCGATCCGAGACCGCGCCCGCCGGAGACGACCTTCACCGCGCCGCGCAGCTCCGGACGCGACGACGACACCACCGCCTGATCGACCGACGTGACCGTCGCCGCCTTCCGGCCGGAGGCACGCACCTCGAGCGGCTCCGCCTCAACACCGTCGACCGCGTCGGCGCGGGCATCCACCGATCCCTGCCGGATCGTGATCACCGGCGCACCCCACGTCACCGCGGATTCCACGTTGTACGCACCGCCGTACACGGAGTGGTGGGCGACCACGCCCTCCGCGTCCCGCGAGACACCGACCGCGTCCACCGCGATACCCGACCGGGTGCGGGCCGCGTACCGACCCGCGACATCGCGGCCCTCGATCGAGTGCGACACCAGGACCGCGTCCGGGCGGACCAGATCCGCCGCCGCCGTCAATGCGTCCACGACCGGAACCGTCAGCCCCTCACCGGGAGGGGCGACCAGCACGTGCGCCGCGCCGAGAGCCGCGGCATCCGCCGCCAGCGCCGCATCGCCCACCACCACCGCGACCGGCGTGCCCACCGAGGCGGCAGCCCCCAGCACCTCCGCGGCGGACTTGGCCAGCCCGCCCGACGGGGTGGTGTCCAGGAGGACCACGATGGAGTCATCTGCAAACGTCATCACACGCACCTCACGCCAGCCGGTTCTGGATGAGGAACTCCGCGAGCTTCTCGCCCGCGTCGCCCTCGTCGACGATCTTCACGCCCGCCTCGCGCGGCGGCTTCTCGCTCAGCGCGATCACGATCGAGCGAGACGCGTCGGGGTCGTGCGCGTCGATCTCCAGCTCGGCCAGCGACAGAGTCTCGAACGGCTTCTTCTTGGCCGCCATGATGCCCTTGAAGTTCGGGAACCGCGCGTCCGGAAGCGCCTCGGTGATCGAGATCACCGCCGGGAGCGGTGCCACCACCTGCTTCGTCGCACCGTCGGAGGCCCGCGTGCCCGACACCGCGTCCGCACCGATCTCCACCGAGTTCAGGTACGTGGCGCTGGGCACGTCGAGGATCTCCGCGATCATCGACGGCACCACCCCGCCCGAGCCGTCCGTGGACTGGTTGCCCGCGATCACCAGGTCGAACCCGGTGCGCTGCAGCACCGCCGCCAGCACCTCCGCCGTGAGCCCCATGTCGGCACCGAGCAGTGCGTCGTCGATCACCTGCACCGCCGACGCCGCCCCCATCGCCAGACCCTTGCGCACCGTCGCCGACGCCGCCTGCGACGCCATCGACACCACCACGACCTCGGTCCCGGGCGTCTTGTCGGCGTACGACAGCGCCACCTCGAGTGCCCGCTCGCCGATCTCGTCCAGCACCCGATCGGATGCCTCCCGATCAGCCAGCCCCGTCTCCAGCGACAGCTTCCGATCCCCGTACGTATCCGGGACTTCCTTGACCAGGACGACGATCTTCATGACGATCTCCTCACGCTGGGCACGAGTCTATGGCGCGGCCTGGAATGTACCCAATCCAGGGACGGGCGCCCGGTCGGACCGGGCGGACGACCGCTGTGTGTATACATAGACGCCGTCGCCCGGCCGGCGCGCACGCCCGTCCGGACGCCGCCCGGTACGGTGGATCCAGGAGGTCGTCATGGCAGCACCCAAGCGCCTTCCGGTCGATCCGATCGCCGAGGCCAAGCGTCAGTGGATCGCCCACGGCTGGGAGCCGGCGGCCGCGGGCATGACCGCCGTCACGTCGATCATCCGGGCTCAGCAGCTGCTGTTCGCGCGCATCGACGCCACGCTGAAGCCGTTCGGCCTGTCGTTCGCACGGTACGAGATGCTGCGACTGCTCGGCTTCACGCGGGAGGGACGGATGCCGATGGCCAGCGCGATCGCGCGCCTGCAGGTGCACCCGACGAGCGTGACGAACACGGTCGACCGGCTCGCACGCGACGGCCTGGTGTCGCGCGAGCCGCATCCCGACGACGGCAGGGCGGCGATGCTGGTGCTCACGGACTCCGGGCGCGAGCTCGTCGAGCGCGCGACCACGGCCCTGAACACCGAGGTGTTCGAGAGCCCGGGCCTCTCCGACGACGACACGACCGAGCTGGTGCGCATCATCGCGCGCTTCCGCAAGGACGCCGGCGACTTCACCGACCCGCGGCCGCAGCCGGAGCCCCTCTAGTCGCCGTCGGGCCCCCGCCGCACCGCCGCTCGGCTCAGCGGCCGTGGAAGTCGGGGGCACGCTTCTCGCGGAAGGCGGCCATGCCCTCCTTCTGGTCGGCGGTGTCGAAGAGGCCGGCGAACACGTGGCGCTCGAGGCGCAGGCCCTCGGCGAGGGACGACTCCAGCGCGGCGTCGAGCACGGCTTTCGCGGCGTACAGCGACGGCAGGCTCTTCGCGGCGATCGACTCCGCGGTCTTCTGCGCCTCGTCCCGCAGTTCGGCCGCCGGGACGACGCGTGAGACGAGTCCCGAGCGCTCGGCCTCGGCGGCATCCATCATCCGGCCCGTGAGGATGAGCTCGGCGGCCTTGTAGTACCCGACCGCCCGCACGAGCCGCTGCGAGCCGCCCATGCCGGGGATCACGCCGAGGTTGATCTCGGGCTGGCCGAACTTCGCCGTGTCGGCGGCGAGGATGATGTCGCACATCATGGCCAGCTCGCACCCGCCGCCGAGCGCGTAGCCCGAGACGGCGGCGATCACCGGGGTGCGCACCTTCGCGAAGTCGGCCCATCCGCCGAAGTGGTCGGTCATGACCATCTCCAGCCCGGACTTCGACTCCATCTCCTTGATGTCCGCCCCCGCCGCGAAGGCGCGCTCCGAGCCCGTGACGACGATCGCCCCGATGTGCTCGTCGGCGTCGAAGGCGGCTGCCGCGGCGACGACGTCGCGGCAGACCTGCGTGTTGAGCGCGTTGAGCGCGTCCGGCCTGTTGAGGGTGATCCAACCGACGCGTCCGCGCGTCTCGACCAGGATCGTCTCGTATTCGGTCATCGCTCCGCTTTCGTCGAGGGTCGTGAACATTCCACCAGAGTCCGGCGCGTGGCGATCGGGGCGGAGGCGGCCCGGCCGTCAGGCGGACTCGGCGCGGATGGTGTTGATGATGCCGGAGAAGTCCTGCCCTGCGCCGTCGCCGGCGGCGAAGGCCTGGTAGATCTCGCGGGCGAGCATGCCCATGCGCGCGTCCACGCCGGTGGCGGCGATGGCATGCTCGGCGAGGCCGAGGTCCTTGTTCATCAGCGCCCCGGCGAACCCCGGCTGGTAGTCGCGGTTGGCAGGGCTCGTGGGCACAGGGCCGGGCACCGGGCAGTTCGTGGTCAGCGCCCAGCACTGCCCCGACGCGTTGGACGCGACGTCGAACAGCGCCTGGTGCGAGAGCCCGAGCCGCTCCCCCAGCACGAACGCCTCGGCGACCGCGATCTGCGACACCGCGAGGATCATGTTGTTGCACACCTTGGCCGCCTGCCCGAGGCCCGCGCCGCCGCAGTGCACGACCCGCCGCCCCATCGCCTCCAGCAGCGGCCGCGCGGCCTCGAAGTCCTCATCGGTGCCGCCCACCATGAAGGCGAGCGTGGCGTTCTCGGCGCCCACGACGCCGCCCGACACCGGCGCGTCCAGCGACCGGCGCCCGGCCTCCTCGGCGAGCGCGTGCGCGGCGCGGGCCTCGTCGACGGCGATCGTCGAGCAGTCGATGAAGAGCGCGCCGGATGCCGCGACCTCCAGCAGTCCCGGCCCGCCGCCCGCGCCCCGGTAGGCGTCGAGCACCTGCGCGCCGGTCTGGAACATCGTGATGACGACGTCGGCGCCGGTGGCGGCATCCGTCCCCGAATCGGCCGTCGCGAGTCCGGCCTCACCCGCCGCGGCGACCGCGGCAGGGGCGACGTCGAAGCCGACCACCTCGTGACCGGTCGCGGCGAGGTTCTTCGCCATGGGCAGGCCCATGTGGCCGAGCCCCAGGAATGCGATCTTCATGTCGGACCTCTTCGTCGGTGCGTGGGATCGAGGGGGCGTCAGTGCGCGAGCAGCTGGCGGCCGATGATCACGCGCATGATCTCGTTCGTGCCCTCGAGGATCTGGTGCACGCGCAGGTCGCGCACCACCTTCTCGATGCCGTAGTCGTGAAGGTATCCGTACCCGCCGTGCAGCTGCAGGGCCTGGTTCGCGACGGTGAAGCCGGCGTCGGTGGCGAATCGCTTGGCCATCGCGCACTGCATCGACGCGTCGGGTGCCTTCGCGTCCAGCGCCGCCGCCGCGTCGCGCACGAGGGCCCGTGCGGCACGGAGCTCGGTGGCCATGTCGGCGAGCGCGAAGACCACGGCCTGCTTCTCGGCCAGCGGCTCGCCGAACGTGAACCGCTCCTGCACGTAGGCGACGGCGCGGTCGAGGGCCCACTGCGCGCCGCCGAGCGAGCACGCCGCGATGTTGATGCGGCCGCCGTCCAGGGCCGACATCGCGATCTTGAACCCCTGGCCCTCGCCGCCGAGGACATTCGCCGCGGGCACGCGCACCTCGTCGAGGATCACCTGCCGCGTGGGCTGCGCGTTCCACCCCATCTTGTGCTCGATCGCGCCGAACGACAGGCCGGCGGTGCCGGCGGGCACGAGGAACGCCGTGATCCCGCGGGCACCCGGCTCGCCGGTGCGTGCCATGACGATGTAGACGGATGCCTCGCCCCCGCCCGAGATGAACTGCTTGACGCCGGTCAGCACGAACTCGTCGCCGTCGCGGATCGCGCTCGTCGTGATGGCCGCGGCATCCGATCCCGCACCCGGCTCGGTGAGGCAGTAGCTGCCGAAGCCCGACATGGACGTGAGGAGCGGCAGCCACCCGGTGCGCTGCGCCTCGGTGCCGTAGGTGTCGATCATCCACGCCACCATGTTGTGGATGGAGATGTACGCGGCGATCGCGGTGTCGCCCTGGGCGAGCTCCTCGAAGATGGCCGCGGCGTCCGAGCGCGACAGGCCCGAGCCGCCGACGTCCTCGCGGACGTAGATGCCGCCGAGTCCGAGCTCGCCGCCCCGGCCCAGCGTCTCGCGGGGGAAGTGCGACTGCGCGTCCCACTCCAGGGCGTGCGGCGCGAGCTGCGTCTCGGCGAATTCGCGGACGGCCTCGAGGATCGCTTCGCGCTCCTCGGTCGTGAGGGCGGGCGTGAGAGGGGTGATCGTGGACACCATTGCTCCTTCAGTGATGCAGCGACGCCCTCGTG
The DNA here is from genome assembly GCF_053619935.1 of Microbacterium sp. NPDC055455. NCBI lineage: Bacteria > Bacillati > Actinomycetota > Actinomycetes > Micrococcales > Microbacteriaceae > Microbacterium > Microbacterium sp. NPDC055455. The sequence goes on from NZ_JBSHLB010000001.1 coordinate 206,622, forward strand.
AGGCATCCTGATCAGCGCGATCGTGCCGACATCAGCACTGTGCTGATTTTACATGGACGTCCTTGTATCTGCTAGGTGGACCAGCGACTGGATCGGCTTCGTGAACTCCAATCACTCCGAGTCGAACTTCGAGGGCCGCAGCGACGACAAGGGTCCGGAGCCGGAGGGGGTCGCGCTCGGTGAGGTCGACGGTCGCACGTACGCGTTCATCGGCTTCGAGCGGATCGGCGGCATCGCGGTGTTCGATGTGACCGAGCCCGCGGCATCCCACTTCGTCACCTACATCCACAACCGCGACTTCTCGGTGTCGGTCACGACGACGCTGTTCGAGATCGCGTCGCTGCGCGGCTGACGCGCCGAGCGGCCGGAAGGGTGGGCCCCCGTCCCGCGGGGCCCACCCTTCCTTGCTCTCGGATGCCGGGCGTCAGTCGCCCGCAGCGGCGCTGTCCCCGTCGGGCCACTGCATGAACGGGCGCAGCTCGATCTGGCCGTTGCGGGCCATCGGGTGCTTCGACGCGATCTCGATCGCCTCGTCGAGGTCGTCGACCTCGAGGATGTCGAAGCCGAGGATCACCTCGGTCGTCTCGGCGAAGGGCCCGCGCGCGGTGAGCACCTTGCCGCCGCGCACCTTGACCACGGTGGAGTCGGACACCGGGGCCAGCACCTCGCCGATGATCCGCTTGCCGCTGGCGTCGAGCGGGTCGACCCACAGGTCGACGTCGGACTGGTCGGGCTCGGTATCGGGCTCGAGCGAGGAGACGACGAACATCATGTACTTCATGGTGTGATCCTTCCGTTGCGGGCGGGCCGATGCCAACCTCACTCCGGGCGTCGTCCGGGGTCGGCCGAGGTCGACACTTCGTCGCAAAGCCTTCTTCCGTTGCGCCGCGCGGGCCGCAGAGCGCGAGGCATCCGGGATCATCCCTCCGGCGGAGGACGATGCGACCGTGGGTGGACGCGCAGGCGCGTGCACGTCCGTAGCGTCGGATCATGGCCTTCACCTCCTCGTCGATCCCGGTTCCCCGTCGCCGTGAGCTCTCGCGCACCACGGCCCTGCTCCTCACGATCGGCGGGAACATCCTGGTCTTCGCCATCGCCGCGCTGGGCGTGGCCGGTGTGGCGCTCGCGGCCGTTGCGGTGTTCGGCGGAGCCGTCGTGGACGCGCTCTGACAGCGAGCGGCCGGGGCAGACGCGACGGCGGTCAGGTGCGGCGCTCGGACTCGCGGAAGCGTGACGGCGACCGCGGCCGACCTCTAGGCTCGCGGCTATGACCGCCGTGGCAGCTGCACATCATCTCCAGCGCGGGCGAGGCGCTGCTGGTGCGGCTGGGCCTGTGACGCGGCCGGGTCGGCGGGCCGCCGCGCCACCGATCGCGGCCGTCGTGCTCGCACTGCTCGCTCTCACCGGGTGCTCCGGCTCGGGCGCCGACCAGACGATTCGTGGGATCCCCGACGACTGGGAGGGCCCGATGCCCGACCCCCTCACCGGCGAGCCCTCCGCAGGCTGGATCGACGACGACGAGTTCGCGATCATCACGATGGGCAGCGGCAGCTGTCCGCCGGTCCCGTCGGCACCGCAGGTGCGGGGCAGCGGCGAGGTGGAGGTCGAGTTCGGGCCGTCGCCGAACAACCCCTGCACCGCGGACATGGGACCGACGACGCACGTGTTCAGGCTGCCGCCCGCGGTGATCGACCGGCCCGTCACTGTCACGGTGACGTACCAGGACTACGACGAGGTGTACGAGCTCGAACTGCCCGGCTCGTAACGGTCCGGACCCTCTCATGCCCGCCGGACAGCACGCACCGGCCCCCGACATCGCGGCACTCGCGGCACTCACGGCGTTCGCGGTGGTCGCGGTGTTCGCGCCGATCGCGCCGGTCGCGCCGGTCGCGCCGATCGCGCCGATCGCGCCGCGTTTGGCCGCATCCGATCACTGCCGACAGCGACGTGGTCAGATGCGCAGCGCGATCTGATCTCGCTGTCTGGTCGGGGACTTCGTGGCCGGCCGCCACTTCACCTCGGCATCCCACCAGTACGGGCCCTTCACGTACGGCACCCCCTCGACCATCGCCACCTGCCACCCGCCGGAGTCGATGGTGCGATGGTGGAACCAGCACAGCAGCACCCCGTTGTCGGTGTGCGTCGACCCACCCCGCGAATGCTCCTCGACGTGATGCACTTCGCACCACTGCGGCGGCACCTGACACCCGGGGATGAGGCATCCGCCGTCACGCAGGGTGATGGCCCGGCGCTGGTGATGGTTGAAGACCCGATCGAGCGTCCTCATCGACACGATCCGGCCGGCCGCGCCGAGCACGACGCGCTGCACCGCACCCGCGCAGGCGATGTGCCGGGCCGCCGCGATCGAGACCGGTTCGTCGTCACCGGGGAGGTGCGCGTACCCGCGCCCCGACGCGAGGTCTTGTTCGCGCACGGCCACGACCAGTGTCGGTGCGGCGCCACCGAGCACGGGCAGTTCCCCGGATGCCACCGCCGCCGTCAGCAGAACGGCCAGCGCATCGTGCTGCTTCTGGGTGCGGGTGCGCGAATCGGCGGCATCCTCGGACGGCGCGCCGCAGTCGTGGTCGCTGTCAGCGTCGGCCTCGTTGAAGCACGGGCCGCCCATCGCGGGCGCGGCGTCCACACGTGGGTTCAGCACGCTGTCGAACCCGAGTCGCAGCTGCGCGGCGACTTCGGGCAGGAGATTGCCGCGCACCGGGACCAGCCCGTCACCGTCGCGTCGCCCCACCGTGAGTCCCCGCTTGCGCAGCGCCCTCGCCTCGACGGGCTCAGCGCCATCGGGATCGAGGTAGGCCGCCCACACCTGTGCGAGCGCGCGCAGCTCGTCGGCCGAGGCCGGGCCTGCGGCATCCGGCCCCGCACCGGCTGCCGCGGCCGCGAGCTCTTCGTCGGCGGCGAGCATCTCGACCCGACCCACGCCGACGCGACGGAACGCCGAGGCCACCGCGACGACCGCATCGACGCCCACCTGCCCCGCCGCGAGCGCGTCGCGCATGCACGGGAACGTCGCAGGCAGCAGCTCTCCCGTCGACGGCGCGGTGCTGCGCTGCACCACGCCGGCCGCGGCGGCGAGATCGGCCGCGCTGCGCCCCGACAGGCGCGTGGCCCGCTGCACGAGCTCGCTGAGGTTGCGGCACCCGTACCGCGTCGCCGCCCGGTCGGGGTGGGGCCGAAGGTCGTCGCGCGCCTGCAGCTGCGCCACGGCCTCGACCATGACGGCCTCGACACCGCGGTGCACCCGAGCCGCGGCCGCGAGCGCCGACAGCACCTCGCCGTCGTCACAGGCACGCAACCCGTCATCGGCGAACGCCGCGGCGGCCACGCCGGCGAGCGCGTCGCCGAGGTCGGCGAGGGCTGCGGCGAACTGCGACATGCCCCCATTGTGGCCAGGGGTTCCGACATCGAAACACCCAGATCAACAGCTTTTTCGAACCAGTGGATAACCCGTCTGGAGCACGCGATCCGGCGTCCTGTGGAGGAGGCGCTGCCCCCCAGCGGACGAGCTCCCGGCGCTCGCCCGCCACGTGACGGGCGAGCGCCGGTGAGTCAGCGCCGCTGGGTCTCGACGAGCACCACCGCCGTGCGGGCCGGGACGGTGACCGTGCCGCTGGCGGCATCCCACGTGGTCGTCTTCACGACGGGGTCGGCGCCCTGGGCGAGCGCCGGCGCCAGCGAGAACGACCGACCTTCCAGCTCCGAGATGGTCTGCGTCGTGGTCTCGGTGCCCGCGTTGAACACCACGAGCGCACCCTTCAGCGCGGGATCGACGTCGTCGCCCACCAGATCGTCGATGAGCATGACGATGACGCCGGGAGCGGCATCCGTCCCGCTGTTCGGGAACGAGACCTTCTGCTCGATCAGGCCGGCGGACCCGAGACGCAGCAGACCCACCTGCTCGCGCACGCGGAGCAGATCGAGGGCGGATGCCTCGGCCGCGGCGATGTCGGACGCACCCGGCTTGTTCGCGGGGTCCGCCAGGAGCGGCGCGAGGTCGTCCCAGTGGCTCCCGTTGTCGCCCTCGCGGGGCAGGCCCGAGCCGAACGTGGACTCCTGGCCGGTCCAGTCGATGCGATTGAACCAGTCGCCCGAGTTGTAGCTGTTGCGGTCGAGCGACTTCGAGCGGAGGAGCTCCGTGCCGGCGTGCCAGAACGACGGGGTCTGGGCGTAGGCGGTGGTCGCGAGCGACAGGGTGTTCATGCGCACGCGGTCCGTCATCGGTGTGTCGGCCGGCAGCTTCAGCACGCCGAGGTCGTACAGCGTCTCGTTGTCGTGCGCGTCGACGTAGGTGATGACCTCGTCGGGCTGGACGGCGTACCCGGCGGGCGAGCCGTTGTAGTCCAGCTCGTCTCCGGCCTTCACGGTGCCGTCGGAGGCGGTGAGCGAGAAGTCGCGCAGGTTGCCCGCGAGTCCCAGCTTCACCAGGTCGGTCTTGTGCGCGAGGTCGGCGAAGGGGTCGCCCGGCGCCGACCGGTCGCTGCCGTTCGGGTCGGTGGCCAGCCCCGTGCCGAAGCCCTGGTAGAACTTCGAGCCGCCGTCGACCGGGCTGCCGCCGTGGACGGCGTCGCGCAGCCGGTCGGAGAACGTGCCGATGCCGGTGCCGCCGAGCTGACCCTGGGTAGCCTGCTCGAACAGGGCGTTGTTCGCGACCTCGCCGAAGTTCCAGCCCTCGCCGTACAGGTAGATCGCCTCGCCGTCGACGCCGTCACGCTCGAGCGTCAGCTCGTCGAGCGCATCGCGGATGGCGAGCATGTTCGCCGTCGAGTGGTGGCCCATGAGGTCGAAGCGGAAGCCGTCGACCTTGTAGTCACGCGCCCACGTCACCACCGAGTCGACCATGAGCTTCTGCGCGACCTCGTGCTCGGTCGCCACGTTCTGGCAGCACGTCGAGGTCTCGACGCCGCCGGCCGGGTTGAGACGGTGGTAGTAGCCGGGCACGACCTGGTCGAGGACGGACTTGGCCTCCTGGCCCGACTGCGCGGTGTGGTTGAAGACCTGGTCGAGCACGACCTGCAGACCCATCCCGTGGAGGGCGCCGACCATAGAACGGAACTCGGCGACGCGCGCACCGCCCTCTGGATCGGTGGCGTAGGAGCCCTCGGGCACCGTGTAGTGGAACGGGTCGTAGCCCCAGTTGAAGCCGTCGGCGTCCACGACCGCCTCGATGCACGCCTGCTGCTCCGTGCCGTCCGGCGCGAACGAGGCCAGGTCGCAGGCGGGCACCGCCTGCTTCGACCGGTCCTCCTCGATGGTCGCTATGTCGAACGTGGGCAGCAGGTGCACGGTGTTGATGCCGGCGTCCGCGAGCTCGCGCAGCTGCGCGGTCCCCGCGCTGTCGCGCGTGAACGCCGTGTACGTCCCGCGCTCGGCCTCGGGCACCGACTCATCGGTGATCGAGAAGTCGCGCACGTGCAGCTCGTAGATCGCGCGGTCGACGGGGCGATCCACGACGGGAGCCTCCGTCTTCTCCCACGCCTTGGGCCGCCACGACTTGTCATCGAGGTCGACGGCGACGGAGCGCTCGGAGTTCAGGGTGAGCGCGAGGGAGTACGGGTCGGTGACCTGGTTGGTCTCGATCGCCCCGGTGGTCGGCGCGTAGACGACGACCTCCCACAGGTACTCGTCGCCCTTGAGCTTCTTCCCGCCCTCGACGGTCCAGATTCCGGATGCCTCGTCCCACGTCGCCTCGTGACGTGCGGCGTCGCCGTCGGCGCCGGCGTCCCACGTCAGCAGCGTCGCGGCCTGCGCGGTCGGCGCCCACAGGCGGAACGTGGGCTTCTTGCCGTCGAACGACACACCGAGCTCCGCGCCGGCGACGGCGTCCGCGTAGAGGTCGTCGAGGACGCCGGGGATCTGCACGCCGGTGAAGGCGCGGACCGCGCCGTCGGCGTCGCGCTGCGACACCATCAGCTGCCCGCGGAGCAGGGCTGCGGCATCCGTCCCGTCGGCCACCTCCAGCGCGATGAACTCCGCCAGCGCCGGGAACCGCTCCTTCTGCTCGTCGGTGAGGCCGCCGTCGATGCGGGTCAGGTCGATCGCGTCGCCCCCGGCCACCGTGTCCTCCTCCAGCGCGAGAGTCGCGTCCAGGGATGCGTGCAGCTGCCAGGTCGCCGCGACGTCGGCCCCGAGGTCGGCCGGCCAGGCGATGGTGCGCTCGTCGATCCAGTGCGCGCGCTCCTCACCGAGACCCGCGATGCCCTCGCCGCCGATGTCGAGCACGTGCGTCGCGAGGGTGTACCGGAAGACGACGGGTGATCCCTCCTCGGCGGTGAACGAGTAGTTCGACCCGCCGGGCGCCCCGCCCACGCCGTAGTTCTCGCTCCAGCTCATGCCGTGGGCGACCTTCGCCTCGTAGGCGCCCGCCGGAAGCGTGACCGAGAGCTCGTAGACGCCGTCCTTGTCGCCGTCGGCCATGAGGCTCGCGAGGCAGTCGGGCGCCCAGTCACCGGCGCACCCCGCTTCGCTCTGGTAGGAGCCGGGCACCGTCACGATCGGACCCTCCGCCGTCGACTGGACGACGTTCGACCGCGGGTCGAAGTAGAACGTGATCTCACCGCCGGGGTGGTCGATGGCGATGTTCGAGCCGTCGCGCACGCCGTTCGCGCCGTAGTTGATCGTCCACGAGCCGTCGATGGCGACCTTGTACTCGTATTCGCCGGCGGGAAGGTCGAACGTGCCCGCCCAGATGCCGTCGGCGCGCAGCGTCAGCTTCGCGGCCTCGCAGCCGGGCGCCCAGTCACCGGCGCACCCCATCTCGTCATTGAGGCTGCCCGGAACGGTCACCATCGAGATCGGTGACTCCGGCTCCTCCGCGAGCTCCAGCGTCACCGGGTCGCCCACCGAGGCGTAGGTGGACGCGGCGGCGTGGCCGCCCGCGGCATCCGTCGTCACGGCGCGGTACTCGACGAGCGTGCCGTCCGCGAGCCCCTCCACCGTGTGGAAGACGCGCGGGTTGGAATCCTCTGCGGTGCCGAGTGCGTGCCATTCGTCGGAGCCGACCACGCGCCAGGCGAAGCTCGTCTCGGTCCAGGTCGCGTCGTCCACGTCGGCGGAGATCGGCGTGGAGCCGCTGACGCCCGCACCGGGGGCCGGTGCCGAGACCGCGACCGCGAGCGGCGCCTCGGGGGCCGTGACGGGCGCGTCGGCGCGATACACCACGGCCGAGAGCGCCGGGACGGTGACGGATGCCGCGGCCGAGGCATCCGTCGAGATCCCGGTCGTCGTGCCGTAGACCGGCGCGAAGGCCGTGCTCCGGGTGAGCGTGGTCAGCGCGACCGTCTTCTCGGCCGTCGTGTTGTTGAGCGCGACCAGGTACTCGACCTTCTCGTCGCGGTCGACGCGCGAGAAGGCGTAGACGCCCGCACCGCTGTCGGCGTGGCGCTCGATCTGCGCGCCGGTGACGAGCGCGGGGTGGGCCGCGCGCAGTGCCGCGAGCTCGGCCACGTGCGCGTAGACCGGCGCATCGGTGGCGTAGCGGTCGACCCCTCCGGCGATCTCGCCCGTGATCAGGTTCTGGTCCTGGTACTCGGTGACCTGCGAGGCGAACAGCGACTGCCGCGCGTTCTTGTCGTTGCCGGGCTCCGCGCCGACGAAGCCCTGCTCGTCGCCGTAGTAGACGACGGGCTGGCCTCGGCCGAGGAACATCAGGTCGTGCGCCAGCAGGTCGCGTTCGAGCGCGTTGTCGCTGTTGCGCAGCATGAAGCCGACGCGGCCCATGTCGTGGTTGCCGAGGAAGGTCGGCAGGGCCGTGGCCGACGAGTCGGGGGTGGTGTACCAGTCGTCACCGGCGTAGAGGCTCTGCAGGCCCTTGGCGCTGTTGCCGGCGGCGAAGCTCACAGCGGAAGACTGGAAGGTGAAGTCGAGCACGCTCGACATGTCGGTCTCGCGGACGTACGGCGCGAGCTTCACCGGGTCGGCGTCGTACACCTCGCCGAACATGAAGAAGTCCTTCTTGCCCTTGACGTCGCGGGCGTAGTCGAGCACCTCGGCGGTCCACTGCTCCCAGAACTCGAAGTTCACGTGCTTGGCGGTGTCGATGCGGAAGCCGTCGATGCCGAGGTCGATCCAGTCCTGGTACACCTCGACGAACCCGCTCACGACGGTCGGATGCTCGGTCATGAGGTCGTCGAGGCCGTCGAAGTCGCCGTAGGTGACGGACTCGCCCGACCAGGTCGAGTTGCCGCGGTTGTGGTACAGCGTCGGGTCGTTGAGCCACGCCGGCGTCTTCGCGGACTCGTCGCCGGCAGCGATCACCGGCGTGTACGGGAACGACGTCTCGGCGTCGAGGTCGGGGAATGACCCGGTGCCGGCGTAGGTCGCAGGGTCGAAGGCGGCGTCGCTCGCGTCGCGGTACGGGCTGGTGGCCTGGTCGACGTACGAGTACTGGCCTTCGGCGTACGAGATGACGTCGGCGGTGTGGTTCGTGATGATGTCGAAGTAGACCTTGATGCCCTTGGCATGGGCTTCGGCGATGAGCGCCTCGAGCTCGGCATTGGTTCCGAGGTGCGGATCGATCTGCGTGAAGTCGGTGATCCAGTAGCCGTGGTAGCCCGCGCTGGCGTTCGCGCCCTCACCCTGCACCGGACGGTTCTTGAAGCTGGGGGTCAGCCAGATCGCCGTCGTGCCGAGGCCGTCGATGTAGTCGAGGTTCTCGCGCAGCCCCGCGATGTCGCCGCCGTGGAAGAAGCCCTTGTCGGCCGGGTCGAAGCCCGTCGCGAGGCGGTCGCCCTCGAGCCCGCCCTGGTCGTTCGACGCGTCGCCGTTGGCGAAGCGGTCCGTCATGACGAAGTAGAACTGCTCCTGGCTGCCCGGCTGCCGCACCGGAGCGGCGACCAGCACGTCGTCGTCGGCGGTGTAGCCGGCGCGGAGGGTCACCGCCTCGAGGCCGACGCGGTGGGTGGTGTCGTCGAAGAGGAAGCGGAGCGTCGCCGGCCCCGCGATCGTCAGCGGGATGTTCTCGCCGTCGCGGCCGTACGCCTCGTCCCACGTGTCGTTCACGGCGACCTTGTACTCGTACGAGCCGGCGGGCACCTCGAACTCCGCCGCGTACACGCCGGCGTCCGCGGTCGCGACGAGTTCGGTCGCGGCACAGTCGGGCTGCCAGTCCCCGCTGCAGCCGAGCTCGGACTGCAGGCTGCCGACGAGGGCGAACGTGCGTTCGGCGGCGGCGGCGGGTGCGGCGGCGACCACTCCCCCGGTGACGATCAAGGCGGCGGCGGCAAGAGTCGCGGCAGCGCGGCGGACACGGGTGGAGGTCGTCTTCGACACGGAGGCTCCAGGTGGGGCGATGGCACGGCGACGTGCCGGATGGGGAGTGTGTGCGGCCGACGCTAGCAGCGGATTCACCGATGTTGCAAGCGCTTACAGCATGAGAAGCCGTTCATCTGGCGCTAGCCGCGTTCCCTGGCATCCGTCCCCGCGCGCGTCGCGCAACCGCTTGCAGCGCCCCCGCCCGGCGCGCTTCCGTCCCGCGGTCGGCAAGGCAGCGGGCAAACACCACGTCCGCGACGAGACGCCACGGTGCGTTGCGGTGTCTCGTCCGAATCGTGGTGTTTCGCCTGGGACGTCGGGGCGGCTCGACCCGCCGGCGTCAGAGCCGCTCGATGACCGTGGCGTTGGCCATGCCGCCGCCCTCGCACATCGTCTGCAGGCCGTAACGGCCGCCGGTCGCCTCGAGGTACGAGACCAGCGTGCCGAGCAGTCGCGTGCCCGACGCACCGACGGCGTGGCCGAGCGCGATGGCCCCGCCCCACGGGTTGAGGCGGGCAGGGTCCGCGCCGAGCTCCCGCTGCCACGCGAGCGGCACCGAGGCGAAGGCCTCGTTGACCTCGTAGGCGTCGAGGTCGTCGATCGACAGTCCGGTGCGGTCGAGGATGCGGCGGGTCGCCGGGATCGGGCCCGTGAGCATGAGCATCGGGTCGTCCCCGACGACGGCGAACGCGTGGAAGCGCGCGCGGGGCGTCAGGCCGAGTGCGACCGCCCTCTCCTCGCTCATGATGAGGACGGCGGATGCCGCGTCCGTGAGGGGCGACGACGTGCCCGCCGTGATCCGCCAGTCGAGGTCGGGGAAGCGCTCGGCGAGCGCGTCGGTGCGGAAGGCGGGGCCCAGCCCGGCCAGCCCCTCCGCCGTCGTCCCCGGGCGCACCGTCTCGTCGAACGCCACCGCGTCCGCGCCGCCGGCGAGCACGGGCAGCACCTGGGAATCGAAGGCGCCGCGGGACCAGGCATCCGCCGCCCGTCGATGCGACTCGGCGGCGTACGCGTCCAGCCGCCCGCGGTCGAGATCCCACTTCTGCGCGATCAGCTCGGCCGAGACGCCCTGGTTCACCAGTCCCTCGGGATAGCGGTGGGCGAGGCCCTCGGCGATGCTCCCGCCGGCGCGCGACGACCCGAGCGGCACGCGGCTCATGGACTCGACGCCGGCGGCGATCACGATGTCGTAGGCGCCGGCGATCACGCCCTGCGCGGCGAAGTGCGCGGCCTGCTGACTCGATCCGCACTGGCGGTCGATCGTGGCGGCCGGGACCGTCTCGTCGAAGCCCGCGGCGAGGACCGCCTGCCGCGCGATGTTCATCGACTGGTCGCCGATCTGGCTCACGCAGCCCATGAGCACGTCGTCGACCTGACGCGACTGGAGCCCGTTGCGCTCGAGCAGCGACCGCAGCACGCCCGCCGCGAGGTCGACCGGATGCACGGCGCTGAGCGCTCCGCCGGGCCTGCCGCGCCCCGAGGGGGTGCGGACGACGTCGACGATGACGGCTTCGGGCATGGGAGTCCTCCTGAGAACGAGCCTAAGACGGCGACGGATGCCGCGCACCGGCGGCCGCTCCGCCCTGCGGCAGACGGGTCAGGCCCTGGCGTCGGGGGTCGCGTAGGTCGAACGCTGCTCGATCACCGCGAGCGTGCACCGCGAGATGCACACGAGCTTGCCGGCGTCGTCCACGATCCGGATCTCCCAGACGTGCGCACGGCGGCCGACGTTGATCGGCGTCACCGTCGCCGTCACCGAACCGCCCGAGACCGGCCGCAGGTGGTTGGCGTTGATCTCCATCCCCACCACGTGGAACCGCTCGCGGTCCACCGCGAGGTGGCCGGCCCACGACGCGAGCGTCTCGGCGAGCGCGACCGAGGCGCCGCCGTGGAGCACGCCCGCCGGCTGCACGGTGCGGTGGTCCACCGGCATCCGTCCCACCAGCGCGTCGTCGCGGATCTCGACGATCTCGATCCCGAGGTGCTCGATGAGCGTCCCCGGCGCCATGGCGGCGAGGTCGACGCCCTCGAGGTCGTGCCACAGGCTCATGGGGTCATCCCGCCGGCTCCTCTGCGCGCTTCGCGGCCTCGAGGGTCGCGGCATCCGGAACGTACCCCTCGATGTGGCGCTCGTCGGGACCGTTGTACTCCGACAGCGGGCGGATGAGCGCGTTCGACGCCAGCTGCTCAGTGATGTGCGCGGTCCAGCCGGTGACGCGCGCGGCGACGAACAGCGGCGTGAAGGTGAGCGTGTCGAAGCCCATCAGGTTGTACGCCGGACCCGACGGGTAGTCGAGGTTGGGGTAGATGCCCTTGCGCTCGACGAACTGGGATTCGAGCGCGTCGTACAGGGCGGCCACGTCGGGCCGGTCGTAGTGCTCGACGAGCGTGTCGAGGGCGGCCTTCATCGTGGGCACGCGCGAGTCGCCGCGCTTGTACACGCGGTGGCCGAAGCCCATGATCTTGCGCTTCTCGGCGAGCGCCTGGTCGAGCCACGGCCCGACGTTCGAGGCGTCGCCGATCTCGTCGAAGATGTGGAGCACGGCCTCGTTGGCGCCGCCGTGCAGCGGCCCCTTGAGCGCCCCGATGGCGCCCACGACCGCGGAGTACAGGTCGCTGAGCGTCGAGGTGATGACGCGCGCCGTGAACGTCGAGGCGTTGAAGGAATGCTCGGCGTAGAGGATCATCGAGCGGTTGAACGCGTCGACGACGACCTCGTCGGCCTCCTCGCCGAAGGTCATCCAGAGGAAGTTCGCGGCGTAGTCCAGGTCGTCGCGCGGCGCGATCGGCTGCTGGCCCCGGCGGCGGCGCTGGCCATAGGCGACGATCGCGGGAAGCACGGCGAACAGGCGGATGCTTCGCGCCAGGTTCTCCTCGGCGCTGCCGCTCACCTCGAGCACCGAGCCGGTGCCGGCGAGGTCGCGCGCGCCGATGAGGCTGACCGCGGTGCGCACCTCGTCCATCGGGTGCGCGTCGATCGGCACGAGGTCGATCGCCGCGCGCACGTCGGCGGGCAGGTGCCGGTAGGCCCGTTCGGTCGCGCGCAGCTGCGCGAGCTGCACGTCGGTGGGCAGCTCACCGTGCCACAGCAGGTAGGCGACGGCTTCGAACGGCTGGGTGGCCGCCAGCTCCTGCACGGGGTACCCCCGGTACAGCAGCGAGTTCGTCTCGGGGTTCACCTTCGAGACCGCCGTGTAGTCCACGACGACGCCGGCGAGGCCCTTCTTGATGTCGGGTTCGGTCATGACTGGTGCTCTCCTCAGCGGGCGATCTGGAAGTTGAAGACGCTGGTGTCGAACTGGTTGTACTGCTCGTAGTCGATGAGGTCGTAGAGGTCGGCGCGGTGCTGCATCTCGTCGAGCCTGGACGTGAGGTGCCCTTCGTCTGAGAGCGTATCGAGGGCGCGGGACGCCGCGCCCATCGCGATCCGCAGCAGCGAGACGGGCCAGATCACGATGTTGACCCCGACGTCGCGGAGCTGATCCACCGAGAACAGCTCCGACTTCCCGAACTCGGTCATGTTCGCCAGGATCGGCACGTCCACCGCCGCGCGGATCGCGGCGAACTCGTCGAGGGTGCGCATGGCCTCGGGGAAGATCGCGTCCGCCCCGGCGTCGACGAGGGCCTTCGCACGCCGGGTCGCGGCATCCAGCCCCTCCACCGCACGGATGTCGGTGCGCGCCATGATGAGGAAGTCCGGATCGCGGCGCGCGTCGGCGGCGGCGCGGATGCGCTTGATCGCGGTGTCCTCGTCGACGACGGCCTTGCCGTCGAGGTGGCCGCAGCGCTTCGGGTTGATCTGGTCCTCGATGTGGGTGCCGGCCAGGCCCGCATCCTCGAGCGTCTGGATGGTGCGGGCGACGTTCATCGGCTCGCCGAACCCGGTGTCCGCGTCGATGATCGCGGGCAGGTCGGTCATGCGGGCGATCTGCTGCCCACGGCCGGCGACCTCCGTGAGCGTCGTCAGGCCGATGTCGGGCAGCCCGAGGTCGGCGCTGAGGACGGCACCCGAGATGTAGACGCCCTCGAAGCCCTTGCGCTCGATGAGCCGGGCGCTGAGCGGATTGAAGGCGCCGGGGAACCGCAGCAGCTCCCCGCTTGCCAGCCGCTCCCGGAGCCGCCGCCGCTTCTCGTGCGCCGGCACGGTGGAGTACAGCATCAGAACAGCCCCTTCGGCGCCGGGGCGGCGGCGAGCACCCCGAAGTCGGCGACGATCGTGAGCTGCTGCACCTCTTCGGGGGCGAGCTCGGGCAGGCGCTGCGCCAGGTCGAGGAAGCGCTCGATCTCATCCGCGGCGAGCACGCCCTCGGCGAGGGTGCGGAACTTGCGCACGTAGTCCTCGCGCGCGAACGGCCGCGCGCCGAGCGGGTGGGCGTCGGCCACGGCGATCTCGTCGACGACGGTCTCGCCGCTGGTGAGACGGATCTCGACGCGCCCGCCGAAGGCCTTCTCGTTCGGGTCGTCGGAGTGGTAGCGGCGGGTCCACTCGGGGTCCTCGGCGGTCGTGATCTTCTGCCACAGCTCGACGGTGTCGGCGCGGCCCGCGCGGCCGGGGGTGTACGAGTCGACGTGGTGCCAGCCGCCGTCCTGCAGTGCGACCGCGAAGATGTACGGGATCGAGTGGTCCAGCGTCTCGCGCGACGCGGTCGGGTCGTACTTCTGCGGGTCGTTCGCCCCGGAGCCGATGACGTAGTGGGTGTGGTGCGAGGTGTGCAGCACGATCGACTCGACGTTCGCCGGGTCGGCGAGGTCGGGACGCTCGCCGTGCAGCTTGCGCGCGAGATCGATCCAGGCCTGCGCCTGGTACTCGGCCGAGTGCTCCTTCGTGTACGAGTCGAGGATGCCGCGCTTGGGCTCGCCCGCGCCCGGCAGCGGCACCTCGTACGTGGCATCCGGCCCGTCCAGGAGCCACGCGATCACGCCGTCCTCGCCCTCGTAGATCGGGCTCGGAGAGGTCTCGCCCCGCATCGCCCGGTCGACGGCCTCGACCGCCATCTTGCCGGCGAAGGCCGGGGCGTGCGCCTTCCAGGTGGAGATCTCGCCCTTGCGCGACTGGCGCGTCGCGGTCGTGGTGTGCAGGGCCTGGCCGACGGCCTGGTAGATCGTCTCGACCGGGAGGCCGAGGAGCGTGCCGATGCCGGCAGCGGCCGACGGGCCGAGGTGGGCGACGTGATCGATCTTGTGCTTGTGGAGGCAGATCGCACGGACGAGGTCGATCTGGATCTCGTAGCCGGTCGCGAGCCCGCGCACCAGCGCGCGGCCGTCGGCGCCCACGTGCTGGGCGACGGCGACGATCGGCGGGATGTTGTCGCCGGGGTGCGAGTAGTCGGCCGCGAGGAACGTGTCGTGGTAGTCCAGCTCGCGCACCGCGACCCCGTTGGCCCACGCCGCCCACTCCGGGCTCGTCTTGCGGTCCAGGGCGCAGCCGAACACCGTCGCCCCCGAGCCGCCGACCGACACGGCGTGGTCGAGCGCCTGCTGGCGGGCAGCGCTCACCGGGGCGCGGGTGAGGGATGCCGCAGCCACCGCCGCGTTGTCGATCACGCGGTTGATGATCATGTCGACGACGTCGGCGTCGACCTCGACAGGGTCGGCCGCGACCTCGGCGATGTGCCAGGCCAGCTGCCCCTCCCGCACGAGGTGCTCGTCGCTGCGGTGGACGCGGAGGTGGTGGATCACGGTCATGGCCGGCCTTTCGGTGTCACTGCCCTTCGCCGGGCCCGGCGACCGAGGCGGTCGCGGGGACCGGTTCGGCCGCGGAGCCCGTCGAGGCGTCGAGGGAATCGAGGATGTTGGTGAGCGCGTTGTGCAGGTGCACGTGGGTGGCGTGCGCGGCGAGGTCGGCGTCGCGCGCCGCGATCGCCGAGGCGATGAGCCGGTGCTCCGAGACGGATGCCGCGAGCCGGCCGGGATTGTCGCGCGCCAGCCGCCGCACCCGCACCAGGTGGGTGCGCACGGTGCGCAGCGCCGCGGTGAGGTAGTCGTTGGCGACGGCGGTGTCCAGGGCGAGGTCGAAGCGCGCGATCAGCGCGTAGTAGGCGTCGCGCACGTCGGCGCCGCCGGACCGGCCGCCGTCGCCGGGAAGGTCGACGCGGGCGAAGTCGCGGGCGAGGTCGGCGAAGGCCGCGGCGTCGCCGCGCTCGGCGGCGAGGCGGGCCGCCGACTCCTCGAGGGCGCGGCGCACCTCGAAGATCTCGCGGATGTCTTCGGCGTCGATCGCGGTGACCACGGTGACCCGCGGAGACTGCTGGGCGACGAGGCCGTCCGCCGCGAGGCGGCCGAGCGCTTCGCGCAGCGGGGTGCGGCTCACGCCGAGCCGCGCGGCCTGCTCGACCTCACCGAGGACGGCGCCCGGACGCAGCATGCCCGACTGGATCTCGTCGAGGAGGGTCGCATAGGCGCGGTCGCTCGCGCGCATTCGCACCACCTCCTCGTCCTGCATCTCAGCCAGTGTATACATTCGGCGTCGTCAGTGCGAGTGGAGCGGGTCCCTGCGCGGCGTAGGTATACATTTTCCCGACGCTCGACGCTGCGGGGCCCATCGCCGCAGCCCCCGGGCTTCGCGCCGACCGTGAGGAAAGCGTGAGGAATCTTCAGGAATTTGTGAAATCGGCGTACCTTCAGCGCCATGACCACTGTCATCAACACGCGCGACCTCACCAAGCACTACGGCCGCGTCCACGCCCTCGACGGCTTGGACCTCACCGTCGACGAAGGTCAGGTCCACGGCTTCCTCGGCCCGAACGGTGCCGGCAAGTCGACCACGATCCGCGTGCTGCTCGGGCTCGCGCGCAAGACGTCGGGCGAGGCATCCGTCTTCGGCCAGGAGCCGTGGCGGGACGCCGTCGCGCTGCACCGCCGGATCGCGTACGTGCCCGGCGACGTGAGCGTGTGGCCCAATCTGTCCGGCGGCGAGGCGATCGACCTGATGTCGCGGCTGCGCGGCGCGTCACGAAGCGACGCCGCCTACCGCACCGAGAAGGAGCGCCTGATCGAGGCGTTCCAGTTCGATCCGCGCAAGAAGGGCCGGGCGTACTCCAAGGGCAACCGGCAGAAGGTGGCGCTCATCGCCGCCTTCGCGGTGCCCGCCGACCTCTACATCCTCGACGAGCCCACGAGCGGCCTCGACCCGCTGATGGACGTCATGTTCCGCCGGGAGATCGCCCGCGTGCGGGCCGGCGGCGCGACGGTGCTGCTGTCGAGCCACATCCTCTCGGAGGTCGAGCAGCTGTGCGACCGGGTCTCGATCATCCGCGCCGGCCGCGTCGTGGAGTCCGGCACGCTTGCAGACCTGCGGCACCTGACGCGCACCGAGATCTCGTTCGAGGGGACGGATGCCGCGAGCGCGGCCGGCATCGCCACCGCCCATGACGTCGTGGCCGACGACGGGCGGGTGCGCTTCACCGTCGACAGCGACTCCGTCGCGGGCACGCTGCCCGAGCTCGCCGCCCGCGGCGTCGCGGGCCTTCGCATCGCCCCGCCGTCGCTGGAGGAGCTGTTCCTGCGGCACTACGGCGACGACCTGGCGGCACTCACTCCCGAGCGCACCCGTGAACCGGAGCTGCGATGAACCGCCTGCTCGCGCTGCTCGGCCAGCGCGCGCGGCGCGACTGGCTGCAGGTGCTGCTGTGGGGCGTCGGCACGGCGCTCCTCGCCTACGCGTCGTTCATCGGGGTGAGAGACGCGTACGGCACCGCTCAGGACCGCACCTCCCTCCTGGCGGCGGCGCTGGCGAACCCCGTGATCCTGATGTTCCGCGGGCTGCCGTCGGGCGCCGACGAGGGCGCCTTCATGATCTTCCTCATCTTCCCGTGGCTGGCGATCCTCGCCGCATTCATGAGCACGTTCCTCGCCGTGCGGCACGCCCGCGGCGACGAGGAGACCGGGCGGGCCGAGCTCGTCGCCGCGACGCCGGCGGCACGGACGGTGCCGTTCGCGGCCACCGCCCTTCACGGTCTGCTCGCGAACGCGCTGCTGGCGGCGCTGGTGGCGAGTGCGTTCCTCGCGGTCGGGGCCGAGGCCGAAGGCGCGCTGCTGGCCGGGACCGCGACGGGCGCGGTCGGCGTGACATTCCTCGGCGTCGGGCTCCTCGCCGCCCAGCTCATGCGCACCTCCCGCGGAGCGAACTCGCTCGCGGTCTGGACGCTCATGGCGACCTTCGTGATCGCGGGCTTCGGCAACGCGATCGGCACGCCGAGCGACGACCTCACGCGCATGGAGAGCTCGTGGCTCACGTGGCTCTCCCCCTTCGGGTGGGGCGAGAACACGCGGGCGTTCGATGAGAACCTGTGGTGGCCGGCGCTGCTCTCCCTCGGCGTGGGTGCGGTGCTGGCCGCCGTGTCGGCCGTCCTCGTCGCGGCGCGCGACCTCGGCGGCAGCTTCATCGCCGAACGGCTGGGCCGTGCGGACGCCTCACCGGCCCTGTCGGGACCGATGGCACTGGTGTGGCGGCTCACCCGCGGCGCCGTGCTCGGCTGGGCCGTCGGAGGCTTCCTGATCGGCGTCCTGTCGACCTCGCTCGCCTCCCTGGTCGAGGAGATCGGCGCATCCAACCCCGCCGTCGAGCAGATCCTCCGCCAGATCTCCGGAGCGGGCAGCGTCCAGCAGGGCACCATCACGACGTTCTTCACCATGCTGGGGGTCCTCGCCGCCTGCTGCGCGGTGCAGGTCGTCTGCCGCGCACGGCAGGAGGAGGCGCACGGCACCGCCGAGCCGCTGCTGGCAGCACCCGTCGGACGCGTGCGGTGGCTCGCCGACTACCTCGTCGTCGCGCTCATCGGCGTGGTTCTGGTGATCGCCGCGGCGATCGCCGGGGCGGCGCTCGGCATCGCGGGGCAGGACGGCGACACGGACCTCATGCGCACGGTGCTGGTGACCGGCGCGGGGCAGGTGGCGGCGGCATCCGTCTTCCTCGTCGTGACGGCTCTCGCCTTCGTGCTGGTGCCGCGCGCGACGATCCCCCTCGGGTGGTCGCTGGTGCTCCTCGGCATGGCGCTGGGACTGTTCGGCCCGCTCTTCGGCTTCCCGGAGTGGCTCGTGCAGGCCTCGCCGATCGCGGTCACGCCCTTCGTCGACGGCGATGCGGTCGACCTGCGGGGGCTGTGGTGGCTGGTGCTCGCCACGGGCGCCGGGGCCGTGGCATCCCTGTCGCTGATGCGCCGTCGCGAGCTGGCGTCGGCAGGATAGGACCCATGCCGACAGATCACCCGGGAACCGAACCGGCCGAGCAGGCCGCGGCGATGCTGAACGCGGTGGGGATGCCGCGCATGCCCGCGCGGGTCATGATGGCGCTCGCCGGCTCGCCCGACGACGGCTACACCGCTGCGGAGCTCGCCGAGCGACTCGGCGTCTCGCCGGCCGCCGTGTCGGGGGCGGTGCGCTACCTGGTGTCGATGCGGCTCATCCACCGGCTGTCGCGACCGGGCGACCGCCGCGATCGCTATGACCTCGCGGACGACTCCTGGTCGGGCATGATCGCGGCGAACGCGCCGCTGTACGGCAGCCTCGCGGCCTACCTCGACCGCATCGCCGAGGACAACGCGGACGCACCCCTGTCCGCCGCCCGCGCGCACGAGATCGCCGACTTCCTGCGATACCTGTCGGAGCGGATGCCGCAGCTCGCGGCCGAGTGGCGGGCCGAGCGCGACGGCGGCGAAGGCGGCACCCGGGCCGGGCTCCGCGCGGACGGGGGCGGGTCCGGGGCCGGGTAGCCTTGCCCGAGTGACCGACGCGCCCCGCTACATCGTTGCCACCGACGGAGCCTGCAAGGGCAACCCCGGACCGACGGGGTGGGCGTGGGTCGGTGAGGACGGCCACTGGGCCGCCGGGTCGATCCCGGTCGGGACCAACAACGTCGGCGAGCTCACCGGACTGCTGAAGGCCATCGAGGACCACGCCGACGTTCCGAACCTCGTCGTGCAGGCCGACTCGAAGTACGCCATCGACACCTACACGAAGTGGATGGACGGCCACCGCCGCCGCGGCTGGAAGACCTCGACCGGCGCACCGACGAAGAACGTCGACATCCTCGAGCAGCTCATCGTCGCCCGCGATGCCCGGCGAGCCGCCGGGCTTCCCGACGTCGTGCTCGAGCACGTGCGCGGCCACTCCGGCCACGTGCTCAACGCGTGGGCCGACGAGCGGGCGGTGCGCGCGTCCGAGCACGCCGCGAAGGGCGTCGCGAGCGCGTGGTCGTCGCTCGGCGCCCAGGACCGGATCGACGTCTCGACGCGTCCGAAGAACGGCCGCTGAACCTCAGAGCTGCGCCCGGAGGGCTCAGGCGTCGGTCGTGCCCTCGTAGAGGCCGATCGCGTTCCCGTCGGGGTCGGCGATCACGGCCCACCAGCTCGTGGGAGAGATCTGGTCCTTCTCCATCAGCACCGTGGCGCCGGCATCCTTCGCCGCCGCGACCGTCTCGTCGATGGAATCGACCTCGACGTACGAGCGGGGCTGCGTGAAGCCCTCCCCGCGCGGGGCGAGGCCGCCCCCCGAGATCTTGTTCGGCGCCTGCCACATGGGGTAGCCCTCGAAGCCGGGCACTTCGGCGATCTGCCAGCCGAACAGGCCGGAGTAGAACTGGGCCGCCTTGCCGAGGTCGGTGACGGGAATGTCGATGTGCGTGATGTCGCCGTGGGCCATGGTGTTCCTCTCGTGCGGATCCGACCCGGACAGTCTCCGCCGCCCTCACGGCCCCCGCAAGGCCCCGGACGGGCTCAGCGACCGGAGGAGAAGGCCTCCGCGAGATGCTGCTCCAGCGCATCGATCGCCGGACGCTGACCCTTCACGAGGCGCTCGCGTGCGGCATCCGTCGCGGTCCATTCGACGCGGTCGACCTCGGGGAACGACGCCATC
This sequence comes from Microbacterium sp. NPDC055455, assembly GCF_053619935.1. Taxonomy (NCBI): domain Bacteria; kingdom Bacillati; phylum Actinomycetota; class Actinomycetes; order Micrococcales; family Microbacteriaceae; genus Microbacterium; species Microbacterium sp. NPDC055455. Next base: position 226,740 of record NZ_JBSHLB010000001.1, read on the forward strand.
CGCCCCGAGCGCGGCGGCCATTCCAGCTCGAACTCGCCGAACACGAGGCCGTCCAGCGAGAATCCGCTGCCGTCGGCGACGAACACCGTGACGCGCTTGCCCGACGAGTAGGCGAACGTGCCCAGCTCGGCGTAGGGCGGCTCGGGCGGGTCGATGCCGAGCTCCTCGCGGAACTCGCGGCGCGCGGCATCCAGCGCGCCTTCGCCTTCGGTGAACTCCCCCTTGGGGATGGACCACGCGCCGGCATCCTTGCCCGCCCAGAACGGCCCGCCCATGTGCGCGATGAGCACCTGGGGCTCGGGCTGGATCCGGTACAGCAGGATGCCGGCGCTGGTGACCATGTCAGACCACGCGAGTCTTGGGCGAGACCGTGTAGGTGTCCTCCGGGTCGTCGTAGACCACGCCGGAGAGCGCGGCGTCGATCGCGGACATCGTGTCGGCGTCGAGCACGACGCCCGAGGCCTTGACGGTGTCGGCGAGCTGCTCGGGACGGGATGCCCCGACGAGGGCCGACGCGACGTTCTTGTTCTGCAGCACCCACGCGATCGCCAGCTGCGGCAGGCTCAGCCCCGCCTGCTCGGCGACGGGCTTCAGGCGCTGCACGGCCTCGAGCACCTCGTCGCGCATGAAGCGCTGGATGAACTGCGCGCCGCTCTTCTCGTCGGTCGCGCGCGACCCCTCGGGGAGCGGCTGGCCGGGAAGGTACTTGCCCGACAGGACGCCCTGCGCCATCGGCGACCACACGATCTGGGAGATGCCGAGCTCCTCGGACGCCGGAACGACCTTGCCCTCGATGACGCGCCACAGCGCCGAGTACTGCGGCTGGTTGGAGATGAGCTGGATGCCGTAGCTCTTGGCCAGGGCGTGGCCCTCGCGAAGCTGCTCCGCCGTCCACTCCGATACGCCGATGTAGAGCGCCTTGCCCTGGCGCACGATGTCGGCGAACGCCTGGAACGTCTCTTCGATCGGGGTCTCGTAGTCGTAGCGGTGCGCCTGGTAGAGGTCGACGTAGTCGGTGCCGAGGCGCTGGAGCGAACCGTTGATCGACTCGAGGATGTGCTTGCGGCTGAGCCCGGTGTCGTTCGGGCCCTTGGGACCCGTCGGCCAGTACACCTTCGTGAAGATCTCGAGGGACTCGCGCCGCTGGCCGGTCAGCGCCTTGCCGAGCACCTCCTCGGCGAGCGTGTTGGCGTACGTGTCCGCCGTGTCGAACGTCGAGATGCCGGCGTCGAGCGCCGCGTGGACGGTGTCGATGGCGGCGGAGTCGTCGACCTGCGAGCCGTGGGTGACCCAGTTGCCGTAGGTGATCTCGCTGACCTTGAGACCGCTGTTTCCGAGGTACCGGTAATTGACCATGAGAAAACGCTACCCGCCCGCGCCATGGGGTCGGCGCGCGCGCGTCCATTTGCGAACGGATGCCGAGGGCTCGACTGCTGTCGAGCCCTCGGTCTCAGCTCACCGAGGCCGTCTCCCCTTCGGTCGCGTCGTCCGGCACGACGCGCGCCGCATCGGGCTGCCCGGCGTCGGCGAGGGCGGGCGCCTCGTCGTCGACGTCGGTCGCGGCCTGCTGGAACTGCGAGTTGTACAGCCGGAAGTACGCGCCCTTGACGGCGATGAGCTCGTCGTGCGTGCCCTGCTCGACGATCCCGCCGTTCTCCATCACGAGGATGAGGTCGGCGTCGCGGATGGTCGACAGGCGGTGTGCGATCACGAACGACGTGCGGCCCTCTCGCAGCGCCGCCATCGCGTGCTGCAGCAGCAGCTCGGTGCGGGTGTCGACCGAGCTCGTCGCCTCGTCGAGGATCAGCACGGACGGCTGCGCCACGAACGCGCGCGCGATCGTGATCAGCTGCTTCTCGCCCGCCGAGATGTTGGACGCCTCCTCGTCGAGGAGCGTGTCGTAGCCGTCGGGCAGCGAGTGCACGAACCGCTCGACGTACGTCGCGCGGGCGGCGGCGAGGATCTCGTCGTCGGTGGCGTCGGCACGGCCATAGCGGATGTTCTCGCGGATCGTCCCGGCGAACAGCCACGGATCCTGGAGCACCATGCCCGTCTTCGCCCGCATGTCGCGCCGGGTGAGCAGCGAGATGTCCTGCCCGTTGAGCAGGATGCGCCCGCTGTCCAGCTCGTAGAACCGCATGAGCAGGTTGACCAGCGTCGTCTTGCCGGCACCCGTGGGGCCGACGATCGCCACCGTCTGCCCGGGCTCGACGCGGAACGACAGGTCGTGGATGAGCGGGTGGTCGGCCGAGTAGGAGAACGCCACGTCCTGGAACTCGATCGTCCCGTCGCCGTCGACCGGCGCCGGCGCGTCGGAGGAATCCGGCTCCTGCTCGGGCTCGTCGAGGATCTGGAAGACCCGCTCCGCGGACGCGGTGCCCGACTGCACGACGGCAGCCATGCCGCCGAGCTGCGACAGCGGCTGGGTGAACTGCTGCGAGTACTGGATGAACGCCTGCACGTCGCCCAGCCGGAGCTGGCCGCCGGCGACCATGAGTGCTCCGAAGACCGCGATGCCCACGTAGGTGAGGTTCCCGATGAACATCATGGCGGGCATCATCGTGTTCGAGAGGAACTGCGCCATGAACGACGCCTGGTACAGCTCTTCGTTCTCGGCCCGGAACGCCTCGCGCGAGCTCTGCTCGCGGCCGTACACCTTGACCAGTGCGTGCCCCGAGAACGACTCCTCCACGCGCGCGTTAAGGCGCCCGACCTTGCGCCACTGCGTGCCGAACGCCTTCTGCGAGCGCGGCCCGATGACGCCGAACAGCACGCCCATGAGCGGGAAGCTCACCAGCACCACGAGCGTCAGCTGCCACGAGATCGACAGCATCATGATGAGCACGCCGACGACCGTCAGCACCGCGGTGAGCGCCTGCGACAGCGACTGCTGCATCATCTGGGTGATGTTGTCGATGTCGTTGGTGACCCGGGAGATGAGCTCGCCGCGCTGCACCCGGTCGAAGTACCGCAGCGGAAGGCGGTTGACCTTCGCCTCGACGTCTTCGCGGAGGCGCCAGATGAGGCGCACCATGATGACGTTCATGACGTAGCCCTGCAGCCACATCAGCAGCGCCGACGCGAAGTAGAGTGCGAGCACGATCAGCAGCACGCGGCTCAGCGCCAGGAAGTCGACGCCGGCGCCCGGCACGAAGTGCTGCATCGCCTGGACGATGTTCGCGAGATCCTGCTGTCCCTGCGCCTCGAGGCCGGCGACCACCTGCTCCTTCGTGGTGCCCGCCGGTGCCATCGACGACACGACGCCCTCGAAGAGGATGTTCGTCGCCTCGCCGAGCACCTTCGGCGACAGCACGGCGAGCACGACGCCCGCCGCGCCGAGGACCGTCGCCAGCGTGAACGCGACCGCGTGCGGCTTGAGCAGCCCGAGCAGGCGACGGAACGACGGACCGAAGTGAGCGGCCTTGCCGGGGGCGACCGCGCCGCTCCAGTCGTCCGCGGCGATGCGCGCCTGCTCGCCGAGCTCGATCTCGGCCTTCTCCTCGGCGCTGAGCTCCGCGACGGCGTCCTGAACGCGGCGGCGGGACCTGGGCTGCTGCTCGCTCATCGGGCGACCTCCGCTCCGAGCTGGGATTCGACGATCTCGCGGTACGTCTGGCTGCTCTCGAGCAGCTCCTCGTGCGTGCCGAGCCCGACCACGCCGCCGTCGTCGAGCACGACGATGCGGTCGGCGTCGATGATCGTCGAGACGCGCTGCGCGACGACGATCTTCGTGACGTGCGGCAGCTCCCGCCACAGTGCCTGCCTCAGCCTCGCGTCCGTCGTGAGGTCGAGCGCCGAGAACGAGTCGTCGAACACGAGCACGCGCGGGTCGTGGACGATCGCCCGCGCGATCGCGAGACGCTGGCGCTGGCCGCCCGACACGTTCGTGCCGCCCTGCGCGATGCGCGCGTCGAGCCCGCCGTCCATCTGGCTGACGAAGTCGCTGGCCTGGGCAATCTCGAGCGCCCGCCAGAGCTCGGCGTCGGTGGCATCCTCCCGCCCGAACCGCAGGTTGGAGCCGACGGTGCCGGTGAACAGGAACGGGCGCTGCGGCACGAGGCCGATCGTCCGCCACAGGGCGTCGAGGTCTGCCCGCCGGACGTCGACGCCGCCCACGAGCACCGCGCCGTCGGTGACGTCGAACAGCCGCGGGATGAGCGAGACCAGGGTCGTCTTGCCCGCACCCGTCGAGCCGACGACGGCGACCGTCTCACCCGGATCCGCTCGGAACGTGACGTCCGCGAGGATGGGGTGCTCGGCGCCGGGATAGGTGAAGGTGACGCCGCGGAACTCGACCGCCCCCGGCTCGGGGAACGCGGCGACGGCGTCCGCCGGGCGCGCCAGCGTGGAGCGCGTGTCGAGGACTTCGCCGATGCGCTCGGCCGAGACGGCCGCGCGCGGGATCATCAGCGTCATGAAGCTCGCCATGAGGACGCCCGAGAGGATGATCATGGCGTACTGCATGAAGGCGAAGAGCGTGCCGATCTGGATCTCGCCGCTGTCGACCTGCATGCCGCCGAACCAGATCACGCCGATGACCGTGACGTTGAGGATGAGCATCACGGCCGGGAACAGCAGCACGAACAGCGAGCCCACCTTGCGGCCGACCACCATGATGTCGGTGTTCGCGACGCGGAAGCGCTCCTCTTCGATGGGCTCTCGCACGAACGCCCGGATGACGCGGATGCCGGTCAGCTGCTCGCGCATGATGCGGTTGACGCCGTCGAGCTTGCCCTGGAAGCTGCGGAACAGCGGCACCATGCGGGCGATCACGACGCCGGCGACCAGCAGCAGCACGGGGACCGCGATGGCGAGGATCCAGGCGAGGCTCGCCGCCTGGTCGATCGCCAGGATGATCCCGCCGACGGCGAGGAGCGGCGCGGAGACGAGGAAGGTCGCGCCCATCATCGTGAGCATCTGCACCTGCTGCACGTCGTTGGTGTTGCGGGTGATGAGGGAGCCCGCGCCAAAGCCGGTGACCTCGCGCTCGGAGAAGGCCGACACGCGCTCGAAGATGTCGTCGCGCATGTCGCGGCCGAGCTTCATCGCCGCCCGGGCCGCGAAGTACGTCGCGATGATGGCGGCGACGATCTGGCCGAGCGAGATCGTCAGCATGACCACGCCGGTGCGCCAGATGTAGTCGGTGTCGCCCTGGGAGACGCCGTTGTCGATGATGTCGGCGTTGAGGCTCGGCAGGTAGAGCGATGCCAGAGCGGAGGCGAACTGGAACACCAGCACGCCCAGCAGCAGCCACCCGGATGACTTCAGGTAGCGGACGAGGAGCTTGGCCAGCACGGAGGTCTCCCGGATGCGGCGGCACGGCAGGGCATGGCGAAGCCCGGCTCATGCGATGGATGGATGCGGCTCCCACCCTGGCACGGGCCGCCGACATCGCGCATTCGCGTTCACCGAGAGCGGAACGGGCCCGCCGGATCGCGCGCGGCGGCGCTCAGGCCTCCGCGCCCTGCGCGATGCCGGCTCGCTCGCGCCAGCTGCGCGCCGTGACCCGGTCGAGGGCCACCTGCCGGCGCAGCGCGTCGGCCTTCTCGTACAGCGACGGGTCGCCGTAGCTCGTGAGCACCTTCACGATCACGGGCAGCAGCTCGATCATGAAGAACAGCACGGCGATGAGCAGGTGCGCCCACTTCAGCGTCGGCTCGCGCTCCCCCAGCCGCTCCAGGGCGCCGATCTGGCTCAGCAGGCCGACCGCGCCGGCGTTGCCGCTCGCGATCTCCGCCGCCCGGGCGTCGTACGCGGCGAGCGCCGCCTGGTACTGCTCGCGGGCAGCCGGCAGCTCGTCGCGCGCCTGCTGCTTGTTCTGCTCCTCCGACGCGCTCGCGGCGGCCGTGCCCGACGCCTGGGCGTCGGCGAGGTCGGCCTGGGCCGACCGCAGCTTCGCGGCGAGGTCGTCGTAGGAGGCCTGCGCGGCGGCCAGCTGCGCCTCGGCGGCCTCGGAGCTCGCCCCCTCGCCGGCGACGCCGCTGCAGCCCGCGACCTCGCCGGCGCCCTGGCCGTTGATCTCGCACTGGTAGATCGCCCGCGCCTGGTCGATCACCTGCTGCTGCTCGGCGAGCTTGGCGGTGAGGTCGTCGACGGACGCCTGCGCCGCCGCGGCGGACGCGGTCGTCGTCTCGGCGCCGTCGACGACGCCGGTCGCCGCCTGGCTCTCCAACGCGGCGACCCGCTCGCTCGCGGCGTCGAGCGCCTGCCTCTCCGGGCCCGAGGTGACGGCATCCTGATCCGACTGCGCCTGCGTGATGTTGGTCGCGTTCACCTCGCGTGCGATGTCGTTCTGGAAGATCTGCAGCACGAGGGGCTCGGCCACGACGATGCCGATCACCGCCGCCATGATCACACGAGGGATCGCGAGCCCGATCAGCCGCCACACGTTGTGCGTCGAGCGCATCGTCGAGGTGAGGAAGCGGTCGAGGTTGAAGATGATGAGCGCCCACACCAGTGCGAGCGGCACCGCGACGAAGGCGGCGATCCGCACGCCGGTCACGAGCGCGAAGTACATCGAGATGGCCGAGACCAGCGCCGTCCCGGCGAGCACGAAGAACATCTGCACGAAGCGGGGCGTCTCGGTGGGCACCTCGTCGAGCACCGAGCCCTCCGCTCCGCCGAGCACGGCGAGGCGTCGCGCGGCGGAGGTCCGCTCGCGGCGGCGCTGCGCGCGCGGGGAGCGGGTGACGGGGACGGATGCCTCCGCCGCCGGCTCGGCGACGTCGGCCGCCGCCGGCTCCGGCGCCTCAGGCTCCGGCGGTGCGGGCGTCCCCTCGGGCGCAGGCTCGTCCACGGCGCCCCACTCGCCGACGGCCGGCTGACGCTCCGGCGTGGTCCGCGGGGCCTCGACCGCGACGGGCTCGGTCGGGCTCATCGCGAAGGAGTCCTCGAGCAGGCGCGTCTCGGGGAACGGGTCGTCCGGGCCTCCGCCGTCCTCGCGCCCGCCGTCCTCACGCGCGCCGGCGGCGTGCGCGGCGCGGACGTCGTCGAGGTACAGCTCCTCGGCCTGATCGGCCGGCGCGTCGAACTCGATGCGGCCGTCGGAGCCGAATCGGCCCGGCCGGTGAGCGGAGAAAGACATCCGGACACCCTAGACAACGCAACCTGGACGCCAGGTGGAAGACCCTCGTCGTCGAGCGGATGCCGCGGCCCGCGGCATCCGGAATCCGTCACACCTCGAGCGGGGTAACCGCGGCGACCGCGGCGTCCTCCTCGGTGGCGACCAGCTGGCCGCAGGCGCCGTCGATCTCCTTGCCGCGGGTGTCGCGGAGAGTGGTCGGGATGCCCGCGTCGTTGAGCCGCCGCACGAACTCGTTCTGCACCGGCACCTCGGACGCCGTCCAGATGGAGCCGGGGGTCGGGTTGAGCGGGATCGGGTTCACGTGCACCCAGCCGCGCCCGCGGGCGTTGAGCTTCTCGGCCAGGAGGTCGGCGCGCCACGCGTGGTCGTTCATGTCCTTGATGAGCGCGTACTCGATCGAGACGCGTCGTCCGGTCTTGTCGAAGTACGCACGGGCGGCGTCGAGGGCCTCGTCGACCTTCCAGCGGGAGTTGACGGGGATCAGCTCGTCGCGGAGCTTGTCGTCGGGCGCGTGCAGCGAGAGCGCGAAGGTCACCGGGATGTCCTCGTTCGCGAGCTTCGTGATCGCGGGCACGAGTCCGACCGTCGACACGGTGATGCCGCGAGCGCTCATGCCGAGGCCGTGCTGCTTGTCGGTCATGACACGCACCGCCTGCATCACCCGCGCGTAGTTCGCCAGCGGCTCGCCCATGCCCATGAACACGATGTTCGACACTCGTTCGGCGGAGTGATCGGTCTTCTTCTTGCCGCCGAGTCCACCCTCGGCGATGAGGCGGTTGGCGCGCACGATCTGCTCGACGATCTCGGCCGCCGACATGTTGCGGGTGAGGCCCGCCTGCCCGGTCGCGCAGAACGGACAGTTCATGCCGCACCCGGCCTGGCTCGAGACGCACAGCGTGATGCGGCCCGGGTAGCGCATGAGCACCGACTCGACGAGCGCGCCGTCGTGCAGCTTCCACAGGAACTTGATCGTGTCGCCGCGATCGGTCTCGAGGCGCCGCACCTCGGTGAGGAGGGAGGGCACCATGCCGTGCACGAATTCGTCGCGGCCCTCGGCCGGCAGGTCGGTCATGTCGGCCGGGTCGTGGGTCCAGTGCTGGAAGTAGTGCTTCTCGAGCTGCTTCGCGCGGAAGCCCGGCATCCCGAGCTCCTTCACCTTGGCGACCCGCTCCTCGGGAGTGAGATCGGCCATGTGCACCGGGGGCTTGCCGCGCTTGGGACTGGCGAACTGCAGGAGCGGCCGCCCCTCGGCATCCTTCTTCTGGGTCCACCCCTCGGTCGCTGGGCGCACCTGCTTCGGCTTCGTGGCGCGGACGGGGGAGGACTCGGTCATGGGTTCCAGGGTAGGCGACGACGCCTGGACGGATGCCGATGCCCGATGCCCGATGACGCCGTCAATCCCCCGCACGCCGGCGCAGCGCCTGGCTAGCGTGGCCGCATGGACGATCTGACCGTGCGCCCCATCCGCCCCGACGACGCCGGCGAGGTGATGACGCTCCAGCGCGCCGCGTTCGTGCAGGAGGCGCTGATCTACGGGACGCCCGAGATGCCGCCGCTGACGCAGACCCTCGAGGAGGTCGAGTCCGAGCTGCACGAGAACATCGGGTGCGTCGCGCTGGACGGGCCCCGCATGGTGGGCGCCGTGCGGGCACGCCTGGACGGGTCACTGCTGCTCGTCGGGCGCATCGCGATCGCGCCGGACCGGGCCGGCGAAGGCATCGGCACGACGCTGCTGGCCGCCGTCGAGCGTCGCGGGGCGGAAGCGGGCGCGACCGAGGCCGAGCTGTTCACCGGGTCGCTCAGCGAGGCGAACCTGCGCCTGTACGAGCGCGAGGGCTACGTCGAGACCGAGCGCGTCCAGGGCGACGACGGCACCGAGCAGGTGTTCCTGCGCAAGCGGCTCTGAACCGCCCGGCGGAGAAGGCTAGGGTGTGCACCGTGGTCCCCCTCGAGAACCTGCTCGCCTTCACGCTCGCCGCGCTGGTGCTGATCGTGATTCCGGGCCCGAGCGTGCTCTTCACGATCGGGCGCGCACTCGCGCTCGGGCGCGTGGGCGGCCTGCTGAGCGTGCTCGGCAACGCCCTCGGGCTGCTGCCGGTCATCGCACTCGTCGCGCTGGGCGTGGGCGGCATCGTGGCGCAGTCGGTCGTGCTGTTCACGATCCTCAAGATCGCCGGCGCGCTGTACCTGGTGTACCTCGGCATCCAGGCGATCCGGCACCGCGACCGGGCGGCGGCGGAGGCCGACGGCGGCGTCCTGCCCCGCTCGGCGTGGCGTCAGCTGGGCGAGGGCTTCGTGGTGGGCGTGACGAACCCCAAGACCATCGCGTTCTTCGTCGCGGTGCTCCCCCAGTTCGTCGACCTCTCGACGGGCTCCGTGCCGCTGCAGATGATCGTGCTCGGCCTGGTGTTCTTCGCGATCGCGCTCGTCTCCGACGCGATCTGGGCGCTGATCGCCGCGGGCGCCCGCGGCTGGTTCGGGCGATCGCCGAAGCGGATCGCGCGGCTGTCCGCGACCGGCGGCGGCCTCATGATCGGCCTCGGCGGCATCCTCCTCCTCACCGGGAACGAGCACTGATGACCACTCCGACAGGCTCAACGGCCGCCGACGCGACGCGTCCCCACCGGCGGCGGATCATCTTCCTCGATGTCGACGGCACGATCCTCGAGCACGGATCGCATGTCGCCCCCTCGACCGGCGACGCCGTGCGCGCCGCCCGCGCGGCCGGGCACCTCGTCTACCTCAGCACCGGGCGCTCCGCCGCCGACATCCACCCGAATGTCGCCGAGATCGGCTTCGACGGCGCGGTGACGAACTCCGGCGCCCTGGTCGTCTCCGGCGACGAGGTCGTCATCGACCGCCCGCTCCCGCGCGAGGCGACGGAGCGCCTGTTGGCGGCGATGCGCAGCCGCGGCATCCGCTTCTTCCTCCAGACCCGCGACGGCGTCTACGCCAGCGATGACATGGCCGAGCTCATGCGCGACTATGCCGCGGCACTGGAGGCCCGCGAGGCCGCGGGCGGCGAGGTGCGCCCGGAGGACTCGCTGGTGGGGCTGGCCCAGCGCACCTTCCCGCCGATCGAGGAGGCCGACCTCGGCCGCATCGACAAGGCGGTGTTCGTCAGCGACCACGAGGACGGCCTCGAGCAGCTGCGCGCCGACCTCGGGGACAGGTTCCTCGTGGTGCCGGGCAGCATGCCGCTGCCGGGCGGCTCGAACGGCGAGATCAACGAGCGCGACACGACCAAGGGCTCCGCGATCGAGCTGCTGCTGGACCGCCTCGGCATCGACGCCGCCGACGCCGTCGCCGTCGGCGACAGCTGGAACGACGTCGAGATGTTCCAGGTGTGCGGCGTCGCGGTCGCGATGGGCAACGCCCACCCCGAGCTCAAGGCCCTCGCCGACTTCGTCACCACAGACGTGCTCGACGACGGGATCGCCAACGCCTTCCGGCGCCTGGGCCTCATCTGACCGCTCGCGTCACGCCGGCGGCGCTGCGGGCGGCTCGGGCGGCTCGTCGGGCGGCTCGGCGCCGAGGTTGACGAGGTTGCCGGCGGGGTCCCGCACCTGCGCGACGCGCTCGCCCCACGCCATGTCGGCGGGCGGCTGCTCCGCGCGACCGCCGGCCGCGAGCCAGGCCGCATAGGTCGCGTCGACGTCGTCCACGTAGAACCACAGCGCGACCCGGTCGCCCACCGAAGGCGGCAGCGCGTCGAGGTCGCGTCCGATGCCCAGCGACACCTCGCCGATCTGGAGCGAGACGTAGTCGTCCTCGTCCCCGCCGGCGAAGCGGTAGGGCACCGAGGCGCCGAGCGCGGTCTCGTAGAACCTCACGAGGCCCGGAAGGTCTCGCGCGAGCAGGATCGGGAACAGGCTCCGTACCGCCATGGAGCCACCCTACGTCGGCCCGGTCGGCCCGGAAAGGCGGTGCGGGCCGACCCGGCGTCAATCGAGGAAGATGTCGGGGAAGAGCTCCGAGTCGGGGGTTCCCGGGACGGCGGCGTAGCCGGAGAAGTCGGTCACGCCGGCCGCCTCGAGCACGTCCTCGACGATGAGCGTCTGGCCGGTGTACGACCGCGACGGCTTGGTGAAGATCTCGTACGCGGCGTCGGCGTAGATCTCGGGGGTCCGGCTCACCTTCATCATGCGGTCGCCGCCCAGGGCGAACTTCACCGCGGCCGTGGCGATCGTGGTGCGCGGCCACAGCGTGTTCGCGGCGATGCCCGCGTCGGCGAACTCGGCCGCGAGCCCCAGCGTCGCCATGGTCATCCCGTACTTCGCCAGCGTGTAGCCGGTGTGCCCGCCCAGCCACTTCGGCGACAGGTTGAGGGGCGGCGAGAGCGACAGGATGTGCGGGTTGGCGGCATCCTTCAGGATCGGCACCGCGGCCCTCGACAGCATGAAGGTGCCGCGGACGTTCACGTCCTGCATGAGGTCGTACTTCTTCGCGTCGAGATCGAGCGAGCGGGACAGGTCGATGACCGAGGCGTTGTTCACGACGATGTCGATGCCGCCGAACTCCCCCTGTGTCTTGAGCACCGCCTCGGTGACGTCGTCGTCGTTGCGGACGTCGCCGACGATCGGCAGCGCCTGACCGCCCGCCTCGCGGATCTGCTCCGCGGCCGAGTGCACGGTGCCCTCCAGCTTGGGGTGCGGGGTGTCGGTCTTGGCCAGGAGTGCCACGTTCGCGCCGTCGCGGGCGGCGCGCAGGGCGATGGCGAGCCCGATGCCGCGGCTGCCGCCGGACATCAGGATGGTCTTGCCGGCGAGGGGCTTGTCGCTCATCTCGGGGTCCTTTCGGGTCGCACTTCCGTCGAGATCGTGTGTTCTCGGCGAGCTAGCACGTTGTCGGCGTCGATGACGTGGTCGTTCGGCGAGGTCGCGGTATCTCGACGGTGTTTGGGTGGGGGCGGATCAGGGGCGGGGGCGGGTCTGGGGCGGGGTGGGGTCAGGGGCGGGATTTGGCGGATGCCGCGGCGAAGGCGGCGACGCGGGCCTTCGACTCGTCGGTGTCGAAGCGGGCGCCGATCGAGGCCGCCTCGTCGTCCAGGTTGTCGGCGAAGGATCGTCCGGCTCCGGTGCGCACGAGACGCTTGGCCTGCCCGAACGCACCGGTCGCGCCGTCGAGCCAGAACCGGGCGACCGCCTCGGCCCGCGCCGCGACCTCGCCCGCGGGCGCGACCTCGGTGACCAGGCCCCAGTCCAGCGCGGTGGCCGCGTCGATCGTGAGGTCCTGGAGCAGCAGCTGCAGGGCACGACGCTGCCCGACGGCGGCCGGCAGCAGCGTCGAGACCCCCAGGTCGGGCGTCAGGCCGATGTTGGCGTACTTGCTGACGAACTTCGCCTGGTCGGACGCGACGATGTAGTCCGCCGTCAGCATGAGGCCGAGGCCCCCTCCGGCGACCGCGCCCTGTACGGCGGCGACGATCGGCGTGGAGGATTCGGCGAAGGTGCGGATGCCGTCGTGGATCGTGTGCGCGGCAGCCGTGACGTCGGCACCGGAGGCCCCCGACGTCGCCATCTCGAGCACGTCGCCGCCGGCGCAGAAGGCCGGGCCGGCGGCATCCAGGATGATGGCTCCGACCGAGTCGTCGGACGTGAGCTCGTGCGCCACGTCGCGCCAGCGGCCGCCCATCTCGAAGCCCATGGCGTTGAGGAAGGCGGGCCTGTTGAACGTCACGCGCGCCAGGGCGCCGTCGCGGGTGACGAGGATCGAGTCGCTCATGCGGTCTCCTTACTTCGGCGCCATGCGGATGGCGCCGTCGAGGCGGATGGTCTCGCCGTTGAGGTAGCCGTTGTCGACGATCGACATCACCAGACGCGCGTACTCGTCCGGCCTGCCGAGGCGGTTCGGATACGGCACCTGCTCGCCGAGGGAGTCCTGCGCGGCCTGGGGCAGCGAGGCGAGCATGGGGGTCTCCATGATGCCGGGGGCGATCGTGACGACGCGGATGCCGTACCGCGCGAGCTCGCGCGCGATCGGCAGGGTCATCGCGTGCACGCCGCCCTTCGACGCCGAGTACGCGGGCTGACCGATCTGTCCGTCGAACGCCGCGACGCTCGCCGTGCTGACGATGACGCCGCGATCGCCGTCCGCGGTGGGATCGGTCCTGGCCATGACGGCGGATGCCTGAGCGATGACGTTGTAGGTGCCGACGAGGTTGACGCGCACGATCCGCTCGAACGCGTCCAGCGGCGTCGGGCGGCCCTCGCGGTCGAGCACCTTGGCCGGCGGCGCGATGCCGGCGCAGTTGACCACCACCCGCAGCGGAGCGGATGCCGCCGCCGTCGTCACCGCGGCCGCGACCTGCTCCGGGTCGGTGACATCGGCGGGGGCGAACGACCCGCCGAGCTCGGCGGCGACGCCGGCCCCGGCGGAGGTGGGGAGGTCCACGATCGTGACGAGGGCGCCCGCCGCGGCGAGGCGCCGTGCGGTGGCGAGGCCCAGCCCGCTCGCGCCGCCGGTGACGAGGGCCGAGGCATCCGTCAGATCCATGGATTCTCCTTCGAAGTCCGGAATGTCGCGAAACCGCGTACCAGCATACGCGGGACTGAGTATCAGCCGCGACGCTGGGAGGCCGCCGCCCCCAGGCTAGTCGTGCGACCGCCGATCGGTCACGCCGCGCGGTGGCGCGGCCGCGGCGGGCGGGGTTGACTGGACGGGTGGAGATCCGGCTCAAGCGCGTGTACGAGGACCCCGACCCGGACGACGGGTTCCGCGTGCTGGTGGACAGGCTCTGGCCGCGCGGGCTGACGAAGGAGCGCGCCGCCCTCGACCTGTGGGCGAAGGAGGTGGCGCCCTCGACGGACCTGCGCAGGGAGTTCCACCACGGCGACCTGTCGTGGGCGGACTTCGAGACCGCCTACCGCGCCGAGCTCGACGGCCCCACGCGCACGGCCGTCGCGTCGCTGCGCGCGGAGCTGGCCGCCCACCCGGCCGTGACACTGCTGCACGCCGTCGCCGACGAATCCCACAACCACGCGCTCATCCTGCGGGAGGTCCTCGGGGCCTGACCAGGGAGGTCCTCGAGGCCTGACCCGGCAGGATGGGAGGGTGTCGATCCCGGGCGAAGACGTCGTCGTGCCGCCACGTGTGCGCCTGCTCGCGGGCGGGACCCGCACCGTGCCGGTGTGGCGCAACGACTACGGCGGGGTGACCTTCCGCACCGACGACGGCCGGTACATCAAACACGGCCCGCGCAACGCCGAATCGTCCTTCGCCGGCGAGGCCGAGCGGCTCGACTGGGCCGTCGCCCGCATCGCCGTGCCGCGCGTGCTCGAGGTCGGCGGCGACGACACGCACGAGTGGTTGGTGACGACCGCACTCCCCGGTCTCTCGGCCGTCGACCCTCGCTGGGTCGCCGATCCCGCGACCGCCGTCCGGGCGGTCGGCGAGGGCCTCCGGGCCCTGCACGACGCGCTGCCGGTCGCGGACTGCCCGTTCGACTGGGGTGTCGCCGGGCGCATCGCGAATGCGGCGGGGCGCGGCATCCGCGTGCCCGATGCGCTGCGCGAGCCGCCGCCGGTCGACCGTCTCGTCGTGTGCCATGGCGACGCGTGCTGCCCCAACACGCTCATCGGCGACGACGGCCGGTGGGTCGCCCACGTCGACCTGGGGACGCTCGGGGTCGCCGACCGCTGGGCGGACATCGCCGTGGCGTCGATGTCGACGGCGTGGAACTATGGCGAGGGATGGGAGGACGCCCTCATCGAGGCGTACGGGGTCGCCCCCGACCGCGAGCGCCTGTCGTACTACCGAGACCTCTGGAACGCGACATGACCGAAATCACCGGCACCGTCTGCAAGATCGACGGACACCCGAACCTCGTCATCCTCCGGCGGTTCCGGGCGACCGCCGATGCGGTGTGGCGGGAGCTCACCGAATCCGAGCGCCTCGAGCGCTGGATCGGCCGCTGGGAGGGCGATCCGGCGTCCGGCCGCGTGACCTTCTACATGACCGCGGAGGGACAGGAGCCGGAGCCGGAGGAGTACACGATCCTCGAGTGCGATCGCCCGCGGCGGTTCTCCGGCGACACGTCGCAGGGCAGCGGCTCGTGGCACCTGTGGTTCGAGCTCGCGGAGGACGTGCCAGGAGACACCGTGCTCACCTTCGGGCAGCGCCTGAATCCCAGTGAGGACGTGGGGTCGATCGGCCCGGGCTGGGAGTACTACCTGGACCGGCTGGTGGCGGCGCAGGCGGGCCTGGATCCCGACGAGGTCAGGTGGGACGACTACTTCCCGGCGCTGCAGCCGGCGTACGAGAGGCTCGTCGCCGCGGACTGACGCCACGGACAGTCGCCGCGGACTGACGCGGCGGGCCGCCCGATCGGATGCTCGCCGCCGACCGGGTGTCAGGACCACACGAAGCGGAAGGTGCCGACGGCCACCGCGGCGCCGATCGCCGCGGCCATGATCGCCACACCGCCCGCCAGCGCCACGGCGTCCCGTGCGTGCAGGCGCGACGGGCGCGACCACGTGCGCGGGATGCCGGACCCGAAGCCGCGTGCCTCCATCGCCATCGCGAGCTTCGTGCCGCGGCGGACGGCGAACACCAGCAGCACGAACGCCATGGAGAGGAAGCGGCGGACGGCACCGGTGTCGCCGACCCCGCGCGCGCGGCGCGCCAGCTGCATGCTGCGCCAGTCGTCGAGGAAGAGCCCCAGCGTGCGGGTGCCGGCCAGCACGCCGAGCACGAACCGGCTCGGCAGCTTCGCCACCTGGGCGAGCGCGTCGGCGAGCTCGGTGGGGTCGGTGCGCCCGAAGAGGAGGATGGTGGGCAGCGCCAGCGCGAGCACCCGCAGGCACACCGCGACGGCGAGGGCGATCGAGTCGTCGCTGATCGTCGCGTACCAGAACGACCAGTGGACGGTCCCCCCGGGCTCGGCGTACAGCAGCATGCTCACCCCCGCGACCGGCGCGAAGACCAGGACCGGCAGCATCCGCATCAGCACGGTCACGACGGCGAGGCCGGTGAGCGGGATGCAGACGAGCTGCAGCGCGATCGCGACGAGCGAGCTGGTGACGTCGATCGAGGCGAGGAGCGGCACCGACAGCAGCAGCGCGAGCACGATCCGGGTGACCGGGTTGACGCCGTCCAGCCACGCGCGCGCCTCGGCGGTCGCCTCCGGGACGCCCTCGCGCGCCTCGACCGCGGTCACGGCCGAGCTCCTGCCGGGACGGGGGCGCCGAGCTCGATGCGATGGCCGCCGAGGTGGCGCAGCACGTCCTCGTCATGGGTGACGGCGACGACCGTCGTACCGGCGGCGATCTCGGACTGCAGCAGCTGCACGAGCTCGATCCAGCCGCGGCGGTCCTGCCCGAAGGTGGGCTCGTCGAGCACGATGACCGGCGGCGCGTCGGCGAGCACGGTGGCGACCGACAGCCGGCGCTTCTGCCCGCCCGACAGCGTGAACGGGTTCGCCGCGGCGAGCGGGGCGAGGTGCAGCCGCTCGAGCAGCTCGTCGACGATCACGTCGACGGCCGCCGCATCGACGCCGCGCGAGCGCGGGCCGATGGCGAGCTCGTCGCGCACCGACGAGGCGAGGAACTGGTGCTCGGGCTCCTGGAACACCGTGCCGATGCGGGTGAGCAGCTCTCGCGACGTCCAGCGCGACGGGCGGCGCCCCGACCGCCCCGCCAGCTCGGGGGCCGCGACGACCTCCCCCGCCGCCTCGGGCAGCAGCCCTGCGAGGGTGAGGGCGAGCGTGGACTTGCCGGCGCCGTTGGGCCCGGTGATGGCGGTCGCCGCGCCGCGGGGCACGGTCAGGTCGAGCCCGGCGCGCACGATCGACCGCCCGTCCCGCGAGAGGGAGAGAGCGGATGCCGCCAGCGCCGCCGCCGCGTCGGGCTGAGCGGGGGGCAGCACGGGCAGGTCGACGGGCATCCCCGGCACCCAGACCCCCGCGGCCGCGAGGTCCGCGCCGTGACGGGCGAACACGTCGGCCGGGGTGCCGTCGGCGAGGAGTCCGCCGTCCGCGCCGACGACGATGACGCGGTCCATGAGATCGGCCCACACCGCGGTGCGGTGCTCGATCACCACGAGCGTGGCGCCCGTCTCGGCCAGCACCCGCTCGACGCTGGCGCGCACCTCGCGCACCCCGTCGGGGTCGAGGTTCGCCGTCGGCTCGTCCAGCAGGAGCACGCCCGGGCGCATCGCGAGCACCCCGGCCAGCGCGAGGCGCTGCTTCTGGCCGCCGGAGAGCGCCTTGGTGGGCCGGCCGAGCGGGACGCGCAGCCCCACCGCGTCGAGCGCCTCGCTCACGCGCGCCGGGATCTCGGCCGCCGGCACCCCGAGGTTCTCGGGCCCGAACGCCACATCGTCGCCCACCTTGGCCAGCACGACACCGGCGTCGGGGTCCTGGAGCACCAGGCCGACCCGCCCGCGGTGCGCTTCGGCACGCTCGCCGTCGATGAGCAGCGAGCCGGTCTCGTCGCCCTCGTCGGCGCCCCCGAGGAGTCCCGCCATCCCGGCCAGCAGCGTCGACTTGCCCGCGCCCGAGGCGCCGAGCAGCAGCACGCGCTCACCCGACTCGATCGTGAAAGCGACGTCGCGCACCGCCGGCGCGCGCCGCCCGGCGTAGCGCCACCCCCAGCCCGCCGCGGTGATGCGGCCGGGACGGGTGCCCGGCATCGTCAGACCTCGCGGCGCGCTTCGCGTCCGGCGGCGAAGCGGCTGAGCGCGCCGGTCGCGGCGAGCGCCCGCACCGCGAGCCAGCCGACGAGCCCGGCCAGCAGCGCGCCCGAGACGATGAGCGAGATCAGGTAGATCGTGTTGAACTCGAGCGTCTTGAGGATGTTCGGCGAGCTGCCGTAGAACAGCTCGAACACCCACGCCCCGACCGCGGCGCCGACACCGGCCAGCATCGCGACCGGCAGCGTGAAGCGCCGGTAGAGGAAGAGTGCGAAGACGAGCTCCGCCCCGAGTCCCTGGACGAGCCCCGACAGGAGCGTGGAGACCCCCCACACGTTGCCGATGAGCATCGAGACGATCGCCGCGATCACTTCGACGAGCAGCGCCGCACCTGGCTTGCGGATGACGAGGCCGCCGATGACACCGCCGATCAGCCAGATGCCGACCGCCAGGCCGCCGAGGCCGGGTGTGAGCCCGTCCATCGCGGTGAACCAGGCGTAGCCGACGGTGTTCCAGGCCCAGAAGACGAGGCCGATGGCGACGCCGAGGACCGCGGCGACGACGATGTCGACGACGCGCCACCGCAGACTGCGGGTGGTCGCCGAGGTGGCCGCAACGGGGGTGGATGCGGACGTGGATGCGTGCATGTGAACTCCTCCCTGCGCCGGCATGATCCGGATCAGGTTCGACGGTCGAAGCGTGGTTCGCTTCCTCTCAGCCCGGCTCACCGGACTCCCGTGGTCGTATGGCGAGTATACCGCCGCCATGACGGGTATTTTGGGGTGCGTGACCCCCGATGACGTTCCCGCACCGACGCGCCGTGCGCATCGGACGCGGTCGAGGGCCGTGCCGGGCGGGTCCCCCGAGGATCCGGCCGACAGCGGGACGCTGACCATGCCCACCGGCGGCGCGGCCGATTCGTCGCACCCCGGAACTCACACGGCGCCCGACGAGGTCCCGCTCGTGCCCGCGACGATCGCGACCGTGCCCCTCGGCGGCGCCACGGCCGTCGCGGCGCCGACGGTGCCCGTCTTCGAGCCGCCCGGGACCACGCTGACCCCTCCCCTCGGGGGCGCCGTCGCCGCTCTCGAGTCGAGCGGACCCGCCGCGGCCGCTCAGCCGAGCGGACCCGCCGCGGCCGCTCAGCCGAGCGAACCCCCCGCGGCCACCGAGCCGGGCCCGCCGACGGGCGACCCGGTCTCCGCCGAGGCCGCGACCGCGACCGCGACGGGAGGGCGGACCGCGCTTGCGTGGGTCGATGACACGACGCTCGCCGCGGGCTCGACCCCGGGCGACCTCGTGGCCGCGTCGACGCCGTACGTCGCCGTCGAGCCGAGCCTGCTCGCCGACCCGCCGCGCCAGTCGCCGCTGCGTCCCGGGGTGCTGGTGCCGACGCTGGTGATCGCCGGCCTGGTCGGCGCGTACTCCGCGACGACGCTGCTGTGGCCCCTGCACGCGGTCGCGCCGACGGTCACCGCGATCGAGGTGCAGCCTGAGGCGGCACCCGCGGCGGTGCCGGTCTGGCCCGCCCAGGGCAGCGCGGCGGCCGCGGTCGGCGGCATCCCGGGCCTCCTCACGTCGTCGCCCGACCCGTCCGCCATCGCGAGCATCACGAAGGTCGTGACCGCCCTGGTCGTCCTCGACGAGATGCCGCTCGCGCTCGGCGAGACCGGCCCCGAGTTCCGCTTCAGCGCCTCCGACAACTACCGGTACTGGCAGTACCGCGCCCGCGGCGAGTCGGCGCTCGACGTGCCCGTGGGCGGCAGCCTCACCGAGTACCAGATGCTCGAGGGCATGCTCATCGGCTCGGCGAACAACTACGCCGATCGCCTGGCGCAGAACCTGTGGCCGTCCGACGCCGTCTACGCGGCGGCGGCGACCGAGTGGCTGGCCGCGCACGGCGTGACGGGCGTCCAGGTCGTCGAGCCCACCGGGATGGATCCGCGCAACAGCGCCTCACCCGAGGCTCTCATCACCCTCGCGCA
The DNA here is from genome assembly GCF_053619935.1 of Microbacterium sp. NPDC055455. Lineage (NCBI taxonomy): Bacteria > Bacillati > Actinomycetota > Actinomycetes > Micrococcales > Microbacteriaceae > Microbacterium > Microbacterium sp. NPDC055455. The sequence goes on from NZ_JBSHLB010000001.1 coordinate 246,438, forward strand.
GAAGGCCCTCGCCCACCCGGTCATCGCGGAGATCGTCGCCAAGCAGTCGACCGAGCTGCCGGGCGCGGGCCTCGTCGAGAACACCAACGAGCTGCTGGCGGACCCGGGGGTCGTGGGGATCAAGACCGGCACGCTCGACGAGTGGAACCTGCTGTCGGCCAAGGACGTCGCGATCGGCGACACGACGGTGCGCCTGTACGCCTCGGTGCTGGGCCAGCCGGACGACGAGTCCCGGCTCGCCGCCTCGCGTGCGATCTACTCCCAGCTCGAGCAGGAGCTGCAGCTGAAGCCCTCGGTGACGGCGGGGACCGTCGCCGGCATCGTCGAGACGCGCTGGGGCGACGACGTCGACGTCCTCACGGCCGGCGACGCGTCGGTGGTGCTGTGGAACGGCGGCACGGGCGCGGTCGCGACCACCTACGACCTCGGCGACGCCCGCGACGAGGGTGACGTGGTGGGCTCGCTCACCGTGACCGGCCCGCTCGACGACGCGACGGTGGATCTGCGCCTGGCGGAGGAAGTGCCAGACCCGTCGCCGTGGTGGCGCCTCACTCACCCGCTGGATCTGTTCGGGCTGAACGACTGACGACAGCGCCGAGCCGCCGGCTGGCATCGGCCGGGTGCCGCCGCTCAGGCGGAGAGATGTCCCACGACACCCTTGCGCAGCAGGGCGTTGCCGTACTTGCGCGTCTCACCCGTGCGCACGACGACGTAGGCCTTCTTCGCCAGCTCGTAGTAGTCGAACCGGTCGACGTAGCGCGGGGCGTCGGTGCCGGCGGCCGCGGCGAGCTCGCGCTGCACGTCGAGCACCTCGCCGTCGGCCGACGCCATGAGGTCGAGCGCCGGCGCGTCGTCGAGCGGGAGCACCGTGCGCACCGCCGCGACGACCTGCGGCGTCGTCGTGCCGGGGAGGTCGACGACGCGGGTGCCCACCGCCCACGCCGGGAAGTGCGCGTCGGCGACCACGATCGCATCGGAGTGACCCATGCGGTCCAGGTGCAGCAGAAGCTCGCCGGTGAGCAGGCGGTCGATGCCCTCGAGCATGAGGGGTCCTTTCGTCAGCGGATGAGTCCTTCGGCGGCCAGATCCTCCCACAGGCCCGCGGGTATGCCGACCTCCATCAGCTCGGCGTTGCGCCGCAGCTGCTCCGGGCGGCTCCCGCCGACGACGACCGAGCGCACCGCCGGGTCGCGGAGCGGGAACTGCACCGCCGCGGCGGGGAGGGCGACGCCGTGCGCCCGGCACACGGCGAGGAGGCGCTGGAGCCGGTCCCACAGCGCGTCCGGCATCCGTCCGTACTCGTACCGGTCGTCCCGGCTCGGCTCTTCCTTCGCGAGCAGGCCGGAGTTGAAGACGGATGCCGCCACCACGCCGGTCCCGCGGTCGTGACAGGCCGGCAGCACCGCGTCGGCCGCGGGCTGCTCCAGCAGCGTGTACCTGCCGGCGATCATGATGACGTCGAGATCGGCCTGCTCGACCGCAGCCGCCAGCGCGTCGGCGACCATCGAGCCGATGCCGATCGCGGCGACGGCGCCGTCGCCGCGCAGCTGCTCGAGGGCGGGGAACCCCTCGCGCAGCGCCAGCTGGAGGTCATGCCGCTCGGGATCGTGCAGGTAGAGGATGTCGACGCGGTCCAGTCCGAGCCGCTCGAGCGACTCGTCGAGGCTCGCGCGGATGCCGTCCGCTGAGAAGTCCCACTCGCGGCGGACGGTTGTCGGCACGTGGAAGTCGTTGGCGAGGTCGAGCCCGCCGTCGTCGTCCGGGTTGGGACGCAGCAGCCGTCCCGCCTTGGTCGAGAGGACGAACTCGTCCCGGGGCTTCGTCCGCAGGAACGCGCCGAGGCGGCGCTCCGAGAGCCCCAGGCCGTAGTGGGGCGCGGTGTCGTAGTAGCGGATGCCGCTCTCCCACGCCGCGTCGAGGATCGCCCACGCCTGATCGTCGGTGACCTCGCGGAACAGGTTGCCGATGTTCGCCGCACCGTAGCCGAGGCGGGGCAGCGCCGGCACCCGGGACTCAGACGGCCGCACGGGCGACCTCCCACTCGTAGGCCGCGCGGCTCTCGGCCTTCATCTCCATGCCGGCGCCGGGTGCGAGCGGGGCCATGTACGCGCCCCCGCGGATGTCGGTCGGCACGACGAAGTGCTCGTGCAGGTGGTCGACGTACTCGATCATGCGGCCGTCGCGGGTGCCGCTGACGGCGACGAAGTCGAACATCGACAGGTGCTGCACCGCCTCGCACAGTCCCACGCCGCCGGCGTGCGGGCACACCGGCACACCGAACTTCGCCGCCAGCAGCAGGTTGGCGATGTTCTCGTTGACACCTGCCACGCGGACGGCGTCGATCTGCATGACCGACAGCGCCTCGGCCTGCAGCAGCTGCTTGAAGATGACCCGGTTCTGGGCGTGCTCGCCGGTGGCGACGCGGATCGGGGCGACGCCGCGGGCGATCTCCGCGTGGCCGATCACGTCGTCGGGGCTCGTGGGCTCCTCGATCCAGGCCGGCCGGAACTCGGCGAGCGCGTTCACCCACGCGATGGCCTCGGACACCTCCCACCGCTGGTTGGCGTCGATGGCGATCGGGAAGTCCGGCCCGCAGACCTCGCGGGCGACCCGGAAGCGGCGGATGTCGTCCTGCAGGTCCGCGCCCACCTTGAGCTTGATCTGCCCGAAGCCGTCCGCGATCGCCTCGCGGCACAGCCGGGCCAGCTTCTCGTCGGAGTAGCCGAGCCAGCCGGGGCTCGTCGTGTAGGCCGGGTAGCCGGTCGCCAGGAGCTCCTGCTCGCGCTGCGCCCGGCCGGGCTCGGCGGCACGGAGGATGGCGAGCGCGTCCTCGGGCGTGAGGGCGTTGGTGAGGTAGCGGAAGTCGACCAGTCCGACGATCTCCTCCGGCGACATCCTCGACAGCAGCTGCCACAGCGGCAGCCCCGCGCGCTTGGCCTTGATGTCCCACAGCGCGTTGACCACCGCGCCGATCGCCATGTGCATGACGCCCTTCTCCGGGCCGAGCCAGCGCAGCTGCGAGTCGCCGATGAGCTCGCGGTTGGTCGCGCCCATATCGTCGAGGAGAGGCTCCAGCTCGCGTCCGACCAGATGCGCGGCGAGCGCGTCGAGCGCCGCGACCTGCACGTCGTTGCCCCGGCCGATCGTGAAGACGAAGGCGTGACCGGAGACGTCGTCGGCGGCATCCGTCACCACCCGCAGGTAGGCGGCGGAGTAGTCGGGGTCGGGGTTCATGGCGTCGGAGCCGTCGAGGCTCAGCGACGTCGGGAAGCGGATATCGGTCGTCTCGAAGGCGACGATGCGGCTCACGGGGCGGCTCCTGAATGTCTGGATCCGCTGTTACGGACCGCTCGCAGTGTAAACATCGGATGTCTATACTGTCAATCACGCCCCGCGGACCACGACGGCACGGACGCCGCCCCGCACGAGAGTTCAGGAGAGCAATGAAGTTCGCGCGCCTCGGCGAGCCCGGAAGCGAGATCCCCGTCGTCCTCGACGGCGACCGTCACCTCGATCTGCGCCCGCTCACATCCGATGTCGACGGCCGATTCCTCGCCGACGACCCCGTCGGCCGCACGTCCGCGGCGATCGCCGAGGGGCGGCTCCCGGTGCTGGCGGGCGCAGACGCCCTGCGTGCCGGCGCCCCGATCGCCCGGCCGAGCGCCGTCGTGTGCATCGGCATGAACTACGCCGCGCACGCGGCCGAGTCCGGCTCCGCGCCGCCGAGCATGCCGGTGATGTTCCTCAAGACCCCCAACACGGTGGTCGGCCCGTACGACCCCGTCACGATCCCGCGCGGCAGCGAGAAGACCGACTGGGAGGTCGAGCTCGGCATCGTGATCGGGCGCCGCGCCGCCTACCTCGACTCGGCCGCCGACGCCGCGGCGCACATCGCCGGCTTCGTCGCCGCGAACGACGTGTCGGAGCGGACCTTCCAGCTCGAGGTGTCGGGCGGGCAGTGGTCCAAGGGCAAGTGCGCGCCCGGCTTCAACCCGACCGGGCCGTGGCTGGTCACCCCCGACGAGGTCGACCCGCAGGCGCTCCGCCTGCGCAGCCGCGTCAACGGCGAGCCGCGCCAGGACTCGTCGACCGCCGACATGATCTTCCCCGTCGACCACATCGTGTTGCACCTGTCGCAGTTCCTGACCCTCGAGCCCGGCGACCTGGTCCTCACCGGCACGCCCGAGGGCGTCGCACTGTCGGGGCGCTTCCCCTACCTCGCCCCAGGCGACGTCGTCGACATCGAGATCGAGGGCCTCGGCGCGCAGCGCCAGGAGTTCACAGCGTGGGAGGCGGCCCGATGAGCGCCTCGCAGCTGGACGGCCTGGTCGCCGTCGTGACCGGCGGCGCGTCGGGCATCGGCGCCGCCATCGCCGCGACGCTCGCCGATCAGGGTGCCGAGGTCGCGATCCTCGACCGCGACACCTCGGGCGCCGACCCCCGGTTCGCCGCCTTCGCCGCCGATGTGTCCGACCGCGCCGCGGTCGACCGCGCGGTCGCCGAGGTGGGCGAGCGGTTCGGCCGCATCGACATCCTCGTCAACAACGCCGGCATCGGCGCGCAGGGCGACATCGCCGCCAACGACGACGAGGAGTGGGCGCGCGTCCTGTCGATCAACGTCACCGGCATCGCGCGCGTCACCGCCGCCGCCCTGCCGTGGCTGCGCCGGTCCCCCGCGGCCGCGATCTGCAACACCTCGTCGATCGCAGCGACGGCGGGCCTGCCGCAGCGCGCACTGTACAGCGCCTCGAAGGGCGCCGTGCTGTCGCTGACGCGCGCCATGGCCGCGGACCACGTGCGCGAAGGCATCCGCGTCAACGCCGTGAACCCCGGCACGGCCGACACGCCGTGGGTGGCCAGGCTGCTCGACAGCGCGCCCGACCCGGCCGCCGAGCGCGCCGCCCTCGAGGCGCGTCAGCCGCACGGCCGCCTCGTCTCGGCGGGCGAGGTCGCCGGAGCGGTGCTGTACCTGGTGAGCCCCCTGTCCGGCTCCACCACCGGCACCTTCATCGAGGTGGACGGCGGCATGTCGGGACTCCGGCTGCGCCCCGCGCAGTCCTGAAACCGTCCCGACAGGTCAACCGGGCCTCCACAGGAGGGAATCCAGGCGAAACGTCCTGCAGAGCCCCGGTTGACCTGTCGGAGAGGTGCGAGAGACGGGCGGTGACGCCCGGGCGCACGGCACGCGCGGGGCGGTCACGCCAGACGGTAGACGCGTTCGGCGTTGCCGGCGAGCACGGAGTGACGGCCGTGCTCGCCGACGCGCTCGTCGAGCCACGTCGTGACCGTCTCGGCCCAGCGCCCGTACGGGCCCGAGACCGGCCAGTCGCTTCCGAACAGCAGGCGGCCGGGCCCGAAGGCGTCCAGCGCCACGTCGAGGAACGGCGTCAGCTGGGCGGCCGCCCACGCGCCCTGCGCCTCGGCCGGGAGCCCCGAGAGCTTGCACACGACGTTGGGACGGCGGGCGAGGTCGCGCAGCGACTGGGCCCACGGTGTCCCGTCGGCGGGGTCCGGCGCCTCGGCGGACCCCACTTCGGGCTTGCCGAGGTGGTCGAGCACGATCGTCAGCTCGGGCACCGCGTCGGCCAGCTCCACCATGTCGGGCAGCTGCGTCCAGCGCACGCACGCGTCGAAGACGAGACCGGCGGATGCCACGGCCCGCGCCGATTCGCGGAACCCCGGCGTCGCCGAGAACCCCGCCGGCTCGGACTGCAGCAGTCGCCGAACGCCGACGACGAGAGGTCGATCGGCATAGGCGGCGAGGTGCTCGCGCGTCGCCTCCGGGTCCTCGAGCGGGGCGCGGGCGACGATGCCGCTCACCCCGACGCGGCCGGCCAGCGCCGCGACCCAGTCCACTTCGGCGAGCGACTGCTCCGGCGCGCACTCCGCCTGGACGAACACGAAGCCGTAGGCCGCATCCGGCGCCTCGGCGATCGCCGTGTCGAGCTCGGCGGGCCCGAATGATCGGAGGAGCGGCCCCTCCAGCCAGTCGTACGACAGGACCGCGGGGTCCCACAGATGGAGGTGTGCGTCCACGACTCGCATGTGCCCCATTCTGCCGTGCACGGGCACGGGGTGCGGCATCCGCCCGCGATGACATCCGATGTCTATGATGAACGCGTGGCCGTCACCGACGAAGCGATCGAGAAGATCAAGGACATGATCGTCCGCGGCGAGCTCTCGCCGGGATCGCGACTGCCTCCCGAGAAGGACCTCGCCGAACGGCTCGGCCTGTCGCGAAGCTCCATGCGCGAGGCCGTGAAGGCGCTCGAGGTGATCCGCGTCCTGGACGTGCGCCGCGGCGACGGCACGTATGTCACGAGCCTCGAGCCGAAGCTCCTCCTCGAGGCCATCTCGTTCGTGGTCGACCTGCACGACGACGACTCGCTGCTGGAGATCTTCGCCGTGCGGCGCCTGCTCGAGTCGCACGCGACCGGGCTCGCGGCCCAGCGGGCCGACGACGACGACATCGCGGCCCTCGACGCGGAGATCGGCGCGATGGCGCCCGACACCGACATCGAGTCGCTCGTCGAGCACGACATGCGATTCCACAGCGAGATCGCGCGGCTCGCGGGCAACACCTACCTCGAGAGCCTCCTCGAGAGCCTCACGAGCCAGACGGTGCGCGCCCGCGTGTGGCGCGGCCTCACCCAGGCCGGCGCGGTCGAGCGCACCCTCGCCGAGCACCGCGCGATCCTCGACGCGATCGCCGACCACGACATGGAGCTCGCCGTCTCGACCGCGCAGGTGCACATCGCGGGCATCGAGCGCTGGCTGCGGCAGGCGCGCGACGCCTGAGCCGCCGCCTACGCGAAGCGCACCGTCTGCTGCAGGCGGGTGCGGTAGTCGAACACCTCGTTGCCGCCGATGTCGCGGGCGCCCGTGATCCCGCGGCGGAGCACGGTGCTGAGCGCACTGCGCGAGGTCACCGCCACGCGCACGCCGCGCACCTTGCCGATCTCGACGATGGGATCGAGCACGTCCTCGTCGGGCAGCACGACGATCGCGCCGCTGAAGCGCACGCCGGCCGCACGCGAGACCACCCGCATGCGGCCGAGCAGCTCGGCGATCGGGGCGCCGGGGACGCCGTCGCCCACGAACTCGCCGCGCCGGATCGACACCGGCCCCCCGAAGTCCTCCGAGAGCACGCCGTACAGCCCGCTCGGCCCGAGCACGATGTGGTCGATCTTCGCGTCGGGGTCGGCGTCCCGTCCGGCGGCGGCGACGTCGTGCCAGACGGTGTAGCCCATGCCCAGGTCCGCCACGATGCGCGCGGTGGCCTCCTCGGCGAGCGCGTCGGCGAGGAGGCGGCGGAGGCCGACCGGCGCCGAGCGCACGAGCGCCGGGTCGTACGGATCCTCGACGGTCACGCCGCGACCGGCCCACTCGCGGATGAGCGTGAGGTACCGCTCGCGCCGCCAACCGCCGGGGTGCCCGTAGGAGCGGGCGCGAGGCCGGGTGTCGGTGCGCGCCGCGGGCGGGCGCCACTCCGACCATTCCGGCGCCGCCGTCTCGCCGAAGCCGTGGCCGCGGTCGTACGCCGCGCGCGCCTCGGGCGTGCCGACGAGCTCCCACGCGCGCTGCACCTGGATGAACACGGCCGCGTCGCCGCCGGTGTCGGGATGCGTCTGGCGCAGCCGCAGGCGGTACGCCCGGCGCAGGGTCTCCTCGTCGACACCGGGGTCGACCGCGAGCACCTCGTACGCCGACGCCGAGAGCGGACTGTCGAACACGCATCCTCCCCGCAGGTTCCGCCGCGCCCCGCGGCGGGACTCAGGTTACGACACGCCTGCCTGGACGGGCTCCCAGCGATGCTCGTTGCGTCGCGCGTAGGCGGCGGCGCTGCGGCTGGACAGCGCGAGGAGGACGAGGATGTCCAGGCTCAGCGACACGAAGGTGCTGTCCAGCGTGATCTCCTGCCCCTGCACCCACCACGCGAAGAAGGATGTGCTGATCGAGCCCACGGCGATGACCATGACGACGACCCGCGCCCAGTTGTGCCCGCGGTACACCAGGATCGCCAGCAGCAGGTCCATGAGCAGCACGGTGCCGCCGGCGGCGAGCAGGAACCACAGCGCCGCATGCGTGCCCTCCGGGGACGGGTCGAAGCCGTCGAGGACGATGTCGGGATCGGCGATGATGCCCTCCCAGCCGATCGCGAGGCTGCCGAGGACCACGACTCCTGCGACCACGCGCAGCAGCACGAGCGCCGTGCCGGCGATGATCGTCGCAGGGCGGGGCATGTCGGGGTCGTAGCCCGTGGGCTTGAGCAGCCGCCCCGGCGGCTCGAAGGCGGGGCGCTTGTTCGGCGCCGGCGGGTGCTCCGGCGGCGGTGTCGACGCGCTCACGAAGTCACCTCCTGGATCGCCCGGACGTCCACGATCGGCAGGTCGCCGTCGGTGCGGATGCTGTCGCCGCCGCCGTTGCGCGCGTGATAGCCCGTGGCGAAGTCGGCGATGACGTCCACCGCCACGCGGGGGTCGGCATCCGTCACCGTCCGGACGATGTGATCGCGCTCGACATCGGTGTCGGCGTCGATGCGGTGGGTGACCTGGAGGGTGAACAGCGACAGCCCGACGCTCGTGTCGAAGGTGCCCGCCGCCAGCCAGTCGACACGACGTCCGCCCGGCAGCAGCCAGCCGTCGGGGCAGCGCCAGAACCGCACGTGGTGACGCTGGGAGGGATTGCCGTCGACCTCCTGCTGGTAGGCGAAGTCCTGCTGGCGCCCGAACAGGAACAGCGGGCTCACCGGAGCCTCGTCGTAGCTGCGCCGGGCGAGCGTCGACGTGATGATCCGCCACGACGACTGCAGGGTCACGGGCTCGGCGGGCGTCCAGCCCGCCGCCCGCATCGCCGCCTCGATCTGCTCGCCGGTGCCGAGGAACGCAAGGTTCACGGGGTCGCCGAGCAGGCCGTCGCTGGTGCGCGTCCGACCGATGAAGTAGTCGGGCACGTAGATGGTGGTGAGGATGCGGTGCAGCCGCGGCAGCACGAGATACGCCAGCAGCACCCAGAACGCGATGAAGAACGGGATGCCCCACCATCCGACCTGGAAGGTCTCGGTGAAGCTGAGGTAGGCCAGCCACAGCGCCGCCATCCCCGCGAAGACGAAGAAGAACCAGTCGATCGCGACCCCCAGGGAGTAGGCGCGTCGCCGGCTGCTCATGATCCCCCCGACGGTCCTTCAGCCCCAGAGCGGCACGTCGGGACGGTGGGCGAGAGCGGATGCCGCGAGATCCGGCGGCAGGTCGGCCACGGTCGCCGGCTGCCAGCGCGGCGAGCGGTCCTTGTCGATGACCTGCGCCCGGATGCCCTCGGGCAGGTCGGGCTGCGTCGTGGCGAACCACATGACCAGCCCGTACTCCTGCTCCAGAGCCTCTCGGAGGCCGGGCAGCTTCCGGGCGGCGCGGATGGCGGCCAGGGTGACGGCGAGCCCGGTCGGCGACAGCTCGCCGAGGAGGTCGGCGGTGGCGGATGCCTCGGGCTCGGGCCGGGCCCGCAGCCGCTCGATGATCCCGGCGACGGTGTCGGCGGCGAACGCGTCGTCGATCCAGGCGCGCGCGTCCTGAAGCCCGGACGGGGCCGGCGTCTCGTCGAAGAGGAGCACCAGTTCGGTCGGCGTCGACGGATCGGCCCGCGTCTGGAGCGCGTCTCGCAGCGCGTGGAGGTGCTCGTGGGGAACGAGATGGTCGGCGAAGCCGGCGTAGATCGCGTCCGAGGCGTCCATCACGGCGCCGGTGAGCCCGAGGTACTCCCCCACGCGGCCCGGGGCGTGCGCGAGCAGCCAGGTGCCGCCGACGTCCGGTGTGAAGCCGATGCGGGTCTCGGGCATCGCGAGCTTCGAGCGCTCGGTGACGATGCGGATGCCCGCGTGCCCGGCGACGCCGATGCCGCCGCCCATCGTGATCCCGTCGGCGACCGCGACGAACGGCTTCGGGTACTCGGCGATGCGGGCGTTGAGCGCGTACTCCTCGCGGAAGAACAGCGCCGCATCCTCGACGCGCCCTCCGGTCACCTGCTCGGCCAGTCCACGCACGTCGCCGCCCGCGCAGAGCCCGCGCTCTCCTGCGCCGTCCAGGAGCACGGCATCCACCTGGCTGCTGTGCTCCCAGGCGTCGAGGGTCTCGTGCAGGCGGCGGACCATGTCGAGGTTCAGGGCGTTGATCGCCCGCGGGCGATTCAGAGTGAGGCGACCGAGACCGCCGCTCGCCCTCACCAGGACGGGCGGCTCGGGTGCGGCGTCGACGGGGTCGGTCACGGTCGCAACGTTACCGGGCGGGCGAACTCGTTCCACGCCGGAACCGGATTTCCGCCAGGATGGGACGCAGTTCTGCTTTGAGTCCGCAAGGGAGCGGCCCGTCCCAGCCCCAACGGGGTGTTCGCTCACGACCACGAGAGGGTGAGGCATGCCCGATGGCCAGTTGCTGGAGTTCTCCGATGTCACCAAGCGCTTCGGCGCGGTCACGGCGGTGTCCGGCCTCACCGCCCAAGTCGAACCGGGGAGGGTGACGGGCTTCCTCGGACCGAACGGGGCCGGCAAGACCACGACGCTGCGCATCCTCCTCGGCCTCGTCCGCGCGACCGGCGGGCGCGCGACCATCGGGGGCAGGCGCTACGCCGACCTCGATCGGCCGCTGCACGCGGTCGGCGCGGTGCTCGAGGCCTCCAGCTTCCACCCCGGCCGCACGGCCGCCGCCCACCTGACGATCTACGCGCAGGCCGCGGGGATCGCCAGGGGCCGCGTCGACGAGGTGCTCGGCCTGGTCGGATTGTCGGATGCCGCGGGCCGCAAGGTCGGCGGCTACTCGCTGGGCATGCGCCAGCGCCTCGGGCTGGCCTATGCCCTGCTCGGCGACCCCGGCACGCTCGTGCTCGACGAGCCGGCCAACGGCCTCGATCCCGAGGGCATCCGCTGGATGCGCGGCTTCCTCCGGCAGCTCGCCGCCGAGGGGCGCACCGTGCTGGTCTCCTCCCATCTCCTGGCCGAGGTGCAGCAGACGGTCGACGCGCTGCTCATCATCGCGCGCGGCCGGCTGGTGTTCCAGGGCTCCGTCGACGAGCTCGCCGACACGGCCGAGCACGCGACCGTCGTCGACGCCCCCGATCGGGAGGCGCTCACCGCGGCCCTTCGCTCCGCCGGCGTGCCCTTCGAGGTGCTGCGGTCGGGCCTCACGGTGCGCGGACAGGACACCGTCGCGATCGGCGCCATCGCCGCGGCGTCCGGCATCGCGCTGTCGGCGCTGCACCGCCGCGGTCCGGCGCTCGAGGAGGTGTTCCTGGATCTCGTGAACGGCGCGCGCGTGCACACCGGCGCGTCGGTCGCGGCGGTCGCGGCGGTCGCCGCTGCGCAGCCGGAGGCTGCGGAGCCCGAACCCGGACGTCCGGAGGCTGCGGAACCCGAACCCGACCAGCCCGAGGCAACGGAACCCGAGGCCGAACAGCCTGAGGCGGCGGAACCCGTGTCGGGGCAGCTGGAGGCGGAGCAGCCCGAGGCGGAGCAGCCGGAGGCCGACCAGCCCGAGGCGGAGCAGCCCGACGCGGAGCAGCCCGACGCGGAGCAGCCCGACGCGGAGCAGCCCGACGCGGAGCAGCCCGAGGCACCGCGGCCGGAGGCGAGCACGGCGGCGTACGCGGTCGCCGGCACGGGCGTGATCGACATCGTGCCCGCCACCGGGGCCGACGCGCCCGAAGACGACCCGTGGGCGCCGGTGGACGCCGACCCGGACGTCGAGGCCATCGCCGCCGTGGACGACGAGCTGACCGCACCCGAGCCCCCGGACGCCGACGACCGCCCATGGGAGCGCTTCGTCAAGACCGAGTCCGACCTGGAGGCGGACGCGTTCTTCGCGGCCTTCGACGACAGCGACGGCGCCGCCGAGCCGGCACCGGCCGGCGAGGGCGGTCCCGAACCCCTCCCCGACGACACGGCCGGACCGGGCGACGACGGCGAGGACGCGGCATCCGTCACCTCCCCCGATGCTGCCGACGACGACGGATCCCGCCACGACGAAGGGGACGAGCGATGAGCCTCACCGCCGCGACGCGCGCGGAGACCACGAAGCTGTTCTCGACGAGCATCTGGTGGATCCTCGCGCTGGTGCTGTTCGCGTACATCGCCGTGACCGCCGCCGCCCTCGGCTTCATCTACGCCGCGGCGGCGACCGGATCGCTTCCCGGGAACGCCCCGCCCCTGCCCGAGGAAGGGCTCGCAGCGACGCTGTACAGCACAGCGACCGCGGTCGGATACGTCTTCCCACTGCTCGTCGGGACGCTCATGGTGACCGCGGAGTTCCGCCACAAGACGCTCACACCGACCTTCCTCGCGACGCCCCGGCGCGGGCGCGTGCTCGCCGCGAAGCTCGCCGTGGCCGCCCTGATCGGCCTGCTCCTCGGTGTCATCGGGGTGATCGCGTCTGTCGGCACGTCGGCGGCCTTCCTCGCGGGGTTCGGCATCGACACCATGCTGGGCGAATCCGACACGTGGGCGATGATGGGGCGGATGCTGCTGGCGTTCATGCTGTGGACGCTCATCGGCGTCGGCGTCGGAGCCCTCGTGCGCAACCAGGTCGGGGCGATCGTGGGCGTGCTCGTCTTCACGCAGTTCATCGAGCCGATCGGGCGCGCCGCGGCCGCATTCGTGGAGGGCCTGTCCGACGTGACGCGGTTCCTCCCGGGTGCGGCGAGCGACGCGCTGGTGGGCGCGAGCGTGTACAACGCCGGCATGCCGCAGGCCGATGGGGCCTCCGAGCTCGAGTGGTGGGTCGGCGGGCTCGTGCTCCTCGGCTACGCCGTCGTGTTCGTCGTGCTCGGGCACCTGGTGAGCTGGCGCCGCGACGTCAGCTGACGCGCCGGCTCCGGGCGGTGGCCTCGGCGGCGCTCGTCAGACCGCCGGCGCTGCGGCCGGGGTCTTGCGGCTGCGCGGCTTCTTCTCGGGGATGACGGGCGTGGTGCCGGTCTCGGCCGCGATCTCGGCGACGTCAGCGGGTTCCTCGTCGAGGTCGACCCGCAGCGCCTGCACGAGAGCGAGACCGTGCCGGGTGGTGAGGATGATGCGCTGGAACTCGGGGTGGCCCTCGAGATCGATCACGACGCTCGGGCGCCGGCGGCGGATCAGCGCGAAGTCGTCGCCGCCCGCCGAGCGCCAGGTTCCCATCGCGATGACGCCGCGCACGTACGAGCCGGGGCTCGGGTAGCCGCGAAGCCACGTCCACGCGTCGTCCGTCAGCTGCACACGGGTGATCGCGGAGCGCTCGATCACGACATTCCCCTTGCGGAATGACAGCGCGCGCTCGGAGAGCGACAGCACCACCTCGAGCTGCGTCGAGTCGAGCAGCAGCGTCACCATGGCACTAGTCTGCCAGCGGCTCCGGCGAGAACCCGGCTCATTTGCTTACGGGAGGGCAACGATCCGCGGCCCTCGCGGTGCACGCACGGTGCGAGACTGGGTCGGTGACCGTCGTGTCCCCCTCCGTCACCGTCCCGGCCGCCGCAGCCCCCTCCGCCGCCGTCGACGCCGCGCTCGTGCGCGCGGCCGCGGGAGAGCGGCTGGACGTCGGCGACGCCGAGGCGCTGCTGGGGGCGGCGGGCGACCGCTTCGAGCGGCTGCTCGCACTGGCCGGGAGGGTGCGCGACGCCGGGCTCGCAGCATCCGGCCGACCCGGCGTCATCACCTACTCGCGCAAGGTGTTCGTCCCGCTGACGACGCTGTGCCGCGACCGGTGCCACTACTGCGTGTTCGTCGACACGCCGGGTCAGCTGCTGAAGAAGCACAAGCCCGCCTTCATGTCACCCGAGCAGGTGCTCGCCGTCGTGCGGCAGGGACAGGCGATGGGGTGCAAGGAGGTGCTGCTGACGCTCGGCGATCGTCCGGAGGACCGCTGGCCCGAGGCTCGGGCGTGGCTCGACGAGCACGGGTTCGGCTCGACGATCGAGTACGTCGCCCACATCGCCCGCCTCGTCACCGCCGAGACCGGACTGCTCGCTCACGCCAACCCGGGCGTGATGAGCGAGGACGAGCTGCGGATGCTGCGGCCGGCCGCTCCGTCGATGGGCATGATGCTCGAGACGACGTCGCGCCGGCTCTTCGAGGAGCCCGGGCAGGTGCACTTCGGCTCGCCCGACAAGGACCCCGTCGTGCGACTCGAGGTGATCGACGCGGCCGGCCGCGAGCGGGTGCCGTTCACGACGGGCATCCTCGTCGGCATCGGCGAGACGGTGCACGACCGCGCGGCATCGCTCGTCGCCATCCGCGACGCCCACGAGCGGCATCAGATGGCCGGGCAGGGCCACGTGCAAGAGGTGATCGTGCAGAACTTCCGCGCGAAGCCCCGCACTGCGATGCAGGGGGCGCCCGACGCCGACCTGCTCGAGTACGTCGCCGCGGTGGCCGTGGCGCGGCTCGTGATGGGCCCGCGCATGCGCATCCAGGTGCCGCCGAATCTGTCGGACGCCGGCGAGTTCGGCCTGCTCGTGCGCGCCGGTGCCGACGACTGGGGCGGCGTCTCGCCGCTCACCGCCGACCACGTGAACCCGGAGCGGCCGTGGCCGCACCTCGACGACCTCGCGCGCATGACGGCGGAGCTCGGCTTCGCCCTCCGCGAGCGCCTGACGGCCCAGCCCGAGTTCGTGCTCGATGCCGAAACATGGATCGACCCCGCCCTGCGCCCCGCCGTGGCGGCCCTCGCGGACGCCGGGACCGGCCTGGCCGCCGCACCTGCCGTCGCGCCCGTCCGGCCCTCCCGCCTCCCTGCTCAGGAGGCGGAGGAGCGTCGCGCCTCGACAGCTCCCGGACCGGGCGTGCGGCGGCTCGCCGAGGCGGCGGCCGCCGACCCGCTCACCCTCGACGACGCCGAGTGGGTGCGGCTGCTGGGGGCGACCGGCGACGACCTCGACGTGCTCGCCGCGACCGCCGACGACGTGCGGCGCTACACCGTGGGCGAGGCCGTCACGCTCGTCGTGAACCGCAACCTCACCTCGACGGGGCTCCGCGCCGCGCCGACGGGCGAGCCTGCCGCCTTCACCCTCGACGACGTCGGCGCCATCGCGGCCGACGCGTGGGACCTGGGCGCCACCGAGCTCTGCGTGCAGGGCCGCCTCGACGCCGACGCCGAGCCGACCGGCTACCTCGACATCGCCCGTGCCGCGAAGGCGGCGGCACCCGGTCTCCACCTCCACGCCTACCGCCCCCAGGACGTCTGGGACCTCGCCGACCGCACCGGTCTCGGCCTCGACGGCGCCCTCTCGGCGATGCGCGAGGCGGGCGTCGACACCGTCCCGGGTACAGGGGTCAAGGTGCTGAGCGAGCGTGTCCGCGGGCTCGTCGCGCCGACGGACCTCGAGATCGACCGCTGGGTCGAGGGCATCACCACCGCGCACCGCGCGGGCTTCCACTCGACGAGCGTGATCTTCTACGGGCACGTCGAGACGGCCGCCGAGCGCATCGCCCACCTGCGGCGGCTCCGCGCGATCCAGGATGAGACCGGCGGCTTCTCGGAATTCGTGCCGATCCCGCTGCCGGGCCCGGCCGGGGGCGTCCCGCTCGTGCCGGGCCGCGCCGCGCTCGACGAGCACCGCGCGATGGTGGCGGTGTCGCGCCTGCTGCTGTCGGGCAGCATCCCGCACGTCCAGATCCCGTGGACGCGCGTCGGGCGCGCGGCATCCGCCGTCCTCCTGCAGTCCGGCGGCGACGACCTCGGCGGCGCCCTGCTCGACGGGCGCGTCAAGCCCGAGGCGGGGATCGAGCACGGTCTCGAGCTGCCGGTGACGGATGCCGCCGCCCTGGTCGCGCGACTGTTCCGGCCGTTCCGCCTGCGCACGACCACCTACGGTCAGGTCGCCCGATGACCCGCGTCGAGGTCGCGATCGTCGGCGCCGGGTTCGCGGGCATCGGCGTGGCGTCGGCGCTGCGTCGCGCGGGCCGCGAGGACGTCGTGGTGCTCGAGCGCGCGGCATCCGTCGGCGGCACGTGGCGCGACAACACCTACCCCGGCATCGCGTGCGACGTGCCCTCGCACCTCTACGGCTTCGCGGCGCACCCCAACCCGTCCTGGTCTGGCACCTACGCGAAGGGCGACGAGATCCGGGCGTATCTCGAGCATGTCGTCGACGCGGAAGGGCTGCGCGACCGCCTGCGGCTCCGCACCGCGATGCGGGGGGCGCAGTGGGATGCCGCGCTCGGCCTCTGGCGGATCAGCACCGGCTCGTCCGGGACGTGGCCCGGCACGCCAGATCACGGCGACACGCCCGACGGGGACCGCGGGGACGAGGTCATCGTCGCCGACGTGCTCGTGCTCGCGTGCGGGCGGCTCACCGAGCCCTCGATCCCCCGGATCGCCGGACTCGAGACCTTCCCGGGCCCGCTGTTCCACTCGGCGCGGTGGGACCATTCCGCCGAGCTGGCCGGCGCCCGCGTGGCGATCGCCGGCACCGGGGCGAGCGCGATCCAGATCGTTCCCGAGCTCGCCCGCACAGCGGCGCACGTCACCCTCTTCCAGCGCACGCCCGCCTGGATCGTGCCGCGCGGCGGCGATTCGTACTCCGACGCCGACCGCGCCCGGTTCGCCGCGACTCCGCAGGCGCTCGAGGCGCTGCGTGCCGACCTGTACGCCGAGGGCGAGGCGCGCTTCGCCTCGCGATCGGGCGACTCCGACGCCGCGGCCGAGGCCGAGGCCGTCGCGCGCGCGCACCTCGAGCGACAGGTCCCCGACGCGGCGCTGCGCGCCGCGCTCACGCCGGACTACGCGTTCGGCTGCAAGCGCGTGCTGCTGTCGGACGACTTCTACCCCGCCGTCGCCTCCGGGGCGGTCTCGCTCGTCCGCGGCGCGCTTTCGTCCGTCGAGGGCTCGACGCTCGTCGGCTCCGACGGTTCGCGGCACGAGGCCGACGCCCTCGTCCTCGCGACGGGTTTCGCCTCGACCCGCCAGCCCTACGCCGAGCTCGTCGCCGGCGAGGACGGCACGACGCTCGCCGCGCACTGGTCGGGCGGCATGACGGCGTTCGCCTCGACCGTCGTCGCGGGGTTCCCGAATCTCTTCGTGCTCAACGGCCCGAACGCGTCGCTCGGCCACTCCTCCTCCGTGCTCATGATCGAGGAGCAGGCGGCGTACGTCGCGCGCGTGCTGGACGACCGCGGCGGACGCGTGCTGCGCGTCGACCCCGAGGCCGAGCGCGCGTACACCGCCGAGATCGCGCGGGCCGCGGCATCCACTCGCTGGATGACCGGCGGATGCCGCAACTGGTACGTCGACGAGCGCTCGGGGCGGCTCACGCTGCTGTGGCCGGGCACCGTCGACGCCTTCCGCGCGCGCATCGCCCGAGCCGACGGCTCGGAGTTCCTGCCCGAACCCGCCCCCGTTCCCCGCTGAGAGGACACTCATGCCCGTTCCCCTGCGCTTCGGCTACAAGGCCTCCGCCGAGCAGTTCGGCCCGGCCGAGCTGCTGGACTACGCCATTCAGGCGGAGGAGGCCGGGTTCGACTCGGTCTTCATCTCGGACCACCTGCAGCCGTGGCTGCACGAGGGCGGCCACGCTCCGGCATCCGTCCCCTGGCTCGGGGCGCTCGGCGCGAAGACGTCGCGCGTGCTGATCGGCACGTCGGTGCTCACGCCGACGTTCCGTTACAACCCGACGGTCGTCGCCCAGGATTTCGCGACGCTCGGCGTCATGTACCCGGGACGCGTGATCCTCGGGGTCGGCACCGGCGAGGCGCTCAACGAGGCGAACCTCGGCATCACCTGGCCCGAGCCGCCGGAGCGCTTCCAGCGGCTCAAGGAGGCGATCGGCCTCATCCGCCGGCTGTGGTCGGAGGACCGCGTCACCTTCGACGGCACCTACTACCACGCCCGGAACATCACCATCTACGACAAGCTCCCCGAGCCGGTGCCGATCTACATCGGGGCCGCGGGCCCGGCCGCCACCCGCCTCGCCGGCCGGATCGCCGACGGGTTCATCACGACGAGCGGCAAGAAGCGGGAGCTGTACACCGACACGCTGCTGCCGGCGCTCCACGAGGGGCTCGAGAAGGCCGGCCGCGCACCCGACGCCATCGACACGCTCATCGAGGTGAAGGTCTCGCTCGACGAGAGCCTCGAGGCCGCGCAGGAGAAGACGCGGTTCTGGGCGCCGCTCGCGCTGACCCCCGAGGAGAAGATGGGCGTGGACGACCCCATCGAGATGCAGCGGCTCGGCGAGGCCCTGCCGATCGAGCGCGCCGCATCACGGTTCATCGTGTCGGACGACCCCGACGAGCACGTCGAACGCATCTCGTGGTACGTCGAGCTCGGCTTCCGCCACCTGGTGTTCCACGACCCGGGGCACGACCAGGGCTCGTTCCTGCGGATGTACGGCGAGGAGATCCTGCCGCGCCTCCGGGCCAAGTTCGGCGCGTGACGCCCTGGTTCACGCGGCGGTCGCGGGCTGAGCCCGTTGGGGCGCCGGCCCCTGCGCTGCGCTGGGTCGTCGTCGTCCCGGTGAAGAGGTCGGCGCAGGGCAAGTCGCGGCTCGAGGTTGCGGGCGTGGACCGCGCGGAGCTCGCGCGGGCGATCGCCCTCGACACGATCGAGGCCGCAGCGCGCTGCGAGAGCGTGCTGCAGGTCGTCGTCGTCTCGGACGACCCGGTGCTCGCACGCGAGTCGGCGACGATCCCCGCGCTGCGGACCGTCTCCGAGGGTGATCCGCGCGGACTCGACGTCGCGGTCGCGACCGGTATCGAGGCGATCGACCCGAGTGGACGGATGCCGCGCGCGGCGCTCCTCGGCGACCTCCCCTCGCTCCGCCCCGCCGACCTCCACGAGGCGCTGCGGGCTGCGGCATCCGTCGACCGCGCTGTCGTCGCCGACGCCGAGGGAACCGGCTCGACCATGGTGACGGCCCGGCCCGGGGTGCCCTGGTCGTCGTCCTTCGGCGACGGCTCCTTCGCGCGGCACACGGGCGCGGGGTGCACGCCGTTGGAGATTCCGGATGCCTCGACCCTCCGTCGTGACGTCGACACCGCAGATCAGCTCGAGGCTGCGGTACGGCTGGTGGTGGGCTGGAGGACGGCTGCGGTGCTCGGAGCCTCCCCTGCGCATTGAGCAAGGGTGGACTCGCCACTCTGGATGTCCATTCCGTGAGCCTGACGCCATCGCTCGAGTGCCGCAAGTGACGACGAGTGCGTTCTCCCACGACTCCTCCCGCACCGGGGGGGTGGCCCACTCTCAGGAGGGCGCGGGTTTCGCGGGGCAGCACTCACTCCCGGGCGACGAACCGCAGACCCGGCGGCGGGCGATCGATGTAGCGTCGGCCCAGTGGACTCGTCCACGCGAGCACGCCGCCGGAGTGCTGCTCGACCTGCCACGGAGTGTGATGCTTCAGCGTGTGATGTCGGCGGCACAGGTGGGCGAGATTCGTGTGCTCGGTCGGACCGCCGTGCTGGTGATCGATGGTGTGGTCGATGTCGGAGCGCCACACGGGCATGCGGCAGCCGGGGAATCGACAGTGCTCGTCGCGTGCCCGGAGGTGACGCCGCTGGGCCTCGGTCGGGAACCTGCGATCGACCGCAAGGACATCGCCCGAGACCGGATCGGTGAGCACGCGATCCCAGAGGGTCGCCGCACCCAGCAGCCGCCGCGCGGACTCGGGGTCGATCGGCGCGCGCCCGGTGAGCACGGGCGCGGGGCCGTCATCGCCGACGAGCGTCTGGAAGGGCACCGTGAGCTGCACGATCGCCTGCAATGCATCGATGCCTTCACCCCCGGACCGGTCAACCCCCGCGATCGTCGGATGACCTGTGAGCACGAGGTCGCACATCGCGTCGGCCCGCAGCTGATCCATCGTTCGGTCGTCGGGGTCGGGAGCATCGAGACCGATCGTGCCGGCGTGGCGATCAGGCGCGTCCTCGCCCTCGCCGAACGCGCCGACCGCGCCGACCGCGCCGATCGCGGCATCTTTCACCGATCGCGCGATTCGCGTCAGGCGATCGTGGATGCCGTGCGCCAGCACCGACGGGAGCAGAGCCCACAACTCGGTCATCCCGTCGTCCACGTCGTGAAGCGTCACTCTCCGCCCGACACGGGCCTCGGCGTGACGCTCGGCGATCGTCGACGGCGCGTAGTCTGCGGCGATCGAGGTCGCGACCACGCGCAGGCGGCCGGTCGTGAGCCCGGCGGCGCGGTCGAGCACGGCGGCCTCGTAGGACGCTCGGCCCTCAGGTGACGCGACCCGCACGCCCGCGTCGACCACCACCCGGGCGTGCGGCAGCGAGAGTCGCCCGGCTTCGAGCGCCGACATGGTCTGCGGGAAGCGGTCGCGCATCACAAGCGCGTCGTCCATGCGCTGCTCGATCGTGCGGTCGGCCATGCCGACGGCGCACGCGAGCTCGGCGGCGACGTTGCGCACCGACAACGGGGCGTCGTCGCGCATCGTGCCGTCTTCGAGGGCGAGGTCCATGGCCTCGGCCAGCAGCCGCACCTGCGCACCCTGCCACCGCGCGATCTGCTCGGTGACCCTCTCCCACTTGTACAGCAGCTCCTCGCGGCGCATCGCCACGACATCCCACTTGTGCCTCGACTCCATGCGCGGCCCGGTCTCCAGGGGCCCGTCGTACGGCTCTTCCCACCCCTCGGCGGCCAACTCACGCTCGCGCCAGAGCATCGCTTCGACCTCTTCGTCGAGAATCGGCGGCGGTGCGTTCATGCGTCTATTGTCGCGCCGGCCTCCGACATCATCTTCGAGTCCACCAGGATCATCCACATGTGGATGATCGAAGATCGGAACGACGAGGAACGTCCCCATCCCAGTCCGAACCGCGCCCGAGAACCTACGACACGAGCAGGTACGTCGCCCCCACGATCGTGAACGCGATCACCAGTCGCTCGAACACCGTCTGATCGAGCCGATCCGCGATCCAGCGGCCGGCCAGGGCCGCGACGATCACGAACGGCACGAGCACCAGGTCGATGAGCAGCCCCGGGACCGTGATGATGCCGATGCCGATCGAGAACGGCACCTTGAAGAGGTTCACGATCGCGAAGAACCAGGCGGCGGTGCCGAGGAAGGCCTTCACCTCGAACCGGGCGGCGAGGAAGTACATCGACATCACCGGACCGGCGGCATTGGCCACCATCGTGGTGAACCCGCCGAGCGAGCCGTAGGTCGCGGCGGCGACGCGGTGCGGCCCGTCCGTGTCGACCTGCGAGGCGAACCGCCGTCGCAGCAGCGTGATCGCGATGACGGCGAGGAGGATCACGCCGATCGTCCGCTTGACCCACAGGTCGTCGGCGAACCACAGGAAGACGACGCCCGCCAGCACGCCGGCCACCACGGCCGGCGCGAGCCGCAGCAGGGTGCGCCAGTCGGCGTGGCGCCGGTACATCGTCACCGCGAAGATGTCGGCGACGATCAGCAGCAGGAGCAGCACGCCGGTCGACTGCCGCGCCGGCAGGACGGCGGCGAAGATGGCGACCGCGATGGTCCCCGCTCCCGGCACGGCGGTCTTCGAGAGCCCGACGATCACCGCCGCGACGCCGAGGAGCACCCACGCCGACCAGGCGAGTTCCGGCACGTCAGACCCCGGCCGCCGCGAGGGCGGCCTCGGCGAGCGCGGCGCGGCGCGCGGCATCCGTCATCCACAGCGGACGGACGAGGGATCGGATGCCGTGCCCGGCCACCTCGTCGGACGCGGACGCGTCCTCCTCGGCGATCAGCCAAGCGTCGAGGATCCCGCCGGTGCCGCGGGCACCGTAGAGGGAGGCGACGGCGGCCGCCGAGGTGTCGACGCCGATCGCGGTGAGGCACACGTCGGCCATGCCGCGCACGACCTTCCCTCCGATGATCGGCGAGACGCCGACCACCTGGGCGGGCGCAGCGCGCAGCGCGTCGCGGACGCCGGGCACGGCGAGGATGGGGCCGATCGACACGACCGGGTTCGAGGGCGCGACGAGCACGGCATCGGCGGCCGCGATGGCGGCGGTCACGCCGGGCGCGGCTGCCGCGGCCTCGATGCCCGGATTCTCGAACCGGGCGGGAGCGAGGGTGGCGCGGTTGCGCGTCCACCACTCCTGGAAGTGCAGGCGCGTGCCGTCGCTCAGCACGACGACGGTGTCCACCTCGTCGTCGGTCATCGGCAGCAGTCGTGCTCCGAGGTCCCACCGCCGCGACATGCGCTCGAGCACGCCCGTGGGCGTCGCGCCCTCGCGCAGCCACCCGGTGCGTGCGAGATGGGTGCCGAGATCGAGGTCGCCGAGGGTGAACCACGGCCATCCGGCTCCCCACTCCTGGAGCTCGTGGTTGACGCGCTCACTGTCGCCCTGGCGGCCCCACCCCCGCTCGGCGTCGTTCACCCCGGCCAGGGCGTAGGTGATCGAGTCGACGTCGGGCTGGAGCCGCACACCCGAGAGCCACAGATCGTCGCCCGTGTTGACCACGACGGTCAGCGCCGAGGCGGTGTCGTCGACCCCCCGCTCACGCAGCGCGTCGCGCACGCCGAGCACGAACTTGGAGCCGCCGACGCCGCCCGCGAGCACGACGACGCGCGGTGAGTCCGTCACCGGGCTCAGCTCCGGTCGGCGCGCAGCCGCGGCAGCACACCCGTCTTCGGGGCGAACTCGTCGGCGGCGTGGGGCAGGTCGAACTTGCCGACCGCGTCGATGAGGGCGTCGACCGTCTGCGCGTCGGCGACGACGTCGACGTCGAGCCCGGCGCGGCGGGCGTCGCGGGCGGTGCGCGGGCCGATGGCGGCGATCAGGGTCGTGCGCGGGATCACGGGGAACTGGTCGTGCACCTGCTCGGCGACCGAGCCGCTGGTGACGAGGATGGCGTTGATGCGACCGGAGCGGACGTCCTCGGCGATGCGCTCGGTGACGGGGACCCCGACCGTGCGGTACGCCACGACGCTGCGGACGCGGTGGCCGGCCTCGGTGAGCATGCGCGTGAGCACGGGCTTGGCGATCTCGCTGCGGAGGGTGAGGATGTCGCGGGCCTGCGGCTCGAGCGCGATGAGCTGCTCGGCCATGCCGGCGGCGGAGTTGTCGCGCTCGGGGACGAGGTCGACGCGATACCCGACGGCGAGCAGCGCCGCCGCGGTCGTCTCGCCGACCGCCGCGACCTTGGTCGTCGGCGGCACGACGGCACGGTAGGCGTACAGCACGTCGACGGTCGTGGCACTGGTCACGGTGAGCCAGTCGAAGGCGCCGGCGGCGAGGTCGGCGATCGCCTGCTCGAGGGTGGCCTGGTCGTTGGTCGGGGCGAAGTTGATCAGCGGCGCGATGACCGGGGTCGCGCCCTGACGGCGCAGGGTGGCCGCGACGCCGTCGCCCCAGGGGCCGCCACGGGGCACGAGGACGCGCCAGCCGGTGAGCGGCTTGGCGGACTGGTGCTGTGCTGCGGCGGTGTTCATAAGGGGGTCGACTCTCGATGGTGCTCAGTCGGCCGCCCACGACGTTCGAGCAGCCGATTGCGCGATTGGAATCGGGTTCGCGCGATCGGCAGCATACGCACCATTGCACTGCCTTGCCTCACGAGCATACCCCTCCTTGCGGGAGGCGGGGACCGCCGTCGGGGGACGGTGGCGGCGAGGGCGGCGGGCGGAGCGGTCCGGGTCAGCGGGTGTAGAGGCGGACGAAACCCCACACCGCGGCGCCGACTGCGGCGGCGGACACGATCACCGCGACGGCGGCCAGCGCGGGATTGCGGCGCTGGAAGGTGCGGGCCCGGTCGATCCCGACATCGAGCGCGCGCCCGGCGCGCCGGGGCAGGTTCGCCTTCTCCTCGATGGCGGCGAGGGCGGCCTTCAGCTCGGTGCGCGCCTGCACCACGGGGTCGGCGATGCCGAGGGGGACGGCGGTGCGCGGGACCGGCACGACGGCGTCAGAGCTCATCGCGGACCTCCTTGACGTCGAGGGCGATCGATTCCACCGGGTTCTGGCGTTCGCCGATCTTGCGGAAGCGCAGGATGCCCAGCAGCGCCAGCACCGCGGTGATGATCAGCATGCCGAAGAAGACGACGAGCGCTGAGAGCCACACCGGCCACCAGGCCGACAGCCCGGCGATCACGAAGGTGCCGAGCACGGGGACGGACCAGAACAGCACGAACAGCGCCGCGAACACCCACAGGGCGCCCCAGCCCCCGTCCTTCGCCGTCCGGGCGAGCCAGACCTTGGCGGCGTCGATCTCGGCGATGACGAGGTTGCGGACCAGCTCCGGGATCTCCCCGACGAGGGTGAGCAGGCTGTCGTCCGCGCGGTCGCGGAAGCCACGCGGTGTGGTCATCACGTCAGGCCCCGCCGCGTCCGTTCTCGGAGGGGTCCCCGACCGCGTCGTCCACGGCGTCCTTCACGGCCTCCGCGGAGGTCTGCGCCGCCCGGCCGACGTCGTCGGAGGATTCCTTCCCGACCTTGATCGCGGCGTCCAGGCGCTCGCCGGGAGTGCCCTTCGAACCGGCGGCCTTGGTGACCTTGACGGCCGAGTCCCAGATGGTCGAGGGCAGCGCCATCGTCTGGGACTTCGCGAAGTCCTTGACCTTGACGACCTGCTCCTGCACCTGGTCCATGTTCCAGACCTTGAGCCACTGCTCCTTGATCTGCTCGTAGCGCTCGCGACCGGCCCTGCTCCCGAGCACATACCCGATGGCGATCCCGACGACGAGTCCTGCTTTGCCCTTCATGAGGTCTCCTCACGCTCGGTGTGACCTGACGATGCTCCCAGGGTAGCCCTGTATGCCGATCAGGGCATCCACCCTTGACACCGCTCGCCGCGCGGTGTTCACTTCTTCGGCCCGGCTCCCCACAGCACGCGACGACGGAGCTCGTCGGCCTGGTTCTGCGCGTCGGCGACGACCCGCGCAAGCCCGCTCCCGGCGAGCCATGCGCCCACCACCGCCAGATCCGGAACCCTCCCGGCGTCGGCGCGGACGCCGGCGGCGCGCTCGCGCTGCCCCATCGCCGAGGCGGGCGGCGCCAGCCGGTACACGCCCCGGTGGAAGCCCGCGACGCGGTCGGCGTCGAGCGGGACGCCGAGCAGGGCGGACGCCTCGCCCGCAGCGAGCGCGGCGGCGTCGGCATCCGTCATCCCGGCCGTCGCCGGTGCGGCGCCGGGCCCGCCGAACGCCACGCGCACGACGTGCCGGCCCGGGCCCGCCGCGCGGGCGATCCACTCCCACCGCGCGGTCTCGTGCACGAGACCGCTGGCCCGGCCGGTGCCGGGGACGGCGTGGACGTGCGCGCCGCGCGGCGCCGCGTCGAGCTCGGGCGCGTCGAGCACGAGCGTCACGACCTCGCGGACGATCCCGGCGGGCGATGTCTGCGCGAAGGCGGCGTCGCCGAGCACCGGCCCGAGAAGTGCGCGCGCCGCCGCCTCGTCGGCGGCGACGACGACCGCGTCGGCGGTGAGCTCGGCCGGCTCGACGGGCTCGCCCTCCGGCGCCGCAGTGTCACCCTCCGGCGCCGTGGGCTCCTCGAGCGTGACGCTCCATACGCCGTCGTGCCGCGCCAGCCCGGTCGCACGGGCTCCGGTGTGCACCACGGCGCCGCGCTCGGCCAGGCGCGCGGCGAGCGCGGCGACGAGCTGAGGCATCCCGCCGTCCAGTCCTTCGATCGAGCCACCCCGGGACGCGTCGATGCGGAGCTCGGCGACCGCGCCGCTCAGCGACCCCGTGCGGGTGAGCGCCGAGCCGAGCCCGGGCGCGGCGACCACGACGTCGACGTCGTCGGGCGCGACGCCGAAACGGTCGAGGCTGAGAGGCGCGACGAGGCGGTCGCGCACCTTCTCGCCCATGCGTCCGCCGACGAGCCGGCCGAGGCTGCGCTGCTTCCCGATGGTCAGCGGCGGCCGCAGGCGGTCCAGGTACGCGCGCCATGTGCCGCTCCAGCCGATGATGCGGCGCACGCTCTCGTCCCACGGGTTGGCGGGGATGCCGAGCACCTGCTCGGCCGGAAGGGGTGCGGCCGCACCCTTGGGCAGTCCCGCGATCCACTCGCTGTCGTCGCGCGGCCGTACGATCGCCGCGTCGGGCAGCACCTCGTCGATCAGGGCGCGCACCGCGCCGCCCCGGGTGGACCAGCACGTGACGCCCGTGTCGAGGTCGAGTCCGGCGATGCGCGTCGCCCCGATCGTGCCGCCGAGTCGATCGGATGCCTCGACCACCGTCACATCCATGCCGACCTTCGCGCACTCCCACGCGGCGACGAGTCCGGCGATGCCGCCGCCGACCACGACGACGCGCGTGTCGCGGGCGTGGGCGACGAGGTCCGGGAGCGGCTCGGCGGCCGGGCCCACGCGCCCGGAGGCTCCGGGCGACGCGCCGGCGGCGTCTGGAGTGGGCGTGGGGTGGGTCACGGCATCCATCCTCCCATCCGGGTGGTCCTCCCCCTCCGGCACTGTGCCGCCGCGGCGGGGCTGGTGGGAGACTGGGGCCATGACGCTCCACATCACGGGCGACGACGCCGCCGACCGCCTGCTGACCGACGACCCGCTCGCGCTCCTCATCGGCATGCTGCTGGACCAGCAGGTCGCGATGGAGACCGCGTTCGCCGGCCCGCTGAAGATCTCCGAACGCGCGGGCACGCTCGATGCCTCGGCACTCGCGAGCTTCGACCCGCAGGCGTTCGCGGAGCTGTTCGCGGCGACGCCCGCGGTGCACCGCTTCCCCGGGTCCATGGCCGCGCGCGTGCAGGCGCTGTGCGCCGCGGTGGAGCAGGAGTGGGGCGGCGACGCCTCGGCGATCTGGCGACAGGGCGAGCCGGACGGCGCCACCGTCCTGAAGCGCCTCAAGAAGCTGCCGGGCTTCGGGGAGCAGAAGGCCAAGATCTTCCTCGCGCTGCTCGGCAAGCAGTACGGGTACACCGGCGACGGCTGGCGCGAGGCATCCGCCCCCTACGGCGAGGAGGGGTCGTACCGCAGCGTCGCCGACATCGTCTCGCCGGAATCGCTGACCAAGGTGCGCGAGCACAAGCGCGCGATGAAATCCGCGGCGAAGAGCGGCGGCGGAGGGGTCTGATGAAGAAGACCGGAGGGGACGTCGACGAGTTCATCGCCGCCGTCACGCCCGCCAAGCGGCAGCGGGACGCGGCGGCCATGGTGCAGCTGATGCGCGACGTCACGGGCCGCGAGCCCGAGCTGTGGGGCACGATCATCGGCTTCGGCTCGTGCCATTACCGGTACCCGACCGGCACGGAGGGCGACGCACCGATCGCCGGGTTCGCGCCGCGCAGGCAGGCGACGACCGTCTATCTGCTCCGCACCGACGCGCACGCGGAGCGCCTCGCGCAGCTCGGGCCGCACGACACCGGCGTCGGCTGCCTGTACATCAAGGATCTGGACACCGTCGACACCGCGGTCCTGCGCGACATCGTGGCGGAGGACTACCGCAGGGTGATGGAGGGCGACACCGGACCGGCGACGCTCACCGTCACGGACTGAGGCGGCCGGGCACCCGGTTCTCCCCAGGCGGGCGGTTCCCGCCAGCGGTGAGACACCCAGTCCCACTAGGGTGGGGGGACCTCGCCCGTCGCCCTTCGTGGAGATCCCGTGCTGCCGTTCCTGATCGTCGGAGGCGTCGGCCTCGCCGTCCTGCTGATCTCGCTCATCGTCGGCGACATCTTCGACCACTTCGACATCGGCGACGGCGCCATCTCGGGCACCGCCCTCGGCATCGCCGCGGTCGTGTTCGGGGCGTCCGGCGCATTGACCTACACCAGCGGCCTCGACACGGTGTGGGCCTACGTGCTCGCGGCGGTGCTCGCCGTGCTGGCCTACCTCATCGCGGTGCTCTTCGTGAAGCGGCTGACGCAGAGCTCCGACGGGGCACCCGCCTCCGCGGTCGGGCTGTCGGGCGTGACCCGCTCCACGGTGTCGCCCGCCGGCGGCGAGGTGAGCCTCGACGGTCCGCAGGAGGTCGAGCGCCGGCTCGCGTACGCCGACGAGACCATCGTCGAGGGCGTGCGGATCCGCGTCGTCGAGCACTCCGGCACCCGCGTCAAGGTCGTCGCGGAGTAACCCTCGTCCCGGCCGCGTGCGGGTGGGGGACCCGGCGCGGCACCACACAGGAAAGGTCGTCCATGACCAACGAACTCATCCAGGTCATCGCGGTCGTCGCCCTCATCGTGGCGGTGCTCGGTCTGATCACGTTCATCGCGCGCCGCATCCGGCGCGTCCCGCCCAACGAGGCGCTCGTGATCGTCGGCCGCGGTGCGGGCAAGCCCGACCCCAGCGAGATCGGCAGCGGCCAGCGCGTCGTGATCGGCGGCCGCACCTTCGTCTGGCCGATCCTCCAGCAGGGCTTCTCGATCTCGCTCGAGCAGCGCCAGATCGGCATCACGGTCGAGGGCGTCGACAAGAACCGCATCAAGATCGCCATCAAGGCCTCGATCAACTTCAAGGTGTCGGGCACCGAAGAGGGCGTGCGCCGGGCGGCGCAGCGCTTCCTCTCGCAGCAGGACCTGCTCACCGAGATCATCAAGGAATCGCTCGAGGGGTCGCTCCGCTCCATCGTGGGCGACATGACGATCGAGCAGATCATCTCCGACCGCAAGAGCCTGTCCGACCGCGTCGTCGCCGAGACCAAGGCCGACCTCGTCGAGCAGGGGCTCCAGGTGGACCTCCTCAACATCAGCGACATCTCGACGCCGGGCAGCGACTACCTCGCGAACCTCGGTCGCGCCGAGGCGGCCCGCGCACGCCAGGTCGCCGAGATCAGCGAGGCCGAGGCGTCCCGCGCCAGCGAGTTCGCGCGCATCGAGGCGGCGGAGCAGATCGCCGAGCGCCAGAAGGCGCTCGCCCTCAAGCAGGCGACGATCAAGGCCGAGACCGACCGCGCCAACGCCGAGGCGCAGGCGGCCGGTCAGCTGGCGACCGCCGAGCAGGACAAGCTCGTCGCCGTGCAGGAGCGAGAGGCGCTGACCGAGCAGGCGCTGGTGACGCAGGAGCGCCTCGACATCGAGATCCGCAAGCCCGCCGAGGCGCAGGCGTACGCCGAGGTGCAGCGCGCGACCGCGCAGCGCGATGCGGCGAACGCCGCGACCGAGGCCGACGCGTACAAGCGCACGAAGATCGCCGAGGCCAACAAGGTCGCCGCCGTGCAGGACGCCGAGGCCGCCGCCACCGCGGTCCGCGTGTCGGGCGAGGCCGAGCGCGACAAGCAGGTCGCCCTCGCGGCCGGCATCAAGGCCGAGGGTGACGCGCGGGCGTCCGCGATCCAGGCCGAGGGTCTCGCCGAGGCCGCCTCGACCGACGCGAAGGCCCTCGCCCTGCAGAAGTACGGCGAGGCAGCGCTCGCGCAGGAGATCATCTCGCGCCTGCCCGAGATCGTGCGCGCCGCCGCCGAGCCCATCGCCTCGATCGACAAGCTCACGGTGGTCTCGACCGACGGCGCCTCCGAGATGACCAAGACGGTGGGCAAGGTGCTCGGCGAGGGCACCGAGGTCGTCAAGGGCCTCACCGGCCTCGACCTCCACGCGCTCCTGCAGGGCTACGCGCTGAAGGCCGCCGGCGCCGACGGCCTCGCCGTGTCGGGCGCGGCCATGGCGGCGTCGGACGGCGCGAAGAGCGCGGCGAACGGCTAGACCCGTGGAACGGCGGATGCCTCGACCCGGCCGGGTCGAGGCATCCGGCCTCGCGTGAGAGCGAGGGGTCAGGCGCCCTTGAGACGCTCCGCGAGGTAGGCGTGCAGACCCTCGAGCGGGACGCGCTCCTGCCCCATCGTGTCGCGGTCGCGGACCGTGACGGCGCGGTCGTCGAGCGAGTCGAAGTCGACGGTCACGCAGAACGGGGTGCCGATCTCGTCCTGACGGCGGTAGCGGCGGCCGATGGCGCCGGCGTCGTCGAAGTCGATGTTCCACTGGCCGCGCAGGGTCTCGGCGACCTCGCGCGCGATGGGCGAGAGCTGCTCGTTGCGCGACAGCGGCAGCACCGCGGCCTTCACCGGCGCCAGGCGCGGGTCCAGCTTGAGGACGGTGCGGGTGTCGGTGCCGCCCTTCGCGTTCGGCGCCTCCTCCTCGTGGTACGCGTCGACGAGGAACGCCATCATGCTGCGGGTGAGGCCGAACGAGGGCTCGATGACGTAGGGGATGTACTTCTCGCCCGACGCCTGGTCGAAGTAGGTCAGGCTCTGACCCGAGGCCTCGGTGTGGCTGCCGAGGTCGTAGTCGGTGCGGTTGGCGATGCCCATGAGCTCGCCCCACTCCTTGCCGGGGAACCCGAATCGGTACTCGACGTCGATCGTCCCGTCGGAGTAGTGCGCGCGCTCCTCCTCGGGCACGTCGAACCGGCGCATGTTGGCCGGGTCGATCCCGAGGTCGACGAACCAGTCCCAGCACTCGTCGACCCAGTGGTCGAACCACTCCTGCGCCTCCGCCGGCGGCACGAAGTACTCGATCTCCATCTGCTCGAACTCGCGGGTGCGGAAGATGAAGTTGCCGGGGGTGATCTCGTTGCGGAACGCCTTGCCCACCTGGCCGATGCCGAACGGCGGCTTCTTGCGGCTGGCGGTGAGCACGTTCGAGAAGTTCACGAAGATGCCCTGCGCGGTCTCGGGGCGGAGGAAGTGCAGCCCCGACTCATCGTCGACGACGCCGAGATAGGTCTTCACCAGGCCCGAGAACGCCTTCGGCTCGGTGTACTGCCCCTTCGTGCCGCAATTCGGGCACGGCACGTCGGCGAGGCCGTTCTCGGCCTTGCGACCCTTGCGCGCCTCGAAGTCCTCGACGAGGTTGTCGGCGCGGAAGCGCTTGTGGCACTGCAGACACTCCACCAGCGGGTCGGTGAAGGTGGCGACGTGACCGGATGCCTCCCACACGCGCTTGGGCAGGATGATCGACGAGTCCAGGCCCACCATGTCGCCGCGGCCGCGGACGAACGTCTGCCACCACTGGCGGCGGATGTTCTCCTTCAGCTCGGTGCCGAGGGGGCCGTAGTCCCATGCCGACCGGGATCCGCCGTAGATCTCACCTGCCTGGAACACGAACCCGCGATGACGGGCGAGGCTGATGACTTTGTCGAGGCGAGACTGCTCGGCCACGGTGGCTCCAATGGTCGGGAGAGGGGATGCACGAGGGTGCTGATGATCTCGATACGCTCGCAGAGCGAGCACTCGATCCGGCGGCCGCGTGAAACGGCCATCCGTCGATTCTAGTGATCGAGCAGCCGGTCCAGGTTCACGGCCGCGTTGATGAGCGACAGGTGGCTGAACGCCTGCGGGAAGTTGCCCAGCTGCTCGCCGGTCAGCCCGATCTCCTCGGCGTAGAGCCCCAGGTGGTTGGCGTACGTGAGCATCTTCTCGAAGGTGAGGCGGGCCTCCTCGGTGCGTCCGGTGCGCGCGAGCGCGTCGACGTACCAGAACGAGCAGAGCGTGAAGGTGCCCTCCGAGCCGCGCAGCCCGTCGGGCGACGCGGCCGGGTTGTAGCGGTAGACGAGGCTGTCCGACACGAGCTCCGTCTCCATGGCCGCGAGCGTCGAGAGCCACCTCGGGTCGCGCGGCGATATGACACCCATGACCGGCATGATGAGATTCGCGGAATCCAGCACATCGCTGCCCTCGGCCTGCACGAAAGCGCCGCGATCGGCGTCCCACGACGCGGCCATGAGCGCCCGGTAGATCTCATCCCGCCCGCCGCGCCATCGCACGATGTCGGCGGGCCGGCCGCCGGATTCGGCGAGACGGATGCCGCGGTCCAGCGCCACCCAGCACATGAAGCGGCCGAACGTGAACTTCTTGCGTCCGCCGCGGGTCTCCCAGACCCCCTCCTCGGGCCTGTCCCAGTTGTCGCACACCCAGTCGAGCATGCGGCTCACCTCGGACCATTCCCCGTCACTGAGCTGGAAGCCGTGCTCGGCGGCGAGCCGGATCGAGTCCATCGCCTCGCCGTAGATGTCCAGCTGCAGCTGATCGGCGGCGCCGTTGCCGATGCGCACCGGTGACGAGTCGCGGTAGCCGCGCCACCCGGGCAGCGTCGTCTCGGCCAGATCGGACGATCCGTCGACGCGATACATGATCTTGAGCGGGCCGGACTCGTCGCCCGCGCTCTCCTGCACCCGGTCGGTGAGCCACTGCACGAAGGCCTCCGCCTCGTCGCGGTAGCCGAGCCCCAGCAGGGCCTGCACCGAGAAGGACGCGTCGCGGATCCAGGTGTATCGGTAGTCCCAGTTGCGCTCGCCGCCGACCTGCTCGGGCAGTCCCGCCGTCGGCGCGGCGACCAGGGCGCCGCTCGGCGCGTAGGTGAGGAGCTTCAGCGTGATGGCCGATCGGTGGACCGTCTCGCGCCAGCGTCCGCGATACGTCGAGCGCCCCACCCAGTCGCGCCAGAAGCGCTGCGTCTCGGTGTACATCCGCTCGAGCTCGTCGATCGAGACGCGACGGGGCGCCGCCCCGCCCGTCTCGAGGAGCACGCCCGTGCGATCGCCGGCGTGGAGCGTCCCGTGGACGCGCAGCCCGCCGTCGATCAGCTCGATCGTGCCGGCCTGCTGATCGCCGCGGTGGATGATCTCGCCGACGCGGTGCACGGTGAGCGCCTGATCGCCGCCGCGGAACAGCACCCCGTCGCCGACCGCCGGCTCGACGCCGGTGTGGGCGACGGTCCCGTACGCGAACGCGGGCCGGATCTCGCCGACGAACGTCATCGACCCCCGGACGACGCGGATGAGGCGGGCGATGCGGTGCCGGTCGGTCGGCTCGTCGCCCGCGATGGGCATGAAGTCCAGGACCTCGCCGACGCCCTCCTCGGTCATGAACCGCGTGAGCAGGATGGCCGTGTCGGGCAGGTACAGCTGCCGCGTCACGTAGTCGTCGGTCTCGGGGCGCACGCGGCAGAAGCCGCCTCGCTGCGCGTCCAGGAGCGACCCGAACACGCTCGGCGAGTCGAACCGCGGCGCGCAGAACCAGTCGATCGACCCCTCGGTGTCGACGAGCGCGGCGGTCTGCAGGTCGCCGATCAGCCCATGGTCCGAGATGTCGGGATACTCGCTCATCGGTCCGCTCCCCTGCTCGTCCCCGCCGTCCGCCGTCGCCACGGCAGACCGCGCCGTCTCAGCTGATGAAGGAGATGGTCACCGGGTACTTGTACCAGTCGCCGCGGTTGGCCTTCACCGCGGCGACGATGCACAGCACGATGTTGAGCACGTACGCGGCGATGAGGATGAAGATGCCGATGATCACGACGCTCAGCACCGCGCCCACGATGTAGGCGATCAGCAGGGTGAGCTGGAAGTTGAGCGCGGTGGCGGTGTGGGCGCGGACGAACGGGCCCCGGTCCTTGAGCACGAGGAAGCCGATGAGCGGCGCCAGGAATCCGAAGAACAGGCCGCCGAGGTGCACGAGGGTCGCCCAGAGCTTCTCGTCGGCGGGCGACATCGGCTGCGGCGGAGGGGCGGCGCCGTACGCGGAGGGAGGTGGAGGGGTCGTCATGGCGTCAGCCTACTGGCGCGCACAGGACCGGCAGGAGGGGGATGCCCCCCGACGTCACGGCGGGGCGGCCCTCCCACCGCGCGCGGCGCCCGGACGCCGCGATGGCGCGGGCCCGCCGCCGGGGTGGTCCGTAAGCACCCCGGCGGCGGGGGTTTGGGAAAGCGTTCGCCCGAGAACCTAGGCCACAGGTCGCCGGTGGCGCAAGCCTCGGCGGCGACATCGCAAAAACGTTTCAGAAATGTCTTGCCCCTCCGCCCGGCCGCATGTCAGACTGCCAGCGGCTTCCATCGGAATACGCTTTCCGTCGGAGCCGACAACAAATCGGACCGGAGTATCCCCACCCCGGCCCGACCGGACAGGGCTCGAGTCCGTACGCGCCCGGTTCACGTCGACGGCTGTCGCGATGTCGCGTCCGCCGCCGTCATCCTTTGCCGATGCTGACAACAGGAGGAACCGTGCCCCACGTGTCCGCACGCGCCGACGGCGCGCAGCGACCCGCTGACCACGCCCCCATGCCCCGGGCTCCCCGCCACGGGCTCCGCCTCGCCGCGATCGCCGGCGCCACCGCCGTCGTCGCGGCCCTGCTCACCGCGACCCCGGCCGCCGCGTCCCTCGCCCCCGCCGAGGACGGAGCGTGGCGCTTCGACTTCGGCACCGCGTCGAGCCCCGTGGCGGACGGCTGGCAGCAGGTGCTCACCACGTCGCTCCACACGGCGGAAGCGGGGTGGGGCATCACTGTGCCCGACGGCGCCACGCTCTTCGACCGCGACCGCACGGGCAATCGCACGCCGGCCGATCCCGTCGCCGAGGACTTCGTCGCCGGGACGAACTGGGGATTCCTCCTCGACGGCGTGCCGGTCGGCGAGTACGACGTGACCCTCACGATCGGCGACGCCCTGACGGGGACCTCGGGCACCAACGCGACGATGTCGCTCGAGGGGATCGCCCAGACCCGTCTGACCACCGGCGGCGCGGCGACCACGACGGAGACGTTCCGCACCACGGTCGAAGACGGCCAGCTCACCGTGGGCTTCACCGGCAGCGGGCTCGGCGCGTACGTCAACGGCCTCGTCGTCGCGCCGGTCGTGCCCGACGCCCCCGCGGACCTCGCCACCACGCGGGTCGCCTGGAACGGCGTCGACCTCGCGTGGTCGCCCGCGGACGGCGCCGCGACCTATCAGGTGCTCCGTGCCGACGTCGTCGGCGACACCACCGGCGAGTTCTCCCAGATCGCCGAGACCACGGAGCCCTCGTACTCCGACACGTCCGTCGTCGAGGGCGGCTCGTACGCGTATGCGGTGGTCGCCGTGAGCGCGTACGACCGCACCTCGGAGCGGACCGCCGAGGTGCGCAGCGGCGTGATCCCCGCGCTCGTCGCGCCCGAGGCCCCGAGCGACCTCGCGGTCTCGCAGGTGACGCGGGAAGCCGTCGTCCTGACCTGGTCGGCGGTCGCCAACGGCGACGAGTACGTCGTCGAGCGCGCCGGCGCCGACGGCGTCTTCGCCGAGATCGCCACGCTGACGACACCCGGGCACACCGACCCCGTCGACACCTCGGCGGAATGGTCCTACCGCGTGACGGCCCGCAATCAGGCCGGGGCCTCCCCCGCGTCGGCGGTCGTCATCGCGCCCGTCTACGTCGCGCCCGCCCCGCTCCCCGAGAGCGACGTCGTCACCTTCGACTTCGGCCCCGGCGCGGTGGCCGAGGGAGCGCTCGGCGTCACCTCGTCGACCGCGTTCAGCGACGAGTGGGGCTACGGCTTCTCGACGGCCCCCGCCGCCGAGACGCCCGATGTCGACCGCGGCACCGACGACGCCCTGCGCAGCGACTTCGTCGCCGTCGCGGGGGCGACCTTCGAGGTGGATCTCGGCGCCGGCGACTACTCCGTGCAGCTGGTGGCGGGCGACGAGGAGAGCCCGACGACCACCACGATGACGGCGGAGTCGATCGCGAAGGTGCAGTCCAACCCGCAGGGCGCGGGCTCGTACCTGCAGATGGCGTTCCCGATCGCCCTGGTCGACGGCCGCCTCACCCTGCAGTTCGGCGGGGACGCGGCATCCGTCAACGCCCTCACCATCACGCGACTGCCCGAGCGCGTCGCGGGCGCCATCACGACGGCGTACCTCACGGGCGACTCGACCGTGCAGACCTACGACCCGATCGCCTACGCGCCGCAGGCGGGGTGGGGGCAGATGCTCGACCGGTTCCTCGCCGACGACATCGCCGTCGCCAACCACGCGATCGGCGGCCGCTCGTCGAAGAACTTCCTCACGCAGGGCCGCCTCGACGAGGTGCTGCGCAGCATCCGTCCCGGCGACTACCTGTTCGTGCAGTTCGGGCACAACGACGCCACCCAGGGCGTCGACGACCGCTACGCGAGCCCCGAGGACTACAAGGAGTATCTGCGCGTCTACGTGGAGGGCGCACGGCAGCGCGGTGCCACCCCGATCCTCGTCACGCCGGTGTCGCGGCGCAGCTTCGACCCCGCGACCGGCCTCTTCAACGTCAGCTTCCCGGAGTACGTGGCGAAGATGACCGAGCTCGCGGTCGAGGAGGACGTGCTGCTGGTCGACCTGTCGGCCTCCAGCCGGGCCTACCTCGACGAGATCGGCCCGGAGGCGGCCAAGGCGGTCTTCCTCCACGTCGACCCCGGCGTGTTCCCCAACCGTCCCGCTGGGACCGTCGACGACACGCACTTCCAGGAGTACGGCGCCATCCAGATGGCCCGCCTGGTCGCGCAGGACGTCGCCGGCCTCGACACCCCGCTCGCGGCCAAGGTCTCCGACATCGAGCCGCCCGCCGAGGTGCCGCCGGCGCCGCAGAATCTCGTCGCGGGTGCGATCAGCAACGGCGGGGCGACGCTGCAGTGGGATGCCTCGCCGACGGCGGACATCTACAAGATCCACCGTCAGGCCGTCGCCGACCCCGATCCGGAGTGGGCCCTCGTCGGCATGGTGACGCAGACGAGCTCGATCGTGCAGGGTCTCGCGGAGGGCACCGCCTACCGGTACCGCGTCGTCGCGGTCAACGGCCGGGGCGACTCCGAGCCGAGCGCCGTGGTGACCTTCACCACGAAGCAGGCGCTGTACAAGTACGACTTCCAGCTCGCGGGCAACCCGCTCATGGCCGGCTACACCGAGGTCACTCCCGACCTCACGTACACGACCGAGCGCGGCTACGGCTTCCTCGGCGTCCTGCCGGCGAACGCCGGGCGCGATCGCGGCGCGGCCGAGGGCTCGAACGACCTCGTGCGCGACTTCGTGCTCCCCGGCGACAGCTCGACCTTCGCGCTGGACGTGCCCAACGGCACGTACTCGGTGAAGACGTACTCGGGCGACTGGATCGGCTCGAGCCGGACGAGCTTCCGCATCGAAGGCAGGGACGCAGGTTCGGGCAACGCCGGCCGCGCCTCGGTCAACGCCACGCTGCGCGGACCGTTCCTCGTCACCGACGGTCAGCTGAACGTCGAGGCCTACGGCGCAGCGTCGGGCACACGTCTCAACGGCCTGGAGATCACGCCGATCCTGCTGGGTCCGGTGGGGCTCGAGGTCACCGACGTCGACGCCGACCCGGCCGCGCCCAGCGTCTCGCTGGCGTGGGATGCCGAGCCGGACCTCACCTGGAACGTCTACCGTCAGTCCCCGTTCGACGCGAAGCCGGTGCGGATCGCCGCGGTCGACGAGCCCGCGTACGTCGACACGACAGCCCGCGTGGGTCTGGACTACGAGTACCACGTGACCGCGATCGACCAGACGAAGCTCGAGTCGGTGCCGTCGGCGACCGCCGAGGTGTCCTTCGTCGACCCGGAGGTGACGCCGCCGGCCGCACCGGACGGGCTGACCGTCGAGGCCATCGAGAAGAACTCGGTGGAGCTCTCGTGGGCGCAGCCGCTGGGCGCGCTGTACTACCTGGTGTTCCGCTCCGAAGTGGAGGGCGAGCGCGGCGAACTGATCGGCGTGGCCGATACGAGCCGGTTCACCGACGGCGAGGTGCTCACCACGATCCCGTACTTCTACACGGTGGTCCCGGTGAACGCGGGCGGCGCCGGTGCGGCGTCGGCACAGCTGAAGACGGAGGCCGTGACGGTGCTGCAGCGGCAGGCGGAGTACCTCGATCGCGCTCCCGCGGCGGTGGCGACGGATGCCGGCAACCTGGTCTCGTGGCGCATGCTCGGCACCGACCCCGACAGCGTGGCGTTCCACGTCTACCGTGACGGCGCGCGGGTCACCACGACGCCGATCACCGACTCGACCAACTTCCTGGACGAGGGCGGGGACGAGGCATCCGTCTACTTCGTCACGAAGGTGCTGGACGGCGTGGAGGTCACCGACACCGACGAGTTCACGGTGCAGACCGGTGCGTACCGCTCGGTGCCGCTGGACAAGCCGGCGGACGCCTACTCCAAGGACGGCCAGCCGTACGGCTACCGCGCGAACGACGTCAGCGTCGGCGATGTCGACGGCGACGGTCAGTACGAGCTGTTCGTGAAGTGGGATCCCACGAACTCGAAGGACAACTCGTCCGGCGGGTACACCGGGAACGTCTACCTCGACGTCTACCGCCTCGACGGCACGCGGCTGTGGCGGATCGACCTCGGCGTGAACATCCGGGCAGGCGCCCACTACACGCAGTTCCAGGTGTACGACTACGACGGCAACGGCCGCGCCGAGGTCATCATGAAGACCGCCGACGGCACGATCGACGGCACCGGTCAGCCGATCGGCAACGCCGGCGCCGACCACCGCAACAGCTCGGGCTACGTGCTGACCGGACCGGAGTACCTCACGGTCTTCGACGGCGCCACCGGTGCCGCCATCGACACGGTGGACTACGTGCCGGCCCGAGGCGACGTCGGGGCGTGGGGCGACACGTACGGCAACCGGGTCGACCGGTTCCTGGCGGGCACCGCCTACCTCGACGGCGAGCGCCCGAGTGCGGTGTTCAGCCGCGGGTACTACACGCGCGCCGTCGTCGCCGCCTACGACTTCGACGGCGAGCAGCTCACCGAGCGGTGGGTGCTCGACTCGAACGACGAGGGCAACGAGGGCCTGTACGGCGAGGGCAACCACAACCTGTCGGTGGCCGATGTCGACGGCGACGCCAAGGACGAGATCGTCTTCGGCTCGGCGACGATCGACGACGACGGCGAGGTGCTGTACGCGACGGGGCTCGGCCACGGCGACGCGCTGCACGTGTCGGACCTCGTCCCGTCCCGCCCGGGCCTGGAGGTCTTCGCGGCGCACGAGGACATGAGCTCGTCGCAGAACCGCGGCGCGACCATGCGCGACGCGCGCACCGGCGAGATCCTCTGGGACATCCCGGCGGACCGCGACACCGGCCGTGCCGCCTCCGGCGACATCGACCCCCGCTACGAGGGTGCCGAGGGCTGGGCGGTCGGCGGCGACGCCGCGTGGAACTCGCGCGAGGGGTACCTCATGTCGGCGGACGGCGAGCGCATCGGCAGTGCGATCCCGGCGGCGAACTTCCTCGCCTGGTTCGACGGCGACCCGCTGCGCGAGATCGTCGACCACGAGTTCGACGACGGGCCGCGCACCGGCGTGCCGACCGTGTCGAAGTGGGACGCGGAGTCGCAGTCGTCGGAGGTGATCCTGCGCGCCGAGGGCGCCCTGTCGAACAACGACACCAAGGGCACGCCCAACGTGCAGGCCGACCTCTTCGGCGACTGGCGCGAGGAGATCGCGTGGCGGTCGGCCGATTCGACCGAGCTGCGCATCTACTCCACGACGGACGAGACCGACCTGCGCATCCGCACGCTGATGCACGACCCGGTCTACCGCCTGTCGGTGGCGTGGCAGAACACCGGCTACAACCAGCCGCCGCAGACGAGCTTCTTCCTCGGCGACGGCATGGAGCAGCCGCCGGCACCGCGCATCGCGGTGACGGGCGACCCCTCGGGGGCGACCGACACCACCGCCCCGGTGGTGAGCGGGCTGCCCGCCGACGGCACGCTGCTGGCGAGCACGGCGGCCCTCACGGTGGAGGTGACCGCGGACGACCCGGAGTCGGGCGTGCGCAACCTCGACATCGCGTTCGACGGCGAGCCGGTGGCCCCTGGCCAGGTCATCGAGCTCGACGGGCTGGTGGGAACCCACACGCTCACGGTCAACGCCGTGAACCACGACGGCCTGGTCACCCAGGCGTCGGCGCAGCTGCTCGTGTTCGACGACGAAGGTCCGACCGCGGCGCCGGGCCGCGGCATCCTGTCGACGAACTCCGGCTGGGACGACGGTCTCCACGACGGAACCTTCACGGTGTCGATGAATCTGTGGCACGGGGTGAACGGCGCGGTGTACAGGCTGTACGAGAACGGCGCGCTGATCTCGACGACGCTGCTGGACGCCGACTCGCCGAACGCGCAGGTGTCGACCGTCGACGTGAGCGGCAAGCCCAACGGCACGTACGTGTACACGGGTGAGCTGATCAACGCCGCAGGCGCCACGGCGACGTCGTCGGTCACCGTGAAGGTGGCGGATGCCGCTCCCGCGGTGCCCGTCCTCTCGCACGACAACCGCGACAAGGACGGGAACTACACCGTCACCGCGAACCTGTGGTGGGGCACCAACGGCACGAGCTACCGGCTGTACGAGAACGGCGTGCTGATCGACGAGCAGGCGCTCGAGGCGGCATCCCCGAACGCGCAGCAGGCCCGGACCGCGATCGCGGGACGCGCGCCCGGCACGTACACCTACGTGGCGGAGTTCGCCAACGCCGCCGGGGCCACCAGCTCCAAGGCGATCACGGTGACGGTGCGGTAGCCCGACCAGCGCCGGACGCGGCCGGTCGCCCTCGGGCGGCCGGCCGCTCGCCGTTCGTGGCGCGGACTTCGGGTCGCTCGGCGCGGGGCGCGCGGCGGTGGTCAGCCGGCGAAGCCGCACCAGGAGGCGACCCACGACAGGATCCTGCCCCGCATGTCCTCGCCGACGAAGAGCTCGACCTCGCCCGCCTCGCCGTCGACGGCGACGCGCACGCCGAAGATCGTCCCGCGCTTGTCCTCCTGCACGGCGTGCGGGTCGCAGCGGGTCGGTGTCAGCGGAAGCGAGACGACCGAGGGCTCCGCCTCCGCCGCGGCGATCTCGCGCTGCAGCGGGTACAGGTCCGCCTCGGGCGGGAGTCCCGCGAATCCGAGCAGGTTCGTCCGCTCGATGCCGACGAGGGTCGCCGCGGCGTCGCCGGTGGGCGCGACGGTCAGCTCCAGGGCGGCCGGCTCGCCGGGGGGCG
The DNA here is from genome assembly GCF_053619935.1 of Microbacterium sp. NPDC055455. Lineage (NCBI taxonomy): Bacteria > Bacillati > Actinomycetota > Actinomycetes > Micrococcales > Microbacteriaceae > Microbacterium > Microbacterium sp. NPDC055455. The sequence goes on from NZ_JBSHLB010000001.1 coordinate 287,044, forward strand.
ACGGCGTGAACCCGGTGAAGGCGAGGGAGGCGGCATCCGTCACCCGCTCGAGCAGGCACTCGCGCGCGTGCAGCGCCGCGACGAACCCGAGCGGATCGGGAGCGGACGCCGTCATCTCGGCGCTGCCGTCGTCGCCGACGATCTCGAGCACGGCCTCGGCCTCGCCGTCGTCGGGCACGGAGCACTCGACGGGAGGCAGCTGGACGCGGATGTCGGCCGCGCCGCCCGCGGGGATCGTGCTGACGCGACCCTCGATCACGCGGGTGACCGGGCTCTCGAACCGCGGGTCTTCGACGCGCACGGCACCGACGGTGACCGCGGCATCGGACGCGTTCGCCACCCGCACCTGGGCCTGTCGCGGTCCGACGTCGGAGCGCAGCTGGTGCAGCTCGACGGTCACCCCGGCGGGCAGGCTCGGCGTGGCCGACGGCGCCGGTGTCGGCGTGCAGCCGGCGAGCAGCAGAATCCCCGCGACAACCGCGCCGATCCGCCCCCGTCGGCCTCGCCTCTCGACCGCCGGCCGTACCGTTCGCAGGACCGATCCCCGCCCTCGCCCCGGTGCGGCGGCGTGTCGGGGCCCCCGTCGCCCTTCCGTCCTGCGAACGGTACGCCGCTGCGCGCGCATGACCGGATCTGCGCCCGGCTACCGGATCAGCGTCTCGCGCGCGACGGTGAAGTCGTCGAGAGCGACCGGGTCGATCTCGACGCCGAGCCCGTGACCGGTGGGCACCCGCACGTGCCCGTCCTCCAGGACGGCCGGCTCGGTGACGATGTCGCGGCGGTAGAAGCGGTCCGACGCCGAGACGTCGCCGGGCAGCGTGAACCCGGTGAGGGCGGCGAGCGCGGCGTTGGCCGCGCGGCCGATGCCCGTCTCGAGCATGCCCCCGCACCACACCGGGACGCCGGCGGCGAGGCAGCGGTCGTGGATGCGCACCGCCTCGAGATATCCACCGACGCGGCCCGCCTTGATGTTGATGACGGATGCCGAGCCCAGCGCGAGCGCGTCGGCTGCGGCCTTGTCCGACACGATCGACTCGTCCAGGCACACCGGCGTGCGCAGGCGCCGCGCGAGCGTGGCGTGGTCGACGAGGTCGTCCTCCTGCAGCGGCTGCTCGATGAGGAGCAGGTCGAAGCGGTCCAGCTCCGCCAGGGTGTCGGCATCCGCCATCGTGTAGGCGGAGTTCGCGTCGACCTGCAGCGGGATGCCGCCGAACGCGTCGCGCACGGCCGCCGTGTCGGCCACGTCGCGGCCGGGCTTGATCTTGATCTTGATGCGCACGTACCCCTCGTCGAGGTAGCCGCGCACGGTGTCGACGAGCGCGGCCGGGTCGCGCTGGATGCCGACGGACACACCGCTCGGCACGCGGTCGCGCACGGCGCCGACGTATGCACCGAAGCTGCGCCCCTCGGCGCGCAGGGCCGCGTCGAGCACGGCGAGCTCGAGGCCCGCCTTCGCCATGCGGTGCCCCTTGAACGGCTCGAGCGCGCCGGCGATCTCGTGCGGGGCGATGAGGTGGCGGTCCAGCAGAGCCGGCACGAGGAAGCGCAGCGAGACGTCCCACGCGCCCTGCGTGTATTCGCTCGAGTAGAGCGGGTCGGACTGCGTCACGATCTCACCCCAGCCCTCGCCGTCCGAGGTCAGCGCACGGACGACGATGACCTCGCGCACCGTCTCGGTGCCGAACGACGTCGTGAACGGGGCGACCAGCGGCACGTGCAGCACGCGCAGCTCGAAGCCTTGCAGGGCGACGGATGCCGCCGGGGTGGCGATGGGCATGCGCTCAGCGTACGCCCGGGCCCGAGCGGTGCCTCGGCCTGGAGACCGGGCGTGGCGGGTCAGTGGGCGAAGCGCTGCGGCACGACGTCGCGGCGCACCGGCACGTACGTCGAGCGGGCGATGCGCGGTCGGCGCCGGCGGGGCTCGCGGGGGGCGGTGTGCTGCGCCTGGCCGCGCATGGTGTCGGTCAGGGCGACGATCAGGGTCTCGATGTGCTCGCGCATGGCTTCTCCTCGTTCGCCTGAGAAGAGCGGCGGAGCCTCGCGCTGATACGTCCCTCTTACGGCACCAGGGACGCCCGTCAGGCAGGGAGGTGCGTCAGGCGGGGACCTCGGCGAAGGCCCGCACCGGGAACGTGCCGAAGCCCGCGACGGCAGGCGGGGCGGCGGTGAAGCGCGCACCCCGCGCGGGCAGGGATCCGAGGTTGGTGAGGTGCTCGACGACGTGCACCCCCGCACCGAGGAGCAGCGAGTGGGCGGGGCGCTCGCCTCCTCCCGCACCCGTCGCAGGGTCGGCGTCGTCGATGTTGACCGAGTCGATGCCGACCAGCACGGCCCCGACGTCGATCAGCCACTGCGCGGCCTCGCCGGTGAGGAACGGCGCGCCGGCGCCGTACTCCGGCAGCCCGAACCAGCGGTCCCAGCCGGTGTGCAGGAGCACGGCGGCTCCGCGCACGTCGCGATCGGCGAGGGTGGTGGAGCGGATGCCTCGGCGCGCGGCATCCCACGCGTCCTCGAGGTGGAACACCTCGGCGCGCAGCCCCACCAGTGTCGAGAGGTCGAGCCCGGCGAGGTCGCTGCCCTCGGCGTAGCGGTGGTACGGCGAGTCGAGGTAGGTGCCGGTGTTGCCGATCATCGTGATGACGTCCATCGCGAACTCGGTGCCGGGCGCGTAGCGGGCGCGGGAGTCCTCGCGGGTGAGATGCGGCGTGATGGTCGGCGCCGGCAGCCCGGGGTACGTGACGAGCCCGGCGCGGATCGGGTGGCTGAGGTCCACGACGCGGGTCGCGCCCTGCGTCGCAGTCGCTCCGGCGTCGACGCCGCGGCTGCCGCGGTGCGGCTCCTCGACCACCCGCAGGGCCCGCAGCTCGACCTCGTCGACGAGGGCGAGGCCGAGGTGGATGACGAGGAGGCGCGCCACCTCGTCGTCGGCGACGTCGGCCGACGGCAGATCCAGCCGGAATCCCGTGCCGGACAGCGCACCGCCGTTGGCGAAGCGGATATCGAAGTCGAAGTGCGCGCGATACTGCGCAGGCGAGGTCGGCATGCCGGTCAGCCTAGACAGGATCACCCGCGGTCGACCGGAGGAAAAACGCGAAGCAGCGGACGATTCCCGCCGATCTCTCCTCCTTCCTCCGGTCGTCCTCGACGGAGCCGCCGGCGGCGTCGCGTAGCCCCGGGGCGCCGCGAGCGCAACCCCGTGCCACCGCTGAGAGCGCGCTCGTAGCCTCGAGCCCATGCAGACCTTCGACTTCTCCCCGCGCCGCGCGATCGTGACCGCCTCGGACTCGGGCATCGGGCAGGCGACGGCCATCGCCCTCGCCGAGGCCGGCCTCGATGTCGGCATCACCTGGCACAGCGACGAGGAGGGCGCGCAGCGCACCGCCGACGCCGTCCGCGAGCGGGGCCGCACCGCGGAGGTGGCGCAGTTCGACGCCACCGACCTCGACGGCGTCGCGCCGGCGATCGACGGGCTCGTCGAGCGGCTCGGCGGGCTGGACGTCTTCGTGAACAACGCCGGCGGCGGCTCCGGCGGCCCGTTCCTCGAGGTGTCGGTCGAGGACTGGCGGCAGGTCGTCGCGCTGAACCTCGACGGCGCCTTCGCCGCGCTCCAGGCGGCGGCGCGGCACATGGTGCGTGCCGGGCAGGGCGGGCGCCTCATCGCCATCACGAGCGTGCACGAGACGCAGCCCCGGGTGGGCTCGGCCGCCTACGTCGCCGCCAAGCACGGCCTCGGCGGCCTCATCAAGACGATGGCGCAGGAGCTCGGCGAGCACGCCATCACCGCGAATGCCGTCGCACCGGGCGAGATCGCGACGCCGCTGACCGACCAGGACCCGGAGGACGCCGAGCGCACGCACCGCCCCGGCATCCCGCTCGGGCGCCCCGGCAAGCCCGACGAGATCGCGGCGGTCGTCGCGTTCCTGGCGTCGCCCGCAGCGAGCTACGTGACGGGCGCGAGCTGGACGGTCGACGGCGGGATGCTGCAGATGGGGCCCCAGGCGGGCTCGCACCTGAAGAGCGACGAGTGGCGGAAGGGATGAGCATGGCGCAGGACAGCGGTCAGGGCGGCCGGGCGACGGACGGCACCGGAATGACGGATGAGGAGAAGCGCCGCGATCAGCTGACGTCGGCGCCGAACGCGGTGGAGTCCGACGCCGATCCGCGGATCGACGTGACGCACCGCGACGGCGTCACCCGCATCGACATCCGCGACGACGCCGACGTGCGGCCGGGCGACCCGACGAAGGACCCGGGCGAGTAGCACCTGGTGCGCCACGCGTCAGCGGCGCACCAGCAGGTAGCCGCGCGCGTCGTCGAAGCCGCCGATCACGAGACCCTCGGCCAGGTGCCGGGTGAGCTGCTCGCGCACGCGCAGACGCCAGGCCGCGGCATCCGCCGGCGCGTTCCGCCGCATCGTCTCGATGTCGCGCGGGATCTCGACGGACGCGACCACGCGGTCGTCGCCGGGCGTCGGCACCGGCGGCGCGGCGAGCGCCCACGACACCATGATGCGGTCGGTCTGGTCGCCCCGGTTGACCCCGTCGTCCATCGCGCCGTAGTGGTTCACGAGGTACTCGGTCGCGCGGGTGCCGAGCACGCGCAGGTTGAAGTGCGCGTTGCGGGCGACGAGCGGGTCGAACGTCCAGGTGATGTGGCCGACGCCGCGGGCGAGCGCCCATTCCCGCTGGTGCTGCTTGATCACACGGCCGACGCCGCGCGCCTGGCGACCGGGGAGCACCCCGGTGATGTGGCTGTGCATCGAGCGCGAGGAGGGGTCGCCGAAGAATGCGACGGATGCCCCCACCATCTGCTCCCCGTCGTAGACGCCGACCGCGTAGTTGCCGGAGTGGGCGAGGGCGCGCAGCAGATTCGGCGGCATGCCGCCCGGGTCGCCGCCCCACACCTCGGCCAGCACCCGCGCGGCGAGGTGGACCTGCTCGACGGTGTCGAGGGGGATGATGTCGATGCCCGGCGGCGGCACGGTGGGGGCCATGCCCTCAGTCTGCACCCGCGGAGCCCGCCCGCCCGAGCGCCGATAGCCTGAACTGATGCACACGGGTGATGAGGACGCGAGAAGCCGACTCACCCGGATGCCTCGCCAGGGCGCGATCGTGGCGGTCCTGGCGATCGCCGGCCTGGCCTCGTCGTTCATGTTCACGCTGGTCGTGCCGATCCAGTCCAAGCTGCCGGAGCTGCTCGACGCCAGCCGCGAGGACACCGCGTGGGTCGTGACCTCGACGCTCCTGGCAGCCGCGGTGATGACGCCCATCGCGGGGCGCCTGGGCGACATGTACGGCAAGCGCCGCATCGTGCTGGTGCTCCTGGCGCTGCTGGTGGTCGGCTCGGTCATCGCCGCGGCATCCACCGGCATCATCGGCGTGATCATCGGGCGCACGCTCCAGGGAGCGGTCACCGGCGTCGTCCCGCTCGGCATCTCGATTCTGCGCGACGTGCTGCACGAGGACCGGGTGGACTCGGCCATCGCGCTCATCAGCGCGACGCTCGGCGTCGGCGGCGCGCTCGGCCTCCCGATCAGCGCGCTCATCACCGAGCGCAGCGACTGGCACGTGCTGTTCTGGGTCTCGGCCGCGCTCGGCGCAGTCGTGTTCGCGCTCGTGCTGTGGATCGTGCCCGTCAGCGCGCTGCGCACGGGTGGGCGGTTCGACTACGTGGGCACCGCCGGGCTCGCGGTGGGCCTGCTGGGCGTGCTGCTCGCGATCTCGCGCGGCAACGAGTGGGGCTGGACGTCGCCCGCCACGCTGGTCAGCGGTCTCGGCGGCCTCCTGGTGCTGCTGGTGTGGGGCTGGTACGAGCTGCGCATCGCCGAGCCGCTCCTGGATCTGCGCGTGGCCGCGCGTCGGCCGGTGCTGCTGACGAACATCACGTCCATCGCCTTCGGCTTCTCGCTGTTCGCGTCGAACGTCGTCTATCCGCAGATGCTCGAGCTGCCCGCCACGGTGGGCGGCTTCGGCCTGTCGCTGGTCGCCGCGAGCCTCGTGGTCATGCCGGCGGGCCTGGTGATGATGGTGCTCTCGCCGTTCTCGGGGCGCCTTGCGCGCACCATGGGGCCGAAGCTCCTCCTCGTGCTCGGCGCCATCGCCCTCGTGCTGACCTACGGGTTCACGCTCCTGTTCGCGAGCGAGGTGTGGCAGATCCTCGTCGCGAACATCGGCATCGGATTCGGGATCGGCTTCGGCTATGCCGCGATGCCGATGCTCATCATGCGCTCCGTGCCGCAGTCCGAGACGGGCGCGTCGAACGGCCTCAACGCGCTGTTCCGCTCGCTGGGCACGAGCACGGCCGCGGCCGTCGTCGGCGCGGTGCTGGCCACCTACGTGGTCGACCTCGACGGCGTGGCGGTCCCCGGCCCGGCCGCTTTTCAGGTCTCCTTCCTGCTCGGCGGCGCGGCCGCGGTGGTCGCCCTCCTCGTGGCGCTGTTCATCCCGCGTCATCACTCGCCGCAGGAGCGGCATCCGTCCCTCCCGGAGTGAGCGGCACCCCTCCCGCGCGCGGGCGGTGCCCGCTACCCTGACGGGGAAACCGGGGGGCGACGGGAGCGAGGCGAGCTCATGGACGAGCGCGATCAGGGGTTCGACGACGGCGAGGGCGCACTGCTCGGGGACGGCGCACGGGATGCCGAGAGCCGACGCGAGCAGGTCCCGGTCGGCCCGCCCGACGGCGCCACCGCGGCCGCCGGCGACACGGGCGCGGCGCCGGGCGACACCGGCGCGGCGTCGCGGACGGCAGCGGCCCGCAGCGGAACGGACGCGGCGGCGACGTCCGCCGACGACGGCGCCGACCACGACTCCCGGTTCTTCGGGCAGCCGTGGGCGCTCGCGCACATCTTCGGCGTGGAGATGTGGGAGCGGTTCAGCTTCTACGGCATGCAGGGCATCCTGCTCATCTACATGTACTACTCCGTGTCCGAGGGCGGGCTCGGCATTCCCGAGGCGACGGCGACGGGCATCGTCGGCGCGTACGGCGGCACGGTGTACCTGTCGACGATCCTCGGAGCGTGGGTCGCGGACCGCCTGCTCGGCTCGGAGCGCGTGCTCTTCTTCAGCGCCTGGGTCATCATGGCCGGCCACATCGCGCTGGCGCTGCTGCCGAGCGTGTGGGGGCTCGGCGTCGGCCTCATCCTGGTCGCCGTCGGCTCCGGCGGGCTGAAGGCGAACGCGACGGCCGTCGTCGGCACGCTCTACTCGGCGAAGGACCCGCGCCGGGATGCCGGCTTCTCGCTGTTCTACCTGGGCATCAACCTCGGTGCGTTCCTCGGGCCCATCGTGACCGGGTTCCTGCAGAGCAGCGTCGGCTTCCACTGGGGGTTCGGCGCCGCGGCGGTCGGCATGGCGATCGGGCTGACGCAGTACTCGTTCGGGCGGAAGCAGCTCCCCGCGTCGTCGCGCGTCGTCGCCAACCCGCTGCCGGCGAACCGTCGCGGCCTCATGATCGGCGTCGCGGTCGCCGGCATCCTGGTTCTCGTCATTCTCGTGCTCACCGGGGTGATCCGCGCCGACAACCTGGCGGGCATCGTGATCCTCGTCACCCTCGTGGCGGCGATCGCCTACTTCTCGGTCATCATCACCTCGCGTGCGATCGGCGCGGACGACCGGTCGCGCGTGATCGGGTTCATCCCGCTCTTCGTCGTGAACGTCGGGTTCTGGTCGCTGTACCAGCAGCAGTTCACGGTGCTGACCATCTACTCCGACAAGCAGCTGGACCGCACGATCCTCGGGTGGGAGATGCCGGTGTCGTGGGTCAATTCGATCAACCCGGTGTTCGTGATCATCCTCTCCGGCGTGTTCGCCGCGATCTGGACGAGGCTCGGCGATCGCGCGCCGTCGGCGCCGATGAAGTTCTCGCTCGGCGCGATGATCATGGGCGTGGCGTTCCTGCTGTTCCTGCCCTGGGCGAACGGCGCGCCGAATTCGACGCCGCTGCTGGCGATCGTGCTGATCCTGTTGGTGTTCACCATCGCCGAGCTGTTCATCTCGCCGCCCGGGCTCTCGGTGACGACGAAGCTCGCACCCGAGCGGTTCCACACCCAGATGGTCGCGCTGTACTTCCTGTCCATCGCCCTGGGCACCGCGATCGCCGGCTGGCTCGCCCAGTTCTACAACCCCGAGGACGAGGTGCCCTACTTCACGATCCTCGGCGGCATCGCCATCGTGCTGGGCCTCGCGCTGCTCGCCGCAGTGAAGCCCGTGCTGCGGCTCATGCGGGGCGTGCGCTGAGGCGGGCGTGCGCTGAGGCGGGCGTGCGCTGAGGCGGCGCGGTACGAGGGCGCGACGCGGTCACGTCTGCCGCACTGCCATCCGCTCGCGCCGTCGGATCGGCGACCTCGTCACCGGCCGCCAGGTCCGCTGGGCGTCCCACCACGCCGGCCCTCTCACGTTGGGCACCCCCTCGACCATCGCCACCTGCCACCCGCCGGAGTCGATGGTGCGATGGTGGAACCAGCACAGCAGCACCCCGTTGTCGGTGTGCGTCGACCCACCCCGCGAATGCTCCTCGACGTGATGCACTTCGCACCACTGCGGCGGCACCTGACACCCGGGGATGAGGCATCCGCCGTCACGCAGGGTGATGGCCCGGCGCTGGTGATGGTTGAAGACCCGATCGAGCGTCCGCATCGACACGATCCGGCCGGCCGCGCCGAGCACGACCCGCTGCACCGCGCCCGCGCAGGCGATGTGCCGGGCCGCGGCGATCGAGACCGGCTCGTCGTCACCGGGGAGGTGCGCATACCCGCGCCCCGACGCGAGGTCTTGTTCGCGCACCGACACGACCAGTGTCGGTGCGGCGCCGCCGAGCATGGGCAGTTCACCGGATGCCGCGGCCGCCGTCAGCAGCACGGCCAGCGCATCGTGCCGCTTCTGGGCAGGCGTTCGGCGGTCCGCCGCGCCCCCTACCGAGTCGTCGCAATCGCTCGGATCGCTCTCTGAGAAGCACGGCCCCTGCACGTCGTCCACCTTCGGGTTCAGCACACTGTCGAACCCGAGCTGCAGCTGCGCTGCGACCTCGGGGAGGAGACCACCCCGAACCGGAACGAGCCCGTCTTCTCCTCGCCGCCCGATCGTGAGTCCCCGCTTTCGCATGGCGCGCGACTCGGCCGGCTCGTCGCCGTCCTGATCGAGATCGGCAGCCCACACTTGTGCGAACGCGCGAAGGTCGTCCGCTGTGGCCGGCGGCGCCGCATCCGCTCCCTCACCGCAGGCCGCGGCAGCGAGTTCCTCGTCTGCCGCCAGCAGCTCGCCACGACCCGCACCGCACCCGCGGAATGCGCTGACGACGGCGGCCATACCGTCGATGCCCACGGCACCCGCCGCGAGCGCGAGACGCAGGTGCGGGAACTCGGCCGGCAACGCCTCGCCGGTCGACAGCGACGTGGACCGTCGCACCGCCTTCGCCGTCGCGAGCACCTCGGCAGCGGTGCGCGATGACACCCGCGTCGCCCGCTGGATGAGCTCGCCGGCGTTCCGGCATCCGTTCCGCGCGGTCAGCCGGTCAGGATGTGCGCGCTCCTCATCCCGCTCGATGAGTTGGGCGACCGCCTCCGCCAGCAGGGCCTCGGCACCCCTGCGGAGTCGCCCGGCCGCAGCGAGCGTCGCCAGCAGCTCGTCATCGTCTGCCAGCCGCAGTCCGTCGTCGCCGAATCCCGCCGCGACACGCTCTGCGAGCGCGTCGCCGAGCGCCGTGAGGGCGGCGGCGAGGTTCGTCATGCACCCATTCTGATGAGAGCCACCGACATTCGAAGCCCAGATCAGAAGTCTTTTCCTCACCCCTGTGGACAACCACCGATCCAGAGGGTGCAGGACCGCCCTGTGGAGGAGGCGCGGCACCTACGGGGCGACATCCGCCGGCTGTGTCACCGTCCCCCGAGCTCGATCATGTGGGTGCTGCGCCCCGGTGTGAGCGCGACGTCGACCCCACCCGCGACGAGGTGCGCCGTGACGCCGAACGGCACGTCGACGGTGACGGTGCCCATGACCCCTCCGCGTGTCGTCCCCGCGCCCGCCGCGCGGGTCCACTCGACCGCGAGCCGCCCGAACGGCGTGCCGATGTGCGCGCGCACCCACTCGACCCCGGCATCGAAGCCGGGCTCGATCGCCGCGGTACGGAAGCCGGGCGAGGTGGAGCGGATGCCGGCGACCCGGCGGTACAGCCAGTCGTCGACGCTGCCCGGCGCATAGTGATTGAACGACATGGGCCGGATGGCGCCCTCCGGCGAGATCGCATCCCACGTCTCCCAGACCGTCGTCGCGCCGCGGTCGACCTCGTAGAGCCACGACGGCGCATCGGACTGCCACAGCAGCGTGCGCGCGACGTCGGCGTAGCCGTGGTCGCACAGCACGTCGAGCAGGTACGGCGTGGAGAGGAACCCGGTGTCGAGCCGGTTCCCACGCTCCCGGATGAGCTCCACGAGCCGCGCCGCCGTGCGTGCACGCAGCTCGGGCGGGACCATGTCGAAGGCGAGCGCGACGACGTAGACGCCCTGCAGCCGCACGGGGAGGTCGCCGTCGGCGTCGATGTACTCGAAGGCGAAGGCGGCGCGCACCTCGGCCGCCCGTGCGGCGAAGGCCGCGGCATCCGCCGGTCGTCCGAGAGCCGCCGCCGCCTGTGCGGCGATCGTCAGCGTCTGCGCCTGGAACATCGGCGCGAGGTACTCGCTCGTGAGCGCCGGGGCGACGCCGATCGCCTCGTGCGTCGGGCGGCCCTCCATCGTGCTCGGCGTCAGCCAGTCACCGAAGTGCAGGCCGGTGTTGTAGAGCAGCGCCTGCGCACGCCGGCGCTCATCCGACAGCCCGGCGCCGGCGAGCGCCTCGGGCAGCTCCGCCGCGGCGGTCGCGCGCTGGTACTCGACCCACCGCAGCATCGCGTCGTCGTTCTCGTCGAGCACGCGGCGATCGCCGGTGCGCTCGTAGAGGGTCCACGGCACGATCGCGACGGCGTCGCTCCAGCCGGCTGCCGCGACGATCGAGCCGATGCCCTGCGCGGCGTCCGCCGCCTCGGCGTCGAACGGCGAGCGCGGCGAGAAGATCGGGATCCGCCCGTCGGGCAGCTGGTCGGCACGCAGATTTTCGAGCCAGCGCGAGAGGAAGGGCAGCACCAGGGCGTTGTTCGTCGCGGCGCCGACGAACGCCTGGATGTCGCCGGTCCACCCGGCGCGCTCCCGCTGCGGGCAGTCCGTGGGCACCGACAGGAAATTGCCGCGCTGACTCCACACCACGTTCTCGTGCAGCCGGTTCAGACGGGGATCGGAAGACACGAACGAGCCCGTCTGCTCCAGATCGCTGGCGAGCACCACAGCCACCACGTCTTCGGGCTCGAGCGGCGCGGTCAGCCCGCTGATCCTCGCGAACCGGAAGCCGTGGAAAGTGAACGCCGGTTCCCACTCGTCGGGTCCCCCGTCGGCGACGAAGACGTCCGTCTGCTCCTTGTTGATGCCGACGATGTTCGCGAACCACGAGCCGTCGGCGGCGAGCGTCTCGGTGTGCTCGAGCTCGATCCGCTGTCCGTTCATCGACTCCCGCAGTCTCAGCCGTACGCGGCCGACAAGCACCTGCCCGAAGTCGACGATGGTGCCCTGATCGGTGTCGACGAGCGAGACCGCCGGCATCTCGCGCACGCGGCGGATCGGTTCGCCGCGGAACGGCACGAGCACGTGGTGGTCGGCGCCGACCTCTGCCACCGGCATCCATTCGCCGTCGTCGAAGCCGGGACGATCCCACCCGACAGGCTCGGCACGCCGGTCGAACCGCTCGCCCACGAACAGGTCGGCGTACGCCCAGGGCCCTGTCGCGCTGCGCACGTCGGAGCCGGATGCCACGACCTGCGTCGTGCCGTCGGCATAGTCGATGTGCAGCTGCCAGATCGCCGAGGTGCGGCGGCCGAACTGCGCACTCGAGCCGGTGAGGCCTATTCGGCCGGCCCACCAGCCGTCGGCCAGCGCGACGCCGAGCACGTTCTCGCCCTCGGTGAGCGCGGCGGTGACGTCGTAGGCCTGGAACGAGATGCGGTGCTCGTAGCTGTCGTATCCCGGGGCGAGCACCTGGTCGTCCGCGCGGGCGCCGTTGACGACGGGCGAGTAGACCCCGCGCGCGGCGGCGAACAGTCGCGCCCTGGCCACGCCGGGGCCGACGTCGAAGCGCTGGCGGAGCAGCTGCGGCGGTCGCAGCCGCTCTTCCGGCGATGTGTGGGGGCCGAGCCCGCGCACCCAGTCCACGATGCTCCACCGTTCGACGACGGCCTCCTGCTGCGCGGGTTCGACCCATGCCGCCGACCAGTCCGCGGGGTCGAGGAGCGACGTCTCGAACGTCGACGCCGCCCACTCCGACCAACCGCCTTCGGGCGACCGGCTGCGCACCCGCCACCGGTAGGCGCTGTTCGCGGCGAGCGGCTCCCCCGCGTAGGCGACGAGTCCCCCGTTCGGGCCGTCCACCGGGCCTCTCGCCCAGACGACCCGTCCACCGGTCGACACCTCCAGCTCGAAGGCGTCCTGGACGTGGTCGGCGAGCCACGAGAAGCGGGGCTCGCGGGCGCCGACGCCGATCGGCGCGTGCAGGTGTTCGACGCGCAGGCCGTAGGGGGTCATGGGTCCAGGGGTCAGTCGCCGACGGTGAAGCGCGTGGTGAGCGTGCCGATGCCCTCGATCTCGCTCACGAGCACGTCGTCCGGGCCGATGAAGCGCGGCGGCGTGCGGCGGTTGCCGATGCCCGCCGGCGTGCCCGAGAAGATGATGTCGCCGGGCAGCAGCCGGCACACCGCCGAGAGCCGCACGAGCAGCTCGGGCACGTCGTAGAGCATCATCGACGTCCGCGAGGACTGCATGCTCTCACCCGAGAGGCGGCACGAGATCGCGAGGTCGTCGCGGTCGGCGAACTCGTCCGGTGTGACGAGCCATGGGCCCGTCGGACCGAAACCGGGGAACGACTTGCCCAGGCTGAACTGCGGCGCCGTGCCCTGCAGCTGCGTGATGCGCTCCGACAGGTCCTGCCCGATCGTCAGGCCGGCGACATGATCCCAGGCCTGCTCGCGCTCGAGCCGGTGCGCCTCGCGCCCGATCACCACGACGAGCTCGACCTCCCAGTCGACGTGGCCCTCGGGCAGCTCGACCACGGCATCCTGCCCCACGATCGACGACGGGAACTTCGTGAACGTCACCGGCATCGAATCCGGCGGGTATCCCGCCTCCGCCGCGTGCTCGGCATAGTTCAGACCGATCGCGAACACCTGCCGCGGGCAAGGCACCGGGGCGCCGAGGGCCGCGACGTCGAGCGTGACGGATGCCTCGGGCGTGGCATCCGTCGCCGTCGAGGCCCACTGCGCGAACGACGCCCAGTCGTCGAACAGCGACTGCGGGTCGGGACCGAACCGGCCCGCCGAAGCCCGGTGCACGTCGACCGCGCGGTCCTCTGTCACGACGACGGCGCGCCCGCCGAGATTGGCCAGCTTCACCAGTCGACCCGCTGCGGAGCGGGCTCGCCGTAGCGGTCCTCCCACGAGATGACCCGGTTGCGAAGCGTCCCGATGCCGGTGATCTCGGCTTCGATCTGGTCGCCCGGCTTGAGGTAGAAGTCGAACGGGTTGTCCTGGATCGCCGCGACGCCTGAGATGGTGCCGGTCGTGATGATGTCGCCCGCGCTGTAGATCTGCGGCGAGTGGTACGCCACGAGGTGCGGGAATCTGATGCGGGTCTGGTTGGTGTTGCCCTGCTGGCGCACCTCGCCGTTGACGCGCAGCTGCATGGGCAGCTCGTGCATGTCGGGCACCTCGTCGCGCGTGACGATCCACGGGCCGATCGGGCAGAACGTGTCGATCGCCTTCGAGAACGAGAAGACGCCCGACTCCATCTCCTTGCGCTGTATGTCGCGCGCCGAGATGTCGTTGAACACGGTGAAGCCGGCGATGTAGTCGTCGGCCTCGTCGGGGCCGATGAACTTGCCCGACTTGCCGATGACGATCGCGAGCTCGAGCTCGTAGTCCATCTCCTTCGTGAGGTGATCGGGGTAGACGATGTCGTCGTCCGGACCGATGATCGCGTCCACGTTCTGGAAGAAGACGATGCCCTTGTGCACGGGGTGCGACCAGTTGACGGCTTCGAGCTCGTTGTGATGGTCGGCGAAGTTGCCCGCGGTGTGGAAGAACTTCTTGGGGCGGATGGGCGCCTCGAGCGTCACGTCGGCGTAGGCGAGGCGCTCGCCGGTCTCGGTGACCTGGCCGCCGCGCTCGAAGTACTCGCGGGTGGAGGGCACGTCGAGCTCGATGACGACGCCTTCCTCGAGTTCCAGACGGCCGACCCGGCCGCCGTCGAAGGTGATGAGCTTCATCGTTCGTTCTCTCCTTGATGTCGTCCGGCGGCGCTCAGGCGCCGACCATGTTGAAGCCGCCGTCGGCGAGCAGGTAGCCGCCGGTGAGGTGTGCGGACTCATCCGTCGCCAGCCACAGGCAGGTGCCGGCGACGAACTCCGGCGGCGGGATGACGCCCATCGGCGTCTGCGAGATCAGCACCTCGCGCCGGCCGCTCTTCCAGTCCTCGCGCTGGAGCAGACGCTCGGTCTCCATGAAGCCCGGAGCGAAGGTGTTGACCCGCACCGCGGGCGCCAGCACCTTTGCGTAGGACTTGGTGATGCCGAGGATGGCGTACTTCGCCGCCGCGTACTGCGGCGCGCGAGGCGACCCGCGCACGATGACGGTCGAGCCGACGTTGATGATGTTGCCGTGGCCCTGCTCGAGCATCCGCTCGCCGAACTCGTGCGTCATGAGGAGCGTGCCCTTCACGTCGACGTCGACGACCGCGTCGAGGGCCTCCTGCGTGAGGTCGCGCCATGACATCTGCTCGCTCGAGACGTCGCCGACGTTGTTGACGAGCACGTCGAGCACCCCGAAGGCCTCGAACACCTCGTCGGCCATGCGCTTGATCTGGTCCCACGAGCCGATGTCGGCCTGCACCAGGATGCCGTCGCTGCCCGCCTCGCGGATGCGCTCGAGCGTCGCCTCGGCGCCCGCCCTCGACGAGCGGTAGTGCACGGCGACCTTGGCGCCCTCCTGCGCGGCGCGCACGGCGATCTCGGCGCCGAAGCCGGTGCCGGCTCCTGTGACGAGCACCGTCTTGCCGGCGAAGCGGGGGTAGATCTGGGATGTGGGGTCGGTCATGGGTTCTCCAATCGTCGAGCGCGCTCAGACGAGCGTGCGTCCGCCGTCGATGTACATGACATGGCCGGTGACGAATTCGGCATGACGTGAGGACAGGAAGAGCGCGGGACCGGTGAGCTCGTCCGGGGTGCCCAGCCGGCCCGCCGGCACGAGGCTCTCGAGCTCTTCGCGCTTGCCCGGCTTGGACAGGTGGCCGGCGGTCAGGGGCGTCTCGATGTAGCCGGGAGCCAGCGCGTTGACGGTGACGCCCGCCGAGGCCCACTCGCGTGCCATGACGCGCAGCAGCTGGTTGATGCCGCCCTTCGAGGCCGCATACGGGCCGTGCGAGTGGTGCGCCAGCAGCCCCGACACGCTCGACAGCGCCAGGACGCGCCCATGCCCCTGCGCGACCATGTGCCGACCCGCGGCCTGCGCGAGCCCGAACAGCGACGAGAGGTTGACGCGCAGGATGCGGTCCCACTCGTCCTCGGTGAAATCGAGGATCGGGCGCCGGTCGTTGATGCCGACGGCGTGCAGCAGCACGTCCAGGCCGCCGAGCCGCTCGACGACGTCCGCGACGACCCGCTCCCCCGCCCCGTGCTCGGTGAGGTCCGCCTGGATCAGCTCGTGGCGGGCACTCATCTCCGACAGGTGCGTGCCGAGCGCATCGAGGGCACGCTGATCGCGGTCGACGACGGCGACGGATGCCCCGACCCCGGCGTACGCCAGAGCGCACGCGCCGCCGATGCCGCCGGCTCCGGCGACGAGGACGCGCGAGCCTCTCAGGCCCAGCCAGTCGGGATCGACGCCCCGCTGGGGAATGGTGTCCGCCATGACACTTCTCTCGCTCAGTTCACTAAATGAAAGTTGGTTTCGTTGAATGAACGTATACTGATCCCCATGATCCGTCAAACGGACGAGCCGATGACCGAGCGCGTGCCACCGTTCCCCCCGGAGGCGCTGACCGGCGCGCAGCGGGAGCTCTACGACGCCATCGCGAGCGGACCGCGTGCGCAGGGACCCCAGCACTTCGCGCTCACGCGCGCCGACGGCTCGCTGCGCGGGCCGTTCAACGCCTTCCTGCTCGCCCCCGAGCTGGGCGCCGCCCTGCAGAGCGTGGGAGCCGCCCTCCGCTACCGCGGCACCCTGACAGGCCGTGCCCGCGAGATCGCCATCCTCCTGGTGGCCGCCCGGTGGGACAGCGAGTTCGAGCGGGAGGCGCACGAAGCCGTGGGATCGGCGGCGGGCCTCACCCCGCCCGAGCTCAGCGCGCTGCGCGACGGCGACATCACGTCGTTCACGGGTGTCGACGCGGTCGTCGCGGTCGCCACCATGCGGCTGCTCGACGGTGATCTCAGCGACGAGGCCTGGGACGAGGCATCCGCGGCTCTCGGCGCCGAAGGCGTGTTCGAGCTCACCGTGCTCGTGGGCTATTACGCCACGCTCGCCCTGCAGCTGCGCGTCTTCCGCGTGCGGCCCTGACATTGCCGGCATCCAGACCAGCAGATACGGTTTCACACGATGAAAACTCCGGATGAGTCGCCCGCCCGAGACGACGCCGACTCCGCGGCCGACACACCCGGGAAGACCGCCAGCCGCTACCGCATCGAGGCGCTCGCGAAAGGCCTCGACGTCCTTCGGCTCTTCGACGAGTCCGTGACGTCGCTGAAGCTGCGCGAGGTCTCCGACCGCACCGGGATCCCGATGCCGACGGCGTTCCGCGTCGTCGCGACGCTCGAGGAGGGCGGCTATCTCGAGCGGCTGCCCGACGGCAGCATCCGGCCGGGAGTGGCGGTGCTCCTCCTCGGGTCGGCGGCGCTGCGCGGGTCGAGCCTTGTCCAGCTCAGCGAGCAGCCCCTCCGCCACCTCGCCGAGGAGACCGGCGAGACCGTGAACCTCGGCGTGCTGGTCGGTGACCAGGTGCTCTACCTCGCGCGCCTGCGCAACTCCGACCTCGTCACCGCGAACATCCAGGTGGGCTCGACGCTGCCCGCGGCGTACACCTCCATGGGCAAGCTCCTGCTCGCGTATCTCAGCGACGCCGAGCTGGCCGCCGCGCTTTCGAACCACGATTTCGGGGCGGATGCCGGCCCCAACGCCGCCCGGTCGCTCGACGAGCTGCGCGCGCGGCTCACCGAGATCCGCGAGCAGGGCTACTCGCTGCAGGATCAGGAGGTCGCCGCCGGCCTGCGCTCGGTCTCGGTGCCGGTCTTCGGCCGGGATGCCTCCAGGCCCGCCGCGGCGATCAACATCGCGGTCGCGTCGTCGCGTCATGACGTCGCCGCGCTGCGCGGCCCGCTGCTCACACGCCTGCAGGCGACCGCCGACGACATCTCGCGCCTGCTGCGCTCGACCTGAGTCCGGCGCCCCACGCTTCGTCGAGTAACCCCGATCTCGTCGAGAGACCACGTCCTCGGCGCCGACACCGTGGTCATTCGGCGAGGACGCGGTCACTCGGCGGAGAAAGGGTCTCGGCGAGCAGAGCGAGAGTGTGCTCCGCGGCGGGATGCCCGATCTCGTTGAGGTAGCCGTGCATCGCGCCGCGCTCGCGCACGACGCGGACGTCGACGCTCGCTGCGGCCAGCTCGGCCGCGAAGGCCTCGCCCGACGGCCGCAGGCTGTCGAGCTCCGCGTTGACGATCAGCACCTCGGGGAGGCCCGCCAGGTCGTGGCCGCCCGCGAACGCGTAGCCCTCGGGGTCGTGGCCGTCGGGCAGATAGTTGCGGTTGATCGCGTCCCGGCTCTCGGGCGTGAACAGATGTGCCGCAGGGACGTCCTTCAACAGCTCGGCGGTCTCGTCGTTCGGCGTCAGGATGCCGTCGTGGAGCGACGGGTAGACGAGGGCGAGCACGCGTGGCGCCGTGGTGCCGCGGTCGCGCAGCCGCATCGCGGCGCCGGCGGACAGGTTCGCGCCGGCGCTCGCGCCGCCGAGCGACACCCGCTCGGGGTCCGCGCCGTACGTGCGGGCGTTCGCGACGGCCCAGTCGAAGGCGGCGACGATCTGCAAGCCGGCGACGGGGAATCGCGCCCGGGGACCGGCGGCCTCCATCTCGGCGCGGATCTGCTCGGGAGACGGGATGTCGGCGTCGGGGTCGGGCGGACCGAGCACCTCGAGGGCGTCCAGCGGCGCCAGCGTGTAGTCGACCGACACCACCGTGACACCGCCCGCGCTGAGGCGCCGGCCGACCTGGTCCGCTTCGGGCATCTCGAGCGTGCCGAACATGAATGCGCCGCCGTGCAGCCACACCAGCAGTGCGCCGTTCGGCTCGCGGGCCGGGTAGACCCGCACCCGGAAGTCGTAGCCGCCACCTTCCAGTGCGACGTCATGCGTTCGGGTCATCGGTGATCCTCTCGGTTGTGCCCGGTGACGCGGGCGACGAAGTCGATGGCCCGATCGAACACCACGTCGGTGTCATCGAGCCCCTCCCAGAAGTGTCTGCCGCCGGGAACGGGGCGGAGCTCGACGCCGACGCCGACCGCACGCAGGGCCGCGGCCAGCGCCTCGCTCTGCGCGAAGGGGACGTGCTCGTCGGCCGTGCCGTGCGCGATGTGGAACGGGGGCGCCCCGGCGCGCACCTGCAGCGCCGGCGAAGCCAGACGTGCGACCTCCGGGCGATCTGCTGCAGGGCCACCCAGCCACTGCGCCTCCCGGGTGTCCTCGGGCGCTTCGCCGGTGTCGTGTTCGGCCATCGCGAACAGGTCGGCCGGTCCGAACCAATCCACGACGCCGCGGATGTCGTCTCGGCGGAGTCCCGCCAGGGCGGCGAGCGTCGCACCGGCCGAGACCCCCCACAGCACGATGCGCGAGGCATCCGCTCCGTGTTCGGCGCCGTGGGCCTGCAGCCAGGCGAGCGCGGCGTCCACGTCGTCCAGCTGCGCCGGAAAGCGCGCTTCGGCGCTCAGTCGGTATTCGCACGAGGCGACCGCGAACCCTGCGGCGACGATGCGGTCGAACGACCGGGCGTCGCCGATGCCGGGCGTGAACACCTTGCGGCTGCCGCGTCGCCACCCCCCGCCGTGCAGGAACACGACGAGGGGCGCGCCGGCGGCGCCGGGTGTGCGCAGATCGAGCGAGAGCGGGCGGAATCCCTCCGGCTGGGCGACGTCGACCTCGAGGATCGAGGGCATCGGAGTCAGTCGCGGAACCGGAACTCGGGCATGAACTGCGTCCAGTACTTCTCGCCCGCAGCACGCATGGTCGGGTAGTCGGGCACGTAGACGCCCTGGGGCTCGGTGAGATCGGTCTTCTGGCCCATCGCGTGGAAGAACCGCTCGAAGCCGGCCGTGCCCACACCGAACACCTTGGTCGTGTTGTGGATCTGGAACGCGTGCACGATGTTCGCGGGGATGTATGCGAAGTCACCCGTCGTCAGCGTGGTCTTGGAGTGGTAGTCGGCCTCGTCGTCCATCCAGATGCTGATCTCGCCGTCCACGACATAGAAGATCTCGTGCGTCTTGAAGTGCTTGTGGGCCGGGATGCGGTCGCCCTTCGGGCCGACCATGGTGAAGGCTCCGTACTGGTCGTCGGTCTCGTCGGCCGACAGCAGGATGGAGAAGAGCTGGTCGAAGACGAGCGACTTCTCCCCCTGCCCTTCGCCGAGGACGAACGGCCTGGGCGACGCCGGTAGGACGCCTGCGAAGGGGACCTTGTCGGGGTCGTCAGCGGGGAAAGTGGTCATGCTTACCTCCTTGTAAGAACGCGGTGCCGTTAGGCAGACGGAGCATCGGGTCGTTCCGAACAACTGCTCCGGGTGCCTCAAGTCTCGCCAGAGCGCGCGGCAGGCGGAAGTTCGAGCTCCCTACCCGGCGTTAGCCGGAAGCTAAGATTCGGAGCATGGATGTGCCTATCCACGTGATCCGCTATTTCTGTGTGCTCGCCGAGGAGCTGCACTTCGGACGGGCTGCGGAACGCCTCAGCATCACGCCTCCGTCGCTGAGTCAGCAGATCAGCCGCCTCGAGCAGCAGCTCGACGTCAAGCTGTTCGATCGCAGCCCCCGCAAGGTGGAGCTGACCGCCTACGGGCGCGAGCTGCTGCCCCTCGCCCGTCGGGTGCAGGACGACCACGACCAGCTGCTCAGCTGGGGCCGCTCGATCCGACGCGATCGCAACGCTCCGATGCTGCGGGTCGGGGTCGTGGCCGCCGGGGCGGGCAGCCTGACGACCGCGGCGATCGCGGCGACGATGCAGGCGATCCCGCAGGCGCGCATCGAGATGCGCCGGCTGGGCTTCTTCGACGTCGCCGAGGAGCTCGAG
This sequence comes from Microbacterium sp. NPDC055455, assembly GCF_053619935.1. NCBI lineage: Bacteria > Bacillati > Actinomycetota > Actinomycetes > Micrococcales > Microbacteriaceae > Microbacterium > Microbacterium sp. NPDC055455. Next base: position 307,433 of record NZ_JBSHLB010000001.1, read on the forward strand.
GGCGGGCGCGTCGACGTCGTCTTCGCACCGTGGCCCATGCTGCTGCCGCCGCGCGTCCGCGCCGAACCGCTCTGGCGGGAGGCGCGCGTGCTCGTCGTGCGGGCCGATCATCCGTTCGCCGGACGCGAGTCGATCTCGATCCTCGAGACCGGCGACGAGATGTTCGTCTCGGTGGCGAACGGTCCGGCCGAGGTCGTGAACTGGTGGCTCGTCGACCCCCGCCCCGACGGCACGCGACCCCAGCGCGGACCCACCGCCGACAGCGTCGAGGGGCTGCTCGAGCTGGTCGCCGCCGGCGCGGGCGTGAACATCGCCGGGCAGTCGGCCAGTCAGCACTATCGCCGCGACGAACTGGCGTTCGTCCCGATCTCCGACATCGAACCGGCGACCATCGTGCTGTGCAGCCTGAGCGACAGCCCGAACCCCATGGTCACGTCGTTCCGCGAGACCGCCCAGGCCCTGTCTCCGATCGTCGACGCGACGTTCCACTGACGCCGTCAGGCAGCGGGGACGGATGCCGCCGCCCTGAGCGCCTGCCATGCTTCGCGTCTGCGGGCCTGCTCGTCGGGATCGGGCACGGGCGACGCCGCCATGAGGACGCGGGTGTAGTGGGCCTGCGGGTTGCGCATCACCTCGGCGGTCTCGCCCTGCTCGACGATCCGGCCGCGGTTCAGCACGACCACCCGCTGGGCGAGGAACTCCACGACGGCCATGTCGTGCGCGATGAACAGGTAGCCGAGATCGGCGCCGGCGCGCAGGTCCGAGAGCAGGTTCAGCACCTGCGCCTGCGTCGACAGGTCGAGCGCGCTGACCGCCTCGTCGCAGACGACGAGGCGCGGGTCGGTGACGAGCGCGCGCGCGATCGCGATGCGCTGGCGCTGACCGCCCGAGAACTGGCGCGGATAGCGATCCTCCGAGCCGGGCGCGAGGCCCACGGATTCGAGCGCCGCCTGCACCCTCCACGTGCGCTCCGCGCGCGGCACGCCCGCGACGCGCAGCGGTTCGCCGAGCGCGTCGCCGATGGGCCTGCGGGGGTTGAGAGACGAGAACGGGTCCTGGAAGACGGCGCGCAGGTCGCCCTGCAGGGTGCGGCGATCCGCGGCGCTCAGCCGGGTGATGTCGCGTCCCTCGAAGATGATCTGCCCGCTCGTGACCGGCACAAGCCCGAGGATGGCGCGCCCGATCGTGGTCTTGCCCGAACCCGACTCGCCGATCAGGCCCAGGGTCTCGCCGCGGCCGATCGTGAACGACACGTCCTCGACGGCGAGCGGCCCCTTCCGCCCGTAGCGGATCGAGAGGTTGCGCACCTCCAGCAGCGGGGCGTCCGGCGAGATCACGACAGGCTGTAGCGCGCTCATAGCTCTCCTCCGACGGCGACCGGACGGCGCCACTCCTCTTGTCTGCCCTCGACCTCGTCGCGGCGGATGCAGCGCACGCCGCCCTCGCCCTCCGCGCGCGGCAGGAGCGGGATCACTGTCTTGCACTCGTCCCGGGCGAACCGGCACCTCGCGGCGAAGCGGCATCCGCTCGTCCACGATCCCGGCAGGGGCACCTGACCGGGGATGGACGCGAGGCGGGTCGTCCCCTCGAAGTCGATGATCGCGTGCGGGTCGGCGGCCAGCAGCGCCATCGTGTACGGGTGCTCGGGGCGCACGAGCACATCGCGCACGGTCCCGGACTCGACGATCTGCCCGGCGTACATCACCGACACGTCGTCGCACAGGTCGGCGACGACGCCGAGGTCGTGCGTCACGAGGATGATCGACATGTCGCGCTCGGCGATCAGCCCGCGCAGCAGTGCGAGGATCTCCGCCTGCACGGTGACGTCGAGCGCGGTGGTCGGCTCGTCGGCGATCAGCAGCTTCGGCGTGCCCGACAGCGCCAGAGCGGTCGCGACGCGCTGGGCCATGCCGCCCGAGATCTGGTGCGGGTAGCTCTTGAGCACGCCGGGCGGGTCGACGATCCCCACGTCTGTCAGCAGCTGCAGCGCGATGCGCTTCGCCTCGCGGCCGCCCACTCCGCGGAGCCGCTTGACGGATGCCGTGAGCTGCCAGCCGACCGTGAACATCGGGTCGAGCGCACGGGTCGGCTCCTGCGAGATGAACGCGATCTCGTGCCCGCGGGTGCGCTGCAGCGTCTTCTCGTCGGCACGGGCCAGGTCGACGCCGTTCCACCGGATGCTGCCGGACCGCACCGACAGCCCCGGGGCGAGCAGCCCGAGCATCGCGTACGACGTGACGCTCTTGCCGCAGCCCGATTCGCCCACGAGGCCCAGCACCCGGCCGGCCCCGACGCGGAGGGAGACACCGGAGACGAGCTCGGGCCCGTCGTCGACGCCGATGACCAGGTTCTGGACGAGCAGCGCGCCGTCCGCATCCGCGGGAACGAGGGATTCGGATGCCGCGACCGGCGCCGGCGCCGCGGCGGGCGTTCCCCCCGCAGCGGCCGGGGCATCCGTCGGCGCCTTCCTGCGCTTCAGTGAGACGAGGGAAGGCGGCATCGCGGAGCCCCCGGCGAGCACATCGGCCAGCGAGTTCGCGGCGATGATCGTGAGCGCGAGCACGCCGCCTGTCGGGATCATCATCCAGGGCTGCTGGAAGATGTATTGCGACGCGGTCTGCACCATGCCGCCCCACGTGGGCTCGGGCGGCTGGGGGCCGAGGCCGATGAAGGCCAGTCCCGCCTGCAGCCCGATCGCCGCGCCGAACAGCAGCACGAACTGGACGATGACCGTGGTCGACATGTTCGGAAGCACGTGGCGCAGGCTCGCCGTCATCGGCCTCACGCCGTCGACGGCGGCAGCCTCGACGTACAGCTGCTGGTGCAGCGACTTCGCCTGACCGAAGAAGACGCGGTAGAGCGCGCCGAACAGCAGCAGCCCGAAGGCGACCATGACCAGCGGCATGTTGGTGCCGACCGCGGCGATGAACGCCAGGATGATCACGGTGCCGGGAAGGGAGAGCACGATCTCGCTGACCCGGTTGACCACGCCCTCGGCGCGCGCGTAGCGCGCCGCCCACAGCGTGATCGGGACGGTGACCAGCACGGCGACGATCGGGGTGATGACCGCGATCAGCAGCGTCGGGGCGGCCGCGGTGACGATGCGGGAGAGCAGGTCGCGGCCGAGTTCGTCCGTGCCGAGGAGGTGCGCCCACGAGGGGCCCTGGAGCACGGCCGAGAGGTCCTGCTCGAGCGGACCGTAGCGCAGCCACAGCGGCGACGTGAGCGAGGCGAGCACGAGTCCCACCAGCCAGATGATCGACAGCACGGCCGCCGGCGAGCGCAGGACGCGACCGCCGAGCCGCCGCTGCGGCTTGCGGATGCGCAGGATCGAGGTGGTGTCGATGGTCATGATGCACGCAGCTTCGGGTCGAGGACGCGGTTGAGGAGTTCGAGGCCGAGGTTCACGACCACGACGACGAGCGTCGCGACCAGCACCAGCGCCTGGACGAAGGGCAGGTCGGCCGAGCCGACCGCCGCCTGCATGGCCTGCCCGATGCCGGGGAGCGCGAAGAGCACCTCGATGATGACCGAGCCGCCGAACAGGATGATGAACTGGATCGCGACGCTCGCCAGGATCGGCAGGCTCGCGCTGCGCAGCGCATGGACGTAGACGATGCGCCACGTGGGCGTGCCGACGGCGCGGAGGGTGCGCATGTGCTCCTGGGTGAGCGCCTCTCCCATGGAGGCCCGGGTCTGCCGCGCGAGGCCGGCCGCGGAGGTGATCGCGATCGTCAGCACCGGCAGCACCAGCGACCTCGCCCACGCCTCGGGGTTCACGGCGAACGGCACGAATCCCGTCGCGGGAAGCAGCCGCATCTGGACGGCGAAGAGGTATACGAGCAGGACGCCCACCCAGAACGCGGGAAGGGAGAGCAGGATGCCGGAGAGCGCGGTGATGCCGCGGTCCACCGCTCCTCCGCGCACGGCGGCCACGACGCCCATCGTGATCCCGAAGAGGGCGCTGACGAGCGTGCCGAGCACGGCGAGGGCGGCGGTGACCGGCAGGCGCTTGGCGATGTCGGGGCCGATCGGGCGCCCGTCGATGAGCGAGACGCCGAGGTCTCCCTGCAGGACCTGTCCCCACCAGCTGAGGTACTGCACGATCCACGGGTCGTACCAGCCGACCTCGATGTTGTAGGCCTCGACCTGCTCCGGGGTGCCCGCCATGCCGAGCGCCACCCCGCCGGGCGTGGACCCGGACAGGTGGACGAGCACGAAGGCGAGCATCGTGGCCACGACGAGGGTGAGGATCGCGAACGCGATCCGCTTGAGCACGAAGGTGAGCATCATCACTCCCTGGTGTGTCCGGTGCGGCGGCGGCGAGGGCCGCCGCCGCACCGGAGCCTGTCAGGACGCCGGCTGGAGCGCCGAGAGGATCGGGAACGAGTCCGTCCCGGGGAAGGTCGGCTCCTCGAGGACCGCCTCGTTGTAGGCCCAGGGAGACAGCTGCTCGAAGAGCGGGAGCAGCCAGCCGGACTCGACGATCGCCGCGTTGAGATCGGTCAGGGCCGCCGCCTGAGCGTCTTCATCACCGGAGCCCGCCGCCGCGCCGTACGCGCCGGCCGCCGCCTGGATCTCGGCGTTCTCGGCGCCGTGGAAGTTCGCGAAGCCGAACAGCACCCCGAACACGTTGCCGGGAGGGTTCGTCCACGTCAGCGCGATCGGGCCGCCCAGGGGCTGCGTCTGCACGGCGGCGAAGATCTCCTCCGTCGACGAGGCGTTCTTCAGCGAGACGTCCACGCCGATCTCGGCCCAGTACGGCTGCAGCGCCTCGAGGTCGCGCTGGCTCTGCTGGCTGATCGTGAAGTCGAACGCGAAGCCGTCGGGGTAGCCCGCCTCCGCCAGGAGCTCCTTGGCCCCCTCGGGGTCGTATGCGTAGTCGTCCTCGAGCTCGGGGATGTAGCCGGGGCTCTCGGCAGGAAGCGCGTTCGCGGTCGGGATGTCACCCGGGTGCACCGCGGCGACGTAGGCCTCGCGGTCGATCGCGATCGACAGGGCCTTCCACACGCGCGGGTCGCCGAACTGCGGCGCGAGGCTGCCGTTCTTGTCGAAGGGCAGCAGGTTCTGCACGACGCCGCCGTTGGCGACGAGTCCGACCCCGGCGGCCTCGACCTGGTCCTGCGTGGCGCTGGTGATGAAGGCCAGGTCGACCTCGCCCGAGATGGCGGCGTTCACGCGCGCCTGCGGGTCGAGGATCGGGCGGAACTCGTACGAGTCGTAGGGGTACGCGTCGACGTCGGGGTGGTCCTCCTTCTTGACCAGCAGGTACGAGTTGCCCTTGATCGTGGCATCGGTGTCGACCTCGAGCGGTCCCGAGCCGTCGGCCGTGGCATCGAGGGTGCTGCGGTCGGCGACGCCGGCGGCGCCCACGATCGCGCCGGCGGGAAGCACGAGGTTGGCCTCGAACCCGGGTTGCGGAGCCGCGAAGGTCAGCGTGACGGTGTCGTCGTCCACGACGGTGACCTCCGAGATCTCCTGCTCGCCGCCCTCCGCGAATCCGCTGTACGCCGACAGGTCGGGGTCACCGCGGAAGTCGAGGTTCTGCTTCACGAGATCGGCCGTCACGGTGGAGCCGTCGGCGAACTCCGCGCTCGTGTCGAGGTCGAGCGTGAGCTGCGTCTGGTCCTCGTTGTACTCGAAGTTCGTCACGAGGTCGGGGACGACCTGCCCTTCTTCGTCGAGGAGGAAGAGGGAGTCGTAGATCCCCTCGAAGAACATGCGCTGGCCACTGCCGTAGCGCAGCGGGTCGTAGCCGAGCGCGGCCTGGTCGGAGTCGAGGCCGATGACGAGGACCGACGTGTCGGCGGGCTCGCCGCTGGTGCCCCCCGAGCCGCCGGGCGCCGTGCAGGCGCTGAGCGCCAGGGCTGAGGCGGCGACGGCCGCAAGGACGGCGGCGCCGCGCGCTGTGGTGATTCGAGACATCCTGATCTCCTGTGATCGTGGTGTGCTGGTGCGGACTTCAGTGGTCGCGGATCGCTGATCGGGAGTCGATCCTTCGGTACAGGTTGACCCGGTGCGGCCGGTTTGGCCATTCGGATCCGGGCTGGGCTGCGTTAGCGAACGCCTAACGCTGCCCCTCTCGAGCGTTGCTTACAGTGAAACAGGTTTTCATACACTGAACGACTGTGCGAGGATGGACGAGAGTCAGAGAGGACCACTCATGCCCGCAGCATCCTTCCCCGCCGACTTCCTCTGGGGAGTCGCCACCGCCGGCCACCAGAACGAAGGCGACAACGTCCACAGCGACACGTGGTTCCTCGAGAACGTCACGCCATCGGTGTTCCAGGACCGGTCGGGCAAGGCGACGAACGGCTGGGAGCTGTGGGAGTCCGACCTGGACCTCGTCGCCGGGATGAACCTCAACGCCTATCGCTTCTCGGTCGAGTGGGCCCGCGTCGAGCCCACCGAGGGCGAGTTCTCCGAAGGGGCGCTGGCGCACTACGAGGCGGTCGTCGACGGATGCCACGCCCGCGGGCTCGCCCCGATCGTCACCTTCAATCACTTCACGTCGCCGCACTGGTTCGCGGCGCGCGGAGCGTGGCTGGACCCCGAGGCGCCCGAGCTGTTCGCCCGCTACTGCGGCAGGGTGATGGAACGCTTCGGCGACCGCATCCGCCTCGCCGTCACCTTCAACGAGCCCGACCTGCCCGAGATGCTCACGTGGGCGGATCTGCCGTCGTTCGTCGCCGACCTCGAGCGCGCCACGCTGGCGGCCGCCTCGGCGGCGGCGGGCGTCGAGCGGTACCGCGCCGGCAACGTCATGCTGCCCGAGGACTTCGCCGCGATGCGGGCGGGGATGACTGCCGGCCACCAGGCGGCGAAGGCCGCGATCAAGGCGCACCGGCCGGAGCTGCCTGTGGGCCTGTCACTCGCGGTCGTCGACGATGTCGCCGCCCCCGGCGGCGAGGAGCTGCGCGACCGCAAGCGCGCCGAGGTCTACGAGCACTGGCTCGCACTCGCCCGGGAGGACGACTTCATCGGAGTGCAGAACTACGAGCGCATCATCTACGGCCCGGACGGTCAGGTGCGTCCGGCAGACGGCGTCGCCGTGAACGGGATGGGGACGGCCGTCGAGCCGGACTCGCTGCGCGGCGCCGTCGAGTACGTGCACTCGGTCGCCCAGGTGCCGGTGCTCGTGAGCGAGCACGGGATCGGGACCGAGGATGACAGCATCCGCGCCGCCTTCATCGAGCCCTCCCTGGATGGCCTCGCGCAGGCGATCGCCGACGGGGTGCCCGTGATCGGCTACTGCCACTGGACGCTGATGGACAACTTCGAGTGGATCTTCGGTTACGGCCCGAAGCTCGGGCTGCACTCCGTCGACCGCGAGACCTTCGAGCGGACCGCCAAGCCGAGCGCGGGCGTCTACGCGGAGCTCGTGCGGGCGGCGCGCGGGCTCTGGTCCTCGGCCCGACACGACGGGTGACCGCGCCGGGCCGCCTTCACCAACGCGCCGCACGGTGGATTCGCGGATTCCGATGCGGGCCATCAGCGGATGCGGGTTCCCGCGCGCCCGGGGCACGGGCTACGGTCGCCCCATGACCAGCTATCCGGGGCTCGAGGGACGCATGGTCGTCGTGACGGGTGCGGGTGGCGGGCAGGGGGCTGCCGAGGCCCGCCTGCTCGCGGCCGCGGGTGCGCGCGTGATCGCGACGGACGTGACGGATGCCACCGCCGAGGCGCCGGGAATCGAGCACCGTCGGCTCGACGTCACGGACGAGGCCGGCTGGGCGGACCTCGCCGCCGAGCTCGCGGAGAGCCTCCGCGGCGAGCCGCTGCGCGGTCTGGTGAACAACGCCGGCATCACGCATCGCGCCCGGCTGGGCGCTGTCGCGCGCGTCGACTGGGACCGCGTGCTCGCGGTCAACCTGACGGGGCCGATGCTCGGCATCCAGGCCCTCGCACCCCTGATGGGCAGCGGGTCGTCGATCGTCAACATCGGATCGTCGGCGGCGCTCAACGCGCACTACCCCGTCGCCTACACGACGTCGAAGTGGGGCCTGCGCGGACTCACCCACGTGGCTGCCACTGAGCTCGGCCCCCGGGGCATCCGGGTCAACGTCGTGCACCCCGGCTTCATCGAGACGCCCATGACGGCGAGCGCCCCCGAGGTCATGCGCGACGCGCAGCTCGCGCTGACGCCGCTCGAGCGGCTGGGCGACGCCGACGAGGTCGCCGAGCTCGTCGCGTTCCTGCTCTCGGACGCCGCGTCGTACCTCACCGGCGCCGAGATCCCGGTCGACGGCGGCGCCACCTCGTCGGCCGGCGCCAAGTTCATGGCCGACCGCATCGGCAGGCCCTGACGGAGCCGCCGCGTCCGGCCCCGTCGCCGAGATCGCATGATCTCGCCGAGATGACACGTCCTGGGCGCCCGCGTCGTGTCATCTCGGCGAGAACGCACGATCTCGACAGCACGATCGGCGTCAGCGGGCGACCTCCTCGACCCGCGTGCCCGACACCTGCTCGACGACCCGGCGCGCGCCGCGCACCGCGATCGCGACGCTCATGAGCGTCGGGTTCATCGTGTTGGCCGTGGGGATGAGGGCGTTCCCGCCGACGACGAGGTTGTCGAACCCCCACACGCGCGACCACGGGTCGGCGACCGACGTGCCGTCGTCGGCCGCGCCCATGCGCATGGTGCCCATGTAGTGCAGGCTCGAGCCGTTCGGGAGGAGCCGAGGCTCGGCGACGAACGCCCCGAGCGCCGCGCCGGCACGCCGTACCCGCTCGTGGGCCTCGTCGAGCTCGGGCTGCTCGGCATCGGTCAGCGCGTACTCGATCGTCATGTTCGGGAAGCCGCGGTAGTCGAGCTCGGCGTCGTCGAAGGTGACCCCGTCCTCGACGCGGGGGTGCTTGCGCACGCCGTAGCCCATGTTCACGTAGCCCCACCGGTTGCCCGCCGCCGGGTGCGACGGGTCGAGCGGGAACGGCGGGCTCTCGGCGTACATCACCTGCAGCGACAAGGGGTGGTCTGGCTCCGAGAACGGGATGCGGTTGACGGCGGCGACCGGGTCGGCCGCGTTCTGCGCGCGGCGCGCCAGCTCGGCCGCGAACGCCTCCTCCGAGATGAGGCCGCTCATGCGCTCCTCGTCCAGGGCGACGGTCGTGATGACGACGTGATGCTCGGTGAGGTAGCGGCCGAGGGCGCGGGGACGGATGCCGCTGGCCCACAGCAGCTGCGGCGAGCGGAACGCGTCGGCGGCCACCACGACGACGTCGGCCGGGAAGAACGACATCTCCTTCGTGCGCAGGTCCTCTATCGTGACGCCGGTCACCTCGCCGCCCTCGTGCTCGATCCGGCGCACGAGCGTCAGGTCGCGCAGCTCGAATCGTGCCGACTCGGGCGTGCCCTCCTCGATGAGCGGGCCGAGGACGGTGTTCGCGCCCGCCCACACCATGGAGCCGTCGGGCTGCGGGTCGCCGGCGACGGGCAGGGTGCCCACGCCGTAGCCCTCCGGCAACTCGGCGCCGAACTCCGCGTCGAGCAGGGAGCGGATGGCAGAGCCGATGGGCGAGTCGGCGAACGCGGCGCTCTGCGCGTGCAGCAGCGCCTCGGCCGCCGTGATCAGCTCCTCCCACTCGCCGTCGTCGATGAAGTCGACCTTCTCGCTGAACGCGGGACGCGGGATGGCGCACGTCCAGTGCGCGCCCTGGCCGCCGACGTTGGTGGCCGCGGCGGCTGCCGGGAAGGTGGGGGCGTGCGCGGAGCCGGGTCCCCCGAAGTCGAGCAGGTGCGTGCCCTGGCGTGCCGTGAACATGCCCTCGACGACCACCCCGGCGGGGATGCCGAGGCTCTCACGGAACGCGCCGGACTGCGGTCCCTGCGACATCTCGCGGGCGCGGGCCTTCTCGTCCGGGTCGGCGATGTTGCGGACGCTCTCGCCGGGCACGGCCGTCAGCTGCGGGCCGGCCTCGAACATGACGACCCGAGCCTCGGGAGAGCCCTCCAGGATCACCCTGGCGTAGGCGGAGCCGATCGGCCCTGAGCCGACGATGGCGACGATGGGGGTGTGAGACATCGGAGTACCTCTTCTGGTCACGCGGTGAGCGGTTCGGAGCTGGGGGCGGGGGCGTGCTCGGACTCGTCCGAGAGCCGCCCGGCGGGAAGCAGGACGGCGGCGACGACGCCGACGGCGTAGGTGGCGGCGAGCGCCGCGAAGACCGGGGCGAAGACGCTGCTGTAGATGGCGGCGACCTCCGTCTGGACGGCGACGGATGCCTCGTGCACGAACTGGGGCGTCAGCGTCGCGGCGTCGAGGGACGACGGCAGGAGCGCCGCGACGCCGAGCCCGATGACACCGCCGACGATCGCCGTCGCGACGGTCGACCCGATCTGCCGCACGAGGTTGACGGCAGCGGTCATGCTGCCGGTGTCGCGGCGCGGCGCGGCGCTCTGCACGACGGCGATGACGAGGCTCATGAACGCCCCGGTGCCGATCCCGACGACGGCCATGACGACCATCGGCACCCACAGGGGCAGCCCCACCGGCAGCAGCGCCATCACGAAGAGTCCCGCTGCGCCGAGCGCGGTGCCCCCGATGCAGTAGACGCGGTAGTGGCCGGTGCGGCTCACCAGCCATCCGGTCGCGAGGTTGGACACCAGCATCCCGAACACCGTCGCGATGGGGACGAGGCCCGACACGGTCGCGCTGGTGCGGTAGGCCATCTGGAAGTAGGTCGGCAGGTACGCCGTGATCGAGAACAGTCCGATGCCGATGATGGCCGACAGCGCCGTCCCGGCCGCGATGGTCCGGTCGGCGAAGAGCCGCAGCGGCACGAGCGGCTCGGGGGCGCGCAGCTCGATGAGGAAGAACGCCGCGAAGGCCATGGCGGCGATGACGAACGAGACGACGGATGCCGCGGCCCGCGCGGGATCGCCGACCCAGGTGACGGCGAGCACGAGTGCGACCATGGCGACCGCGAACGAGAGCGCGCCGGCGATGTCGAAGCGCCGCCGACCGAAGCCGGGGAGGCGCGGGACGGCGATGAGCGCGAGGAGGAGCGCCGCGACCCCGAACGGGATGTTGATCCAGAACACCCAGGGCCAGCCCCAGTAGTCGGTGATCAGGCCGCCGAGCACGGGGCCGACGAGGATCGCGACGGGGAAGGCGGCGCCGATGATCGCCAGGTACCGGGGTCGCTCGCGCGGCGTGGTGACCCGGGCGACGATCGTCTGCGACATGAGGTGCAGCCCCGCCGAGCTCATGCCCTGCACCACGCGCGCGGCGATCAGCTGGGGCATGTCCTGCGCGAAGCCGCACGCCAGCGATGCGACGAGGAAGAGCACGAGCGACACGAGGAACACGCCCCGCGGGCCTGCCGCGTCGCCGAGCTTGCCGAGGATCGGCAGCAGCACGGTGCTGGCGAGGGTGTAGCCGACGACGATCCAGCCCATCTGGGCGAGGGCGCCGAGGTCACCGGCGACGGTCGCGAGGGACGTCGCGACGATGGTGTGGTCGAGCGCTCCGAGGATCGCGACCGTCAGCAGCGAGACGATCAGGAGGCGGATCCGCCAGGGTGACATGCTCATACGCGTTGTGGCCCGTACGACCGGGCGATCGACGCGACGGGATGTGCCCCTGCGCGCCTTCGCGGCAGGGGACGGGCCGGCAGCGGCCCCGACGTCACCGTCGATTCTAACCATTCTTTAGCAAGAAATCAACATAAGTGCCCCGACCGCGTCAGCCCCGTCGACGCGCACGGGGGCGCGGGCGCGCTGCAGCCGGCTCGGGGGCGGGGACGGCCTCCCCCACGAGACCGACGAGCTCGCCGATCCCCTCCACCGTCATGCGCACCTCGTCGCCCTCACCGAGCGGCGGGGGGACGAGGCCGCCGTTGCGGCCCCACAGCTCGCCGAGGCATCCGCCGTTGCCGACCGTGCCGCTGCCGAGCACGTCACCCGCCACGACGCGGGAGTTGCGCGATGCGTAGGCGACCAGCTCGGGGAAGGGCCAGCCCATGTTCGAGACGAGGTCCTCGCCGATCAGCTCGCCGTTGACGCGCACCTCGGCGCGCACTGCGAGGAACCCGTCGGCGTCGAGGAACGGCTCCAGCTCGTCGGCCGTGACGATCCACGGGCCGAGGCTCGTGCCGAAGTCCTTGCCCTTGGCCGGCCCGAGCCGCACCTTCATCTCACGGCCCTGCAGGTCGCGCGCCGACCAGTCGTTCATGATCGTGTAGCCGAAGATGCGGGATGCCGCGGCCTCCGGCTCGAGGTTCGCACCGGGCTCTCCCCCCACGACGACGGCGAGCTCCAGCTCGAAGTCGAGCCGCTCGGTGACGGGCGGCCGGAGCGTGTCGCCGGGGCCGAGGATCGTGTGCGGGTTGGTGAAGTAGAACGTCGGAGCCTCGTACCACTCCGGCGCGACGAAGCTCTTGCCCTCCACGCCGGCGCTCACGCCCTCGACGTGCTCCTCGAACGCCACGAAGTCGCGGACGGATGCCGGGACCAGCGGCGCCAGCAGGCGCACGTCGGCCAGCGCCGTGCCGCCGGACCGGTCGATCCGCGCGAACGCGGCGCGCGCGGCATCCAGCCCTCCCGCCAGGATCCCCGCGACGGTCTCGCCGTCGGGGAACGGCATGACGCGGTCGCCGACGACGAACCCCTCGCCGACGGCGCCGCCGGACTCCCAGCGCGCGATCCTCATGCGCGCACCCGCGTCTGGAGGAGCGCCTCGGCGTTGCTCGAGAGGATGCGCTCGGTCAGCTCCGGCGGCAGGTCCGCGCCGCGCACGAACGACACCGGGTCGTCCAGGCCCATGTCGAACGGGAAGTCGCTGCCCAGCAGCACCCGCGAGCCGCCCGCCACCTCGACCAGGTGCCGCAGCGCGACCGGGTCGTGCACGACGGTGTCGAACCACAGCTTCTTGAGGTAGCTCGAGGGCGCGTGCGCGCAGCGGCGCGCCTCGGGGCGGACGCGCCACGCGCGGTCGGAGCGACCGATCGCGAACGGAAGGTATCCCCCGCCGTGGGCGGCCACGATCTTCAGGTCAGGGTGACGATCCAGCACCCCCGCGAAGATGAGGTGCGACAGCGCGACCGCGTTCTCGGTCGGCTGCCCCACGGTGTTGGACAGGTAGAACCGGTCCAGGCGCTCGTCGAGGCTGCAGCCGAACGGGTGCAGGAACACGACGCAGCCGAGCTCGGCAGCGCGCGCCCAGAACGGCTCGAGACGCTCGTCCGACAGCTCGACGTCGCCGGCGAACGACGAGATCTCCACGCCCGCGAGGCCCCGGCCGAGCACGGCGTCGTCGAGGTACTCCACGATCCGCTCCGGGTGCTGCAGCGGCACCACGCCCAACCCGGTGAGGCGGTCGGGCGCACGGGAGACGTGCTCGGCGATGAGCCGGTTGGTCTCCCCCGCCACCCACACCGCGAGGCCCTCGGGCGCCCACGGATAGAAGTGGTTGGGCGAGACGCTCACCCACTGCCGGTCGACGCCCTGCGCGTCCATCGCCGCGAGCCGGGCGCCGACGTCGGTGAGCTTCGGGATGCGTGCCCCGACCATGGCGCCGGAGGCCTGGAGGCTCTCGACGCCGTTGCGGCGCCGCTCCAGCTCCGCCGCCTCGGCGACGAGCTCGGGCGCACGGCGCACCACCTCGTCGTGCAGGGCGGGCAGGAGGAGGTGCGCGTGGACGTCGGTGGTCATGCCGGCTGCGCCGTCATCTGTGCGATGCCGAACATGAGACCACCGGCGTCGGCGTCGCGGACGCCGTCGAGCTGCCATTGGCCGAGTTGCACGGATGCCTCGACCACGGCCTTCGCCCGCGGCAGGCGTCGCGCGTGGAACTCGTCCCACAGCTGCTGGTCGACGGCGTCGCGCTGCACCAGCAGCTCGGTGAGGACGAGCGCGTCCTCCAGGCCCTGGGCGGCGCCCTGCGCGATCGTCGGGGGGCACGAGTGCGCGGCGTCGCCGATGATGACGACGCGGCCGCGGTTCCACGGCTCCTCGACGATGTGCTGGGTGAACCAGGTGTAATTCGCGTGCGCACCGTTCTCGAGGTCGGCGCGGATCGCGTTCCAGGGCCCGTCGTAGGCGCGGGACTCCTCGAGCATGATGCGGCTGGCCTCCTCGTCGGAGAGGCCGAAGCGGTCCTGGGCCTTCTCGACCAGGAACGCGTACATGCTGTCGTCGCCCGTGGGCGTGTAGCCGGCGATGTACATCGGTCCGCCGTAGTAGAGCTCCGTGCTCTCCACCTCCGCCGGACGCGACACGAAGGCCCGCCAGATCCCCATGCCCGTCGGCTCGGGCTTGGTCTCGATGCCGATGAGTCCGCGCACCTTCGAGTTCAGTCCGTCTGCACCGATGAGCAGGTCGAACTCTCCGACCGACTCGCCGGCGACGAACACCTCGACGGCGCCGTCCGCGCGCGCGTCGAGACCGCTGATGTCCGCACCGAAGTGCAAGCGTGCGCCGGCCCTCTGCGCGTGCTCGGACAGGATCCGCGCCAGGTCCGCCCGCGGTATCCCCATGCTCGACGGGTAGTCGGGTCCGCCGGTCTTGAGGTCCGGCAGCGCCGCGACGACCGGGGCGCCGGGACCGGGGGCGCGCAGGTTGAGCCCCTCGAAGGCGAAGCCGGCGGCGTTGATGTCGTCCCACGCGCCGAGGGCATCGAACACCCGCAGCGCGTTGCCCTGCAGCGAGATGCCCGAGCCGAGCGCGGTGAGCTCGGGCTTGGCCTCGAAGACGTCGACGTCGACGCCGGCCTTCGCGAGCTGGATGGCGGCGGCGAGTCCCGCGACGCCGCTTCCGGCGATGGCGACCTTGCGGACTGCGGTCATGTCAGAACCTCCCTGTTCTGGATGGTGCGGATGAAGTGGCTAGAGGATGGCGATCGGGTTGATCGGAGACCCGACGGCCCCGGTGATGGGCAGCGGCGCCGCCGAGAGCAGGAAGTCGTAGCGCCCGCCGCGCGCACAGGCGTCGGCGAGGGCGTCGAGGTTCCACATCTCTCCGATGGTCAGCCCCATGTTGGGGATCACCACCTGGTGCAGCGGCTGGAAGGCGGGTGCGTCGAACTCGTTCGGGCGCACCTCGAACCCCCAGGTGTCGGTGGCGATCGCCGCGATCTCGGTGCGGTGCAGCCACCCGGCCGTGGTGAGCGAGAGGCCCGGCGCCGGTCCGCCGGCGTAGTCGCCCCACCCGTCGCGGCGTGTGCGCGCGTACTGGCCGGTGCGCACGAGCACGATGTCCCCGCGGCCGACGCGGCTGGACTCCCCCTGCGCCGCGATGGTCGCCTCGAGGTCGGCGACGGTGATGGCGTACCCGTCGGCGAGCTCGCCGGTCGCGGGCGAGAGGTGGCGGCCGACGTCGAGCAGCACGCCACGGGACACGATGACGGATGCCGCGTGCTCGATGCCCGTGACGAGGTCGCCGTCGCTGGTGACGACGTCGCCCGCCCGCCGGCCGTTCCACGCGTTGCCGTGGTCGAAGATGTGCCCGAGCCCGTCCCACTGCGTCGAGCACTGCAGCGGCATCGCGATGACGTCGTCCGCGCCGCCGATGCCGTGCGGGAATCCCTGGTTGCCACGCTCGGCGTCCGTGCCGGTGTCCGTCATGGTGTGCACCGGGTTGGTGCGCCGGCGCCAGCCCTTCTGCGGGCCGTTGGTGTCGAACGCCTGGGCCAGCGAGATCGCCTCGCCGCTGCGCACGAGCGCGGCGGCCTCTGTCCGCTTGGCCTCGTCGATGAAGTTCAGGGTGCCCAGCACATCGTCCTGGCCCCAGCGGCCCCAATTGCGGAACGCCTCGGCGCGCGCGGCGATCTCGCCCTCGGGGTCCTGCCGGTCGAGGTCTGCGGGGTTCTCGCTCGGACCGGTCATGCCGCCGGCCCCTCTGCGAGGCAGCGGACCACCTGCGTGCCGAGGCCCGCGATGGAGCCCGTCATGACGTCGCCGTCCCGCAGGAACCGCTTCCAGTGCTGGCCGTTGCCTGCGGGGCTTCCCGTGAGCAGGAGGTCGCCCGGCAGGAGCGGAAGGGTCTGGGATGCCGCGGCGACGAGCGTCTTGACATCGAAGACCAGCTCGGCGGTCGTGGCATCCTGCATCACATCGCCGTTGAGCTCCAGCTTCACCGACAGGTCGCTCGGGTCGACGAAGGTCGACGGCACGAGGAAGGGCCCGGCGGGGAGGAAACCCGGAGCGTTCTTGGAGCGGTACCAGTCGGCGCCGATGTCGCCCACATCGGGCGGGAAGACGCGATCACGGGTCGTGATGTCGTTGACGATGGTGTAGCCGGCGACATGGTCCAGTGCGTGCTCGGGGTCGACGCGGAAGGCCTCGCGGCCGATCACGACGGCCAGCTCGAGCTCCCAGTCATGGGTCTCGCTGTAGTCCGGCAGCACGAGCGGCACGTCGTCGCCGACGACGCACTGGGGCAGTCCCAGGAAGATGAAAGGGCGCCCGCTCGCGGCACGGGCGTCCATGATGCTCTCCGCCTTGGCCCGCACCTCGTCCGGCGACAGCCGCGCCTCGCCACCCTTGGTGAGACCGGCCATGATCAGCTGCACGACGTGCGTGCGGTAGTTGGCGCCCGCCTGCAGCACCTGCCGCGGCTCGACCGGAGCCGTGAGCACGACGTCTGTCAGCGGCATCCATCCCTCGCTCTCCGCGTCGGCGAGCAGGCGCAGGCGGTCCCATTCGGGCTGTGCGAGGAAGGCGTTGAGGTCGGCGGCGCCGAGCTCGTCGGCCGAGACCGCGCGGATGCGGTCGCCGGCGACGAGGCCCAGACGCACGGAATCGCCGTCGCGGTAGCGCGCGAGGGCGAAGGGGGCGGTGAGTCCTGCTGTCGACGTCGTCGTCATCGTGTCTCCATGTCCGTGGTTCGGAACGTGGTGCGAGGGCGGGGGCGCTGTCGGCACCCCCACCCCCGAGCCTGTCAGCCCTGGCCGTGCTTGGCGTAGGGGTTGAAGAGCGCCGCCTTGATCTCGTCCGGCACGCCCTCCTCGGTCGCCGACGGTCCGTCGGCGGGCGGGAACGACTCCGTCATCGACATCGGCATGACGCTGTTGCGGTAGAAGTTGTTCGACCCCTGGGACGGCTTCCAGGTGTTCGCCTCCCAGTCCGGCACGTAGTTGCGGTACCCGCCGGTGTTGAGCTCGATGCGCAGCGACGACGGCTCGCGGTAGTAGAGGAAGTTCTGCTCGCCGATGCCGTGGATCGACGGGCCGTACTCGATCGGGTAGCCGTTCTCGCCGAGGACGTCCGCCGCGATGAGCAGCTCCTCGCGCGTGTCGACCCAGAAGGCGTAGTGGTTCACGCGGCCGGCGCGGCTGGAGCCGTCGAGGACGACGCCGAGGTCGTGCGACTTCTCGTTCGTGGTGAGGACCGAGAAGACCGAGATGGGCGCCTCGTCGAGCACCGTGCGCGCCATGAAGCGGAAGCCGAGCACGTCGACGTACCACTGGACGAAGCCGTCCACGTCGCTCGTGGCGATCGTGACGTGGTCGAGCTGACGCGGGGCGCCCGCGACCTTGCTGCGACGCGACGGGCGGTCGGGGTAGATCGACGCGGCGTCGCCCTCGGTGTCGTGGTGGCGGGTGACGTCCCAGTGCAGCGTGAGGGTGTGGCCCCACGGGCCGGTGAAGCGGTAGGCGCGGCCGATCTTGTGCACGTCGACCCACTCGCCCTGGACACCGGCGGCCTCGACGCGCTTGGCGGCCTCCTCGAGCGCCTCCTCGCTGGAGGTGCGCCACGCGGCGGTCACGAGCGAGGGCTCGTCGCCCGGCACGACGACCACGCTGTAGGCGTAGTAGTCGCCCCAGCAGCGGAGGTAGACGGCGCCGTCGACGCGGTCGACGACGGTCAGGCCGACCTGGTTGACGTAGAAGTCGACGGATGCCTCGACATCCGGCGACGTGATCTCCACATAGGAGAGGTGGGACAGGAGCTTGATCATCATCGACCCTTTCGGAAGAGCTGGCGGGTGATCCCGCATCCCACTTTCGTCGGAGTCGGGCATATCCGGGAATGCCATATCGGCTATCCCTCGGATCGACGCCGTTTATGCCGTCACGGCGTCGCCGAGCACCGCCGCCAGCCCGTCGTCGTGCGCGAACTCCGCCACGTCGCGCGTCGCCTGGCCGGCCAGGACCGCCGCGACGGCGCGGCGCAGCGCCACCCGCTCGGGCGACTCGAACAGCCGCGGGAGGACTCGTCGGCCGGCGGCATCGGCGACCTCGATCCGCTGCTGGTGCTCGTCGCCGTCGAACTCGACGAGCGTCTCACCGAGGCGCATGGCGCGCACGCGTCCGAGCGGAGGGGCGCCGGGCGTCGCGGCTGCGATGACGGACGCCGGGACGCCGCCGGGCGCCTCGAGCAGGGCGAGCCCGCGGCCGCCCGACGCCGAGCCGTCGAAGCACGGGGACGACACCCGGGGGTCGGCGCCGAGCAGGACCCGCGTCCAGCCCACCGCATCACGGAGCGCGTCGCGCAGCGCGCGGGACGGTGCGTGGCACTCCACGGTCGCCGTCGCGAACGGACCGGCGCCGTCCAGCGCCGCGCGGGCGGCCACGACGGCATCGGCCCGGAGCAGCGGGCGATCGAGCACGATCGGGATCGCGAGCTCAGCGAGCCGCGCGAGGTCGTCGAGGGGCGCCGCCCCCGGGCGCCTCACCACGACGGCGGCAGCGCCGACGCGGATCGCGCGCTCGGCGGCATCCGTCCATCGCTCCCCGCCGATCGCGACCACCGCGCCGGACGGGTCGCCGGCGAGGCGGACGCTCTGCGGCAGCTCCGCCGCGGCGACGCGATAGGGCTGCAGCGTCGTGGACACCGCGACGGTCACGCCGGCACCCCCGCGAGGCCGGCGGCCTGGTCGGCGAGCGTCGAGGCGTAGCGCACGTCGTCGAGGAGCTCGTCGTACTCCACGGGCATGCCGCTGTCGATGAGCTCCGCGAGCGCGCGCCATTCGGCGAGGTAGCCGTCGCCCGGATCGCGGTCGTACGTCGTGTCGCGGCCGTCCGCGGTGAGCACGCGGACGCCGGCGCTGCCCGCGTGCACGAAGGCGGGCGGGAACGTCACGTCCAGCCGGTCGCGGGTCGTGGTGACGGTGACCCGCCACAGCGCGTCGGCACCGCCGGGCAGCATGACGGTCGTGAACTGGACCGGGATGCCGCTCGCGACGAAGCCCGCGGCGAATCCGATCGGCGCGAGGGCGCGCGCGAAGGCGACGCGCTCGAACCGTGGTGCGAGATCGCGGACAAGAGGGAGGTCGTGGATGGCGAGCCCCGTGACCAGCGCCCGGACGACGCCGGCGGCGACCTCCGGGCGTGAGAGATCGGGCGCCGGGCGCGCCGCGAACGGGGCCGCCACCTCGGTCACCACGTCGTGGTAGCGACCGTTCGGCGGGAGGGCGAGGGTCACCGAGATCGAGACGACGGGGCCGCCAGAGGCCGAGAGGTGGTGGCGCGCGCGTCCCCAGGCCGGGTCGTAGTAGTGGTTGGTCCCGACGACCAGCGCGACCCCCGCCTCGCGGCAGGCGTCGACGGCCTTCTCGGCGTCGGCGACATTGGTGGCCACGGGCTTCTCGCACAGGATGGCCCGCTTGCCGGCGGCGACCGCCGCGAGGATGTGACCGGCGTGCTCGTCGGGCGGACTGCAGATCGCGACCACGTCGATGTCCGGGTCGGCCAGCAGCTGCTCGGCGCCGGCCGACGCGCGGGCGCCCGTGCGGGCGGCGAGCGCGGCGGCACGGCCGCTCCCGGCGTCGGCGACGTGCGTCACCGCGAACAGATCGCTCAGGCGCGCCAGCGTCGGCAGGTGCAGTGCGGCGACGCCGGGGCCGGCCCCGATCACACCGACGCGATGGGTCATCGTCGCCTCCTACTTCTGCGTGAACTTTACCTAAGTCCGGAGCCGTTTGACTATAGATGGTCGAAAATCGGGTTCAACCGCATGCCGTTATGCAAGAATCGACCATGGCCAGGGAGTCCACCTTGCGTTTCGGCGCGCAGACTGACGAGATGACGAGCCTGCTGCGGATCGTCAACATGGTTCGCACGGGCGAGGCGGCGACCCGTCCCGAGATCGGCCGCGTCACGGGCCTCGGGCGCGGTGTCGTGACGCAGCGGGTCGACCACGCGATCGAGATGGGCTACCTCGCCGACGGCGACTTCGGCCCCTCGTCCGGCGGCCGCGCTCCTCGCACCCTGCGGTTCCGCGGGGACGCCGGCCGCATCGTCGTGTGCGCCCTCGGCGCGCTGCACATCCACGTCGGCGTGGCCCACCTGGACGGCGACGTCATCGAGCAGGCGCACTCCGCGTGGGACATCGCCCGCGGACCCGCCGAGACCCTCGATAAGGCGCTCAGCATGATCGACGAGGTGCTCTCGCGGACCGGCGATCTCCCGGTGTGGGGAATCGCCGTCGGCGTGCCCGGCCCGGTGGACTTCGAGTCCGGGCGACCGGTGGCGCCCCCGATCATGCCTGGCTGGAACGGCTTCGACGTGCGCCGGCGCTTCGAGCAGCGCTACGACGCGCCGGTCTGGGTCGACAACGACGTCAACCTGCTCACCTTCGGCGAGCGGGCCAGGCGCGGCGACGAGACCCTCGACCTCATCTACTGCAAGATCGGCACGGGCATCGGCGCCGGTCTGCTCTCGCACGGCCGCATCCACCGCGGCGCGAATGGCGCCGCGGGCGACATCGGCCACGTGCGGGTGCACGACTCCGATCTGGCGTGCCGATGCGGCAAGGTCGGCTGCCTCGAAGCGGTCGCCGGCGGCTGGGCGCTCGTGCGCGACGCCGCCGCCGAGATCGAGGCCGGCGCGACGGGCGCGCTCGCCTCCGCGGTGCGCGAGGGCGCGGAGCTGACACCCGAGCGGATCTCGATCGCCGCGGAGGACGGCGACGCCCTGGCCATCCGGCTCATCCAGCGCTGCGCGCGGGTGGTCGGCGAGTCGATCGCGGCCCTCGTCAACATGTTCAATCCCTCGGTCATCGTCGTCGGCGGTGCGGTCGCAGGAGCGGGCGAACTGCTCCTGGCGGAGGTGCGGCAGCGGGTCTACGAACTGTCCCTGCCCCTCGCGACGCGCGACCTGACGATCGCGCAATCCGTCAACGACGTGCGCGAGCCGCTCCGCGGCGGCTTCGAGATGGTGCGCGAGCAGCTCTTCGACGTCACCTTTCCGCGGTGGTTCGGCATCGGCCGCCCCACGATCGCGGCGATCGCGGGCACGCTGGAGGCCGTGGCCTGACTCGCGACCCTCGGAGCTTACTTCTTCCAGAAACCGACATAAGGGTGTAGGTTTCTTCCTCAAGCCGGGTCTGCCGGTGCCGGACGAGGAAGCGGGCCCGATGACGTTGCCGATGCTGCTGGAGGACGCGCTGATCGCGACGGACACCGGCTTCGCCCTCCGGGTGAGCCTGCCGTGGATCCGCTCGATGCCGCTCGCCGCGGTCACCGACCTCGAGGTGTCGATCGACGGCGAGCCGGTCGTCGTCGACGCCGTGGTCGACGGGCGGAGCGTCCCACTCCCCGAGCTGTCCCGCGAAGCCGGCTGGTGGTTCATCCAGGACCGCCTGGAGCTGCGGGGCGACCGCGTGCCGTCGCCCGGCGCCCACGCCGTCGCCCTTTCGTTCGTCCTCGCCGTCCCGTACCTGCAGGCCGGTCCTTCGGGCCCTCTCATGCTGCCGTTCCGGGCGGAGCGCGTGCTCGACGCGGGGGTCGCGGCATCCGTCGTCGAAGCCGTGGCCGACGACGCCGGGTCACCGTCCACGACGGCTGCCGCACCGCCGACACCCGCTCGGCCGACCCCGCTGCCGGCCGGGTGGACGCTGTCGGCGAGCGCGTTCAACTGGACGCCGGAGGTCATCCGCGCCGAGCGCACGGCCGAGGACGTCGCCGTCGCGGTCGTGACCGACGGCGTCAGCCCGACCCTGGAGATCGAGGCCGGACAGGTGTGGCGCACCTTCCCGCAGCCCTCCGATGCCGAGGTCGACCGCCTGCGCGAGCGGCTCACCACCGCCGGAGGGGCGGTGACGATCGTCGGGGCGAGCCTGGACGACTGGGCGCTGCCCGCCCGCCGCCGCAGCGAGGCCGAGCGACGGGGATTCCTCGAGCCGCAGCTGCGTGCCGCGGCCCGGCTCGGTGCGCGCGGTGTTCGCGTGCCGTTCGGGCAGGCGGGACCCGAGCTGCTGCGCCTCGTCCAGCCCGTGCTGGAGGAGCTCGACATCGTGCTGTTCGAGGAGATCCAAGGCCGGCAGACGCTGGACGAACCCGGGACCCTGGCGAACCTGGAGCTCCTCGAGGATCTCGGCGATCCGCGCGTCCGCGTGCTCATCGACATCAGCATGCTGATGCCGTCACTGCCGCCCACCTACGTGGAGGAGCTCCGCCGCGGCGGGGTCGAGGAGGAGCTCGTGGTCCGGCTGGAGCGCGAGTGGCGGGCGCCCGAGACGCACGAGGCCGTGCTCGCCGCGTTGCGCGGCGGACGCGTGCCGCCCGTCGTGCACACCCTCTTCATGAACCTGCTGGTGCGCTTCGGCCGTTCCGAGGTCTCCGACCTCGAGCCGCTCCTTCCGCTCACCGCCGGCGTGCACCTGAAGTTCTGGGACCTCGACGACACCGACGGCCGCGTGTCACGCCCGATCGCCGACATCGGCGGCGCGCTGCGCCGCACGGGCTTCTCCGGGTCGCTGACCAGCGAGTGGGGCGGGCACGAGTGGCTCGACGAGGACTCCACGACGATGACCCGCGCGCACCTGGACCTCGCCCGGCGCGCGCTGGCCGAGGCATCCGTCCCCGCCGTCTGACGGGGACCGGTCCGGCTCAGCTGCCGGTCGGCGTCCAGGCGCTGCCGTCGTTCGAGCTGCGCTCGACCGCATCGAGGACGCGCTGGATGTGGAGCCCGGCCTGGAACGAGGGCTCGGGCTGCGTGCCGGCGGCGATCGCCGCCACGAGGTCGACGACCTGGTGGCTGAAGCCGTGCTCGTAGCCCAGCATGTGCCCGGTCGGCCACCACGGCGCCAGATAGGGGTGGTCGTGCTCGGTGACGAGGATCCGGCGGAAGCCCTGCTCCGTCGCGGGAAGCGTCGCGTCGTAGAAGCCGAGCTCGTTCATGCTCTCGAGGTCGAACGAGATCGCGCCGAGAGACCCGGCGACCTCGATGCGCAGCGCGTTCTTGCGCCCGGTGCGGAAGCGCGTCGCCTCGAACGAGGCCAGCGCGCCGGACGAGAGGCGGCCGGTGAACAGCGCGAGGTCGTCGACGGTCACCGCCCCGCGCTCCTGCCGGGCCGTCCCGGAGAGCCCGACGCCCTCGCCGAGCAGGGGCCGCTCGGTCACGATCGTCTCGAGGATGCCCGAGACCGTCTCGACGCGCTGCCCGGTGATGTACTCGGTCAGGTCGACCGCGTGGGCGCCGATGTCGCCCAGCGCGCCGGAGCCCGCGCGATCCTTCTGCATGCGCCACGTCAGCGGCGCCTCGGCGTCCATCAGCCAGTCCTGCAGGTACTCGGCGCGCACCTGGCGGACCTCGCCGATGCGGCCGGCCGCGACGAGGTCGCGCGCGAACGTCGCCGCCGGCACCCGGCGGTAGGTGAAGCCGACCATCGAGCGGATGCCGCGGGCCGCGGCGCGGGCGGCGGCCTCGGTCATGGCCTCCGCCTCGGCGACGGTGTTGGCCAGCGGCTTCTCGCAGAGCACGTGCTTGCCGGCGTCCAGGGCGGCGATCGCGATCTCGGCGTGCGTGTCGCCGGGCGTGACGATGTCGACCAGGTCGATGTCGTCACGGCTGATGACCTCGCGCCAGTCGGTCGCGCTCTCGCGCCACCCCCACTTGTCGGCCGCGGCCGCCACGGCGGTGGCGTCACGCCCGACGACGACGTCCATCGACGGCGCCAGGGGCAGGTCGAAGAAGCGCGGCGCGACGCGCCAGCCTTGCGAGTGCGCGGCGCCCATGAAGCCGTAGCCGATCATGGCGACGCGCAGCGGACGGGTGGCGGCGGTGTGGTCGGTGGTCAACGCGATTCCCCCTCGGGAGCAGGTCGCGGGCGCCCGCGTCGAAGACGGGCGCCCGCGAGGATGGATCACTCGAACGACAGGTCGATGAACTGGTCGACGTTGTCCTTCGTGACGACGGGCGCGTCGAGCACGACCCGGTTGGGGATGCTCGGCGTGATGAGGTCCCCCATGGTCTTGCTCTGCGCGATGAGGCGCGCGAGTGCGACGCCGTCGGCCGCCTGGGTCGACGGGTAGATGACCGTGGCCTTGAGCACCGTGTCGTCGGCCTCGATCGCCTCCATGGCGCTGCGGCTGCCCGCCCCGCCCATCATGAAGAACTCGTCGCGGCCGGCCGACTCGATCGCGGCGAGCACGCCGATCCCCTGGTCGTCGTCGTGGTTCCAGATCGCGTCGATCTGCGGGTTGGCCGAGAGCAGCTGGGATGCCGCCGCCTCGCCGCCGGCGACCGTGAAGTCCGCGGCCACTCGGGCCGAGACCTCGAGACCGCAGTCGCCGAGCGCGTCGGCGAAGCCGTCGGACCGGTCCTGCGTCAGCGGCAGCGAGTCGATGCCGGCGATCTCGGCGACGATCGCGTCGGGGTTGTCGCCGAGCTGTTCGCAGATGTACGTGCCGGCGCTGACGCCCATGCCGTAGTTGTCGCCGAGGATCGTGGTGCGCGCGGCGAAGGGGCTCGAGAACTCGCGGTCGACGTTGATGACCGGGATGCCTGCCTCCATCGCCGCGATGGCCGCCTCGGTGAGAGCCGCGCCGTCGGTCGGCAGCAGCACGATCGCGTCGACCCCGTCGTTGACGAAGGTCTCGACGGCCGCGATCTGCGCGATCGGGTCGTTGGTGCCCTCGGCGACGCGGAGCTCGACGTCGTCGAAGCTGTCGGCGGCCGCCTGGGCGCCGGAGTTGATGGCGCCGAGCCAGCCGTGGTCGGCGGCGGGCCCGGAGAAGCCGATGACGACCGTGTCGCCGGACTCGGCGTTCTCCTCCGACGACGTGCCCTGGTCGACGACGTCGTCCTCGTCGGCGCCGGTGCCGGTGCAGCCGGCGAGCAGGCCGACGGCGGCGACGACGGCGGTTCCGGTCAGCAGCAGCCGTGTGCGCACCTTCAGGTGTGAGCGCATTCTTTCCTCCTTGAAATGTGATGCAGGGCGGCAGCGCACGGGGCGAGCTCGGAGCAAACGGCGCACGGGCCGGCCGTCCACGCTGACGGCATCACGGTAGCAGGCGCACTGCCGATCCGACAGCTTTTGCATTAGTTGCGGCAAAAGTGTTTTTCCGAAACTTCCGCTCTCGAGAGCGGAAGGGACGGGCGGGGAGCCGACAAGCGCCGCCATTCGCGAGCATCGACGCGCGGAAGCGCGCATGTTATGTTCATGCCGTGATCAAAGACGACCATGAATCGGCGTTACTCGTCGTCCGGGGCGTGACGAAGTCGTTCGCCGGAGTCAAGGCGCTCCGAGGAGTCGACCTGGACGTGCGTCCGGGCGAGGTGCACTGCGTCCTCGGTCAGAACGGTGCGGGCAAGTCGACGCTCATCAAGACGCTCGCCGGGGTGCACCGCCCCGACGAGGGCGTCATCACGTGGCTCGGCGAGCAGGTCGTCATCCCAGACCCCGAAGCGGCGATCGAACTCGGCATCGCGACGATGTACCAGGAGCTCGACGTCGTCGACGGCCTGACGATCGCCGAGAACATCTTCCTCGGCCACGAGCTGTCGCGCGGCGGCTTCACCAAGCGATCCGAGGCGGCCAGGCAGACGCGGGAGCTCCTGCGCCGGCTCGGCCATGACAAGCTGTCGCCGCACACCGAGGTCGGCACGCTCAGCGCGGCAAACAAGCAGATCGTGAGCATGGCGCGAGCGCTCTCGCACGACATCAAGCTCATCATCATGGACGAGCCCTCCGCGGTGCTCGACACCGAGGAGGTGAAGAACCTCTTCCACGTCGTCCGGGAGCTCACGGCGGCCGGCATCGCGGTGGTGTACATCACCCACCGCCTCGAGGAGATCCGCCAGATCGGCGACCGCATCACCGTCCTCAAGGACGGCCGCTCGATGGCCAGCGGCATCCCCGTCGCAGACACCCCGACCTCCGAGCTCATCCGGCTCATGACGGGCAGGGAGGTCGAGAACGTCTTCCCGCCCGCCGCGCCGATCCCCGCCGACGCGCCGCTCGTGCTCGAGGTCGAGGATCTGGCGCTGGGCGGGCTCTTCGCCGACGTCTCGTTCTCGGTGCGCGCCGGCGAGATCGTCGGGCTCGCCGGGCTCGTGGGATCGGGGCGCTCCGAGATCCTCGAGACCGTGTACGGCGCGCGCAAGGCGACCGCCGGCTCGGTGAAGGTCGGGGGGAAGCCCCTCCGCCGCGGCTCGGTGGTCCACGCGGTGCGCGCGGGGATCGGGCTGTCCCCCGAGGAGCGCAAGAGCCAGGGGCTCGTGCTCGACGAGCCGATCTTCGTCAACGTGACCCTGTCGTCGATGTCGCGCTTCGCCAAGGCGGGCTTCCTCGACGAGCGGTCCGAGCGGAAGATCGCGCGCGAGCAGATCGATGCGCTCGAGCTGCGCCCTGCCGATCCCGACCGCCCCGCGATGACGCTGTCCGGCGGCAATCAGCAGAAGATCCTCCTCGCCCGCTGGCTCGTCCACGGCACCCGCGTGCTGCTGCTGGACGAGCCGACGCGCGGCGTCGACGTGGGCGCACGCGCCGAGATCTACGCCCTGATCCGCCGGCTCGCCGCCGCCGGCAACGCGATCGTGATCGTCTCGAGCGAGATCGAGGAGGTGCTCGGCCTCGCCGACACCGTCCTCGTCGTCGCCGACGGCCGCGTGCTGAAGACCCTTCCCGCCTCCCAGATCGACGAGCACGGCGTGCTCGACCTCGTCATGAAAGGAACCGCCGCGTGAGCGAGCAGACCACCCAAGGGACGGCAGGCGTCCCCACTGCCGGCGAGGCGCCGCCGCCCGCCGGCGCCCCCGGACCCTCCGGCAGGTCGGGCCTCCAGCGCGTCATGTCGGGCTCCGTCGGCCGCAACCTCGGCCTCGTCGCCGCGCTGGTGGTGCTGATCATCGTCGGCGCCGTCACCGCCCCCGACACCTTCACCAGCGTCAGCAACGTCCTCACGATCCTCCGTCAGGCGTCGATCATCGGCGTGGTCAGCATCGGCATGACGCTGGTCATCATCGCGGGCGGCATCGACCTGTCGGTCGGGTCGCTGATCGGGCTCGCCTCCGTCGTCGCGACGCTCGCCGCGGTCCAGGATCTCGCCGACCAGCTCCACTGGTTCGTCATGATCCTGCTCGCGCTGCTCGTCGGCTTCGGCGCCGGCCTCATCAACGGCATCGTCATCGCGTACGGCAAGGTGGTCGCCTTCATGGCGACCCTGGCGATGCTCGTCGGCGCACGCGGCCTCGCCGAGATCCTCGCCGAGCGCCGCACCCTCCAGGTCGGCAATCGCGACTTCATCGAGTTCATGAACCTCGACATCATCGGCGTCGACATCCTCATCTGGATCTTCGCGATCGTCGCGGCGATCGGCTGGGTGGTGCTCAACCGCACGACGTTCGGCCGTCGGACGGTCGCCATCGGCGGCAACCGCGAGGCGGCGCGCCTGGCCGGCATCAACGTCAAGCGCCACACCATGTGGCTGTACTCGATCTCGGGGCTGTGCGCCGGGATCGCCGCGATCATGTACCTCGGCCGCACCACGGCCGGCACGTCGACGCACGGCACGCTCCTCGAGCTCGACGCGATCGCCTCCGTGGTCGTCGGCGGCACACTCCTCATCGGCGGCCGCGGCACCATCACCGGAACCGTGTTCGGCGTGCTCATCTTCGCCACGCTCAGCAACGTGTTCGTGCAGAACAACCTGAACTCGTCGGTGCAGGCCGTCGTGAAGGGCATCATCATCGTGGTGGCGGTGCTCCTGCAGCAGCGTTTCGCCCGGCCCACCGGGCGCGCGACGTGAGGGCTCCGGCCGTCGCGGGGGCGCGGCATCCGTCGATCCCCGGCGCGGCCGCCCGACCGCGGCGCGGTCCGCGTCCTGATTGACTTCCGTCGTGGTCACTCTCTCTCCAGAATCGGCTGCGGCGGGCACCGGCGCGATGGAGCTGTTCCAGCTGCTGCGCGACGGTGTGCCCCGCACCCGCGCGCAGCTCGCGAAATCCACCGGCCTGGCCCGGTCGACGATCGCGGCGCGGGTCGAGGAGCTCATGCGGATGGGGCTCATCATGCCGGTGGCGGATGCCGCGTCCACCGGTGGCCGGCCGCCCTCGCAGTTCGCGCTCAACCCCAGCGCCCGCGTCGTGCTCGCCGCCGACATCGGCGCGTCGCACACCACGGTCGCGGTGATGGACCTCACGGGCGCGATCCTGGTGACCCGCACGGAGTCCCGGGCGGTCGCCGAGGGGCCCGAGCCCGTGCTCACGTGGGTGGTGGACGCCGCCGCCGGGCTCCTCGAGGAGGCGGGGCGCGACATCCGCTCGCTCGTCGCGATCGGCATCGGCGTGCCCGGCCCGGTCGAGCACTCGACCGGTCAGCCGGTCAACCCGCCGATCATGCCGGGCTGGAACCGGTTCGACGTGCCCGGCTGGGTCCAGCAGCACCTGCAGGTGCCGGTGCTCGTCGACAACGACGTGAACATCATGGCGCTCGGCGAACGGGCGACGGCGTGGCCGGCCACGGCTCACCTCATGTTCGTCAAGGTCGCCACGGGCATCGGCGCAGGCGTCATCTCGGGCGGCGAGCTCCAGCGGGGCGCGCAGGGCGTCGCCGGCGACATCGGCCACGTGCGCGTCGCGCGGGGGTCGTCGGTGCCGTGCCACTGCGGGAATCAGGGATGCCTCGAGGCCATCGCGTCGGGGCCCGCCATCGCCCGCGCCCTCCGCGCCCAGGGCGTGCCCGCCGAGAGCGGCGACGACGTCGTGGCGCTGGTGCAGCGGGGCAGCCTCGATGCGATCCAGGCGGTGCGCCAGGCCGGACGCGACATCGGCGAGGTGCTGACGGCGTGCGTCAGCCTCATGAACCCGTCGGTCATCGCGATCGGCGGCTCGATGTCACGCGTCGGGGAGCACCTGATCGCCGGCGTGCGCGAGGTCGTGTACACGCGGTCCATGCCGCTGGCGACCGAGCACCTCGCCATCGTGCCGTCCGCCGCCGCCGAGAACGCGGCCGTCATCGGTGCCGGGATGCTGGCGATCGAGCACGCGCTCTCGCCCGAGGCCTTCCACTCGCTCGCCGGCTGACGCGGCGTCAGCGGGGTTCGAGACCGGCGGCGCGGTAGATGTCGTCGACGACGCGCATCGTGCCGACACCTCGCTCGGCGTCGAGGATGCTGGGAGAGCCGTCTTGGAGCACCGCGGCAAGATGCTCGAGTTGGCGCGCGTAGCTGTTCTCACCCTCGGCGGCCTTCTCCTCCAGAAGCAGCTCGTCGCCGGCGGTGACGCGCAGCGTCGCTCCCCACTGCGGCACGATGACGCTCGTCGCCTCCAGGCGAGCCTCCGATCCCTCGATCCGCAGCGACATCGCGCCCCGGTCGTCGCCGATGAAAGACGCCCGCACGCGCGCGGGGGCACCTGACGGAAGCCGCAGGAGGGCGTCGGTCTGCAGATCGATCCGCGGGTCGTCGTCGTAGAGCACCGCCAGGGCTGACTCGACGACGGGCTCGCCCCAGGCCGCGCGGATGAGGTCGACCGCATAGCATCCGACGTCCATGACCGCCCCGCCGCCGAGGTCGCCGTCGAGGCGGATGTTGCCCGGCTTCACGACGAAGTGCGGGATGCTGAAGTCGACGTCCACGCGCTCGATGTCGCCGAGGACACCGGACGCGATCACCTCGAGAAGACGCCGTGTGAAGCCGTGCAGTCGGTAGTGGAAGCCAACGAAGGCACGCCGGCCCGTCGCGGTCGCGGCGTCGGCGATGGCCGATGCCGTCGTGCCGTTCACCGACAGCGGCTTCTCGCAGAGCACGTGCTTCCCCGCCTGCAGCGCACGGGTCGCCCACTGGGCGTGCGTGATCGGCGGGAGCGCGAGGTAGACGAGGTCGATGTCGGGATCGCCGAGGATCGTCTCGTAGTCGCCGTGCTTCGGCAGATCGCACCGCTCGGCGAAGGCTCGAGCGCGCTCCGGGTCTCGCGCGCCGATCGCGACGACGCGAACACCCCCCGCATCGCGGCCGGGTTCCACCATCGCCCGCTCCGCGATCCCACCGGCACCCAGGATGCCGATCCGCAGCTCCGACGACATGATCTCATCCCTCGTGGTTGTAGTACGGCCAGGGCAGGAACCGGCGATCTCCGCGACGGTCGGGTCCCTCGAGCGTGACCTCGCCGGTCGCGGCCCATTCGACGCCCCGCGGGAACATGCGGATGAACTCGATCCGGCGGAACGTGTCGATGTCGTGGCCGATCGTGATCGTGAAAGATCGCCCCGCGCCGTACTCGTTGATCCAGGCGATCGGCTGGTGGGTGTTCATGCCGGGCAGCGCCGCGAGCCCCGCCTCGGGGATCGCGACGGGATAGTGCGACATCGGCCACATCGGCGCCTTCTCGTACGACTCGAGGTCGTCGTAGGTCGTCAGCAGCACCCGGGCGCCGTCGAGGATCTCGACGCCGGTGAGGATGTCGTCGCCGGTCACGGTCCAGCGGGCGCTGATGCCCTCGGTGATCGGATGCCGCGGCTCGACGGTGTCGAGCTGCGCCTCGCCCCACGGCCGCGGTCGCAGGCCGCCCGCGACGGTGAGCCGTGAGCCGCGCATGACGTCGTATTCCGCGGGGTAGCCCCAGTCGTCCTCCTGAGCGGCCGAGCCGTGGAACCACACGATGCCCTTGCCGTCGTCGTGGACGAACTTCAGGAGCGCGGCATCCGTCTCCGATCCGAATCCGACCGCCCTGTCGAAGTAGCCGTCGCGCCCCTCGAACACGACGATGACGACGTCGTACTTGTCGATCACCTCCGCGCCCAGGCCGCGCGGGTCCTCCACGACGCGCACCCGGAAGCGGCCGGTGTCCTCCAGCAGCGTCGTGAGCCACTGGTTGTGCAGCCGGAAGCTGCGGAACTCGTTGTCGTGCTCGCGGGTCATGTGACCCGAGAGGATGAGCACGTTCAGCACGTCGGACATCGGGGCGCTCCTTGCGTCCGGGCACGCCGCGCACCGGCCCCGGCGGGCCGGTGCCGGGCGTGCGGCGGCTAGTCGGTCTTGGTCGAGAAGGCGGCGTCGAAGGCTGCGGCGGGCGGCGTGATCGCGTTGAGCTTGCGCACGAACTCGATCGCCTCGGGGGCGCCGTGCAGGCGGTCCATGCCGGCGTCCTCCCACTCGATCGAGGTGGGCCCGTCGTAGCCGATGGCGTTGAGCGCGCGGAACAGCGGCTCCCACGGCACCGCGCCGTGCCCGGTCGACACGAACGTCCAGCCGCGACGCGGGTTCGCCCACGGCAGGTGCGACCCGAGCACGCCGTTGCGGCCGTCGAGGTTGGTGATCGACTCCTTGACGTGCACGTGGAAGATGTGGTCGGCGAAGTCCAGCACGAACGCGACCGGGTCCAGCTGCTGCCACATGAAGTGCGACGGGTCGAAGTTGAGGCCGAAGCTCTCGCGGTGGCCGATGGCCTCCAGCGTGGCCTTGGCCGTCCAGTAGTCGTACGCGATCTCGCTGGGGTGCACCTCGAGGCCGAAGCGCACCCCGACCTCCTCGAACACGTCGAGGATCGGGTTCCACCGGTCGGCGAAGTCCTGGTATCCGGCGGCGATCCACTCGTCCGAGGCCGGCGGGAACATCGCGACCGCCTTCCAGATCGACGAGCCCGTGAAGCCGTTGACCGTCTTCACGCCGAGCTTCGCGGCGAACCGGGCCGTGTTCTTCATGTCCTCCGCGGCCCGCTGTCGAACGCCTTCCGGCTCGCCGTCGCCCCACACCCGGGAGGGGAGGATGTCCTTGTGCCGCGCGTCGATCGGGTCGTCGCACACGGCCTGGCCGGTGAGGTGGTTCGAGATCGCCCAGACCTTCAAGCCGTTGCGCTCGAGGATGTCCTTGCGGGACTGCACGTACTCGGCGTCGTCCCACCGGGACACGTCGATGTGGTCGCCCCAGCAGGCGATCTCGAGGCCGTCGAAGCCCCACTCGCCGGCGAGTCGTGCGACCTCCTCGAACGGCAGATCGGCCCACTGGCCCGTGAAGAGGGTGATCGGACGAGGCATCGAAGCTCCTTTGCTTTGTTGTTTCTACAAACCTATCCGGCGATCCGCCCGTGGCAACGGGTCAATCCGCGGTCGTCCCGGCCGCGACCGGCGCCTCGACCCGTACCCAGCCCGAGCCGTTGTCCGAGCTCTCCTCCACGGCGGCCAGCACGCGCTGCACCGAGAGCCCCTCGGCGAACGACGGGTGCGGGTCGGAGCCCTCGGCGATGGCGGTCACCAGGTCGACGACCTGGTG
Source organism: Microbacterium sp. NPDC055455 (assembly GCF_053619935.1). Taxonomy (NCBI): domain Bacteria; kingdom Bacillati; phylum Actinomycetota; class Actinomycetes; order Micrococcales; family Microbacteriaceae; genus Microbacterium; species Microbacterium sp. NPDC055455. The sequence continues at coordinate 339,804 of NZ_JBSHLB010000001.1, forward strand.
GCTGAACCCGTGCTCGTAGCCGAGCATGTGCCCGGCAGGCCACCACGCGGCGACGTACGGATGCTGCGGCTCGGTGACGAGGATCCGCGTGAAGCCCTGCGTGGCCTCGGGGGCCGTGCGGTCGTAGAACCACAGCGTGTTGAGGTCCTCGAGGTCGAACCGCAGGGCGCCCTTGTCTCCCGACACCTCGATCGACAGGTCGTTCTTGCGACCCGTGGCGAACCGCGTCGCCTCGAACGAGACGAGCGCGCCGGTGGACAGGCGCCCGGTGAAGATCGCGACGTCGTCGACGGTCACGTCGCCGACGCCCGCCGCGGCGGTGCCGGACAGTCCCGAGCCCGAGCCCTGCAGCGGCCGCTGCTTCACGATCGTGTCGAGGACGCCCGAGACGGAGGTGACCTCCACGCCCGTCACGAACTGCGTCATGTCGATGATGTGCGCGCCGATGTCGCCGAGCGCGCCGGAGCCGGCGTGCTCCTTCTGCAGGCGCCACGCGAGGGGCATCGCCGGGTCGACGAGCCAGTCCTGGCGGTAGGCGGCGCGGACCTGCGCGATCCTGCCGACGGCGCCCTGCGCGATGAGGTCGCGCAGGAGGGTCACCGCCGGCACGCGGCGGTACGTGAACCCGACCATCGAACGGATGCCGCGCGCGGCGGCGCGAGCTGCGGCATCGGCCATCGCCTCCGCCTCGGCAACGGTGTTCGCCAGCGGCTTCTCGCACAGCACGTGCTTGCCCGCCTCGAGCGCCGCGATGGCGATCTCGGCGTGCGAGTCACCAGGGGTGACGATGTCGACGATGTCGATGTCGTCACGGGCGATGACCTCGCGCCAGTCCGTCGCCGACTCCTGCCAGCCCCAGCGGGTCGCGGCATCCGCCACCGCCTCGGCGTTGCGCCCGACGACGACGGCCATCTCGACGGCCTGGGGCAGCGAGAACACCCGCGGTGCCTGCCGCCACCCGACCGAGTGGGCGGCGCCCATGAAGCCGTACCCGATCATCGCGACGCGCAGGGCGCCGTCCTGAGCCTGTCGAAGGGTCATGCGAGCACGACCTCGCGCTCGACAGGGACGCGGTTGGTGACGTAGCGGCCGGGGCCACCGTCGACCCCGGGCGCGATCTGCATGTAGAGCAGGCGCATCGTGAGGACGACCTCGACGGTCAGCTTCTCACCGGGCTCGGGGGCGCGACCCAGGTCGATGAGGACCTCGGGCCTGTCGGCGACGAACCACAGGGTCTCGGACTGCTCGGGCAGCTCCTCGATGCGGTACTCGCGCCCGTTGAGCGAGAAGCGCAGCTTGTCGGTGGGGATCTCGACACCATCGACGGATGCCGCGACGCCGTCGACCGCCGAGAGCCAGAGGCTGCGGTACCAGGGCAGCTGCAGCGAGACGGCGACGCCGCTCTCGGTGCGCGTGACGTCCTTGTCGGCGAAGAGGGAATCGTGCGTTGCCATGGTCGTTCCTCAGGCGTAGGTGTCGGTGAAGGTGGCGTGCGGCACCGGCGGGGCGGGCTCGAGCTTCTGCACCGTCTCGGGGCTGTAAGGGTGGTTGGTCGAGGGCACGGGCTCGTCGGCCGGCGGCATGAACACGGGCTTGCCGTCGTCGCCGAAGTACATCAGGTCGAGGTCGAACGCGCCCTGGTTCTTCAGGCCGAAGCTCACCCAGTTCTCCTCGAAGGGAGCGCGGGCGAGCTCGTAGCAGCGGAACTTCCAGAACTTCCACTCGCCGTCCTGCTTGAGGAAGTCGATCGCGTACTTGCACCACACCCAGTGCGCCCAGACCTTCTTGCCGAGCACCTCCTCGGGGGAGTACATGTCGGGGAACGCCTCTGCGACCTTCGGGTCGGTGAGCCCGGACTCGGTGCCGGCCATCATCCACACGCCCTTCGCGGTCTGTCCGTCGGCGGCGACCTCGATCACGGGCGTCGTCGTGGCGTGGAGGATGAGCTTTCCCTCGGGGTGCGGCCGGCCGCGGTGGTAATCGGTGACGCTCTTCCACGTCGTGTACTGCCCCGCGTTGGTGTACCGGGCGCGGATGCCCTCGGTGCCCTCCTTGACCCACAGCGGGATGATCTGCTCGTCCTCGAAGGCGTTGTGCAGGTACATGTAGCGGTTGAACAGGTTCTCGACCTGGCCGCGGTCCTCGGCGCGCTGCGCGAGGGCGCGGGCGGCGAAGACCTCCTCGCGGAGGGCGGCGAGCTCGGCCTGCAGCTCGGTGAGGGATGCGGGGGCGATGGCGGTGTCAGACATTCGCGGTCTCCTTCGACTGCTCGGCGACGGTGTCTTCGATCGCCTTGCGCATGAGCGCGTGCTGCTTCTTCACGAGGTCGATCGGATCGGCCTCGCCGAGATCCTGGAAAGCGTGACCCTCCCACTCGCTGGAGAGATACCCCTGGTACCCGCCCACGACGAACTGCTTGACGATGCGCGGGATGTCCATCGCCGGCTCTTCACCGTCGGCACCGATGTCATAGAACTTCGCGTGCACGTGGAAGATCTGCGGCATGATGTCCAGCCACTCCTCCGGCGGCACGAGGCCGTGCATGTTGAAGGCGAGGCGCGTGAACGGGCCGAAGGTCAGCGGGTCGACGCCCTGGCTGACGAGGTAGTCCTCGAACTTCTGGTTGCGCACGTGCATGGGAGTCGGCTCGTGCCAGATCTCGTCCATGACCGCGAAGTGCTTCTCGTCCATGCCCATCTTCCCCAGCTGCGCGAGCAGCGTCGGCGAAAGGCTGTGCATCGTCGAGGAGAAGTCGGCGGTGAAGCCGAGGCGCTCGGACTGCAGCTCGTCGTACATCTCGCGCATCTGCAGCACCTGGGGATTGTTCGGCCCCGACGGCGCGTGGATCTCGTAGCCGAGGTACTGGTCGTACTTCTCGGCGAGCGGAAGGAGGCTGCGCAGCAGCTCCTTGCCGTGCGAGCGGATGACGACCCTCTTGAAGCCCAGCGTGTTCGCCGTCTTCAGCTGCCGGGCGAGGAAGTCGTGCTCCTCGTCCGGCGTCATGTCGCGGTCCTTGCGGCGGCCCATGTCGAGGTTCGTGCCCACGGCGCTCGCCTCGAGCCCGTACTTCTCGAGGGAGTCGAACCAGAGCTTCACGAACTCCTGGTCGACGTCGGGGTACGTGCGCAGCAGCTGTGCGATGTTGAACTCGACGCCCGGGCCGATCCCCTCCTCGGCGACGGCGGCGATGAGCGTCTCGGGCGTGTACAGGCCCGCGGCGAACTCACTCGTCATCGAGTAGAGGGTGGTTCCGAGCTTGATGCCGGTGCCGGCGATGCCGTCGGCGCCGCCCTGAGCCTGTCGAAGGGTCATGCGGATGCTCCTTGCGTGGTGGGAAGCCAGGCGGCGAGCTGAGCGCGCGCCTCGACGAGATCGGTGGTCATGCGCGATCCGGCGTCGGCGGCGGCGGAGCGCTGCACCGCCTGCTCGTCGCGGATGATGTCGAACGGGCTCTGCCAGTGGTTCCAATGCCAGCCCTCGTACTCGCTGGAGATCGCGCCGTTGTAGCCGTTCTCCACGAGCAGGCGGATGAGGTCGCGCACCGGGACCGACGGCTCCTCGTGCTGGTCGTCGATGCCGAAGAACTTGCCGTGGACGTGCTTGATCCACGGGAAGATCTCGAGCCAGTCGTCCACGCGGGCGGGGCCGAACAAGCCGGTCGCGTTGATGCCCATGTCGATTCCCAGGTCGGGGCGACCGTGCTGCGCGGCGAGGCCGATGAAGCGGCCGAAGCGCTGACCGTGCTCGGCCTGGTCGGCGGGCGGACCCTGCCGGTAGAACTCGTCCCACAGCCCGGTGACCTCTGCCAGCAGCTCCTCCGACGCGCCGCGCCGGCGGTAGGCCTCGATGAGCGAGGGGGCGAAGCCCGAGACGGTGGCGCCCCAGTCCATCGTGAAGCCGAGGAAGGGCGACCCGACCTTCTCGTAGCGGTCGCGCAGCGCGAGGATGCGCGGGTGCGAGGCGTACTGGTCGGCGTGGACCTCGAGCGCGAGCGTCACGCCGTACTCCTCGGCGATGGGGGCGAGCGCCTCCATCGAGTCGGGCGTGATGGAGATCTGCACGCGGGCGATCGGGAAGCCGAGCTTCGCCGCCGCCGCGATCTGCCTGCGCATGTACTCCAGCAGCTCGTCCTGCGTGAGCAGGCGGTCGCGGTGGATGCCGATGTCGGCGTTGACGGCCAGCGAAGTGGTGACGAGGCCGGTCTCGTCGACGAGGTCGCGGAACCAGCCGGCGAACCGGTCGTCGATCTCGGGGAATCCGCGGAAGCTGGAGAAGCCGATGATCTCCAGGCCCGGGCCGTAGCCGTCGGCGGCGACCTTGCGCACGAGGCCCTCGAGGTCGTACTCGCGGCCGTGGAAGGCGCGCGTGAAGCTGTAGAGCGTCACGCCCTGGATCGGGGTTCCCAGTTCCGGCTTTGCCTCAGCCTGTCGAAGGGTCATGCCGCCACCGCCTTCCGTGCGGACATCGTCTTGATGTCCTTCTCCTCGATGTGGAGCACTTCGTCCGCGCCGATGACGATGTACGGGATGTACAGCACGAGCTCGACGGCGACGGTGTGCTCCCCGTCCTCGTCCACTGCGAGGTCGCCCGAGAGCACGGCCGAGTCGGTGGGGAACCACCACTCCTCGGTGTTCGGTGCGAGCTCGGCGAAGGTGAACGTGCGGCCGTTCATCTCCCAGCGCAGCGACTCGGCGGGCGCCTCGACGCCGTCGACGGACAGCTTCGCGCCGGCGATGCACGAAGCGGGCAACGCGCGGTACCAAGGGAGCCGCACCTCGACCGCGGCACGCGTGCCGTCGGTCGTGAGCGTGCCCTGCTCGATGATGCGATCGGGGATCACGAGATAGCTCCTGACTACTTTGTCTATGTTTCTACACTCTAATGTCTGAATTAGACAGAAGCAAGATCGTCGACGATCTTGCGCGCGCCGCGCACGGCGAGGGCGACCGAGGTGAGGGTGGGGTTGCACGCTGTGGCCGTCGGGATGACGCCGTTGCCGGCGACGAAGAGGCCGGAAACGTCCCACACCTCGCTGTCGATATCGCATACGGTCGTGCCGTCGTCCGCCTCGCCCATCCGCGTGGTCCCCTGGTAGTGCAGCGACGACCCGAGCGGAAGCGTGAAGGGCCGGGAGTCCAGCGGGTCGCCGATCGCCTCGCCCAGTCGCACGATCTCTGCGCGCGCTCGCTCGATGACCTCGTGGTCGCGGTCGGTCAGCGTGTAGTGGATTCGAGGCGCTGGCAGCCCGTAGGAATCCCGCGCGACGTCGTCGAACTCGATCCGGTCGTCGGCCTGCAGATCCTTCGCGCAGAAGAGTCCCAGTCCGACGATCGAACCGGGGACGACCGGGTCGTCTTCGGCGAGAGGGATGGGCGAGGCATCCAGCTGCATGACCTGTCCGTGGAACGGGACATCGTCGGTGAACGGCACCCAGCTCACCCCGCTGTACTCGGCCAGACCCGTCGTCGGAGCATCAGCGCCGAGGGTCTGGACGTCGCGCAGGCGGGCGGCGAACACGACCTGTGCCTGGTCGTTGAGATAGCGCCCGAGAGCGGCGGGACGGATGCCCGAGGCCCACAGCAGCTGCGGGGTGCGCAGCGCGTCAGCGGCGACGACCACGAACCGGGCGGCCACCTCGTGCGTCTCGTCCGAGCGGAGGGCGCGCACCCGCACGCCTGCCGCGTGGCCGTCGCGTACGAGCACGGCGGTGACGAGCGATTCGTCGAAGAGCGTGAAGCCCGGGTTCCTGCGCGTGACGTCGCCCAGCACGACATCCGACCCCGACCAGACCAGGCGGCCGTCCTCGCGCCGGTGCGCTGCCAGCGGCATCCGCTGCACCTTCGTCTCGTCCGCTCGCCCCTCGTCAACGGCCCTCGCGAGACGCTCGCGGACGATCTCGCCGAAAGGCGCCGCGTCGAACGCGTTGGTGGTGACGCCCAGCAGGCGCTCGCCCTCCGCGAGGAGCTCGTCGAAATCGGGGAGGAACTCGATCCGCTCGCTGCCGCCCGGACGCGGACAGGCCCCCGTCCAGTGGGCGGACATGCCTCCCACATTGCTCGACATGGCCACCACCGGAAGCCCGTCCTCGCCGGGGAACTGGTATCCGTCCTCGAGGAGGAACGTCCCAGGACGCGCCGCGCGCACGCCGGCCTTGGCGGCACCGGGGTTCGCGACCTTCGCACCGCGCTCCCCCGGGCCTTCGGAAGCGGCCTGCGCACGAGCACGCGCCTCGGGGTCGGCGATGTTCTTGACATGCGCGCCCGGCGGGTCCGAGATCGTGGGACCGACCTCGAACATGGCGATCGTCGTTCCCGGCGCCTGCTCACTGAGGATGCGCGCGTAGGCGGCTCCCGTCGGACCCGACCCGACGATGACGACGTCGACGTCTTGGGGGTATCGGGTCATGCCGACGCCGCCAGCTCGCGGATGAGGGCGACGGATGCCTCCGACTCCTGCGTCGGGTAGTACTCCAGGCCGATCGGACCGTCGTAGCCCGACGAGCGCAGCAGACCGAGGCGCTGCGCCCAGTCCAGCTCCCCGGAGCCGGGCTCGCCGCGACCCGGCGCGTCGGCGAGCTGGACGTACCTGATGAGCTCGCCCGCGTTGGCGAGCTCGGCCGCCATGTCCTCGCCCTCGACGGCGGAGTGGTAGATGTCGTAGAGCACGCCGAAGAAGGGCGAGTCCACGCCGCGTGCCACGTACACGGCCTCGGCCGTGCGGTCCAGGAGCGAGCCGGGATGGTCGACGCGGACGTTGACCGGCTCGAGCACGAGCGTGATCCCCGATCCGTCGATCTGTGCGATCGCCTTCTGGTAGATCTCGATGAGCTTGTCGAGCTGCACCTGGCGCTTCCAGCCGCCGAAGCCGGTTCCGCTGCCGACGACGATCCGCGGGCACCCGAGATCCTGGGCGATGGCGACGCCCTCGTCGAGCTTGCGGTAGAACTCCGAGTGGTCCCACGGCGGGATCATGAACTGCGTGCGCGGCTCCGACAGCTGTGCGGTGAGCTGCGTGCCGGTCTCTTCGAGGGCGGCCTTCAGTGCGGGGAGGTCCTTGGGCTGCGATGGCGCATCGGCGCCGGTCGGTCCCCACATCTCGACGGCGGTGAAGCCCGCCGCGGCGGCGGCGCGCACGCGGTCGTGGTAGTCGCCGGCTTCGGTGAAGAGCAGCTCGATGTTGGGTGCGAGTCGATACATGACGTCTCCGGTCGGTGTTTCGGATGAGTGGGCGACGTGCGGGGCCTCTCGGCCGTCCGCTCGACGATCCGGCCGCCCCCGAATCGGTGCCGCGACGTCAGCCCTTCAGGCCGCCGGCGAAGCCCTGGATGAACTTCTTCTGCGCGAACATGTAGAACAGCAGGATCGGGATCATCGAGATGAGCACGACGGCGAAGATCTTGTTCCACGCCGAGACGAGTCCGCCGACGTAGGTGTACATCGCGACGGGCAGCGTCTGCGTGGTCGATCCGCCGAGGAAGATCAGCGAGTTGAAGAAGTCGTTCCAGACGATCAGCCCTGCCAGGATCGCCACCGTGCCGGTGGCCGGCGCCATGAGCGGCAGCACGACGCGGAAGAACGCCTGCGTCGGAGACGCGCCGTCGATGACGGCCGCCTCCTCGTACTCGGTGGTGAGCCCGCGGAAGAAGCTCGCGTAGAGGAAGACCGACAGCGGCAGCAGGATGCCGACCCACAGCAGGATCATGCCGATCGCGTTGCCCGTGAGGCCGACCGACCGCGCCCCGATGTACAGCGGCACGGTGCCCAGCTGCGCGGGCAGGATGATGGCGATGAGGACGAGGTAGAACGTGAGGTTCGTCCATGCGCGCGTCCGGCGCGTGATGACGTACGCGGCGACCGACCCGAACAAGACGAGCCCCGCGATGGCCCCGCCGGTGATGATGACGCTGTTGAGCATGCTCATCGGGATGCTGTTGCGGCCCCCCGTGGTGAGCACCTCGACGAAGGCACTGAAGTCCAGCGACGACGGCGGCGCCATCGCGCTCGTCGTGAGCGCCTCCTCGTCGGTCTTGAACGCGGTGGCGATCAGGAAGTAGAAGGGCAGCAGCCCGAGGAGGGTGACGACCCAGATGGCGACCTCGCGGGCCGCGGTGAGCTTGGTGTAGCGGAACATGTCAGGCGGCCCTTCCGACGGCGTCGCGGTCGCGGGTGGCGTACTGCTGGAGGATGGCGAAGACGAGGATGATGAGCGTCAGCACGAGGGCGAGCGCCGAGCCGAAGCCGAACTGGCCGAGCGAGAAGGCCTGCTTGTAGACCTGCGTCGCGAGCGTCTCGGTGGCGCCGGCCGGGCCGCCGCCGGTGAGGGCGAAGATCTGGTCGAAGATGCGCAGGCCCTGGATGATGCCGAGCGTGGTGGCGATGGCGATGGACGGGCGGATCGCGGGCACCGTGACGTGCCGGAACCGCTGCCAGATGTTGGCCCCGTCGAGGGCGGCCGCCTCCTCGATCTCGACCGGCACCGAGGCGAGGCCGGCGAGGTAGATGACCATGACGAAGCCGGTCTGCTGCCACACGACGGTCAGCAGGATCGCCCAGATGGACCAGGTGGGGTCTGCCAGCCACACCTTCTGCCACGACTCCAGGCCGATCGCCGCCAGGAAGCCGTTGAGCGGTCCGTTGAACTGGAAGATGAACTTCCAGATGTAGGCCACCGCCAGCGGGCTGAGCACCACCGGGAGGAAGAGGAGCGTCCGCAGGACGTACCGCGTCTTGAGGGTGCGGTTGATCGCGAGGGCGAACCCGAGCCCGAGGATGTTCGTCAGGATGACCGAGCCGAACGCCAGGAACAGCGTGTTGAGCACGGCGCCGACCATCAGCGGGTCGTTGAAGATGCGCACGAAGTTGTCGAGGCCGATGAACTCCCAGTCGCCCAGGCCCGTCCAGTTCGTGAAGGCGAAGAAGCCGCCGGTGAGGGTGGCGACGTAGTGCACCGCGATGACGAGGATGATCGCGGGCAGCGCCCACCACCAGTGCCCGTAGCTGATCAGCGGCTTGCGGCCGCGCGGGCGAGGGGTGCGGCGTGCATCGGGAGGCACCGTGAGGGTGCGAGTGGCATCGCGCTCAATCGTCACTGTCATCTGCTCTCTGACCTCGTCGTCACGCGCCGCGACTTCGGCGGCGCTGATGCCACCCTCACACACTTGCGTCGAAAGCACACATTAGTTTTAGCGATATCGGATATAAGTGGCGCAGGCGGCTCCGCACAGCGGGCGGCGGAGAGGATGAGGGCATGCCCGCGACGCCGTCGATGCCGACTCCCTCGGACCTGTGGCGGGACTTCGTCGACCCGCCCGATGCGGCACGGCCGCGGGCATGGTGGCACTGGATGGACGGCAACGTCGACCCGGACGGCATCGTCCGCGATCTCACGTGGCTCCACGCCGTCGGCGTGCGCGGCGTCCAGCTGTTCGACGGCGGCATGGGGGTTCCGCTGGTCGTGCCGGAACCGGTCCGCCCGGGGTCGGCCGCGTGGCACGAGGCGATCGACACCGCGGTGCGCACGTCGGCGGAGCTCGGGCTCGAGCTCGCCGTGGCGACCTCGGCGGGCTGGAGTGCGAGCGGCGGTCCGTGGGTGGATCCGGCGGATGCCATGAAGAAGCTGGTGTGGTCGGAGGCGGTCGTCGACGGCGGTGGCCGGCGCACCGTCGTGCTGCCGCCGCTTCCCGACGCGGCTGGGCTCTTCCAGGACGCCCCCCGCTGGGGGGCCGCTCGGCGGGAGCCCTGGGCGACCGACTGGCGCGTGCTCGCGTTCCCGGCCGAGGCCGCCCACGATGTGCTGCGTCCGGACCGCGTCCGCGCGTCGGCCTCGGCGGAGGACGTCGCCTGCCTCACCGACGGATCGTTCGAGACGGCGCTCGCCCTCCCCCGCGACCCGGACGCCTGGTCGTCCGCCTGGCTCGAGCTGGAGTTCGACGACCCGGTGACCGTGCGCTCGGTGACCGTCGGCCTGCCGGGCCCCCGCGGCTTCGGCGCGGCGCCGCCGCCGGAGGCGGTGCTCGAGGCCGGCGACGACGGCACGGGCTTCCGGCCGGTCGCCACGCTGGCGGCGACCACGTCGCCTGCCCGCACGGCGGCGTTCGCGCCCGTGACAGCGCGGCGGTTCCGGCTCGTCCTCTCCGGCGCGAGCGCGGCCGAGGCCCTCCCGCCCGTCGCGGACGGGGTGCGGGTCCCGCCGGTGCTGCGCCGCAGCGACGCGTTCCTCGTGTCCGAGTTCGCGCTGCGCGCCGGTGGCCGCATCCACCACGCCGAGGCGAAGGCGGGCTTCGCCGTCGTGCCGGACTACTACGCCGTCGACACGGACGCACGGGCGGACGCCGCCGCGGTGCGCGTCGCGGACGTGCACGACCTCACCGGGCTCGTCGACGGTGGGCGGCTGGAGTGGGATGCTCCGCCCGGGCGGTGGCGCATCCTCCGGCTGGGCGCCTCCCTCACCGGCCAGACCAACGGGCCGGCGCTGCCGGATGCGACGGGGCTCGAGGTCGACAAGCTCGACGGCGCGCGGGTCGCGGCCTATCTGCAGCGCCACCTCGTCGAGTTCGAGGCGGAGGGGTTCGACGCCCTGTTGAGCGACAGCATCGAGGCCGGCAGCCAGAACTGGACGGACGGCATCGCGGAGCGGTTCCGCGAGCTGCGGGGCTACGATCCGACCCCGTGGCTGCCGACGCTCGCGGGTTATCTGGTGGGTGGGGCGGGGGCATCCGATCGCTTCCTGTACGACTACCGCCGCACGCTCGCCGAGCTCCTCGCCACCGAGTACTACGGCACGCTCGCATCGGAAGCCGGCCGCCGGGGCATGACCCACTACGCCGAGGCGCTCGAGGACGGCCGCCCCCAGCTCGGGGACGACCTCGCCATGCGCTCGCACGCCGATGTGCCGATGGGCGCCATGTGGACGTTCGATCCCGGGCCCGGGCCGCGGCCGACCTACGTGGCCGATCTCAAGGGCGCGGCATCCGTCGCCCATGTCCACGGCAGGAGCTGGACCGGTGCCGAGGCGTTCACCAGCTTCGACCGGCCGTGGGCGTCGTCGCCCCGCAGCCTCAAGCACGTCGCCGACCTCCAGCTCGCGCTGGGCGTCACCCGGTTCTGCATCCACACCTCGCCGCACCAGCCGCTCGCCGCTCCGCCGCCCGGCGTCGCGCTGGCCCCGTTCCTCGGGCAGGCCTTCACCGCGACCGAGACGTGGGCCGGCATGGCGCGGCCCTGGGTCGACTACCTGGCGCGCTGCTCGGCTATGCTCTCGGCCGGCGAGCCCGCGGTGGACGTCGCCGTGTTCGTCGGCGAGGAGGCCCCGGTCACCGCCCTGTTCGACGACGGGGTCGACACCGCCGTACCGGACGGGTTCGACTTCGACTACGTCGGCCCGGACGGCCTGGCGCTCCTGCGGGTCGACCCCGACGGCGGCCTGCGCTCGCGGGGCGCGCGATATCGGCTGCTGTTCCTGGGCGGCTCCAGCCGGCGACTCACCGTGGCGACGCTGCGTCGCATGGAGCGCCTCCTCGACGCCGGCGCGACGATCGCGGGTCTTCCCCCGGAGTCCTCGCCCTCGCTCGGCGACGACGACGACGAGTTCCGGCGCCTCCGCGACGGGATCTGGGCACCCGACCGTGACACCGGGCGGGTGGTCGCCACGTCGGACCTCGCCCGGGCGCTTGCGCTGCTCGGCCTGCGCTCCGCCTTCGAGATGGCCGGTCCCCCGGTGCGCACCATCGCGCGCATCGTCGACGGTCGGCGGGTCACGTTCCTGGCCAACCCGACAGCGGAGGACGTCCGGGTCCGGATCTCCGTGCCCGAGCAGGTCGGCGCGCTCAGCATCTGGGATCCGGTCCAGCTGCGGGCGGATCCGCTGCACGGCGTGCGCACCGACGACCGCACGGTGGCCGAGATCGCCCTGCCGGCGTTCGGGTCGGTGTTCGTGGTGCCCGGCGCGGCGGCCGAGGGCGCGGCTTCCGTCCACAGCGTCCCGCTCGGGGGCGCACCGTGGTCGCTCACGTTCCCCGGCCGGCCGGAGATCGTCCTGCCGGCGGGGCCGGCGCTGTGGACGCAGCTCGACGCCGACGCGCGCGCCTTCTCAGGCACGGCGGTCTACCGTGCCGAGTTCGAGGTGGCCGAGCCGCACGCAGGGGCCCGCGTCTGGATCGACCTCGGCCGCGTCCACGACATCGCGCGGGTGGTCGTCAACGGCGTCGACTGCGGGGTCGCATGGACGGCGCCCTTCCGGGTCGACGCCACACCGGCGGTGCGCGAGGGCGCGAACACGATCGAGGTCGAGGTGGCGACCCCGTGGCGCAACCGTCTCATCGCCGAAGCCCTCCGGCCCTCCGCCCAGATCTTCGCCCCGATGACGGCCGTGTTCGAGCCCACGGCCGAGCCGCTTCCCGCGGGGCTGGAAGGTCCCGTCCGCCTGGTGACCGAGAATCCGGCCTGACCGGCGGGAATGTGCGGATCAGCGGGGCTATTGCACCGCATAAGCAATACTAATGTCGAAAACTGGCCAATGTGTGTCAGAGTGAGGGCGCGGCCAGGTGCCGAGCCAGCAGCCCGAGCTGGCGACAACGAAGTCACGAAAGGGTCGAAATGCCACAGCACACAGCTTCCCGGCTCCGCTGGCCGCTCCTCGCGGCCCCGATCGCGGGAGTCCTCATCCTCGCCGGCTGCGCCGGCAGCGGCGCCGACGACGGCGGCGACAGCAACGACGGCGGAGGCGATGCCACCGACGTCGGCTTCTCGCTCATGGTCGCCCAGGCCAACGATCAGGACGACTACTACGCGAAGATGGCGGAGAAGTACACCGAGGAGACCGGGGTCGAGATCGAGATGATCCCCTACCCCTCCGACGCGTACAACACGCAGGTCACCACGCAGCTGCAGGCCGGCAACGCCGCCGACATGATGGTGCTCGCCCCCGGCACGGGGCAGGCGATCTCGGTCGTCACGCTCGCCGAGGCGGGCTTCCTCGAGCCGCTCAACGACGCCTCGGCCGGGGTCATCCCCGAGGGGACGCAGTCGCTCTACGAGGTCGACGGCGAGATCTACGGTCAGCCGACGGCCCTTGCGCCCGTCGGGCTCATCTACAACGGCGCGGGTGGCGAAGAGGTCGGCATCGAGGCATACCCCGAGACCTTCGACGAGCTGCTCGATGCCTGCGCCACCGCGCGCGAGGGCGGCAAGACGTTCACCGTGCTCGCCGGCGGCGTGCCCTTCAACACCGGCCTGTTCTCGATGCTCGTCTCGGCGACGCGCGTCTACGCGGCCGACCCCGATTGGAACGAGCAGCGCGCCGCAGGCGACGTGACGTTCGTCGGCAGCGGCTGGGAGGACGTGCTCAACGACGTCATCACGCTCAACGACAGCGGCTGCTTCCAGGACGGCGTCGCGGGCGGCACGTTCGACAGCATCACGCAGGGCATCGGCGGCCAGACGTCCCTCACGGCGGCCGTCCCCGGCTCAGCGGCGATCTCGATCGGCGCCGGAACGGGCCTCGACCTCACGGTGCAGGCGTTCCCGCCGGCCGACGGCCAGGACGCGTACACGCTCGCCTCTGCGAACTACGCCTGGGCCGTCAACGCGGCCGCTGAGGACGACGTCAAGGCGTCCGCGCAGTCGTTCCTGGACTGGCTCGCTGAGCCCGCCCAGCTCGAGGAGTTCGCCGACCTGTCGGGCTTCGTGCCGATCTCGGGTGCGAACGCGGGCAACGTGAACCCGGTCTACGAGCCCATCGGCGACCTGCTGGAGTCCGGCTCCTTCGCGGGCCTGCCCAACGCGACCTGGCCCAACCCGACCGTCTACGACACCCTCGGCACCGGCGTGCAGGGCCTCCTGACCGGCCAGAAGACGGTCGACCAGGTGCTCGAGGAGATGGACGCGGCCTGGGACAGCTGAGTCCGCACCACTGAACCGGGCATGCCGCCCGGGGCCTCGGCCCCGGGCGGCATGCCTTTCTCGAGAACCGGCTGGGAGGCCGCGATGGAACGAACCGCACGCGTGAGCAGCCTGCTCGCCGAGATGACCGACGCCGAGAAGCTCGGCCAGCTGCAGATCGTCTTCCGCCCGAAGCACGAAGATGCCGCGCAGCTCGTGCGCGAAGGCCTCGGCTCCGTCTTCTGGCCGCCGTCGGCGGCGGCGACGAACGCGCTGCAGCGCGTGGCCGTGGAGGAGACCCGCCTCGGAATCCCGCTTCTCGTCGGGCTCGACGTCATCCACGGGCAGCGCACCATCGCGCCGGTGCCCCTCGCGCAAGCGGCGAGCTTCGACCCCGCGCTGGTTCGGGACCTCGCCGCCCTCGCGGCCGCGGAGGCCCGGTCGGGCGGGGTGACCTGGACGTTCTCGCCGATGGCCGACATCTCGCGGGACCCGCGGTGGGGACGGGTGGTCGAGGGCTTCGGCGAGGACGTGCACCTCGCCGTGACGATGACGCGCGCCATGGTCCGCGGCTACCAGGGGGACGACCTCTCGTCCAAGACCGCGATCGCGGCGACGGCCAAGCACTTCGTGGCCTATGGCGCCCCCGAGGGTGGCCGCGACTATGCGGGCGTGGACGCCTCGGACCACCAGCTGCGCAACGTCTGGCTCGAGCCCTTCCGCGCTGCGGTCGGCGAGGGTGCGGCAGCCGTCATGGCGGCCTTCAACACCGTCGCGGGGGTGCCGATGCACGCGAACCGGCGCCTGCTGACGGGTGTGCTGAAGGATGAATGGGACTTCCCGGGCGTGGTCGTCGGTGACGCCGAGGGCGTGCGAAACCTCGTCGCTCATCGGGTCGCCGAAACGGTCGAAGAGGCCGTGATCCTCGCCTTCCGCGCGGGCCTCGACATCGAGATGGGCGGCGCGCCCGCCGATCTCGACCCGAGCGCGCTCTCGGCGCTCGACCCCGCGCGGCTCGACGACGCGGTGACCCGTGTGCTGACTCTGAAGGAGCGGCTCGGGCTCTTCGAGAGGCCCTACGTCGACGAAGATGCCGAGATCACCGAGCCCACCGAGGCGTCGCGCGCTCTCGTCCGCCGCGCGGCCGCCCGCGCGTCGGTGCTGCTGAAGAACGACGGCACCCTCCCGCTTCGATCGCCGCGACGCGTGCTGCTCGCCGGCCCGTACGCCGAGTCGACCGACCACCTCGGCGCGTGGACGCAGTACTTCGGCGCCCGCGCGGGAAGCATCGCCGACGAGCTCGGCACGCGTCGGCCCGAGGTCGAGCTCGAGGTCGTGCCCGGGGTCGAGTTCCTCGCGGGCACCGACTCCGGCATCTCCTCCGTGGTCGACGCGGCGTCGCGGGCCGATCTGGTGATCCTCTGCGTCGGCGAGCCCAGCGCGCTCTCGGGCGA
Source organism: Microbacterium sp. NPDC055455 (assembly GCF_053619935.1). Taxonomy (NCBI): domain Bacteria; kingdom Bacillati; phylum Actinomycetota; class Actinomycetes; order Micrococcales; family Microbacteriaceae; genus Microbacterium; species Microbacterium sp. NPDC055455. The sequence goes on from NZ_JBSHLB010000001.1 coordinate 355,135, forward strand.
GGCGGCCTCCCGGAGCGACATCCGACTCCCCGGACGTCAGGAGGACCTGATCCGCGCGGTCGCCGGCTGCGGCATCCCGTTCATCGTGGTCCTCGAAGCCGGCCGCCCGCTCGTCGTGAGCGACTGGATCGATCTCGCACCGAGTGCGCTGGTGGCGTGGCACGGAGGCACGGAGGCCCCCGCCGCGATCGTGGACGTGCTCCTCGGGAACGAGGATCCCGCGGGGCGCCTCCCGATGTCGTGGCCGCGCTCGGTCGGCCAGATCCCGATCCACTACGCGCACGAGCACACGGGGCGTCCCGCCTCGACCGGCGGCAGGCTCACGGCGGAGGAGACCGATGTCGGCCTCCACGGACCCGACAACGTCGAGGACAAGTTCACCTCGAAGTACCTCGACCTCGAGCTCGGGCCGCAGTTCTCGTTCGGTCACGGCTCGGGCTACGCGACCTTCGCGCACGGCACCCCGCGCCTGTCACGGACCGAAGTGCCCGGGAGCGCGATCGACGAGCCGGTCGTGCTGGAGCTCGACGTGACGAACACCTCCGACAGGCCGGGCGACGAGGTGGTGCAGGTCTACGTCGAAGACGTCGTGGCAAGCGTCGCCCCGCCCGTCCGCCGGCTCGTCGCGTTCGAGCGCCGCACCGTCGGCGCCGGTGAGACGGTCGTCTCCAGGTTCGAGATCGGCCGCGAGCAGCTCGGCTTCTGGACGACGGATGCCGCGACCCCGGCCTTCGTCGTCGAGCCCGGCCTCTTCCGGCTCCACGTCGGCGCGACGCTGGCGTCGACGCAGGCCGTCGAGCTGCGCGTCAGCTGAGCGGGCGGTACCGGAAGTCGCGGAACCGGACCGATCCTTCCCCGGCCGCGTAGAGCGCCGGCCGGAGGCTCAGGAGGTCGGCCATGGTGTTCGCGTGGTAGCCGGACGTCTCGTACCGGATCGCGTGGCGCGTCCAGTCCCCGCCGGGCTCGCGGTACCAGCCGGTGACGATGTGCGCGTCGTTGCGGAGCCTCAGCTGCAGGCGGCGTACGGCCGGCGCGGGCTCCCGCCAGTGCGTGACGTGCCCGCCGGCGTAGCTGCGCATGCGCTCGCCGTCGATGCCCATGCCGCAGAAGAGCCGGTCGTTGAAGTAGAGGAGGATGCCGCCCTCGACATCGCCGCCGATGAGTTCCACCTCGACCTCGACTTCGTAGGAGTGGTCGCCGGTGAGGACGGCGAGCGGTGACGTGTCACCGGGGTTCGTGCCCCTTCCGGCGAGCACGAGGCCGTCGTCGAGAGTGAGCCGGGACGCCTCGCCGGGCGACGGTGCATGAAACGCCCAGCGCTCGCCGAGCCGCAGTGTCGAGAAGTCGTCTGCGAACGCGACCGGGGCGCGCTGTGCCGCGGCGCCGGCCGGTGCGGTGAGGTCTCCGCCGATGTCTTCGAGCACGCCGACGGGCCAGCCGTCCGCAGTCCAGGCGATCGGCTCGAGCAGGATCTGCCGTCCGAGCGTGCGGTACCCGTTCTCGTAGCCGTGCGAGACCATCCACCAGTCCTCGCTCGCGGGACCGGGCAGGATCGTCGCGTGCCCGCGCGACCACCAGGCCTGCGCGGCATCCGTCGTCCTCGCCACGGGATTGTGCGGGCTGTTCTCCCACGGTCCGTGGACCGACCGCGACCGCGCGACGATGACCATATGCCCCGTCGGCGGGCCACCGGTGCCGCCGACAGCGCTGACCAGGTAGAACCACTCGCCGCGCCGGATCAGCTTCGGTCCCTCGAGCGCGTACGCCTCGGTGATCCATTCGTCGGGGTAGCGCCAGCCGTCGTACACCTGCTCGAGCTCGCCGACGGTCGCGAGCCCGTCATCGGTGAGCGCGATGCGACGGATGCCGTTCACGAAGAGGTACCGCGTGCCGTCCTCGCCGACGACGTGCCCGGGATCGATCGCCCACCGGACTCCGAGATCGATCGGCTCCGACCACGGCCCCTCTATCGAGTCGGCGTGGATCACGAAGATCGATGGGGCTGTGAGCTTCGACCACGGCGCGGGGATGAACGGGATGTAGATGAAGAAGCGCCCGTCGTGCTCGGCGATGTCGACCGCGAACGTGCTGCCCAGCGGCTCGGGCAGCGCGGCACACTCGTACGTCCAGTTCACCAGGTCGCGCGATCGGTAGAGCAGCAGGCCCGGGGCGGACTCGAACGACGAGTAGGTCATCCAGTATTCGTCGCCGATCTTGATGACGGCGGGATCCGGCCGGTCTCCACCCAGGACGGGGTTGCGGAAGGTCGCCGCGTCATCCCTCACGCTCGGGGCCCCGCCTCGATGCGCAGCAGCGTGATCCGCGCGGCGCCGACGCGATCCACCGGCACGACCTGAAGCCGCTCGTCGCCGTTGAGCACGCGGCCGGCGACGACGGCGCCGGCGTCCATGAGCAGCTCGACGACCGCGTCGACCTCGACCGATCCGTGCGCCGCGGCGAAGTCGAGCTTCACGCCCTGTCCGACCACGACGATCTCATCGTCGGACTCGGCGAAGACCAGCGCGAACGGGCGTCGTTCGCCGGGCGTCGGCACCGGTTCACCCGGCAGCGTCTCGTCCGGGACCGGAAGCGGCCCCGCGGGCAGCTGCACACCCACGTCGAGCAGGAAGTCGCGCACGATGTCGTTCAGCCCGCGCGCGCTCACGGTGAGATCGCCGACGGATGCCTCGGCCGGCGGGGCCCCGGGCTCCACCACCACGGCGCCGATGCGCTGCCGTCGCTGGGCCTCGGCGATCGTCGTCTCGAAGGCGCTCAGGTATGCGAGCACCGCCGCGACCTGACCTTCGGGGTTCGCCCCGTCGATGCCGAAGGCCGACCAGCCGACTGCTCCGTAGCCGCCGACGGCGCGCACGAGCTCTCCCGCGCGCAGCCTGCTCTCGGGCACGAAGAGCGGCTGGTCTCCCGTCGCGTAGGCACGCATCGCGGAGTCGGCGTCGTCGACGTAGATGTCGGGGCCGACCAGCGACAGGGCCGGCGCGGCCGCTCGCCACACGTCGATCACGCGGCTGGACGGTCCGCCGCTCGGCCACTGTCCCGGCTCGTCCTGCCCGGGCTGGGGGCCCAGCCACGCGTTGGCGTACATCGGGATGCGCTTGCGGGCCCGCCCGCGCTCGGCGAGATGCTGCACGTACGAGGCGATCGACCAGGCCATGAAGATCTCGTCGGCGCCCGAGTCGTCCCCGAACACCTCGCGCCATGACCCGGCCTCGCGCCGGCCACGGGCGTCCCACCGCTCACGCAGCAGGGACGAGGGGTCCGATCGGCGCGCGGCGGCGATGAGCGCGGACGGCACGTCGCGACGCCAGGCCGCCTCGGCGAGGTCGCTGCGGTCGCGGCTGTCGCGGAGGAGTCCCGACTCGTTCTCGACCTGGATCATCGCGACGACATCGCCGGGGTCGACGTCGGCGACGTGCGCGACGAACGCCTCGAACGCCGCCGCATCCGCGTCGAGAAGGTTCTCGCCGAAGACCGAAAGCACCGGGGTGGGCATCACCCCGGAATAGTGGAAGGCGCTCCCCCGGGTCTTGGGGTGGACGACGGCTCGGGGGAACCTGCTCTGGTCGGATCTCACCCACCGCGGCGCGTACGTCGAGGCGGCGTTCTTGAAGGCGCCGAACCAGAGGAGCACGAGGCGGAGCCCGAGACCCCGGGCCTCTTCGATCATCGCGTCGACGAGCGCGAAGTCGAACGCGCCCTCCTGCGGCTCGGTCAGCGCCCAGCTCACCGGTGCCAGCACGGTGTTCGCATTCAGGTCCCGAGCCTGCGCGAAGGACCGGCGGATGGAGGCCGTCGACGAGCTCGACGAGTTGTGCACCTGGCCGCCGAGCAGCAGACGCAGCTCGCCGTTCTCGCGCAGCCGGAGATCCTCGCCGAACGACCACGCGGAGCCGCGGGACGCGCCGCTCATGTCGGTGTCAGACACGCGCGGCCTCCACGGCGTGCATCGAGCGCCGGATGAGGTCGTGCTGCCGGCGCACGAGCAGAAGCGGGTCGACCTCGCCGAGCTCGGCGAACGCGTGCCCCTCCCACTCGCTCGACCAGTAGCCGCGGTAGCCGCCCTCGACGAACACGCGCACGAGCTCGGGGTAGTCGATCGCGGGCTCCTGCCCGTCCTCGTCGATGTCGTAGAACTTCGCGTGCACGTGCAGGATCTGCGGCATGATGTCGGCCCACTCCCGCGGGTCGACGTGGCCGTGCATGTTGAACGCGAGGTGCGCGAACGAGCCGAGTCGTCCCGGATCGAAGTCGCGGCTCTGGAGATACGCGATGAACTCCTGCTGCCGCTCGCGCATCGAGGCATCCGTCCCCCAGATCTGCTGCAGACGCTCGACGGCTTCGTCGTCGAGCCCCGCTCGGCGCACCGCACGCAGGAGGGTGGGCGACATCGCGTGCATCGTCGAGGAGAAGTCGGCGACGAAGCCCAGGAGCGGCGAGTCGAGGTCGGCGTACACGTCGCGGACCTTCATGATCTCGGGCGAGTTGGGCCCCATCGGGGCGTGGATCTCGTAGGCGAGCCGGAGGTCGAGGCTCTCGGCGACCGGCAGCAGGCGGCGCAGGAGCTCCGGCTTGGCGCTCTGGATCCGCACCAGCGGGAATCCGAGCTTCTTGGCTCCCTGGAACAGCAGCTCGCTGAACTCGAACTCCTCGTCGGGCGTCATGTCGCGGTCGCGGCGACGGCCCATGTCGAGGTTCGCGCCGAACGAGCTCTCGTCGAAGCCGTGGCGGTCGAACGCGGCCCGCCACTGCGCGACGAACTCGTCCGACACGACCGGATACGTGGGCAGCACCTGCGACGCCACGATCTCGATCCCCGGCCCGATGCCGAGCGCGGCGACCCGGTCCAGCAGCCCGTCGAAGTCGTACCAGCCGGCGCGGAACTCGGCGCTGGCCGAGTAGAGCGTGAGGCCGAGGCGGAACGGGTCCTCCTCCGCGGCGGGCGGCGGGGGTGCGACATCCGTCACCGTCACCGCCGGCGTCGCGTCGCGGTCGGTCACCGTCAGCGTCGACGACTGGCGCACGATGTTCGGCACGTACATGCCGGGCCCGCCGCCCTGGCCGGGCGCGATCTGCATGTACGGCAGGCGCAGCTCGCCGAAGATCTCGACGTCGTGCTGCTCGCCGAGCTCCACCGGCCGGTCGAGCCGGGCGATGAGGAGCGGATGCTGCTGCAGGAACCACAGCGTCTCGCTCCGGTCGGGCAGCTCCGCGACGGTGTACCGCGTGCCGTCGAGCTCGAAGGCGAGGTCGTCGGCGGGGATGTCGGCGCCGTCGACCGTGAGGCGCAGCGTCGTGACCGACGAGAGCCACAGGCTCCGGTACCAGGGGATCGTGAGCGTGAGCGCGAGCCCCTCGGGATGCGGGCGCAGGCTGTCTTCGGCGATGAGTCCGTTGGGCATGGGGGTCTCCGGTTTCAGGGAAGGCGCGAGGCGATGGAGCGCACGAGGGAGTGCTGGCGGCGCACCTGCTCGATGGAGCGCCACGGGATGCGCTCGCCCTCGTACTCGCTCGAGAGGTACCCGGTGTAGCCGGCGTCCTTGAGCGCGCGCAGCACCGGCTCCCACGGGATCTGCTGGTCTTCGAGGTTCTCGTCGATGTCGTGGAACTTCGCCTGGATGAACACGACGTACTTCGCGATGTCGGCGATGTCGGCCGGGTCGACGGCGATGCCGTCCATGAAGGCCGGACGGCGTCCGGGCAGCTCGCCCGGCTTCAGCGGGATCGGACGGTCCTGGAAGATGCCGGTGTCCAGCAGCAGCCCGAAGTGCTTGGTGCCGGTGCGCTCGATGAGGTCGATGTAGTCGTCGACGACCTCGTGCTTGATGGGGGTGGGGGCATGGATCTCGGGGCAGATCACGACGTCGAGCTCGGCCGCGAGATCCAGCGAGCGCTCGACGGACTCGGTCCAGATCGGGTGCGGGATGAGGTCGCTCGAGACCACGCCGATCTTGGGGCGCACGAAGCGGAAGCCCAGGCGCTTCGCCAGGCGCAGATCGCGCTGCAGCATCCCGGCGCCCTCGGCCGCCGTGAGATCCCGCGCGTGGACGCCGCTCGAGTGCAGGCGGGTGTCGATCCACGACCCGTAGTTCGTGGGCTCGAGCGAGTACTTCTCCAGCAGGGCGAACCAGCGGTCGATCCACTCGACGGTCGGCTCGGGGTACCGCTCGATGTGGCCCTCGCCGAGGATCTCGACGCCGGTGGCGCCGACGTCCGCCACCGCGGCGAGCGCGGTCTCGAGGTCCATGACCGTGCCGAAGTCGGTCATGAAGCTGTACAGGCTCACGCCGTACCGGAACGGACCGCCCTCCTCTGCCGACGTGAGGGTGATGTGCCGCGACACGTTGTAGGTCGAGGGCTGGTGCTCCTCGGGGATGTACGACATCCGCAGCCGCAGCTGCACCGAGACCTCGTGCGTGCCCTCCGGCAGCCCGCCGGGGTGCGGCACCGTGACGACGGCCGCCTCCTCGAGCGGCCAGCGCACGCCGTCCGCGTCCCACAGCTCCTGCAGCGAGTACGTGCGGCCGGCGAACGTCCACAGCGGCACGTCCGGCGCGACGTCGACGAGGTCGCCGACGCGCACGGCGACACCGTCGATGAGGGATGCCGCCATGCCGCGGTACGACGGCATGCGGAGCCGGAGCTGGAAGCCGGTGACCTCACCCCCCTCGCGGATGTTGCGGAATCCGACGGACTGGATGAGGTCTCTTTCGAGAAGCATCGATGCTCGCTCTCTGGGTCGGGACCGCGTTGACCGCAGGCCGTGAGTCGCATCGAGCCTATCAGCGTTACGCTGGATTTTGACATAAGTAAGAGTGATGCGCACATAACAGCGGGGGGAGGTGTTCATCGTTGCGGGCGATACCGCCTCCCGCCTGCATAGACTGCGCCGATACACTGAACCGAGGCTCCCGCACCCGGAGGATCAGTGTCCGATCAACCACTCCTTTCCCGTCTCGATCTGAACCTGCTCGTCGCCCTCGACGCGCTGCTGACCGAGCGGAGTGTGACGCGCGCCGCCGAGCGACTCCATCTGAGCCAGCCCGCGCTGAGCGCTTCGCTCGCACGGCTGCGCACGCACTTCAACGACCCGATCCTCGCCCGCCGCGGCAACACCTATGAGCTCACCCCCCTCGCCCTGCGGCTGACCGAGCACACCACGACGGCGCTCGAGGCGGCACGGCGGGTGTTCGAAAGCCAGGCAACGTGGAGCCCCCGCGAGTCGATCCGCGAGTTCTCGATCTACGGGTCGGACTACGGCTTCGCCACGATCGGCAGCGAGGTCTCGCGCCTGGCCGCCGAGTCGGCGCCCGGCGTGCGCTTCCGGTTCATGCTGCACAATCCGTCCATCGTCGATGACGCGCTCAACCGGCTGCGCGCCGCCGACGGAATGGTCATCCCGCACGGCTACCTCGTCGATCTCCCCTACACCGACCTGTGGCGCGACAGCTGGGTGGTCGTCGCCTCCGATTCGAACGAGATGGTCGGCGACGAGCTCACGATGGAGGTGCTGGGCGCCCTGCCGTGGGTCTTCACGTATCAGTCGCGCACCGCATTCACCTCGGCGGCGCGGCAGCTGCAGCAGCTCGGCATCGAGCCGCACGTCGAGGCGGTCGTCGAGAGCTTCCTCGCCCTGCCGCACTTCATCGCCGGCACGAACCGGCTCGGCCTGATCCAGGCAGGCCTCGCGCACGTCGCCGAGTCCGTCGCAGGAGTCCGCACACTCGCCGCTCCCTTCGACGCCACGCCCGTCGTCAACGCCTTGTGGTGGCATCCGGTCCACGGTCGCGACCCCGAGCACGCGTGGATGCGGGGCATCTTCGAGCAGGCGGCAGCCGGCGTGTCGGCCCGGCCATCCACCATCGCGGCGCAACATCCGGTCTGACGAGGCGAAGCGCGCCCGGCCGCGGCGTCCACCACCTCGGCCAGGACGGGTTCAGGAACGAGCAGCCAGGCGGGCCAGTCCTTCGTCGATCGACACCGCGGGGGACCACGCGAGGATGCGCCGGGTCTCGCGCTGATCGAACCAGTGGGCGGTCGACAGCTGCTCGGCCAGGAACCGCGTCATCGGCGGCTCGTCACGCGCCGGCACGATCCGCCACACGGCCTCGACCGCGGTCCCCGCCGCGCGGCCGAGCCAGGCGGGGATGCTCCAGCGCGGGGGCGCGACACCGGCCGCGAGGCAGATGCCCGAGAGGAGGTCGCCCACCGGCCGCGGCTCGCCGTTGGTGAGGACGAGTGCGCGGCCGTGCGCGTCATCCGCCCGCTCGAGCGCCGCCGCGATGCCTGAGGCGGCGTTGTCGATGTAGGTGCTGTCGATCAGAGCGGTTCCGCCGTTCAGGAGGGGCAGCCGTCCTCTCCGGGCTCGCTCCACGATCCGGGCGACCAACTGGGTGTCTCCGGGCCCCCACACCAGGTGAGGGCGGACGGCAACCACGCTCATCGCCGTCGAGTCGCGCTCCAGTGCGAGGAGCTCGGCCTCCGCCTTGGTGCGCGCGTAGTCGCCGCGGGCACGTTCCGGATCGGCGGGCCCCGCACCGACACCGACGAGCGCAGAACCGGCGTGCGCGACGGACGGCGACGAGACGTGCACGAAGCGCGTCACCCCGGCGCGTTCCGCGGCATCGAGCAGGATCCGGGTCCCCTCGACGTTGACCGCACGGAACTCGTCTCGCCTGCCGGTCAGCGATACCCGGGCCGCGAGGTGGACGACAGCCTCGGCGCCCTGGACGGCGATGTCGATGTCGGCCAGGTTCGTGATCGACCCGCAGAAGTCAGCCGCTCCTGCCACGGCGGACGGCCGTCGCTGCAGTGTGCGCACGTCGTGGCCTGCCGCGACGAGCGTGGTCGCGACGGCCGAGCCGAGGAAGCCGGACGCACCGGTGACGAGGACGATCATGGTGCGCCGGGGCGCTCTCCCGCGAGCACGCGCTCAGCCCACACCGAGAGTCGGGATCGGTCGATCTTGGAGTTGTGCCGGATGTCGGTGGGCAGCCCCGGGACGGCGAGCACCGCGGCGAGCGGCGTGCCGGCAGCGTTCCGCACGGCGCTGGTGAGGAGCGGGTCCGCAAGGCCTGCCCGCCTCGCTGCGGGCGTGGTCTCGACGATCGCGACCGCCTGGCGCAGCCCGTGCGGGCCCACCCCCACCACGGCCGCGCGGCGCACCCCCTCGACCCGCTCCACCCGCTGCTCCGTGCCCACCGGCGCCAACGGGCCGTGGGCGGTCACGATGAGGTGCGGCATCCGTCCCTCGATCCACAGCCGCCCGTGCGCGTCGAGGTGGCCCACATCGCCCGTGCGGTGCCAGCGACGGGTCTCTCCGGGCGAGTCGAGACCGACCGTCTCGCGGACCGCCTCCCGGTCGGTGAGCCAGAGCCGGTCGTAGTGGTCTTTCACGTGGGATGCCGACACGACGACCTCGCCGAGCACTCCGGGCGCGTCCGTCGCACGGCCGGTCGCGCGACCGTCGCAGTCGACCGGGCTGACCAGAACGCGGTTCGCGCCGATCGGGACTCCGACGCAGACGCCCGCGTCACGGCTGCCGGCCGCGTCGCGGACACCGGCCAGCGTGATGTCGGTCACCAGCAGGCACTCCGTCATTCCGTACGGGGTGTGAGCCGTGGCGTTCGGCATGAGCGCCGCAGCCGACTCCAGCAGCCCCTGGCTGATGGGGGCTCCGGTGGAGAGGAACGTCCGCACCCCTGCGAGCGCGCGACGGCCTTCTGCCGTCAGCGCGTCCGCGGTATCGACGACGTTGAGGATCGCCGCCGGCGAAAGGAAGACCATCTCCGCACCCGACGCCTGCACCGCTGCGGCGACGGCCGGCGCCGTGAGCGTCCTCGGTGAGGAGACGTCCATGTCGGGTGTCACGGACCGGGTGCCCAGCGCCGGACCGAGAAGGGCGAACGGCGCGAAGCCTGTCACGAGGCCGGTCTCGCCGGTGACGCCGAAGTGCGAGGCGAGCAGATCGCGCAGCGCGGAGAGCTGCCGGTGCGTGTAGGCGACCCCTTTGGCCGCCCCCGTGGAGCCGGAGGTGAACAGGATCGCGGCAGGGTCATCCGGCCCGGGCGGGTCGGCCGGCGCGGCGGCGTCATACCCTTCCCGCGCGAGCTCACCGAGAGTGTGGGAGATGCCGAGCGCCGCGGCGGCGGTCTTCGGCAGTCGAGCGACCGAGATGCGCATGCCGGGCCACCCGAGCACCCGCGCGGCCGTCAGGCCTCGCGTCTCCCCGATGATCACGTCCGGCCACGATCCCCGAACGGCGCGCGTCAGCCCGCGCACTCCGAGGCCGGCATCGGCGACGACGACGACCGCGCCGATCCGGAGGCAGGCGTAGACGACGGCCGACAGTGTGGGCCCCGGGGGAACCAGAAGCGACACCCGGTCGCCCCTTCGCACGCCCACGCGATGCAGCCCCGCCGCGAGTCGTCGGACCCTGTCGTGGAGCTGATGCCAGCTCACCCGCCGCGGCGCGCGCCCGCCGGACGTCATCTGCACGATCGCGGTCCCGTCGTCATCGCTGCGCTGATCGAGGGCGTGCCAGATGGGGGTGCCGGAGGAGTCGGACCACGCGCTCGGCGGCACCTGGGCGGCCGGGCCACGTGAAGTCGCGGGCACGCGGGCCCGGAGCGGGACGACGTCGTCGTGCAGCCATGCCAAGAGGCCGTCCGCGCAGCGTTCTTCCTCGGCGAGCAGGTGACCCGCGCCTTCGAACCGGTGGACGTCGGCATGGGGAAGCCGGTCCACGAGATCATCGAGATACCGGTCGCCGAAGATCGGATCTTCCGGGCCCCACATCAGCAGCGCGGGAACGTCGAGCCCACGGACGCCGTCCGCGATCCTCTCCAGCTCGGAGAAGCTGCGATGGTGAGGCCCGACGGGGATGTCGGCGACGAAGCCGCGAATGCCGGCCCGCCGGGCCGCGGAGAGGTACGGCGCGCGATAGGCGGCTCCCGCCTCATCGGTCAGGGCCGGTCGCGCCAGCGCCAGCGTCGTGTCGAGGAACGCCGTGGTGGCCGACGTCGCGCCCGCGAGAACCCCCGGTGCCCGCGCCAGCCGGAGCGGAGCCGGGATCGGAACCCCCGGCGGGTGGTGTACGGCCGTGTTGACGAGCGCGACCCCGGCGAGGGACGACGGATGCTCCAGCGCCCAGCCGAGCGAGATGACGCCGCCCCAGTCATGACCCAGCGTGACGACCGGCGCGCTCAGCGACAGGGCATCCGTGAGCGCGCCGAGGTCGGCGACGCGCTGCGCCAGCGGACGGTCGGCACCGGTGCGCTCGGAGAAGCCCATGTCGAGCTGGTCGACGGCGACGAGACGCCATGCCGGCTCGCCATGCGCCGCGGCGTCCAGCGACCGCGCCGCAAGCCGGCGCCACAGGTACGACCACGTCGGATTCCCGTGCACGGCGAGGATCGTGCCGACCGCGTCGACCCCTCGTCGCACCAGCTCGGGCCCGGTGTCGAGGACGTGCCAACCGCGGGTGACGCCGGCATCGGGGCCGACGCCCGGCACGGCGACGATGCGGCTCCACCCCGGGTCGAGCCCGGGGAGTCCCGCGGGAGGCGGCACCGCGCGCCGGGTCACCAGGCGAGCTCCATCATGGCGGTGTTGAGCCCGGAGCCGACCCCCATGAGGAGGACGCGGTCGCCCGCGCGCAGCGTCGCCTGCTCCTCCGCGAGGGTGATGGGGATCGAGGCAGGACCGACGTTTCCGTACCTCGGGAACGTCACCGGGACGCGCGTCCGGTCGAGGTGGGCCGTCTTGATGATGGCATCGGTGTGCACGGCCGAGACCTGGTGGGTGATGTACCGGTTCATGTCCGACCAATCCCACTCCGGCCGCGCGTCCCGCCAGGCGGAGAGGACCAGGTCCAGCCCGCCCTTCAGGAGCGCTCTCGCGTCGGTGAACATGCCGTCCACGCTGCCGACGCACAGCTCGTGGAACTGCGTCGCGGCCCGGGTCACACCACCGAGGATCCGGTGGCCCTCCGGGTGCTCGTCGGCGCGGCCGAGCACCGCTGCGGCGGCGCCCGACCCGAGCGTGAGCGACGCGAACTCGCTCATGAAGCCGTCCCTGTCGACGTCGTCGCGCAGGAGGCGGCGGATGGTGTTGTCCTGGATCTCATCGGCGTCCTCGCCGTTGACGATGACGGCATAGCGGATCTGACCGGACTGGATCATGTTCGCCGCGAGACTCATGCCGCTGACGAACCCGAGGCACGCGTTGGCGACGTCGAAGTTGACGGCGGAGCTCGACAGACCGAGCCCGTGGTGCAGACGGACCGCCACCGACGGCTCGAGGTGCTTGCGCGAGACCGACGTGTTGATGAGGAGTCCGACGTCGGACGGTGCCACCGACACCTCGGCCAGCGCGCGCCGACCGGCCGACACCGTCGCCTCGTCCGAGGACTCGTCCGCCGCCCAGTTGCGGCGTTCGAGGACGCCCGCGACGCGTTGCAGGAGCCGCCCGGGCAGTCTCAATCGACGAAGCGAGCCCGACAGGCGGTGCTCGATCTCCTCGGACGTCGTCACCCGCCCAGGCAGAGTGCTCACCACCGAGAGCAGTGACACATTGTCGAAACGGGTTGTCGCGTTCGCCGCCATGGGACCTCCCTTGCCCCTCCCATCGGCCGGGCGATTCAAGAGGACCAAATGTACGCGCTCACCGTCGTGCCGGCATGACGGTTGCGCACCGCGACGGCTTGCTCTAGGTCTCTTGTCCCCGCTGGGGAGGTCGGCGACAATGAGCCGATGGCGGAACGGCGATCGCGGCGGTGAGAGCGAATCTCAGCAGGTACCAGGAGATCGCAGACACGCTGGCGCGTCACGGACTGAGCTTCCTCGTCGGTGCGACGGGACTCGGCCGGTGGATCCCCGCCGGCCGTCGCCACCCGCAGCACCGGCCGGCCGACCCCGCCCTGACGAGGGCCGCTCGCCTCCGGCTCGCTCTCGAGGAGCTGGGGCCCACCTTCATCAAGCTGGGCCAGCTTCTCTCCACGCGCCCCGACCTCCTTCCACCGGCCTACATCGCGGAGCTTTCCAAGCTGCTGGATGCCGCTCCCCCCGTGTCCATCGACGAGATCCGGGAGACGATCTGCCGGGAGCTGGGCGCGGAGCCGGAGCAGTCCTTCGCGTCGTTCGATCCGGCCCCGCTGGCATCGGCATCCATCGGCCAGGTCCACGCCGCAGAGCTGCGGGACGGCACACCCGTCGTGGTGAAGGTCCGCCGCCGCGATGCGGTTCGGCAGGTGCAGGAGGACCTCGACATCCTCAACGATCTCGCCGACCGCGCGGCGCGGGCGTGGGAAGCCGCGCGCACATACGACGTGCGGGGAATCGTCCAGGAGTTCTCGCGGACGCTCCGCGCCGAACTCGACTACGTCCGCGAAGCGGAGAACGCCGACCGGTTCGGCGCGCTGTTCGCCGACCGCCCCGACGTGCTGATCCCTGGGGTCGTCTGGACGCGGAGCACCTCGCGTGTGCTGACTCTCGAGCGCGTCACCGGTATCAAGATCAACGACCTCGAGGCGCTGGACGAGGCGGGAATCGACCGCGGCGCGCTGGCGAAGACGGGCGCCGACGTCATGCTCCAGATGATCTTCGAGCACCGCTTCTTCCACGCCGATCCCCACCCGGGCAACCTCTTCGTCCAGCCGGACGGCAGCATCGCGCTCATCGACTTCGGCATGGTCGGCCAGATCAGCGAGGACCTCCGCGACCGGTTCGCCGACTTCCTCATCGCCTACGCCCTGCAGAACCCCGACGCGCTGGCCGACGCGCTCGTGCGCGTGTCGGTGACCAAGGGCAACGTCGATCGGGATGAGTTCCGTCAGGCCATGGCGTCCTTCATCGGGCTGGCCGCCGACAGGTCGCTGGGAGAGGTGGGGTTCGGCCGGATGGCCACCGAACTGCTCCGCGTGCTCCGCGAGCAGCGGCTGCAGCTTCCGCGCGAGGTCGCACTCATCTTCAAGGTGCTCATGGTGATCGAGGGCATCGGAGTGCAGCTGGATCCCGAGTTCGACCTCGCCGCCGTGTTGACTCCCTACGCGCAGCGGCTGGTCCGTGACCGGCTCTCCCCCGCGGCGCTCGCCAAGCGGATGGGTCGCGCCTCCACCGACGCCGGCGCCCTGCTGCTGGAGCTTCCCACGCGCCTGCGCAGGATCCTCGACACCATGGACGGCAACGGCGTCGAGGTCCACCTCCGTGCGGCGGAGCTCGACCCGCTGGTCGCCCGGACCGAGCGCATCGGCAACCGCCTGGTGGCCGGGATGATCACCGCCGCCCTGATCAACGCCGTCGGCCGCTTCGTCGCGGGTGACGAGCGGTGGCGATCGTGGCGGAGCGCCCTCGTCGGCGCGGGCATGACGGCCGCGTCCACGTTGGGCGGATACCTGCTCTGGACGGCCCGGCGACGCCGTCGGTGATCGGTGGGCGCCGAGCGGCGGAATCCGACGCGTCATCACACGGCAGAATCGAGGGATGACCTCGCCCGCGATGCACCTCAACCCCGACCACGCCTGCCTCATCGTCCACGGCAGCGACCAGCCGGGGATCGTGGCGGCGGTCTCGGCGATGATCACCCGCATCGGCGGCAACATCGTCGCCTTCGACCAGTACTCCGACAACCCCGAGGGCGGTGCGTACTTCCAGCGGGTGGTGTTCCACCGCCCCGGCTTCGCCGCCGACCGTCCCCGCATCGAGGACGAGCTCGCGCGGACGCTCGGCGGATTCGAGCTCGAGTGGTCGCTGACCGACCAGTCCGTCCCCAAGCGCATGGCGATCCTCGCGTCGAAGCAGGACCACTGCCTGCTCGACCTGCTGTGGCGTCACCGCCGCGGCGACCTGCCGGTGACGATCCCGATGGTGATCTCGAACCACACCACCTCGGCCGAAGACGTGCGCTCGTTCGGCGTGCCCTTCTTCCACGTCCCCTCCGTCGCGGGACCCGACAAGTCGGCATCCGAGGCCAAGATCGTCGAGCTGCTCAGGGGCAACGTCGACTTCGTCGTGCTGGCGCGGTACATGCAGATCCTCTCGGGCGACTTCCTCGCGCAGGTCGGCGTGCCGGTGATCAACATCCACCACTCGTTCCTGCCCGCCTTCATCGGCGCCGAGCCGTACAAGAAGGCGAAGGAGCGCGGCGTCAAGCTCATCGGCGCGACGTCGCACTACGTCACCGACGACCTCGACGAGGGACCGATCATCGAGCAGGACACCGTGCGCGTCACGCACGCCGACTCGGCGGCCGAGCTCGCCCGCCGCGGCGCCGACGTCGAGCGCCAGGTGCTCTCGCGCGCCGTGCTGTGGCACGCCCAGGACCGCGTGATCCGCCACGGCAACCACACCATCGTGTTCTGAACCGGATGCCGCGGGCCGCGGCATCCGTTCCCTCACACCAGGCGCAGCTCGGCGTCGATCGCGGCGGCGGTGCGCTGCAGCGGGGGCAGGTACTCATCGAGCACGTGCTCGACGGTGTCGCGCGTCGCGCTCGTCGAGACGTTCACCGCGGCGACGACGCCGCCGCGGCGGTCGTGCAGCGGCACGGCGACCGAGCGCAGGCCGGGCTCGAGCTCGCCGTCCACGAGCGCCCACCCCTGCTCCCCTACCCGCACGAGCTCCTCGCGGAGGGCTCCCGCCGACGTCAGGGTGCGGTTGGTGAGGGCGGGGAGGGCGGATGCCGCGAGCGCGGCCTCGCGCGCGGCATCCGGCATCCCCGCCAGCAGCACGCGCCCCATCGACGTCGCGAACGCGGGGAACCGCGTGCCGATGGTGATGCGGACGCTCATGATGCGGCGCGTGGGGACGCGCGCGATGTAGACGATGTCGCTCCCGTCGAGGACGGCCGCCGACACGCTCTCGTCGACCTCGCGCGAGAGCCGCTCGAGGTGCGGCTGGACGACCTCGGGGATCGACAGCGCGGACAGGTAGCTGAAGCCGAGCTCGAGCACCCGCGGCGTGAGGCCGTAGCTGCGTCCGACGCTCGTCGCGCCGGAGCCGCGGACGTATCCGAGCTGCTCGAGTGTGCGCAGGAACCGGCCCGCCGCCGCGCGGGTGATGCCGGCCCGGCGTGCCACCTCGCTGAGCGTGAGCTCGGGGTGCTCGGCGTCGAAGGCCCGGATGACGGCGAGCCCCCGGGCGAGCGACTGCACGGTGTCGTGGGTGCGGCCCGCGGCTTCGGTCACCGGCTCACCCTACCCGTCCGGCTCCGCGGCTCAGCGCTCGAGCACGACGGCGAGGCCCTGCCCGACGCCGATGCAGATGGCGGCGACCGCGACGCCCCCGCCGCGACGGCGCAGCTCGTGCGCCGCGTGGCCGATGATGCGGCCACCCGACGCGCCGAGCGGATGCCCGATCGCCAGCGCGCCGCCGTGGATGTTGACGCGCTCCGGGTCGAGCTCGGGCCAGCCCTGGATGTCGGCGAGCGACTGCGACGCGAACGCTTCGTTGAGCTCGACGAGGTCGACGTCGGCCCAGGTGCGGCCCGCGCGGGCGAGCGCCTTGTTCGCCGCCTCGATCGGCGCCAGCGGGAACTGGTCGGGGTCGACGCCGTGCGCGGCGCGCGCCGTGATGCGGGCGAGGGGCTCGCCGTCCAGCGCCCCTTCGCGGGCGAGCAGCACCGCCGAAGCGCCGTCGTTGATGGGCGAGGAGTTGCCGGCGGTCACGCTGCCCTGTCCGTCGGCGGCGAACAGCGCCTTGAGACCTGCCAGCTTCTCGACGGACGTGTCGTCGCGGATGCCCTCGTCGCGCGCGAGCTCGGCGCCCGGGACCTGCACGATCTCACCGGCGTAGAGGCCGTCGGCCCAGGCCTGGGCTGCGAGGCGGTGCGAGCGCACGGCGAACTCGTCCTGGGCCTGGCGCGAGATGCCCTGCTCCCGGGCGGTCTTCTCGGCCGACTCGCCGTTGGAGATCGTCCAGTGCCTCGGCAGCTGCGGGTTGGTCATGCGCCAGCCGATCGACGTGTTCCACAGCGTCTGGTTGCCGACGCTCGGCCACGGCCTCGGCGACTTCTCGACGACGAACGGCGCGCGGCTCATCGACTCCACGCCTCCCGCGAGCACGACGTCGGCGTCTCCGGCATCGATGGCACGGGACCCCTGGACGACGGCCTCGACCGACGACGCGCACAGCCGATTCACCGTGACGCCGGTGACGGTCGTCGGCAGGCCCGCCAGCAGCGCGGCCATGCGCGCGACGTTGCGGTTGTCCTCCCCCGCCTGGTTGGCGTCGCCGAAGATCACGTCGTCGATGCGCGCGGGATCCAGGCCCGTGCGCTCGATCGTCGCCCTCATGACGACGGCGGCGAGGTCGTCGGGGCGCACCGCCGAGAGGGCGCCGCCGGCGCGTCCGAACGGCGTGCGGACGGCGTCGTAGATCCAGGTCACCATGTCATTCACCTTCCCGGATGCCGGGGGTCGAGGCATCCGTCAATTCCAGGCCCGTGAGCGCGGCGAGGAGCTGGACGGTGTTGTCGCCGAACGCCTCGCGCACCGCGAATCCCCCGGGCGTCACGTCGAAGACGGCGTGGTCGGTGTAGACGCGGGTGACGCAGCCGACGCCGGTGAGCGGGTACGTGCATGCTTCGACGAGCTTGGACTCCCCCGACTTGGTGAGGAGGTCGGTCATGACGTAGACGTTCTTCGCGCCGATCGCGAGGTCCATCGCGCCGCCGACGGCGGGGATGGCACCGGGGGCACCCGTCGACCAGTTGGCGAGGTCGCCGCCCTGCGACACCTGGAACGCGCCGAGGACGCACACGTCGAGGTGGCCGCCGCGCATCATGCCGAACGAGTCGGCGTGGTGGAAGTAGGCGGCGCCGGCGAGCGCGGTGACGGGTTGCTTGCCGGCGTTGATGAGGTCGGGATCGATCTCGCCGGCGGCGGGCGACGGCCCCATCCCGAGCATCCCGTTCTCGGTGTGCAGGATGATCTCCTGGTCCTGCGGCAGGTAGTCGGCGACGAGGGTCGGCGCCCCGATGCCGAGGTTGACGTACGAGCCCTCGGGGATGTCCCGGGCGATGCGGGCCGCGAGCTGCTGGCGCGTGATGCGCGTGCCCTGCGTCCTCGGTTCGCTGACGCTCACTGGTCGACCTCGATTCCGGATGCCGCGTCCGCCGCGAGCGGACGCCCTTCGATGTCCACGCCTCCGACGAAGGCGCCGCCCTCGAGCCACGCCCGCTCGCCCACCGCGACGACGCGGTCGACGAAGATGCCCGGCGTCACGACGGCCTCGGGGTCCAGCGTGCCGAGCGGCACGAGCTCGTCGACCTGCACGATCGTCGTCGTCGCGGCGGCGGCCATGATGGGCCCGAAGTTGCGCGCGGTCTCGCGATACACGAGGTTGCCCCACCGGTCTCCGCGGTACGCGCTCACGAGCGCCACGTCGGCTTTGATCGGGTACTCCAGCGCGTACAGACGGCCGTCGATCTCGCGGATCTCCTTGCCCTCGGCGAGTTCGGTGCCCACGCCCGTCGGCGAGAAGAACGCGCCGATCCCGGCGCCGGCCGCGCGGATGCGCTCGGCGAGGTTGCCCTGCGGCACCAGCTCCAGCTCGATCTCGCCCGCCCGGTACAGGCCGTCGAACACCCACGAGTCGTGCTGGCGCGGAAACGAGCACAGGATCCTGCGCACCCGCTTCTTCGCGAGGAGCGCGGCAAGGCCCGTATCGCCGTTGCCGGCGTTGTTGTTGATGATCGTGAGATCGCTCGCGCCCTGGGCGATGAGCGCATCGATCAGCTCGACGGGCTGACCGGCGCGGCCGAAGCCGCCGATCATGATGGTCGCCCCGTCGCGGATGCCGGCGACGGCCTCCGCGACGGACGCCACGGTCTTGTCGATCATCGTTGCGCCTCCTTGTGTTCGTCCTGCGAACACCTGTCCGTCTAACGGACACGATACCGCAGCGCGTCTCTCACCGCCAGGGCGAGACGCCGAGGACGGCACCCGGCACGGATGCCGCCCTCGGTTCAGTTCGGCGCCGTCAGCGGCGTCCCTCCCGGTCGCCGAGGAACTCGCCCGGCTGGGTGGGGACGAACGCCGACCCGCTGTCATGGAGCGACGCGGCCAGCTGGTTCATGCGCTGCGCGGACTGCCCGACCGCGCCCCAGTTGCCCGTCTCGACGCGGTCCAGGAGCGCCTCGATCCCCGCCGCGATCTCGGCAGGCGTGAAGCTGCAGTGCCCGACCCGGTCGACCTGGAACTGGCGCAGCAGGCTGGTGTCTCCGGCCGTGCGGACGTCCTCGGCGTACTCCTCCTCGACCTGGATCGGCGCCAGGATGTCGTCGAGCGTGTGCAGCGCGATGACCGGCATCTGCAGGTCGCCCGAGAGCCCCGACGAGGCGCGCAGCGTCTCGACCGAGCCGGGGTCGGCCACGACGTCCGCGGTCGCGGTCAGGGTCGCGAGGTCCGCCTTGAGGTCCAGGCCGGCCTCGCGGTACAGCTCCTGCACCAGCCCGCGGTCCTCGGACTGCGCGAAGAGCTTGTGGTAGTCCACTCCCGCATTCCAGGTCGCGTTGCCGCCCGCCGTCGACTCGATGTCGAAGCGGCCGGGGGTGACGAAGCCGATCGTGTCGAGCAGCTGCTCGTACAGCCCCTGCTGCAGCACCGCCGGGTCCGTCGGCGCGTCGGCCGCGGCCGCGCCGTCGGAGATGTGGAACAGCGCCGCGGCCAGCGCGATGCGCGCCTTCCCCTCCGGTGTCTGCTGACCGGCCTGCACCGCCGCGCTCAGCGCGCCGGAGGCGGCGAAGGCGTCGCCGAGCGTCGCGTAGCCCTCGATGTCGATGTCCTGGGCCGGCGCGAGCAGCTGGTCGATGGCGTGCGCTCCGTCGAGCTGGTAGTTGTTCAGATCGACGGCGCCCTCCATCAGCCCGCACGTCGGCATCGCCCCGTCGATGAGGTCGCCGGCGCTCTCGGCGATGCGGCCGGTGACGAGACCGCCCATCGAGGTGCCGTAGGCGAGGATGTGCTCGGGGTCGAGTCCGGTCTCATCGAGCATGGCGTCGAGGGACTGCAGCTGGTCGTCGACCGCGGTCGGCACCGCCCAGCCGCTGGACGCGTACGACGACCCGACGAGCGCGTAGCCGCGCTCGAGCAGCAGTGCCTTGGTCGCGCCGTCCGGGGCGACGGAGGCCGGGTTGCCGGGGATGAACGAGGGCCGGTAGCCGTGGCTGTACAGCAGCACGGTGCCGTTCCAGTCGGCGGGGACCGACGCGAGCCAGGTCGTGCCGTTGGAGAGCGAGCCGGCGTACTCGCCGCCGGTGTCCGCGAGGGCGGGTGGCGCGACAAGGCCGACAGACAGGGCGGCGGCGGCGACCGCGGCCAATCCGATGGTTCGGGTGCGGAGCTGGGACATGTGGGGTCCTTCCGTGTCATCGTCGACAGGGCGCCGTCATCGGCGACGGAGCTAGGACCAATTATCAAGTTTCCTGAACGTCAGTCAACCGGTTCCGTGGATTGCTCGAGGGCGCGCCGGGCCTCCTGGAGCCAGCGTCCGAGCGCCGCGCGCTCCGATCCGGACCGCCCGCCGAACGCCACGGCCTCGATGCGGTCGACGTCGTCGCGGCACGCGGACAGCAGCGCCACGCCGGCCGGAGTCAGCGAGATCGCCATGCGGCGCCGGTTCTCGGGGTCGCGGACGCGGTCGATCAGCCCCGCGTCCACCAGGGCGCGCACGATTCCCTCCATCGCCTGCGCCGTCACGAAGGCGTGCCGCGCCAACTGCGACGAGCTCATCCCGGGGTGCTGCTCGAGCACCGTCAGCGCGGTGTACTGCGTCACGGTGATGCCGTGCGGCCGCACCACGTCGTCGAGGCGTCCGCGGACGGCGAGCTCGACCTGCTTGACCTGGTAGAGGATCCGGGGTGCGTGTTCGGCCGTCATGCGCTCCCCGAGCCCGTCATGCGATGAAGCATACGGGCGTCAGGACTCGTCGGCGAACACGTCCTTCGCGATGCGGAACGCGGTGTTCGCGGCCGGGACGCCACAGTACAGCCCCGCCTGCAGGATCACCTCCCGGATCTCGTCGACGGTGAGGCCGTTGCGCCGCGCCGCGCGCAGGTGCATCGCGAGCTCCTCGTGGTGACCGAGCGCGATGAGCGCCGTGAGCACCGCCACCGAGCGCGAGCGGCGGTCGAGCCCTGGCCGCGACCAGATGTCGCCCCACGCGACGCGGGTGATGAAGTCCTGGAAGTCGGCCGTCAGCTCATCGGCGCCGGCGATCGCACGGTCCACGTGCGCGTCCGAGAGCACCGCGCGACGCACCGTCATGCCCTGGTCGTAGCGCTGCTGGTCGGTGAGGCCCTCGCCGTCCGGGCGGGTCATGCGGCGCGCTCCGCCGCGTGGGCGTCGAAGAAGCCGAGGAGGGCGTCGGCCGTCGCGGCCGGCGCGTCGGCGGGCGGCAGGTGCGCGGCATCCGCGATCCCGATCGCCTCGCCGCGCTGCACGCCGTCGGCGATCTCGCGAGCGGATGCCTCCGGCGTGACGCCGTCGTGATCGCCCCACACCGCCAGCACCGGGGTGGCGATCTCGCCCAGCCGATCGCGCACGTCGAAGCCCGCGAGCGCCTCGCAGCACAGCGCGTAGCTCTCGTCGTCGGCGTCCTGCAGCGCGTGCAGCAGCCGGCCGGTGATGTCAGGATCGCGCTCGATGGATCCCGGCGCGAACCACCGCTGCGCCGAGCCGATGATGAGGCTCGAGGTGCTCTGCGCGCGCACCTGGGCCGCACGCTCGTGCCACGCTGCGGCCTCGCCGATCGCGGCGCCCGAGCACACGATCGCCGCTGCGCGGACGCGATCCGGATGCCGCAGCAGCAGCTCGAGCCCCACGCAGCCGCCGAGGGACACCCCGGCGTACAGGAACTCTCCGTCGATGCTCGCGGCCACGGCGTCGGCGAGGTCGGCGATGGAGAACGGTGCGGCGGCGGCCGGTGCGGCGCCGTGACCGGGGAGGTCCCAGGCGATGACCCGGTACTCCTGCGCGAGCGGGGGCAGCGCGCGCTCCCACAGCAGGGTCGAGGTCCCGAGCGACGGGCCGAGGATCAGGGTCGGCGCGGCGATCGGGCCGACGGGTGCGGTGAGCGAGATGGCGGGGACGGTCACTCTGTCTCCTGTGGGGTGACGGCCTCGTCGACGAGGCGTGCGGCGAGGCCCGTGTACCGGGCGGGGTCGAGCAGGTCGGCGACGAATGCCTCGGCGCTCCGGCCGCGGTCGGCGGCGAGCGCGCCGACTTCGGGGAGCGCCGCGAGCGCCGCGGCGAGGTCGCCGTCGGCGCCGGCCTCGAGGACGAGCCGCGACACGCGGGCCGGTCCGAGCGCGGGGCCGAGGACGAGCGAGAGCCGCTCCGCGAGGATGAGCCCGCCGCCGGCGTCGAGGTTGCGGGTCACGGCGTCGGTGTCGACGTGCAGGCCGGCGACGAGGGTCGCGGCGTGGGCGGTCGCGCCCAGCGCGAGACGCAGCAGTTCGCGCAGCGTCGGCCACTCCGCGTGCCAGGCGCCGTCGGGGCGCTCGTCGACGGCGAGCGCCGACGCCAGGTGCAGGGTCGCGCCGAGCTGCGGCGCGCGCAGCGCGGCGGAGCGGATGAGGACGGATGCCGCGGGATTGCGCTTCTGCGGCATCGCCGACGATCCTCCGCCGGTGCCCTCGGCGAGCTCGCCGATCTCGCTGCGGCTGAGGGTGGCGACGTCGGCGGCGATCTTGCCGACCGCGTCGACGGCCTGCACGAGGGCGTCGCCGAGCCCGGTCACCGGCCAGCGCGCGGTGTGCCACGGCGCCTCGGGCGCGGCCAGTCCGAGCTCGCGCGCGTAGGCGGCCGGCAGCCCCGCCGCGGTCTCGGCTCCGCCGAGCTCGACGAACGAGGCGAGCGTTCCGGCTGCGCCGCCGAGCTGCACGGGGAGCGCGTGCCCGGCCTGCTCGAGGCGTCCCTTGGCGTGGGCGACGCCTCGCAGCCAGCCGGCCGCGCGCAGGCCGACGGTGGTCGGCACCGCGTGCTGGGTGAGCGTGCGCGCCGCGGCGACCTCGTCGCGGCGCGAGCGGGCCAGCGAGCGCAGCGAGACCTCGGCGTGTGCGAGCGCGGCGATGACCTTGCTGGTGGCCGCCCGCGCGACGAGCATCAGCGCGGTGTCGAGGATGTCCTGGCTGGTGGCGCCGCGGTGGATCCACAGGCGCGCGTCGGTGCCGACGCGCTCCCTGAGCACGCCGACGAGCGGGATCACCGGGTTGCCGCCGGCCACGGCCGCCGCCGCCAGCGCTCTCCCGTCGACGCCGTGATCGCGGCATCCGCGCAGTGCGCCCTGCCAGCCGAACTCCGTCTCGATCTCGTCGACGGCCTCGGCCGGCGCGAGGCCCGCCTCCAGGAGGGCGCGGGCGAGGCCGACCTCGGCCGTCACGAGCGCGTCGAGGATCGCGGCATCCGTCACCGTCTCGTCGTGACCGACGGTCACCGGCGAGAGCAGCCCCTCGTCGAGAGGGGGGTGCGGATCAGAAGGCAAGGAACACGGTCTCCTTCTCGCCCTGCAGGTGGATGTCGTGGTGCAGGCTGCCGTCGGGCCGGCGCGTCGCGATGAGCGTAGCGCGCTCGCCCTCGTCGAGCGAGGACAGCAGCGGGTCGGCGGCGAGGAGATCCTCGTGCTCGGGCAGGTAGATGCGCGTCACGAGCTTGTCGGGAAGCCCCCGGGCGAACACGATCACCGAGAAGAACGGCGCGCCCCCGTCGACCGGACCGGGGTTGCGGGTCCAGAACTCGTAGTGGCCGACATCCGTCGTCGCGGCGCGCCCGAATCCGGTGAACGAGTGGTCGTCGCGGCGGAACGCGCCGTGCGCGCGCGGGATGCTGCCGTCCTCGTCGGCGCTCCAGATCTCCACGACGGCGTCGGGGATCGGGTTGCCGGCGCCGTCGAACACGGTGCCGCCGAGCACGATCGCACCCGGGCTGTGCGGGAAGACGACCTCGTGCTTCTTGGGGTAGTCCAAGCCGAAGGCGAAGAACGGGCCGACGGTCTGGCCGCCGGTGGGCTCGTGGGTCTTGGGGCCCAGGTCGCGCTGGGTGCGAGCGGCCATCAGTGCTCTCCTTCTTCGGGCTCGAACCAGGTGGCGTCGGGTCCGTCGACCACGATGTCGAAGCGGTACCCCATCGAGAACTCGGGCACCGACAGGTCGTGGTCGTACAGCCCGATCAGGCGGTCGCGGTCCTTCTGGCGCCAGATCGTGTTGTAGATCGGGTCCAGCGGGAACAGCGGGTCGCCCGGGAAGTACATCTGCGTCACCAGACGCTGGGTGAAGCCGCTGCCGAAGATCGAGAAGTGGATGTGGGCGGGGCGCCACGCGTTGACGTGGTTCTTCCACGGGTAGGCGCCCGGCTTGATCGTCGTGAACTTGTAGAACCCGTTGTCGTCGGTGACCGTGCGCCCGGCCCCGGTGAAGTTCGGGTCCAGCGGCGCGGGGTGCTGGTCGCGCTGGTGGATGTAGCGGCCGGCCGCGTTGGCCTGCCAGATCTCGACCAGCTGGTTCGCCAGCGGACGCCCCCACGAGTCGAGGAGCCGGCCCTCGACCGTCATGCGCTCGCCCTGCGGCTCGCCGATGTGCTGCAGCGTGAGGTCGGACTCGATCGCCGCGACGTCGCGCTGGCCGAAGGCCGGTGACCACAGCTCGATGGTCTCGGGGTCGACGAGCTTGGGGTTCTTGGTCGGATGCCGCAGCAGGCTCGACCGGTAGGGCGGGAAGTCGTGGAGGCTGATGTTCAGCTTCTCGCCGGCCTCCTCGCGTCGCGCGGCGGCGGCGTGGTAATCGACGATCTCCTGCGTGATCTCGTTCTGCGTCAGCTGGTCGGGCGAGGCCAGCAGCGACTCGGGCGCTGCCACCGTCTGCTCGAGAACCACCGACGACGAGAACGCCTCTTCACCCCGGGGATCGGGCTGCGTCGCACTCATCAAGGTCTCCTTCGACGACTCGGGTCGTCCCAGCGTCGCACCGGCGCCGGGCCGTGCGGGCTCGCACTCCCACTCAGTGGGATCGACGGATGCCGCGGGCCGAGGCATCCGTCCCCCTTTGGTTCTCTCGGTCTCTTTCTTCCGGGTTTGGGGCGCCGTACGTTCGTTCGGGGCGCGCGCCGTGCGCCCCGAAGGGGCGGCATGCGCCCCAAACCCCGGGCGACTCCCCCAAACCCGGGCGACCGAGCCGGGCTCACGCGCCGCGGAGGTCGTGGTGGAGGTCCTTGGCCGACTGCACGACGAGGGGCCCGAGGCGCCGCGCGTCGGCGCGCTCGAGATGAACGACGAGGCCGATCGCGATGGGGGGAAGGCCCTCCACGCGCGGCAGGGCCGCGGCCACCGAGACGTTGCCGAGGGTCATCTCCTCGCGGGTCGTCGCGTAGCCGAGGGCCCGGGTGCG
The DNA here is from genome assembly GCF_053619935.1 of Microbacterium sp. NPDC055455. Lineage (NCBI taxonomy): Bacteria > Bacillati > Actinomycetota > Actinomycetes > Micrococcales > Microbacteriaceae > Microbacterium > Microbacterium sp. NPDC055455. The sequence continues at coordinate 380,527 of NZ_JBSHLB010000001.1, forward strand.
CGCGATGTCGGCGCGCAGGCCCGCCTCTGTGGTGATGGAGTTCACCGTCTCGCGCACCAGCGGCGCGCGGAAGTACTGCTGCAGCCAGGCCTCGTCCCGCGTGGCGAGCAGCGCCTTGCCGACCCCCGTGGTGTGCAGCGGCCCCCGCCCGCCCATGCGGCTCAGGGTCGGGATCGACTGGCGGCCGGTGAGGCGCCCGACGTACAGCGCGCTCGTCGTCTCGGGCGTGGCCCCGTCGAGCACGGCGAGGTGCACGTTCTCGCCCGTGGCCTCGTAGAGCCGCACCATGTGCGGCAGCGCCGTCTCGCGCAGTCGCAGCGACAGCGGCGACAGCTCGCCGAGCTCCCACAGCCGCGGCCCGATGGCGTAGGTGTGACCCGGACCCCGCGTCAGCAGCCCCTCGGCCACGAGGGTCGCGAGCAGGCGGTGCAGCGTCGACGAGGGGAGGCCGGTGCGCGCGGCGAGCACCGCCGCGGTGACGGCCGGCTCGTCGTCGGTGAAGCAGTCGAGCACCCTCAGGGTGCGCTCGAGCACGCCCTCGCCGTCCGCCATGGCTCCTCCCCGAGCGACGTTACCCGCCCGGGCGTGTGTCACAGTGGGCGCATGGCCAACTCGCCGACCGGCGACTCGATGACCGAGCGCATCGTGCGCGTGCTCGAGACGTTCACGGCCGAACGGTCGATGCAGTCGGCCGCCGAGATCGGGCGCCGCGCCGGGCTGCCGTCGTCCACCGCGCACCGCATCGTCGACGAGCTCGTCGCCGCCGGGCTGCTCGAGCGCGATGAGGACCGTCGCGTGCACCTCGGGATGCGGCTGTGGGAGCTGGCCCTCCGCGGCTCCACGGCGCTGCGCCTCCGGCAGGCCGCGCTGCCCCACATGGAGCGGGTGCAGGCGGCGATCCGCGAGCACACCCAGCTCGCGGTGCTCGAGCAGGACGAGGCGCTCTTCCTGGAGCGCCTCTCGCATCCCGACGCGGGCGCCAACATCACCCGCATCGCCGGACGCCTGCCGCTGCACGCCTCGTCGTCGGGCCTCGTGCTGCTGGCGCACGCGCCGGCCGCCCTCCGCGAGCGGGTGCTCGCCGGACCGCTGCGCGCCCTCGCGCCCGAGACGGTGACGGATGCCGCGCGCCTGCGCCGCCTGCTCGCCGAGGTCCGTCGCACCGGCGTGGTGGTGGCGCCGGGATCGATCGAGTCGGTGTCGACCGGCGTGGCGGTGCCGATCCGCGACGCGGGCGAGGTCGTGGCCGCGCTGTCGGTGGTGCTCCCCCGCGAGACGCCGCCCGACGCCGCCGTCGCGGCGCTCCGCGCCGCCGCCGCCGGCATCGAGGCCGCCCTCCGCACCGACCGCCGCTGAGCCCACGCCGGCCCGCGGCATCCGTCATCCCACCCCATCCTCATCCCCATCCCCACCCCCACCCCAACCCCCGCCGAGTTCGCGGTTCCTCGACGAGCGACCACGTCCTGGGCGCCCACAGCGTGGTCATTCGCCGAGTAACCGCGATGTCGGCAAGGGACGGGGTGACAGCCGTCCCGATGAACGGGAATCTACACACCGACGAGGTGGAGCGGGGTCACACTGGGGCGAGGCATCCGCACCCCCCTCACGTCGTCGAAGGAGACGTCATGACCACCACGATCAGCACCCGCGTCGCCATCGTCGGCGCCGGACCCGCCGGACTCCTGCTGGCGCATCTCCTCGGCAACGCCGGCATCGAGTCGATCGTCATCGACCAGCGCTCGCGCGAGGAGATCGAGACGACGATCCGCGCCGGCATCCTCGAGCAGGGCACCGTCGAGATCCTCGACGCGTCCGGAGCGTCGAGCCGCGTCCGCACCGTGGGCAACCGTCACGACGGCATCGAGCTGCGCTTCTCGGGCGCCGGCCACCGCATCGACTTCGCCGAGCTCGTCGGCCGTGGCGTGTGGCTGTACCCGCAGCACGAGGCGCTCAAGGACCTCATCGCCGCACGCCTGGACAAGGGCCAGGACCTCCGCTTCGGCGTCACCGCCGTGCGCGTCGAGGATGCGGCATCCGATCGTCCGCGTGTCATCGCGACCGACGCCGACGGTGCTCCGCTCGAGATCGAGGCGGACTTCGTCGTCGGCTCCGACGGCTCGCGCAGCGTCGTGCGCGAGGCGGTCACCGGCTCGTCGACCGGCGGCTACTTCCGCGAGTACCCGTTCGCGTGGTTCGGCATCCTCTGCGAGGCGCCGCCGAGCGCCGAGGAGCTCATCTACAGCAACTCCCCCGACGGGTTCGCGCTCATCAGCCAGCGCAGCCCCACGGTGCAGCGCATGTACTTCCAGTGCGACCCGAACGCCGACCCGAACGCGCTGAGCGAGGAGCACCTGTGGGAGGAGCTGCAGAAGCGCGTGCCCGGCACGACCCTCAGGGAGGGCCCGATCTTCCAGCGGGACGTGCTGCGGTTCCGCAGCTTCGTCGCCCACGAGCTGCTGCACGGTCGCGTCGCCCTCATCGGCGACGCCGCCCACACCGTGCCGCCCACCGGCGCGAAGGGCATGAACCTCGCGGTCGCGGACGTGATCGTGCTCGAGCGCGCACTGCGCGCGCTGCTGCTGGAGAACGACGACCGCCTCCTCCAGCAGTTCCCCGAGAAGGCGCTGCACCGCATCTGGAAGGCTCAGCACTTCTCCTGGTGGATGACCAACATGCTCCACGTCGCCCCCGACGCGTCGGACTTCGACCGCCTGCGCCAGCTGGGCGAGCTGCAGTCGGTGGTCGAGTCCGAGGCCGGCCGCCGCTTCCTGGCGGAGGCCTACACCGGCTGGCCCCTCGAGGGCCTCGCCTGACGCCCCTTCCTCGCACGAGGGCTGCCGCTGAACGGGAATGGACGGATGCCACGCCCGCCGCGTGGGCTATAGTCCGAGCCCTATGACCCCATCGTCGCGGACCGCTCCGCCGCGCACGCCGCGCACGGCGTCGGTGGCGATGCTGCTGGCGGCGGTGTGCCTGGTCGCGGCCAACATGCGCCCGGCCATCACGGGGCTCGGGCCGCTGCTCGACCAGATCGGCGCCGACACCGGGATGTCGCTGACCGCGCTCGGCGTGCTCGCGGCGGTGCCGCTGGTCGCCTGGGCGCTGTTCTCCCCCGTCGCGCACGAGCTCAGCCGCCGCTTCGGCCAGCCCCGCGTGCTGCTGTGGTCGCTGCTCGTGCTGCTGGCCGGCACGCTCGTGCGGTCGATCCCGGGGCCGGTCGTGAGCCTGTGGATCGGCACGGCGATCATCGGCGTCGGGATCGCGATCATCAACGTCCTCATGCCGGCCGTGGTCAAGCGCGAGTTCCCGGGCCGCGTGCCGGCGATGACCGCCGTGTACACCGCGCTGCTGGCCGGGATGGGTGCGGTCTCGTCCGGAGTCGTCGTGCCCATCTCGCACATCGAGGTCGGCGGCGAGGCGGCGGGCTGGCGATTCGCGCTGCTCGTCACGGGCGCGGCCCTGCTGCCCTTCGCCGTCGCGGCGTGGTGGTGGGCGCACCGCGGGGCCCGCAGCGTGCACGATCGCGCGAAAGCGCCGCGCGGTCGCACCGGGATCTGGTCGGATCCGATCGCCTGGCTGGTCGCGGTCTACATGGGGCTGCAGGCATCCATGTTCTACATGTTCGTGACCTGGCTCGCGCCGCTGTCGATGTCCACCGGTCGCTCGGAGGTCGTCGCCGGCGTCGACGTCATGGTCTACCAGCTGTTCTCGCTCGCCGGCTGCCTGCTGCTGCCGCTGATCCTCCGCGGGAGCCTCGAGCGCTGGGCCCCCGCGCTGATCCCGTCGCTCGCGATCATCGGCGTCGTCGGCCTGATGCTCGCCCCCGGCGCCGTGCTGGTGTGGGGCTCCCTCATCGGCCTCACCGGCGGCGCGACCCTCGCGATGTCGCTCACGCTGATGGCGCAGCGCGCCCGCGATCACGACACCTCCGCCGCGCTGTCGGGCATGTCGCAGTCGGTCGGCTACGTGATCGCCGCGCTCGGGCCGGTGGCCTTCGGCGGACTCCACAGCATCACCGGCGGGTGGACCGCGTCGCTCGCGCTGGTCCTGGCCGTGCTCGTGGGCCTCACCGTCGTCGGGGTGTTCGCCGGCCGCGACCGCTACGTGCTCGACCGCCGCTGACACGATGACGGATGCCGCGCCCCGCCGGCGCCGCTCTCCAACACCGACCCCGAACCCGGGAGCCGTCAGTCCTCGGGGAAGGCGAGCCGGCGCAGCAGGCCGGTGAGCAGCTCGCGCTCCTCCTCCGACAGCTGCGCGTGCACCCGCTCCTCCGCGACGCGCGCGGCCTCCCGGGCGGCGCCCGCGAGCGTGCGCCCCGCATCCGTGGCGACGACGACGTTCGCGCGCCGGTCGGAGGGGTCGGGCTGCCGCTCGACCAGACCGCGGGACTGCAGGTCGTCGACGAGGCTGACGACCTGGCTCGGGTCGAGGCGCAGGAACTCGGCGAGGTCGCGCTGCGAGGGCCGGGCATCGCCCGACGCCAGGACCAGCACCGAGAACGACCGCGCCTTCAGCCCGTGCTCTGCCAGCGCCGCGTTGCCCGCGGCGAGCGCGATCGCGTTCGCACGCGCGAGCAGGAAGCTCACGTCGTCGGCGAGCACCGAGGCGCGCAGGCCCGACGGGGCGACGGCGTCGGCGGATTTCGGCATGGCCACGAGCGTAGCCCAGTTCGTGGATGAACGAAATGATTGACATTTTCAACGGTTAGGTCTTCAATGGGTCCCGAACCTCGGTACGGCGCCCCGCGCCGACCGGGCCGCGACACGAAGGAGTCTCACGCATGTCATCCGACGTCACCCCGAGCGGCACCGCCCGCCCCCTCGACGGCAAGGTCGCGATCGTCACCGGCTCCGGGCGCGGGCTCGGCCTCGCCTACGCGCAGGAGCTCGCCCGGCAGGGAGCGGCCGTGGTGATCAACGACGTCGACGAGGCCACGGCCGCCGAGGCGGTCGCCGCGATCGAGGCCGAGGGCGGACGCGCCGCCGCGGTGGCGGCCCCCGTGGGTCCGACCGAGACCGCCGAGCAGCTCGTGCGCACCGCGGTCGACACCTTCGGCCGGCTCGACATCCTCGTCACGAACGCCGGCGTGCTGCGCGACACCGTGCTGTGGAAGATGAGCGACGACGACTTCGACACCGTCATCAACGTCCACCTCCGCGGCACCTTCACGTGCGTGCGGGCGGCCGCCACCTGGATGCGCGAGAACGAGGTCCCCGGCCGGATCATCGCGATCGGCTCGCCGACCGGGCAGCGCGGCAACTTCGGGCAGACCAACTACGCCGCCGCCAAGGCCGGCATCGTCGGCATGGTGCGCACGTGGGCGCTCGAGCTCAAGCGCGCGGGCATCACCGCCAACGCCGTCATCCCGGTCGCCGCGACCGCCATGACGGCCACCGTCCCGTACTTCGCCGCCGCCGTCGAGGCCGAGGCGGCCGGCGAGCCGATGCCCCCGTTCTTCCGCCACGACCTCGGCTTCGGCACCTCCGACGACGTGGCCGGGCTCATCGCGTACCTGGCATCGGATGCCGCCGCCGGCGTCACCGGCCAGGCCATCGGGATCGGCGGCGACCGGCTGCAGCTGTGGTCTCACCCCGAGCCGGTCGCGACCGCCTTCCACGACGGCGGCTGGTCGTACGACGATCTCGCCGCCGGCTTCGGCGACGCGGTGGGCGACCTGCAGACGGTCGGCGAGAAGTTCCCGCCGCTCCCCGACGACCTCCAGCGCCCCTGACCCGTCGGTCCCGTGCCTGTCGAAGCGCCCTTCGGCAGGCACGGGACCGAAGACCCGGAAGGCCCGACATGACCCGCTACGAACCCGCGATCGACCTCGACGCGATCACGGCGATCGACGTGCACGTGCACATCGAGGTCGACGGGCACGGGCACGCCTCGCTGCCGGGCGATCTCGCCGACGCCGCGGCGAAGTACTTCAGCACCGACGGGCCGAACCCCGACCTGGACTCGGTCGCCGCGTACTACCGCGAGCGGCGCATGGCCGCCGTCGTGTTCACCGTCGACGCCGAGACGCAGCTGGGTCACGCCCCGCTCTCGAGCGCCGACATCGCCGAGGGCGCCGCCCGCAACAACGACGTGCTCATCCCGTTCGGCTCGGTCGACCCGCGTCGGCCCGATGCGCTCGACCGCGTGCGGCGGCTCATCGACGAGCACGGCGTGCGCGGCTTCAAGTTCCACCCGACGGTCCAGGGCTTCGACCCCTCCGACGAGGCCCGCTTCCCGCTGTACGAGGCGCTGCAGGAGGCCGGGGTCGTCGCGCTCTTCCACACCGGCCAGACCGGCATCGGCGCCGGCCTGCCGGGCGGGCGGGGGCTGCTGCTCGGGCTGTCCAACCCGATCCTGCTCGACCCGGTGGCCGCGCGCTTCCCCGACCTGCAGATCATCATGGCCCACCCCTCGGTCCCCTGGCAGGACGAGGCGCTCTCGGTCGCCACGCACAAGCACAACACCTGGATCGACCTGTCCGGCTGGAGCCCGAAGTACTTCCCGGAGTCGCTGGTGCGCGCCGCGAACTCCTACCTCAAGAGGCGCGTGCTGTTCGGCTCGGACTTCCCGCTCCTCACGCCCGACCGCTGGATGACGGATGCCGAGACCGCCGGCTCCTTCAAGCCCGAGGTCCTGCCCGGCATCCTGAAGGACAACGCCGCACGCCTGCTGGGACTCGGGGGCTGACATGCCTGCGCTCGAGTCGGATGCGACGTTCGGGTTCGACCCGTATGCGATCGCTGCCGCGCACCTGAGCCCGGCCGCGCGCGCGGCGCTGGCGCGGCTGCAGCAGACGCTGGATCGCAGCATCCGTCCGCTCCTCGCCCAAGCGTGGGAGACGGCGACCATGCCGGCCGGCGTCCTGGACGCGCTCATCCCCCTCGATCTGATGCAGCCGGAGGGGGTGGATGCCGCCGAGGCGGCGTCGAGCATGTACTCGGGCTTCCGCAACTACGTGCTGGCCCGCACCGACGTGTCGGTGGCCACCCTGTACAACGCGCAGTCCGGACTCTTCCGTACCGCCGTCGCGCTGGGCGGGTCGCCGGAGCAGGCTGCGGAGCTCGACCCCCGTGTGCGCAGCTTCGACCTCAAGGGCGTGTTCGCGCTCACCGAGCCGGAGCACGGCTCCGACATCGCCGGCGGGCTCGCGACGGCCGCGCGGCGCGACGGCGGCGACTGGGTGATCGACGGCCGGAAGAAGTGGATCGGCGGGGCCGCGGCATCCGACGTCCTCCTGGTCTTCGCCCGCGACGTCGACGACCACGCCGTCAAGGCGTTCCTGGTGCCGACCGACGCCGAGGGCGTGCGGCTCGAGGCGATGACCGGCAAGGTCGCGCTGCGTCCGATGCAGAACGCGATCATCACCCTCGACGGCGTGCGTGTGGCCGAGACGGCGCGCCTCCACAACGTGAACGGGTGGCGCGACGTCTCGCGGATCCTGCGGGCGATGCGCTCAGACGTGGCGTGGATCGCCACCGGCCTGCAGGCCGGCGCCCTCGACGCCGCGGTCCGCTACGTGCGCGAGCGCCACCAGTTCGAGCGCCCCATCGGCGGCTTCCAGCTCGTGCAGGAGAAGCTGGCGCGCATGCTCGGCAACACCGTCGCCTCGCTCGCCCTCGTGGTGCAGCTGTCCGCCCGGCAGGACCAGGGCGAGTTCGCCGACGAGAACTCCGCCCTGGCCAAGATGCAGACCGCGCGCCTCGCGCGCGAGACGGTCGCGCTCGGCCGCGAGGTGCTCGGCGGCAACGGCATCCTGCTCGAGCACGACGTCGCGCGGTTCTTCGCCGATGCCGAAGCCGTGTACTCCTACGAGGGCACGCACGAGATCAACGCCCTCATCGTCGGCCGCGCGCTCACCGGCGCGTCGGCCTTCACCTGACCCGTCCACGAAGGAGAAACCATGACCACCACCGTCGACTACGCCGACGTCGCCGGCCTCGCCGGCACCGACCTCGGCCACACCGAGTGGTTCGAGATCACGCAGGACCGCGTGAACCTCTTCGCCGATGCCACCGACGACCACCAGTGGATCCACGTCGACCCGGCGCGCGCGGCGGAGGGGCCGTTCGGCGGTCCCATCGCGCACGGCTTCCTCACCCTGTCGCTCGCGGTCAAGTTCTGGTCGGAGCTCTTCGACGTGACCGGCGTCACGACGCGCGTGAACTACGGCCTCGACAAGGTCCGGTTCGTCTCGCCCGTGCCCGTGGGCGCCCGCGTGCGCATGACCGCCGTCATCGCCGAGGTCACCGAGGTGCGCGGCGGCTACCAGTTCGCCGTCGACCAGACCATCGAGATCGAGGGCGCCGAGAAGCCCGCCGTCGCGGCGCGCGGCCTGTACCGCTTCTACGCCTGATCGGCTCTTCCGACCCGCACGCTTCCTCGAGGGAGAGGACCCCGCAACGATGCACGAGGGAATCGGGTTCTGGCTCGCCAAGCGGCGGCTGAAGGACCCCGACAAGACGGCCGTCGTCTTCGGCGACGACGAGCTGAGCTATCGCCGGCTGGCGGATGCCGCCGACCATGTCGCCGCCGTGCTGTGGCATCGCGGCATCCGCCGTGGCGACGCCGTCGCCTACATCGGCGAGAACAGCCCGCAGTTCCTGCAGGTGATGTTCGGCGCGGCGCAGCTGGGCGCCGTCTTCGTGCCGCTGAACACGCGGCTCGCCGCTCCCGAGATGCAGCACATCCTCGTCGACTCGGGGGCACGCGCCGTCGTGCTCGACCCCGAGTTCCTGGAACGCGCGATGCCGGGCATCGAGGCGGGGCGCATCGCCCACGTCATCGTGACCGGCGAGGGGCTGCCGGGGCACCCGGGTCTCGCCCGCCTCGTGGCCGAGGCCCCCGGCGGCCACACCGTCGCCGACGTGGGCCTGGACGACCCGGCGGCCATCATCTACACGTCGGGCACCACGGGGCGTCCGAAGGGGGCCGTGCTGAGCCACGGCAACCTCACGTGGGTCGCGGTCAACTGCATCGTCGACTACGACGTCGTCTCGACCGACGTCTCGCTGATGATCTCCCCGCTGTTCCACGTCGCGTCGCTGGGCATGGGCGCGCTGCCGGTGATCCTCAAGGGTGCGACGCTCGTCCTCGAGAAGGGCTTCGAGCCAGGTCGCGCGCTCGCGCAGATCCAGCGCCACGGCGTCACGATGCTCAGCGGCGTGCCGACCACGTACCAGATGCTGGCCGACCACCCGGACTGGGCGGCGACCGACATCTCGACGCTGCGGAAGCTCACGTGCGGCGGCTCGGCCGTGCCCACCCGCATCCTCAATGCCTACGAGGAGCGCGGGCTGTCGTTCTCGCAGGGCTACGGCATGACCGAGACCTCGCCGGGCGCGACGTCGCTCGCACCGTCGAAGACCCGCGAGAAGCAGGGCAGCGTCGGCCTCCCGCACTTCTTCACCGAGGTGCGCATCACCGACGAGCACGGTGACGTCGTGCCGCGCGGCACCGTCGGCGAGATCGAGATCTCGGGGCCCAACGTCTTCCTCGGCTATCACGGCCAGCCCGAGGCGACGGCGGCCGCGTTCACCGACGACCGCTGGTTCCGCTCGGGCGATCTCGGCTACCTCGATGCCGACGGCTACCTCTACATCGCCGATCGCCTCAAGGACATGATCATCTCGGGCGGCGAGAACATCTATCCCGCCGAGGTCGAGAACCTCATCTCCGACATCGAGGGCATCTCGGGCGTCGCTGTCGTCGGCGTGCCCGACGAGCGCTGGGGCGAGGTGCCGTGGGCGGTCGTGACGCTCAAGGAGGGTGCGGAGGTGGACACCGAGATCGTGCGCTCCCACCTGGACGGCGTGCTCGCGCGCTACAAGCTGCCGAAGAACGTCGTCGTGGTGGAGGAGCTGCCGCGCACCGCCTCGGGCAAGGTGCGCAAGGCCGACCTGCGCGCGCGGTTCGGCGAGAGCCGATGAGCACGCGGCTCGACCCCCCGGCAGTCTCCCCCGACCCGCGCGCCCACCCGTCGACAGGTCAACCGGCCCTCTACAGGAGGCAGCGGACCGGATCGGTCCTGTAGAACCGCGGTCGACCTGTTGAGAGCCAAGGGTCGCGAGGCCGGCACGCGCGCTGGGACCGACGGCAGTGTCAGTCGACGAGGCCGGCGAAGTCCCGCACGGCCGGGAAGGCGAACTCCCGGTGCCGCCGCGTGAACAGCTCGGCGGAGCGGTCGGCCGGCCAGTCCTCGCCCATGTACTGGCGCGGCAGCCGGGGGTCGGCGCGCAGCAGCGCGAGCCAGTCGGCGACGAGCAGGGTCCGCGCGGTGACGGCAGGGAGATCGGATGCCGCATCCTCGCGCTCCCAGTGCGCGATGAACTCGAGGTGCGCCTCGCGGATGCGCTCGATGTCCCACGCCACGCGCACCGCCTCGGCCATCGGGAACCCGTCGAGCTCGGTCGCCGAGAACGCGGTGACCGAGCCCGGGGGCAGGTCGGGGATGATCGCATCCAGCGCGGCAGCGAGGTCCACCGCCCCGGGGGCGATCCACAGCCCGTCGCGCAGCACCGCGAATCCCGACCACGTCAGCGCGGCGCGCAGGCGGTGCCGCAGGTCGCGGAGGTGCTCGGGGACGCTGAAGGTGACGAGCGTCCAGCCCTCGCCCTGGGGCTCGAACGGCGCGGGCCCGTTCACGCGGCCCGACGCCTCGCGCAGCACCTCGCTGCCGTGGGAGGTCAGCTCGAACCCGATCTCGCGCCCGAGGCGCCGGCGTTCGAGCACCCCGCTCGCGACCATGCGGTCGAGGTTGGTGCGCACGGCGGAGGCCGCCACGCCCGCGCTCTCGAGGGTGCCGATCAGCACGCTCGCGCGCAGCGGTGCGAAGTACCGGTCGCACACGAACTCGCCGAAGAAGGCCAGCAGCAGCTGCCTCGGCTTGCGCGTGAGGACCGAGCCCTCGACGGGGAGAACGCTCACGCCGCCCCCGGGCGGACGGCCTCGCCGCGCTTGGCACGCTGGATCTGCTCGTACACGTGGGTGCGCAGCTCGGTGAAGCGGGGCAGCGCGCGGGTGGTGATCTGGTCGCGGTCGGCCTCGAGGTCGATCGCGAGGTCCTCCTGCACCCAGGTCGGCGACTTCGACAGCACGATCACCCGTTCGCCGAGGTAGACCGACTCGTCGATGTCGTGCGTCACGAAGAGGATCGACATGCCCCGCTCGCGGTGGAGCGTGCGCACCAGGTCCTCGAGGTCGGCGCGGGTCTGGGCGTCGACGGCGGCGAACGGCTCGTCCATGATGAGCACCTCGGGCTGGTACGCGACGGCGCGGGCGATCGCGACGCGCTGCTGCATGCCGCCGGACAGCTGCCACGGGTAGCTCTTGGCGGCGTGGTCGAGGCCGACGGCCGTCAGCGCGTCGTCGATGAGCCGGTCGCGGTCGGTGCGCGAGAGCTTCTTGTGCTTGAGGGGCAGCTCGACGTTGCCGCGCACGGTGAGCCAGGGGTAGAGGCTGCGGCCGTACTCCTGGAACACGAGCGCCATCTTGGGCGGCGGCGCGGTCACGCGCTTGCCGTCGAGCTCCACCACCCCGGAGGTGGGCCGCAGCAGGCCGGCGATGCACTTCAGCAGCGTCGTCTTGCCGCACCCGGAGGGGCCGACGATGCACACCAGCTCGCCGGCATCCATCCGGAAGCTGATGTCGCCGATCGCCTCGACGTTCCCGGTCGTCGATTCGTACACCTTGCGCAGGTGCTCGACCTTCAGCAGCGTGTCAGGCACGCTCCACCTCCTTGATTCCGTGGTACCAGCGCAGCACGCGACGCTCGACGAGCCCGAAGATCGTCGCGAGCAGGATGCCGATGAGGCCGAGCAGCAGGATGCCGCTCCACATCTCGGCGATGAGGTAATTGCGCTGGAAGTAGACGATCTGATAGCCCAGGCCGGACGACGAGTACGCCAGCTCCGAGATCACCATCAGGATGAGGGCGATCGACAGCGACTGCCGCACGCCGGCCATGATGCGCGGACTCGCCGCGGGCAGCACCAGGTAGCGCAGGCGCTCCATGGGCGTCACGGCGAAAGAGCGGGCCGTCTCGGTCATGACCGAGTCCGTGGCGCGCACGCCCTCGATCGTGTTGAGCAGGATCGGCCACACCGAGCCCACCACGATCACGACGATCTTCATCGCGTCGGTCGGTCCCATCAGCACGACGACGATGGGCAGCAGCACGGGAGGGGGGACCGCGCGGAAGAACTCCAGCATCGGCTCCAGCAGCTCGCGCAGCCATCGGTTCAGGCCGATGAGGGTGCCCGCGACGATGCCGACGAGGATCGAGATGACGATGCCGATCGCGAGGCGGCCGAGGCTCGGCAGCACGTCGGTGATGAAGGCCGGACCGATCCAGGTGTCGATGAACGCGTCGAGGATCTCGAGCGGCGGCGGGAAGAACGTGGCCGTCGTGAAGCTCGCCCAGATGCCCCAGATGATGAGCAGCAGAAGGGGCAGCCCGATCGCGTACAGCGTGTTCTCGCCGATCTTCGCCCAGACGCGGGACGGCCGCCGGGGGGTCACCACGGTGCTGGTGTAGAGCGTCACAGCACTTCCTCCCCTCGCACCGACTGGTGCCAGGCCAGCGAGCGACGCTCGATCGCGCGGAACACCAGGTTGATGAGCAGGCCCAGGATGCCGGTCACGATGACGAGCGCATACACGGTGGGCCAGTTGCCCGCGGACTGCGCGAACACGATCTCGCGCCCGAGGCCCGGGTTGCCGATGAACATCTCGGCCGTGATGGCCAGGATCAGCGCGACCGCCGCCGCGAGCCGCAGACCCGTCATGAGGTACGGCAGGGCGGTCGGGAACACCAGGTTCACGATCCGCGAGCCGCGCGAGAGGCCGAAGCTGCGGGCGGTGTCACGGGCGACCGTGTCGACGTCGGCGACGCCGTACAGCACCTGGATGAAGACCTGCCAGAAGCTGGCGTAGACGATGATGACGAGCGCCGCCTCGATCCGCAGCCCGAACATGAGGATGGCGAGCGGGATGAGTGCGACCGACGGGATCGGGCGGAGGAATTCCACCGTGGTGTGGGTCGCGCGGCGCAGGAACGGGACGAGTCCGATGACCGTGCCGAGCACCGTCGCGAGCACCGTGGCGATGGCCAGGCCGATGCCCCAGGCGGTCATCGTGCGCCCGACGTTGCGCCAGAACTCGAGGTCCCGCAGCTCCTGCCCGAGCGCGGCGAGCGTCGTGGTCGCGCTGGGGAAGTAGCGCGGATCGACCAGGCCGAGCGTCGGCAGCAGCTGCCATGTGACGAGGAATCCGACGACGCCGGCGACGCCGAGGGCGAACTTGCGGAGGGTGCGCATCCGTCGCGCGCTGCGTCGGCGCGGCGGTGTGGCGACGATCATGGGGGCGTCGGCGACGGCCATCGGCGGGTCCGATCGGTGGAGGGGCGGCGTCGGGAGGGCAGGAGGGAGGGAGCGGATGCCGCAGCGCGCGGCATCCGCTCACTCCACGCCGTCACTGCTGCTGCAGCAGGCGGTCGTAGTCGGGCTCGGCGTCGATGTACGCGAACTCGACCGCCAGGGCGCCGAGGTCTTCGATGCCGGCGTCGGCGAGGTCCCACGTGAAGGTCGGCAGCGTGATGCCGGCGGCCGCCTCCTCGGGGATCTCGAGGTTCGTCGCGATCGCGGCGCGGACCGCCTCCTCGTTGCCGGCCGCCCAGTCGAGGGCCTCAGCCATCGCCTCGGAGTAGGCCGTGACGAGCTCGGGGTCCTCGTCCATGAGCGCCTGCGTCGTGATGTTGGTCAGCACCGTCAGCCCGGGGATCGTCGCCTGGTAGGGCTGGACGACCGAGACGCCGCCGCCGCCCACGATCATGCCGCGGAACGGGTCGGGAGCCCAGGCGGCGTCCATGGTGCCGGCCTCGAGCTGCGCCGGCACGTCGGGGAAGGCGACCTCGACGAACTCGATCGTCGAGGGGTCGCCGCCGTCGTCCTGCACGGCCTTGCGGATGGTGAGGTCGCCGGCCGCGCCGATCGTGTTGACCGACACCTTCTTGCCCGCCAGGTCGGCGGGACGCGCGATGCCCGAGTCGCCGAGCGCCACGACGGCATTGACGTCGTCGCCCTCGGCGATGCTGTTGGCGTAGTTGCCGACGATGACGACGCCGAGGTCCTGGAGGTCGGCGCGGATCGGGCCGAACGGCTGGCCGATGGCGAACTGGATGTCGCCGCTGAGCAGCGCCGGGATCGCGTTGGCGCCGCCCTGCGAGGGGACGACCTCGATCTCGAGGCCGTGCTCCTCGAAGATGCCCTCGTCGATCGCGGCCCAGAGCGCGCCGGTCTCGGCGATGGGGAGCGCGGCGACGCGGACGGTCGTCAGGTCGCCCGAGCCGGCGTCTCCGCCGTCGGACGGGCTCGAGGCGGGATCGGCGCCGGAATCGGTGCAGCCGGCCAGGGCGATAGCGGCGGCGGCGAGTACGCCGACGGTGGCAAGACTCTTCTTCATTGACGGGCCTCTCATGACTGTGCGGGTTCACCGGCCGCCGGGTCCGTCCGACCGGAGTCGGAGTCCCCACCTCGGCGTGCCGGACAAGAGTCATGGTGCGCCACCCTCGAGCGATTGTCAATGGTTTCGTGACGCCCGTCACGATTTTCTTGAAGAACAGGTTCCGGGCGGGTGCGGCATCCGCTCAACGGAATCGACCCGTCGCCACCGCGGTCCGCGCACCGAACATGGAGGTCACGCACACGACGTGCCTATTGCCATTACCTATGGTGATAGGTATTCTCTGGATACCGGGACGCAGCGACGCACCCGGACGAGGAAAGGACCTCCCATGGCGCACCCGACCCCCGCCTCACCCTCGGCGGCCGCTCTGGTCGACGGCTTCTCGCTCGAGATGACGGGCAAGGACGTTCCCGGCCTCGAGGAGGCCCGCGAGACCATCCCGCAGGGGACGAAGATCAACGTGACGTTCCTCGGCAACGAGGACCTCGAGATGCGGGTCGCCGCGGCCAAGGCCGTCAAGGAGATGGGCTTCGTCCCCGTCGCCCACATCTCGGCACGGCGGCTGGAGTCGCAGGAGCAGCTCGAGGAGTTCCTCGCCCGCCTGCAGGAGGTCGGGGCCACCGAGCACGTCTTCGCGGTGGGCGGCGACCCGGCCGAGCCCGCAGGCCCGTACCCCGACGCCCTCACCCTGATCCGGTCGGGCCTGCTGAAGAAGTACGGCGCGCGCGAGGTGTCGATCGCCGGCTACCCCGAGGGTCACCCCGACATCCCGGAAGACGTGCTGTGGCGCCACCTCGACGAGAAGGCGCTCGCCCTCGCGCAGCAGGGGCTGGATGCCGTCGTCCTCACGCAGTTCGCCTTCGACACCGACCCGGTCATGGCGTGGATCGACCAGGTGCGCGAGCGCGGCATCGACGCGCAGATCCGCATCGGCACCCCCGGTCCCGCCGGCATCAAGCGCCTGCTCGGCTTCGCCCGCCGGTTCGGCATCGGCGCCAACGCCATGATCGTGAAGAAGTACGGCTTCTCGCTGACCAACCTCATGGGCACCGCCGGACCCGACCGCTTCGTCTCCGACCTCGCGGAGCTGCTCGCCGCCGACCCGAAGTCCGGCGACGTCAAGCTGCACTTCTACACGTTCGGCGGACTGCTCGCGACGAGCACCTGGGCGCGCGAGTTCGTCGCCGCGCAGTCCTCGGGGGCGCGCCGATGACGGCCCACCTCGAGACGCACCGCGACCACGCCTGCCTGATCGTCCACGGTCCCGATCAGCCGGGGCTCGTCGCGGCGGTGACCGCGCTGATCGCCCGCAACAAGGGCAACATCGTCACCCTCGACCAGTACTCCGACAACCCCGAGGGCGGCGAGTTCTTCCAGCGGGTCGTGTTCCACCGGCCCGACCTGCAGGCGGCCCTGCCCGAGATCGAGGCCGATCTCGACAAGACGCTCGGTCCGCTCGAGATGGAGTGGCGCGTGACCGACCAGTCCATCCCCAAGCGCATGGCGATCCTGGTCTCGACCAGCGACCACTGTCTGCTCGAGCTGCTGTGGCGCCACCGCCGCGGCGAGCTGCCGGTGACGATCCCCATGGTGATCTCCAACCACACCAACACCGCCGAGGACGTCCGCAGCTTCGGCATCCCGTTCTTCCACGTGCCGTCGCAAGGGCCCGACAAGTCGGCGGCCGAGGCGAAGATCGTCGAGCTGCTGAAGGGCAACGCCGACTTCGTCGTGCTCGCCCGCTACATGCAGATCCTCTCGGACACGTTCCTGGACGAGGTCGGCGTCCCGGTGATCAACATCCACCACTCCTTCCTCCCCGCCTTCATCGGCGCCGCGCCCTACCGCAAGGCCAAGGAGCGGGGCGTCAAGCTCATCGGCGCGACGAGCCACTACGTCACCGAGGATCTGGACGAGGGTCCGATCATCGAGCAGGACGTCGCGCGGGTGGACCACTCGATGTCCGCCGCGGACCTGCAGGCCCGCGGGGCGTACGTCGAGCGGGCCGTGCTCTCGCGTGCCGTGCAGTGGCACGCCGAGGACCGCGTGATCCGGCACGGCAACCACACCATCGTCTTCACCTGACCCATCACCAGAACAGAGAGGTTCCCCCATGGCGAAGAATCTGCAGGAGCTCATCGACGCGCAGAACGCCGTCGAGATGCTGCGCAACTCGCAGATCGGCTCGTACATCTACCCGGTGGTCCCCGCGGACTTCCAGAACTGGATCAAGGAGCAGAAGGCGTGGCGCGACACCGCCGTGCTCTACGACCAGTCGCACCACATGGACAATGTGTTCCTCAAGGGCTCCGACGCGATCAAGCTGATCTCCGACACGGCCATCAACTCGGTCGCGACGTTCCCGGTGAACCGCGCCAAGCAGTACGTGCCCACGACCGCGTCGGGCCACGTCATCGGCGACGGCATCCTGTTCCACGAGGCCGAGGACGAGTACGTGTACGTCGGCCGCGCTCCCGCGTCGAACTGGCTGATGTACCACGGTGAGACCGGCGGCTACGCGAACCTCGACGTCACGGTCGACCGGCGTTCGCCGTCGCGCCCGTACGGCGACGCCGTGAGCCGGCGCTACTACCGCTTCCAGATCCAGGGGCCGGCCGCGTGGCAGGTCATCGAGAAGCTCAACGGCGGCCCGCTCGAGCAGCTGAGGTTCTTCGCCATGTCCGAGATGCAGATCGGCGGGGCGAACGTCCGCACGCTGCGCCACGGCATGGCCGGAGCGCCGGGTCTCGAGGTGTGGGGCCCGTACGAGGACCACCACCGCGTGCGCGACCTCATCGTCGAGGCGGGCGCCGAGTTCGGCCTCGTGCCGGTGGGCTCGCGGGCCTATCCGTCGAACACCCTGGAGTCGGGCTGGATCCCGTCGCCGCTTCCCGCCATCTACTCGGGCGAGGCCGAGCGCGGCTACCGCGAGTGGCTGGGCGTCGACAGCTATGAGGCGACCGGAACGCTCGCGGGCTCGTTCGTGTCGCAGAACATCGAGGACTACTACCTCACCCCGTGGGAGCTCGGCTACGGCTCGTTCGTCAAGTTCGACCACGACTTCATCGGCCGCGACGCCCTCGAGAAGATCGACCCGGCCACCCAGCGCCGCAAGGTCACGCTGGCGTGGAACGCCGAGGACGTCACGAAGATCTTCGCGTCGCTCTTCGACACCGAGGGCGACAGCTTCAAGTTCTTCGACCTGCCGCTGGCGAACTACGGGTCGGCGAACTACGACGCGGTGACGGATGCCGGAGGCGACGTCGTCGGATTCTCGATGTTCACCGGCTACAGCGCGAACGAGAAGCGCGCACTGTCGCTCGCGACGGTCAACCCCGACGTGCCCGAGGGCGCCGAGGTCACGGTCGTGTGGGGCGAGCCCGACGGGGGCACGAAGAAGGCGTCGGTCGAGCCGCACAAGCAGCTCGAGGTCCGCGCCGTCGTCTCTCCGGTGCCGTACTCGACGGTCGCCCGCCAGACGTACCACGGCGGCTGGCGCACCGGGTACCAGGAATCCGCCTGACCCGCACCGACCCGAGGGGGTCCGCCCGCGCCGGGCGGGCCCCCTCGCACATTCCGTCACGGCGGCGGAGGAGGCATCCGCCGCTCGCTAGTCTCGGGAGGGAGAGGAGTCGCATGAGTCTGCGGTACGCGCTGCTGGCGATCCTGCGGGTCGGCCCGCTGTCGGGCTACGACCTGCAGAAGCAGTTCCACCAGTCCGTCGGTCACGTGTGGCATGCGCCCGACTCGCAGATCTATCCGGAGCTGCGCAAGATGGAGGAGCTCGGCCTCATCGAGGGCGAGGAGCAGCCGCGAGGCGAGCGCGGCACGCGCCGGATGTATCACGTGACGGATGCCGGCAACCAGGCGTTCCTCGACTGGATGGCCGCTCCCCTGGACTACCAGCGGGTGCGCGACCCCGCCCACCTGCGTGCCGCCTACCTCGAGGCGGCCCCGCCCGAGGCCGCGCGCGCCTTCCTCGAGCGGCACATCGCGCAATGGGAGGGCGAGCTCGCGCAGTGGGAGGGCGAGCTCGAGCGCATCGACGCGGTCGCCAACCCCATGCTCGTGCGGCGGCTGGCCGTGACGTCGGAGGCCGACCGCGAGCGCACCATCGCCTACAAGCGCTTCGCCTACGAGGGGCTCGTCGAGCGCGCCCAGGGCGAGATCGCCTGGGCGCGCCGCGGGCTGGAGCTGGTCGATCGCCTGGACGGCTCGGCTGTCTCGGGTTCCGCAGCCGAGGTTTCCGGCGCGGCGGTGTCCGGCGCCGCGAAGGGATAGGTCTCCCAGGCTCGGTGTGCCGCGAGGCGCGTCGGCGCTTCCCCGAGGTCAGCCCTCGCCGTCCGGGCCCTCGAGCTCGAACGCCAGGCGCCGCAGTGTCGTCACGGCGGCGGCGACCTCGTCTTCACTCAGACGCCGGAGGAGCTCGGCGAACGCCTCGTCGAGCGCCCGGCCGGCATCCTCCGCAACGGCGGCTCCCTGCGGCGTCGCGCGGATCAGCCAGACGCGGCCGTCGCGGGGATCTCTCGTGCGGACGACGAGCCCCATCGCGGCAACCTCGTCGACGAGCCTGACGACGTGCGCCTTGTCCAGCCAGAGGGCGCGCGAGACGTCCTGCTGCGACAGGCCTCCGGACGCCACGGCGATCTCCACGAGGGCGTAGCTGCGGGTGCGCAGCCCGAAAGGGGCGAGAACCCGATTCGACACCGTCGCCGCCGCCGACGCGAATCTCGCGGCGAGGAATCCTGGATTGGCGGCGAGCCGCCCCGCGGCGCGCGCGTCGCTCAGTGGTGCCAACGAATCCCCGTTCCGTGCCGGCTGTCTCGGTCGCAGTCTAGTCACGCGGTCGCGCGCTCACGGAGAAATACAGTTGCAATCTGCAACCATTATCTCTAGCTTGTGACCACGCCCGCAACGCAGCCGGCGCATCCCAGATCGTCCGGCGAGAACGACCTCGGCGGACCGGACCGGAAGAGGACTCCCATGT
Organism: Microbacterium sp. NPDC055455; assembly: GCF_053619935.1. Classification (NCBI taxonomy): domain Bacteria; kingdom Bacillati; phylum Actinomycetota; class Actinomycetes; order Micrococcales; family Microbacteriaceae; genus Microbacterium; species Microbacterium sp. NPDC055455. The sequence continues at coordinate 399,977 of NZ_JBSHLB010000001.1, forward strand.
CACGCTTCTTCGATCGCGCTCGCCGGAGCATTCCACAAGACGAACGACCGCCACACGATCGCGCGCGGCGTCGCCTGTCATCGCTCATCGGTGCCGCCGCGGCATCCGTCATCCTCGTCGCCGGCCTCGCGGCTCCCGCCGCCGCGGCGCCGCCCGGGAACTCCGGAGAGCTGCCGCAGCTGTCCGCCGCGCAGCCCGGCGCACTTCAGGAGTGCGAGACGCTCACGGCGTTCACCTTCCCGTCGACGAAGATCGCGCAGGTGTCGCGGGTCGCGGCCGGCACGGTCAGCAACGGCGGGCGCCCGATCGGCGAGCACTGCCTCGTGCGCGGCAGCATGAACGAGCGCGTGAGCACCTTCGACGGGCAGACATATGCCATCGGGTTCGAGATGCGGCTTCCCGTCGACTGGGCCGGGCGCTTCCTCTACCAGGGCAACGGCGGACTGGACGGCTCGGTCACGCCCGCACTGGGCGCCACGCGCGGAGGCGAGAGCGGACTGCAGATGGGATTCGCCGTCATCAGCTCCGACGCCGGTCACAACGGCAGCCAGAACCCGCTGTTCGGTCGCGAGCCGCAGGCGCGGCTCGATTACGGCTACCAGGCCGTCGGCACCCTCACGCCGATGGCGAAGGCCCTCATCGCGGATGCCTACGGCCGGGGGCCCGACCGCTCGTACATCACGGGCGGGTCGAACGGAGGTCGCCACACGATGGTGGCCGCGGCGCGCTACGCCGACGAGTACGACGGGTTCCTGGCGATCGCGCCGGGCTTCAACCTGCCGCAGGCGGCGGTCGCCCAACTGTGGGGCGCCCAGCAGTGGGCGAAGGTGGCTGCGTCGCCAGCCGACCTCGGCACGGCCTTCACGCCGGCCGAGCGCACCCTCGTCGCTCAGGCGATCCTGACCCGCTGCGACGGGCTCGACGGTCTCGCCGACGGCATGGTCTTCGACAGCACAGCGTGCCAGCAGGCGTTCTCGATCAAGCGGGACGTGCCGCGCTGTGACGGCGAGCGCGACGGGACATGCCTGACGAAAGAGCAGCAGTCCGTCATCGAGGACGTGTTCGCCGGCGCGCGCACGAGCAACAACAAGGAGATCTACTCCTCGTTCCCGTTCGATGCTGGTCTCACGCAGAGCGGCTGGGCGGGCTGGAAGTTCGGCGCCCCGATCACCCGCGACGCGCCGGCCGTCGGCTTCATCTTCACGACACCGCCTGCCGACCCCAGCATCCTGGCCGATCTGCAGGGGTACGCGATGGGCTTCGACGTCGACACCGAAGCGGCGAAGATCTACGCCACGTCGGGCATCTACACCGAGAGCGCGATGTCGTTCATGACGCCGCCCGACCCCACGCACCTCGACACGCTGCGCGACCGCGGCGCGAAGATGATCGTGATCCACGGCGCTTCGGATGGCGTGTTCTCTCCCGATGACACCGCCGCCTGGTTCGACGAGCTCGACCGGAACGAGGGCGGTCACGCCGAGCAGTTCGCGCGGTACTTCGAGGTTCCCGGCATGGGCCATGTCGCCGGCGGACCGGCCACCGATCAGCACAGCGGGCTCGCCGCGCTGGTGGCCTGGGTCGAGCAGGGGGCCGCGCCCGAGCAGCTGGTCGCGTCGGTCAACCCCGCCAACCCCGAGGTGCCGGCCGATTGGTCGCCGACTCGCTCGCGCCCGCTCTGCGTCTACCCGCAGGTGCCGCAGTACATCTCAGGCGACCCGGAGAGCGCGTCGAGCTTCGCCTGCGGGATGCCGCACCCCGGCCTCGCCTACGGCACCCGCTGACGCGCCATCCGGCGTGCGCGAGAGGGTGGGTCCGGTCAGGACCCACCCTCTGTGGGATGCACATGTGAAGTGGCGGCCCGCCACGAAATCCCCCACCCGAAGACGCGATCTCATCGCACGGCGGAGGTGACCCGGTTCGTCGCGGCGCGTGTCCGATGCGCGCGACCAAGCCGGCAGTAGGTCAGGACGACACCGTGGCGTCCCGCTCCGCGGGCACCGTGATGGACGCCACCTCCTCGAGACGGGGATGCAGCTCGTCTCCGTCCTCGACCACGCCGGTGTGCCAGGTCATGGTGAGGCCGTCGGGTCCGTCCACCAGCAGCGCGACGTTGTTGTCGAACCACGGGCCCTTCACCGTCTTCCAGCGGAAGGGCGGGTCGGGGACCTTCGCGGAATGCGCGGCTGCGGCACCCATCGGCGTCGCGGCGCCGTACGACATCACGACCGAGAACCACCGCAGGAAGCGGGGCAGCGGGTTCCGCATGGGAGAGCACACGGCCTGCACGATGCGGCTTCCGCTTTGGCGCTCGACCTCAGCCAGATACGAGAAGTGCACGTCACCGGACAGGAAGGTCACCGTCTGCGGCGCCGGGCCCCGGTCGCCGTCCGCCAGCTCCGTCGCGATCCCGGCAACCGCCTGGAAGCTGTTCTGGAACGCCCCCCAGTGCTCCAGGTCGAAGGCCCGCCGCAGCCGTTCGCCGACCCACGCCGCCGGCCGACCCCACGCGCCCTGCGCGATGGCCTCATCCCATGCCTCGACGTGGTGCAGACCCAACGGCAGGAGGAACGGGAGCGAGGTGGCGATGAGGACGTGGCGGAATCCGCCGCGCATATGGTCGTCGAACCACCTGAGCTCCTGAGCGTCCAGCAGCCCCCGCGCCGACGGAGTGAGGTCTCGCGCGGCGCGTGAATCCAGGACGATGAGGCGTGTTCCGTCGAAGTCTCGGGAGTAGCTCCAGAGATAGCTGTCCGGGTCCTTGTCGCACCGGTCGGCGAACGCGTCCAGCACGGCAGTGAGGTCGGGCGAAGCGCCGTCGCGGCGCCCGGTGACCTGCTGCCACATCTCGTCGGCGGCCCGCTCGCGAGGAGACAGGTTGCCGAGGTGCTGGTACACCCAGTACGACGCCAAGCCGGCGACGATGCGTTCGTGCCACCAGCTCGTGGCCTGGATGTCCTTCTTCCAGTCGAGCGAGGCGTTCCAGTCGTCGCGGATGTCGTGGTCGTCGAAGATCATCGCGCTCGGCACGGACGAGAGCAGCCACCGATTGGCGTCGTCCGACCACGCCAGCTGGTAGAGGTGGGCATACTCCTCGAAGTCCTTGAGCTCCTTGCCGGGTTCCTCATGGATGTCACGTCGGCTGCGGATGAACTCCTGCATCTCCTTCGTTGTCGAGTCGGCGTACACCTGGTCGCCGAGGAAGAGCAGCAGATCCGGCCGGGTCTCGCGGCCGTCTGCCACCGCGAGCGCGAAGGCGCGCAGCGAGTCGACACCATGGGTCCGATTGCCGGACCGGTCGTGAGGGACGCTGGTGCGGCACGAACCGTAGGCGATCCGCGACCGTCGCCCGGGCGCCCGCGTGGCGATCACCGACGCCGGGTACTGGGAATCGAGCTCCGGCCACACGCGTACCCCATCGATCTCGACCGAGTACGGCGAGACGCTGCCGGGCTCGAGCCCGTCGACCTCGACGAGCGCGAAGTGGTGGCCGTGCACCGCGAAGGTGCGGGCCTGCCACGATCGCCCGTCGGCGTGGACGCTGACGACACCGTCGGCGCGCGTCTCCACCCAGATGCTGGCCGATGTGTCATCGACGTAACGCAGCATCGGTCCCAGCACCAGCGGGGTTGCCATGAAGCTGTTCTACCTCCTCCACAGCGCAGCGGCCAGGGAGCGGGCCCTCCGGCGCGGCGGACTCGGGCCCGCGGGTCTACTCGGCGAAGTACCTCCACTGACCTTCCGTGATGACCTCCACCCCGTCATCGGTCACCCTCAGGGCCGTCTGGTCGTCGATGGCGTACGACGGGTGACGGATGCCGGCAGCCCATCTCTCCGCTGCGGCGAGGGAGTTGCCCGGCTCACCGTCGGCCGCGAGGTGCGGGCAGATCGAGAAGTCGACGAGCCCGAGCGCGCTGTCGTCGCCGGCCGGCGGCTTCCAGCCCACGAACTCCTGGCCGATCCGCGGTGTCATCACCATGCTTCCGGCGCTCATGCCCACCCACACAGTCTCCGCCATCGACGGGAACATGTCGGCCAGCCGCGACTCTTGCAGCCAGTGGCTGAGGTAGAGCGCGTCGCCACCGGCAGCCAGCAGGACGTCGGTCTCGAGGACGAGCGGCTTCCAGCGCTCTTCATCGATGCTCGGCAGCGCCGTGAGCTCCAGCACTCCGATGGACCTCCAGCCCAGATCCACCATGGGATTCTCGGACTTCCCGCTGATGAACTCCCAGGCCTTGACGCCGGGTCCCAGCCACGGGTGGCCGTACTGGGCGGTGGGTATGCACAGTGCGCTGGACTCGCTGATCGGCTTGCCGAGCAGGTCTTCGAGGGCACCGCGGATGCTCGGATTGGTGACGCCCGCAGACGTGAGAAGAAGCTTCATGTTCCCTTCCCTGCTGCTCGACTCGTCAGGCCCTGCCCGATCACCCTACTTTCCGGGTTTGGGGCGCGCCGTGCACGTTCGGGGCGCACCGCGTGCGCCCCGAACGCACGGCGTGCGCCCCAAACCAGGAAAAGAGGGGAGGGTGCCGGACGACGTCAGTGGGCCATGGACGCGAGCGCCTCCGGGTCGATCGTGGCGATCGACCGGGTGTCCTGGAAGGCGCGGACGCCTTCGATGCCCTGCTCACGCCCGAAGCCGGACTGCTTCATGCCGCCGAACGGCGCCCGAAGGTCCAGGCGCGTCGCGCCATGGTCGTTGACCCACACGTAGCCGCACACGAGCTGCGACCCGACGCGCTGCGCCGCCTCGGGCGACCCGGTCCACACCGAGCCGCACAGCCCGCCCCACGTGTCGTTCGCGAGGCGCACGGCCTCGGCCTCGTCGTCGAACGGGATCACCGGGATGACGGGACCGAACTGCTCCTGCGTCACCACCCGCAGCTGCGGGTCGGGGTCCACCACGATCGCCGGGCGCACGAAGTTGCCGCCTGCCAGGTCACCACCGGGAAGCTCGCCGAACTCGCGCACGTCGGCGCCGGCATCCTTCGCCTCCTGGATGATCTCGTCCACGAACGCCTTCTGCGCCGGCTGGTGCAGCGGGCCCATCGTGGTGCCCTCCTCCAGGCCGTGCCCGAGCTTGGCCTGCTCGAGGCGGGACGTGAGCCCCGCGACGAGCTCGTCCATCCGCGAGCGGTGCACGAACACGCGCTTGGCGTTCATGCAGATCTGGCCGGTGGTGTCGTAGATCGCGGCGTACAGCCGGTCGAGGTGCGCGTCGTCGAGGATCGCGTCCTCGAGGAACACCGCCGCGTCGTTGCCGCCGAGCTCCAGCGTCACGCGCGTCAGGGTCTTGGACGCCATCTCCATGATCCGCTTGCCGCCGTTGACGCTGCCGGTGAAGCAGACCTTGGCGATGTCGGGGTTCTGGATGAGCCCGGCCATGTCCTGGTCGCGACCGGTCACGATGTTGAGCACGCCGGGCGGCAGCTTCTCGGCCACCCGCTGCACCACCCGGGTCGTCGCGAGCGGCGCCGAGGGCGGCGGCTTCACGATCGCGGTGTTGCCGGCCAGCAGCGCGTGCGGGAGGGACGCCCCCAGGATCGCGATCGGCCAGTTGAACGGGACGATCACCGTCACCACGCCCAGCGGCTGATACGCCACCTCGGTCGACACCGGGATGGCGCCCGGCACGGGCGGCAGCGTCTTGGACGCGTCGACCTCGTCGGCGAGCATCAGCGCGAGGTTCCAGCGGATTTCGAACACGAGCGCGTCGATCCACCCCTCCATGCGGATCTTGCCGTTCTCCTGCGACAGGATCGCGGCGTCCGTGTCGCGGTCGTCGGCGATGCCGGCGATCGCCTCGGCCATCTTCGCCGCGCGCTCCTGGGCGCTGAGCGCCGACCACGCTGGGAACGCCTTCTTCGCCGCCGCGACGGCATCCGTCACATCCGACGCGGATGCCGCGGCCGCCTCGCCGACGACCGCACCAGGCCTGCCGGGGTCGGGGATCGTCAGCACGTCGTCGGTGAAGCGCTCCTCACCTCCGATGTACAGGCCGGTCCGCACCGAAGTCCCTGTCGCCGTATCGCTCATGAACGTCCACCTCTCTGTGTTGGTTCCCGCCGCGCGACGCCGTCGCGCGCCGGTCGTCCGCGGTCCCGCGCCGGGTCTGCGCGGATCGACGTCTCTTCCAGCCTGCCCCTCGGACCCGGACGGATCAAGATTGTCGACGATTTTCGCGCAGATTTCGTATGAAATGCTTCGCAAGCCCGTCCTGATCGCGAGATAGTGTCAGTGCACGGACAACGGCGCCGAAAGGGGAAGACCGAGATGACGGATGCCGCGGTGCTCGGCGAGACCGACACGACCGACCGCCCCGACCTCACGCAGCAGATCCGCGACGCGATCCTCGACGCCCAGTTCGCACCCCACCAGCGCCTCATCGAGGCCGATCTCAGCGAACGCTACGGCGCCTCCCGCGCATCGGTGCGCAACGCCCTGATGAACCTCGCCGGCGAAGGCCTCGTCGAGCGGCTCCCCAACCGCGGCGCGCGCGTCCGCGCGATCTCGGTCGACGAGGCCATCGAGATCGTGGAGGTGCGCATCGGGCTCGAGACGCTCTGCGCGCGCAAGGCGGCCGAGAACGTGACGGCGTCCGACGCCGCGCAGCTGCGCGCACTCCGCGCCGACATCGAGCGCGCGATCGGCTCGGGCGACCTCATGGCGTACTCGCGCCTCAACCAGGAGCTCGACCGCCGCATCCGCGACCTCAGCCGCCACGGCACCGCCACGCAGCTGCTCGAGCGCCTGCGCGCGCAGTCGGCGCGGCACCAGTTCCGCCTCGCGTTCCACCCCGGCCGCGCCGCGACCTCCGCCCCGGAGCACATCGCCATCATCGACGCGATCCTCGCGAAGGACCCCGACGCCGCCGAGGCCGCGACCCGCGCGCACCTGTCGGGCATCGTCGAGGTGCTCCACAGCATGGAGTGAGCCGCGGCCGGGGCGCGGCATCCGTCTCCCGGTTCAGCCGGCAACGCCGGCACGCAGAGGACGGGCGGCCGGATGCCTCCGGCCGCCCGTCCTCGTGACCTCAGGTCACTCGTCCCAGCTCTCGGCCGGGGCGTAGCCCTTGCCGTTGTACTTCTGCACCTGCACGGTCGAGACCGCCGGCTGCCCGTCCTGGGTCGTGTCGACCGTGGAGCCCTCGAGCATGAGCGGTGCCGTGAAGCCCGAGACGTCGCGCAGCGCCTCCATGAAGTTCTCGCGCGTCGGCTCGGTCATGTTGCCGAACACCTCCTCGAGCGTCGCCCCGATCTGGTACGACCAGACGCAGTGCGGGAACGCCGGGACGTCCGGGTAGTTCGCGTACTCCGCGAGCTGCTCGAGGAACGCCGCCCCCTCCTCGCTCTCGGCGAACGTCGGCGCCGCCGCCGACTGGGCGAACGCCACCGTGTAGACGCCGGGGAACGCCGTGGCGCCGCCCGGTTCGAGGATGGCGGTGGGGCTCGACGTGTTCGACGGGAGGAACCACGACGGGAGCCAGCCGAGCTCCTGCGACTTCTGCAGCGACGAGATCACCAGCGGGGTGATCGACATCGCGTTGAAGAACACGTCGGCACCGGACCCTGCCAGCTCGGTCAGCTGCGCGTCGACCGAGGTGTCGGTGGCCTCGTAGGTGAGCTCCTTCACGATCTCGATGTTGTCGGCGCCCTCGATGGCCGTCTTGAAGCCCTCGACGTAGCCCTCGCCGTAGTCGTCGTTCTGCGAGAGGATCGCGACCTTGTGGTCCTCGGCGGACCCGGCCAGCAGCTCGCCGAACGCCTCGCCCTCGTTCTGGTAGATCGGCACGAACCCGAGCTGCCAGGGGCTCTCCTCCTGGTTGCTGAAGATCGGGTCGCCCGTCATGATCAGCACCTGCGGCACCTCGTCGGCGATCGCCGCGTCGAGCCACGCCCGGTTGGTGGGCGTGCCGAGGCCGGCGGTCATCGCGAAGACGCTGCTCTTGAGCTGGTCGTAGTTGGCCTTGGCCTTCTGCGGGTCGTACTCGTCGTCCAGCGCCTCGATCTCGACGGTGCGGGTGTTGCCGTCGCCGAACTCCACACCCCCCTCGGCGTTCCTGGCGCCGAAGTACGCGGTGACGCCGGCGACCGTGCAGGTGCCCGGTCCCGCGGTGGGCCCCGACAGCGGCGTGGTGATGCCGAGGGTGATCGAGTCGTCGGTGATGCCGGGACTCGCCTCGGCGGCGCCGCCGTCGTCGGTGCTGTCCGGCGAGTCTCCGCCGCGCGCGCAGCCGGCGGCGAGGACGGCGACGATGCCGATCCCCGCGACGACCGAGGCGACGCGCATCCTTCTGCGATTCGTGCTCATGGATCTGCCTCTCTGTGATTACGACTTCGTCGTAGGGGGTGGTGGTGATTGTGTCGGTGCGGTGCCGGTCGAGGGAGCGCCCAAGGCGTCCCCCACGGTGGGAGCGCCGGTGACGGATGCCGCGGCATCCGCCTGCATCGCACCGCCGGCCGGTCCCGGGCCGCTGTCGGCGCGGCGCCCGCGTCGCCGCCACAGTCGCGGCAGCGACACCAGGCCGCCGGGCAGGATGAACAGCACGATCAGGAGGATCGCGCCCTGCAGCAGAGCGGTGATGTTCGGGTCGATGATCCCGGTGATGTACGGCACGATGACGTACCAGACCCCGCCGAGAAGCGAGCCGATGATGCTGCCGGCACCGCCGATCACCATCGCCGCGAGCAACTCGATCGAGTGGCCGAAGTGCAGCGTCTCGGGCGAGGTGTACTGGATCACGACCATGTACAGGAAGCCGCTCACGCCGCCGATGAGCGAGGCGATCGTGAACGCGAGCACCTTGTAGCGGTACGGCGAGACGCCCAGCGACCCGGCGACCGCCTCGTTCCCCTTCACGATCGCGAACGCGCGGCCGTACTTGCCGCGGACGAGGTTGCTGGTGAGAAGGAAGGTGATCCCGCCGATCAGGAACACGATGTACAGCTGCCACTGGTCGTCGTACAGGCCGGTCCACTCCGGCGCGCTGGAGAAGCGCGCCGAGGTGCCCTGCGAGCCGCCGGTGAAGTCCGACAGGCGCTTGGCCAGCGGCACGCCGACGATCGGCAGGGCGATGGTCACCATGGCGATGGCCAGTCCGCCGAGCCGTGCCGCCGCCAGGGCGATGAGCAGGCCGATGACGGCCGGCACGAGGCAGGCCAGCACGAAGATCAGCGCGATGTTCCAGTCGGCGTTCACGCCGTACGCGGTCACGTACGCGCCGACGCCGACGAAGAAGATCTGGCCGAGCGAGACCTGGCCGGTGTACCCCATCACGACGTTGAGCCCGAGCACGGCGACCGCGAAGACGCCGATGCGGGCGATGGTCTGGTTGGCGAACTCCGGGAGGATCAGCGGCAGCACGATCAGCAGCACGACGACGGCGCCGGTGATCGCCCAGCGCACCCACGGGCGGCTGAGCACCGGGGTCCGGTTCGTGGGGTCCGTGTTCGCAGCCATCAGACGCGCACCACCGCTTTCCGTCCGAACAGGCCCTGTGGCCGCACGATGAGCACGACGAAGATGAGGATGAAGGGCACTGCGATCTTGAGGTCGTGACCGATGAACGGCACGTAGACGGCGGCGAGGTTCTCCAGCACGCCGATGAGCCACGCGGCCGCCACGACGCCGATGGGGCTCGACAGGCCGCCGAGGATGCACGCCGCGAGGGCGTAGACGAGGGCGGAGTCCATCATCCCGGGCGTCAGGGTGAGCTGCGGTGCCACGAGCACGCCCGCGACCGCGCCGAGGACGGCAGCCAGGCCCCAGCCGATCATGAGGTTGCGGCCGACGTTGACGCCGGAGAACGCGGCGGATGCCGGGTTGATGGCGACCGCCCGGAGCGCGAGGCCGAGCTTCGTGCCGAGGAACAGCGCCTGCAGCAGCAGCATGATCGCGACGATCACGATGAAGGTGCCGAGGGAGCGGACGCTGACCACCGCCCCCGCGACCTGGATGGTCTCCAGCGGGAACAGCGACGGGAACAGCCGGTTGTTGTACGTCCAGATCCAGGCGCAGAACCCCGTGATGAGGGTGAGCAGGCCGATCGTGACGACGACGGCGGTATCGGGGTCGCCGCGCTCGAACCGGCGGATGAGGTAGCGCTCGATGACCGCGCCGAGGAAGAACGAGATCACCACGGCGCCGAGGATGGCGAGCAAAAGCGGGATGCCGAGGCCGTTCAGCGCCCACGCGAGGTAGGCCGACAGCACGGCCATGCCGCCCTGCGCGAAGTTGATGAGCCCGGTCGCCTGGTTGACGAGCACGATGGCGAGGGCGAGCGCGGCGTAGATCGACCCGGTGGAGAGGCCGTCGATGACGAGCTGGATGAAGGTGCCCACGTCAGCCTCCCAGGTACGCGCGGCGGATCTCGTCCATGCCCCGCAGCTCCGCCGACGAGCCGGTGAGGACGTTGCGCCCCGTCTCGAGCACGGTGGCGCTGTCGACGAGGGTGAAGGCGAGGTTGGCGTTCTGCTCGACCACCAGCATCGCGATGCCGGACTCGCTGCGCAGACGCCCGATCGCCTGGTACACGGCCTTGGCGGTGCTGGGGGCGAGCCCGAGGGATGCCTCGTCCAGCAGCAGCAGGCGCGGCTTGGACATGATGGCGCGGGCGATCGCGAGCATCTGCTGCTCGCCGCCGGAGAGCGCGGAGCCGTTCGAGCGGATCCTGTCCTGCAGCTGCGGGAACAGGTCGAGGCAGTAGTCCATGTCCGACGCGATGCCCTTGCGATCCTTTCGCTTGTAGGCGCCGACCCTGAGGTTCTCGCGCACGGTCAGGTCGGCGAGGGTGCCGCGTCCCTCCGGGACGTGCGCGATCCCGAGCGCCGCGACCTGATCGGGGCGGAGCCCGTGGAGGTCCTTGCCGTCGAAGCGGATCGTGCCGGCGGAGCGCACGGTGCCTGAGATCGCCCGCAGCGTGGTGGTCTTGCCGGCGCCGTTCGCTCCGAGGATGCCGACGGCGCCGCCGTCCGGCACCGTGAGCGACACGCCCTCGAGCACCTGCACGCGGCCGTAGAAGGCGCGGACGTCGGCGAGCTCAAGCAGCGTCATCGACCGCGTCCTTCCCGATGTAGGCCTCGATGACGCGCGGGTCGGACTGGGCCTGCGCCGCCGAACCCTCCATCAGCTTGCGGCCGTGGTCGAGCACGACCACCCGGTCGGTGAGGGCCGAGATGAGGCCCATGTTGTGCTCGACGATGATCACCGTGATGTCGTCGTCGCGCACGCGGCGCACGGTCTCGATGAGCTGTTCGACCTCGGAGTGCGGCAGACCCGCGGCCGGCTCGTCCAGCAGCAGGAGCCCGGGCTTCGTCAGCAGCGCCCGGCACAGCTCGATGCCCTTGTGCAGGCCGTGCGAGAGCTCGTCGGCGCGCATCTTCGCCGCCCACCCCAGGCCGTTTCGCTCGAGGAGGGCGAGGGCCTCCTCGCGCAGCGCCCGCTCGGCGCGCACGGTGCGCGGGATGCGCAGCGACCACTCCACCGGACCGCCGGGGAGGCGCGTGTGCGCGCCGAGCAGGACGTTCTCCAGCACGGTCTCGCGCAGCTGGAGCGCCGGATGCTGGAACGTGCGCGCCAATCCCCGCCGCGCGAGCGTGGCCGGGGACGAGCCCAGCACCTCCGCGCCGTCGACCGTGATCGAGCCGGAGCTCGGCCGGTAGTGACCGCTGACGCAGTTGAACAGCGAGGTCTTACCGGCCCCGTTGGGCCCGACCAGTCCGAAGATCTGTCCGGGCTCGACGGTGAACGTGACGTCCTCGAGCACGCTGACGCCGCCGAAGTGAAGGCTGACGTCGCGGACTTCGAGCCGAGCGCCCATGGCCCCACCTTTCGCGTCGTCGCGTCGTGGTCGATCAAGGGGACTCGAGTCCTCCCCTGCTGGGAAAACTACGGATCCCCGGAAAGATTGTCAACGATTTTGGTGTGAAGATTCACAACCGTGACCCTGCGGTTCGATCGTGGCGCGCGGCATCGGGGGTCGTGGCATCCGATTCCGTTGAACGGAACGGCGCCGGGAAGCGCGGAGGGGCCGCTCCTACGCTGACCGCAGCTGACCACAACCAGAAAGAGGGTCGATGATGACCGAGACACTCGCGCAGGCGATCGATCGCGCGGGGAGCCCCGTGGAGCTGCTGCGCAACCAGAACTGGCCGGCGTTCACCTTCCCGGTGGCGCCGGAGTTCACCAACTGGCGCGATGAGCAGCGGGCCTGGAACACCACGGTGGCGCTGATGGACCAGTCGCACCACATGACGCAGCTATTCCTCGACGGCGAGGACCTCATCCCGCTCCTCAGCTCGATCTCGCCGAACACGTTCGCGACGTTCCGCCCGGGGGTCGCGAAACAGCTCATCTCCGTCAACAAGGACGGCTACCTCATCGGCGACGGGATCCTGTTCTACAACGCCGACGGCCCCGAGGGGCTCGTGCTCATCGGCCACCACATCCTCATCGACTGGGTGCGGTTCAACGTCGAGAAGGCACAGGCGGCCGGCAAGGACGTGCGCTACCGGCTCGAGGCCAACTCGCACATGCGCCAGGGGCCGCCCACCTTCTACCGCTACGAGCTGCAGGGCCCGGCGGCCGATCTCGTCATGGAGAAGGTGTTCGGCGGACCGGCGCCGGACATCAAGTTCTTCCACATCGGCGACGTCGAGATCGCCGGGCGGCCGGTCAAGGCGCTCCGCCACGGGATGGCGGGGCAGCCCGGCTTCGAGTTCTACGGCCCATGGGAGGACAACGAGATCGTCCTGAACGCCCTCATGGAGGCCGGCGCCGAGCACGGCATCCGCCGCGTCGGCGCGAAGGCGTACTCGTCGTCGCCGCTCGAGTCGGGATGGGTGCCGACGCCGTTCCCCGCCGTCTTCGACGACGACTTCGCCGAGTACCGCGCGTGGCTCCCCGCTGCACGCATCGGCTCGGTCGCCGGCTCGCTGTACTCGACCGACGTCCACGACTTCTACATGACGCCGTTCGACATCGGCCTCGGGCGCTCGGTGCGCTTCGACCATGACTTCCACGGCCGCGAGGCGCTCGAAAAGCACGCCGAGGACCAGCGGCGCCGCAAGGTCACGCTGATCTGGAACGCCGACGACGTCGCCGCGGTCGTCCGCTCGCAGGTCGAGCCCGGCACGCCCGCGAAGTACCTGGACTTCCCCAAGGCCCGCTACGGGCTGTACCAGATGGACGAGATCCTGAAGGACGGGCAGCGCGTGGGGATCTCGACGGATGCCGGATACGTGGCGTACGACCAGCTCTACATGTCGCTGGCCACGCTGGACGTCGGCCTCCGCGACGGCGACGAGGTCGAGGTCGTCTGGGGCGAGGACCCGATCTCGCGCAAGGACTCGGTGGACGCCGACCACCGCCAGGTGCGGATCCGCGCGACCGTCGCCCCCGCTCCGTACCACGACTACGCCCGCACGGTGTACCGCCAGAACGCCTGACGAGACCGGCAGAGGGGGTTCGCTGACCCGGCGCCGCGCCTGTCTCGTTTCCGTTCAACGGAAGAGCGCGCGCGGCGCGGGGTTAGCATGGCGACGTCGTCGAGGAGGATGCCGTGGCACGAGGATCGGCCGGCGAGTCGGTGCTGCACCGCCACCTGCGCGTGCTCGAGAGCTTCGACGCGTGGCATCCGTTCCTCACGCTCAGCGAGATCGCCGACGCCGCCGGGATCCCCCGGTCCAGCGCCCACCGCCTCATCGCCGAGCTGGAGCACGAGGGGCTGCTCGAGCGGCTTCCGGACCGGACCTACCGCCTCGGCGTGCGGCTGTGGGAGTTCGCCAGCCGCACGCCGGGGGCGGTCGGGCTGCGCGAGATCGCGCGCCCGTGGCTCGGCGCCGTCCACGAGCGCGTGCGGCAGCACACGCAGCTGGGCGTGCTGAGCGGGCGGGACGTGCTCTTCATCGACCGCATGTCCACGCGCGATGCCGTGGTCAACGCCACGCTCATCGGCGGCCGCATCCCGTTGCACGCGTCGTCGACCGGCCTGGTGCTGCTCGCGCACGCCGACGCGTCGGTCGTCGCCGACGTGATCGCGGGCGGGCTGCGCGCCTATACCGAGCGGACGATCCGGACCGGGGCCGACCTGCAGGCGCAGCTGAGGACGGTGCGCGAGAACGGGTACGCGATGACCGAGGGGCACATCCACCCCGAATCGCGCGGCATCGCGGTGCCTGTGATCGGCCCCGGCGGGACGGTGTACGCCGCGATCGGCGTCGTCGTCCCCAACGACAAGGTCTCGCCCCACCCGTACGTCGAGCTGCTGCGCCGCGCCGCCGCCGGCATCGCGCACGACCTCGCCATCGCGTACCGGCCCGACGTCGACGAGCGCACGCACGGCATCCGCTCGCTGGTGAGCGGATCCCGCCGGTCGCTGGAGTACCTCGAGAGCCTCGACGCCGACCCGCACGACGGGATCCCGCCCGCCGGCGCCGACCGCACGGCCGTGCTCTAGGGTTCGGCCATGACGAGGATCGCGGTCCTGGGGCTCGGCGAGGCCGGCCGCCGCTACGCGCGCGGCCTCGCCCGGGCGGGCGCGGAGGTCCGCGGGTTCGATCCGGCGCACGACCTCGGCGACCCCGAGGTCCCTCAGTCCGCCACGCTCGCCGACGCTCTGGCCGGGGCAGACGTGGCCCTGAGTCTCGTGACCGGCCATGCCGCGGCATCCGTCGCCCGTGACGCCCTCCCGCACGTCGCGGCGGGCGCCGTGTACGCCGACCTCAACACCGCCGCCCCCGAGCTGAAGCAGCAGATAGGCCGACTGGCCGTCGAGCGGGGCGTGGCGATGGCGGATGTCGCTGTGCTCGCGCCCGTCGTGCGCGCCGGTCATCGCACCCCCCTGCTGGCCAGCGGCCCGGGTGCGCGCGAGTTCGCGGCACGGATGGCGCCGTTCGAGGTGCCGGTCGAGGTCGTCGACGGCGCCGTGGGCGAGGCCGCCCGGCTGCGACTGCTGCGGAGCCTGTTCATGAAAGGGCTCGCCGCCCTCGTGCTGGAGGGCCTCGGCGCAGCGCGCGCGGCCGGCGCCGAGGACTGGATGCGGACGCAGATGGCCGCGGAGCTCGGGCCCGACGGGGCCGCGCTCGTGGACCGGCTCGTCGAGGGCAGCTCCCAGCACGCGGTGCGCCGCGAGCACGAGGTGCGGGCGGCGCTGGCGGCGCTGGAGTCGTCGGGGCAGCCCGCCGACATGACCCGGGCGACCCTCGCGTGGTTCGAGCGTCTCGTCGCCGAGCGCGACGCCGGCTGAGCCCCGCCACCTGCGCGCCGGGAACCATACCCGGCATGCCCCGCCGGCACAACGGCACAGCGCATTGGACGGAAGTCGTGTTGTGGGGCGCGCGGCGAGCTGACATGGTCGCGGCACACGCACGCCGCCGACCCCACGACGGCAGCGCATCACCACGCGAAGGAGCGTCGATGAAGTCAACGTCCAGGCGGCTGACGGCGGTGTCGGTGGGCATCGCCGCAGTCCTCGCCCTCACGGCCGGGGTCGCCCCGGCAGCCGCTGCCCCCGGCGGCCCCCACGCCGCACCACCGGTGCTCACCCCTGCGACGTGCACCTCGCTCGTCGGGCTGGAGATCGCCGAGAAGGCGATCGACCTGCCCACGCGGGGCGCCGTCGTCGAGACCGCGACCTGGGACGCCACGGGCAGCTACTGCGCCGTGACCGGCTGGATCCGCGCCGTCTCGGCTCCGCAGGACATGCAGTTCCAGGTCAACCTCCCCGCTGCGTGGAACGGACGCACGCTGCAGTTCGGCGGCGGCGGCTTCGACGGCTCGCTCGTGACGGCGACCGGCAACTACACGGCCCAGCCGGCCGGCACCCCCACCGCCCTCGCCCAGGGCTGGGTCACGCTCGGCTCCGACGGCGGGCATCAGGGCGCTCCCGGATTCGACGGCACGTTCCAGCTCGACGAGGAGCTGTTCCTCAACTACGGGCAGTGGTCGGTGAAGAAGGCGCACGACGCGGCGGCGGCCGTCATCGACGCCGCCTACGGCGTCGACGCCACGTGGTCGTACTTCATCGGCGGGTCCCAGGGCGGGCACGAGGCACTCGACGCCGCGGCGCGGTATCCGAAGGACTACGACGGCATCGTGGCCAACTACCCCGCCTACAACGTCACGATGATGCACGTCGGGGCGGTGAACTTCCGCGACGCGCTCCTGCTGGAGGGCGGCGCCGGCCACCTCAACGCCGCCGAGACGGCCACCATCACCGGCGCGGTGTACGCCGCGTGCGACGGTCTCGACGGGGCCGTCGACGGGATCGTCAGCGACGTGCAGGGATGCGGCGAGGCGTTCGACGTCCAGACGCTCGCATGCCCCGCGGGCACGGACCCGGCGACGGTCGACACGTGCCTGTCGGAGGTCGAGATCGACGCGGCGCTGAAGATCACGACCGACTACGACCTGGGCATCGACATCGAGGGCAACTCGATCTTCGCCCGGAGCGCGCTGTTCGAGGGAGCCCTCTACCAGGGCTTCGCCGGCTTCGGGAGCGGGCCGCTGGCGCAGGGGCTGCAGTTCCAGGTCTTCGCGGCGACCATGCGCTACGGCGTGGCGGGCGACCCTCCCGGCTTCGACCCGTACACCGTCGATCCGCTCGACTACGCGGATCGCGTGCAGGAGGTCGGCGAGATCATGGATGTGACGGATGTCTCGCTCAACCGATTCCGCGCGCACGGCGGGAAGGTCATCCTGACCCACGGCACGATCGACGACTTCATCACGCCGCACAACACCGTGCAGTACTGGGAGTCGCTGCAGGACGAGTTCGGCAAGCGCCTGGACTCGTTCGCGAAGTTCTACATGGTGCCCGGCTGGGGTCACGGCCAGGGCCGGTTCGTCGCGCAGTACGACGGGCTCGGCGCGATCGTGGACTGGGTCGAGAACGGCGTCGCCCCGTCGGACCTCGTGGCGGGCGACGGCACCGCCGGCGCAGACCGCACCCGTCCGATGTGCGAGTACCCGGCCTGGCCCGAGTACTCCGGGACCGGCTCGGTCGACGACGCGAGCTCGTTCACGTGCGTGACCGGGTGAGGCGCGGCGCCGTCGCGTGACGGCATCCGAGGGCCCCGGCATCTGCACGATGCCGGGGCCTTCGGATGTGCGCGGTCAGCCGGCCCGTTGTGCGGGCGGTGAGCCGGCGGATCGCTCCCCGAGCGACGAGAAGTAGTCCAGCGACCTGCGCGATGTGCTCGCCCACGTGCGGATGCCCTGGCCGCCGTCGGCCGCGCCCGCCTCGTCGAGGGTGCGGGCGATCCCCGCGGCCGCCACCGTCAGCAGCTCGACGAGCGGCTGGGGCGACGTGCCGTCGCTCGGCACGACGACGCCGAGCGCGGCGTGCAGCGCGCCGGTCCGCGCGTCCGCGATCGGCACGGCGAGACCGCGCGTTCCTGGGTGGACATGCCCGTCGGTGAGCGCGAAGCCGTCGGCGCGCACCCGCCGCAGGACGGCGCGCAGCTCGTCGCCGCCGCGGATCGTCGCCGGCGTGAACGCCGGCCATCCGGCGGCGATCACGTCGTCCACGACGCCGGGGCCGGCGTGCGCGAGCAGCACGAGTCCGCTCGAGCTGACCGGAAGCGGCACGCGTCCGCCGATGATCGTCGCGTTCACCACCGCCTCGCGCGTCGAGAGCCGCTCGAGGAACAGCACGTCCCGGCCGCTGCGCACACCGAGCTGCGCGTGCTGACGCACCCGCGCATGGACCGCTTCGAGCCACGGACGCGCGAGCTCGCGCAGGCCGACGGCCCCGGGCGTGCGGGCGGCGAACTCCCACAGCCGGATGCCGAGCCGGTACGACCGGTCCGGCATCCGCTCCAGCAGCTCCTCCCGCTCCAGCTCGGCGACCAGGCGATGGGCGGTCGATGCGGCCAGCCCGGTCTCCTCGACGATCTCGGTGAGCGTGAGGCACGGGCGCAGCAGGTCGAACGCCTGCAGCACCCGCAGGTGCTTGTGCAGGACGGACTCGCCGTCCGAGGCGCGTGCCACCTCACTCCTCCCTGCCGGGTGACGACGGATGCCGCACCCGCCGGTCGCCGGGACCGGGCAGCGTCAGGCGACGCCCGTCGTGCGCCAGCCGCCGTGGTACTCCTGCCGGGCCGTCACCGCGTACGGCACGGGACTGACGACCGCGCGGACCTCGATCTGCTCGTGCGGCTCGACGGTGGTCTTGCCCGAGCCGCCGTCCGGCTCGCCCCACACCACCCGCACCTCGGCGCCGATCGGCACGTCGCGGTCGACCGTGGCCAGCGACAGGCCGCGCCTCTCGTTCGCCGTCACGCCGGTGAACAGCGACAGCCCCACGGTGCTCCCGTCCGCGTCGATCACGGCGTCGTAGTTCGACGAGCCGTAGTTCGCGTTGGGCAGGTCGAAGAACTGGTATCCCGGCCCCTCGCGGTCGAGCACGCTGGTGAGGATGCGGCCGAGGTCCTCGTCGTTCCACGCGAGCGTGACCTTCTTGCGCTGCGCCTCGGGGTCCACCTGCTCGAGCGCGTCGCGGCCGATGAAGTCGTGGTCGAACTTCACGAACGAGCCGTAGCCGAGGTCCCACGGGTTGAGGTAGTAGTCCTCGATGTCGTCCGACACGAACGAGCCGGCGAGCGCGTTGATCGCCTCGTAGCTGTTCGCGGGCAGCCACTCGCGGTAGCGGCGCTCGATGTCGCCGCCGGTGTAGATCGCGGGCAGCGGCGACGGGATCCACCCCGACTCGAGGGTGTTCGACGAGTACGCGCGCGAGCCGCACGGCTCGATCCCGAACTCGCGGCCCGCCTCCAGCACGGCGTCGCGGATCCGGCCGTGCTGCTCGTACGGCCCCCAGATCTCCAGGCCGGGCGCTCCGGCCATGCCGTGCCGGAGCGTGCGCACGTGCTCCCCGGCGATCTCGAGCTCGCCCATGTGGAAGAACCGCACCTGCTCCACCTCGTGGCCGGCGAGCTTCTCGATGATCGGCCACGCGTTCGGGCCCTGGATCTGGAAGCGGTAGAACTCGCGGGTGACCGCCTGGCCGTAGGGCCGCGACGGCGAGCGGTCGTCGTAGCGCGTCTCGATGTCGTAGCCGCCGGTCTCGGCGTGGAACTGCAGCCAGTTCGCGCCGGGCGCCCGGCCGACGTAGACGTACTCGTCCTCGGCGAGATGGAAGAGGATGCCGTCGCCGATGACCCCGCCGGTCGACGACGTCGGCACGAACTGCTTCGCGGTGTTCACGGGGAAGTTCGCGAACGAGTTGATCCCGGTGTCCGACAGCAGCTTCAGCGCGTCCGGCCCGGTCATGAAGAAGTTCACCATGTGATGCGTCTGGTCGTAGAGCACGGCCGTCTCGCGCCACGCCTTCTGCTCGCGGCGCCAGTTCGTGAACTCGGCCGGGACCACCGGGTAGATGTACGTGCCGAGCTGCGAGTTGCGCAGCATCTCGACGACGTCCCCCTTCTCGTCCAGCAGCTCCTGCAGATTGCTCGCCATGCCTGTCTCGACTTCCTCGTCCAGTGGTTCGTGCGGGGTGACCTGAGCGCGATGCTACGTGTCGGCTATACCTACGTCCAGAGGTATATGGTCGCCACGATTGTAGACAATTTGTTGACCATTTCGCCATGGGTGTGATTCGCTGGCCCCATGACAGTCACCGCCGACACGCTCCTCGTCGTCAGCGCCCACGCCGGGGACTTCGTCTGGCGAGCGGGCGGCGCGATCGCCGCCGCGGCCCTCCGCGGCGACCGCGCCGTGGTGGCCTGCCTGTCCTACGGCGAGCGCGGCGAGTCCGCCAGCCAGTGGCTCGAGGGCAGGTCGCTCGAGGAGATCAAGGCCGTCCGCCGCGACGAGGCCGAGGCCGCGGCATCCGCTCTCGGTGCCGAGATCGAGTTCCTCGACCTCGGCGACTACCCGCTCGTCGAGTCGCGCGAGGCCGTCTCACGCCTCGTCGACCTCTACCGGCGAGTGCAGCCCACGGTCGTGCTGACGCACACCCTGCACGACCCGTACAACGGCGACCACCCGGCCGCGGCGCGCATGGCGCTCGAGGCCCGCGTGCTCGCCCAGGCCATCGGCGTCGCGAACTCCGACGGCGGGTACCCCGGCAAGGACGACATCATCGGCGCCCCGCCGGTGTTCTTCTTCGAGCCGCATCAGCCCGAGCAGTGCGACTTCACCCCCAACGTGCTCCTCGACATCACCGAGGCGTTCCCGCGCAAGCGCGCGGCGATGGAGTGCCTCCCCGCGCAGAAGCACATGTGGTCGTACTACACCGACCTCGCGGTGCGACGCGGCGTGCAGCTCAAGCGCAACGCCGGCCCCAACCTCGGGCTCCCCCACGAGACGATGGGCGAGGCGTACATGCGGTACTTCCCGCAGGTGACCGGCGTCCTCTCGTGATCAAGGACACGTCGCGATGAAGCCCGTCGTCGTCACCGACGTCGCCAGAGCGGATGCCGCGACCGCCGCCGCGCTGGGGGCCCACGGCGTCGCGACCGTGCACGAGGCGATGGGCAGGTCCGGGCTCGTCGGTCCCGGCATCCGTCCGATCCAGGACGGCGTTCGCGTCGCCGGCACCGCGGTGACGGTGCTCAGCCACCCCGGCGACAACCTGATGATCCACGCCGCGATCGAGCAGTGCCGCGAGGGCGACCTCCTCGTCGTGGCGACGACGTCGCCGTCCAGCGACGGAGCCTTCGGCGACCTGTTCGCCACGGCGCTCACCGCCCGCGGCGTGCGCGGCCTCGTCACCACGACGGGCGTGCGCGACATCGCGGACCTGCGGGAGATGGGATTCCCGGTCTGGTCGGGTGCCGTGCACGCGCAGGGCACGGTGAAGGCGACGCCGGGATCGGTGAACGTGCCGATCGTCGTCGCCGGGGCGACGGTGCGGCCGGGCGACGTCGTGGTGGCCGACGACGACGGCGTGGTGGTGGTCCCTCGCGAGCGCGTGACCGACGTGCTGCGCGCGGTCGATGCGCGCGTGGCGAAGGAGGAGGCCGACCGCGCGGCCTACGCGTCGGGCGCGCAGCTCAGCCTCGACCGCAAGGGCCTGCGCCCGCTGCTCTCCGAGCTCGGCGTGGAGTACCTGACGCAGGCGCAGTACGACTCGCGGGGCGGGGCGCGGGGCGATGGCGGCGCCTGACGCGGCTGCGGCCGCGCGCGACGGCATCCGGTGCATGCTGATGCGCGGGGGCACCTCCAAGGGCGCCTACTTCCTCGCGGCGGATCTGCCGGACGACCCGGCCGAGCGCGACGACCTGCTGCTGCGGATCATGGGCTCGCCCGATCCGCGCCAGATCGACGGCATCGGCGGCGCGCACCCGCTCACCAGCAAGGTCGCGATCGTGTCGCCGTCGACCGCCGACGGCATCGACGTCGACTATCTCTTCCTCCAGGTGGGGGTCGACGCGGCGACCGTCGCAGACGCCCAGACCTGCGGCAATCTGCTGGCGGGCATCGGCCCGTTCGCCGTCGAGCGGGGCCTCGTCCCGGCGACGGGCGAACGCACGACGGTCCGCATCCGGCTGCTCAACACGGGTGACATCGCGACCGCCGTCTTCGCGACGACCGACGGCCGCCCCGACTACGACGGCGACACCGCGATCGACGGCGTGCCCGGCACGGCATCCGCCATCCAGCTGCAGGTCGGCGGCGGCCCCGAGAAGCCCCTGCTTCCGACCGGCGATGCGACCGACGAGATCGACGGCCACACCGTGACGCTCATCGACAACGGGATGCCGGTGGCACTGCTGCGCGCCGACGAGTTCGGCGTCGACGGCAGCGAGCCGCCCGCCGCGCTGGAGGGCGACGCCGAGCTCGCCGCGCGCATCGAGCGCATCCGGCTGGCCGCGGGCCCGCTGATGGGCCTCGGAGACGTCGCGCAGCAGACCGTGCCGAAGATGATCCTCCTCTCGCCGGCGCGCCACGGCGGCGCGATCTCGACCAGGGCCTTCATCCCGGCGCGCGTGCACACGGCGATCGGCGTGCTGATGGCGGCATCCGTCGCCGCGGCGCTGCGCATCCCCGGAGCCGTCGGATCCGGCCTGGCCGGACCGCTCGACGGCGACGAGACCGAGATCGAGCACCCGACCGGCTCGTCCCGGTCGCACGTGCACGTCAGCCGCGACGGCGACGGCACCTGGCGGGCCACGTCGTCGACCGTGCGCACCGCCCGCAAGCTGTTCGACGGCACGGTCTTCCCGAGGCCACGCCGATGACCCGGCTCCCGGCCCCGCCCGACCCACGTCTGCCCGAGACCGTCAGAGAGGACGCACCATGACCGCCGACACGTCGTTCGACGTCGCCCACCTCGCCCACGTCGAGCTGCTCACCCCCACCCCCGCCGAGAGCCGCTGGTTCTTCGAGGAGCTCCTGGCCATGCGGGTCGTCGCCGAGGACGGCGATTCGGTCTACCTCCGCACGTGGGACGAGTACCAGCTCTACACGATCAAGCTCAGGGCGTCGGATGCCGCGGGCGTCGGCCGCACCTCCTTCCGCGCGTCGTCGCAGCAGGCGCTCGAGCGCCGGGTCGCCGCCATCGAGGCGACGGGCCTCGGCCGCGGCTGGGTGGACGGCGACATCGGGTGCGGCCCGACGTACGAGTTCACCGACCCCGACGGCCACGCGATGGCCATCTTCTACGAGGCCGAGCGGTACGTCGCGACCGACGACAAGCCGGCGCTGAAGAACCAGGCCTCACGGTTCCCCGGGCGCGGGGTCAACGCCCGGCGCCTCGACCACATCAACTACCTCGCGAAGGACGTCGAGGCCAACGGCGCCTTCCTCCGCGACGCGCTGGGGATGCGGGAGTCCGAGCGCATCCGGCTCGACAACGGCCGGTTCGCGGCGTGGTGGTTCCACTTCTCGCTGAAGTCCTACGACGTCGTCTACTCCGACGACTGGACCAAGCACGGCAACCGGCTGCACCACATCGCCTTCGCCCCCGACACCCGCGAGGACATCCTCAAGGCCGCCGACATCTTCCTCGAGAACGGCATCCACATCGAGTCGGGTCCGCACAAGCACGCCATCAACCAGACGTTCTTCCTGTACGTCTGGGAGCCCGGCGGCAACCGGATCGAGTTCGCGCAGGCCGGCGCCCGCCTGCTGCTGGACCCCGACCAGCCCGTCGTCGAATGGTCCGAGGCCGAGCGCAAGAAGGGTCAGGCGTGGGGCATGAAGACGATCGAGACCTTCCACACCCACGGCACCCCCGTGGTCGAGGTCCCCCACCACTGACCTCGCCCGCTCTCGGGGTTCACCATCCCGGGTTCGGGGCGCGCCGCGTCCGGTCGGGGCGTGCCCCGCGCGCCCCGAACGCACGGCACGCGCCCCAAACCCGGAACCTCAGGCCGGGGAGGGGAGAGTCCGAGGAGGGAGGGGTCAGCGCCAGACGTCGGCGGCGATGTCGACCACCTCGCGGACCTTCGCCCACTGCTCGTCCTCGGACAGGACGTTGCCCTCCTCGGTCGAGGCGAAGCCGCACTGCGGGCTCAGCGCGAGCTGGCCGAGGGGTGCGAAAGCGGATGCCTCGTCGATGCGCTGCTTGACGGCATCCACGTTCTCCAGCTCGCCGGTCTTGGACGTGATGAGTCCCAGCACGACCGTCTTGTCGCCCTCGGGCAGGAAGCGCAGCGGCTCGAAGCCGCCCGCGCGCTCGCTGTCGTACTCCAGGAAGTAGCCGTCGTACGCGGTGTTGCCCAGCAGCTGCTCGGCGACCGGCTCGTAGCCGCCGGACGAGATCCACGTCGAGCGGAAGTTGCCGCGGCACACGTGCGTCGTGATGACGAGGTCGTCGGGCTTGCCCTCGAGGATGCGGTTGAGGATGCCGGAGTACCGCTCCGCGATGCCGTCGGTGCGGATGCCACGGCCCCGGGCCTTCTCGAGCTCGGCGTCCGAGCAGAGGTAGGCCCACGCGGTGTCGTCGAACTGGAGGTAGCGGGCGCCCGCGGCGTAGAACGCGGCGACGGCGTCGCGGTACGCCTCCACGAGGTCGTCGACGATGTCCTCGCGGCCGTCGTACTCGGGCGTCAGGATGTGCCCGGGCTCCAGACGGAAGTCGAGCACCGTCGGCGCCGGGATGCTGAACTTGGGCACCGCGCCGGTCGTGCGCTCGAGCAGGCTCTTGAGCGAGCGGAAGTGGTCGAGGAAGGGGTGGCTGTCGCTGAACCCGATCTTCCCGGTCACCTCGATGCCGCGGGGCTTGGTCTGCACGCCCTGGAACTGGATGCCGTGGTCGAGCTCGACGATGTCGACGCCGTCGAGCAGGCCGAAGAAGTCGAAGTGCCACCACGAGCGGCGGAACTCGCCGTCGGTCGCGAGCTTCAGCCCGGCGTCGGCCTCGCGCACGACGAGCTCGGCGATCGCCGTGTCCTCCGCCACGCGCAGCGCGTCGGCGTCGATCTGGCCGGCCGCGAACCGGCGGCGGGCTTCGGCGAGTTCGGAGGGGCGGAGGAAGCTGCCGACGATGTCGGCGCGGAACGGCGGTGTTGACACCCTGGCGAGGTTACCCGATGCCTCCCGCCATAGGCATCCACTCGTCATCCGGCGTCACCGACCACGCCTCAGAACACGTACTCCATGAGGTCGGTGCCGAGGATGCGGAACGCCTCGTGCGCCCGCAGCCGGTGCGAGATCGAGAGGTCGTCGAAGCAGACGATGAGCGCGTACGACACCCCGGCCCGTGGACCGGCCAGCACCCCCGCCTCGACGCGCACACCGGAGTCCCTGCCCGTCTTGTTGATGAACAGCAGCCCGTGCTCGTCGTTCTCGTGCGAGAACGGGTCGAGACCGGTGGCGGATGCCACGAGCGACAGGTCGTGGTTGAGGCTGAGCCACTCCGCGACCTGGGCGCTCACGCTCGGCGAGACGACCTGCGAGTTCACCAGGGCGGCGAAGACCTCGGCGAGCTCGCGGGCGGAGCCGAGCGCGAAGTGCGGCGCGTCATCGGGGCCGCGCTCGTCGCGGAAGCGGTCGAGCAGGGCCGAGCGCGCGAGCCCGAGCTCCTCGATGCGGCTGCGCACGGCCGGCAGCCCGACCCGGCGCAGCAGCGCGTTCGCGGCGAGGGCGTCGCCGGTCGAGGCGGTCAGCACGGCGAGGTCCGACAGCGGCAGCGCCGGGGCCTTCAGGTGCTGCCACACGCCGCCCACGCCGACCGGCTCCATGTGCGCGCGGTCGATGATCTCGAGCGGGTCGAGCGTGCCCGACTCGAACGCGGCGGCGACCTCGATCAGCAGCGGCACCACACCGAGCCCCGCGACCGGCAGGGTCACGAAGTCGTCGCCCGAGAGGACGGAGGTGCCGCGGTCGAGGTCGGTGATGCGCACCGAGATCTTCGCGCCGGACGCAGCGAGGTCGTCGAGCGCCTTGAGGGTGGATGTGAATGATCGACGTCCGGCTGCCGCCCTCTTCGGCAGTCGTCGTCCGGTGCCTCGTCGCGCCCCCCGAAGCGACTCGGCATCCTTTCTGGGCTCCATGCCCACGGGTTTCCCTTCCCCTTGAACGTGTTGCGGGGCAGACGGACCGGGATCGGCCCGCTTCTCACCAGATGGTGACGCGCTGATCCTCGTCGAGCCACAGGGCGTCGGACTCGGTCACGCCGAATGCATCGTAGAACGCGTCGATGTTGCGGACGATCTGGTTGCACCGGAACTCGTTGGGCGAGTGCGGGTCGATCGTCAGCAGGCGGATGGTCTCGGCATCCCGCCCCTTCTGCTGCCAGATCTGTCCCCAGCTCAGCAGCAGTCTCTGGATTCCGGTGAGGCCGTCGATCACCGGCGCCTCGGCCGGATCGCCGTTCTCGTCGGTCCCCAGCGACAGGGCGTACGCCTTGATCGCGATACCGAGTCCGCCGAGGTCGCCGATGTTCTCGCCGATCGTGAGCGCGCCGTTGACGTGGTTCTCCTCGGCGAGGCCCAGCGGCACGAGCGCGTCGAACTGCTCGATGAGGTTCTTCGTGCGCTCCTCGAACGCGGCGCGGTCCTCGTCGGTCCACCAGTCCCGCAGCGACCCGTCGCCGTCGAAGCGGCTGCCCTGGTCGTCGAAGCCGTGGCCGATCTCGTGGCCGATCACCGCGCCGATGCCGCCGTAGTTCGCGGCGGCGTCCCGGTCGGCGTCGAAGAACGGGTACTGCAGGATCGCCGCCGGGAACACGATCTCGTTCATCAGCGGGTTGTAGTACGCGTTGACCGTCTGCGGCGTCATGAACCACTCGTCGCGGTCGATCGGCCTGCCCACCTTCGCGAGCTGGCGGTCGTGCTCCCAGACGTGCGCGCGGCGGACGTTGCCGACGAGATCCTCCGCGTCGATCTCGAGGGTGGAGTAATCCTTCCACTTCACCGGGTAGCCGATCTTCGGCGTGAACGTGTCGAGCTTCGCCAGCGCGCGCTCGCGCGTCTCGGGGCTCATCCACTCCAGCTCGGAGATCGACTGCCGGTACGCATCGACGAGGTTCGCGACGAGCTCGTCCATCGCGTCCTTGGCCGACGGCGGGAAGTGGCGCTCGACGTAGACGCGGCCGATCGCCTCGCCCATCGCGGCCTCGGTGAGGCTCACGCCCCGCTTCCACCGCTCGCGGTTGACCGGGACGCCGGTGAGCTGGGTGCCGTAGAACGAGAAGTTCTCCGCGACGAACTCGTCCGACAGGAACGGCGCCGCCGAGTGCACGACCGCGAAGCGCAGCCACGCCTTCCAGCCCTCGAGGTGCTCGTCGGTCAGCATCACGCCGAGGCCTTCGAGGAAGCTCGGCTGGTACACGTTGATCTCGGCGAACGCGTCGGCGTGGTCGGGGGCCATCCCGTCACGCCACGGCGCGAGGTCGACGCCGACCAGCTCCTGCACCTCGTCCCAGGTCTTGAGGTTGTAGGTCTTGACCGCGTCGCGGCTGGCGACGTTGTCCCAGTGGTGGGTGGCCAGCTCCGTCTCGAGCGCGACGATGAGATCGGCGGATGCCTCGGCCTCGGCGACCCCCGCGAGCTCGAGGATGCGCTGCACGTGGGTGCGGAACGCGATGCGCGTCTCCTGGAAGCTGTCGAGCCGGTAGTAGCTCTCGTCCGGCAGCGACAGGCCGCCCTGGATGAAGAACGGCACGTAGCGCTGCGGGTTGCCCGGGTCGGGCTCGATGTAGAGGTGGATGAGCGCGGCGATCCCGTCGCGCTCGAACTCGCCGACCGTGCGGAGGAACGCCGGGATGGAGTCGATCGCGTCGACCCGGGCCAGCACGTCGGCCAGCGGCGCCCCGCCGAGCTCCTCGATGCGCCCGGTGTCCATGAAACTCGTGTAGAGGTCGCCGATCTTGCGGGTCTCGGTGCCCGGGTCGGCCTGCTGCGACTCCTCGATGATCGCGTGCACGTCCTTTTCGGCCTGCTCCGCGATGAGGTGGAACGATCCCCACCGCGCCTTGTCGTCCGGGATCTCGGTGCGCTCCAGCCATGAGCCGTTGACGTGGCGGAACAGATCGTCCTGCGGGCGGATCTCGGCGCTGAGCTCCTCGAGCGCGAGACCGGAACGGGGGGCGTCGGTCATGCGTTCCAGGTTAGTCGCCCCATGCCTGGGCGATTCTCGCGTGGGGATGGATCGCCGTCGCATCGTGATGAAGCCCGGCCCCGCGCACGCGGAGGGGGACGGGTGCCGCGCCGCGCCGTCGGCGCCGCCTTCTAGGCTCTTCAGCGTGACCACCGACACGCTGAACCGCGACATCCTGCGGCTCGCGGTGCCGGCGCTGGGCGCCCTCGTCGCCGAGCCCCTGTTCCTCATCGTCGACTCGGCCCTCGTCGGGCACCTCGGCGTGGAGCCGCTCGCCGGCCTCGGCATCGCCTCGGCGGTGCTGCAGACGATCGTCGGGCTGATGGTCTTCCTGGCGTACTCCACCACCCCGGCGGTCGCCCGCCGGTTCGGCGCCGGAGACCCCACGCGCGCCGTCTCGGTCGGCATCGACGGCATGTGGCTCGCGCTGGGCCTGGGCGCGATCCTCGCCCTGATGGGCTCGCTCGGCACGCCGTTCCTCGTCGGCCTCTTCGGCGCGTCGCCGGGCGTCGCCGAGCAGGCCGAGATCTACCTCGGCATCTCGATGTGGGGTCTTCCCGCGATGCTGGTGGTCTTCGCCGCGACGGGTCTCCTGCGCGGCATGCAGGACACCGTGACGCCGCTGTGGATCGCCGGACTCGGGTTCGGTGCGAACGCCCTGCTGAACTGGGCGTTCATCTACGGGCTCGGCTGGGGCATCGCCGGCTCCGCCCTCGGGACGGTCGTCGCGCAGTGGGGCATGGTGGCCGCCTACGCGGTCGTCGTGGGGCGACTCGCGCGCCGGCACGAGGCATCCGTCCGCCCCCAGCGCGAGGGCGTGCGCGGCTCGGCACGATCGGGCGGCTGGCTGTTCCTGCGGACGGTGTCGCTGCGGGTGGCGCTGCTGGCGACGGTGGCCGTGGCGACCGGCCTCGGCACCGACGAGCTGGCCGGCTGGCAGGTCGCCTTCACGATCTTCTCCACCGCGGCCTTCGCGCTGGACGCGCTGGCGATCGCGGCCCAGGCGCTCATCGGCAAGGGGCTCGGCGCCGACGACACGCACCTCGTCCGCCGTGTGCTCGGGCGCACCGTCGCGTGGGGCGCGTGGTTCGGCATCGTCGTGGGCGCGTTGATCGCCGCACTGTCGGGGGTGATCGGGCTGCTGTTCACCGGCGATCCCGCGATCGCCGCACTGGTGCAGCCGGCGCTCATCGTGCTGGCCGTGGCGCAGCCGGTGTGCGGCATCGTCTTCGTGCTCGACGGCGTGCTCATCGGCGCGGGCGACGCGAAGTACCTGGCGATCGTCGGCGTGCTGAACCTCGTCCCGTTCCTCCCCGCGCTGGTGCTCGTCGCCGTGCTGCAGCCGGCCGGCGCGGCCGGCCTGGCGTGGCTGGCCGTCGCGTTCTTCGGCGTCTACATGCTCGCCCGGCTGGTCACGCTCGGCTGGCGCGTGCGCGGGTCCGTCTGGATGACGGTCGGCGTCTGAGGGCGCGCTCGCACCCACGTATCAGCGTGCGGGCCGCCCGCTCCTTGATCGCATGGCGCCCCCACCTCGGCGCCGGAAGGAGCCCGCCGTGTCCGAGAGCGGAACGTTCGCATTCACCGTCCACCCTCGCGCCAGCCTGCGCGAAGACCTCGCGCGCGTGTGGCGGCCGCTGGGGCTCATGCCCGAGGCCGTCTACGACGCGGCGCTGCGGCGCCTGCCGCTCCCGCCGGTCACGATGGCGGGCGTGCAGATCGGCGGCGAGCGCGTCGGCCACGTCGTGCTCGTGCCGTTCGGCGCCCGTCACCTGCTGTCCGACATCGACGGCGGCCGGCGTCGCGTGGGCCGCGCCGTCGACCGCGCCGCCGCGCTCGGCGCCGACGTCGTCGGGCTCGGCGCGCTGACGGCGACCGTGACCGCGGGCGGCGCGTCGCTGCGCGGCCGCTCCGACATCGGCGTGACGAACGGCAACGCGTTCACGGCGGCGATCGTCGAGGACCAGATCCGGATGCTGCTCCCCCACGTCGCGACGAGGACCACGCGCCCTCACGTCGCCGTGGTCGGCGCCAGCGGCAGCGTCGGCACCGCCGTGACGAGGCTGCTGGCACGCGACTCCGCCGGCGCCCGCTTGACGCTGATCGCGCGCACGGCGCCGCGCCTGGAGGCGCTCGCGACCTCGGTCGCAACCGACGTCGAGGTCGCCACCGCGCACTCGATCGACGCCGTCGGCGATGCCGACCTCGTGGTCCTCCTCACGGCGTCGGCCGACACGCTGCTCGGACCCGACCACCTCGCACCGGGCGCGATCGTGCTCGATGCGACGCAGCCGCGCAACACCTCGCCCGCCCTGGCCACCGCTCGTCCCGATGTGCGCGTCGTCGACGGCGGCATCGTGTCGATCCCCAGCCTGCGCCTGGTCGGCGGCGACATCGGGCTGCCCGACGGCCGCTCGTACGCGTGCTTCGCCGAGACCGCGATCCTGGCACTGACCGGCCACCGCGGCCACTTCTCGCTGGGCAACCCGACGCTCGAGCAGGTCGACGCCATCCGTGAGCGCGCGGGGCGCCTGGCGCACCTCGGCTTCCGGGCCGCCGACCCGACGAGCTTCGGCGCACCCGTCGCCCTCGAGCCCCGCACGGCGGTGATCGTATGACCCGCGTCGTGCTGCTCGGCGGCGGGTATGTCACGCTGCACGCCTACGCCACGCTCGCACGTCGCGCGGCGCGCGAGCTGCGGCGCGGCGACCTGGAGATCGTCGTGATCTCGGCCGACCGCGCGCACCGCTTCCACGGGTTCACCGGCGAGCTGGTCTCGGGCATCATCCGTCACGACCGCGTGGCCACCCCGTTGGCCGAGGCCATGCCGCTCGCGCGGATCATCGAGGGCCGGGCGCTGCGCATCGACGCCGTCCGCCGCTCGGTCTCGTACCGACGCGGCGACGACGCCGTCGAGGCGATCGCCTACGACCATCTCGTCGTCGGCACGGGCGCGACCGAGCCGACGGACGCCGTCGTGGGGCTCGCCCGGTACGGCCGCACGCTGCGGGGGCCGGGCGAGATCGCGGCGCTCGCCGATCACCTCGCGACCGTCCCCGGCTCCCCCGTCGTCGTCGCCGGCGGCGGGATCGCGGGGGCCGAGCTGGCGGCCGCCATCGCCGACCGGGGGCACCTCGTCACCCTCGTGCACGGCGGCGAGCGCATCCTCGGCGAGTGGTCCGATCAGCCGCGGCTGCGCTCGCGCGCCGAGGCGGAGCTCGCCCGGCTGGGCGTGCGGGTGGTCACGGGCGTGCGCCTGGCCGAGGTCACGCCGACGGCGGCGGTGCTCGCGGACGGCACGACGCTGATGACGGCGACCGTCGTCGCGACGACCGGGCAGAGCCCCGTGCACCTCCCAGGACTCGACCCGTGGCGAGACGAGCGGGGGCGGCTGCGCACCCAGCGGACGCTCGCCGTGCGCTACGGCGTGTGGGCCGCGGGCGACGGCGCGCGCGTGGAGCACCCGGTGACCCGGCAGCCCGTGCCGGCGAACGCGCTGTGGGCCATGAAGGGCGGCGACCACATCGGTCGCGCCATCGCGCGGAGGATCTCGGGCCGGCCGGCTCGCCCGTTCGCGTACCGGGGGCTCGGGCGCGCGGCCTCGTTCGGCCCCGGCCGGGGCATCTCCGAGCTGTACGGCGTGCCGTTCACGGGTGCGCTCGCGTGGATGCTGCGGCTGGTGTTCTTCCTGCGCTTCATGCCCTCGCGGGCTCGCGCCGCGGGGGTCGTGGCGGATCTCGCCCGCTCCGCGGTCACCGCACGTCAGGGCGAGCAGCAGGGCGCGCTGCGGCTGGGCGGTGAGACCGCCCTGAGCCCGGGACGCGGCTGACCGCGGGCCGGCTCAGGCCCAGCGGCGGCACCACTCGTACATCACGACGGCGGCCGCGGCGCTCGCGTTGATGGACCGGGTGGAGCCGTACTGCTCGATCGCGACGACGCCGGATGCCGCGGCCAGCGCCTCCGGCGAGAGCCCTGGCCCTTCCTGACCGAAGAGCAGGACGCACGCCTGGGGCAGGTCGGCCGCCGGCAGCGGCTTCGAGCCCTCGACGTTGTCGATCGCGATGACGGGGAGGGATGCGGCATCCGCCCACGCGGCGAAGTCCGCGACGGTCTCGTGGTGGCGCACGTGCTGGTAGCGGTCGGTGACCATGGCGCCGCGCCGGTTCCACCGGCGCCTGCCGATGATGTGCACCTCGGCGGCGAGGAACGCGTTGGCGCTGCGCACGATCGAGCCGATGTTCATGTCGTGCTGCCAGTTCTCGATCGCGACGTGGAACGCGTGCCGGCGGGCGTCGAGGTCGGCGACGATGGCGTCCATCGTCCAGTAGCGGTACGCGTCGACGACGTTGCGGGCGTCCCCGTGCGCGAGCAGCTCGCGGTCGTAGCGGTCGTCGTCCGGCCACGCGTCCGGTCCGCCCGGCCATGGCCCCACCCCGACCGGAAGCGTCGGTTCCGCGGCATCCGAAGGCGGTGTCCCCTCGTGCTCGGGCCGCGATGCGCTCGGGTCGGGCGTGGTCACCGGGAAAGGGTATCCCGGCGCGGCGCGCCGATCCGCGTCGGCGCGTGTTCGCATTGCGTCGCGAAGTCGCCCTCAGGTCCGGGATCGAACCATACTGGAGTCATCGTGACGACCGGGGGGTCAGTTGTTCGACGACGAAAGGCGCCAGCGCGCCATCGAGGCACTCGGGGTACTCGACACTCCGCCGGATGAGCGGGTGGATCGGGTCGCCCGGCTGGCGCAGGAGATGTTCGGCGTGCCGATGGTGAGCGTCACGCTCATCGACCGCGACAGGCAGTTCCGCAAAGCCCAGATCGGCCTGGGAGGGCGGGAGGCGCCCCGAGAGGGCTCGTTCTGCGACGTCACCATCCGGCAGGAGGGCACGCTCGTGATCGAGGACGCGGCCACCGACGCCGCCTTCGCCGAGAGCCCGTTCGTCCTCGGCGATCCGCATCTGCGCTTCTACGCCGGCCACCCGCTGAAGGCGCCGGGCGGCGAGCAGGTCGGCACGCTCTGCATCATCGACACCCGGCCGCGCACGCTCGACGATCGCGAGAGGGTGCTGCTGAAGGAGCTCGCACTGTGGGTGCAGTCCGAGCTGACCGACGCCGACGAGCTCGACTACGCCTCGGTCGTGCAGCGCGCCATGCTCCCCGCGCGCACCCCCGACGTCCCCGGGTACACGCTCGCCGCATCGGCGACGCCGGCGGGAAGCCTTCTGGGCGACGTCTACGACTGGCAGGTCGTGGACGGGCGCCTCCGGGTGGCCCTCGCCGACGTCATGGGCAAGGGCACGGGTCCCGCGATCGTCGCATCGGCCGTCAGGGCGTCGCTGCGCACCGCTCCCACGCGCTCCCTCGCCGACACCGTCTCGGAGGTGGACCGCATGCTCGAGGCCGACCTCGGCGGCGCGAACATCTTCGTCACGGCGGTCGCCGCCGACGTCGACCTCGAGACCGGCGGCGTCTCGTTCATCGACGCCGGCCACAGCCTCGCCTTCATCCTGCGGGCGCACGGCGAGTGGGAGCCGCTGCAGTCGACGGGGCTCCCGCTCGGCATGGGCTTCGACGAGACACGGACCACCTCGGGCGCCCTGCTCGCGCCGGGCGACGTCTTCATGGTGTGCAGCGACGGGCTCCTCGACATCCTCGACGCGGGCGACCCGTTCGGCCACGTGCACGACGTGGTGCGCGACCTCGGCCCGCACGGCGCGGTCGAGGAAGCGCGGCGTCTCGCGCTGCAGCAGGGGGCACCCGACGACGTCACGGTGCTCGTCGTGAGGCGGGATCCGTGACGGCGCGGTTCGTCTGGATCCGCATCCTCGCGCTGCTGTCGGTCCTGCTCGGGGTCAACTACATCGCCTGGCGCTGGCTCGACTCGGTGAACTGGTCGGCGTGGTGGATCGCGGTGCCGCTCGTCATCGCCGAGACGTACAGCCTCATCGACACCTTCCTGTTCTCGCTCACGATGTGGCGCGCACGGGAGCGCCCGGCACCGGTGTCGCCGCCGCAGGGCACGGTCGACGTGCTCATCACCACCTACAACGAGCCCGTCGACATGGTGATCGCCACCGCGCGGGCCGCGAAGCGCATCGCCTACCCGCACGAGACGTGGATCCTCGACGACGGCGCACGGCCCGACATGGCGGCCGCCGCGCGCGAGGCGGGGGTCGGCTACATCACGCGCTCGTCCGACTGGGACGGCAAGCCCCGGCACGCCAAGGCGGGCAACCTCAACAACGCGCTCTTCAGCACCGAGGGCGAGTTCCTGCTCATCCTCGACGCCGACCAGGTGCCCGACCCGCTGATCCTGCACCGCACGCTCGGCTACTTCGCCGACGACCCCGAGGTCGCACTCGTGCAGACGCCGCAGTGGTTCATGAACGTCGACGACGCCGATCCGCTCGGCAGTCAGGCGCCGCTGTTCTACGGGCCCATCCAGCAGGGCAAGGACGGCTGGAACGCCGCGTTCTTCTGCGGCTCCAACGCCGTGCTGCGCCGCGACGCCCTGATGCAGCTCGGCATCGTGGGGTACGTCCGCGACGTCGAGCAGTCCACCGCCCGCACGCTGCGCGCGGCGGAGGCGCTGCTGGTGAAGGCCGCGAGAGACCGCTCCGCCGACCCGGCCGTGCGGCTCCAGCTGCGACTGCTCGGCGGCGAGGTCACCCAGGCGCGCGTGCGCCTGGACGCGGGCGATCCGATCGGCGAGGTGACCTACCGCGTGCAGTCGGCGGTCGACACGGCCTCCCGCGAGCTCGTGCGCGGCGATCTGGCCCGCATGCGGGCCGACCTCGCGTCGATCGGCGAGCTGCCGGTGCAGCGCGACGCCGAGCTCGACGCGGTCGTCATCGACGACGCCGGCCTGGACGCCCTCACGACGCGGGAGCTGTCGCCGCTCGGCGCCGTCGGGTCGGTGGCGGCCCTCCTGCAGGCGCTGCGGGTCGATCGCCCCGACGAAGCCCAGCCCGTCCAGCCGATGGCGACGATCTCCGTCACCGAGGACATGGCCACCGCGATGCAGCTGCACTCCCTCGGATGGCGCAGCGTCTACCACCACGAGATCCTCGCGCGAGGCCTCGCGCCCGAGGACCTGCGCACCATGCTGACGCAGCGGCTGCGGTGGGCCCAGGGCACGCTCCAGGTCATGCTGCGCGACAACCCGCTGGCCAAGAAGGGGCTCTCCACCGGCCAGCGGCTCATGTACTTCGCGACGATGTGGAGCTACCTCTCGGGCTTCACCGCACTGGTCTATCTCGCCGCACCGGTCATCTACCTCGTGTTCGGCGTGATGCCGGTGACCGCGTGGAGCGTGGACTTCTTCGCGCGGTTCCTGCCCTACTTCATCGTGAACCAGGTCCTCTTCCTGGTGGTCGCGAGGGGCCTGCGGACCTGGCGCGGCCAGCAGTACTCCCTCGCGCTGTTCCCGGTGTGGATCAAGGCGTGCACGTCGGCGTTCGCGAACGTGGTCCTCGGACGCCCGCTGGGGTTCGCGGTGACGAAGAAGGACGGCCGCGACGAGTCCGGACCGCCGTGGCGCGAGATCTGGCCGCAGCTGACCGCGATCGCCGTCCTCGTGCTGGCGCTGGTGATCGGCCTCGCCCGGCTGGCCGTCGGCACCTCGGACGGCACCGGCACGCTCGTCAACACCGTGTGGGTGGTCTACGACCTGGCCGTGCTGAGCGTCATCGTCCAGGCCGCCCTGTACCGGGGGCCGACGCGCCCCATCGCCCCGAAGCCCGAGGAGGCTCCGTGAATCTGACAGTGACGCCCGGGACGGACTACGCGCTCGTCCGTCCCGAAGGCCGGCTGACCGCGACATCGGTGCCGCGGCTGCGCCAGGCGGTGGACGAGCTCGTGGGCACGGGCAGCACGCGCATCGTCGTCGACCTCTCCGGCACCGAGTTCGTCGACTCGTCGGGGCTCGGCGCCCTCATCGGCGGGCTCAAGTCGGCCCGCCTCGCCGGCGGCGATCTGCGGATCGCGGCGGCGACCGAGCCGGTCAAGCGCGTGCTCAAGCTCA
This sequence comes from Microbacterium sp. NPDC055455, assembly GCF_053619935.1. Lineage (NCBI taxonomy): Bacteria > Bacillati > Actinomycetota > Actinomycetes > Micrococcales > Microbacteriaceae > Microbacterium > Microbacterium sp. NPDC055455. The sequence continues at coordinate 435,480 of NZ_JBSHLB010000001.1, forward strand.
CCAACCTGGATCGCGTGCTGCGCGATCACCCGAGCCCGGAGGCGGCATTCGATGGCGACTGAGGCCGACCTCCGCTGGGAGGGGATCGTCGACGACGCGCTCGTCGACCACGTGCACGACGCGCTCGACGAGCTCTTCCATCGCACCCCGGGCGTGGGCGACGAGGACGCGATGCTGTTCCGCCTGGCGGTGAGCGAGGTGGCGGCCAACGTCGCCGAGCACGCGCAGGCGCGCGAGCCGATCCACGTGACGGTCGAGCTGGATGCCGACGACGAGGCGCTGTCGGCCGTCTTCAGTGACACGGCGGATCCGGCGCTCCTCGACCTCAGCGCCGTCTCCATGCCGGAGGCGGACGCCGAGTCCGGGCGCGGCCTCGCGATCGCGCTGGCCGCGTGCGACGAGCTCATCCACGAGACCGAGGGCGGCAACGTCTGGCGGCTGCGCCGCCGGCGCCGCGACACCTGACGCGCCACTTTTCGGCACACCGAAATCCGGGTATGGTTTCGGTGTGCCGAAAACTGCCGAACTCACGGATGCCCCCACTGGCGTGCGCCGGCGCGGCCTGACACTGCCGCGCCTGGCGTGGCTCATCGGCCCGGCGCTCGTGGCGGGCGTGGCGTACCTCGACCCCGGCAACGTCGCCAGCAACATGACCGCCGGGGCCCGCTACGGGTACCTGCTGGTGTGGGTGGTCGTCGTCGGCAACGTGATGGCATGGCTCATCCAGTACCTCTCCGCCAAGCTCGGGATCGTCACCGGCCAGAGCCTGCCCGAGACGCTGGGGCGTCGCATCCGCAGCCCGTGGGGCCGCCGCGCCTACTGGCTGCAGGCCGAGCTCGTCGCGATGGCGACCGACATCGCCGAGGTGATCGGCGGGGCCGTCGCGCTGTACCTGCTGTTCGGCATCCCGCTGGTCTGGGGCGGCGCGATCACCGGCGCCGTGTCGATCGGCCTGCTGCTCATCCAGTCGCGCAAGGGTCCGCGTCCCTTCGAGTTCGTCGTCATCGGCCTCCTCGTGGTGATCGCGATCGGCTTCTCGTTCGGCGTGCTCGTCGCGCCGCCCGACCCGGCCGGCGTCGCGAGCGGGCTCGTCCCCCGCTTCGAGGGCACCGACTCGGTGCTCCTGGCCGCCTCGATCCTCGGCGCGACGATCATGCCCCACGCGATCTACGCCCACAGCGCGCTCGCCCGCGACCGGTTCGCCCCGCGGCCGGCCGCCGCGTCGGCGCTGAGCGACCGCACCGCCCCCGACGCGACGCTGGCCGAGCTGCGCGGCATCTCGACCCGGCGCCTGCTGCGCGCGACGAAGTGGGACGTGACCATCGCGATGCTCATCGCGGGCACGGTGAACCTCTGCATCCTGCTCCTGGCCGCGGCCAACCTCGCGGGCGTCCCCGGAACCGACTCCCTGGAGGGCGCCTACGCCGCGCTGTACGCCGGGCTCGGACCGCTCGTCGCGACGCTGTTCGCCGTCGGCCTGCTGGCGAGCGGCCTGGCCAGCACCTCGGTGGGCGCCTACGCCGGCGCCGAGATCATGCACGGACTGCTGCACATCCGCGTGCCGCTGCTGGCCCGGCGCCTGGTCACCCTCATCCCGGCGCTGATCATCCTGGCGATCGGCTTCGACCCGACGGTCGCACTCGTGCTCAGCCAGGTGGTGCTGTCGTTCGGCATCCCGTTCGCGCTGGTGCCGCTGGTCGCGCTCACCGCCAAGCGCGAGGTGCTCGGCGGGTACCGCAACCGGGTGTGGACGACGGTCGCGGGGATCGCGGCATCCGTCTTCCTCATCACGCTCAACGGCGTGCTGCTCTGGCTCGTGCTGACGGGCGCGTGAGGCGGCCCCGGTACCCTTTTGACGTGCCCTCCCCCGCCGTCGACGACTATCTGAAGACGATCTACCACCACACCGAGTGGCAGGACGATCGCATCACCCCGTCGCAGCTGGCCGCCGAGCTGGGCCTGGCGCCGTCGAGCGTCACCGAGATGGTGCAGAAGCTCGCGGCGCAGGGCCTGGTGACGCATCGTCCGTACGGCCCGATCGCGCTCTCGGACGACGGCGTGCGCCGGGCGGCGGCGATCATCCGCCGGCACCGGCTCATCGAGACGTGGCTCGTGCAGGAGTTCGGCTACGCGTGGGACGAGGTGCACGACGAGGCCGAGGTGCTCGAGCACGCCATCAGCGACCGGCTGCTCGAGGGCATCGACGAGCGCCTGGGCCGCCCGAGGTTCGACCCGCACGGCGATGCGATCCCGGATGCCGCGGGCGAGGTGCACCGCGAGCCCTTCGTGCTGCTGGCCACCGCGCCGTCGGGGCACGTGGGTCGCGTGCTGCGGGTGAGCGACCGGGACCCCGAGCTGCTGCGCGCGGTCGAGACGGCGGGCGTCGCGGTCGGCACGACGGTGACGGTGACGGATGCCGCCACCCTCCGCATCGGCGGAACCGACGTCGCACTTCCCGCCGGCGCCTCCGACGCCGTGTGGCTCACCGCCTGACACCCTCCTGCTCCGTCCGGGAGCACAGGATCGGAACATCCGGACGACACGCCGACAGCGGATGCCGCCACCCGGCGTGTCGCCGAAGACCTCCGACGCTGTGTCGGCCAGGCGGCCGTCAGCGCCGGGCGGCGCCGATGCGGGCGGCGGCGTCGAACGGCCACCGGACGCCGGTCGCCTGCTCGGCCACCTGCCACAGCCGGGCGCCGACCTCGGGGTCGCGCGTGACCTTGGCGGCGGTCTGCTCCCGCGGCTCGCCGCGCGAGCCGGTGCGGGGGCCCCAGAAGCCGCCGCTCTCGGCCTCGGGATCGGTCAGGGCGCGCACCAGCGGCCACGCCCCGTGCTCCTTGGACTGCGAGAAGGCCGCCTGGAGGTTGTCGCGGAACCGCTTGGCGCGCGACGGCTCGTTGACGCCGACGATGCCGGGCGTGCGCCCGCCGATCGAGTACCCGGGGTGGGCGACGATGCTCGCGACGTCGACCCCCGCAGCCCGCAGGCGCCGGTCGGCCTCGAAGCCCAGCGCCGCGGTGGCGACCTTGGACTGCACATAGGCGCGCCACGCCGAGTAGTTCTCGACGAGCTGCGGGTCGACCGGGTCGTAGGGGGTGAGCGACGTCGACATGCTGCCGACCCACACCATGCGCCCGGCGGCCTCGGCGAGCGCCGTCAGCAGCTCGCCGGCGAGGGCGAAGTGGCCGAGCGCGTTCGTGGCGAAGACGACCTCGTTGCCGTCGATCGTCGTCTGGCGCACCTTCGGCGGGTGGACGATCCCGGCGTTGAGCAGCACGCCGTCCAGGGGGCCGCGGCCGCGGATGCTGGCGGCCGCGGAGCGCACCGATCCGAGGTTGGACGTGTCGAGGATGAGCGGATCGGTGGCGTCAGGCGCGGCATCCGGAACCCTCCTGCGGATCGCGGCGCGGGCCCCCGACAGACGATTCGGATGCCGCGCCGACATGATCACCCGCGCCCCCGCCCGCACCAGCTGCTCGGACGCGAAGTAGCCGAGACCGGTGTTCGAGCCGGTCACCAGATACACCCGACCCGCCAGGTCGGGGAGGCTGCGGGGGTCCCACGTCACGGCTTCGACCCTACGCCTGCCCGCCGCCTAGTCTGGACGCATGCGCACCCGGTCCGACATCGATTGCTGGCTCACCGACATGGACGGCGTCCTCGTGCACGAGAACACGCCGATCCCGGGGGCTTCGGACCTGCTGCAGCAGTGGCGCGAGCAGGGCGTGCCGTTCCTGGTGCTGACGAACAACTCGATCTTCACGCCCCGCGACCTCGCCGCCCGGCTGCGGGCCTCCGGACTCCTGGTGCCCGAGGAGTCCATCTGGACGTCGGCGCTCGCGACGGCGGACTTCCTGAAGTCGCAGATGCCCGGCGGGACGGCGTTCGTGATCGGCGAGGCGGGCCTGACGACGGCGCTCCACGAGGCCGGGTTCATCATGACCGAGACGAACCCCGACTACGTCGTCGTGGGCGAGACGCGCAACTACTCGTTCGAGGCGATCACGAAGGCGATCCGCTTCATCGGGGCCGGCGCCCGCTTCATCGCGACGAACCCCGACGCGACCGGCCCGTCGACCGAGGGCGTGCTGCCGGCCACGGGCGCGATCTCGGCGCTCATCACCAAGGCCACCGGCATGGAGCCGTACGTGGTGGGCAAGCCCAACCCGATGATGTTCCGCTCGGCGATGAACCGTCTCGGCGCCCACTCCGAGAACACCGGCATGATCGGCGACCGCATGGACACCGACGTCGTCGCCGGCATCGAGGCGGGCCTGCACACCGTGCTCGTGCTCACCGGCATCAGCGACGCCGCCGAGATCCAGCGCTACCCGTTCCGCCCCGACGAGGTGCTGGGCTCGGTCGCCGACCTGCTCGACTCCGAGCCGGTCGAGTCCGAGGACCCCGAGCTGCTCTGACCCTCACGTCGGGGCTCACCGATAGGGTCGCGAGCATGGGAGCGCTCGACGACGGCGAGAAGGTGGAGGCGACGGATGCCGCCGCCTGGCGCCGTTGGCTCGCCGAGAACCATCGCACCTCCAAGGGAGCGTGGCTCGTCCGCGCCCGGCCCGGCTCCGGGCTCGAGTTCGTCGGCTACGAGGACGCGATCCTGCAGGCGCTGTGCTTCGGGTGGATCGACGGGCCGGTCCGCTCCTTCGACGAGCAGCGCGGCGGGCTGTGGTTCGCGCCGCGGCGTCCGTCGAGCGGATGGGCAGCGACGAACAAGGCGCGGGTCGCGCGGCTCGAGGCCGACGGGCTGCTGGCGGAGGCCGGCATCCGTGCCATCGAACTCGCCAAGCAGAACGGCGCATGGACCGTGCTCGACAACGCCGAGGCGCTGCGCGAGCCCGACGACCTCGCCGCCGCCCTCGACGCCGAGCCGACCGCCCGCGCGGCGTGGGACGCCTTCCCGCCGTCGACCCGCAAGGTCGGCATCGGCGCCGTCGACTCCGCCCGCCGACCCGAGACGCGCGCCGCGCGCATCGCGAAACTCGTGGCCGACGCCGCCGAAGGGAAGCGCCCATGATCTCCGACACCGAGCAGACGCTGCTCCTGCTGACGAGCGCCGTCATCCTGCTCGGCACGCTCACCGTGATCCTGTGGCAGTGGTGGCGCAATCGCGGCAAGCGCGACTGACCCGCTCCACCGTCGCTCCATCGGATCGTCCAGGTGGTGGCGCGCTTCGCCCATGTTCCCTGGCGTGACACCGACGTAATCTCGGTGCGCACCATCCAGACGAGGCTGTCCCGTCTGCATCGCAAGGGAGCATGTATGTCCATTTCCACTCGTCGTCGCACCCGAGCGGCGGCCCTTCTCGCCGGCGGCGTCGCCGCCGTCCTGATCCTCGCCGGATGCGCAGGAGGGTCGGGTTCCGACCAGCCCGCAGACGGCGAGCCCGTCGAGATCAACTTCCAGTCGTGGGTGCCGAACATCGACCGTGCCGTCGACGCGTTCAACGACGCGCACGACGACATCCACGTCGAGCTCGAGACCATCACGGCCGGCCCCGACGGCGGCTACGCCACGATGCTGTCGGCGGTCCAGGCCGGCAACCCGGCCGACGTCGTGCAGCTGGGCTACGACGCCATCCCCGACTTCCTCATCAACGACGCCCTCGAGGACATCACCCCGTACGTCTCCGACGCCGAGGAGAAGTTCGTCCCCTGGCAGTGGCAGACCGGTGTCTTCGGCGACAAGGTGTACTCGATCCCGCAGGCGTCGGGGCCGCTCGGCCAGTTCTACCGCGCGGACATCTTCGCGGAGCTGGGCATCGAGTACCCCGAGACGTGGGACGAGTTCTACGAGGCCGCCAAGGTCGTGCGCGCCTCGGGCCCGGACCGCTACATCACCGCCTTCGCGTTCAACCAGGCACCCTGGATGATCGGCCTCGCGCAGCAGGGCGGCGCCAACTGGTTCGTCGCCGAGGACGACGCCTGGACGGTGTCGATCGACGGCGACGAGACGATCAAGGTGGCCGAGTTCTGGCAGAAGCTCATCGACGAGGACCTCGTGAAGGTGGAGGCCGACTTCTCCAGCGAGTGGAACGCCGACCTGCAGAACGGCAACATCCTCACGTGGATCTCGGGCTCCTGGGCCGACGCGATCCTGCGCGGAACCGCACCCGACACCGCCGGCAAGTGGGCGGTCGGCGCCATGCCGCAGTGGAACGCCGGCGAGAACGTCTCGGCGACCTGGGCCGGCGGCTCGGCCAACGCCGTGCTGAAGGGCTCGAAGCACCCCGAGGAGGCCGCCGAGTTCGCGGTCTGGCTGAACTCGAACACCGACAGCGTCAGCATCCTCACCGAGATCGGCGCCGGCTGGCCGTCGATCGTCGACACCGGCGCGATCGCGTCGCTGCAGGACGCGCCGGAGGTGTTCGACTTCTACGGCGGGCAGGACATCTGGGACGTCTTCGCCGAGTCCGACAAGGCCGTCGACACGTCGTGGGCCTGGCCGCCGCTGTCGTCGACGCTCTTCGCGAGTCTCACCGACAACGTCAAGGCCGCCGTCGACGCGGGCACACCGCTGCCCGAGGCGTACGCCAAGACCCAGGCCGACATGGTCGCGGCGCTCGAAGAGCGCGGCATCTCGGTCGACTGACACCGATGGGGTGGGCTGCACGGCGGCCCACCCCGTCGCCATTTCCTGGGAGAAGACCCGTGAGTCTCGCTGTCCGCACCCCTGCGCCCGCCGTCGGGCCCGCGTCCGAATCCGCACCTGTCGCCCCACGCCGCCGGCGACGCCTGCCGGGCGCGGTGTGGGTTCTCGTGCTGCCCTTCGTGGTCATGTTCGCCGCGTTCTTCGTGGCACCGATCGTCTATGCCGTCGTGCAGAGCATGTTCACCACGCGCAGCTCCGGGCTCGGCTACGGCGCTCCCGAGACGGTGTTCGTCTTCCTCGACAACTACGTCCGTGCGCTGTCCGACCCCACGTTCGTCGAGAGCCTGGGCCGCCTGGTGCTCTTCTCGGCGATCCTCGTGCCGCTCATGGTGGTCACGGCGCTGGGGCTCGCCCTGCTGCTGGACTCGGGGCGGGCACGGCTCCCGCGGATGTTCCGTGTCATCTACTTCTCGCCCTACGGGGTGCCCGGTGTCGTGGCCACGCTGCTGTGGGGCTTCCTCTACGTGCCGGCGACCAGTCCGGTGCTGCAGGTGCTCGGGTTCGCAGGTGTGAGCTTCGACCCGCTCGCCAGCGGCACGGTGCTCTTCTCGATCGCCAACATCGCACTGTGGGGCTTCGCCGGCTACAACATGGTGATCCTTATGGCGGCGCTGAACGCCATCCCCTCCGAGCTCTACGAGGCCGCGCGCGTCGACGGCGCCTCGGGCTGGGCCACGGTCTGGCACATCAAGCTGCCCCTGGTCCGGCCGTCGATCATCCTGGTCACCGTCTTCACGATCATCGGCACGCTCCAGCTGTTCGTCGAGCCCCTCGTGCTGCGCCCGCTCACCACAGCCATCAGCACGACCTACACGCCGAACCTCGCCGCCTACAACCAGGCCTTCGCGCAGGGCAACCCGAACCTCGCCGCGGCGATGGCCGTCATCGTCGCGATCCTCGGCTTCGCGTTCTCGTTCGGCTTCCTGCGGCTCGTCAACCGGAAGGGGAACCGCGCATGGTGACCTCGGCACAGCCCCGGAGGCAGTCCACGACCCAGCCCCGGATGCAGTCCGCCACCCGCGGCGGTGTGAGCACCGTCGCCGTCAACGCGGTGCTGATCGTCGCCGGTGTCTACTTCCTGCTCCCGCTGGTGTGGGTCGTGATCGCAGCGACCAAGTCGCCCGCCGACCTCTTCGGCACGTTCGGCCTGTGGTTCTCCGACTCGCCGCAGGCGTGGGAGAACCTCGTCGCGCTGTTCACCCAGGACGGCGGCGCCTTCACCCGCTGGGTGCTCAACAGCATCATCTACTCGGGCGTGGGCGCCTTCGTGGCGATGGTGCTCTCGGCGGCCTGCGGCTACGCGATCGCCAAGTTCCCGTTCCGCGGACGCGAGGCGCTGTTCTCGGTGATCCTCGGCGGCGTGCTGGTGCCCGCGACGGTGATCGCCCTGCCCCTGTACTTCCTGCTCAACACGTTCGGGCTCACCGGCACCTACTGGGCGGTGCTGCTGCCCAGCATGGTCAGCCCGTTCGGCGTCTACCTCGCCCGCATCCATGCGAACGCGAGCGTGCCCGACGAGGTCATCGAGGCGGCGCGCCTGGACGGCGCCGGCGACCTGCGCATCTTCGCATCGATGGCGACCCGCATGATGATGCCGGCGATGGTGACGATCTTCCTCTTCCAGTTCGTGACCATCTGGAACAACTACCTGCTGCCGCTGGTCATGCTGAACGACACGTCGACGTTCCCGGTCACGCTCGGGCTCACTCTCTGGAACGGCCAGACCCAGCGCGACCCGATGTTCTACTCGCTCGTCGTCGCGGGCTCCGCCGTATCGGCACTGCTGCTGGTCGCCTTGATGACCGCGCTGCAGCGGTTCTGGCGCGCCGACCTCACGGCCGGTGCCACGAAGGGCTGATCAGCCCTTGCGCAGTTCCCGGTACGCGCGCGGGCTCATGCCATGCGTCCGCCGGAACTGGCGTGAGAAGTAGAACGGATCGTCCATGCCCACCTGCCGGCCGATCTCGGCGACCGGCAGGTGGGTGGTGTCCAGCAGCGCCCGGGCACGCGCCATCTTCAGCGCGTTGTGATGGGCGAGCACGCCTCCGCCGGTCGCCTCGCGGAAGAGCGCGGCGAGGTGCGACGGCGAGACGCCGACCATCGCGGCGAGCTCGGGCACCTGCACCCGGCCGTCGATGCGGTCTTCGAGATAGCGCATCGCGCGTTCGACCGGGGCTCCCTCGCTCGGCAGCGCGCGGTCGACCGCGAGCTGCGTGAACAGCCGCCACGCCATTCCCGACGTCGCCGCCAGGCGAGCAGGGGTGGTGTCGCGCGCCAGCGCGACTGAGATCTCGTCGAGCAGCGAGGTCACGCGGTCCACCTCGCGCAGCGAGAGGGTGACCCGGTCGCGACGGATGCCGGCAGCCTCGACGAGTTCGGGCACATCGGTGCCGCGCACATGGCACCACCAGATGGTCCAGGGCTCGTCGGCCGCCGCGCCGTAGGAATGCGGCATGCCTCCCGGGAGCACGATCGCCGTCGAGCTGCCGACGCGCAGGCGGGCCCCGCCTGCCTCGACCCAGCCCGAGCCGGCGACGCACACGATGACGATCGTCTCCTCGGCGCCGCTCGGGCGATGACGACCGTGCAGCTCGGCCCGCGGGAAGTATCCGGCATCCGTCACCAGGATCCGTCGCGTGACGGGGCGCACAAGTGCGGCCTCCACGAGGGGGCGCGGCACGACACTGAGCCGCTGCCGCTCGAAGCCGTCGGCGCGTTCCATTCCGGCATCTTGCCATACGGCGACCAGCGGATCATCCAGGTTCGACGTGCGTTCTCCCATTGTCGCGCGGACCTGCGCGCCGTACTTTTGCCAGGTGACTTCCCCCGCCGACGCCCCGAGCCGTATCGAACTGCCCGCTGCCCCCGCCGACCAGGCGCGCCTCCTCGCCGCCGGCGGCGTCGCCTGCTGGAGCGAGCCGGTGTCGATCGACACCTACGCGGCCGGTGAGCCGGACCCGTTCCCGCTGTTCCTCGACCGCCGGGTCTACCAGGGGTCCAGCGGCAAGGTGTACCCGCTGCCGATGATCGACAGCGTCGCGCACGAGAAGGCGCCGCGGCTGTGGCAGGCGATCCATCTCGAGAACGCCTACGTGCGCCTTCTGCTGCTGCCCGACATCGGCGGCCGCATCCACATCGGCTACGACAAGGTCGCCGGCTACGACTTCTTCTACCGCAACAACGTCATCAAGCCGGCGCTCGTCGGACTGGCCGGTCCGTGGATCTCGGGCGGCGTGGAGTTCAACTGGCCCCAGCACCACCGGCCGGCGACGTTCCTGCCGGTCGACGCGCGCATCGAGCGCGAAGACGACGGCGCGGTCGTCGTCTGGCACAGCGACCTCGATCCGCTCCAGCGCATGCGGGCCGTGCACGGCGTGCGCCTGCGGCCGGGCTCCTCGCTCATCGAGCTCGAAGCGGCACTGCACAACCGCACCGACGTGCCGCAGACGTTCCTGTGGTGGGCCAATGTCGCCGCGCGCTCGCACGACCAGTACCAGTCGTTCTTCCCCGACGACGTCGCCTATGTCGCCGACCACGCCCGGCGCGCCATCACCGCCTTCCCGCGGGCGGACCGGCCGTACTACGGCGTCGACTACCCGGCGCGCGCCGCCGAGCACGCCGACGCCGACCGCATCGACGTCTACAGCAACATCCCGGTGCCGACGTCGTACATGATCACCGACACCGACGACGACTTCTTCGGCGGCTACGACCATGCCGCCGACGCCGGCTTCGTGCACTGGGCCGACCGGGCGATCTCACCCGGCAAGAAGCAGTGGACGTGGGGCGACGGCCCGATCGGCCGAGCGTGGGACGATCAGCTCACCGACGGCGACGGCCCCTACGTCGAGCTCATGGCGGGCGTCTACACCGACAACCAGCCCGACTTCAGCTGGCTGCTCCCGGGCGAGACCAAACGCTTCCGCCAGTACTGGTACCCGATCCACGGCACCGGCCCGGTCCGGCAGGCGACGACGGATGCTGCGCTCGGCGTCCGCGCCGACGGCGACGGCACGCGCATCACGGCGATCGCCACGCGTTCGCTGCCCGGCGCCTCGATCGAGCTGCGGCGCGGCGGTCAGCTCGTCGAGGCGTGGACGGCGGATCTCTCGCCGGATGCGCCCTTCACGGCGGGCGCGGCGATCCCGGCGGACGCCCCGGAACTCGAGGTGCGGGTCATCCACTCCGGCGCGCCTCTGGTGGTGTGGCGCGCCCCCACCGGTGACGCCGGCGAGCCGTGGGCCGCGACCGCGCCCGACCAGCCGGAGGACGTCCCGTCGAACGACGAGCTGTACGCCACGGCGGTGCACCTGCTGCAGTACCGGCACCCGACGCGGTCCGCGGTGCCGTACCTGCGCGAGGCGCTGCGCCGCGATCCGGGCGACTCGAGGGCCGCCACCGCGCTCGGCGCGTGGCACCTCGCGCGCGGACAGTACGCCGAGGCGCTCGAGCTTCTCACCGCGGCGACAGACCGGCTCACCCGCCGCAACCTCAACCCGCGCGACGGCGAGACGGCGTACCTCCTCGGCCTCGTCCACGAGCGGCTGGGGAACGACGACGCCGCCGATCGGTGGCTGGCGAAGTCGGGCTGGAACGCGGCCTTCGCCGGAGCGGCGGCCCTGGCGCGCGCACGCATCGCCCTGCGCACCGGGTCCCCGACCGCGGCTCTCGCGCTGGCGCGTGCCGCGCGTGCCATTCCGGAGGCGCGCCGGATCGAGGCGCTCGCACTCGCGCGCCACGGCGAGGACGCGGCATCCGTCGCCCTTCTGACAGACCTGCTCGCCGACGACCCGCTCGACCCGGCGACGCGGGCGCTGCGGGGCGACCCGCCCCGGCGCGACGCGCGCACCGCCCTCGACGTCGGCGCCGAGCTCGCCCGTGCCGGCGCGTACGACGAGGCGCTGGCCGCAACGGGGCTGGACCTCGAGGCCACTCCGTCGGCGGGGCTCGCCGGTCCGCTCCGCCACTATCTGCGCGCGCACTGGCTCGAGCGCGCCGGGCGGGCGGATGCGGCGGCCGACGAGCGGCGGTCCGCGCGTGCGTCGTCGGCGGCGCTCGCCTTCCCCGCGGGCCTGGATCAGTACGACGCTCTGGTCGCGGCGATCGACGACGACCCGACCGACGTCGTCGCGTGCGGTCTGCTCGGCATGTGGCTGCTCGACGCGCACCGCGAGGCCGACGCGCTGCAGCACCTCCGCGCGTCGACCGCCGGCGGATCGACAGACCCCGTGGTGTGGCGCAATCTCGCGATCGCTCTCGTGGCTGTCGCCGACGATGACGAGGGTGCCGACGCGGCCCTCGCACAGGCGCTCGCCCTGCGACCCGAAGCGCGCCTCGTCTTCGAGCGCGACGTGCTCGCCGAACGGCGCGGAAGGGATGCCGCCACCCGCCTCGCCATGCTCGAGCGGCACGCCGCGCTGCTCGACGTCCGCGACGACCTGGCTGTGCGCCACGCGAACCTCCTGCTCGATGCGGGGCGGGTCGACGACGCCTGGCGCCTGCTCAGCACACGGCGGTTCCGCCCCTTCGAAGGCGGCGAAGGACGGGTGATCGCGGCGTTCGATCGCGCCGCGTGCACGCTCGCGGAGCGGATGCTCCCGGCGTCGCCGGCAGAGGCAGCGGCCCTCCTCGAGGCGGGATTCGCGCCGCCGCGGTCGCTCGGCGAGGGACGGCACCCCGCTGAGCGTCCGGTGCGGCGGTGGATGCTCCTCGGTCTCGCGCGCGAAGCGGCCGGCGACCCCGCCGGCGCCGCCGACGCGTGGCGCGAAGCCGTCGCGCCGACGCCGCTCGCCGTCGACCCGCGCCCTGCCGACGAGACCACGTACTGGGAGGGCATCGCACACCTGCACCTCGGCGACGCCGCTGCGGCGAGCGCCGCCTGGGACGCCCTCGACGCGCGCGCGGCCGCCCTGCGCGCGGCGAGGGACGAGGTCGACTACTTCGCCACCTCGGTGCCCGAGCTCACGCCCTTCGACTCCGACACCGCATCGATCCGGGCTGCGACGGCGGACGAACTGGAGCGGCTCGCCGCACGAGGGCGCGCGCGGCAGGCCGCCTCGGCGACCGAGGTCCGCACCGCGGGAAGGATCGACGCATGACCGAGCGCTATCTGGGATCCGGCACGATCGAGCGCGACGAGTCGTCCCTCACCGGAAGGGTGCCGGCGCACCTGCCCCAGCGGCTCACGATCACCCTGTGGGACTTCTCCTGGTACACGCAGGCGGGTCCAGGCGAGCCGTACGCCGATCTCGGCGCGGCGATGGCGGATGCCGCATCCCTCGGCTACAACGCCATCCGCATCTGCGCCGCACCGCTGCTGCTCTTCGGCGGGCTGGGGCTCGACGACCTCGCCCGCGACCTCGAGATCGAGGGGCTCGGAGCCTCCCCCGCCGGCGGGTACTTCGGCCAGCGCACCCGCTGGTACGACACTCCGGGCGGCTTCCGCCTCGATCTGCGCGCACGACTTCTGGCGCTGTTCGAGGCCGCCGCGGCGCACGGCATGGTGATCATCCTGGCCAGCTGGGAGTACCAGCAGTCGACCGCGTTCGCCGCCTCTCCCGCATGGTTCCACGCGATCGACGCGGTGCCGCTCGCCGAGCGCTACCGCGTCCTCTCCGACGCATGGGACGCGATGATCGGGTGGCTCACCGAGCACGGCCACCGTGAGCGGATCGCACTCGTGGAGCTGCACAACGAGGTCGACTTCTCGATCCTGCCCGCGCTCGAGGACGGCGGAGCGGAGGAGGTGGCGCGGCTGCGGGCGCAGCATCCGGATCTGCTCATCACCGCCAGCTACGGCAAGCCGCCGCACCTCGCCATGCACCGGCTCCCCGACGGACTGGGCGCCGCGCAGTTCCACGTCTACAGCTACGGCGTGCTCGACGCCCTGCAGCAACGGGTCGACATCCGTTCGGAGGGCAGCGAAGGCTTCCCCAATGCCGCGCTGCGTTCCCTGCTGCGGTCGGATGCCCCGCCGGTCGCGGACTACGGCCGCGCCGAGGAGTGGAAGTACCGCGCGACCGTCGTCACCGACCAGATGATCTACGGCTACGACTGGATCGACCCCGCCGCGTGGGACGCCTGGCTCGTCGGCCACAACCCGCCGTACGAGCAGGTCATGCGTCGCGAGATCGCCTCGCGCACCATCGCGATCGCCGCGTGGGCGCGCTGGCAGAGTGTTCCGGCGATCGTCGGGGAGGGCTGGGTCGGCTACACGCCGCTGCACGGGACGTTCGAGGAGGGCCCGATCGGCCTGGCCCTGGCCGAGCACGGCGTGCGCACCGCCCTCGATCACGGCGTGTGGGGCGTCGTGCTGTGCTCGAACGCCGCGCCGCACCACCCGATGTGGCGGCTGCGGGACTGGCAGCGCGAACTCAACGCCGAGATCCTCGCCCGCTGAGGCTCCGGTCCCGAGCGCTCAGCGCCCCACCACCGCCGCCGCAGGCGTCTTGCCCCGGCAGGCGCGGCTGAGGCATCGGGCGCGGGGGCGGCGAATGCCTCTCCCCCACGCCCGAGGCCGCGTCAGCCGGTGAAGGTCGCCAGCCAGTCGAGGTCGTCGGCGCGGTCGACGCGGTACACGCCGCCGGTTCCCGCACACGTCGAGTTCTTGCCGAAGGAGGTGACCCCGGCGATCACGTTGGAGTCACCGATGAAGTTCGGCCCGCCGGAGTCGCCGGAGCAGGTTCCGCCGGTGTGCGCGTTGTTGGAGAGGATCAGCGAGCCGTCGCCGGTGTAGCCGGTGTTGATCGAGATCAGCTTGGGGTAGGACACCATCCGGAGGCGCTCGGCCTGGGTCTTCCACGAGGCCGCGTCGGGGAAGCTCTTCTGCAGTCCGTAGCCCACGGCGGTGAAGGTGACGGACTTCTTGTCGGTCTTCAGCGCGTCCAGCTGGTTCAGCGTCGGCAGCACGCCGTACTCGTCGACGTAAACCGGCTCGTCGAGCACCACGACGCCCAGGTCGTGGAGGTAGAACAGCGCGTCGTCGTACTCGGGGTGCGTGTACGGCGTGCCCGACACCTCGCCGGTGTTCGGGTACTGATGGGCGGCGGCATCCCGCAGGTCGTCGTCGAACCAGATCTGTACCTGGTCGGCCCCGAACGTGCAGTGGCCGGCGGTCAGATACAGCGTCGGCGAGATCAGCGTGCCGCTGCAGCGCCACATGGGCGTGCCCTCTTCATCCTGGGCGACCATGATGCCGACGTGGGGATGGCCGTCGCCGTCGGGGACGCCGTCGGTGATGGCCTGGGCCGGAGAGCCGATGGACAGGAACAGCAGTGCCGCTGCGGTTGCAGCGAGAGCGAGCGCGGGTTTGCGCATTCCACACCCCTTCCGTGGGTTGCGGACGAGCATGCCATCGCCATCGGACAGTCGACAAGCGGACACACTCGGCTCGCGCGAGTGCGGCGCCTTCCGGCGACCGCCGCGCCGATCGACGGCCCGCGGGCTACTGCGGCTGGAGGCCGAGGTCGTCGAGGTCGATCGCGGCGAGCCACTGCAGGCCCTCGGCCTCGACGGCCGCCTGGGCACCGGTCTTGCGGTCCACGATCACGGCGACGGCGACCGGCTCGGCGCCCTCGCGCCGCAGCGCCTCGACGGCCTTGAGCGCCGACTGGCCGGTGGTCGAGGTGTCTTCGACGACGACGACGCGCTTGCCCGCGACATCCGCCCCCTCCACCTGGCGCCCGCGCCCGTGGTCCTTCGGCTCCTTGCGCACGACGAACGCGTCGAGCGGCTTGTGGGTGCGCGCCGACTCGTGCATGACGGCGTTCGCGATGGGATCCGCGCCGAGGGTGAGTCCGCCGACCGCGACGATGCCGTCGACGTCGCGGATGAGGTCGAGCATGATGCGCCCGATCGACGGCGCCGCACGGTGATCGAGCGTGAGCTTGCGCATATCGACGTAGTACGTGGCCTTCTTCCCGCTCGAGAGGGTGAAGTCCCCGTGGAAGACCGCCTCGTCCTGGATCAGCGCGATCAGGTACTGGCGGTCGGCTTCGAGGGCGGGCGTGGAGGCGACGGTCATGCCGTCGAGTCTACGGATGCCGCGCCCCGGCCGATGCGGGTCACTCGGCGAGCGGACGCCCGCTGAGCGCGGCGGCGTCGCGCGCGGACGCACGCGGAGCGACGGCGTCGCGACGCTCGTCGGGGCCGGTCGCACCGGGCGGCAGGAGCGCGGCCACGGCGCGCGCGACCGCCGAATCGTCGGCGGCTCCCGCGAGCGCCGCGGTCCGGCCGAGCGCCAGATTCGCCGCCGCGGCGGTGCCGACGTCGTCCGAATCCGCCATCTTCTCAAGCTGCGCCGAGGCCGCACCGATCACGCCGGCGCCGAGCAGGCTCTGCAGCACGTCGCGGTCGCCGAGTCCGGCGGCGATCGCCGCGTCTTCGGGCGCCGTGCGTACGAGTGCGACCGGGTTCGACTCGAGCGTCAGTCCCGGCCGCGCCGCGAACCGCGCGACGAGCTCGTACCGCCCGGGCGCCGGGAAGAGCGGGGCGCTCCCCGCGGACAGCAGCGGCACGGAGGCGACGAGGCACTCCCCCGGCGCCAGTTCGACCGACCGCGGCGCGGAGTCGACCGGCCAGGGCCACGCCGCCCGCACGGGCCGGCCGCCGGGCGGCGTGACGAAGATCTCGAGGTCTCCCTCGACGATGTTCAGCCGCGCGCTCACCGTCGCCGCCTCACGCGCGACGAGCTCCGCGTCCGCGTAGGCGATGCGATCGAGGGGAACGGTCCATGCGGCCGCTGCACTCGCCCGCGGGCCGCTCCGCGCCTCTGCCCCGGGCGCGTCTCCGCGCGCCGTCCCCGGCGCGTCGCCGGGGGCCGTGCCGCGCGCGGGCTCGGCCGAGGCCGGCCGGAGCCGCAGCTCCAGCCCGCCGCCGTCCGCGTGCTTCGTCACGGCTCGATCCTTCCCCTGGACGGGCTCTGTGTCACCCTTTGCAGGAGAATCCGCCCTCCACAGGACGCTGAAGCGTTCCAACCTCCTGTGGAAGGCGACATCTCCTGTCGAACCGGCGCGGGGCCCTCGCTGAACGCGCAGCGCAACCTCCCGCCCGACCGTCTCCGGGCTCTGTGTCACCTCCACAGGAGAAACCGCCCTCCACAGGACGCTGAAGCGTTCCAACCTCCCGCGGAGGGCGATTTCTCCTGTCGAACCGCAGCCATACCCCGGATCAGCGGCCCTCGGGCGACACGAAGTCCGCCGCGATGCGCTCGGCCTCGGCGACGTCCTTGCCTGCCGCCGAGCGGGCACCGCCCTTCGCGCGCGCCTTCAGCGCGGCGATGGTGTCGGCGACGACCGGCGCCTCCTTCTCCGTCGGACTCGCGACGGTCACCGCCAGCGCGGCGACACGCTCGGCCGACCGGCCCTGCAGCGCGAGCTCGAGGAAGTGCGCCGCGTCGTCTGGCGCGGCCTCGCGCACGTCGCGGGTGCGGAAGTCCGAGAACGACCGCGCCAGCGCGTTCGCGAGCACCAGCGCTCCAGCGGCGCCGGTGTCGGTGTCGCTGTGCTGCTCGGCCAGGTCCGTGAGGACCGCGCGGGCGGAGGCATCCGTCGCGAAGTCCCCCAGCGCGATCGCACGGCCGACGCCCGGCGTGAGCGTCTTCGCGCTGATGTCGACCTCGGCATCGGAGGCAGGGCCCCGCACGTCGACCGTCACCGGCGCGGAGCGCACCGTGGTCACCGGATCGACCTCCAGCTGGGCGGCGACCGTGTGGCGTCCCGGCTCGGTGAAGGTCACCCCCTGGTTGGTGAAGAAGACCTGCACGTGGTTGCGGATCGACTCACCCGGCTGCAGGACAGCCATCGGCCGCGGGCCGCAGCCGATGGCGACGTCGACCAGATGCTGGAGCGAGTGGTCGGGCGGCGTGTGGAGGAAGACGAGGTCGCCCTCCGACAGGTTGATGAGCGTCGTGACGGTGCGCGCCTGGTCGGAGACGTTCGTCAGCACGACCTCGGCGGTCACGTACTCGCCGACGAACGCCTGCGCGGGCATCGCGACCGTCAGCTCGAGACCGTCGTCGCCCTGGTCGCCCCACAGGCCCGCGGCGTCCACCGGCGCGGGCAGCCCCGCCGACAGGTCGCCGTGGCCCCAGCCGAAGTTCTTCCAGCCGGGTCGCACCTGCGGGTCGGGCGAATGGATCAGCGACGTGCGGTCGTGGTCCGAGAACAGGAACGAGGCGTTGCCGGGGTACGGGTTCGCCGAGGTGGCGAAGCCCATGACGTCGCCGGTCTGGTTCATGATCTCGGTGCCGATGCCCGGGTTGTGCACGTCGTGCTTCGGATGCCACAGGTTGAAGGCGTGCCCCGCCTCGTGCACCAGCGTGCGCAGGAACGCCGCCGGCACCTCGTCCAGCGGTCGGCCCCGCGCGCCGGCGGCTATGAAGGAATCGTTGCCGAGCCGCACGTCGGCGAACCCGGCGGCGCCCTCGCGCGGCACGGTGTCGTCGTCGAACATGATCCCGAACAGCCCGCCCTGCGCCGACCCGACGAACAGCCACAGGCGCCAGCCGTCGCCGGCAACCGCTTGCCGGTGCCCCGTCATGAGCGTCGCGAGCTCGGCGTTGGTGAGCGCGGCGTCCTCGGGCACGTTGATCTCGTCGGTCACGACGGTGACGTCCCATCCGGCCGACGCGTACACCGAGCGCACCGACGCCGCCGCGCCCGAGCCGATGGTGGCGGATGCCGGGAACGCGCGGTTGACCATGGCGTCGACCTCGATGCGGCATCCGCGGTACATCGGCGAGGTCTTCGACGCCGTGACGTTCGTGACCGTGCCGCCGATCGACAGCGTGCCCGTCATGCGCTGCGACGAGCCCAGCAGGGCGCTGGTCGCGGTCACCACGAGCGGACGCCGGCAGCGCAGCGTGAGCGTTCCGGTGTCGGTCGAGACGAACTCCTGCGTGGTGCGGTTCCACAGGTGCCGCACGATCTGCACGGTGAGCGTGCCGCCGGCGTAGGTCGCGCCGTTCGACCGGAAGTACCAGGTGTACTGGGATGACGGGAACGCCGGGTACCAGCGCAGGTTGAACGCCGTGAGCTCCGACAGCACCGGTGCGTCGTCCTCTCCCGGATCCGGCTCGGCACCGTCGGCCTCGGCGTCCCCGCCGAACGGCTGCGGCCGGGGCTCGGGCAGCGGGAACGGCAACGGGCGCTCCACCTCCGTGAGCACGGGAGGGAAGACGCGGCGGGAGTACATGTCCCCCGAGACGCGCAGCGACGACGCGCCGACCTCGATGCGCATGGCACCGCGCACCTCGGGGCCGAACACGGTGCGCCGCTCGAGCTCGAGCAGCCAGGACCCGTCGAGCGTGCCGATGGGGCACGCGCGGGTGAGCATCTCCGGGCGGATGACGGGATCGGGGAGGATGAGCTCCCCGTCGGCGTCGAACTCCAGGGGCGCGGAGTCGTGGGCGGCTTGCGCCCCGTGGCCGCAGCCGCAGTCGTGGTCCATGGTGGGTCTCGCTTTCCCGACCGCGGACGCGGCCGCTGACAAGAAGGAGACTCCTCCCCGAACGGGTGATACGCCAGGGGGGCGGCATCCGCTCGCGTCCTTCCGACGTCGGCCGCCCGCTTTAGGCTGGAGGCCATGCGCCTGGCCACCTGGAACGTCAACTCGATCCGCGCCCGGGTCGACCGCATCGTCGACTTCGCGGTGCGCGAGCACATCGACGTGCTCGCGATGCAGGAGATCAAGTGCAAGGCCGAGCAGTTCCCGTTCGAGCGGTTCGAAGAGGCGGGGTTCCACGTCGAGGCGCACGGCTTCTCGCAGTGGAACGGCGTCGCGATCGCCAGCCGCGAGCCGGTCACCGAGGTGCGCACCGCCTTCCCCGGCATGCCCGGCTTCGAGAAGGGCCACAACGGGCCGGATGCCCCGCAGGAGGCCCGCGCGATGGGCGCGACCGTCGGCGGGGTCGAGGTGTGGAGCCTGTACGTGCCCAATGGCCGCTCGCTCGGCGACCCGCACTACTACTACAAGCTCGACTGGCTGTCGGCGCTCGCGCAGTACACGTCCGACTCGCTGGCCGCGGATCCCGACCTGCCGCTCGCCCTGGTGGGCGACTTCAACATCGCGCCGACGGATGCCGACAACGGCGACCCCGCGGTCGTGCCGGGCTTCTCGACCCACGTGTCACCGCCCGAGCGCGAGGCGTTCGCCGCGCTCGAGGCCGTCGGCCTGCACGACGTGGTGCGCCCGCTGATCCCCACCGGCTACACGTACTGGGACTACAAGCGCCTGAAGTTCCCCCGCAACGAGGGCATGCGCATCGACTTCATCCTGGGGTCCCGTGCCATCGCCGACGCCGTGACCGGCGCGACCATCCACCGGAACGAGCGCAAGGGCGAGCTGCCGAGCGACCACGTCCCCGTCGTCGTCGACCTCGACCTCGAGGGCCCCGACGACGACGACCGCCCGATGATCTTCTGACGCGGCGCGGATCGATGCGAGGTACGAGCGTTGATGCGCGCCGGGTCAAGATCGAGTAGCGCGCGAGGAACGAGCACGCGTATCGAGATCTCAGCGACCCCGGTCAGTCCTCCGCGGTCATGTCTCCGGTCCGCACGTCTCCGGCGACCGGACCGTACCGCAGCAGCACCGCGCCGCTCGGACCGGTGACGGCCGGCTCGAGGAGCGTGAAGTTCGCGGGGGCGCACCCCTCGGGGAACACCTTCTTGCCCTGTCCGAGCACCACCGGGTAGATCCACAGCGTCAGCACGTCGAAGAGCTGCTCCATGAGCAGCGTCTGGACGAGGTTGGCGCTCCCGATCACGTGGATGCTCTCGTGCCGCTCGCGCAGCGCCTCGGCCTCTAGCGCGAAGTCCATGCCGAGCTGCGACGAGCCCTCCCAGTCGAGGGTCGGCAGACCGCGCGAGGCGACGTACTTCGGCACGCGGTTGAAGACCTCGGCGATGCCGCCCGTCTGGTTCGGCCAGTACCCCGCGAAGATGTCGTAGGTGCGGCGGCCGAGCAGCAGCGCGTCCAGGTTCGAGATGCCGTCCCAGATCGTCTTCCCGATGACCTCGTCGGGGAACGGCGCCTGCCACCCGCCGTAGGGGAAGCCGCCCGTGGTGTCCTCCTGCGGGCCGCCGGGCGCCTGCGCGACCCCGTCGAGCGTGGTGAACAGGTCGATGTGGATGCGACCGGCCATTGTCGTGTCCCTTCAGAAGGCGGCGGGGCTCACGCGGCGAGCGCGGAGCCGGGTTCGATGCGGAAAGTCTGCGCGAACCGTTCGAGAAGTGTCGCATCCCCGGCGACGACCGCGAGCACATCCTGGTCGATCGCTTCGGCCGGGGTCAGTTCGCCCGAGATGACGCGACGGATGCCGGGGCCCGCCGCGAACGTCAGATCGGGCTCGCCCGCCGTCGAGGCCTGCGTGCCCAGCCGCGGGTCGACGGGGCGTCCCGCGGGGTGCAGCTGCGCGATCCGCAGCCGCTCCCGGTCGACCTGCACGCGCAGGACGACGTCGGCCACGTGCACCTCGTAGTCGGCGGGCGGCAGCGAGGCCGCGGCATCCGCTCGGAACGCCGTCCGCAGCGCCATCGTCAGGGAGTCGGCCGTCACGACGTCGTCGGGCTGCGGGTCGCCCATCTGCTGGAAGCCCCACCGGCCCAGCGCGAGCACGATCGGCTCGAGCTCGCGGCCGTACGGCGTCAGCTCGTAGACGAGCCCGCAGTGCAGCAGCGGCACGCGGCGCACGACGCCGCTCTCCTGCAGCTCCTTGAGCCGCGTGGAGAGGATGTTGGTGGGGATCTTGGGCAGCCCCTGCTTGAGGTCGGTGTAGCGCCGGGGGCCGACGAGCAGATCGCGGACGATGAGCAGTGCCCACCGCTCGCCGATCAGCTCGACGGCGGTCGTGACCCCGCAGTACTGTCCGTAGCTGCGGGCTGCCACTACGCCTTCGCCTGCTCCGCGACGTACGCGTCGGGACCCTGCTCGGCGGCCTGCGGCTCCATGAAGACGAACTCGATGCCGTTGCCGTCGGGGTCTTCGAGGTCGCGGCTGTACATGAAGCCGTAGTCCTTCGGCTCGGTCGGCTCGGTGCCGCCGTTGGCGAGGCCGGTCTCGACGATCTCGTCGACCTCCTCGCGCGAGTCGCGGCTGAGGGCGATGAGCACCTGCGCCTGCGTGCGCGGGTCGGCGATCTGCTTATCGGTGAAGGTCGAGAAGTACTCCTTGGTGAGCACCATGAAGTAGACGTTGTCGTCCCACACGATGCACGCGGCGTTCTCGTCGGTGAACAGCGGATTGATGCCGGCGCCGAGCGACGTGTAGAACGCCTTCGCCCGCTCGAGGTCGCTGGTGGCGATGTTGACGAAGATGTGCGTCATTGCTCTGCTCCTTCAGGCAGGGGCGCCGGGGTGGCGACGCGTCCATGGTTGCAAAAAGCAAGCGTGCTTGTCAATAACAAGTCCCGCAGGTTCGGTGCGGTGAATCCGCCTCGCGGGGGATGCCGCGCCTGCGCCCCCGCCGTAGCGTGGAGGGATGCCCGACCTCCCGCCCTCGACCGCGCGGCCGCGTCCGACACCGCAGGAGCTCCGCGCCGACGTCTGGCTGGCGGCCGGCCTCTTCGTCGCGGCGGTGCTGAGCAGCGCGCTGGGGTCGGTCGCCGGCATCTACGGCGACGATGCGACCGGGGGCATGCAGTGGGCGCTGCTCTACAGCCTCGGGCTCACCGCCCCGCTCGCCGCGCGCCGCCGGTTCCCCGAGATCGTCGTCGTGGCGATCGCGGTGGTGTTCTTCCTCGGCGTGACGTTCCGCATCCCCGACGTGTACGTCAGCAACATCTCGATGTTCATCGCCATGTACACCGTCGGCGCGTGGGTCGACGACCGGCGCCGCGCCCTGTGGGTGCGCGTGGGCGTCATCGTCGGCATGTTCCTGTGGCTGCTCGTGACGACCTTCCAGGCGGCGATCGATCCCAGCGACGAGACGCTGTCGCGCGCCGGCGCGTTCTCGCCGTTCGCGGCCTACATGCTCATCCAGTTCCTCGTGAACGCGGCGTTCTTCGGCGGCGCGTACTACATGGGCGACCACGCGTACGCGGCGGCCATGTCACGCGCCGCGCTGGAGGAGCGCACCCGCGAGCTCGAGCGCGAGCGCGAGGTCACCGCCGCGCAGGCGGTCGCCCTCGATCGCGTGCGCATCGCCCGCGAGCTGCACGACGTCGTGGCGCACCACGTCTCGGCAATGGGCGTGCAGGCGGGCGCCGCCCGCGCCGTGCTGGAACGGGACACGGATGCCGCGCGCGCGGCGCTGCTGGGCGTCGAGGAGTCCGCCCGCGCTGCGCTCGTCGAGCTGCGGCAGCTGCTGGAGACGCTGCGGACATCGGGTGGCGACGCCGACGGCGGCTCGACGGTGCACCTGACGGGCCTCGCCGACCTCGTCGCCCACGCGAACGACAACGGCCTGCCGACCACCCTGACCGTCGTCGGCGAGCCGGTCGAGCTGCCCGAGCTCGTGCAGGTCAACGTGTACCGCGTCGCGCAGGAGGCGCTGACGAACGCGCGCCGGCACGGCGGACCGGATGCCACCGCCGACGTCCGCCTGCGCTACGCGGGTGACGCCGTCGAGCTGGAGGTCGCCAATACCGGCCGCTTCGCCCTGGCCGTGCGCCCGGGGCTGGGGATCGTCGGAATGCGCGAGCGCGCCGCCGCGTCGGGTGGCGAGCTGGAGGTCGGCCCGCGGGGCCGCGGCGGGTTCCTCGTGCGGCTGCGCGTGCCCGTTCCTGCGCGCGCGGAGGTCGACGCGTGAGCGCTCCGGTGCGCGTGCTCCTCGTCGACGACCACGCCGTGATGCGGGCGGGGTTCCGGATGATCCTCGAGTCGGCTGGCGACATCGCCGTGGTGGGCGAGGCTGCGAACGGCGTCCAGGCGGTGGCGGCGGCATCCGCTCTCCGCCCCGACGTGATCTGCATGGACGTGCAGATGCCCGACATGGACGGGCTCGAGGCCACCCGCCGTATCACGGCGGACGCCGAGTCGCGCGCCGCCGTGGTGGTCGTGACGACGTTCGACCGCGACGACTACCTCTTCGACGCGCTGGCGGCCGGCGCGAGCGGCTTCCTGCTGAAGAACGCCGGGCCCGAGGAGCTGATCTCGGCCGTGCGGGTCGCCGCCGCCGGCGACGCCCTGCTCGCCCCCGAGGTCACGCGCCGCGTGATCGCGCGCTTCGCCGTCGCGCCGCCCAGGGAGCCGGCTCCCGGCGTCGACCGTGAGACCCCAATCGGCGGACGAGACCGCGGGGTTTCCCCAGGGTCTCGTCCCGTGGGTGGGGTCTCACCGGCCGAGCGGACGCCAGGCCAGCGCGCCGGGGCGGCGCCGGCGGTCGAGCTCACCGAGCGCGAGACCGAGGTGCTGCGGCTCGTGGCGCAGGCGATGAGCAACGCCGAGATCGCCCAGCGCCTCTACATCGGCGAGGCGACGGTCAAGACGCACGTCTCGAACGTGCTGCAGAAGCTCGGCGCACGCGACCGCGTCGCCGCGGTGGTGTACGCCCACCGGCACGGCCTCGCCTGACACACGCGGCAACGCCCGAAGCCACGGATGCCTCGACCCGGGCCCGCGAGGGGCCGGCGGGTCGAGGCATCCGATCGGCTGGAACGATGCCGGCGACGGACGCCGCCGGCGAGGGGGTCAGGCGGCGACGGGAACCGCGGCGTAGCGGTCGACGAGTGCGCCGAAGGCCTCGAGGTAGCCGACGAGGAACTCGGCGGTCTGGTCGTTGGTGACCTCGCCGTTCTCGGCGAAGAGGCCCGGCGTGGTCTGCACGTAGCCCTCGGGCTGGCCGAGCGTCGGGGCGTTGTAGTGGCTGAGGATCGCCTTGAGGTGCTGCTGCGCGGCCGCGGTGGCGATGCCGCCCTGCGAGGTGCCGATGACGGCGGTGGGCTTGCCGTTGAACGAGCCCTGGCCCCACGGGCGGGCGGCCCAGTCGAGGGCGTTCTTGAGCACGCCGGGGATGGAGCGGCTGTACTCGGGGGTCACGATGATGACGCCGTCGACGTCGTCGATGGCCTCCTTGAAGTCGCGTGCGACCTGCGGGAAGTCGGCGTCGTAGTCGGGCGAGTAGAAGGGGAGGTCCGCGATCGGGATCTCGACGAGCGTCGTGCCCTCGGGAGCGAGACGCTCGAGCGCCTTGGCGAGGCGGCGGTTGATCGAGGTCGACGAGATGCTGCCGACGATGTAGCCGATGGTCCGGTCGGACATGGATTCACTCCTTGAAAAGACAAAGGTCCCCGGCGGGGACCACCGTGGACATTCCACTTCCATGCAAGCACATGAATCTGGGATCTATTCCGTCGCATGAAAGATGTCGCCGTGTGACGGTGGGGGCGGCGTGTGGACCCAGCGGCACGCCTTGTCGCGCCTCAGCCCGGCGAGTAACGTTCGCGGCAGGTTCGGCGGAGCGGGGATCCGCCGGCAGCGGGCATCGGGATGGGGGTCCAGGTGGTCGATCCGACGGCGCCACCGGACGAGCCGGGCGACGCGCACTCGGGGCGCCCGCGACCGGCACGCCGACCACGTCGCCCCGTCCGACGGCTCGTCGGCGTGGGCACGCTCTTCCTGCGGCGCGATACGGCGCTGGTCACCGCGATCGCGATCGCGACGACGCTCAGCGCGTTCGCGGCCTACCAGGCGACGCGCGCCGGGGAGGAGGCCGACGAGGCGTTCAGCCATGCCCGCACGCTGCAGGCCGAGGCCGCCCGCGACGAGGGCCGGCTGCAGACGCTCGTCGCCCACGACTCCTTCCTGCTCGGCCAGTACTGCGAGGCGTCCATCGCCCGCGCCGCGGTGCAGGGGACCCTGCTGACGTCGGCGCCGCAGACCACGGAGCTGGTGGCGGCGTCGCTGGCGATGGAGTCGCTCGATCCGCTGATCCAGGGCGACCCGCTGTACAGCTGCCCTGTGGCCGACGCCGAGCAGGAGGAGCAGGACGAGCAGGCGGAGAAAGCGGTACAGGAGGAGCAGGAGGAGCAGATCGGCTACTCGGCGCAGCGGGCCGAGCGGCGGGTGCTGCTCGACCTCTCCACCGACTCCCAGCCCGCCGTGGGGGCCGCGGAGGCGACGCGGGAGGCGGAGCGGATCAACCGGCAGGAGCTGCTCTCGATGCTCGCCGGCGTGCTGTTCGCGGCGACCGTCGCGACCCTGATCATCGCCGACGAGCTCGGCAACCGCTCCGCCCGGCCGCGGCTCATCGCGCGCGGCCGAGTCCTCCGCGGGCGGCTGTGGGCGCTCGGCGCCGCCGCCCTCGCGCTGGTGTCGGGCATGACGATCCTCCTCGTCGCAACGGTGGACCCGGTGGCGACCGCGATCGTCTTCGGCGCGGTCGCCGCGGCGCTCCTGGCCGAGATCTTCTGGACCCGCCGGATGCGCGGCCGGCGCACCGCCGCCGACAGCCAGGAGGCCGGCACCCGGGCGAAGTGGTGGGCCGAGATCGCCGGGGCGGTGACCCTGGTGATCTTCGCCGCGTCGGCCGCGACGCTGGCGGCCGTCGCCGTCAGCGAGCGCGACGTGCGCGCGGATGCCGATCGCCAGGCGGCGCTCGCGCAGCAGCTCGAGCACGTCGGCCGGCAGACGGCCCTCCGCGACCTCAGCAGGCTGGCGCTGCTGGCGGTCGCCGATGCGCGGTGGACGGCCGCGGAGCACGCGCAGGCCGTGTCGGGGGACGGCGAGGATGCGGCCGCCCTCGGCGCGCGGTGGACCGAGCTCGATCGGCTCACCCTGCAGGTGGAGACCGATCTGCGCGAGGAGATCCAGGCCTCGGCGACCGAACACGTGTCGCAGGACTGTCCGGTCATCACGCCCGGGGCCGCGCTGGGCGGCCTCGACCTCAAAGACATCTCGCGCTACCGGGAGTGGGTCGGCGCGTACCTGATGGAGAGCGAGGAGCCGGCGCGCGCCTGCGAGATGCTCGCCGCGCTCTCGCGCACCGACGCGCGCGCGTGGTCCGCGGACCGGTCGCGGCTCATCGTCTCGCTCGTCGTGCTCGGGCTGTGCGGCTTCATGTTCGCGCTCGCCACCGGCAGGGACCGCTCGCCGCGGGCGTCGCAGACGCTGCTCGCGGTGGGCACCGGTGGCGCGCTGGTCGGGATCGCCCTCGCCCTCTCGACCGTGCCGCACATGGTAGCCCGGTCGGATCCTCCCGATCGCGAGACGCTCGCGGCGCACGCGATGGCGGTCGCGCGCGCCGAGAGCTATGCCTGCGACCCCGAGCAGACCGTCGACAGCTGGCACGACACCCTGGACGAGGCGGTGCGCGTGCTCGACCGCCACGGCCCCGTGCACGCCGCCCGCGCCTACGCCCTCGACTGCGCGGCGGCCACGTACGAGTGGCCGGCATGGAGTGGCGACACCTCGCGCGAGGTGCTGCCCGAGATCGTCGCCGACCTGCGCGCGGCGCTGCAGGCGGGCCCGGCGGGGCCGGCACGGCGCGCCGACCTCGGGTGGTACCTGATCCTGACGGGGATCTACGACGATGACCGCGGCGCGCTGAACGAAGGCCTGAGCCTCACCGATGCCGCGCTGCAGGAGATCGCCGACGACGAGCGCCTCGCCGGCAGCACCGTCCACACCGCACGCGCCAATCGGGCCCTCGCGCTCGCCGCCCTGGGCGAGCCGGCGGCCGCGCTCGAGGCATACGAAGAGGTCAGCCGCTGCCTCGCACCCACTGCCGGCTGCGCGGGCGGCGGACTGGACGACAAGCAGCAGCGGGCTGTGCTGAGACTCGCAGCGCTCTCCGACCTCGAGCTGCTCACGGGTGCCTCCCGCACGCCCGTCGATCCCGAGCAGGTGGAGGCGTACCGCCTCGCCGTCATGGGTGAGGTCGCGGCGGAGGGAACGTTCCCGGCCGTCGCCGAAGACGCCGCGCTGCGGGTGTGGGGTCAGGACATGGAACTCGAGACGGATGCCGCCGGCAAGGCGGTCGTCGTGTGGCTCCACCGGCGCGAGGACAGTGACGTGTGGGCCGTGCTCGCCCAGCCGAGCCTCGAGACCGCCGAGGTCGGCGACTACTTCGGCACGCCGTACTCCGCGACCGCGATGCTGCCCGCGGGCGAGTATCGGGCGGATGTGTATGCCGACGGGCGCCGGTGGGAGTCCGAGGTGGTGCCCAGGGAGCCGAGGGCAGGGATGACGCGCCTGGAAGCGGATTGGGTCGGGGTCAGCCTCGTCGCGCCCGAGGGCTGGGAGTCGCAGTGGGAGTCCGGCACCACGTGGCATGTCGGCCCGGCGGAGGACTCCGGGGTGACGGTGCGCCGGGCGGAGGGGGTCGTCCCCTACGTGCGGTCGGACGAGTTCCTCCGCGGGCAGCTCGACCTCGCCTTCCCCGAGTGGGCCGGCCGTGAGGCGGTGGTCGAGAAGGACGGCTGGTTTCTGGGCGGCCCCAGCTATCGGGCGCTGTTCACCAGCGTCGACGACGAGAACGAGGCCGCGGCGGTCGCGCTGTTCCCCTACACCCAGGGCTACTGGTGCGGCGGCGCCCTGTTCGTGGCGACCACGGATCAGGCCGACACCGACGTCCTCCGCGACATGGTCCTCGATCGCGCGCCCTCAGCGGTCGAGCCGCTGACCGGGGAGGTCTCGACAGCCGGATTCCGCCTCACAGTGCCGAAGGACTGGGATGCCGCGACCCAGCCGCCCGGTGGCGCGGGGCCCCTTCTCACGGCCCGCGACTGCGTCGGCGATTCGGCATCCGTGTCCGTCGAGCGCACGATGCTCGCCGGCACCCTCGACGAGCACGTCGCCGGCGCGATAGCCGGGTATGGCGTGAGCGGCGACTTCCCCTCGTTCGCACTCGTGTCGCGGGCCGCCGCGGTCGTCGACGGCGCGGACGCCGCGGAGGAGGTCGTCTTCACCTACGTCTCGGACGAATGGGTGGATCCCGTGGTCGTGCGCGAGATCCAGGCGCAGCACGGCGACGAGGTGACGACGCTCAGGGTCCGTGTCTACTACGGCGCCGATCCGCACGGCGACGTCTTCCAAGACCTCGTCGCCTCGTGGCGCCTGGAGTGACGGCGGCCGACCGCGGGTGATTCCACCGCCGAGCGGACCCGTCTCCTTCCGCAGGGGGAGGCGGGGTGCTCGCGGCTTCCGTACGGTGATCTCGACGGACTCGGTCAGCCGAGCCGGAGAGGGGATTCAGGATGCTGCAGCTCCGCGGGATCGAGAAGAGCTATGGCGGGCGCCGCGTGCTCGACGACGTGTCGTTCGACGTGCGTCCCGGCCGCCTGACCGGCTTCGTCGGCGGGAACGGCGCCGGCAAGACCACCACGATGCGCATCGTGCTCGGGGTGCTGGCCGGCGACGGCGGCACGGTGACGCTGGACGGCGCCGAGGTGACGGCATCCGACCGCCGCCGCTTCGGCTACATGCCCGAAGAGCGCGGGCTCTATCCGAAGATGAAGGTGCTGGAGCACATCGTCTATCTCGCGCGGCTGCACGGCTTCTCGAAGACGGATGCCACCGCCCGCGCCACGGCCCTGCTCGAGCGGCTCGGACTCGGCGAGCGCCTGAACGACAACGTCGAGACGCTCTCGCTCGGCAACCAGCAGCGCGCGCAGATCGCCGCGGCGCTGGTGCACGACCCGCAGGTGCTGATCCTCGACGAGCCGTTCTCGGGCCTGGACCCGCTCGCCGTCGACGTCGTCGCCGGCGTGCTGCAGCAGCGTGCCGCGGCGGGCGCCGCCGTGCTGTTCTCGTCGCACCAGCTCGATGTCGTCGAGCGGCTCTGCGACGACCTCGTCATCATCGCCGGCGGCACGATCCGCGCCGCCGGCGCCCGCGACACGCTGCGCGCCCAGCACTCGACGCGCCGCTTCGAGCTGGTGTCGGCGGGCGACGCCGGCTGGCTGCGCACCGAGCCGGGCGTCGAGGTGCTCGACTTCGACGGGGGCTACGCCGTGTTCGACGCCGACACCGACGAGACCGCGCAGCGGGTGCTGCGGCGCGCGGTCGCCCAAGGGGATGTGGCGAGCTTCGCGCCGCAGCATCCGTCCCTCGCTCAGATCTTCAAGGAGGTCATCCAGTGAGCACCACCGGCACCACCCGCGGCAGCGGCGCGACCCTCGGCAGCGGGCAGGCGATCTGGCTCGTCGCCGAGCGCGAGATCGGGTCGAAGCTGCGCAGCAAGGCGTTCGTGATCTCGACGGCGATCCTGTTCATCGGGGCGCTCGCGCTCGTGATCTGGGCGGGCTTCCAGGCCTCCAACAGCACCGGCACGCCGGTGGCCGTGACCGCCGATGCGCAGCAGTACGTCTCCGCGGCGGAGGGCCTGGACGTCACCGACGTCGACGACCGCGCCGCCGCCGAGGCGCTCGTGGCCGACGGCACCGTGGACGCCGGGGTCGTCGGCGACCCGTCGTCGCCGCTGGGCTTCGCCGTGATCGCCGACTCGTCCCCGCCGACGACGCTGCTGCTGCAGCTCGCGCAGGTGCCGCCCGTCGAGCTGCTGAATCCCGACGAGGGCAACGCCGCGCTCGGCTACATCGCCGCCGTGGGCTTCGGCATCGTGTTCCTGCTGGCCGCGTCGCTGTTCGGCGGCACGATCGCGCAGAGCGTCGTCGAAGAGAAGCAGACCCGCGTGGTGGAGCTGCTGATCTCGGCGATCCCCGTCCGGTCGCTGCTGGCCGGCAAGGTGATCGGCAACACGATCCTCGCGATGGGCCAGATCCTGATCCTCGCCGCCATCGCGGTCATCGGCCTGACCGTCACGGATCAGACCGCGCTGCTGCAGGGACTCGGCGGGCCCATCGCCTGGTTCGCGATCTTCTTCCTGTTCGGCTTCATCCTGCTGGCATCTCTGTTCGCAGCGGCCGCGTCGATGGTGTCGCGCCAGGAGGACATCGGCTCGACCACGATGCCGCTCACGATGCTCGTGATGGCGCCGTACTTCCTGGTGATCTTCTTCAACGACAACCCGGTCGTGCTCGCGATCATGTCGTACGTGCCCTTCTCGGCGCCGGTGGGCATGCCGATGCGCATCTTCCTCGGCCAGGCGCAGTGGTGGGAGCCGCTCGTGTCGATCGCGATCCTCATCGCGACATGCGTCGCCGCGATCCTCATCGCCGCGCGCATCTACCAGAACTCGCTGCTGCGCATGGGCGGCCGCGTGAAGCTCTCGGAGGCGCTGGCCGGCTGACGGGCGGGGCGCGGATGCCGCGGGGGCTGGGGCGCGTCGGTTGAGGCGCCTCCGCGGGCGGGAGGCGCGGGCGGGGTATACGAGCAATGGTCGGTTGCGCAGGTGCGCGGCGGCGGCGGCGCGGGTCTGCCCGCCCGCGGAGGGATCGCCACCGAACGCACTCCGGCCAGCACGCCACCACCTCAAGCCCGCACTGCCCTCGCGTCGACCGGCTTCCTCACCTCTGACGGAAGGGGCGACCAAGCTGTGACCTAGCTGGCCATCGACGCCAGGGCGAAAATGCCCACGACCACAAACGTCAGGATTGACCAGCCGACCCAGTCCGGCCACACGCCAGCATCCCACTCACCCGGGGGAAGGTTCAGCGCCTTGCGGATGCGGCCCTCCTCTATCGCGAGATCGTGAAGCGCGTCCGAGCGCTCCTCGCTCCAGTCCTCATCATCGATCGGCCAGCTACGATTCAGGATCTGGACTCTCTCGATCTGAATTTGAGCCAGCCGTTGACGCAGACTCTCTGGGTCTTCGCCTCTCAGCTTTCGTCTGCTTGTCATGATGACCCCGCGAGAGTGAGTCGACATGCGCCGGGAGGGCCGGCGACGCGGTCTGGGTCGTGAGCTCGAACAGTGATGGACTCGAGCAGCTTCGACCAGGGTGGCACTGATGATACTCGCGCGATCAGCCCACTGTCGGGCCGACCGGCGTCGCAGCTACGGGCGCTGGTGGACGCGCGGTCATCGGCGAGTGCGCGGGAGTGTTGTGGTCGCGGCCACCTCGCACATGGGTTGGGTGGGCGTCGATGCCGTCAAGTGGCTCCGCGTCGACGCACCTCGTTGGATCAGTGAGATCTGAACGGGCACGTGATCGGGACCGTGTTCAGGCGAGGCAGTACAACGTGCTTTCAGCGCGGGGCGGGGGGTGCCGCGAGGACGGCGAGCGATCAGTTGCTGTGCGGGCACGTAGTCGGTCGCCGCCGCCCTCGCGCCGGCCGGCCTTCGCTGCGGGCTCAGAGGCCGGCAAAGCCCGGATCCTCGTCGTAATGGCCCGCATATGACCAGATGCTCGGGGGCGGCCCGAGATCTTTCACCCAGGCGCGCTCCTCGACGAACTCATGAGAATCAGTTGAAGAGAAGTAGGAGTTCAACGCGGGACTGTCCATGAACCAATAGACGAAGGCGGGGCCTGCGCCCATCTTCATCAGCTCGAGAACGGGGCGTGCCTCCGCTCGCGGATCTGTCGCGGCCGGTGACGGGTT
Source organism: Microbacterium sp. NPDC055455 (assembly GCF_053619935.1). Taxonomy (NCBI): domain Bacteria; kingdom Bacillati; phylum Actinomycetota; class Actinomycetes; order Micrococcales; family Microbacteriaceae; genus Microbacterium; species Microbacterium sp. NPDC055455. Next base: position 467,521 of record NZ_JBSHLB010000001.1, read on the forward strand.
GCCCGGGCGGACGTGCTCCTCCTGATACCGCAGCGCCCTGCAGAGCAATGTCCCGAAGAGCAGTGGGGAGGCGGTGTCGCGGCCTTCCTGCGGCGTTCGAAAGGGCGCGAGAACTTCCAGAAGCGCGTCACGCTTGTATCGCGCGAGCTTCGTACTGGCGTAGCCGTTGGCGGCAGCGACGACGTCATCAGGCAACACGTCGCAGAGACAGAGGTACCTCGTTATCCGTTCCGCATCGGATGTGTCGCGGTCTCCCATACCCGCCCCCGTGTATCTCCGGTGAGAGAGTACCGCTGACAGCGGTTCATCGAAACGGCGCCAGCGGAGCCAGCGCGGTCGGCTGTATTGCCCAGATCCGGCGTAGCCCCGCGGGGGCATGGCGGCCCGTGCCGACGGTCTCGTGTAATGGCCTCGCCCAAGCGTTCTCATCGCACCACCAACCCGGTTGCGTCTGCTCGGATATCAATGGTCGAGGAAGACAACACGGACCCCTGGGGTGTGCGTCCGAGTCTCGGAAGAGTGACGGGTTGCAGGCGTCGGCATTCCGCCCCTCACCGAGGCTGTCCGGAACTCCGGCGCCGCTGCTTGGGAGGGGCCCCCTCCCCGTACCGTTTACTCCGCGGCGAGCGCGGCGACCGCGCTGGCACTGAGCGGCCCGTCGTACAGCCGGATGCGGGATACCGCTCCGCCGGAGTCCTCGTCCGCTGTGACGGTGTCGTCGCTGAAGATCCGAAGCGTGTTGTTCGCGTCGATCACGGCGATGTCGCCTGTGTCGCGGAAGGACAGCTGTCTGGCCCCGTTGACATAGGCGACGACGTTGTCGGTGGCGTCCCTGGTGAGCACGACACGGGCGTATGAGTCCACTTCGACGACCGTGCCCAGCCCGGTGGCGACCGGAAAGAAGTCCATCCGTCCGTCGGGGCTGTACAGGCCGCTATCTGCCGTGGCGTTGTTGAAGTCGAGGATCTTCGCGTAGCCTTCGAGGCGATCGAAGCGGAACACCAACTCGATCGTGTACTCGCTGCCGATCGCCACCGATGCGGGGGTGAGCTCGAGGCCGCCGCCCCGATCGAACGTCAGCACGGGACGCGTTTGACCGAGCACTGCCTCGTCGATGAATACGGCGCCGGGGGCGCCGATCGCCGTGAGCTCCGTGGCGGCGCCCACCGAGTCGGCCAGCGAGCTCTCGAACCGATAGTCAGCCGTGACAGTTGTCTGACGTGGCGTCTGGCCTTCGCGCGGCGTGGATCCATAGAATTCGCCCGCCTCTTTCGGTCGGTACACGTCGACGACCTCATCGTGGAGCAAGAATCGGACGTATGGCGACAGCTCACCGGACGGCGTGGGTGGGAGCTCGTTGGGGTCCATGTCGATATCGGCGATGGTGTCGACAGAAGGCGCCGTGCACTCGAACACCGAGATGTGATTTTCATGAAGCACGGCGATGCATCGCTGGTGCTCCAGCTTCGTCGTGCTCCATATCTGCAGGGGTCCGTACGAGCCGTATGAGACGAAGTCCTCGACCGTCAAGTCATACCTCACAGGAACGTCATCGTCGGGAGGGATGGAAGCAGGGGCGGGTTGGCCCTGCGGGGTAAGTCGTGCGACCGGTTTGGGCTCGTTCGAGTCCTCGCCGAAGGCACCGATGGCGATGGCTGCGGCCAGCACCGCCACGCCGGCGATGGCCCAGGGCAGCACGCGTCGGCGGCGCCACCACGGGGGCGAGAGGGCTCGGTTGATGGGTTTGGGATCGCCGATCGGCACTCGTGCGGGTTTCGGCTCGGCGACGGATTGTCCGTCACCCTCATACTTGGCGGCCGTCGCGCTGACGGGCTGCGGAACCGATGTCGACCCAGGACGTGACCGTTCCGGAGCCTCAGGGATCGGAGTGCGTTCCGAGGCAGGGGCTTGGCGTGCTGCGGGTGCGTCGGCGACGGGAGCCCGCGCTCGACGTTGGGTTGCCTCCAGTTCGGAAAGGCGAGCCTGAGCCGCAGCATCCTCCGCGATGTCCGCATCAGGTCCGTAAGCGCGTCGCCGCAGGCGCTGCAGCTCATCTGATGGTTCGAAGTCGGCCGGCCCGTTCGGCGCGTCCATGCCCTGATTATCCGCCAGAGCACAACACTGAGAAAGGGAGCACCCGGACGAAACTCACAGCGCCAGACCGGATTCATGGCCGTCAATGGCTGGGAGCTCCAGGACGACAAGCGGACCCCAAAGCCTCCCCGTCGGGGCGGACAACGTCCCGGCCGCGATGGCTTCACGCAGCGAACGACATGCATGTGAGGTGGGCGTACCTCTTCGGTGGGTTGCCCGTTTACGGATCGACGACGCACGTCATGGTCTTCTCAGACGGCGATGCCCGTTGAGGGAAGCGCTCACACCGATGTCGGTTGCGTTCCTCGGCAACAGTCCCGGCAGCGACCTGAGAGCTTTCACCGAGCGGACACCTTCTGTCCGGGAGCATCGCTACCTTCTCATCATGACAACGACAGAGATTACGGCGTTCCTCTATGCGCAGATCCCGTACCGCGATGCGCCCGCCGCCCTCCGATGGCTCGAGCGCGCGTTCGGACTGACGACCACCGCGGAATGGCCCGACGGTGAGGGAGGCATCCAGCACGCCGAAATGCGGCTCGGCGACGCTGTCTTCACCGTCTTCACCGATCGAGCGGGCTACGACCGCGCGCAACCACGCGGCGAGTCGGTCGGGCTTGGGCTGGTGTTCGCCCTGGGCTCTCCGGCCGATGTTGACGACATCTTCCGGTCTGCCCTCGCCGCCGGCGCAGAGGTCGTCTTCGAACCCACCGACACGGAGTGGGGGAACTACCGCTGCCGCGTCCGGGACCTCGAAGGCTATGAGTGGACTTTCGGCACGTACAAGCCCGGCGAGCCGCAGGAGTGGGCGGGCGACGACCAGGTCGACTAAGCGCGCCGAGCGTCGACCGACACCGAACCGATGCCGCCGAGCCGGCCAACGACAGCGGCGCCAACTCCAGATCGCTGCGCGCGACGGTTCGGTTTCCGGGCGCCGGTCGGATAGGGATCGGCTCAGAGCGCGGTCCAACGCGGATGAGGTTCCCGTTGTCGTCCACCACTGCGCACTCCCGCATCCCGTAGCTGCAAGGAGGCGTCGACGTCGGTGACGAAGCGATATCAGGAACCGGCCGTTCCTAGCGGTCGACCCGCTGCCTGCCGCAACTCGGCGCATAGCGCAAGCCCTGGCCGAGGTCGACATAGGCGTGGAAGATATGCGGCGGCAGGGAAGCGCGGTGATCGACGCCGGGCGGACACAGGGGGAGACATGGCGAAGAAAAGCAGGAGTACGACGTCGGTGCGGCGCGTGCCTAAGCGGTTGTACAAGGCCGAGCTGAAGCGTCTTCAGGTCGAGCTGGTCGAGATGCAGCGATGGGTGGCGAAATCAGGAGCGCGCGTCCTGGTGATCTTCGAAGGCCGTGACGCCGCCGGCAAGGGGGGAGCGATCAAACGGGTCACCGAGTACCTCAACCCCCGGCATACGCGCGTGGTCGCGCTCACCAAGCCGTCCAAGCGGGAGCGCGGCCAGTGGTATTTCCAGCGTTACATCGAGCATCTCCCCAGCAAGGGTGAGATCGTGCTGATGGACCGGTCCTGGTACAACCGCGCCGGAGTGGAGCGGGTCATGGGGTACTGCACGGACGAGCAGTATCAGAGGTTCCTGCGTCAGGCGCCTGTCGTGGAGCAGCACCTCATCGAGGACGGCATCCTCCTTATCAAGTACTGGTTCTCGGTCTCGGATGACGAGCAGCAAGCGCGCTTTGTCGCGCGACGCGAAGATCCGATGAAGCTGTGGAAGCTGTCACCGACGGACCTGGAGTCGATTCGCCGGTGGGAGGACTACTCCCGCGCGAAGGACGCCATGTTCGCCGCCACCGACACACCGGGCTCGCCGTGGTGGGTTGTCGAGAGCGACGACAAGCGCAGCGCGCGCTTGAACGCGATCAGCCACCTCCTCGACAGCGTCCCCTACCACCCCCTGGACCGGCCGAAGATAACGATTCCCGACCGCCCCAAGGCGGACGATTACGAGCGGCCACCGATCGAGCAGTTCCGATACGTTCCCGACGTCGCGGCCCAACTCGGCAAGAAGGCAGCGGAGCGTCCGTAAGAGTCACAACCCGCTGCGGCTGGAGCAGGCAAGCGGGAGTGTCAGCGACGACCGATCGTACGCACGATCGAAGCCAGCACCACCACGGCGCCCGCGGCTGCGGCGATCACCACGCCGGGACGCTCGCGATATGTCTGCTTCAGCTTGTCTGTCCACTCCCCCGCGACCGTCTTGGTCTGGGCGACAAGGCTGTCGAAATCGACGCTGTCGGCTACATCCTTGAGACTCGCGGTTGCGGCCTTCGCGGCATCGACGGCGGCGTCGGCGGCTTTTCCGGCCGCGGCCCTTGCCTCGGACGCAGCGCTCTTGGCTCCATCGACGACGTCCCCGACCCTCTCGCTCACCGAGCCTGCGATGTCGCTCACGGTTCCTGCGACATTGCTCTTCGTGGCTTGCGCGCCAGCCGAGACCTCGTCAGCGATCTGCTCCGCCGTGGCGCCGGACGATTCTGCCCCGTCGGCGACCGACATGCTCGCCCGCTCGGCGGCTTCTCCCGCCGCCTGTGTGGCTTCGGAGTTTCCCTGGGTGTCGGTCATTCTCGTCTCCCTTTGTCGTGCGGTCGCGCAATCGTATTGGCGCCACCCGTGACCGAGCACGAAATCGAGGTGGGGTTGCCAGCGGCGCGGACGGATGCTAACTCTGACGACGGCATCCTTCCGGCCTCGCCGGTTCTGTCCGCGCGGACCTCCACCGAGCACCCCGCCCCGCGACGCGTGCTGGTCGACTTCACCCTTCAGGCGAGGGAGTCCACAGGGCCGAAGGCAGCGGGCTCATGGGTGGCGAACGATCGGGCTGGCGGCGGCGCGCGGCCGAAGTAGTCGACTGCGGATCCCTGATCGCCATCCTCGAAACGGGCACGGCTATGTCGCGAAGCGCAGCCCGCGCGCGTCGAGCTCCTCCGCGAGGATCCGCACGGCCTTCGGGCCGACACCATGGATCTCGAGCAGGTCGGACGCGGTGAACGAAGTGAGTTGATCGAATCGAGTGATCCCGTGTACGGCAAGCGCCCGCCGTGCGACCTTCCCGAGCGACACCGGGAACTCCGATTCCCCTTCCACGCGGACACCCTATCGGCCGCACGCGGGGGTTCAGATTCGATTCCGTTGCGTTCAGGAGCCCAGGCCTGGCGGACTCGCTGCGCCTTGCGGTCGCATCACATGACGGACAGGACACCGATCGCAGCAAGCACCACCCATGCCAGGTAGGCGAGGAGGCAGAATCTGTCGGGCCATCCGATGCGGATCTCTGGCGAGCCGCCCTGCCCGCCCGCGGGGGCAAAGGCGATGAGGAACCACACGAGGCCGGCCAACGGAACAACGGATGCGACCGCCAGCGTCCAGCCGAGCTCCGGCGCCACCCCGACCCCTGCCAGCAGCGCAGCAGGCGGGAAGCCCGCGAGCAACACTGCGCCGAGCACCGTGTGCACCCTGCCCGCGGCTGTTGCACCGGCTCGCGGAGTCATGATCGGATCAGCGTCGATGAACGCGGCACCGAGCGCGCCCAGTGCGACAGCGGCGAGGCCGACGGTCAACACGCCACCGAACGGCCACAAGGCGACGCACGCCGCTGCCAGGCCGATGGCCATCCCGACGAAGGCCAGGCGCATGACCCACCCGTAACGCCCGAGGGAGTACTCGCTGATCATCCGCCAGGACGGGTCGTACTCGGGCTCGAGCACGTGAAGGATCGCGATCAGCCCCACCGTGATCCCGCCGGCGACCATCGCCGTCACGGCGGCGATGTCAGCGGCGCTCACTGGGTTACGGCGAATGCCGTGCCCCAGAGAGGGGCGAGCGAGACCGCAGCCACGATGAGCACTGTCGCCGCCCCGAACGCGACGATGTCGATCAGCGGAAGCACCCGGGCGGCGAGCCGCCGGGTCACGGCGACGAGGAGCACCACCGCTGCACCGGCTGCGCAGGTCACCAGCAGCCAACCGACGAGCCACGCGAGGACGGCCAAGTCCTCGGTCGCGTCCAGCGCGACCGGAGTTCCGGCATTCCGAACCCAGAGCGAGTGGTAGGCCCAGAGCGAGAGCACTGCTCCGGTCGACAGCGCGAGCGCGACAGCGCCGGGTATCGTCAACCGATCATTCGTCGCTACCTTCTCCACAGGGGGAACCATAGCGCCGCGTTCTGAGTGATGTCGACGGTGGCGGCCCGATCCGATCGCGAGAGGTGGATGCGGCCTCATGACACAGCGATCAGGGATCGCTGCCAGCCGGAGGATCCGTTGGGCGCGATGGGTGCAGGCTCTTCCAACTGCAGCTCGCCGTTCTTGTTGATCGCACGCACAGAGACGTAGTGGGTGCCGGGCGCGGCATCCCACTCCATGACCCATTGCACCCAGGTGTCGGAGTTGATCGGTGTCGACAGGGTCGCGCGCTGCCACTCGCCGTCGTCGATGCGCACCTCGACGGCCTCGATGCCGACCGACTGCGCCCATGCCACGCCCGCGATGGGGATGCGGCCTGCCGAGACGGTCTTGCCGATCTTCGGGGTGTCGATGCGAGACGAGAACTTGATGGGCGCCTGAGCGCTGTAGCCGCGTGGCGTCCAGTACGCCTCGTCCCGCTCGAACGTGGTGACCGTGAGCTCGGTCACCCACTTCGTGGCCGACACATAGCCGTACAGGCCCGGCACGACCATGCGGACGGGAAACCCGTGTTCGGGCGGGAGCGGCTCACCGTTCATGCCGACGGCGAGGATGGCGTCCAGTCCGTCATCGGTGAGCGCCGACAGCGGGGTGCTGGCGGTGTAGCCGTCGACGCTGCGAGACAGCACCATGTCGGCGTCGGCCTGCGGGCCCGCGAGTCGCAGGACATCGCGGATCGGCACACCGAGCCACATCGCGTTGCCGACGAGGTCGCCGCCGACGACGTTGGACACGCAGGTCAGCGTGATCGCGTACTCGTCGAGCCCCATGGCCAAGAGCTCGTCGAAGGTGAGCTCGATGCGCTGATCCACCATGCCGTCGATCACGAGCCGCCAAGCGGCCGGGTCGACCGTCGGCACCGTGAGCGCGGTGTCCACCCGGTAGAAGTCGGCAGTGGGAGTGAACAACGGTGTGATGCCCGGGACGTCGAGTTCCGCTCCGTCGGGGATCGTCACCGACGACCGGGGCGCGGGCAGGCGCAAGCGCTGACGGATGGCCTCGACGGATGACGTCGCCACGGTCACCGCCCGCGCCGTGATGCCGACCACCACCGCGGACACCCCGGCGATGCCCGCGAGCACGAAGAACCGTCGTCGGTCGATCGCCGGCGCACTGTCATCGCTGGGTTCGGCCGCGACCGCCGGCGTGGCAACGGAGCGCTGCCATGCTCGGAGTCGGCGGCAGAGGAGTGAGAGCGCCACGGATCCTGCCAGCGCCCCGATCACGGGCGGGACGAACGCGAGGGGTGTGGCTCCGGCGCGCGTCACGATCGCCGCGACCGACAGCGCTCCCGCGACGGCGAGCGCGATGACCCCCAGCGGCGGCCGCAGGAACTGCAGGACGCCCGCTACCGCCGACGCGATCACCACCGCCAGACCGAGCCCGACCAGCAGCGCGATCTTGTCGTACTCCCCGAACGTCGAGATCGCGAGCTCCTTGAGGGGCTGCGGAATGACGTCGATGACGAACGACCCGACCGCCAGCACCGGACTCGCCTCCCGGGCCACCAGCAATGCCACCAGCTCCGCAGCCGCAAGGAACACCAGCCCGCTGATCACTCCCGCGACCGCGGCGAAGACGACGAATGCGCTGCGTCCACCCCGTCTTGCCACCATGCCCCCGATCACCCGCTCGCTGAGTGATTCGGAGGCGGGCGCCGATCGGATCGGAGAAGTGCCGCACCACCTCCTCGAGCTGTCGTTCCGATCCGTCGAGGCGCTCGCTCGACGTCGCCCGGTGGAGGATCCCGCGCCGCTACCCCGCCCATCGTATTGATCGGATCGCGCCCACGATAAGCGGTCGTCCGCGGCGTGCGGCAGCGCACTCCGGGCGGTCGTCAGTGGATGGATTCGCCCCGCTCGAGCATCTCGACGTACTCGGCGACGCGTGCGGCTCGCGACGCCGGCCGCTTGAGATTGGCCACGCGGAACGCCATCGCGAACCGGTTCTGCGCCGACTGACTCGCGAACGCCTCGGCGATCCTGGGATCCGCGTCCAAGGCCTCCTGCAACTCCACGGGAAGGTCGCCATCACTCTGCCGATACGCGCTGTCCCAACGCCCGTCCGCCTTCGCGCGGTCGATCTCGTGCTGGCCTTGCGGCCGCATCCGACCCTCCTCGATCAGCCGGGTCACGTGACCGATGTTGACCTTCGACCAGATGCTCCGAGGCCGCCGTGGCGTGAAGGTGTGCAGGTAGTAGTCGGCATCGAGGGATTGCGTCTGGCCATCGATCCACCCGAAGCACAGCGCCACATCGAGCGCCTCGGCATACGTGATGCCGGGCTGGGTCGACGCCTTCTTCCGCAGTCGCAGCCGGACCCCTCTCGGGTCGGGGTCCGAGTCGAGCCACGCCTCCCAATCCGCGACCGTGTCGACGTGCAGCACGGGTTTGGTCACGCGGTCGGCCATGACGGGAGGATAGCTCCGGGCACCGACACGACCGGGGCAGGGCGAGCTCTTGCTCGAGTCCGCGAACGGTTCGGCCTCAGTGCTGTGAGAAACGGGCGGTCTGCATCTGCGCGGCGACGTCAGCGGGATCCTCGGCGCCATAGGACTTCGGCGTGCTGTTCTCGAGCACCCTGCTCAAGGGCGTCCACCCCGCGGCCGAAAGCGGCTCCCACCCCGGCGCCGGGCTCAGCGCTGCGATGGCGCGGTGGTCATCGATTCGGACGCGATCCCATGCGTGGATCACGAGACCGTTGCCGAGGCTGAGGCCGACGTGACCCCAGTTCCGGCGTGTGCCCATGATGTCTCCGACGCCGTCGTAGAAGACCAGCGCCCCCAGCGGGGGCACACCCGAGTTCTCGGCAGAGCCGTACAGTCGAGCGGACTCCGCGGCGTAGTCTCCGCCGAAGATCTCGATGCCGTTGGAGCGTTCGATCGCGTCTTCGACGAACGCAAGGCAACGAGTGGCGTAGTCCGTGTCGCCAAGGCGGGCTCGCGCCCACACGATCGCGTTGGCTGCAATTTCGCGCGTGTCGGTAGTCATCGTGGCGAGCCTACGGGCCCGCGGATGCCGCGCGAAGCGTCGCAGCGGTCGTGTCATCCGGCGTGTGTCAGCACCCGAACGGTGGTGTTGGGAGCGGCTGACGGATCGGTCTCACCGAGTTCGATCACGATAGGCCGGTGGCGCAGCAACTCGTCGCGCTCGTACTGGGCGTACGACATCACGATCACGACGTCGCCCGTGTGGACCAGGCGCGCAGCTGCCCCGTTGATCTGCATGACTCCGGAGCCGCGCTCCCCCGCGATCGTGTAGGTCTCGAACCGCGCACCGTTGTTCACGTCGACCACGTGAACCTGCTCGTTCTCGAGGATGTCAGCGAGCGCGAGAAGGTCGGCGTCGATCGTGATCGACCCCACGTAGTTGAGATCGCTGCCCGTCACGGTCGCGCGATGCAGCTTGGACTTGAGCATGGTTCGAAGCACGTGCGCGACCCGTTCGGTGGTTTGATGGACTGGATCTAAGAATAGTCGTCGCCGGGGCGTCCGCTCGCCGCGACCGTAACGTGCTGCGTCGCGGAGCCGACCTGTCACGCGCGGTGCTCGGCGTCGTCGCCCTCGAGGATCATGCCCACGGAGGTAGCGCAGGCGTCGCCGCGCCAGGCCTCGACGCCCTCGCGGATGGCGAAGCCGGCGATGACCAGGCCTGCGAGCGCGTCGGCCCACCACCAGCCGAAGAGGCTGTTGAGCAGGAGCCCGACCAGGACGGCGGCGGACAGGTAGGCGCAGATCAGCGTCTGCTTGGAGTCGGCGACCGCGGTGGCGGAGCCGAGCTCGCGCCCCGCGCGACGTTCAGCGAGAGACAGGAACGGCATGACGACGAGGCTGAGGGCCGTGATCGTGATCCCGAGCGTGCTGTGCTCCGCTTCGGCCCGGGTCAGCAGCGCCAGCAGCGACGTCGCGATGACGTAGGCGGCGAGGGCGAAGAACGCGACGGCGATGACACGGAGCGTGGGCTTCTCCCAGCGCTCCGGATCCCGGCGAGTGAACTGCCACGCGACCGCCGCCGCGGAGAGCACCTCGATCGTCGAGTCCAGCCCGAACGCGATCAGCGCGCCGGACGACGCGACGCTGCCGGCGGTGATGGCGACGATCGCTTCGACGACGTTGTAGGAGATGGTTGCCGCGACGATCCAGCGAACCCGTCGCTGCAGCACACGTCGACGGTCGGCGCTCAGGGCAGTCGCGCTCATGCGCATGAGCACCCTTCCCCGTCGCAGCAGTCGGGCTCGACGACCAGGACCACCTGAAGCAGCTCGCTCAACGCCGGCGCCAGGTGCGGGTCGGCCAGCCGGTACTCGGTGCGCCGGCCATCCGGCGAGGCTTGTACGAGACCGCAGCCGCGCAGACAGGCGAGCTGGTTCGACATCACCTGCCTCGACACCCCGAGCGCATCCGCCAGATCCGACGGGTATGCCGGGGAGTCTCGCAGCGCCAGCAGGATGCCCACTCGCGTCGGGTCGGAAAGCGCCGACCCGAGCCTGGCGAGCGCGGCGGTGTGGGTGAGCGTGGCGGTGAGAACGGGCACGGCGCCAACGATACAGGGCATCGTGAATCAAGGCAGCCGTGAATCGTCGGCGTCCGCAGTCGCCGCACCAGCGAGGTCCTCGAGCGGCTCGACACCCTCTGGCCCGGCCCCGGCATCGCCCCGGAGGCGTACGCCTGGTGATCCCGCGGTCAGGGAAGGGTCACGTATTGACCCAGGAAGTCGCGGGCTGACTCGGTGTCCAGCCGGTAGGTCTGGCTGGTGGCCCGACACCAGCGGTCGGTGCGCACCGTGGTCGAGACCACGAGGTTGCTGTCGACGCCGCCCAGGAAATGCGGCCCGCCCGAATCACCGAAACAGGTGCCGCCGTCGCCGGTCGAGGGATTCTGCGACAGCTCGAGGGAGTTCGGCCTCAGCGACTGGAAGCTCTGCAGCGCGTAGCGACGCACGCCGTCGCGGCCTTCTACGGAGTTCGGCCCGCCGGTCTTGTCGGTGCGCACGGCGCCGTAGCCGACGGTGGTGAACGTGCTGTCGCGAAGCTCGCCGCTGGCGTTGAGCTGGTCGAGGAGGCCCGCGGTCGGCAGCTCTGCGGGGACGACACCGGGTGGTGCGCTGTCGAGCAGCACGACGGCGATGTCGTGGGTGTCGTCCTGCCGGCCCGAACCCCACAGCGGATGCTGGATCGCGGTTCCCGAGATGAGCCCGGCCGGTGCCGCCGCATCCTCGTCATACGTCGACTCGAACGAGACGTAGTAGGGCTGGCCGACGCTTTCGAGCACGTCGACGCAGTGGGCGACCGTCAGGAAGACGAAGTCGGCGATCAAGGTGCCCGAGCACGTGATGTCAGGTCCGGGGCTTCCGGCGCTCCGGTCGATCACGACGACGCCGACATTGGGGTGCAGGTCACCGTCCTCATCGCCGAAGGTGATCGCGGATGCCGGTGCGGTGCCGGCCCACGCGAGAGCCAGAGCGAGCACGAGGATGAGCAGTTGTCGCATGATCCGACCTTCCTCGCCAGCTCCGTCGTTGCCGGGCTTGGTGCGGCCCATTAGACACCCGGACCCACCCCCTGTCCACGGGGGTCCGTGCACGGCTCGTCCGGCGACGACGCGCGACCGCGCTGGCCGGCACCGGCCCCGCCGACATCGACGAAATGTCGCGTCCGGCGTACGCTGGCGCTCGGGAGCCGAGAGTCATGAGATGGCGACACGAGAAACAGCCCGTCCTCAGCGACGATGAGCAGATCGGGCGCTACGCCTACGTGCTCGGGAACGTCCCCGCGAGCGTCGCCGACAAGGCCTACGCGGCCGCCTTCGCCGGGTTCCCGGCCGCGCAGCGTGAGGACATCCTCGGGCAGCTGCTGTCGCAGCTGCCGCCGGGAGCGGAGACGCCGCCATCCGACGATCCGCTCGCGTTCGCCTCATTCATGCGCGACCTCATGTCGCGCGATGCCCTGGTGCGCATCCCCAGTGCCGCCGTCTTCGCGGCCGCGTTCGTGGCGAGTCCTCCGGTCGCCGCCTACTTCACGACCGGCGCGGGTTCGGTGACCATGGACCATCAGCCGCCCTGGGTGCACGCACTGGGCGGCCACGAGACCGCGCCCGTCGATGCCGGCAGGGTGCATCACCGCCCCCGGCTGGATATGGGCGACTGGCGCGGGGCCGGCTGACGTCCGCTACGACCGCCGCGCACCGTTGCATAGGAGCCGCGCACCCGCCAGCCCCTCCCCCGGCGCAGCGGTCGCTGGCTAACGTGGGCGCATGTCGGCGGAGACCACGCTTCTGATCCTCGGCGCCTCGGGCGACCTCACCTCACGACTGCTGCTGCCGGCGCTCGGCCAGCTGCTCACCCTCGAGCCGCACCGCCGCATCCGGCTGCGCGGCGCCGGCATCGACGACTGGGACGACGCGCACTGGCGCGAGACCGTGCGGCGCTCGTTCGAGTCGGCTGGATTCGCGGCGGCATTCGACGCGATCGCCGAGACGACCTACCAGCGCGCCGACATCACCGACCCCGGCGACCTCGCTCGCCTGCTGTCCGACCGCGACGGCCGGCTCGCCCTCTACTTCGCCGTACCGCCCGCCGTCACGAAGGCGGCGTGCGAGGCGCTCGTCGGCGTCGAGATCCCCAAGGGGACGGTGCTCGCGCTCGAGAAGCCGTTCGGCGTCGACGAGGTGACCGCCCGCGCGCTCAATGCGACGCTGGAGCGCCTGGTGCCCGAGGCGCAGGTGTTCCGCATCGACCACTTCCTCGGCCGGTCGACGACGCTCAACCTGCTCGGCGTGCGCTTCGCCAACCGCATCTTCGCACCGGTGTGGTCGGCGCAGCACATCGAGTCCGTCGTCATCCGCTACGACGAGACGCTCGGGCTCGAGGGACGTGCCGGCTACTACGACCGGGCCGGGGCCCTCGCCGACATGATCCAGAGCCACCTGCTGCAGGTGATGGCGATCCTCGCGATGGAGCCGCCGGCGACGCTGCACGAGCGCGACTTCCGCGACGCCACCTCGGCCGTGCTGCGCGCGACGCACGTGTGGGGCGGCGATCCCGCGACGGCCTCGCGGCGGGCGCGCTACACCGCGGGCACCATCGGCGAGCGGCAGCTGCCGTCCTATGCGGACGAGCCCGGCGTCGACGCCGCACGCCAGACTGAGACGCTCGCGGAGCTCGTGTGCGAGGTGCGCAACGAGCGGTGGCGGGGCGTGCCGTTCACGCTGCGCTCGGGCAAGGCGCTCCCCGAGAAGAAGGGCGAGGTCGTCGTGACGTTCCGCCGCGTCAACCACGTGCCGGAAGGTCTCGTCGGCCAGGCGCCGGGATCCGTCCTGCGCTTCTCGCTGGGACCCGACCACATGGACCTCGAGCTCAACGTCAACGGCGGCGACGACCCGTTCGAGCTCGAGCGCGCGACGATCGGGGCCGACCTCGGCGAGGGCGCGCTCAAGGCCTACGGCGAGGTGCTGTCGGGCATCCTCGACGCCGACGCCACCCTCGCGGTGCGCGGCGACGCCGCCGAGGAGTCGTGGCGCATCGTCGATCCCGTGCTGGCCGCCTGGCGCGCCGGCGAGGTGCCGCTCGAGGAGTACCCCGCCGGGTCGCTGGGCCCCGAAGGCTGGCCCGTGCTGCCGTGACGGATGACGGATGCCGCGGGTCGCGGCATCCGTCTCTCGCAGCCGTCAGCCCGCGCCGCCCAGCATCTGCGGCGCCATCTCGCCCACCGCGATGACGTTGCCCGCCGGGTCGCGGAACCACGCGATGTCGGGACCGCCCTCGAAGCCCCGCGAGATGCCCTTCTCGTCGGTGCCGTAGTCCGGATCGGTGTAGATCTTGGTCACCACGCCTCGCGCGTTGAGGTCGTCGACGGCGGAGTCAACGTCGTCGACCTCGAAGTTGAGGATGGTGAAGACGGCCGGCTCGTGGTCCTCCTTCGGGTAGACGAACACGTGGCCGCCGCCGGGGAGGGCGATCGTGAAGCCGCCGCCCATCTCCTCGTAGACGGTCACGTTCAGCCCGAGCGTGTCGCGATAGAAGGCCGCGGCTGCGCCGATGTCGGGTACGGCGAAGCTCGAGAACGGCCGATCGGGTGTGAACATGCCAACCTCCCAGTGTGTGTCCCCACGGCAACGATCCTCTTGCCCCGTGGGCGTGTCCAGAGGGGCGTCGCTCACCGTCGGCCGACAGTCGCGCGGCGTAGACTCCGGGCATCCATACGAACAGTGACACCGCAGTGACAGTCAACGGGCGGCCCCGGCCGCTCGCCGGCACGCCCCCGCACGCCTCCGCGCTGGACTGGCTGCGCGGCCTCGGCCTGACCGGCGCGAAGGAGGGCTGCGCCGAGGGCGAGTGCGGCGCGTGCGCGGTGCTGCTGGCCACCCCGACGCCGGACGGCGGCACGTCCTTGACGCCGGTGAACGCGTGCCTGCTGCCGGCCCTCGCGCTGGACGGCCAGGAGGTCGTCACCGCCGAGGGGCTCGGCTCGCCCGACGACCTGCATCCGGTGCAGGAGGAGCTCGCGGCGGCCGGCGGCTCGCAGTGCGGATACTGCACGCCCGGCTTCGTGTGCAGCATGGCCGCCGAGTTCTACCGGCCGGACCGCGCGCCGCAGGAGGCCACCGCCGAGCACGGGCCGAACGGGTTCGACCTGCACGCCATCGGCGGCAACCTCTGCCGCTGCACCGGCTACCGCCCGATCCGCGATGCCGCGTTCGCGCTCGGGATGCCGCAGCCCGGCGACCCGCTCCGGGAGCGGCTCGACGCGCCTGCGCCCGAGGCCGTCGCCACCGATGAAGAGGTGGCGGGCGCGCGCTTCGTGCGGCCGACGTCCCTCGACGAGGCGCTCGTCCTCCTGCGCGACGAGCCCGCCGCGGTCCCGGTGGCGGGATGCACCGACTGGGGCGTCGAGGTGAACCTGCGCGGCGCCCGCGCGCCGATCGTCGTGGCCATAGACCGGCTGGCCGAGCTGCGCGCCGTCGAGGTGGGCGACGACGTCATCCGGATCGGCGCCGCCGTTGCGCTGTCCGACGTCGAGCGCTCCCTCGGTGAGCGCGTGCCGCTCCTCGGGCAGCTGCTCCCCCAGTTCGCGTCGCGGCTGATCCGCAACCGGGCCACCCTCGGCGGCAACCTGGGCACCGCGTCGCCTATCGGGGACGCCGCCCCGGCGCTGCTCGCGCTCGGGGCCGAGGTCGTGCTCGTGTCCGCCGACGGCGGCGAGCGCGCCGTCGACCTGGCGGACTACTTCACGGGCTACCGCACCACCGTCCGGCGCCCGGGCGAGCTCATCCGCGAGGTGCGCATCCCCGCGTCCGGCCACTCGATCACGGCGTTCCACAAGGTCTCGAAGCGGCGCTTCGACGACATCTCGTCGGTGGCGGTCGCGGTCGCGCTCGACCTCGAGGACGGAATCATCGCGCGCGCCCGCATCGGACTGGGCGGCGTCGCCGCCACGCCGCTGCGTGCGTACGCCACCGAGCGGGCGCTCATCGGACGCCCGTGGGACGCCGACACGGCACGGGCGGCCTCCGCCGTGCTCGAGGGCGAGGGCACGCCCATGAGCGACCACCGCGCCGGAGCCGCGTACCGCGCGCGGATGCTCGGCACGGCGCTGTTCGCCCTGCACGCGGGCGCCGCATCCGATCCGGCGGAGGTGCCGGCATGAGCGGGCTCGCCGATCGCCCCGAGAACCCCGTGGT
Source organism: Microbacterium sp. NPDC055455 (assembly GCF_053619935.1). NCBI lineage: Bacteria > Bacillati > Actinomycetota > Actinomycetes > Micrococcales > Microbacteriaceae > Microbacterium > Microbacterium sp. NPDC055455. The sequence goes on from NZ_JBSHLB010000001.1 coordinate 483,495, forward strand.
CGGTCGGCCGGCCGTGCACGAGAGCGCCGCGCTGCACGTCACCGGCGCCGCCGTGTACACCGACGACCTCGCGGCACGCGCGCACGGCGTGCTCACCGCGTGGCCGGTGGCCTCGACCTCGGCGCACGCCCGGGTGACGCTCGACGTCACCCCGGCCGCCGCCGTGCCGGGGGTCGTCCGCGTGCTCACCGCCGACGACGTGCCGGGCGTCAACGACGCCGGAGTCAAGCACGACGAGCCGCTCTTCCCGTCCGAGGCGATGTTCCACGGGCACGCGCTGGCGTGGGTGCTCGGCGAGACGCCGGAGGCGGCGCGGCTGGGCGCCGCCGCCGTCGTCGTCTCGTACGAGCCGCTGCCGTCGCTCATCACGGTGCCCGAGGCCATTCAGGCCGGGTCGTTCCAGGGCAAGGCGCTGACGATCGAACGCGGGGACACGGCATCCGCCCTCTCCTCCTCCGCCGTCGTGCTCGAGGGCGTGAGCGAGTGCGGCGGGCAGGAGCACTTCTCGCTCGAGACCCACGCGGCCTTCGCGGTGCGCGAGCCCGACGGGCGGTACTTCGTCGAATCGTCGACGCAGCACCCGTCCGAGACGCAGGAGATCGTGGCGCACGTGCTCGGCGTCGCGTCGAGCGAGGTGACGGTGCAGTGCCTGCGCATGGGCGGGGGGTTCGGCGGCAAGGAGATGCAGCCGCACGGGTTCGCCGCCATCGCCGCGCTCGGGGCGAAGCTCACCGGCCGCCCGGTGCGGCTGCGCCTCACCCGCGCGCAGGACATCACGATGACCGGCAAGCGGCACCCGTTCCACATGTCGTGGCGCGTCGGCTTCGACGCCGACGGGCGCCTGCAGGCGCTGGAGGCGACGCTGACGTCGGACGGCGGGTGGAGCCTGGACCTGTCGGAGCCGGTGCTCGGCCGTGCCCTGTGCCACGTCGACAACGCCTACTGGATCCCGAACGTGCGCGTGCACGGACGCGTGGCGAAGACGAACAAGCCGTCGAACACCGCGTTCCGCGGGTTCGGCGGGCCGCAGGGCTCGTTCCTGATCGAAGACATCCTGGGCCGCGCGGCTCCCGTGCTGGGGCTCGACCCGCTCGAGCTGCGTGAGAAGAACTTCTACCGCCCCGGGCAGTCCACGCACTACGGGCAGCCGGTGAAGGACGCCGAGCGCATCTCGGTCATCTGGAACCAGCTCCGCGCCGAGAGCGACCTCGACGCCCGGCTGCGCGAGGTCGCGCAGTTCAACGCCGCCCACCCCGATCGCAAGCGCGGGCTGGCGATGACCCCCGTGAAGTTCGGCATCTCGTTCACCTTCACGTCCTTCAACCAGGCCGGCGCGCTCGTCATCGTCTACCGCGACGGCTCGGTGCTCATCAACCACGGCGGCACCGAGATGGGGCAGGGACTGCACACGAAGATGCTGCAGGTCGCCGCGACCGCTCTCGGCGTGGAGCTGCACCAGGTTCGGCTGGCACCCACCCGCACCGACAAGGTGCCCAACACCTCCGCCACGGCGGCGTCGTCGAGCGCCGACCTCAACGGCGGCGCGATCAAGATCGCGTGCGAGGAGATCCGCGGCCGGCTCGCCGCCGTCGCCGGGCGCCTGCTCGGCGTCGACGAGCGCGACGTGCGGTTCTCGGGCGGCGAGGTCTTCGCGCTCGGCGGCACCGGGCCGCGTCTGTCGTTCGCGGAGGTCGTCGCCGCCGCCTACCTGCAGCGCGTGCAGCTCTTCGCCGCGGGCTACTACCGCACCGAGGGCCTGCACTGGGACGCCGACCGCCAGCAGGGGTCGCCCTTCAAGTACTTCGCCTACGGCTGCGCGGCCACCGAGGTCGAGGTCGACGGGTTCACCGGCGCCTACCGGCTGCGGCGGGTCGACATCGTGCACGACGCCGGCGACTCGCTGTCGCCGCGGCTCGACCTCGGGCAGGTCGAGGGCGGCTTCGTGCAGGGCGTCGGCTGGCTGACGCTCGAGGATTTGCGATGGGATGACGGCGACGGCCCCGCCCGCGGCCGCCTGCAGACCCCGTCGGCGAGCACCTACAAGCTGCCGAGCCTGTCCGAGATGCCCGAGGAGTTCCACGTGCGGCTCTTCGACGACGCCCGCGAGGACGGTGCCGTGTACGGCTCGAAGGCCGTCGGTGAGCCGCCGCTCCTGCTCGCCTTCAGCGCCCGCGAGGCCCTCCGGCAGGCGGTCGGGGCGTTCGGCCCGCAGAGACGCAGCGTCGAGCTCGCCTCCCCGGCGACACCCGAGGCGGTGTTCTGGGCGGTCGAGGCCGCGCGCGCCGCCGACGGCCACGGGGCGGAGCCGCGTCAGGCGGAGGCATCGGTCGACGGCAACGGAGGCAAGCCGCGCACGGCCGAGGCATCCGTCGACGACTCCGGCACGAGCGAGACCGGCCTGCTCACGGCGGGCCGCTGAGGCCATGGACTGGCTCGACGCGGTGCAGGCACTGCGTGCCGCACGAACGCCGGCCGTCATCGTGACGCTGGCGATGGTGCGCGGGCACGCCCCGCGCAACGGCGGCGCGAAGATGGTCGTCTCGCCCGCCGAGGTGTTCGGCACGGTCGGCGGCGGCAACCTCGAGGCGACCGCCGTATCGCGGGCGCGCGAGATGCTCGAAGCGGGCGCGGCCGAGCCCGACCTGCTCACGCTCACCCTCAGCGACAAGGCGACGACGGACTATGGGGTGCAGTGCTGTGGAGGCGAGGTCACGCTGATGCTGGAACCGGTGCGGGTCGTCCCCTCCATCGCCGTGTTCGGACTGGGCCACGTCGGCCTCGAGCTGGCGCGCATCCTCGCCCGCCAGCACGTCGACCTGCACCTCGTCGACTCCCGCGGCACCATGCTGGAGCCCGCCCGGCTCGGCGTGGACGGCGCGCCGGGGCCGCTGGGCGACGCCGTCGCGCACGTCTTCGTGCACCACGCCCCTGTGCCCGAGTCCGTGCTGCGCGAGGTGCCGGCCGGAACGCACGTGCTCGTCATGACCCACGATCACGCCGAGGACCTCGCGATCGTCGATCAGGCCCTGCGCGTCGAGGGCATCGGCTCGATCGGGCTCATCGGCTCGCGCTCGAAGTGGGCCCGCTTCCGCGCGCGATTGACGGATGCCGGGCACGACGACGCCGCGCTGGCCCGCGTCGTGACCCCCATCGGCCTTGCCGAGGTCGCCGGCAAGCAGCCCGCCACGATCGCGGTGAGCGTCGCTGCGCGCCTGCTGCAGCTCATCGAGGAGACCGCCCCCGTCGCGGGTCCCTGAGCCGGCTCTCGCGGCGGGACTCAGTACTCGATGCGGGTGGCGGTGCGGTGCCACTCCGTGAAGGGGGCGACCCTGACCTCGTCGGGGAGGGCGACGGATGCCACCGGCATGGCCTCGCGGTGCTCCGGGCCGCCGTCGAAGTACTGGTAGAAGCGGGCGTCGTCGAACCCGGCGGCGGCCGCGTCCTCGCGGTCGGCGGCGAAGTACACGCGGTCCACCCGCGCCCACAGCGCCGCGCCGAGGCACATCGGGCAGGGCTCGCAGCTCGCGTACAGCGTCGCCCCGCTGAGGTCGAACGTGCCGAGCCCCTGGCAGGCGCGGCGGATCGCGGTGACCTCGGCGTGGGCGGACGGGTCGAGGTCGGCGGTCACCCGGTTGACGCCCTCGAACACACGGCCGTCGGCCGACACGACCACGGCGCCGAACGGCCCACCCGCGTTGCGGACGTTCTCGGTCGCGATCTCGATGGCGCGGGCGAGGTGACGGGCCGGTTCCCGGTCGAAGGAGGACACGCTTCACCCTACGAGCGGGCGACGCCGCGCGCACCGCACCGCGCCGCGACCCCGCCCGTCTCGGCGCTCGTCGGGGTCGGTGCCCGGCGTGGCGCCGGGGTCAGCGCTCGACGAGCACGCCGTCCGCGTCGGCCCAGACGTGCCTGCCCGGCGAGAACACCACGCCGGCGATCTCCACCGGCACATCCACCTCGCCGGCGCCGGCCTTGGCGCTCTTGCGGGGATTCGACCCGAGCGCCTTGACGCCGAGGTCGAGCGCCGCGAGCGCGGCACGGTCGCGGACCGCGCCATGCACGATGATGCCGGACCAGCCGTTCTCGACGGCGGAGCCCGCGATGAGGTCGCCGACGAGCGCCGACTCGAGCGAGCCGCCCCCGTCGACGACGAGCACCGCGCCGTCGCCGGGCGTGGCGAGCACCGACTTCACGAGCGCGTTGTCGCGGTGGCAGCGCACGGTGCGGATCGGCCCGTCGAAGGCCACCCGCCCGCCCAGGTCGCACAGCTGCAGCGCGAGCGAGTCCAGCTCGTCGCCGCGATCGTCGTACAGGTCGGCCGTCGCGGTGGTCATGGGCTCAGGCTATGACGCGGCCGCGGGGCGCGGCATCCGTCATCGGCAGAAGTTCCCGCACCCTTCTGCCGGCCGCGAGAAGCGCCGGACCTCAGCCGGCCGCGGGCGGATTCTCGTCGGGGTGCAGCGTGCTGAAGAACGAGTACGTGTCGCCGTCGGGGTCGGGACCACGCTCCTTGAACTCGTTGACGAGCTCGTACAGCCGGTGCTGGAACTCCTCCCGGTGCTCGGCGGTGAGCTTGAGGCCGAGCCAGGTGGTGTCGAGGTCGTCGGGATCGACGCCCTCGATCTGCTGCAGGAACGTCTCGATCAGCACAGGCGAGCCGCCCGGCATCGACGTGCGCCACGACAGCCCGGTCGCGCGATACGGCACCTCGCGGGCGCCCTGCGCGCCGCTGCGCTCGGGCTCGGCTGCGAGGTATCCGGTCTGCACGAGGGTGCGCACGTGATGCAGCATCGTGCCGGGGTTCATGCCGAGCAGCTCGGCGAGCTCCTTGTTGGTGCGCGACTCGAACGCGCACAGTCGCAGCACGCGCAATCGCAGCGGCGAGCTCAGCGCACGCATGCGGGCCTCGGCCTCGGGATCCCCCGCGCGCAGTTCGATGCGCTCCTCGCCGGCGTCCGCCATGCCCTCAGCGTACAAGAGTGATTGACAGTCCTCAATCAGTCGCTCAGACTGATTGACATGTCCCAATCAGACGAGCCGGCGGTGGCGGACGACATCGACGACGGCGTGCGCGCCGAAGCTCGCGCCGAAGCGTCCACCCCCGTCTCGCGCGCCAGCGCCGAGGGCGCGGTGGAGGCGGATCAGGATGCCGCCGCCCCCGCCGCCGCGCGCGCCGCGGCGGCGAAAGGCTCGCTGTGGCGGGACCGCAACTTCCTCACACTGTGGGGCGGCCAGGCCTTCAGCCAGTTCGGCGCCCAGATCACCGAGCTCGCGATCCCCGTCCTCGCCGTGATGGCGCTGAACGCCACCGAGTGGGAGGTCGGCCTGCTGAACGCGGCGCAGGTGGCGGCCTTCCTCGTGGTCGGCCTCCCCGCCGGCGCCTGGATCGACCGCATGCGCAAGCGCCGCGTGATGATCTGGGCCGACCTCTTGCGCGCCGTCGCCCTCGCCTCGCTGCCGGTGCTCGCGATCCTCGGCGTGCTCGAGATCTGGCACATGATCGTCGTCGCCCTCGTCATGGGCGTCGCGACCGTCTTCTTCGACGTCTCTTACCAGAGCATCATCCCGTCGCTGGTGCGGTCGAACCAGATCGCGGAGGCGAACGGCAAGCTGCAGTCGACGTACGAGCTCGCCAACATCGCCGGCCCCGGCATCGGCGGCTGGCTCATCGGCGTGCTCACGGCGCCGCTGGCGATCCTCGCGACCGTCGCGACCTACCTCGTGTCGTTCGTGGCGCTGCTCTTCACCCGCGACCACGAGCAGCTGCGGCCCCCCGAGGACCGCAAGCCGCTCGTCCACGAGATCGGCGAGGGCCTGCGGTGGGTGTTCGGCAACCCGCTGCTGCGACGGATCGTCGGCACCACCGGCGGGGGGAACTTCTTCGGCACGATCGCCACCACGCTTCTGCCGATCTTCCTGCTGCGGGACCTCGGATTCACGCCCGAGATGCTGGGGCTGGTCTTCTCGGTGGGCGCGATCGGCGGCGTCGTGGGCGCCATCGCCACGCCGCGCATCGTCGCCCGGCTGGGTGAGGCCCGCGCGATCCCGGTCAGCGCCATCGCGTTCTGCGTCGCGCCGTTCTTCCTGCCCGTCGCGTCGCTCTTTCCGGCGCTCGCCTTCCCGTTCCTCGCGGTGCAGGGCTTCATCATGAGCTTCACGGTCCTGCTGTACAACATCACGCAGGTGACGTTCCGCCAGCGCATCACCCCGCCGCGGCTGCTGGGCCGCATGAACGCGTCGATCCGGTTCGTCGTGTGGGGAGTCATGCCCATCGCCGCACTGCTGGCCGGCGCACTCGGCACCTGGATCGGCACGGTGCCGACGCTGTGGATCGCGGCCGCCGGTCAGCTGCTGGCGTGCCTGTTCGTGGCGATCGGCCCGTTCTGGCGCATGCGGGAGCTGCCCGACGCGCACGCCGAGCACACCGCGCCTCTCGAGAAGCGGGCGGACCGCACCGAGGACTGACGGAAGATCCGGATGCCGCGGCCCGTCGTGCAGGGGCGGGTCGCGGCATCCGCCCTGCCGTCGCCTGCAGGGGCGGGTCGCGGCATCCGTATCCCAGGTCCGAAGATCTGGCAATCCGATGCGTTCCGGCGTCCGGGCATGCTTAGGTTGCTCCATGACGGCCCGCATCGTCTCGATCGGCACGGCGGTTCCTCCGACCCGCATCCAGCAGGACGACGTCCGCGCTCTCTTCGCCGCGCAGGACGGCGTGGACCGGCTGACGCGGCGGCGCATCCAGGCCGTGTTCGACGCGTCGGCCATCGAGCGCCGCCACACCGTCGTCGACGAGCTGGCGGCCCTGCCCGGCGTCCTCGACGATTCCCCCGAGCGCACCTTCCTCGGCGCGGACGGACTGCTTCGTTCCCCCACGACGGGCACCCGCAACGACCTCTACACGCGCCTCGCACCGGGGCTCACGGCCGCGGCCGCGCGTACCGCGCTCGCCGACAGCGGGATCGAGGCATCCGCCGTCACACACGTCGTCACCGTCTCGTGCACCGGGTTCTTCGCCCCCGGCCCCGACTACCGGCTGGTCCGCGACCTCGGGCTGCCCACGACGGTGGAGCGCTGCCACCTCGGGTTCATCGGGTGCGCGGCGGCGCTCCCGGCGCTGCGGGTCGCGACCGCCCTCGCGCACACGCGGCCCGACGCCGTCGTGCTGGTGGTGTGCGTGGAGCTCTGCTCGCTGCACGTGCGCGCGTCGTCGGACCCGCAGCAGATCGTCGCGGCATCCGTCTTCGCCGACGGCGCGGCCGCTGCTGTCGTCACGGCAGACGCGGAGATCGGGCGTCCGGGCGGGCTGGAGCTCGAGCGATTCGGGACGGCGCTGACCGACGAGGGCGAGACCGACATGGTCTGGACCATCGGCGACAACGGGTTCGAGATGGTGCTCTCGGCGGAGGTGCCCCGCATCATCGGGCGGGAGATCCGCGGCGCGGTGACGCGCTTCGTCGGCGACGGCGAGCCGCCCGCGGCGTGGGCGGTGCACCCCGGCGGTCGCAGCGTGCTCGACCGGGTCGAGGCGGGGCTGGAGCTCGCCCCCGACGCCCTCGCCGCCTCGCGCACCGTGCTGCGCGAGTACGGCAACATGTCGAGCGCCACGATCCTGTTCATCCTGGCGGCGCTGCTGCGCGACGACGCCCTCGCCGACGGGACGCGGGTCGCGGGGCTCGCCTTCGGTCCCGGCCTGACGGTGGAGTCGGCGCTGCTCACGCGACGGCGGCCCGCCGGCCTGGAGGTCGACCGGGGGTCGCTCGCCATGGCGGCCACGGCATGATGGCGGGCGTCGCCGGGGGCTCGGGGGCTGCGGGGAGCGTGGCGTTTGCGGCGAGCGCGGGGGTTCGGGCGTGAGTCTCGCCGTCCGCGACGAGCGGCTCGCCGAGATCATGGACGACCCCGCGTGCGACCCGGAGCGCCTGCGCGCGACGCTGCAGCGCTTCGAGACCGTGAATCGGCTGATCTCGGGATGGGGCACCGTGTACCGCACCATGCTGCGGCCGCACCTCGCCGGACTGGGGCGGCCCGCCCGCGTGCTCGACATCGGGTCGGGTGGCGGCGATCTCGTCGCGCGGCTCGCGTCCGCCGCGCGGAGCGACGGCCTCGACGTGTCGTGGGTCGGCGTCGATCCTGACGCCCGCGCGCACGAGGTCGCGGAGTCGCGCGAGCCGATTCCCGGGGCGACGTTCCGATGCGCGGATGCCGCGACCCTCGTCGACGAGGGCGATCCGTTCGACGCCGTGCTCTCGAACCACGTTCTGCATCATCTCAACGGTGACCTCGAGCGGTTCGCGGCCGAGTCCCGCGCGCTGTCGAGCGGGATCGTGCTGCACAGCGACATCGCCCGCTCCCGCGTCGCCTACGGACTGTACGCCGTCGGGATCACGCCGTTCCAGGCGGGCACGTTCCTGCGCACGGACGGGCTGCGCTCCATCCGCCGCAGCTACACCCCCGGCGAGCTCGCGGCGCGCCTCGACGACGCCGACCCCGGCGCATGGACCGTGCGGATCCCGGTGCCCTTCCGACTCGTCGCCGCAGCGCAGGGCGATGGCTGACGTCGTCGTCGTCGGGGCCGGGCCGGTGGGCATGCTGCTCGCCGGCGCGCTGCGGCGGCGAGACATCGACGTCGAGGTGCTCGAGCGGCGCCCCGCCGCGGGGGACGGAACGCGGGCCATCGGCATCCATGCACCCGTGCTGTCGACCCTCGAGGCCTCGGGCGTGACGGATCGCCTGCTCGCGCACGCGGTCCGGGTGCACCGCGGGGAGGCGCGCTCGAACGGGCGGCTGCTCGGCACGGTGCGGTTCGACCGGCTTGCGACCCGCTTCCCCTTCGTGGCGACGCTGCCCCAGGCCGCGACCGAGGCCGTGCTCGCGGCCGACGCGCCGGAGCCGCTGCGGGGGGCGAACGTCATGGCGGTGCTGCCGCGCGCGGACGCCGTGGTGGTGCGCGCGGGCATCGGCGGCCGCCCCGTGGAGCTCGAGGCGAAGCTCGTCGTGGTCGCGGCGGGCGCGGGCGGGCGCGACCTCGTCTACCGGCCGGGCGCCGTCGGGCGGCGGGATTACCCCGACCGCTATCTGATGACGGATGCCGCCACCGGCACCCGCACCGACCCCGACGTCGCGGTGGTGCATTTGGACCGGGACGGCGTGCTGGAGTCGTTCCCCCTCCCGGGTGGCTCGCGACGGTTCGTGGCGTGGGACGACCCTCGCGCCGACGACGACCCCGCCGCTCAGGCGCAGCGGCTGCGCGACGCGCTCGCCCGCCGCGGCGAGCACGCCGCGGCGGACGCGGTGCAGACGGCGACGGCCTTCGGCGTGCGCCGGGTCGTGGCGCCCCGGCTGCGCAACGGGCGCATCTTCTCGATCGGCGACGCCGCGCACGAGGTCAGCCCGATCGGGGGCCAGGGCATGAACCTCGGCCTGCTCGACGCCGCGACGCTGGCACCGCTGCTCGCCTCGTGGGTGACGACCGGCTCGGCGCCCGACGTCGAGCTGGCGCGCTGGGAGACGCGGCGCCTGCGCTCGGCCCGCCTGGCCGCGGCGCTCGCGTCGATGAACACGGCGCTCGGCCGGCCGCTCCGTGCCGCCGACGCCGCGCGGAGGGCGGGGGTGCGGGCGATGCTCGCGCCGCCGTCGGCGCCGCTCTTCGCCCGCGCGTACGCCATGGGCTTCGACGCGGACGCCGAACGAGGGTGGAGCCGCGGATGAGCGCTGTTCCCCCGGCATCCCGTCGCATCGAGCTGACGCTGCACAAGCCCTGGTTCGCGCTCTACGCCGGCGTCAAGCCGACGCTCGTCATCGACGGGCGCGGCCAGCCGACGCAGTGGGGCCTCGGCACGTGGCAGGTCCCCGCCGACCGGACCGTGACGCTCGGCGTCTTCCTCTTCAACCGGCTCTGGCGCTTCGGCCAGGCCGAGTTCACGCTCGAGCCGGACGACCCGCCGGCCGTGGTGTACCGGGCGCCGGTGCTGCCCTTCACCGCCGGCCGGATGCGCACGCCGACGAACAGACCCGCGTAGTCCCGGCGCGGGCCGTTCCCGGGCACCGTGAGCGAGCGCGCACGCCGCTACTCGGTGACGCGCACGCCGCTGGCCGCGCTCTCGTTCCAGACCCGGTCGAGGGCGGTGACCGCGTACGTGTACACCGCGCCGGGCTCGGCGGTCGCATCGACGAAACGCTGCACCACCCCGGGCTGCGCGCGCCGTGTGGCAACGAGGTGGGCGGCATCCTCGGTGTCGATCGCGGCGACCTGGCCGTCAGCACGATAGACGGCGAAGGACGTCGCGCGGGCGCTCGGGGGTGCGGCATCCGACCACTGCACCGTGACTCCGCCCGCGCCGTGCACGGCGTTCGCGAGCACGGGCGTGCGAAGGTCGCCGGCCGGCAGCCACGGCATCGCCGGCACGATCGCCGGACGCGAGTAGTGGTCGGCGCGCACGATCGACATCGACCCCTTCGGGTCGGCGGGCACGTGCTTGGCAGAGAAGTACACGTTGCCGTGCACGGGGGCGCGCGTCGCGTCGATCTCGCGGTCGAACGTCAGATGGTTCGAGAGCTCGGCCGGATCGGTGAAGACGCCCGAGGTCACCTTGTAGAGCGCCTCGCCGATGTAGAGGTGCGTGCCCGATGTCGCCGCCACGTCGGCCCACCACGGCACCAGCTTCGCGTAGTCCGCGACCGCGAGCCCGAACTGCCAGTAGATCTGAGGGTTGATGTAGTCGAGCCAGCCCTCGAGCACCCACTTGCGGGTGTCGGCGAACTGCATGTCGTACGACTGCGAGCCGCCGGTCTCGGAGCCGAGCGGGTCGGTCGTGCGGTTGCGCCAGATGCCGAACGGGCTGATCCCGAACTTCACCCACGGCTTCAGCGCCTTGATGCGCTGAGAGACCGAGTGCACGAACGTGTTCACGTTGTGGCGCCGCCAGTCGGCGATGTCCGCGAAGCCCGCGCCGTGCGCGGCGTAGGTGGCGGCATCCGGAATCGTCTGCCCGGCCACCGGGTAGGGGTAGAAGTAGTCGTCGAAGTGCACGCCGTCGATGTCGTAGTTCTCGACCGAGTGCAGGATCGCCTGCTGGATGTGCTCCTGCGCCTCGGGCAGGCCCGGGTCGAAGTAGAGCTTGCCGCCGTACGCCCAGATCCAGTCCGGATGCACGCGGGCGGGGTGGTCGGGCACGAGTGCCGAGGGGTCGGCACCCATCGACACCCGGTAGGGGTTGTACCAGGTGTGCAGCTCGAGGTTGCGGCGGTGGGCCTCCTCGACGATGAACGCGAGCGGGTCGTAGCCCGGGTCGCGACCCTGCACGCCGGTGAGGTACTGCGACCACGGCTCGAGCGGGCTCGGCCAGAACGCGTCGGCGGTGGGGCGCACCTGCACGAACACCGCGTTCAGGTGGAACTGCTCGGCGACATCGAGCCAGTGGAGGAACTCGGCCTGCTGATCGGCGGCGCTGAGCCCGGTGCGCGACGGCCAGTCGATGTTGACGACCGACGAGATCCACATCGCCCGCAGCTCGCGCTTGCGCGGTGCGAGGGCGGATGCTTCGGCTCCCGCGGTCGCGGCGAGCGCCGGGGCCGGGCTCAGCGTGCCGATCGTGACGGTGAAGGCGGATGCCGCGGCGCCCGCGACAGCGAGGGTGAGGAAGCCGCGCCGGTCGAGGCCGGGCGAGAGCTGGGGTTCGTGGGGCGTGCGGTCGAGGGGCATCGTCGATCCTCCTGGTCGGTTCGTTCTGGAAGATACTTCCAGAACCTGTCCGATATGTGAAGGGTTGCTTCCGGACGGCCCTCAGGCGGCGAGCGCCTCTCCGGAGGCGACGAGCTGCACCGCGAGCAGCAGGGCGGCGAGCATGACCAGCCGGAACAGCAGCCGGCTCGGCGGACGCGTGGCCGCGAGCCACGCGGTCGCGCCGGCGAGGACGACGACCGCGGTGAAGAACACCCACGACACCGGCCGCACGGCGGCGAGGTCTCCTCCGGCGGCGCCGAGCAGCACCGCGACTGCGCCGCCCACGACGCCGACCGCCGCGACGATGGCCGAGACGCGGGGGCCGAGCCGGTGCGGCAGGCCGCGCACGCCCGTGCGCGCGTCGTCGTCGAGGTCGGGCAGCACGTTGGTGAGGTGCACGGCCGCCCCGAGCGCGGCGCCCGCGATCCATGCCCACCCCGGCGCGAACGCCGGGTCGGGCGCCGCCAGTGTCGCCAGTGATGGGAAGAGCCCGAAGCTCACGAGGAACGGCACGATCGACCACGGCGTGGACTTCAGCCCGGCGTTGTACGCCCACGCCGAGCCGAGGGTGAGGGCGTGCGCCGCCAGCATCCGCCATCCGAGCGGTGCCGACAGCACGAGGGCCGCGGCGAGCAGTCCCCCGGCCGCGCCCCACGCCACGCCGAGCCGGACGTCGCCCCGCGCGAGCGGCTTGTCGGCGCGGCCGACCTCCCGGTCGCGCGCGGCGTCGAGCGCGTCGTTGGAGATGCCGATCGACAGCTGGCCGGCGAACACCGCGAGCGTCAGCAGCACCAGCCGCCACGGCTCCAAGCCGGTCGCGATCCCCAGCGCCAGGGCGAGCGCCGTCACGACGAGGGTCGGCCCAGGATGCGACGAGCCCCACAGGGCGCGGACGGAGCGCATCCTCGATGCTCTCACGCCCCGCCCCTCGGGCGCGGCGGCGGGCCCGGCTGGCTACGGCGAGCGCCTCGGCCAGCGGCATCCGTCCCCCTCCACGCCGGCGAAACACCACAGACGCGACGGGGCACCACGGGATCGGGCGGTGTCTCGTCGCGTCTGCGGTGTCTACCCCCGCGCCGCCGCACACCGCGCCCCGCGCCGCGAGGCGCCCGGCGTCAGTCGTCCAGCAGCTCGGCCTCGATCACGTCGTCGTCCTCGGCCACCGGCGGGGCGGATGCCACGGGGCCGTCGCTCGTCAGCACGAGCTGCGAGCCGTCGGCCGCCACGTCGACCCGGACGATGTCGCCGTCGCGCACGCCGCCCGACAGCAGCGCCATCGCGAGGCGGTCCTGGATCTCGGACTGGATGAGGCGGCGCAGCGGCCGGGCACCGAACACGGGGTCGTAGCCGCGCTCGGCGAGCCACGCGCGCGCGTCGGGCGTGACGGCGAGGGTCAGGCGGCGGTCCTTCAGCCGCCGCTGCAGGGCGTCGACCGTGAGCTCGACGATCTGGGCCAGGTCGTCCTCGCTGAGCGCCGAGAACATCACGACGTCGTCGAGGCGGTTGAGGAACTCCGGCTTGAACGCCTGCCGCACGATCGCCATGACCGACTCGCGCTTCTGCTCGAACGACAGCGTCGGGTCGATGAGGATCGGCGAGCCGAGGTTCGAGGTGAGGATCAGGATCACGTTCGCGAAGTCGACCGTGCGGCCCTGGCCGTCGGTGAGACGCCCGTCGTCCATGACCTGCAGCAGCACGTCGAACACCTCGGGGTGGGCCTTCTCGACTTCGTCGAGCAGCACCACCGAGTAGGGGCGCCGCCGCACGGCCTCGGTGAGCTGACCGCCCTGCTCGTAGCCGATGTAGCCGGGAGGGGCGCCGACCAGGCGCGAGACGGTGTGCTTCTCGCCGTACTCCGACATGTCGATGCGCACCATGGCGTGCTCGTCGTCGAAGAGGAAGTCGGCGAGCGCCTTCGCCAGCTCGGTCTTGCCGACGCCGGTGGGACCGAGGAACAGGAACGACCCCGTCGGACGACCCGGGTCGCTGATGCCGGCCCGGCTGCGGCGCACCGCGTCGGCGACGGCCTTCACCGCCGACTTCTGGCCGATGAGGCGCTTGCCGAGCTCGCTCTCGAGATGCAGCAGCTTCTCGCTCTCGCCCTGCAGCAGGCGCCCGACCGGGATGCCGGTCCACGCCGCGATGACGGCAGCGATGTCCTCGTCGGTGACCTGCTCGTTGACCATGCGGTCCTCCGACGACGCGGCCTCGGCCTGCTCGGCCTGCGCAATCTCGACCTGGAGGCGCTTGATCGTCTCGTACTCGAGCTTGGAGGCGCGCGTGTAGTCCGCCTCGCGCAGCGCGCGGTCGCGGTCGATGATCGCCTGGTCGAGCTGCTTCTTCAGCTCGCCGACCCGGTTCAGGCTCGCGCGCTCGCGCTCCCACCGCTTCTCGAGCTCGGAGAGCTCCGCCTCGGCGGTGCCCATCTGCTCGCGCAGCTTCGCCAGCCGCTCCTTCGACGCGGGGTCCTTCTCCTTCTTGAGCGCCAGCTCCTCGAGCCGCATGCGGTCGAGCTGACGGCGCAGCTGGTCGATCTCGAGCGGGCTCGAGTCGATCTCCATCTTCAGGCGGCTCATCGCCTCGTCGATCAGGTCGATGGCCTTGTCGGGAAGCTGACGGGAGGGGATGTAGCGATTGGAGAGGGATGCCGCGGCCACGAGCGCGCCGTCGCTGATGGTCACTCCGTGGTGGGCCTCGTACCGGCCCTTGAGCCCGCGCAGGATCGCCACGGTGTCCTCCACCGACGGCTCGCCGACGTACACCTGCTGGAAGCGACGCTCGAGGGCGGCATCCTTCTCGATGAACTCGCGGTACTCGTTGAGGGTGGTGGCGCCGATGAGGCGCAGCTCGCCGCGTGCGAGCATCGGCTTGAGCATGTTGGATGCGGCGACCGACCCCTCGCCGCCGCCCGCGCCCATCAGCACGTGCAGCTCGTCGATGAACGTGATGATGCGTCCGTCGGACTCGGTGATCTCCTTGAGGACGGCCTTCAGCCGCTCCTCGAACTGGCCGCGGTACATCGCGCCCGCGACGAGCGCGGAGATGTCGAGCGTCACGAGCTCCTTGTTCTTGAGGGACTCCGCGACGTCGCCCGCGACGATCCGCTGGGCGAGGCCCTCGACGACGGCGGTCTTGCCGACGCCGGGCTCGCCGATGAGGACGGGGTTGTTCTTCGTGCGGCGGGTCAGCACCTGGCTGACGCGCCGGATCTCGCTGTCGCGCCCGATGACGGGGTCGAGCTTGCCCTGGCGGGCGCGGTCGGTGAGGTTGATCCCGAACTGCTCGAGGGCGCTCTGCGCGTCCTCCTGCCCGGGCTGCTGCGTGGCGTTCATCTGTCTCCTGAAATCTTGGGACCCGACTTCGCAAAGTTGAGTCGTTGTGACTCAAGTTTACCAGCGCATGCCGACGAGCGCCAGCACCGCTCGGCGCTCAGCGTTCCCGCAGCTCGTCGCGCGCGTCGTCGTACGCCGCGCGGAGGGTCTCGCCGACCCACTCGGAGCCGCGGTACACGTTGCGCTCGCCGATGATCGCGGTGAGACCGCCGGCGTCCAGCTGCGAGATGACCCGATCCGTGGTCGCGACGATCTTGAGCGTCGAGCCGGCATCGCGCAACTGCGCGGCGAACCGCCGCAGCACCTCGACATGCGACAGCCCGATCTCGTCCGTTCCCCGCAGCCGCACGACGACCACCGAGCCGCTGGACTCCCGACTGACGTCCGGCAGCTGACGCTCGAACACCGGCGCGCTGGCGAAGAAGAGGCTGCCGTACGGCTGGAGCACGAGCACCTCCCCCGCCGGGACGACCGGGGGCGGGTCGCTCTCGCGCATGCGCCCGTCGGGAGACAGGTGCACCGCGCGCACCCGCACGCTGTTGGACTGCTCGGCGACGTAGAGGATCACGCCGAGCCCGACCCCCACCAGCACCGCGAACTGCAGCGGGATGATCAGGGTGAGGCCGAAGGTGACCGCCATGACAGTGGTGGGCAGCGCGCCCGATTTCATCACCGAGTACACGCGGCTCGGTTTGATGGCCCGCCAGCCGACCACGATCAGCAGGCCGGCGAGGGCGGGCATGGCCACGAACGCGACGACATCGGCCGCGAGGAAGACGACGAGCGCCATGACGACGCCCGCGATGAAGAGCGCCATCCGCGACTTCGCGCCGGCCTGCACGATGAGCGACGAGCCCGACATCGACCCGCCCACGGGCATGCCCTGGAACAGCCCCGACACCACGTTGCCCAGCCCCTGCCCGAGGAAGTCGCGGTTGGCGTCGGCGCGCTTCCCGCTGGGAGTGGGGATCCCCGCCGAGACCGCCGCGCCCTGCACGAGCCCGATGAAGGTCAGCGAGAGCGCGGGGATGAGCAGCGACGGCACGTCGGCGATGCTGGGCAGCACCGGCGCCGGCAGGCCCCGCGGCACGTCGACGATGTCGCGCAGCAGCACGACCTCGCCGCGCACCCAGAGGTTCAGCACCACCGCGCAGACCGATCCGACGACGACGGCGATGACGAGCCCCATGCTGCCGACCCGCGTCGGCAGCAGCACCACGATCACGAGCACCGAGATCGTGCCGACGACGAGCGAGGGGATATTCCACTGGCCGATGTGCACCAGCACGTCGAGTGTCTTGAGCAGCCGGTTGGCGCCCTCCGCCTGGTAGCCGGTGAAGTTCGACAGCTGGCCGAGGACGATGTTGACGCCGATGGCCGTGACGAAGCCCGTCATCACCGCGGTCGGCACGAAGCTGATCAGGCGCCCGCCGCGGAGGAGCCCGGCGATGGCCATGATGATGCCGGTGAGGATCGCGAGCGTGAAGAGGCCACGGCCGGGGTCGGGCAGCCGGTCCAGCTCGGCGTCCGAGACGACCAGCGCCATGGCGCTGGTGGCCTGGACCGCCATGAAGGCGCTGCTGGTCAGCGCGGCCGCGCCCACCATCCCGAACAGGTAGCCGTAGAGCCCGGCGAGCGGGTTCACGCCGGCGAGCAGACCCGCCGCCAGCCCGTCGGGCACCGCCTCGACGCCGAGGATCACCCCGGCGACGGCATCCTTGCGGAGAGTCGCGCGCGAGAACCACGTGCGCGGGTCGAGCGCCATTCGCCCACGGTAGCGAAGGCCATCGCCCTGTGGTCGGGCCGACCCCCGGTCGGGGAGCCGCCGGCCGAATTTCACGCGACCTGCGTGACGAAAGCCCTTCCCAGCCTTCTCTCAGGATCACTAACGTGTCGATCGAGGCAGGGCTCACCGTCGCCTCGCGTCTCCGTCCGGCACCTCGCCGCCACGAAAGGACCCTCACATGACCGACAACGACACCACCGTCACGGGATGGGTGGGCTGGGGCGTCTTCGCCGCCGTGGTCCTCATCATCGCCGGCACGATCGACGCCTTCCACGGCCTCCAGGCCCTGATCGGCCCCGACACCGCGTTCTTCGTCGGCGAGTCGGCGCTGTTCTCCCTCGACATCCAGTCGTGGGGCTGGTGGCACCTCATCATCGGCCTGCTGCTGATCCTGACCGGTATCGCGCTGCTCACCGGAGCGACGTGGGCGCGGGTCGTGGCCATCATCCTCGTCTCGCTCAACGCGATCGGTCAGCTGACCCTCATCGCCGCGCAGCCGTGGCTGTCGCTGGCGGTCCTCGCGCTCGACGTCCTCGTGATCTACGCGCTCACGGTCCACGGTCGCGAGCTGAAGGGCTACGCCCGCTGAGCCGCGCCCGGCACGCCTGACGCCCTGCGCGTCAGGCCACCGGCTCGAGAACGGATGCCTCGGCCACCGCTTCGGCGGAGGCCGGGGCATCCGTCATCGCGGCGTCGCCGCACTCCTCGTCGAGGTTGCAGGCGAAGCGTGCGCGGTACGCCGTCGGCGTGATGCCGAGCACGCGCGCGAAGTTCTGCCGCAGCACGGCGGCCGAGCCGAAGCCGGACTCGTACGCGATGCGGTCGAGCCCGAGGTCGGTCTTCTCGAGGAGGCGCTGCGCGTGGATGATGCGCTGACGCGCGAGCCACGCGGCCGGCGTCGCGCCATGGTCGGCCTTGAAGCGGCGGGCGAACGTGCGCGGCGACATGTGCGCCTTGGCGGCGAGCTGGTCGACGGTGAGCTCGAGACGCAGGTTGTCGAGCATCCAATCGGTCACCGGCGCGAGCGAGAGGGAGGTCGTCGCCGGCAGCGGGTTGGCGATGAACTGCGCCTGTCCGCCGTCGCGCTGCGGCGGCACCACCATGCGGCGGGCGATGATGTTCGTCAGCTCGGCGCCGAGCTCCTGGCGCAGCAGGTGCAGGCACGCGTCGAGGCCGGCGGCCGTGCCGGCGCTGGTGATGATGCGGCCGTCCTGCACGTAGAGGACGTCGGGGTCGACGTCGATGGACGGGTACATCTCCTTCATCTTCTGCGCGTACATCCAGTGGGTGGTCGCGCGTCGCCCGTCGAGCACCCCTGAGGCGGCGACGACGAACGACCCGCTGCAGACGCTGAGCACCCACGCGCCGCGGGCGACCGCCGCGCGGATCACGTCGAGCACGCGCTCGTCGATCCGGCCCCAGTACTGATGCGGAACCGGCGACACGACGACGAGGTCGGCCTCGTAGGCGAAGGACAGGTCCTCATGGACGTTGATCGAGAAGCCCATCTTGGACTCCACGACCCCGGGATCGGGAGTCACGACGCGGAAGTCGAAGCTGGGGATGCCGTCCTCGGAGCGGTCGAGGCCGAAGGCCTCGCACGCGACGCCGAACTCGAACGGGGCGAACCCGTCCGTCACGATGCAGGCGACCGTCTTCATCTCGATCCCTCGTCTCATCTCGTTCGCCGCGCCGATCAGGCGTGGCAGTTTTCGTTCGTTGTATGTCTATCCTGCCACTCGTGGCAGTTACAACGCAAGCGTAGCGTTTCTGCCATGTTCATGGTGATTCTCATCTCAGCCCTGTCCGTGGCGGCCATCGGGTCGACGATCGCCGCCCTTCGCACCGACGGCTACCGTCGGATTCCCACCGACCGCACCCGCCTTCCCTGACACCGCCGCACGGCTCCCGCTCCCCGTCTCTGAGGGGCGGGCACCGCGCGCGGACCGTCAGGCGGTGACGCGCTCGTAGACGGCGATCATCGCCGCGGTCCGCGACGACTGGCGGAAGCGCTCGCGCATCGTCGGGTCGGGGATGCGCGCGGTTCCGGCGGCGATGTCGGATGCCGCCTGCCGCAGCGCGGCCGCGAGCGCGGCCGTCGACGGGTCCGCCGTGACGCCGTCCCCCGCCGTCCAGTGGCCCGACTCGAGCTCGGCGGCCAGATCGGGGTCGCTCACGACGGCGGGCGTGCCGAGCGAGGCCGCCTCGAAGATCGTCATCCCCTGCGTCTCGAAGCCGATGGAAGTCTGCACGACCGCGTCGGCGGCGGCGATCCGCCGCAGTGTCTGCGGGTACGGCATCCGTCCCGCGAACGTCACGGACGCGCGAGGCCGCAGCTTCTCGAGGAGCCGCCGCGCCGCACGGAGCTGGCCGCCGCCGCCGATGATCTCGATGTCGGCGTCGATGCCCGACGCGGCCACCGCCTCGAGGAAAGGCAGCAGGCGCTTCTCGGGGCTCATCCGGCCCAGCCAGACCAGCCGCGGCCGGCCGGGGGCGCGCTCCGTCTCGCCGGCGAGGACCTCGTCGAGCACGTCGTCGTCGATGCCGTTCCAGATCACGTCGACCATGGGCGGAGTCGGCGCCGCCTCCAGGTGGGGCAGGACGCCGCGGCGCCCGGCGGGAACCGCCCCGTGCGCCTCGAGCCGCCGGGCGAAGTGCGACGACGGCGCGGTGACGGCATCCGACCGGAGCGCGAACCGGCGCAGGTACGCCCAGCCGTCCCGGCCGGCCGGCTTCGCCTCGCCGGCGACGCCGAGGGCGCGGCGCTGCCAGGCGTTGAGCACGCGCAGCACGGTCTTCGGGAAGGGCGCGGTCGCCTCGATGCCGACGTCGACGCGGTTGTGCATGGTGTGCACCACCGGCAGCCCGTGGCGCTGCGCATACCGGTGCCCGATGAGGGCGCCCCAGAAGTCGGCCTGCACATGGACGACGTCCACCGGCGGGCGCCCGGTCGCCTCGACGAGGCGGCGGAGGGCGGCATCCAGCCATCGATCGGTGCGCCGGCCCGGCCACGACATCGAGTACTCGCGATCGACCGTGATCGGGATCGACGGCAGGTCCACGTACGAGGGATCGGATGCCTCCGCCCGAGCCCGCGGCCCGTGCATCGCCGGCGCGACCAGCGTGACGGTGTGGCCGGCCCTCTCGAGGAAGCGGCGCTGCAGCCGCATCGACACCTGCGCCCCGCCGAGCGACTCGACGTGCTGGTCGCCGAACATCAGGACGTGCACGGTGCGCTACTCCGGCAGCGGCTCGTCGCGGTACAGCGCCTCGAACGTGTCGAGCGTGCGGCGCATGTCATGCACCTTGACCCCCTCCAGCGAGGCCTGCTGCATGCGCAGGCGCTCCTCGGGCGACTGGGTGAGCACGGTCGTGAGCTTGGCCGCGAGGTCGTCCACGTCGCCGGGGCGGAAGAGGTAGCCGTTCTCGCCGTCGTGGACGAGGTGCGGGAGCGCGACGGCGTCGGCCGCGACGACGGGCAGTCCCGACGCCATCGCCTCCATCGTGGCGATGGACTGCAGCTCGGCGATCGAGGCGATCGCGAACACGCTCGCGTTCGACAGCAGCGACCGCAGCTCCTCGTCGCTGGTGTGCCCGTGGAAGTGCACGCGCTCCGTCAGGCCGAGCTCCTCGGTGAGCTGCTCGAGGTTGCGGCGCTGATCGCCGCTGCCGACGATGTCGAAGCGCACGTCGAGGGCGGGGTCCAGGGCGGCGATCGCGCGCAGGATGACGTCGATCTGCTTCTCGGTGGTGAGGCGTCCGACGAAGACGATCCGGTGCGCGTCGCGCGGCGTGAAGTCGGCGGTGTAGTTCGACGCGTCGATGCCGCAGCTGATCGGGATGACGCCCTTGATGTCGATGGTCGACTCGAGGAAGTCCGCCGCCTTGCGCGTCGGCGTGGTGACCGCGCGCGTCAGGTCGAACGTGCGCTTCGCGTCAGCCCACGCAAGTTTGACGAAGCGCTTGTTCAGCACGTCGGGCAGCGTCGTGAAGTCGAGGATGTTCTCGGCCATCACGTGGTTGGTCGCCACGATCGGGATGCCGCGCTTGGTCGCCTCGCGCGACAGGCCGCGGCCGATGACGATGTGGGACTGGATGTGCACGACATCGGGCTTCACCTGGTCGAGCACGCGCCGGGCGTAGTGCTTCGACCGGAACGGCATGACGAAGGTGAGCCAGTCGTGCGGGTACCAGCGCCACGACGGCAGCCGGTGCATCGTCATCGGCTGGCCCTCGATCACCTCGGTGAAGGTGCCGTGCTCGCGGTGCGTCTTGCTGGGGGCCATCACGTGCACCTCGTGGCCGCGGGACACCAGGCCGGCGGCGAGGCGCTCGGCGAACCGCGCCGCGCCGTTCACGTGCGGCAGGAAGGTGTCGGCGCCGATGAGGATCTTCAGCGCGCGCGGGGGCGCGGCATCGGCGGACGTGTCGTCGGGCGTCGCAGGATCGGTCACGGGATTGGGCCTGTCTGTGCGGCGGGGGGGCGCGGTGGCGGGGGTGGGACACACGCGGGCTCCACTGTACCCGAGGGGTTTCCCCGACCTCCCCAGGAACGCGCCAGACGGCCCCCGTACGCTGGGGGGCATGCCCCGACTGCAGGCCGACGCCGACCCCAGCCTCTGGGTTCCCGTGACCGAATCCTTCGGCTTCCGCGGCCGCCGCCATCGCAAGGCGGCCATCCGGATGCTGCTCGGCCAGGCGCAGACCGCGCTCGGCGGCGCCGCGGGGACCGCCCTCCCCGGTCCCGCGGGCGACGCGCGCACCGGCGCCCGGCCGGGGAGCGGCATGGCGGCGTGGGCGATGAGCCAGGTCGCGCCGTTCCTCATGCGCAGGGCCGCCGGCAGGGTGCTCGTCTGGGTGTGGAAGGCCGACGCCGAGCTGGTCGTCGTGATGGCCCAGATCCAGCAGGCGACCAACGATCTGCGTGCCGCGCGCGCGATGATGCCGATGGAATACGACGACACCGAATCGTTCCGCAACCCGTACCTCGGCGTCGGGGAGAAGCTCGAGATGTCGCTGCCGTCCGATCCGCGCACGCCCCCGTTCGCCACCTACACGTGGGACACCGGCACGCACTTCGTCACCGTCAACGCCGTGTGCTCCGACCGGGCGCGGTTCGGTACCGTGATCGGCAGCGTCGACGACCTCGCCCGCACCGTCCGCGTCGTCGACGACCTCGCGGTGGGCGAGTCGCCCGACGTGCTGCGCATCGAGCCCGGGAACTGACCCGACGAGGCCGAACCCGAGGAGCGCACGTGACCCCCGAGCCGAGGCATCCCGCATCCCATCGACCGCTGCGCATCGGCGTGCAGCTGGCGCCCCAGCACGGCTCCTACAGGGCCTACCGCGACGCGGTGCTGCGCGCGGAGGAGATGGGCGTGGACGCCATCTTCAACTGGGACCACTTCTTCCCGCTGACCGCGCCGATGGACGCGGAGCACTTCGAGGCCTGGACGGTGCTCGCCGCGATGGCGGAGCAGACCGAGCGGGTCGAGTTCGGCCCACTGGTGAACTGCAGCTCGTACCGCAATCCCGACCTGCAGGCCGACATGGCCCGCACCGTGGATCACATCAGCGCGAGGGCGACCGGGACCGGCCGGCTGATCTTCGGCACCGGCTCGGGGTGGGCCCAGCACGACTACGACGAGTACGGCTACGAGTACGGCACGGTCGGGTCGCGCCTGGATGCCCTCGCCGAGGACCTGCCCCGCATCCGCGCCCGGTGGGACCGGCTGAATCCGGCGCCGACCCGCCGCATCCCGGTGCTCATCGGCGGGCAGGGAGAGCGCAAGACACTGCGCCTGGTCGCGCAGCACGCCGATATCTGGCACACCTTCACGAAGCTCGACGACCTGCCGCGCAAGATCGCCGTGCTCCACGAGTGGTGCGCGCGGGAAGAGCGCGACCCCGCCGATATCGAGCTGTCGACCGGCTACACGATCCGCGGATTCGGGCCGCTGCTGGAGACGGATGCCCCGGCCCGCCTGTACGAGCTCGGGTTCCGGCTCATCATCCCTGCCATCGACGGACCCGAGTACGACCTGTCGCCGCTCGTCCCCCTCCTGGAGTGGCGGAGCCTCGTCAACGGCTTCCGTCCCTGAGAATCACGCGTGGTGCACGACGCGCGCCGGGGCGGGCGGGTGCCACACTGAGCCCGTGGACTCGACTCTCCTTGCCAACCTGTCGTGGTCGCTCGCCGCGCTCGTGCACGCCGCGATCGTCATCACCGCCCTCATCGTCATCCCGCGCGGGCGCAAGCCGACGGCGGCGATGGCGTGGATCCTGCTCATCGTGGTGCTCCCCGGGTTGGGGGTGGTGCTGTACCTCGTCATCGGCAACTTCCGGCTGCCGCAGAAGCGACGCGCAGAACAGGCGCGCATCGACGAGATCATCCGCAGCCGGGTGGACGCAGGCGCACTGGATGAGACGGATGCCGCGTGGCCGCGCTGGTTCCAGCGCGTGGTGCAGCAGAACCAGGCGCTCACCGCCCTCCCCGCCTCGTCGGGCAACGAAGCGACGCTCCTGCCGCACTACCAGGAGTCGATCGACGCGATGACCGCCGAGGTCGACACCGCGGTGGACTTCGTGCACATCGAGTTCTTCATCGTCGGGTGGGACGACACCACCCGCGGATTCTTCGCCGCGATGGAGCGCGCCGTCGCGCGCGGCGTCACGGTGCGCCTCCTGGCCGACTACGTCGCGACCAAGAAGGTGGCCGACAGCGAGAAGATGCTGGCCGAGCTCGACCGCATCGGCGTGAAGTGGGCGTGGATGCTCCCCGTCGAGCCGTTCAAGGGCAAGTACCAGCGCCCCGACCTGCGCAACCACCGCAAGATCGTCGTGGTGGACGGACGCGTCGCGTTCATGGGTTCGCAGAACCTCATCGCCCGGCACTACGACTCGCCGAAGAACATCAAGCGCGGCCTCAAGTGGCAGGAGCTCATGACGCGGCTGACCGGGCCGGTCGTGGCATCCGTCAACACCGTCTTCCTGTCGGACTGGCTCATCGAGACCGGCGAGGACCTCTCGCAGACGGCCCAGGTGCCGCCGGCCCGGCTTCCGGTGTCGGCCGCGCCCGACGCGCTGCAGTGCCAGGTGGTGCCGAGCGGTCCCGGCTACGACACCGAGAACAATCTGCGCCTGTTCCTCTCGCTCATCTACGGAGCCACCGAGAAGGTCATCCTCACGAGTCCCTACTTCGTCCCCGACGAGGCCATGGTCTACGCCATCACGACCGCGTGCCAGCGCGGCCTCGAGGTGCAGCTGTTCGTCTCCGAGATCGGCGACCAGTTCATGGTGTGGCACGCGCAGCGGTCGTACTACACCGCCCTGCTCGAGGCGGGCGTGCGCATCTTCCTCTACCCCGCGCCGTTCATCCTGCACTCGAAGCACTTCTCGATCGACGACGACATCGCCGTGATCGGGTCGAGCAACATGGACATCCGCTCGTTCAGCCTCAACAGCGAGGTGTCGCTCATGGTGCGCGGCGCGTCGTTCGTCACCGCGATGCGCGAGGTGGAGCAGGCGTACCGCGACGCGGGCCGCGAGCTCACCCTGGAGGAATGGCGTCGCGAGCCCGCCCGGGCCACGTTCCTCGACGGTCTGATGCGCCTCACGTCCGCGCTGAACTGACCGCTGGCCGCGGGTCTTCGCGCGCGTCAGACCTTGAGGTCCTGGCGGGGCACGACGACCTCGCGGATGATGAGCAGGATCGAGGCCATCACGGGCAGGGCGACCAGCACGCCGACGATCCCCGCGAGCGCGCCGCCGGCGAGGGCGCCGATCAGCACGAGGGCGGCGGGGATCTCGATCGCCTTGTTCATGACGCGCGGGCTGATGACGTACGACTCGAGCTGGATGTAGACGAGGTAGGCGACGAAGAAGATCAGCGCCTGCGTGGGGCTCGTGAACAGCGCGATGACCGACGCGAAGATCCAGAAGATCACCGAGCCGAACAGCGGGATGAGGGTGACGACGAACGCGATCACCGCCATGAGCGCGGGGAACGGCAGCTGGATGACCAGGTGCAGCACGAAGACGGCGGCGGCGTTGAGCGACGACAGGATGACCGAGCCGATGAGAGCGCTTCCGACCGAGCCGGTGATGCGCTCGGTGAGGTCCTCCAGCCGCGGGCGATTGCGCGCCGGCGCCAGCGAGTAGAGGGCGCGCTTGGCCGCCGTCAGCGACGCGAGGAAGTAGAGGGTGAGGGCGATGACGATGAAGCTCGCCGAGATCGCGGCGACGAAGCCGACCCCGACCGCCAGCACTCCGCCACCCAGCATCGCGAGGGTCGACGGCGCGGAGATCCAGGATGCGACCTGCTCGAGCGCGCCCAGCACCGCGACCTGGGCGTCCGGGGCCAGCCGCGCGAACCACTCGGACTCGGGGATGTTCTCGACGAGCTCGGGGATCGCCTGCACGAGCTGCACGACCTGGGCGATGACGGGCGGCAGCACGAACACGAAGACCGCGACCATCACGAGGGCGAAACCGCAGAAGACGATCGCGATGCCGATGCTGCGCTTGACGCGGTGACGTTCCAGCATGCGCACCAGCGGGTCCAGCCCGACCGCCAGGAACATCGCCAGGGTGATGTAGACGAGGATCGTCGAGATCGAGCCGATCGCCGACCCCAGCACGAGCGCCGCGAGCACGCCGATCGTCACGAGGAAGCCGGTCGCCAGCGGGTGGTCGAGCGCTGCGCTGATGCGGGCCAAGCCTCGCGGCCGCTCATCGACCGGCGCACCGGCGCCACCCGAGTCGGCGAGGACTGGTTCATCGGTCATGGGGACATGATGCCCCCAAGTCGTCCGCAAATCGTCTATATCGCGTCATGTGATCCGCGTGGAATCGGAGGTAGTCTCGCCGCCAAGGCACCCGCCGCCGAGGCGGGCGCACATCTCACAGCGACGGGCGCTGCCCGTCCCGACGATTGGACCCCTGGCATGGGCGGCAGTATCTGGGACCTGATTCTCTGGTTCTTCTGGATCTTCGTGTTCGTGGCGTACCTGATGGTGGTGTTCTCGATCATCGCCGACATCTTCCGCGATGACTCGCTGAACGGATGGCTGAAGGCGATCTGGATCATCTTCCTGATCTTCGTGCCGTTCCTCACCGCGCTGATCTACCTCATCGCCCGCGGCAACGGCATGCAGAAGCGCTCGATCGCCCAGGCGCAGGAGCTTCGCGCCGCGCAGGACGCGTACATCCGGCAGACCGCGGGTTCCGGCGGAAGCGCGGCCGACGACATCGCCAAGGCCAAGACCCTGCTGGATTCCGGCGCGATCACACAGGCCGAGTTCGACGCCCTCAAGGCGAAGGCGCTGGCGGCCTAGCCGCCACGGATCAGGAGGACTGACATGACGACATTCGACTACGGGCCCATCGAGTTCTATGCGATCGCATTCGACGGCGACCGGCCGGGTCCCGGGGTGCTGCAGGCGATCGACGACCTCGTGGCCTCCGGCACCGTGAATCTGCTCGACCTCGTGTTCGCGCGGCGTTCGCCCGAGGGCGAGATCGAGGTGCTGGAGCTCTCCGACACGGTCGATGATGGCGCCCCCGCTCTCGACCTTGCGGGGCTCGCCGGCCAGGAAGACATCCTGTACCTCGCCGACAGCCTCGAGCCCGGCAAGTCGGCGGCGATCCTCGTCGTCGAGCTGCTGTGGGCCAAGTCCTTCGCCGCGGCCCTGTACGACGCCGGCGGCGCCGTCATCGCCCGCGAGGGCATCCCTGCACCGATCGTGAACGCGTTCCTCTCCGAGCACGCGGACTGAAGGAGGAGAAAGACATGCCACTGGGAAGAGGAGGCCGCCCCGGCCTCATCGGAATGGCTGCCCGCACCGCGGTCGTGGCCGGCACTGCGACCGCCGTCTCGGGGCGCGTCCAGCATCGCCAGCAGGAGAAGTACTACGAGCAGTCGCAGCAGGAGGCCTATGAGGCCGCCCAGCAGCAGGCGGCCATGGACCAGGCTGCAGCCCAGGCCGTCGCCAACGCCCAGGCCGCTCAGGCGCCTGCGCCGGCGGCGCCGGCCGCGGGCGACGACATGATGGCCAAGCTCGGCCAGCTCGCCCAGCTTCACGCGCAGGGGATCCTCTCGGACGAGGAGTTCACCGCCGCGAAGGCCAAGCTGCTCGGCTGACCGCTGCACGCCGGAGGGCCGCTTCCCTGGGGGGCGGCCCTCTCGCCGTTCCAGCGCGGCGCGCAGGCGCTCAGCCGCCCGGCCGGTCGTCCCCGCCGTCGCCGATCCCGTCCGGATGATGGTGTCCGCCGCCCCCACCGCCGGTCGGAGGGTTCCCGGACGGCCGTCCGCCGGGTCCGGCATCACCGCCCGGAGGTCGCGCGGACAGCTCCTCGATCCGCGCCATGAGCGCACGCACCTGGGCGCGGGTCGCGGGCTCCTGGTCGTCGCGATCGCGGGCGGCCCGCTCGAGCACCCACGACGCCAGCGTCGCGGTGATGACGCCGGCCAGCGCCACTCCGCCCAGCATCAGGCCCACGCCCACCCATCGCCCGGCATCCGTCACCGGCACGTAGTCGCCGAAACCCGTCGTCGTCACCGTGACGCACGACCACCAGAGGGCGATCGCGAACGACGTGATGTCGGCATCCGGCGCATGGCGCTCGGCCTCGAGCACCGCCAGCGACGCGATGTAGACGAGGATGGCCGAGGCACCGGCGCCGTAGACGAGGATGCGGGTGCGCAGTACCCCGCCGGCCGTGGTTCTCAGGCCCGGCATCAGCGTGAGCACCCGCAGCAGACGCACCAGGCGCAGCACGGGGATGAGGGTGAACGTCAGCGCGGCGAGGTGGGTGCGGAACCAGGTGCGACGGTCCTCCGCCAGCATGAGCCGGACGAGATAGTCGACGATGAACATCGCCCACGTGACGAACACGACCGTCGTCGCGATCGTGCGGGCCGTCCCGTCGAGGTCGGCGATCACCCGCCACGAGTACGCCACCAGGTAGGCGAGCCCGGCGATGACGAGCACCGTCTCGGTGCGTGCATGCCAGGTTCGCTCGTCCACAGCCGAATCATGGCGCATGGGGCCGCGCGACGGCCCGCAGGCGCGCCCGCGCGCCGGGATCGCACCGCGCATCGCTCGCGATGCGCGGTGCCCGGCCGCTAAGGTGTGGCCATGTCGGGCCCCACCGCGCCCTCGCCGGAGCCGGCCGGAGCACCGGCGCCGCGGCTCACCGTCCGCCGCCTCGTGCTGCTGTCCATCCCCGCGATCCTCATCGGCGTGCTGTCGGCGCTCACGCTCCGGGTGCTCGAGGAGATCGCCGACGGGCTCGAGGATGTGCTGTGGACGAGCATCCCGGGCTCCCTCGGCATCGACCCGGACTCGGGGTGGTGGATCTTCGCCGTCCTCACCGCCACGGGCGTCGCGGTGGGGATGGTGGTGTGGCTCGTGCCCGGACATGCGGGGCCCGACTCAGCCACCACCGAGCTGGCCGCGACACCGATTCCGCTGTCCGCCCTCCCAGGGCTCGCGGTGGTGCTCATCCTGAGCCTCGCCGGAGGGGTGAGCCTCGGGCCCGAGAACCCGATCATCGCGGTGAACGTCTCGCTGGCGGTGGCCCTCGTCGCCCGCATCGCGCGCGCGGTGCCGGCGCCGCTCGTGGGGGCGCTGGCGATCTCGGCGACGATCGGCGCCCTGTTCGGCACGCCGGTGGCTGCCGCCCTCGTGTTCACCGGCATGGTGGGCGGGTTCGCGATGGGCGGGTCGCTGTGGGACAAGCTGTTCCTGCCGCTCGTCGCGGCAGGAGCGGGTTCGGTCACCACCTTCCTGCTCGGCGGCGGCTTCGGCGCGGCGGCGCCGTTCGCGCCCTACGGCACACCGCAGCCGCTCGATCTGCTCCGCGGCGCGCTCATCGCGTGCGCGGCCGCCGCGTTCGCGCTGGTCGGCGTCTACCTCTTCCCCCTCGTGCACCGCGCCTTCCACGCCCTGCGGCATCCGCTCCTCTTCACCGTCGCCGGCGGCGTGGTGCTCGGCGGCCTCGGCGCGATCGGCGGACCCCTCACCCTGTTCAAGGGACTGGATCAGAGCGCCGAGCTCCTCGCCGACCCGGGCGACCACCCACCGGCACAGCTCGTGCTGATCCTGCTCGTGAAGCTGGCGGCGCTCGTCGTCGCGGCATCCGCCGGCTTCCGCGGCGGGCGGATCTTCCCCGCGGTCTTCCTCGGAGTGGCGGCGGGACTCCTCGGCAGCGCCCTCGTGCCGGGCATGTCCCCCTCGCTCGCAGTGGCCTGCGGCGTGCTGGGCGTGGTGATCGCCATCGCCCGCGACGGCTGGGTCGCGCTGTTCGTGGCGGTGGCGATGGTGGACGACATCACAGTGCTGCCGGTGCTCTGCCTCATCGTGCTGCCGGCGTGGCTGGCGGTCACGTGGGCGCGACCGATGCTGATCACGCCCGAGGACCTCGCCCGCGAGCGGTCGCCCGCCGCCCTGCCGTGGGAACGCCGGTCGGCCGGGCACGGCACGTCGGCCACCCGGGACTGATCAGCCGGCTGCGGGCGCGCGCGAGTCCTGCTCGAGGGCCGCGGCGTTGCGGATGAACAGCACGATCCACGTGAAGACCAGGATGCCGGCGACCAGCTCCACCGCCGTGAGCGTGTAGTAGCCGGCGAAGAAGAACCCCGCCAGCACGAGCGTGACCCCGAGGAACAGCCAGCCGAGCACCACGAACGCGCGCGGGATGCCGGTGATCCATCGGGGCAGCCCGATGACGAGCACGCCGTACGCGACGACCATGCCGGAGGCGACACCGGTGTGCAGGGCGAAGAAGTCGTCGACGGGGAACAACCCGACCAGCCCGAGGAACACTCCGACCACGATCAGGCTGACCCGAACCCGCCCGACGCCCTTCGGGTTGTCGGTGGGGATGCCGCGTGTGGAGTACCGCGCGAGCGTCGTCACCAGGAAGCCGGCGACGATGATCGTGATGTTGAAGGCGAAGGCCGACACGTTCGACGACATGCCGAGGGCGCTGAGGTTGTCCTTCCACCAGTCCGGGTCGCTGGCGGTGAGCATGCTGGCGAGGACTCCGAACACCAGGAACACGGCGAGGACGGCGGCGAGCAGCTGCAGGTCCATGTGGCTCGCCGAGTAGAAGGCGACGTACCCGCTCGCCGCCGCCGCCGCGCCGCTGAGGAGGATCGCCGCCACGGGGAACACCTGCGCGCCGATGAACGCCTGCTCGAGGATGACCGCCAGCAGCGTCCAGCCCAGGAGCGCGATGACGCCGTGCGCGAAGGCGAGGGCCGCGACATCGAGGTAGTCCAGCACGCCGTACCGGCTGCGGCCGCCGCGCACGTGGACCGCGAACCGGCCGGCGATCACCGCGGCGAGCGCCGTGACGCCCGAGGCGATCGCGGCGAACTGTCCGGCGGACCCGGGGCCGGCGATCGGCGCGGGCTGGAGCCCGAACGCCGCGAGGGCGGCCAGCCCGACGACGACGAACGCGAGCGCGCCGACGCCGAGGGCGAGGGATTCCAGCGAGCGCTCGCTGGAGGCGTCGAGCAACCGCGTCGCGGTGAGGCTGCGCCGCGTCGCGGGCTCGTCGGGGACCTTCGAGTCGAGTGAGGTCTGGGTCATGACTGCCTCCGGGTGCGAGGTGGGCGAGCGGTCGGGTCAGGAAGGAGAAGCGGCGTCTCGCGCCGCGGCGGCGGGGGTCGCGGTGCGGTCGCCGGAGAGCCAGCGCAACCATAGCGAGCCGGGGTCGCCCTCGAGGACGAGCGCCCGGACGAAGAGCGTGAGCGGGATGGACAGGATCGCGCCGAGCGGGCCGATGACGAAGGTCCAGAAGATCACCGAGAAGAAGCTCAGCGTGAGGCTGAGGTCCACGGCGTCGCTGACGAACTTCGGCTGCACGAGCACCTGCAGCACGACGTTGACGACGCTGTAGACCGCGATCACCGCGAGCAGCAGCGGCCAGCCGCCCACGACGAACGCGAGCACCGCGGGCGGGATCAGGCCCAGGATGAAGCCGATGTTCGGGATGAAGTTCGTCACGAACGCCAGCACCGCCCACACGATCGGCGCCGGCACGCCCAGAGCCCACAGGGCCACGCCGTCGATGATCGCCACGACCGCCCCGAACGACGCGTTCACGACGTAGTAGCGACGGATGCCGCGGTTCAGGCGCCGGACCCGCGCCAGCACCGGTCGGCGCTCGGCGCCGAACACGCGCTCCGCGTCGCGATACCGTGCCGCGTCGGCCGCCGTGAAGATGATGTACGAGACGACGAAGAAGAGCGCCGTCAGGACGGCGAGCACCGTCCCCCCGAAACTCGAGAAGAGCTGCACGAGCGCCTGCGGATCGAGGACGGAGGCCGCGGCATCCGTCGCCTCCTGGGCGAGCCCTGCCGACGCGAGCCAGGCGCGGAAGTCGTCGACGCCGCCACGCAGCTGATCGAGGTAGTCCCTGACGAGCTGCGCGAACTCCGCGCCGGCCACCCACAGCAGCAGTCCCATCAGCGCCAGCACCAGGTAGGCGACGAGGATGACCGCGGTGGTGCCCGCCCACCGCGGCCAGCCGCGGCGATCGAGCGGGCGGCGGACGGGCTCGCAGATCACGACGAGCACGATGCCCAGCGCGAGCGGCCCGACCAGCTCGCGCGCGAAGTACACGCCCGCGAGCACGATCACGGACGCCGCCAGCACGATCAGCACCCTCGCACCCGGCGACAGCACGGGTGCCGGCGGGGCGGGCGGCGCAGCGCGGGTCACGGCGCCAGGGTATCGAGGAGTTGCAGCGGCGGTGGGAGCGGCGCGCTCGCATCGCGGGAGCGGGGCCGCGCTCCGATCCCTGTCGCGGAGGCGGCGGGAGGTGGCACACTGAGCGCATGTCACTGACCGAGACGAGCCCGATCGCCCAGAGCTGGGCGGCCCCGCGATCGCTGCAGCAGCACCTCGACGACGGCCGTGCGGCGCGCGAGCGGACGCCGCGCGAGTCCCTGGCCGTCCTGCCGACCGGCGATCGCGACCCGATGGGGATCCTCGACGCACAGGACGAGACGCGCGTTCCCGAGCTGGTCCCGATCCGCACCGAGCGCATGGCGGCGAACCCGTTCGCGTTCTATCGCGGCACCGCGGCGCTCATGGCGGCAGACCTCGGACGCTCGCCGAGCACGGATCTGCTCGTCGGATCGTGCGGCGACGCGCACGTGGCCAACTTCGGCCTGTACGGGTCACCGCAGCGCACCCTCGTGTTCGACCTGAACGACTTCGACGAGGCCGCGTGGGCGCCCTGGGAGTGGGACCTCAAGCGCCTCGTCACGAGCATCGTCATCGCCGGCCAGGCTACGTCGCGCGACGACCGGGTGATCCGCGATGCGGCGCTCGAGGCGGTGCGCACCTACGCACGGTCGCTCCGCGCAGGCGCCAAGCGCAGCCCGCTGAAGCGCTACTACGACCGGTTCGATGCGCTCGCGGCCGAGGAGGCCGCGGACGCCGAGACCCGCGACGTCATCGCCGGCGCCGTCCGGGACGCCGAGCGGCGCACCGGCAAGCGCGCCGCCCGCAAGCTCACCACCGTCGACGAGAACGGGCGCGTCGTGTTCGTCGAGTCGCCGCCCACCATGACGCACGTCGGAGCGCTCATGGAGGGTCGCGTGCTGAGCGTGCTCGACCAGTTCCGCGATTCGGTGAGCGTCGACATCCGCGCGCTCCTCCAGAAGTACTCGCTCTCGGACGTGTCGCTGCGGGTGGTGGGCGTCGGCAGCGTCGGCACGCGCTGCTTCCTGCTGTCGATGCAGGACGGCGACGACGGGGTGCTGCTCCTCCAGGGCAAGGAGGCCGGTCGCAGCGTCCTCATCGAGCACGGCGGCATCGATCAGCCGCCCGGGGTGGCCCGCTACATCGAGCAGCACGGCGAGGGCGGCCGTGTCGTGGCGATGCAGCGCATCCTGCAGGCCGTCTCAGACCCCTTCCTCGGCCACGTGCGGCGGTCGCCCGAGGGAGCCCAGCGCGACTTCTACGTGCGGCAGTTCCACGACATGAAGGGCGGCTTCGAGATCGACACGCTCGACGACGTCCCCTTCCGGTGGTACGCCGACGCGTGCGCGGCGACGCTCGCCCGTGCGCACGGGCAGTCGCCCGACGCGGCCACGGTCTCGGGCTACGTCGGCCGCGGCAAGGCCGTGGGCGAGGCGATCCTGGAGTGGGCGTACGCGTACGCCGCGCTCTCGTACGCCGACTGGGATCTCTTCCGCCGGCACCGCAACGTCGACGCGGTCTGACCGCGGCCCTGGCGGCGGCGTGCGCGCACAGCGTCGGACGTCTGTGCAGACACGCCGGATCACGGATGCCTCGGCCCGGCGTGTCGCCGAGAACCTCCGATTCCGTGCCCGGCGTCAGGCGGACGGCGGGTGGGACTCGAGCCACTCCCGTCCGACGCGCTTGGCGACCTTGAGCAGCCAGGCGTCGGTGATCACCTCGCGCAGGTGATCGGTGGCGACGGCGTCGAGCCGCACGAGCACCGCGGGAAAGCCGTCGAAGTGCGGGATGGTGAAGAACGCGTCGGGATACGTCTCGAGCAGCGCCTCCTTCACCTGGAGTCCGTCGGTGCGCACGCCCACGATGTCGCCCGCCGGCCAGCTGCGGCCGAGCGCCTCGAGCTGCTCGAGGTCGCGCCGGCTCGGGCCGCGCTGACAGACGAAGGCGCCGGCCGGCGTGCGCCAGGTCGCCCCGCCGCGGTGCCCGTCGACGCGCTCGACCACCTCCGGCAGGTCGAGCGCGATGGCGCGCACGTCGTCGAGGGTCGCCATGCCCCCATGGTGTCGCACCCGTGGCTTCCGCGTAACCGGCTGCACCGGCGCACGGACACCACGGGACCTTCGGCTCACCCGGGCGTGCCCGCACGCTCGTAGCGTGTGCGGTGGAGCCCTCGCGGGCCCGATCCGGAAGTGAGGCACATCATGAAGCGCCTGCCCGTGCAGATCACCCTCGGCGCGGTCGTCCTCGTCGCCGGCGTGCTGCTGTTCATCCAGACCGCCGGGTGGGCGACGATCCCCGGCCCCGTCTGGGCCGCTGTGCTGGCCGTGGCGAGCGGCGCGTTCTGGTACGTGTTCCTCGCCGACGCCGTCGCGTGGTGGGCCGCCATCCCCGGTGCGGCGCTCGCCGGCGCCGCCGTCACACCGCTGATGGAACTCGACCCCGACGGACTCGGCCAGTGGACCGAGGTGCCGATGCTGGCCCTGCTCGGCGTCGGCTTCGCGGCGATCTACCTGCGAGACCACCGCCGCTGGTGGGCGATCATCCCGGCCGGGGTGCTGCTGACGCTCTCGATCGTCATCGCCATCGCGGCGGCGGCGAGCGGTCCCGTCGTCGGGGCCGTCTTCCTGACCGGCGCGGCCGTGACGTTCGCCCTGGTCGCGCTGCTGCCCGGCGGCCAGACGCGCCGGTGGTGGGCGCTGATCCCTGCCGGGGCGCTCGCGATCGCCGCGCTCGTCGTGCTGGCGGGAGCGTCGGAGTGGCTCCTCGTGCTGAACCTCGCCTGGCCGCTGGCGATCGTGGCCGCCGGCACGTTCATCATCTGGCGCGCGCTGCGCCCCAGCCGCCGCTGAGGCGTCCGCTCAGGATGCCGGACCGCCGGGCCGATCGGCATCGCCGGTCGCCGGCGCGATCGGTGTGCGCGGGCGCCACACGACGATCTCGGTCGCCCGGCGCACACGGGTGCCGTGCCGCAGCGTCACCACCGAGCCCGTCGAGCCGGCCGCGAAGACGCGCGCGCCCGGGCGCTTCTCGAGCTCGGCGCGCATGCGGTCCTCGAGGTCGCGCACGCGGCCGTGGAGCTCCTGCACGCGGTTCTCGAGCTCGAGGATGCGCATGATCGCCGGAAGGCCGATGCCGTCGGACGACATGCGCGCGACCTCGCGAAGCTGCTCCACGTGGCGCAGTGAGTACCGCCGGGAGCCGCCCTGCGTGCGGTCGGGCACGACCAGACCCAGCCGGTCGTACTGACGGAGCGTCTGCGGGTGCATGCCCGACAGTTCGGCGGCGACGGCGATCGCGAAGATCGGGGCATCCTCGTCGATCTCGTTCTCGGTCATCATCGTCACCTCCTCACGTCCCGAAACGAGGATGTCAGCCCCGCGCCTTCGTCATGAGGTCGGCGCGCGGGTTCTCCTTCGGCTCCAGGCTCTGGAACCGCTCGAGCGCCTCGCGGGCGGCGTCGTCGAGGTGCGACGGCACGGCCACCTGCACCTCGGCGAGCAGATCGCCGGTGCCCTTGCTCGTCTGCACTCCTCGACCCTTCACCCGCAGAACGCGGCCGGAGGGGGTGCCCGGCGCGACGCGCAGCCGCACCGGGTCGCCGCCGAGGGTCGGCACCTCGATGGTCGCACCCAGCGTCGCCTCGGTGAACGTCACCGGCACGACCACCCGGAGGTTCAGGCCCTCCCGCGTGAAGACCGGATGCGGCCGCACGGCCACCTGCACCACGACGTCGCCGTGCTCGCCGCCGTCGGGCGACGGGCGGCCGCGGCCGCGGAGCCGGATCTTCTGCCCGTCGGACACGCCGGCCGGGATCTTCACCTTGAAAGGCTTGCCGTCGTCGCCCTGGAGCGTGATCGTCTCGCCCTTGGTCGCCGTGATGAAGTCGATCGTCGTGCGCGCCGTGACGTCGGCGCCCCGGGTCGGGCCGCCGTAGCCGCGGAAGCCCCCGCTCGGCTGCCCGAACCGGCCCGTGCCGAACCCGGTGCCGCGCTGCTGCTGATTGAACATCGCGAAGATGTCGTCGAAGTCCTCGGCGGACTGGTACCGGGCACCGCGGCCCTGGTTGAACATC
Source organism: Microbacterium sp. NPDC055455 (assembly GCF_053619935.1). Classification (NCBI taxonomy): domain Bacteria; kingdom Bacillati; phylum Actinomycetota; class Actinomycetes; order Micrococcales; family Microbacteriaceae; genus Microbacterium; species Microbacterium sp. NPDC055455. The sequence continues at coordinate 519,130 of NZ_JBSHLB010000001.1, forward strand.
GAGAAGACATCCTCGAAGCCCCCGGCGCCGCCCTGGCCGCCCGCGGTGAAGCGGGCACCCGAGCCCATTGCGCGGATCTGGTCGTACTCCTTGCGCTGCTCGGGGTCGGAGAGCACCGAGTACGCCTCGCTGACCTCCTTGAACTTCGCCTCGGCGGCCGCGTCACCCTGGTTGGAGTCGGGGTGGTACCGGCGGGCGAGCTTGCGGTACGTCTTCTTCAGGTCCGCCTCGCTGACGTCCTTGGCGACGCCGAGCACCGAGTAGAAGTCCTTGTCGAACCAGTCCTGACTGGCCATGGATGCCCCTCTCCGGTGCTACTCGGCCGGCACAGCGACGACGACCTTCGCCGGACGCAGTTCCACCGAGCCGAGCCGATAGCCGATCTCGACGACCTCGAGGATCGTCGTCTCGGTCACACCCGGGGTCGGCGCCTGGAAGATGGCCTCGTGCTGCTGCGGGTCGAACACCTCGCCGGACGCACCGTAGGTGCTGAGCCCGATCCGCTCGGCGACGCCGCGGAGCTTCTCGGCGATCGCCGCGAACGGCGAGCCCTCCTCGAGGTCGCCGTGCTTCTCGGCACGGTCGAGGTCGTCGAGCACGGGCAGCAGGCCCTTCGCGACCGCTCCCTTGGCGCGCTCGATCTCGACCTCGCGCTGCTCCTCGGTGCGGCGGCGGTAGTTGGCGTACTCCGCCTGCAAACGCTTCAGGTCGTTCAGCAGCTGCGACTCGAGGTCGGCGATCACGGCGTCCTCGGCCGCGGCATCCGCGTTCTGCTGCGCACCCAGGATGTCGTCCACGGTCAGCTCGTCGCCGTCGGCGTCGCCCGCGTCCTGCGGCGCGGGGCCGGAGGCGTCCGCCTCCGGCCCCTCACCCTCAGGCCGGACCTCGCCGCCGTCTTCCGGCTCTTCGACCGGGTCGGGATTGTGGTCCTTGTTCGCCATGATTACTTCTTCTCGTCCTCGTCTTCGACGACCTCGGCGTCGACGACATCCTCATCGGAGGTCGCCTGGTCCTGCTGGTCGCCGGCCGGCGCGTCGGTCGGGGCATCGGTCGGCTGCGAGGCCTGGCTCGAGGCGTAGATGGCCTCGCCCAGCTTCGTCTGCGACTGCGAGAGCTTGTCGAACGCGGTCTTCACGGCGTCGTCGTCCTCGCCCGCCAGAGCGGTCTTCAGCGCGTCGACGTCGCCCTGCACCTCGGTCTTCACGTCGGCGGGGAGCTTGTCCTCGTTCTCCTTGATGAGCTTCTCGATCGAGTACGACAGCGTCTCGGCCTGGTTGCGGATCTCGGCGGCCTCACGGCGCTTCTTGTCCTCGGCCGCGTGCTCCTCGGCCTCGCGCACCATCCGCTCGATGTCGTCCTTCGGCAGCGACGAGCCGCCGGTGATCGTCATCGACTGCTCCTTGCCGGTGCCCTTGTCCTTCGCCGACACGTGGACGATGCCGTTCGCGTCGATGTCGAAGGTGACCTCGATCTGCGGGATGCCGCGCGGCGCCGGCGCGATGCCGGTCAGCTCGAACGTGCCCAGCGGCTTGTTGTCGCGGGTGAACTCGCGCTCGCCCTGGAAGACCTGGATCGCGACCGACGGCTGGTTGTCGTCGGCGGTCGTGAAGGTCTCCGAGCGCTTGGTCGGAATGGCGGTGTTGCGCTCGATGAGCTTGGTCATGATGCCGCCCTTGGTCTCGATGCCGAGGCTCAGGGGGGTGACGTCGATGAGCAGGACGTCCTTGCGCTCGCCCTTGAGGACGCCGGCCTGGAGGGCAGCGCCCACGGCGACGACCTCGTCCGGGTTCACGCCCTTGTTGGGCTCCTGGCCGCCGGTCTCCTTCTTGACCAGCTCCGACACGGCGGGCATGCGGGTCGAGCCGCCGACGAGCACGACGTGGTCGATGTCGCCGACCTTGATGCCGGCCTCGCGGATGACGTCCTCGAACGGCTTCTTGGTGCGGTCGAGCAGGTCCTTGGTGAGGTCCTCGAACTTCGCGCGCGTGATCGTCTCGCTGAGCGACACCGGGCCGGAGTCCGTGAGCGAGAGGTACGGCAGGTTCACGGAGGTGCTCGTCGACGAGGAGAGCTCCTTCTTCGCCTGCTCGGCGGCCTCCTTCAGACGCTGCAGCGCGATCTTGTCGCCCGAGACGTCGACGCCGGTGGTGTCCTTGAACTGCTTGATCAGGTAGTCGACGACACGCTGGTCCCAGTCGTCGCCGCCGAGGCGGTTGTCACCGGCCGTGGCGCGCACCTGGATGGTCGAGAAGTCGTCGTCCTTGCCCACCTCGAGCAGGGAGACGTCGAAGGTTCCGCCACCGAGGTCGAAGACGAGGATGAGCTCGTCCTCCTTGCCCTTGTCGAGTCCGTATGCGAGGGCCGCGGCGGTGGGCTCGTTGATGATGCGCAGCACGTTCAGGCCCGAGATCTCCCCGGCCTCCTTCGTGGCCTGGCGCTCGGCGTCGTTGAAGTACGCGGGGACGGTGATGACGGCGTCCGTCACCGTGTCGCCGAGGTACTGCTCGGCGTCGCGCTTGAGCTTCTGGAGGATGCGCGCCGAGATCTCCTGCGGCGTCCAGCGCTTGCCGTCGACGTCGAAGCCCCAGTCGGTGCCCATGTGGCGCTTGACCGACGAGACGGTGCGGTCGACGTTGGTGACGGCCTGGCGCTTGGCGGTCTCGCCGACGAGCACCTCGCCGTCCTTCGTGAATGCGACCACCGACGGGGTCGTGCGGAAGCCCTCGGCGTTCGCGATGACCTTGGGCTCGCCGCCCTCCAGGACGCTCACGACCGAGTTGGTCGTACCGAGGTCGATTCCAACAGCACGTGCCATGTGTTTCTCTCCTTCGTGTGGGTGGAGACGGATGCCGCCACCCGGGGTTTACGGGAAGCCTTCTCGCACCCTCGACCGCTCGAACGTGAGGGTTGAGTCGCGATGGCTCAACCATACGCCGGGTGCCGGCATCCGTCAAATCAAACTTGATACGGATGGACTCAAGTTCACTCGGCGACACGCGGCGCATCGGGGTGTGCGCAGGTCAGGATGCCCTCGCCCCGGACGCCCGGCGGTTCGTCTGCACGCGCCCCGTCCATGCCGCGAACCATCCGGCGTCGGGGACCCGCGCCAGGAGCGGGCCCGCGATCATCGTGATCAGCACGTAGGCCGTCGCGAACGCAGCGAGCGACCTGTCGACTCCGGCGCCGACGGCGAGCCCCGCGATGACGATCGAGAACTCCCCGCGCGGGGTCAGCGCGAAGCCCGCCCGCCATCGGCCGGCCTCGGCGATGCCCACCGCCCGCGCCGCCCGGTATCCGGTCAGGACCTTCGTCGCCATCGTCACGACCGCGAGCACGGCCGCAGGGATGAGGACGGCGACGAGGTCGGCCGGATCGGTGGACAGGCCGAAGAACAGGAAGAACACCGAGGCGAACAGGTCCCGCAGCGGCGACAGCAGCCGGTGGGCGTGGGCGGCGACGGGTCCGGAGATCGCGATGCCGACGAGGAAGGCCCCGACCGCGGCCGACACGTTCGCCTGGGCCGCGAGCCCCGCGACGATGAGCGTGAGCCCGAGCACCGAGAGCAGCAGCACCTCGGCGCTGCGGGACCACACCAGGCGCGAGACGACCTTGCCGTGGCGCAGCGCGATGTACAGGATCAGGGTCACCGCGGCGAGGGAGACGACGACGGTCACGACCGCCGCCCCCGGGTCCAGGCCGATGAGCACCGCCGTGAGGATCGGCAGGTAGAACGCCATCGCGAGATCCTCGATGACGAGGATCGACAGCACGACGGGGGTCTCGCGGTTCGCGAGGCGCCCCAGGTCCTGCAGCATCCGCGCGATCACCCCCGACGACGAGACCCACGTGATGCCCGCCAGTGCGAGCGCGGCCACCGGCCCCCAGCCGAGGATCAGCGCGGCGAGGGCCCCGGGCGCCGCGCCCAGCACCGCGTCCAGGACGCCGGCACGGCGGGAACGGCGGAGATTGCCGAACAGTTCGTCGGCGGTGTACTCCAGCCCGAGCAGCAGGAGCAGGAGGATGACGCCGATCTCGGCGCCGACCTCGATGAACTCCTCGCCCGCGCTGAACGGGAGGAGGCCTCCCTCTCCGAACGCGAGTCCCGCCAGGAGGATGAGCGGGATCGGAGAGATGCCGATCCTGCCCGCGAGCCGGCCGAGCAGGGCGATGCCGAGGAGGAGCGCGCCGATCTCGATGAGAACGAGCGCTCCGTCGTCCATGTCACACCCCGTCGATGATGCGCGCGAGATGCTCGAGGCCGTCGGGCGTGCCGACGGCGACGACCGTGTCGCCGACCATCAGGAGGTCGGCGGGGCCGGGCGCCGGAAGCACGCCGCCACCCCGGACGATCGCCACGATCGAGCACCGGGTCACGGTGCGCGCCCGCGTGTCGCCGAGCCGGCGGCCGGCGAAGGGGCTGTCGGCCCGCAGCGTGATGTTGGCCGTCGAGAGCCCGTCGATCTGCTCCCGCAGCCCCGCGAGCTGGGTGAGGATCACCGATCCGCCGAGGACCTCCGACAGGGCGGTGGCCTCCTCGTCGGTCATCGCGACGCGCTGCGCGGCGCGGTCGGGATCCCGCTCGTCCGCGATGGCGAGTTCGCGCCCGCCGTCACGGAAGGTGACGACCGACAGCCGGCGACCGGCGTTGGTCTCGAGGTCGTGCCGCACGCCGATCCCGGGCAGCTCTGCACGTTGCACATGCACGGACATGCCCTCATGATTCCACTGCCGCCGGGGTTGCGGGGGACGATCCCGCGCGGCGGAGGCCGGGCGCGCAGGACCGCGTCAGGCCAGGAGCGTCTCGGCGCTCGTCGGCTTCGGGTCTGGCAGGCGTCGCATGCGGAACGCGTTGAGCACGCCCAGCACCGTCGCGAGGATCGGGATGAGGAGCGCGACCTGGAGCGCGATGTGACGAGCCTCCGTGTTGATGCGGATCACCTCGTCGGCGGCCTCCGGCGGCTCGTCGGCCAGGAGCTCCTCCAGGCCGGTGTTGGACATCAGCTGCGCGTCCTCCTCCAGCACGGTCGCCACCTGCTCCTGCTGCTGCGCGTCGAGCACCGTGCTGGAGTACGCCATCGACGTGAAGGTCGCCGCGAGAGTGGCGAGCATGATCGCGCCGGCGAACGCGAGCCCGAACGAGAGCCCGAACGACCCCGCGGCCGAGTTGACGCCGGCCGCCTCGCTCACCCGCTCGTCCGAGACCGGCGAGAGCGTGTAGTTGTTGAGCTGCGAGACCAGCAGGCCGAGCCCCGAACCGGCGATGACGAGCGGGACGGCGAGGTACCACCCCGAGTCGGCGATCGGGACGAGCGGCACGATCGCGACGAGCCCGACCAGCGCCAGCGAGAACCCGAGGAGGATGAGGTTGGCCGGACGCCCCTTGCCGCGGCGGCCGACCCATATCGCGACGACGAACATGCTGAGCGACAACGGCGCGATCGACAGGCCCGCCTGCAGCGCGTCGTACTCGAGCACCATCTGCAGATAGAGCGGCAGCACGATCATCGTGCCGCCGAGGGCGATCTGCTGCAGCAGCTGACCGCTCACCCCGGTGCGGAACGGCTTCGACGAGAACAGCGCCGGATCGAGCAGCACCGGCTTGCCCTTCTTCTTGCGCGCGTTCAGCCACCACGCCAGTCCCCCGAGCGCCACCACGCCGAGCCCGATGAGCAGGCCGACGTAGCCGCCGCCCTCCTGCCACACCAGGATTCCGAGCACGACGCCGCCCATGCCCACGACCGACAGCCCGGCGCCGACGAGGTCGATGGACCGGTCGCCGGTGTACTTCACGTCCTTGACGAGCCCGATGCCGAGCAGGACGACGCCGATGATGACGGCCTCGAGCGCGAACGCGACCCGGTAGGACCAGAACGTCGTGATGAATCCGCCGAGCAGCGGGCCGACCGCCGCGGCGATCGCCGCCGACGCCCCGACGAGCGCGTAGACCCGCTTCTGGTGGCCGCCGGCGAAGTTGCCGTGGATGAGCGACTGCATGGAGGGCAGGAGAAGGGATGCCCCGATCCCGCCGATCACCGCCCAGAAGATGATGACGGCGGTGAGGCTCTGCGCGAAGGTCATCGCCACTGCGCCCACGGCGTACCCGAGGAGGCCCAGGATGTAGGCGAGCTTGCGGCCGATGAGGTCGCCGGTCTTCCCCCCGATGAGGATGAAGGCGGCCGACACGAGCGCCTCGAGCGCGATGGCGCCCTGGACGCCGCTCGCCGTCGTGTCGAGTTCGCGCACGACGGCGGAGATGGAGACGTTCATGATCGACGTGTCCACCACCAGCACGAACATCGCCATCGCGAGCAGGAGGGCGAGGCGCCTGTTGAACGACGGCGCGGCGGCGGATTCCTCAGTCATGAACGAAGCAAACCATCACCGGCCTTCCGGGCGCTACGGTGAATGCGCACCAGCCGTTCATCGAAGGGGCCCAGCGTGACCGACATGAGCTCCCCCGTCCCGGGACCCGACGAACCCGGTCCCGCCGACGAGCACGCACTGTCGACCGCGGCGCTGAGCACCGACGGCCTCGACGACACCCCGGTGCCGCGGCGCCAGGTGTTCGCCTGGGCGCTGTGGGACTGGGCGACGCAGCCGTTCAACTCGGTCATCCTGACCTTCGTCTTCGTCTCGCTCTACCTGGTGTCCGACAGCTTCCTGCCGGAGGGCGTGGCCGGTCAGAACGCCGACGGCGAGCTGGTGTGCTCGCGGGCGGCGGATGCGGCGACCGAGTACTGCTCGGGCCTGGCCGACCTGTCGGAGTGGTACGGATGGGTGACCTTCGCCGCCGGCATCCTGATCCTGCTCCTGGCCCCGGTGCTCGGTCAGCGCGCCGACGCGGCCGGGACGAAGAAGCGCTGGGTCGTCGGCGCGACCGCCGCACTGGCGCTGCTGCAGTTCGCCCTGTTCTTCGTCCACAGCGACACGATGTTCTTCTGGCTCGGCGCGATCCTCGTCGCGCTGGGATCGGTGGCGTCCGAGATCGCCGGCGTCAACTACAACGCGATGCTGGTGCAGGTCTCCACGCCCAGGACGATCGGCCGGGTCAGCGGCCTGGGCTGGGGTCTCGGTTACATCGGCGGCATCCTCGCCCTCGCGATCGTGGTCGTGCTCAACACGGTCGGCTGGTTCGGCCTGGACGTGTCGGACGGCCTGGCGTACCGGCTCATCGCCGTCGGCGCCGCCGTGTGGACGGTCGTGTTCGCGCTGCCGTTCGTCTTCCTCGTGCCGGAGTCGGCCTCTCGCCCCGACCGCAGGCGCGTGGGGTTCTTCGAGAGCTACGCGGTCCTCGTGCGGGACGTGATCGCGCTGTTCCGCGAGCACCGCAGCACGTTCTGGTTCCTCATCGCCAGCGCGGTGTACCGGGACGGCCTCGCCGGCGTCTTCGCCTTCGGCGGGGTGCTCGCCGCGGTGTCGTTCGGCTTCGGCGCCACCGAGGTCATCGCCTTCGGCATCGCGCTGAACCTCGTCGCCGGCGTCTCGACGATCGTCGCCGGCCGCCTGGACGACCGGTTCGGAGCCCGCGCCGTCATCATCGCGGCGCTGTCGATCCTCATCGTGAGCGCCCTGTTCGTCTTCTTCCTCCGCGAAGGCGGCAAGCCGGTGTTCTGGATCGGGGGCATCATCCTCTCGGCCGCTGTGGGGCCCGCGCAGGCGTCGAGCCGGTCGCTGCTGGCCCGCGTCACCCCGCGCGACATGCAGGGCGAGGTGTTCGGCCTCTATGCCACGACCGGCCGCGTGATGAGCTTCCTCTCGCCGCTGCTGTGGTCGGCGTTCATCGCGGGATTCGGTGCGACCCACTACGGGATCCTCGGGATCGTCATCGTGCTGGCGGCAGGCCTGCTGCTGCTCATCCCGGTGAAGCTCAGGCCGGGCGACATCGGGCGATGAGTCCGACGGACCGGTCGGGGACGACCGGGGGCGCGAGGATCGGATACCCTCGCTTGCGGTGACCTGGTCACCGGTGCGACCCGGGGGGCGTCGCGACTCGCAGCGCAGCGCTACCCGGAAGGCACCGTGACGATCCCCCTCACCGAGCGACGACGGGCCGCGCGCCACCGGCGGGCGGTGGCGTACTGGTGCGTCATCATCGCGCTGCTGTTCTCCCTCTGGGTGGGCACCACCGTCGCGCCGCCGGTCTGGGTGCGCACGCCGGCGCTCTTCGGCCACCTGGCGGCGGTGATCGTGGGGCTCGGAGCCGCGGTCCTGCTCGAGATGAGCGGATTGCTGTGGATGCTGCGCCGCGCGGTCCTCGCCGACCTCCGGCGGGTCGAGCGCACCGTGACGGGCCTCGCGTGGCTCGGTATCGGCGGACTGCTCGCGACCGGGGCCTTCCTGCAGCCGGATCTGTCCGATCCCCTCACCACCGTCAAGATGGTCGCCGTGCTCGTCGCGGCGATGAACGGCGTCGCGATGACGCGGCTGACCGCCGAGCTCGCACGTCTTCCGGAGGGGGCGCGGTTCCGCGCGATCCCGCGGCGGCTCCAGCTGTGGTGCGTGTGGAGCGCGGTCGTCTCGCAGGCCGCGTGGTGGACGGCGGTGCTCATCGGCATGCTCAACACCGCTTCGCGATGATCTCCCGGCATTCTCGCCCTCGCCTCCCCCGCGGGCTCGGGTAGGCTCTAGCCTGACCGGACTATCCGGCCGGTGACCCCCCGCCCGGCCTCACGTCCGCATCACCTCCGAGGATGCCCATGCGCGATCGCATGCGCGGCACCGAGGACGCGCCCGGGCCACGCCGCGGCCAGTCCTCCAGTCCGTCGACGCCCCCGGCGCCCGCCACGTCCACGCCCGCCCCCGCCGCCCCCTCCTCCGTCGGAGCGTCGACGAAGCCGTCGGCGATCGACGACCGCCGCGACCGGCGCCGTCGCCGCCGCCGGTCGCTGCTGATGTGGACGACGGTCGTGGGCATCGCGGTGCTGGTCGGCTCGATCAGCACCGTGTCCTACGCGATCGTCAGCAATCTCGCCCAGCCGGGTCCCGCCGCGGAGGAGCCGGCGCCCGCCGCACCCGCGGACGCGGCGGTCGAGCTGATCGAGTTCCCGCAGGACGAGCCGGCCGCCGCGGCCGGCGCCGAGCCCTGCACGACGGTGAACGTGCTGTCGTCGTTCGAGAACGCCCAGATGGTCGAGAGTCTCGCCGCCGCGTACAACAGCAGTCCGCGCAACGTGGCCGGCTCGTGCGTCACCGTGACCACCAGCAGGGACAAGTCCGGCGTCGCAGCCGCCGTGGTGGCCGCGGGCTTCCCGAACCTCTCCGACGACCAGAAGCCCGCCGTGTGGCTGCCCGACTCGTCGACGTGGGTCGACGTCGCCCAGGCGGAGGGAGCGACCTCGCTGCGCGCGGAGGGCAGCAGCGTGGCGATCTCCGACATCGTCCTGGCGATGCCCGAGGGCCTGGCCGAGGCGATCGGGTGGGATGCCGAGGCTCCGACGTGGTCCGCCGTGTTCGAGTCCGCCGGCGACGCGGATCTGTGGAGCGGCCTCGGACACCCCGAGTGGGGCGCGTTCAAGCTGGGCAAGACGAGCCCGCTGGTGGCGACGTCGGGCGAGGCGGCCATGTTCGCCTCGTACGGCACCGCGGCCGGCTCGCTCGACGCGCTGACGGCGACCCAGGTCGAGGACCCCGACGTGCAGGCGGTCGTGCACCAGAACGAGCTGACGACGAGCCACTACATGGCGACGCCCGAGCACTTCCTCTGGCATGCGCGCCAGGCGGAGGCATCCGGTTCCGCCGCCGACTTCCTGTCCGCCGTGATCGTCGACGAGAAGTCGGTGTGGGACTACAACCGCGGCATCACCAGCCGCGACGGCGTCACCCGGACGCAGGCCGAGCCGCCGGCGGAGCAGCTGGTGCCGATCTATCCGGCGGACGGCTACTACTCGGCCGACAATCCCGCGGTGCGCCTCACGGGCGCGTGGATCGACCCGGTGGAGTCCGAGGCCGCGGCGGACTTCATCCGCTTCGCGCACACCGCGCAGGGCCAGGCCGCCGTCCGCGCCGCGGGCTACCGCGACCTCAACCGCATGCTCGACGAGAGCGTCGCGCAGGTCGGCCGGCTCGACGTCGCGCAGCGGGGCACGCTCGCGTTCCCCGGCGCCGACGTCGTGACCGCGGTGCAGGCGTCGTTCTCCGAGGTGCGCAAGCGCGCGAACGTCCTGTTCCTCCTCGACGTGTCGGGGTCGATGGACGAGGCGATCTCGCCGTCCGACACGAAGCTGACCCAGGCGCGGAAGGCGATCGACGCGGCGCTCGGACACTTCACCAGCGGCGACGACGTCGGGCTGGCCGCTTTCGCGCAGGCGCCCGACGGCGCGATGGTGCCCGGCCTGGTGTCACCGGTCGCCGACATCGGCGGATCGCGCGATGCATTCCTCGGCGCGCTCGGCGGCCTCTCGTCGATGGGCGACACCCCCCTCTACCAGGCGGTGGACGCCTTCGCGGCGCAGCAGGCCGCGTCGTGGTCGAGCGATCGCATCAATGCGATCGTCCTGCTCAGCGACGGCGAGAACGACGCGCCGAACGCGCCGACGATCGGCGCCGACCAGATGCTCGCGAACCTGGCCGACATGCACCACGACACGCCGGTGCTGATCTTCACGCTCGCGTACGGCGCGGACGCCGACGTGGCGACGCTGCAGTCGATCTCCGGCGCCACCGGAGCCCATTACTACGACGCGACCGACCCGTCCAAGCTCGAGGCCGTGCTCGGCGACCTGGTGACGAGCTTCTGAGACCTGGCGGCCGCCGGGTCGGTCCCGGCGTGGGAGGAGCCGCGGAACCCTCGGCGTCGTCGGTCACCCTCTTCGCGGCAGCGATGAGAGGGCGCGATCGGCAGGGGCGGCGCCGGTGCGCCGTCCCCCGGCCGGTCAGTTCTGAGGACGCGGCCAGGAGTCGGCGAGCTTGGTCAGCAGGCGCGCGAGCTCGGCGCGCTCCTCGTCGGTGAAGGCCGCCAGCGCGGCATCCATCGCCTCCCGGCGCTCGCCCCGGAAGCCGCGCACCAACTGAGCGCCGGTGTCCGTGAGCGCCACCCGGGTGCGGCGTGCGTCGTCGGGGTCGGCCTCGCGCCGCACCAGATCCAGTTGCACGGCCTGCTGCACCAGCCGCGACGCCCGCGGCTGATCCACGCCGACGGCGTCGCCGATCTCGCCGACCGAGAGAGGGTGGGATGCCGCGGCCAGCGCCTCCAGCATCCGCATGCGCGCCGGTCCGCCGATGCGACCGGGGCCGAGCCAGGGCGGTGCGCCGTGGCCGCCCGGCCCTCCGCGCACCCACGGGCCGCGACCCGGGAAGCCGTTCGGGCCGTCGCCGGGAGCTGCGCCCTCCCTGTGGCCGCGCGCGCCGTGCGGTGCGTCGTGCCCGTGGGCGTGCGGACCGCCGTGCGCTCCCTCCGCCCACGGCGGTCGTGGCATCCGTCGACCGCGCAGTCGCGCCAGTGCGGCGGCGATCGCGTCGGACGGGTCGTCGGGGGTGGACGGCATGCCCTCAATTTACATGCGCCTTGACATGTATCCCAAATACATGTCACACTGCATGTACATGCACTTCAACATGTAACGTGCGGCGGCCGCGATCCGCCCCGAAAGGACTTCTCATGAACGACCAGAATGAACAGAACGACCCCGAAGACCACAGCGACTCCCCCGGTTCGACGGACCGTCGCCCCCTCGGCTATTGGCTGCGGGTGGTCGATGGGCTGCTCGACCGCGAGTTCGCCTCGGCGCTCGATGCCGAGGGCATCTCGCGCCGCGACTGGATGGCGCTCAACGTGCTGTCGGGCGACATCGACGCTCCCGAGGTGCGTGAGCGCCTGATCCGCCGGGGCAAGCGCCTGCGCGGGCTCGAGGAGCGCGGCTGGGTGCAGGAGCACGGCGACGGCACCTGGAGCCTGACCGACCTCGGCCGGGCGGAGCGGGAGCGCGTCGGCGCGATCGTCGACGGCATCCGCTCCCGCGTCACCGGCGCGGTGGGCGACGACGCGTACGCGGCGATGACCGCCTCGCTCGAGGCGATCGCCCGCGAGCTGGGCTGGGACGAGGGCGCGGCGCACCGCGAGCGCGGCTTCGGCCGCCCGGGGTTCGGGCGGCCCGGCTTCGGGCGTTTCGGCGGCCCTGGCTTCGGGGGCGGCTTCGGCCCCGGTGTCGGCGGGCGTCCCCGCCCCTTCGAGCCCGACATCCACGACGGCTACGGTCCCAACCTCCACCGCGGGTTCGCGCCCGGGCATCCCGGCCACCCCGCCGAGCGCTTCGACGAGCCGATGCGCGGCGAGCCCCACGCCACGTTCGACGACGGATGCCACGGCCACCACCCCCCGCACGCCCGTCAGGGTCACGCGGGTCACCGCCACGGCGGCCACGGCCACGGCGGTCATCGCCACAGCGGCGGTCGCGCGCAGCGCGCGTACGAGCGCGGCTTCGACGCCGGGTTCGCGCGGGGCCGGGCGGCCGGCGCCGCGTGAGGCGCGGCATCCGTTCCACCACCTACTGACCCCCGAAACACCGCAATCGCGTCGAGACACCATGCCAGCGCGTGGTGTCTCGACGCGTTCGTGGTGTTTCACCTCAAGTTCCTCGCCCGTCCACCCCGAAGCACCGCACGCCGTACGCCGGGCACCGCAGCCGTACGCCGGGCACGCGACGCCGAGCGCCGGGCACCGCCCACGCCCGTCACACGCGCGTCACGCGGGGAGGGCACAATGGGGCGCGTGACACCCACGCCCGCACTGCTCGCCATCTCGCACGGAACGTCGTCGCCCGCCGGGCAGGCGGCTGTCGAGTCGCTCGTGGCGGCGGTCGCCCGGCGACTTCCGGACGTCACGGTGCGGCTCGGCCATGTGGACGTGCAGCAGCCGGATGTCGCGGCATCCCTCGACGGGATCCCTGCGGGCACCCCCGTCGTGATCGTGCCGCTGCTGCTGTCGGCGGGGTACCACGTGCGCGTCGACCTGAAGCAGCAGACCGCCGGGCGGGAAGGCGTCGTGATCGCCCCGGCGCTCGGGCCCGACGCGCGACTGGTCGACGCACTCCTCGCGCGTCTCGAGCCGCTGGCTCCCGGCCCGGCCGACCAGCTGGTGCTCGCCGTCGCCGGCTCCAGCGACGACCGCGCGAACGAGGACTGCCGCGTCACCGCCCGCATGCTCGGGGAGCGGCTCGGACGCGAGGTGACCACCGGCTTCCTCGCCGCCGCCGACCCCCGGCTCGACGCCGCCGTCGCGGCCGCGCAGACCGCGGTGGCCGCGCACGCCGCGGGCGACGGGCCGGGCGCGGTCGTCGTCGCCGACTACCTCATCGCGCCCGGATATTTCCACGATCTCGCGGTCCGGCTGGCGGGCTCCGCCCGGGTGGCGCCTCCGCTGCTCGGCGACGACGAGCCGCCGTCGGCCCTCGTCGACCTGGTGATCGACCGCTACACCGAAGCCGCCGGACTGCCGCACTGAATCACGGCACCCGCAACTGTGTGACGCCCCGTTACGCCGGTTAACGCCCCTTGACACTCGGGTAGGCCCGCGGGCCGCTCGCTTCTAGCCTCACGGAATGGGCTCGATAGAGTCCTGCCCGGGCACGACCCGGGATCGACCCCGGAGGCCACCGTGACCATCAGCGACACCGAAGCGCGTGCAGAGGCGGAGCGCCCGCGCGCAGCCGTGCGCCCCCCGCGCGCGTCGTCGAAGCCCAACGGTCAGTGGAAGATCGACGGCACGACCCCCCTCAACGGCAACGAGGAGTGGAAGCAGGTCGACAACGGACTGAGCGTGCGCGAGCGCATCGAGAACGTCTACTCGAAGGGCGGCTTCGCCTCGATCGACCCGACCGATCTGCACGGCCGGTTCCGCGTGTGGGGCCTCTACACGCAACGCAAGCCCGGCATCGACGGCGGCCGCACCGCGACCCTCACGCCCGAGGAGCTCGAAGACGAGTACTTCATGCTCCGCGTCCGCATCGACGGCGGCCAGCTCACCACCGAGCAGCTGCGCGTCATCGCCGGCATCTCCACCGAGTTCGCGCGCGACACCGCCGACATCACCGACCGTCAGAACATCCAGCTGCACTGGATCCGCGTCGAGGACATCCCCGAGATCTGGCGCCGCCTGGAGGCCGTGGGCCTGTCGACCACGGAGGCGTGCGGCGACGTCCCCCGCGTGATCCTCGGCTCGCCCGTGGCCGGCATCGCCGCCGACGAGCTCATCGACCCGACGCCGCAGATCCACGAGATCACCGCGCGCTTCCTCGGCGACCAGACGCTGGCCAACCTGCCGCGCAAGTTCAAGTCGGCCATCACCGGCCACCCGAGCCAGGACGTCGTGCATGAGATCAACGACGTGGCTTTCGTCGCGGTCGAGCACCCCGAGCTGGGCATCGGCTACGACCTGTGGGTCGGCGGCGCGCTCTCGACGACCCCGCGCCTGGGCGAGCGCCTCGGCACGTTCGTGCGGCCGGACCAGGTGGCGGATGCCTGGCACGGCGTCACCCAGATCTTCCGCGACTACGGCTACCGGCGCCTGCGCAACAAGGCGCGTCTGAAGTTCCTGCTCGCCGAGTGGGGAACCGAGAAGTTCCGCCAGGTGCTGCAGGACGAGTACCTCGGCTACGAGCTTCCCGACGGCCCCGCCCCTGCGCGGCCGCAGACGATCGGCGACCACGTCGGCGTGCACGAGCAGAAGGACGGCCGCTTCTACATCGGCGTCACCCCGATCGTCGGGCGGGTCTCGGGTCCGGCCCTCGCGAAGCTCGCCGATGTCATCGAGGCGCACGGCTCGACGCGCCTGCGCACCACGCCGCACCAGAAGCTCGTGATCCTCGACGTTCCCGCCGAGAACGTCGAGCCGCTCGTCGGCGAGCTCGACGCCCTCGGGCTGCAGGCGCGTCCCAGCCTCATCCGCCGCGGCACGATCGCGTGCACCGGCATCGAGTTCTGCAAGCTCGCGATCGTCGAGACGAAGGTCAACGCGACCGCCGCCGTACTCGACCTCGAGAAGCGTCTCGACCGGTTCGAGCTGCCGCATCCGATCTCGCTCCACGTCAACGGCTGCCCCAACTCCTGCGCGCGCATCCAGACCGCCGACATCGGCCTGAAGGGCCAGCTCGTCACGATCGACGGCGAGCAGGTTCCCGGGTACCAGGTGCACCTCGGCGGCGGCCTGGCCTCGCAGGACCGCGACGAGCCCGGCCTCGGCCGCACCGTCCGCGGCCTGAAGGTGGCCGCCGACGGCATCGCCGACTACGTCGAGCGCGTCGTGACCCGCTTCCTCGCCGACCGCGAGGCCGGCGAGACGTTCGCCCAGTGGGCGCACCGCGCCGAGGAGGAGGCCCTGCAGTGACCGTCTCCCTCGCACCCCGCATCGCCGTCAAGCGCACGCGCGAAGAGCTCGAGGCCCTCGCCGAGCAGGGCAACCTCGAGCTCGGCAGCCTGACCGACCACGAGGCATCCGCCGCGGAGGTCGTCGCGTGGGTCGCGCGGAATTTCGGGACGGATGCCGCCGCCGTCGCCTGCTCGATGGCCGACGCCGCCCTGCCGCACCTCGTGGCGGAGCAGCTCCCGGGCGTGGACGTGCTGTTCCTCGACACCGGGTACCACTTCACCGAGACCTACGCGACGCGCGATGAGGTGCAGCGCGCGCTCGACGTGCGGATCGTGGACATCACGCCCGACCAGACCGTCGCCGAGCAGGACGCCGAGTTCGGCGCGAAGCTCTTCGAGCGGGACCCGGGCCTGTGCTGCGCCCGCCGCAAGGTCGCACCCCTCCAGCAGGCGCTCGGCGGGTACGAGGTGTGGTTCACGGGCGTCCGTCGCGACGAGGCCCCCACCCGCACCAACACTCCCCTCGTGACGTGGGACGAGCGCAACGGGCTCGTGAAGGTGAACCCGGTCGCGGCCTGGAGCTTCGACGACGTGCTCTCGTACGCCGCGGCGCACAAGGCGCCGGTGAACCTGCTCGTCGGGTTCGGCTACCCCTCGATCGGCTGCGAGCCGTGCACGAAGCCGGTCGCCCCCGGCGAAGACCCCCGGTCCGGCCGCTGGGCCGGCTCCGCCAAGACCGAATGCGGGCTCCACGAATGACTGATCTCGATACGGCTCCCACCTCGCCCGCTCGATCGGCGGCGGAAGCGTCCGCCGCCCTGTCCACGCTCGACCTGCTCGAGGCGGAGGCCATCCACGTCATCCGCGAGGTCGTCGCCGAGTTCGAGCGCCCGGTGCTGCTGTTCTCCGGCGGCAAGGACTCCGTCGTCGTGCTGCACCTGGCGACCAAGGCGTTCGCGCCCGGCCGCGTGCCGTTCCCGGTGCTGCACGTCGACACCGGCCACAACTTCCCCGAGGTCATCGCCTTCCGCGACGAGACCGTCGAGCGTCTCGGCATCCGTCTCGAGGTCGCGAGCGTGCAGGACTACATCGACGACGGACGCCTCCAGGAGCGCGCCGACGGCACCCGCAACCCCCTGCAGACGCTGCCGCTGCTCGACGCGATCGCCGCCGGGCGCCACGACGCCGTCTTCGGTGGGGCGCGCCGCGACGAGGACAAGGCCCGCGCCAAGGAGCGCATCATCTCGCTGCGCGACGAGTTCGGCCAGTGGGATCCGCGCAACCAGCGCCCGGAGCTGTGGAGCCTGTACAACGGCCGCCACACGCCCGGTCAGCATGTGCGCGCCTTCCCGATCTCGAACTGGACCGAGCTCGACGTCTGGCGCTACATCGAGCGCGAGGGGATCGCGCTGCCGCCGCTGTACTTCGCGCACGAGCGCGACGTGTACGCCCGCGACGGCATGTGGCGCCCCGTCGGCCCGTTCTCGCCGCCCCGCGAGGACGAGACCGTCGAGCGCCGCACGGTGCGCTACCGCACGGTCGGCGACATGAGCTGCACCGGAGCGGTGGAATCGGATGCCGCGGACCTCGCCGCCATCGTCGCCGAGGTCGCCGTCTCCACCCTCACCGAACGCGGCGCCACGCGCGCCGACGACCGCCTCAGCGAGGCGGCCATGGAGGACCGCAAGAAGGACGGGTACTTCTGATGCTGGATCTCGACACGCCTCACTCCCCGGCTCTCGACGCCGCGGGGACCGGCACGCCCACGCTGTTCCGGTTCGCGACGGCCGGCTCGGTCGATGACGGCAAGTCGACGCTCGTCGGCCGGCTGCTGCACGACTCGAAGGCGATCCTCGCCGATCAGCTCGAGCAGGTCGCCCGCACGTCGGCGGACCGCGGCTTCGCGCACGGCGACTTCGACTTCGCGCTCCTCACCGACGGCCTGCGCGCCGAGCGCGAGCAGGGCATCACGATCGACGTCGCCTACCGCTACTTCTCGACCGGCGCGCGGTCGTTCATCCTCGCCGACTGCCCGGGCCACGTGCAGTACACGCGCAACATGGTGACCGGCGCGACGACCGC
This sequence comes from Microbacterium sp. NPDC055455, assembly GCF_053619935.1. Taxonomy (NCBI): domain Bacteria; kingdom Bacillati; phylum Actinomycetota; class Actinomycetes; order Micrococcales; family Microbacteriaceae; genus Microbacterium; species Microbacterium sp. NPDC055455. The sequence continues at coordinate 536,512 of NZ_JBSHLB010000001.1, forward strand.
CGACGCGGTCGTGGTGCTCGTCGATGCACGCAAGGGCGTCGTCGAGCAGACCAAGCGCCACCTCGCCGTCGTCGCCCTCCTGCGCGTGCCGCACGTGATCGTCGCGGTCAACAAGATCGACCTCGTGGCCTTCTCGCCGGAGATCTTCGCCGATGTGTCCGCCCAGGCCGAGGCGGTGGCGACCGAGCTCGGCATCGCGGATCTGCACGTCATCCCGGTCTCGGCGCTCGAGGGTGACAACATCGTCGAGCGGTCCGAGCGCACACCCTGGTACGAGGGGCCGGCTCTCCTCGGGCTGCTCGAGACGCTTCCGACCGCCGACGTCGAGCGCGACCTCGAGCCGCTGCGGCTGCCCGTCCAGCTCGTGCTGCGCCCGCAGGGCGGGCTCGCCCCCGGCATCGCCCCCGACGAGGCGGAGCGCCTGCGCGACTACCGTGCCGTCGCGGGTCGGATCTCGAGCGGCGTCGTGCGCGTCGGCGATCGCGTGGAGGTCTTCCCGGCGGGCAGCGCCACCACCGTCACCGGCATCCGCTCGGCCGGCGTCGAGGTCGACGAGGCGACGGCGCCGCAGTCCGTCTCGCTCGAGTTCGAGGACGACATCGACACCGCACGCGGCGCCCTCGTCGTCGCCGCCGGCTCACTGCCCCGGGCTCGTCGCGAGTTCGACGCGGAGCTCTTCCAGCTCGACGCGCGGGCGCTGGTCCCCGGCATCCGCGTGCTCATCAAGCACGGCACCGCGACCGTGCAGGCGATCGTCGCGCAGATCGAGTCCCGCTACGACCTCGACGCGCTGGTGCACGAGCCGGCGCAGACGCTCGAGACCAACGACATCGGCCGCGTGCGGCTGCGGCTGGCGGCCGACCTGCCGCTCGAGCCGTACCGCGACAGCCGCCACGGGGGCTCGTTCCTCGTCATCCATCCGTCCGACGGCGCGACCCTCGCCGCCGGCATCGTGCGCGACTGACCGAGTCCGGCATCCGCCCGCACCCGCACCACCCACCCCTGACCCGAACCACCGAACCGAAGGAGGCGACACCGTGAACACAATCCGCACCATGACGACGATCACAACCCTGGGACTCGTGGCGGCGATGATGTCGGGCTGCGCCTCCGCCGCGGCAGAGGCCGGAGACGGCGGCGCCCCGGTGACGGAGCTGCGTCTCGGGTACTTCGCGAACGTCACGCATGCCCCCGCGCTCGTCGGGCTCGAGGAGGGGCTGTTCGCCGACGCGCTCGGCGACGTCGAGGTGACCACGCAGGTCTTCAACGCGGGGCCCGCCGCCATCGAGGCGCTGTCGGCAGGCGCCATCGACGCCACCTACATCGGCCCCAACCCGTCGATCAACACGTTCATCCAGTCCGGCGGCGAGTCCGCCCGCATCGTCGCCGGCGCGGCGACCGGTGGCGCAGCCCTCGTGGTCCGCGACGGCATCGACGAGCCGGCCGACCTCGACGGCGCGACGATCGCGACGCCGCAGCTCGGCAACACGCAGGACGTCTCGGCGCGGGTCTGGCTGGCCGACGAGGGGTTCGAGACCGACACCTCCGGCGGCGGCGACGTGCAGATCACGCCGACCGACAACGCCCAGACACTGACGCTGTTCCAGGACGGTCAGGTCGACGGCGCCTGGGTGCCGGAGCCCTGGGTATCGCGCCTGGTGATCGACGCCGGCGCGCACGTGCTGCAGGACGAGGCCGACCTGTGGCAGGACGGCGAGTTCCCGACCACCGTGCTGCTGGTGCGCAAGGACTTCCTCGATCAGCATCCCGACGTGGTGGCAGACCTCCTGACCGGCCACGCGGCCGCCGTGCAGTGGATCGCCGACAACCCCGGCGACGCGCCGGCGGTCATCAACGGCGCCATCGAGGACGAGACCGGAAAGCCGCTGGCGGACGCGGTGATCGAACGCGCTCTCGAGCACGTGACGTTCTCGGTCGACCCGCACGCCGACGCCTTCGAGACGCTCGTCGAGAACGGCATCCAGGCAGGCACGCAGAAGGCGGGTTCGATCGAGGGCCTGTTCGACCTGACCCTGCTCAACGACCAGCTGACGGCGGCCGGCGGCGAGCCCGTCTCGGCCGCAGGACTCGGCGAGGACTGACATGAGCACCGCACCCGCTTCCGCCTCCGGCGCCGCGCAGGGCTCGAAGGCCCGCGTGCCGGCCGCTCCGGAGACGGGCGCGCCCGCCTCCGCGGGCACGCCTTTCACGCCGAGCTTCGACAGCGTCGCGCCGGTCCCCGTGCCCGCTCCGGCCGTCGCGCCCGCCGTGCGGATCGACGCGGTGTCCAAGCGGTTCGGCTCCGGCCCGGTCGTGCTCGACGACGTGTCGCTCGACATCGCCCCCGGGGAGTTCGTGTGCCTGCTGGGGGCGTCCGGGTGCGGCAAGTCCACGCTCCTGAACCTCATCGCCGGGCTCGATCGCCCGAGCGCCGGCCGCATCGAGACCCCCGACGAGGGCTCGGCCGTCATGTTCCAGGAGTCGGCGCTCATGCCGTGGCTGACCGCCCGCAAGAACGTCGAACTGGCGCTCCGCCTGCGAGGCGTGCCGCGCGGCGAGCGTCGCGAGAAGGCGCTCGCGCTCCTGGACACCGTGAACCTCGCGGATGCCGCCGACAAGCGCCCGCACGAACTCTCCGGCGGCATGCGCCAGCGCGTCGCGCTCGCACGCGCCCTCGCGCAGGACCGGCCCGTGCTGCTGATGGACGAGCCGTTCGCGGCACTCGACGCCATCACCCGCGACCTCCTCCACGAGGAGCTCGAGCGCGTGTGGCGCGCCACCGGTCGCACCATCGTGTTCGTCACGCACAACGTGCGGGAGGCTGCCCGCCTCGGCCAGCGCGTCGTGCTGATGGGCAGTCGTCCCGGCCGCATCGTGCAGCAGTGGCAGATCGCGAAGACCACCGGGCGCCGCATCGAGTCGCCCGAGGTCGCCGCTCTCTCGGTGGAGATCACCGACCAGCTGCGGAAGGAGATCCGCCGCAATGCCGCATGACAGCCTGACCGTTCCGAAGACGGATGCCGCGGCATCCGTCACCTCCGACGATCTGCGCTCGCTCGAGGCGGGCCTGGACCGGCTGCAGACCGACGCGGCCTCGGGCACCGGACGCTGGCGCCGTGTCGCCCAGAGCGTCGTGCCGCCGATCGTCTTCCTCGTGCTGCTGATCGTCGCCTGGCAGCTGTACGTCGTCATCGCCGACCCGCGGCCCGACAAGGTTCCGAGTCCCGTGGACGTGTGGAACGCGCTGGGCCTGGCGTGGGAGACCGGTCGCCTGCAGGAGGCCGTCGCGACCAGCCTCGAGCGCGGGGTCGCCGGCTTCCTCATCGCGATCGTCGTCGGCACACCCATCGGGCTGCTTCTCGCCGAGGTGCGCCCGATCCGCCGCGCGGTCGGACCGATCATCTCGGGCCTGCAGGTGCTGCCGTCGGTGGCCTGGGTGCCCGCTGCGATCATCTGGTTCGGCCTGTCCGACGCGACCGTCTACTTCGTCATCCTCATGGGCGCCATCCCGTCGATCGTGAACGGCCTCATCGCCGGCATCGACCAGGTGCCTCCGCAGCTGCGGCGCGTCGGCACGGTGCTCGGCGCCTCGCGCTGGCAGCTGGCCACCGCCGTCATCCTGCCCGCCGCGCTGCCCGGCTACCTCGCCGGACTCAAGCAGGGATGGGCGTTCTCGTGGCGCTCGCTGATGGCGGCCGAGATCATCGCGACGGGCGGCTCCATCGGCTTCGGCCTGGGCTCGATGCTCGACCAGTCGCGGGAGCTCGCCGACATGGCCGGGGTCCTCGCCACCATCATCCTCATCCTGGCCATCGGCATCCTCATCGAGCTCGTCTTCTTCGGGCCGCTGGAGCGCCGCATGCTGAAGCGCCGTGGCCTGCTCATCACGGGAGGTGCCCGATGACCGGCCGCCCCGAGCCCCTCGAGTCACTCGAGTCCCTCGACCCCTCCTTCCCCGGATCCGGAAATCGGACATCCGCACGTTTTCCGGAGCATCCGGCCGGGGAGGTCCGGAAACACGCCGAATCTCCGAATTCCGGAGCGACGGATGCGACAGATGCCGCGGATGCGACGGATGCCACGGATGCCACGGATGCCACGGGGGCTACGGATGCCACGGCCGACGCCACCACGACCGGGACGGTCTGGCTGGTCGGGGCCGGGCCGGGCGACGCCGGGCTGCTCACCGTCAAGGGCCTGCGCGCCCTCGAAGCGGCCGACGTGATCGTCGCGGACCGGCTCGGCGCGCGCGCCGTGCTCGAGGGGCTCGCCGCCGACGGCGTCGAGCTGCGGGCGGAGGTCGTCGACGTCGGCAAGACGCCGGGCCACCACGCCGTGCCGCAGGACGCCATCAACGCCCTCCTGGTGCAGCTCGCCCTCGACGGCAAGACGGTCGTCCGCCTCAAGGGCGGAGACCCGTACGTCTTCGGGCGCGGCGGCGAGGAGCTCTTCGCCTGCCAGGAGGCGGGCGTCCCCGTCCAGGTCGTGCCGGGGATCACCAGCGCGATCTCGGTGCCCGCGATCGCCGGCATCCCGCTCACCCACCGCGGCGTGGCCACCGCGTTCACGGTCGCCACCGCGCACGACCAGATCGAGTCCCTCGGCGGCGGCCGCGACCACACCGTCGTGCTGCTCATGGGGATCGGCACCCTGGCGAACTCCGCGATCATCCTCGCCCGCGGCGAGCGCGGCGCGGACTGCCCGGTGGCGGTCGTCGAGGACGGCTACGGACCTCGCCAGCGCGTCACCGTCGGCACACTCGCCACGATCGCCCACCAGGCCGCGGAGCGAGGCATCCGCTCCCCCGCCGTCGTGGTCGTGGGCGACGTCGTGCGGCTCAGCCCGTACGCCCCCGCGGAACTCGCCACCCTCGAACTCACCCACTTCGACCCCCTCGCCGTCCCCGGCACCTCCCGAAAGGCCCCCACGCAGTGACCTCTTCGAGCCTCCAGAACCTCCGCGTCGCGATCGTCGGCGCCGGTCCCGCCGGCATCTACGCGGGCAACATCCTCACCAACGCCGTGAACGACGCCGGCGGCTCGGTCGCGATCGATCTGTTCGAGTCGCTTCCCGCGCCCTACGGCCTCATCCGCTACGGCGTCGCACCCGACCACCCGCGCATCAAGGGCATCGTCAACTCGCTCCACGAGATGCTCGACGCCGGAACCACCCGGTTCATCGGCAACGTCGAGGTCGGCCGCGACATCGCGCTGGAGGAGCTGCACGAGCGGTACGACGCCGTGATCCTCGCCACCGGGGCCATCCGCGACGCGGCCCTCGACATCCCCGGCATCGACCTGCCCGGATCGTTCGGCGCCGCGGACTTCGTCGCCTGGTTCGACGGACACCCCGACGTGCCCACCGAGTGGACGCTCGACCAGCGCGAGGTCGCCGTCATCGGCAATGGCAACGTCGCGCTCGACGTCGCCCGCATCCTCGCCAAGCACGCCGTGGACCTCCGCTCGACCGAGATCGCCGACAATGTGCTCGCGGGCCTGGAGGCATCCGCCGTCACCGACGTGCACGTGTTCGGCCGCCGCGGCCCCGCCGACATCAAGTTCACGCCGATCGAGCTGCGCGAGCTCGGCGAGGTGCCGGACGTCGACATCGTCGTGCACGACGAGGACTTCGCCTACCTCGAAGGCCTCACGCCGGCCAACAACCAGCTGAAGGTCATGCTCCGCATCCTCGAGAGCTGGCGCACGCGCGAGTCCACGGGGGCCAGCCGCCGCCTGCACCTGCACTTCTACCACTCGCCCGTCGAGGTGCTCGGCGACGGCAAGGTCGAGGGGCTGCGCTTCGAGCGCACCGAGCCGACGGGGGACGGGCGCGTGCGCGGCACGGGCGAGTTCCGCGAGTACCCGGTTCAGCAGGTGTACCGCGCCGTCGGCTACTACGGCACCCCGGTGATCGACGCGCCGTTCGACGAGAAGGCCGGCGTCGTCTCGAATGTCGAAGGACGGGTGACGGATGCCGCGACCACCGGCGACGCCGACGCTCCGGTGGTCCCGGGCCTCTACGCGACCGGCTGGATCAAGCGCGGACCGGTCGGGCTCATCGGCCACACCAAGTCCGACGCCATGGAGACCATCGCGCACCTCGTCGCCGACATCGAGGCGGGGCGGCTCTCGGCCCCCGCGGTGGCCGGCGACGTGCTGAACCTGCTCGACGAGCGCGAGGTCGCGTACACGACGTGGGAGGGCTGGCTGGCCCTGGACGCGCACGAGCGGGAGCTCGGAGCGAACCACCTCCACACGCGGGAGCGCGTGAAGGTCGTTCCGCGCGACGAGCAGGTCGGCATCTCGCGGGGAGCGCTCGTCCGGTGACGTACGTGATCGCACTGCCGTGCGTCGATGTGAAGGACCGCGCCTGCATCGACGAGTGCCCGGTCGACTGCATCTACGAGGGCGAGCGGTCGCTGTACATCCACCCCGACGAGTGCGTCGACTGCGGGGCCTGCGAGCCGGTCTGCCCGGTCGAGGCCATCTACTACGAGGACGACCTGCCCGACCAGTGGCAGGACTATTACACCGCGAACGTGGAGTTCTTCGACGACATCGGCTCGCCGGGCGGCGCCGCGAAGACCGGCGTGATCGCGAAGGACCACCCGATCATCGCCGCCCTCCCTCCCCAAGGAGACGGTCATGACTGACCCCGCACCCGCAACCGACGCCCCGCCGGCCGAGGTCGACGTGGTCATCGTCGGCGGGGGCCCGGCCGGGCTCTCCGCCGCGCTCAACCTCGGTCGTGCCCGCGCCTCCGTGGCGGTCATCGACGCCGGTAGGCCCCGCAACGCGGCGACGCTGCGATCGCACGGCTTCCTCACGCGCGACGGCATCCCCCCGCTCGAGCTGCGCAAGCTCGCGCGGGCGGAGCTCGCCGCCTACCCCGACGTGCGGGTGTACGACCGCACGGTCGTGACGGCGCTGCTGGAGAAGGACTGCGGCGACGGACGCCGCTTCATCGCCGCGCTGAGCGGGCGCGGCTCGGGCATCCCTCCCGCCGTCTCGGCCCGCTCGGTGCTCGTGGCCACCGGCCTCCGCGAGACGCTGCCCGACATCCCGAGCCTCCGCGCGTTCTACGGGATGACCGTGTTCAGCTGCGCCGCGTGCGACGCGTGGGAGCTGCAGGACCGCCCGCTCGCGCTCATCGGCGAGACGCCCGATCTGGCCGCCCGGGCGCGGCTGATCGCCCGCTGGACCGACCGGCTCACCGTCTTCACCAACGGGTCGGACGCCGTCGACACGGTCGAGGAGGCCGAGCTCGCGGCATCCGGGATCATCGTCGAGCGTCGCGTCATCGACGACCTCGAGGGCGACAAGGGCGCCGTGTCGGCGGTGCGCCTGCACGGCGGTGACCGCGTCGAGATCGACGGCGGGTTCGTGCGCCCGCAGTGGCACCCCGCGCTGGACTTCGTCGCCGGCATCGACCTCGAGCGCGACGGGTTCGGCAACCTGGTCACGGATCGCTCCGGCCGCACGTCCGTGGCGGGCCTGTATGCGGCGGGGGATGCCGCGTCCCCCGGTCCGCAGCAGCTCATCGTCGCCGCGGGGCAGGGCGCGCGCGCGGCGGCCGTGCTCGTCCACGACCTCGTCGGGGTGCGCACCGCCCACTGATCACGGTCATCCGCGCGGCGCCACCGCTCGCGGGATTCCCGCCCCGCGGCGGCGCGTCACGGGATGTTCACGGTCCGGCCACGTGCGCGCTCTCGAACGCGACGCCTCGGTCGGACATGCTGTCGCTGATGTCCGACGACGTGGCCGAGGAGCTCAGGCGGCTGCGGGCGCGAGCCTACGGACCCGACGCCGACATCCGCGACGACCCGGACGCCCTCCGGCGGCTGCGCGAGCTCGAAGGCCACGCCATCGACGCGGCGGCGACGGGCGCGCAGGCCCGCGACGACCGGGCGACTCCCGCCGGAGAGCCGGCTGTCGCGGCATCCCGCATCCGGCGCCCGTGGTGGGAGCGGCACCGGGCCCTCCTCTGGGGCGCGTCGCTGCTGCTCGCCATGCTCCTCGGCGCGGCATCGGTCTCGGCGCAGCAGTCGCCGGGTCGGGAGCGTGTCGCCGTGCTCGGCGTGGACGCCGACGGGCAGTGGCCGGAGCAGATGTGGGGGCCGCGCCCGCCGGACGGCATCACGTTCGAGGAGTACCGCGGTCTCACCGCGATCGCGTCCGCCCGCGACTTCGGCAACAGGACCAGCAGCACCTGCCTGTGGGTGTACGACTCGACCTCGGTGAACTTCGGCCTCTCGGCCGGCTCGTGCACCGCGGGCTCGGTCCCCGCCTCGGCGACGATCCTCGTCACCGCGCAGGCGCCGCGGCCGCTGCTCGAGGAGTTCGGCGAGGGCACGGCGCTGGAGTTCGTCCTCGATCGCGACCGGGTGCTCGTCTCTGCGCAGCGCCCGTAGCCCCGGCCGATCACGCGCCGTCGGCGTGACCGGACTCCCAGGCCTCGCGGCCCGGGGCGAGCATGTCGCTCACCTGATCGCCGTGCGTCGCCGGCGTCACCGTGTCGGGCCAGTCCGCGATCTGCTGCTCGGCCCAGTCGGCCCACGCGAGGATGTGGTCGTAATGGCCGATCATGAACGTGTTGGCCAGTGCGAACAGGTGCTTGCGCTCGGGGAACGTGCCGCCGGTCGCGCTGATGAACGCCGCGTAGCGGGCGAACAGGTCGCGTTGGGCGAGGGCCCGCTCTCGCGTCTGCGCGAGGGTCGAGCGGAGGTCGTCGAGCGATCCCTGATCCGAGAGCAGCACGCGCACCATGCCCTCGAACTCGAACGACGGCGGACGCACCGGCGTCGTCAGCCACCGGGCGAGGGCCTCGCGCCCCTCGGGGGTGATCGAGTAGATCGTGCGCGCGCGCTTGCCGGTGTGTTCCTGGCGGGTGTCGACGAAGCCGGCATCGCGGAGGCGATTGAGCACCGCGTACCGGCCGCGATCGGCCGACGGCCACAGCTCGGCGACGCCGCGGCCGAGCTGCTCGGCCAGCTGGTACGCCGACCAGTCGCGCGCGGCGAGGAGACCGAGGGTCAGGTACGCCGTCGTCGAGAGCTCGCGCTCGGGCACCGGCATCCTCTCCTTCTCCCCTGCGTCGCTGCGGATCCGGCACAGGATCGGATCGGCTCGGGACGTGAAAGGGTATCCCGCTCGCGACAGATCGACCCTATACTGCAGAGTGCAGTAAGCGCGGATGGACGCTGTGGGAGCGCATCTGCGCATTCGGCGGGCCGACGTGGGGACGAGGACCGCCGCAGCGGCGGGCGATCGTGGGGATCGCCCGCCGCCATCTGCCCGTGTGCGCGCGGCGGGAGCGCCGGGATCACCGGGATCAGCGCCGGGTCCGCCCCGGGTGGGGCAGGATGGCATCGATGTCAACGCCGACCGACTCTTCGCAGGACGAGCTCCGCGCACTGCGTGAGCGCGCCTACGGTCCGGATGCCGACATCCACGACGATCCCGTCGCCCTCGCGCGACTGCAGGAGCTGCAGATCCAGGACCAGGCCGCCCGCGCGGCCGCCCGAGCCGCTGTGCCGTCGTCTGGCGCGGCAGGAGCCGGACCGGCCGATGACGCCTCCGACGCGAGAGCGACGGATGCCGCGTCGCGCGGGGAGTCCCTCTATCGAGGCTTTGGCGCCGCGACGTCGACGAGCACGCTGGTCGCTCCTGGCGCGCTGCGCACGCCCGGAACGGACGCAGACCCGCTCACGACGCCCGATCCGGAGAGCGGACCGGCGGGCACGCCGTCCGGGGCTTCGGATCCTGCCGCACCGTCGGACGGCGAGGACGCCCTCGATCCCGACGAGAGCGGTCAGGCGCCTCCGCGACCGTGGTGGCGACGACGCATCCCCGTGCTGTGGGCGGCGTCCGTGGTCGCGGGAGTGCTGGTCGGCGTCGGCCTCACGCTCGGGACGCAGGCGATCGAGGCCGGCCGGATCGCCGTGCTGCAGGAGGATACCGCCGCCGAGTGGCCGGAGGAGTGGTTCGGGTCCCAGCAAGGCGGGCGGGTGTTCGACGAGTTCCACGGGCTCACCGTGCTGGTGTTCCCGCAGTCCTTCGGCCCCGACGGCACGCAGACCTGCCTGTACGTCGTCACCGACCAGGGCGGCGGTTTCGGCGCGGGCAGCTGCGGAGCCGGCTCCTACCCGGCGATCGCGTCGATGGAGGTCGGCCGCCTCTCCCCCGACGAGCTGCGCGACGCCTTCCCCGACGGCACCGCCCTGCAGTTCGTGCACGAGGGCTCCACGGTGAACGTCTACGCGAAGGCCCCCAGCCTGGTCGAGCCGACGCCGTGAGATGACGGATGCCGCGGGCCGTGGCATCCGTTCATCGAGGCGCCGCTGGCCGCCGACCCGGCACGGGGAGTACGGTGGCGGCAGCGCCTCGGCTCGGGGGTCGCCGTGACCGATCGCGGCGGAGGGCGGGCGGCGCAAGCTGGATCGCCATGGCCGCCGGTCCGGTGTGGGGAGGGCGCGCTCATGTCGACATCCGAGCAGCCGGTGACGGGCGACGAGCTGCGCCTGCTCCGCGCCCGCGCCTACGGGCCGGACGCGGACATCCTGGACGACCCGGAGGCGATGCGCCGACTGCGCGAGCTCGAGGAGCAGGCGCGGCTTGCCGGGGAGGCATCCGATCCCGCGGCGTCCGGGGCTGTGGCATCCAGTTCTGCGGCGGCCGGTTCGGAGGCGGCCGACCCCGGCGCTGAAGACCCCAGGGCGATCGCTGCGGCGACGTCCGCCGGAGCGGCGGCCGACCCGACCGCGAACGCCCGGCGCGAACCCGAGGACGCGATGCACAGCGGCGTCGCCGAGGCGCGGGGCACTCGGTCCGACGACGCTGACACCGAAGCAAGCCGCACCCCAGACGGGGTTCCGCCCGCGGACGCCGCGCAGGGGCCGTCGCCGACCCCCGTTCCGGCGGGCGGACCGTGGTGGCGGCGGACACGGACACTGTGGATCGCCTCCGTCGTGCTCGCAGCTGTCGTCGCCTCGGCGGTGACGCTGGCGGCTTCGACGCTGAGCACCGGCCGGGTCGCCGTGCTCGCGGTCGATCCCGACGCCGAGCCGCCCGACGGATTCTTCGATCAGGCGGGTGAGGGCGTGGTGTTCGAGAGGTTCTTCGGCCTGACCGCCGTGCTCGCGCAGCAGGTGTGGACGCGCGGCGAGGTGCTCGACTGCGTCTTCGTCCGCTCAGCGGCCGGCGACGCGCAGATGGCCACCGGCGGCTGCGCCGGCGGCGGCTTCCCTCCGACGGCGGCCATGGTGGTCACGCCGTCGTTCCCGCGGGAGCTGCGCGAGCGGTTCCCGGACGGCACCGCGCTGCAGTTCGTCGTCGAGGGCTCCGAGGTGCACGTCTACGCGAAGGAGCCGGTGGTCGATCCCACCCCGTGAGGGCTCAGGCGCCGCGGCTCCCGGCATCCGTCGCCCCGACATCGGTGCGGTGGAAGTTCTGGAACGATCGGGATGCCGTCGGCCCGCGCTGGCCCTGATACCTGTTGCCGTACGCGCCCGAGCCGTACGGGTTCTCGGCCGGAGAGGTGAGGCGGAAGTAGCAGACCTGGCCGATCTTCATGCCGGGCCAGAGCTTGATCGGGAGCGTCGCGACGTTGGAGAGCTCCAGCGTGACGTGCCCGGTGAAGCCCGGGTCGATGAAGCCGGCGGTGGAGTGGGTCAGCAGGCCCAGCCGTCCGAGCGAGGACTTGCCCTCGAGGCGGGCGGCGATGTCGTCGGGGAGGGAGATCTGCTCGAAGGTCGACCCCAGCGCGAACTCCCCCGGGTGCAGGATGAACGGCTCGTCGGGCTCCACCTCGATGAGGCGCGTGAGGTCGGGCTGGTCCTCGGCCGGATCGATGAACGGGTACTTGTGGTTGTCGAACAGCCGGAAGTACCGATCGAGACGCACATCGACGCTCGAGGGCTGCACCATCGCGGGCTCCCACGGGTCGAGCGCGATGCGCCCCGCGTCGATCTCGAGCCGGATGTCGCGGTCACTGAGCAGCACGGAGTCAGCCTAGCGGGGCGGTCCTGTTATGCTGGCCGGGCGCCGTAACAGGCGCTCGGGGCTGTAGTTCAATGGCAGAACTTCTGCTTCCCAAGCAGACAGCGCGGGTTCGATTCCCGTCAGCCCCTCCATGTCAGTCCGACGACGACTGCCGCTTCCTGTTCGTCCGCCCTCGCGACCGCTACCTCACGCTCCGGCCGGAGCGCGACGTGATGCCGCGACCGAGCTGATCGCCGTCAAGTCGACGACCCGCGAGCTCGGCGCCGGCCAGGCGCCCGCACTGTGGCAGCGCTTCGTCGACGACGAGCTCGCGCGCGCCGAGGGCGTACGAGACGCTTCCGCTCGCGCACGATCCCGCTGAGGTGAGGGCACGCGCCGATGTCGGAGGTCCGTCGTACATTTGTTCTATGAACTCCTCGGTGCCCGCGTCTCCCGCAATGCGGTTGACGGATGCCGCGACCCGGCTCGCAGAGCGGCTCCCGGCGGCTCCCCTCGAGCTCGCGGCGCTCGGTGACGAGGACCTTCTCGCCGTGCTGGCGGACGCCACCGATGCCCGCAAGGCGCTCGAGCTGATCGTCGCGCGCGCCTCGGCCGAGGTGTCGCGCCGGTCGGCACGGGATCTCGGCTACGAAGGGCTCGCGCAGAGGAAGGGAGCCCGCACCGGGACCGCGCTCGTGCAGCAGATCACCGGGTTGGGACGGTCCGACGTCGCGCGGGCGGTCGAAGCCGGCACGGAGCTCTCCGGCGCGGAGCCCTCCGGCGCGGCGGGGTCGGGGACTCCCGTGTGCGGCACGGAAGAGGCGGCGAACGGCGCGATCCGGGCGGACGTGCCGGAGTGGCATGAACTCCTGTGCGATGCGCTCTCCGGTGGTGTCATCTCGCAGGCGCAGTTCCACGCCATCCGGACGGGTCTCGGCGAGCCGCCGGTCGATCGCTACCCCGACCTCGCACCCGACTTCCTCCCGCAGGCCTGGACCCGTGCGGTTCGGCTGCTGCTCGAGGAGGTCTCGGCGTTCCCTGTGGAGGAGCTGCGGCAGCAGGCGCGCATCGCCCGTGACCGGCTCGACCCGGTAGGCGTCACCCTGCGATTCGAGGAGCGCTTCGCGGCCCGCTCGTTCCGCCGGTGGATCGACGAGAGCGGGCAGCGGCACGCGCACATCCTCTTCGACGACGACGCCGGCGCGTGGGTCGACGCGCTCCTGCAGGCCGCGCTGCGCCCGCGTCGGGGCCCCCGGTTCGTGGGGTCCGACGCGGTCGACAAGGCACGCGCGGCCGAGTCGGACGACCGCACCAACGAGCAGCTGCAGTACGACACGATCATGGCGGTGCTGCGCACCGGTGCGCACGCGGACCCGGAGCAGGCTTTCGGCGACCGTCAGCCCGGCGTGCGCATCGTCGTCGAGGCGGCCGCCATCTCAGCCGCCTCGGGCCGGGCGGAGATGCAGGTCGCCGGAGTCGGCCATCTCGAAGACGGTGGACACGCGGTCCCCGGCGGAGTGATCGAGGCGCGGCTGTGCGACGCCGGAGCCGTCGCCGTGATGTGGGGCTCGGACGGGCGTCCGCTCGACGTCGGTCGCGAACTGCGACTGTTCACCGGAAGGCAGCGCATCGCCATCGCCGCTCGCGACGGCGGCTGTGTGTGGCCATCGTGCAGCGCCCCGGTCTCGCAGTGCGAATACCATCACATCGATCACTGGTGGGAGGATCATGGCCGCACCGACGTCGACGACGGCGTCGCCCTGTGCCGCAACTACCACCTGCGACTGCACAATCAGCGATGGCGCATCTCGCGAGAGCGCGACACCGGCACGGGCGCCGACACCTAATGGCTGCATCCACCGCCCGACCCCCTGACCGGAGAGCTCGGCGAGCGCGTCGAGCTCACATCGAAGTCGCCCCGCCGCTTCGCGATCGCCTGACCCCTGGGCTCGGGCGACGCATCGCAGCCTGCCGCGTGAGGCTGCGGCCTGCCGCGGGGCCGGTAGGTGGGGCCGGTAGGTGGGGCCTGTAGGTGGGCGGCCGGTGGGTGGGCTGGCCGGGGGGTGGGCTGGCCGGTGGGTGGGCTGGCCGGCGGGTCGCGGCATCCGTCGTTCCGGGGCCTCTGCAGAATCCCCGCACGGCTGTCGTACTGTGAGCGGGTGAGCTTCGATCCCGGGGACGTGTCGGCATTCACGGCCTTCGTGCGCGCTCGAGGCCAGGGCGTCGTGGCGACCGTCTCTCCTTCGGGCGCGCCCGAAGCGGCGCTGGTCGGACTGGCGGCCCTCGACGACGGAACGCTCGTGTTCGACACGCACGCCGCGTCACGAAAGGCCGAGAACCTCCGCCACGACCACCGGATCGCGGTGGTCGTCGGCACGGTCGACGAGCTCTCGGTGCAGATCGAGGGCTTCGCCGCCATCGCGCACGGCGCGCATCGCGAGCGCTACGGCGCCGCGTACGCCGCGCAGTTCCCCGGATCACACGCGCTCGATCCGGACTTCGCGGTGGTCGCCGTCCGCCCCTCGTGGGTGCGCGTCTACGACGCCTCGGTCACCCCCGCGCGTGTGTCGGAAGCGCGCTGGTGATCCTCCGCTAGATTCATCGTCGTGCTGCCACGCCTCGCCCTGCTCCTCATCGCCTCAGCACTCCTGCTCACCGGCTGCACCTCCTCCGGCTCCACCCCCGAGGCCGTCGCCACCACACCGGCGACCGACACATCGCAGACCCCGACGCCGACCCCGACGGCGACCGAAGCCCGCGCGCTGGTCCTCGGCGTCGAGAGCATCGACCTCGTCGACGGCGCGAGTGCGGAGACGTTCCCCCTCTACGACGACGCAGAACCGCTGCTCGCCCTCGTCGAGGAGCTCACCGGCGAGCCGCGCAGCGGCGAGGACTTCGAGGACCCATGGGGCAACGGCGAGGTGATGGGCACCGTCTACCGCTGGGACGACGTGTGGGTGTCGGTCCTCGAGGGCGGCGGACCGACGAGCGTCACCGTGCTCTCCGCGTCGGTCGGAGATACGCCCGCGCGGACCGCCGACGGCATCACCGTGGGCAGCGCTCGCGACGACGTGCTCGCCGCCGGCGGGTGGGACGACTGGGATGAGGACGGGGACGGCATCGCGGACCACCTGGGCATCGACGAGCAGGAAGCCGAAGGAACGCAATCCCTCACCCGTCCCGGCGAGACCGGGTGGAACTTCGTCGGCATGACGCTCGACGGGGACGTCGTCACCGAGTTGCGCACACCGGCGAACGACTACTCCGACGTCTGAACACCATCGCCCGACCGGGCGATCACCGTTCGCGGACCGGCCAGGGTGCCCAGACACGACCTGCCTTCAGAGCACGCCTCGCTGACCGCCAGCGGTCGCGCGGGTAGTCCTGGCGGCGGCTCGATCCGCCGCGCCAGCCCCCTGTGGACTCGAGGCGGAACGTCACAGGGAGCCGGCCCCGCCCACTGATGCTCTCGGACAGCCCGCCGCTCACCACACTGACCACGGTCTCCTCCAGCTCGTCGGCGCAGCGCTCCCACGTCTCGTCGCAGGCGTCGCAGCCGCACGACGGGAAGACGGCATCGTGCAGCAGCCCGAGATGCAGATGGATGCCGGGGAAAGAGGTGAACACGAAGGTCAGCGGCGACGCCGCCTCATCTGCGGGCCGGACCCGCACAGCGCGTAGCGGCTGCGGCGGCGGCCGGAGCAGGTCCGCGGCGACGCCGAGGGAGTCCTCGACCGTGACGTCGTACGACGTGGCGAGCCAGCCGATCAGCGCGTCCGCGACCTCGTGCAGCGGCGCGAACCGCTCCAGATTGCTCGTCACCGAGTACGAGTCGCCCGGCGGCGAGTCCCCGCCCCACCGCTCGCCGTAGCGGACCACGACGCCGTCCGCGTCCACGAACGCGCGCGGCGCGGGCGAAGGACGTACGTAGTCCGGCATCCCGACACCGTACCGCGGGCCGCTCGTCGCAGGCCGGCCGGCCTCTCGCCCCACGGACATGCGACGCACCGCCGGCTGCTCGTCGCGTCGCGGGCTACTCGTCGCGCTGGCCGAGATCCGGCTGCGCCACGAATCGGGCGATCGGGTCGGCGACGCGGTCGAGCTCGATCACCACGATGGTGTTCTCCCCCGCGACGAGCGCCGCCGCCGGCACGAAGAGCGTCCGCTGCGGACCGCTCGACCAGTACCTGCCGAGCAGGAACCCGTTGACCAGCGCGAAGCCCTTGCCCCAGCCGGCGGTGTCGAGGAACAGATCGGCAGGCTCGGCGAGCGAGAAGGTCCCGCGCAGGCCGAACGGCGCCACACCGGCCGGCCGAACCGCGTCCGCCATCGGCGCGGCCGCGACGCGACGCGCGGCGTCCTCGAGGGCGATCGCCGTCGACGACCACCCCGAGACGGCCGCACCGTCGAGGGTGACGGGCCCGATGAGCCCCTTCGCCTCGCCGAGGTGCGGCCCGTAGTTCACGCGCCCCTGCTCCTCGACCAGCACCCGCACGTGCCGGCCTGCCGGCACGACGAGGGCATCCTCGTGGCGGGTGCGCGAGAGCGTGCCGACGGATACGCCGTCGACCGACACCCATGCGTGGTCGCGGACCTCGCCGACCCGCAGCACGCCGCCCCGGCCTCCCGGCAGATCAGCCTCGTATACCACCAGGGCCCCGAGGTGCCCGAGCTCCTCGAACGTCGGCGGGTCACCCGCCCCAACTCCCGCCGCAGTCCCGGCCGCAGCGCCGAACTCGACGATGTCGAGCGCGACCGTCAGCTCCGGCGCGGGGCCGCTCGCCGGCGGCACCTCGTCGGGCACCGGCGCGTAGCGCGCGATCACCTCGCGGAAGGCGAAGTACTTCTCCGTCGGGTCGCCGCGCTCGTCCAGCGGCGCGTCGTAGTCGTACGACGTCACGATGGGGAGGAAGCGCCCCTTGTGATTCGCCCCGTTGGTCAGCCCGAAGTTCGTTCCGCCGTGGAACATGTAGAAGTTGACGGATGCGCCGGACGCGAGGAGCGCCTCGAGCTCGGCCGCGGACTCGTCCGCCGACGTGGTGTGGTGGTACGCCCCCCACCAGTCGAACCAGCCGTCCCAGAACTCCGCGCACATCAGCGGACCCGTCGGCTGATGACGGCGGAGCGTCTCGAGGCGCTCGGTCGCCCGCGAGCCGAAGGAGCCCGTGAGGTGAACGCCCGCGACGCTCCCGTCGCGCAGCATCTGGTCGGTCGGCTGGTCGATCGTGGTCAGCGGCACGGTGATGCCGGCATCCTTCGT
Source organism: Microbacterium sp. NPDC055455 (assembly GCF_053619935.1). Taxonomy (NCBI): domain Bacteria; kingdom Bacillati; phylum Actinomycetota; class Actinomycetes; order Micrococcales; family Microbacteriaceae; genus Microbacterium; species Microbacterium sp. NPDC055455. Next base: position 553,750 of record NZ_JBSHLB010000001.1, read on the forward strand.
CACGCGCACCAGGTGCTCGAGGTACGCCGTGTCGTCACCGTACGCGCCGTACTCGTTCTCGATCTGGACGAGGATCACCGGTCCCCCGCGATCGATCTGCCGGGGCGCGACGATGTCGTACACACGCTCGAGGTACGCCGCCACCTCGGCGAGGTACGCCGGCTCGGAGCGGCGCAGCCCGATGCCCGGCATCCCCGTCAGCCATGTCGGCAGGCCCCCGTTATGCCATTCGGCGCATATGTACGGGCCGGGCCGCACGATCGCGCGCATCCCCTCGGCGGCGACGAGATCGAGGAACGCCCCGAGGTCGTTCCAGCCCGTCGCATCCCACTCGCCGCGGCGAGGTTCGTGGGCGTTCCACGCGACGTACGTCTCGATGGTGTTGAGGCCCATCAGGCGCGCCTTGCGGATGCGGTCGGCCCACTGGCCGGGGTGGACGCGGAAGTAGTGAAGCGCCCCGGAGAGCACGCGGAACGGCTCGCCGTCGAGCAGGAAGTCGGAGTCGCCGATCGCGAACGATCGGACCGTCGCGCCGGTCACCGGGCGGAACCGCTGCGTGCGCTCAGCAACTCGGCGAGGCGCTCGAGCTGCGAAGCGTCCTCGAGCGCCGAGCCGACCGCCGCAACGCGCACGCCCGCGTCGAGGAACTCGTCGACGTTGGACGCGTTCAGGCCGCCGGTGGCGACGAAGCGCACCTGCGGGAACGGCCCGCGGATGTGCGCGAACCAGTCGCTGCCGAGCCAGGTCGCCGGGAACGCCTTGAGCCAGGTGAGCCCGAGCGACACGGCCAGCTGCACCTCGCTGGGCGTCGCGACGCCGGGGAGGATCGGGATGCCGGCATCCTGCGCCGCCCGCACCACGACCGGGTCGAGCCCGGGCGACACGAGATAGGACGCACCGGCGTCGGCGGCCAGCGCCACCTGCTCGGGAGTGATGATCGTGCCGGCGCCGACGCTCTTCCCGCGGGTCGCGCCGATGCGGACGACCTCCCGCAGGGCGCGCTCGTCCTCGTCGGTCTGCAGCGGCACCTCCACGGAGTCGATGCCGAGATCCCACGCGGTCTCGGACAGGCGGACGGAGCGCTCGACGCCCATGCCCCGCAGGATCGCCATGAGCGGCGCCCCGGCGAACGCCGTCTCGAACCAGGCGCCCTGGGCCGCGGCATCCGCGCTGCTCGTCGATGAGGTGGTCATTCGGAAGTCCTTCGTTCGTCGCGTTCGGTCATCATCTCGGGTTCGGGGCGCACGGCGCGCGTTCGGGGCGCACGGCGCGCGCCCCGAACGTGCGGGACACGCCCCGAACCCGTCATGCGGTCGGGCCGCCGGGCAGCGGCACCCGCGCGGCGGGCTCGTCGATCGAGTCGGTGGTGGTCTGGAGGGTGCGCGCGGCGCGCTCGTGGCCGGCGCGCAGCCGGGCGGGCACGGGCGCGCCGGAGAGGCGCCCGGCGAGGTATCCGCCGGCGAACGCGTCGCCGGCGCCCACCGGCTCGACGACCTCGACGACCAGGGCGGGCTCGAACACCTCGTCGGCGCCGACGAACGCCGTCGCGCCGACGTCGCCGTCCTTGACGATGAGCTCGGCGACCTGCGGCATCAGCGCCCGCACCTCGGCGGCGGTGGCGGTGCCCCACAGGGTCTCGGCCTCGTCGCGGCCGACGAGCACGATGTCGGCGGCGCGGGCCAGCTCGAGCAGCACCGGGGCGGCGGTGGCGGCATCCCACAGCGGCGCGCGGTGATTGACGTCGAACGACACCGGCACGCCGTGCTCCCGGGCGCGCGCCATGACGCGGGCGAGGAAGGACGACGCGGATGCCGAGATCGCGGCCGTGATGCCCGACACGTGCAGCAGGTCGACGCCGTCGAACGCCACCGCGTCGGCGTCCGCGTCGCTCAGGTGGGCGGCCGCGGAGCCCCGGCGGTAGTAGAGGACGCCGTTACCGGGGTCCTTCACGTACAGCCCGGTGGGGTGCGCACCGTCGAACACGACCCGCGACACGTCGACACCGCGGGCGGTGAGCTGCCGCGCGATGCGGTGGCCGAGCGCGTCGTCGCCGAGGCGGCTGAACCAGACCGCGCTGTGGCCGAGCGCGGCCACGTGGGCGGCGACGTTGGACTCCGCGCCCCCCGCGTCGAGGAGGAAGGCGTCCGCGTCCGACACGGGCGTCGCGACGACCGGCGTGACCATCGCCATCGTCTCGCCGATCGCGAGCAGCGTCAGGGGCATCGCCCCAGCGTAGTCAGGCTGCGGCATCCGTCAGCGCAGGTCGGTGACGGGCGCGGCATCCATGTCGTCGAAGGCCTGGTTCTCGCCCGCCATCGCCCAGACGAACGTGTACGACGACGTGCCGACCCCCGAGTGCAGCGACCACGACGGCGAGATGACGGCCTGGCGGTCGGCGACGACGAGGTGACGCGTCTCTTCGCGCTGGCCCATCAGGTGGATGACGCGGGCGTCCTCGGGCAGGTCGAAGTACAGGTAGCACTCGGTGCGACGGTCGTGCGTGTGGGCGGGCATGGTGTTCCACATGGAGCCCGGGTGCAGCTCGGTGACGCCCATGACGATCTGGCAGCTCTTGACGCCGTTCTCGTGGATGTACTGGTTGAGCGTGCGGCGGTTCGAGGTGAGCTGGTCGCCGAGCTCGCGCACGGTGCCCTCGCCGGGCGAGACCAGCGCGGCCGGGTAGGCGGTGTGCGCCGGTGCCGAGAACAGGTAGAACTGCGCGCCCTGGTCACCGGACCCGTCCACGTCGGCGAACGAGATCGAGCGGATGCCGCGGCCGAGGTACAGGCACGCGCCCTTGACGAGCGTGTAGACCTCGCCGTCGGCGGTGACCGTGCCGGTGCCCCCGACGTTGATGATGCCGACCTCGCGGTGCTCGAGGAAGTAGTCGCTGCGGATCTCGGGGTAGCCGCCGAGCTCGAGCACACCGCCGGCGGGCACGGCGCCGCCCAGCACGATGCGGTCGTGGTGCGTGTACGTCAGGCGGATCTCGCCGGGCACGAACACGTCGGGGATGAGGTAGGTGTCGCGCAGGTCCTGGGTGGTCATGCCCGGGATCTGTGCGGGGTTGGTCGCGTAGCGCTGCGGGATGTGCGTCTCGGTCACGAGTTCTCTCCTGGTGTGCGTGAAGGCCTGTGGGGCGTGAGGTCAGCGGACGAGCCAGCCGCCGTCGACGGGGATGACGGCGCCGGTCACGTAGGCGGCGGCGTCCGAGGCGAGGAAGACGAACACGCCCTGCAGATCGGATGCCTCGCCCCAGCGCCCCTCCGGGATACGCGACAGGATCGACGCGGCGCGGTCCTCGTCGGCGCGCAGCGGCGCGGTGTTGTCGGTCGCCATGTAGCCGGGGGCGACGGCGTTGACGGTGACGCCGGCGGCGGCCCACTCGTTCGCCAGCGCCTTCGTCAGCCCGGCGACCGCGTGCTTGGACGCGGTGTATGCCGGAACGAGAATGCCGCCCTGGAACGACAGCATGGACGCGACGTTGATGATGCGTCCGCTCCCCTGAGCCAGCATGTGGCGGCCCGCGGACTGCGACAGGTGGAACACGGCGTCGAGGTTGATCGCGAGCACGTCGTCCCAGTCGCCGAGGGGGTAGTCGACGGCGGGCGCGCGGCGGATCGTGCCGGCGTTGTTCACGAGGATGTCGAGGCCGCCGAGCTCGGCGATCACCTCGTCGACCGCGGACGCGAGCTCATCGGGAGTGGCCGAGACGAGGTCGCGCTGCACCCGGTGGACGCGGCGGCCGGTCGCGGCGATGAGGTCCGCGGTGGCCGAGGCGTCGCCGCGGTCGAGGAGCGCGACGTCGGCACCGGCCTCGGCGAGCGCGACCGCGGCACCCTGACCGAGCCCCCGGCTCGACCCGGTGACGAGCGCGACCTTGCCGTCGAGGCGGAACGAATCGAGGATCATGCGGCGGCCTCCTGGTGGGCGACGAATCGGGTGGTGAGCTCGCCGATGCCCGAGATCCGCACGGTGACCGCGTCGCCGTCGGCGAGCGGGCGGTGCGCGTCCTGGGCGGCGGGCAGCTTCTGCGGGGTTCCGGTCGAGACGATGTCGCCCGGCTCGAGGGTCAGCACCTGGCTGAGGTGATGGATGACGAACGCCACGCTGAAGATCGTGGTCGATGTCGACTGCGACACCGTGACGACGCCGTCGCGCACGACCTCGACGAGGAGGTCCTGCGGGTCGGGCACCTCGTCGGGCGTCACGACCCAGGGGCCGAGGGGTGCGAAGCCGTCCGAGCACTTGCCCAGCGCCCACTGGCTCTGCCGCCGCTGCCACGCGCGGTCCGACACATCGTCGAGGATCGTGTACCCGCCGACGTGGTCGAGCGCGTCCTCCAGCGACACCCGCTGCGCGCGGCGGCCGATGACGACCGCCACCTCGCCCTCGTAGTCGACGTCGGTCGCACCCGGCGGGATCACGACCGGCTCGTTCGGTCCCGCCAGCGTGTTCGGGGTCTTCACGAACACGTCGGGATGTTCGGGGTCGTTCGCGGTCGGATCGATGCCGTCCGGCACGTGACCGCGGTAGTTGTAGCCGAGGCACAGGATCTTCCCCGGCGTCACCGGTGCGAGCAGCGTCGCGGGGTCGAACGGCGCCAGGAGCGTGGCGTCGGCGGCGGCCGCCCTCTGACGCGCGGCGGCCAGCGACGCGGCATCCGTCAGCAGGTCCTCGACCGAGCCGGCGAGGTCGCCGAGGTCCAGCAGCCGTTCGCCCTCGGCGCCCGCGACGACCGCACCGGGCCGCGGTCCCCCGTCGACGCCTGTGTACCTGACGAGCCTCACCAGTACTTCCTCCACTCGGGGCGCGCGACCCGCATGAGGGCCTCGAGGTAGAAGTAATCGCCCCAGAGGGTGCCCTCGTCGACGCCGTTGTCCTTCGGCAGGTCGTAGACCGAGTGCAGGAGGAGCGCGTCCGAGTCCTCGGGAGCGGCCGGGGCGTAGTTCTCGACGAGCGACGCCAGGATCGCGTGGGCACGCGTCGTCCACTCGGCCGCGCGCGCGGCATCCGTCTCCACCTTCGCCAGCTCGAGCAGTCCGCACACTGCGATGGCGGCGGCCGAGCTGTCGCGCGGCGCGTCGCTGCCGTCGGTGTACACGAGGTCCCAGAACGGCACCTCGTCGGCGGGGAGGTGCCGCAGGAAGTACTCCGTGCAGCGGCGGGATGCCTCGAGCAGGCGCTCGTCGCCGGTCACGGCATAGTTCATCGCGAAGCCGTAGATGCCCCACGCCTGGCCACGCGCCCAGCACGACTCGTCGAACGCGCCCTGCTCGGTGGCGCCGCGGAGCGGCTCGCCGGTGGCGGCATCCCAGTAGAACGTGTGGAAGGTCGAGTCGTCCTCGCGCAGGATGTGGTCGCGCAGCTGCGCGGTGTGGCGTGCGACGGCGTCGGCGAAGCGCTCCTGGCCGGTCTGCTCGTGCGCCCAGGTCAGCAGCGGCATGTTCATCAGGCTGTCGATGATCGTGCGGCCGCGCTGCGCCGGGTCGGAGAGGTCGCCCCACGCCTGGATGATGCCTGCGGGCTCCAGGAACCGGCGCATCAGGTGGTCGGCGGCCAGCAGCGACGCGTCGCGGGCGGCCGGATCGCCGACGAGCCGCCACGCGGCGACCGTCGACAGCGTGTACAGGAAGCCCAGGTCGTGGGTGTCGAGGTCCTCCTCGGCGCGGACGCGGCGCGCGAAGTCGGCGACGTCGACCAGTGCGGCCTCGCGGAACACCTCGTCGCCGCTCAGCTCCCACCCGAGCCACAGCATGCCGGTGCGGAAGCTGGTGGTCCAGCCGCGGTTGCCGCCGCGGGGGATGGATCCCTCGGCCGGGCGCAGCTCGTAGCGGTCGTCCACCGTCGTGTCGCCGGGGTACGCGCCGCCGAAGGTCGCGATGTTGCGCCGGACCGTCGACAGGGCGGCGTCGATCGCGCCGGCGACGGCCACCGGCGAGTCGGCGGGCGTGGCGGTGGTGCCCGAGACGGGCGAGGTGGACGTCATGGGAGAATCCTTCGAAGCAGGGGAACGGAGAACGGATGCCGCGGGCTCAGGCCTGCGCGGCCGCCTTCTCGTCGAGGTCGAGCACGGGGCGGAGCGTGAAGCGGGAGTTGGTCCACGCGAAGTACAGGGCGGCGGAGGCGGTGAGCCCGAGGCCGAGCGCGGGCGCGGTGGCGAACACGGCGGCCTGCGCCACGAGTGCGAGCAGCGACGCGGCGGTGAGGTACCAGCGCTTGAGGCTCAGGTAGAGACTCGCGCGCAGCACGTCCCGCAGCCGGGCGGCCGGCGCCTCGGCGAGCGCGACCAGCGCCACCAGCCCCACCGCGACCGCCACGAGCACGAGCACCGCCAGCAGCGGCACCGTGACCACCGCGACCGCCGTGTTCGACAGCATCCGCACATCCACGAGGAGCACCACGACCGCCGCGGTGACCGCCGCACCGATCAGGAGCGCCCGGCGCCACGTGTCGCGCAGCCCGGCGGCGAACGCGCGGATCGGGCCGAGCCCACCTGCGCCGTGCTCGCGGAAGGCCCGGAATGCCGCGGCCACGCCCGGTGTCGCGAGCGGCGCCGTGGCGGCCACCAGCGGCCAGGAGTGCAGCGGGTCGGTGGTGGCGAGCACCGCGACCAGCGGCAGGCACGCGATCACCAGCAGCAGGTTGACCACGAGCGCGAGGTAGATGATCCCGATGAGGGACGCCCACATCTCGTGCGACACCAGGCCGTTGAGCTTCTTCATGCGCTCAGCCCTTCAGACCGCTTGTCGCGATGCCCTCGACGAAGTACTTCTGGCCGAGCAGGAAGATGATCGCGATCGGGATGACCGAGATCGTCAGCCCCGCGAACAGCAGCGCGTAGTTGGTGTCGTAGAGGTTGGAGACGAAGCTCTTAAGGCCCAGCTGGATCGTCCACAGGTCGGGGTTGCGCAGGTAGATGAGCGGCCCGAGGTAGTCGTTCCACGTGTTGACGAAGGTGAGCAGCGTCAGCGAGGCCAGGGCCGGGATCGACAGCGGCAGCATGATCTTGCGCCAGATCGCGTATTCGCTGAGTCCGTCGATGCGCGCCGCCTCGGAGAGCTCCTCGGGGATGGTCTCGTAGAACTGCTTCATCAGGAACACGCCGAACGCGCCGAACGCCTGCAGCAGGATGATCGCCCACAGCGTGTTGGACACCTTGAAATTCGACAGCAGGATGAACTGCGGGATCATGTACGACTGCCACGGCACGGCGATGGTGCCGACGTACAGCAGGAACAGCACGTCGCGGCCGCGGAACCTCATGCGCGCGAAGCCGTACGCGGCGAACGATCCGGTGAGCACCTGCAGGAACGTGACGACCACCGCGAGGAACAGCGTGTTGCGGATCCAGACGAGCATGTTCGACTCGGTCCAGATGTCGAGATAGTTCTGCCACACGAAGGTCTCGGGGAGCCACTTCACCGGCACCGAGAAGACCTCGTTGGCCGACTTGAACGAGCTCAGCACCATCCACGCGAACGGCGTCAGCAGCCCGATCGCGAAGACGACCAGTGCGACGTACATGGCGATCCGCGCGGCGCGCCGCCCGGGGGTCATCTTCTCGCGGGACGTCGGCGCCTGCATGGGCGGCTCCTCGGCGAGCTTGCGCAGGCCGCGGCGCGCCTCGGACGGCGCCGTGTAGTCGGCGACCAGGAGCTCGGCGTCCTTCTCGATCTGCTCGGCCATCAGCTGCTCCGCTTCTTGTTCCAGAGGAACTGCACGATCGTGACGATGATGCACATGAAGAACAGCGCCACCGCGGCCGCCGAGGCGTACCCGAACTGGCTCTCTTCGAAGCCCTTGCGGTAGATGAACTGCGACATCACGAGGGTGGACTGACCCGGGCCGCCGTCGGTCATGACGAGGATCAGGTCGAAGATCTTGAACGAGTTGATCGTCAGCATCACGGTGACGAAGAACATGGTGGGGCGCAGGCACGGCAGCGTCACGTTGACGAACCGCTGCCAGACACTCGCCCCGTCGACGCGGGCGGCTTCGTGCAGCTCACGGGGCACCGTCTGCAGGCCCGCGAGGAACAGGATCATGTAGTAGCCCATGTCGCGCCACGTGCCGACGATCACCACGGCCGGCATCGCCCACTCGGGCGAGGTGAGCCATCCGGGCGGGTTCTGGATGCCGATGAACCGGAGGAACTCGTTGATCGGGCCGTACTCGGGGCTGAAGAGCAGGTTCCACACCACGGCGATCGCGACGATCGAGGTGATGTAGGGGAAGAAGGCGGCGGTGCGGAAGAACGCGACGCCGCGGAGCTTGTTGTTCAGCAGCAGCGCCAGACCCAGCGAGACGGCGATCGTCAGCGGGATGTGCAGCGCGGAGTAGTACAGGGTGTTGAGGACCGAGATGCGGAAGCTGCCGTCGCCCAGCAGCCGCTCGAAGTTGTCCAGGCCCACCCAGTTCGCCGTGCCGAAGACGTTCCAGTTCGTGAACGACATGTAGAAGAGCACGACGATCGGGATGAGCGTGAGCAGACCGAAGCCGAGGAAGTTCGGAAGGATGAAGCTCCATCCGATGAGGGTGTTGCGCAGCCGCAGCTTCGAGCGCCGTCGGCGCACGGGCGGCGGCGCGGTGCCGGCCTCGGTGGCGGTGATGGTCGCCATGGCGGACCTCCAGTGGATGGATGGGTGAAGCGGGGGGATGGTGACCGGCCCGCCCGCAGCGCGGGCCGGTCACCGAGAGGATCAGTCGAGGCCGACCTCGTTGGCGACGCGGTCCTCCGCCTCGGCGATCGCGTCCGACACCGATGCCGAGCCCGACATGATCGCGGTGTGCATGTCGCCGAGGATGCCCTGGATCGCCGCAGCCTTGTTCGACGTCGGGTTCTCGGGGTGCACCTCGTGGGTCGAGTAGGCGAAGGCCGACAGGTCGTCGGTGGGGGCGCCGTCGACCGAGAAGTACGTCTCGACGACCGCGTCGGTCAGCAGCGCCGGCGTGATGCCGATCTCGGCGAGGATCTGAGCGCCTTCCTCACCGGCGGCGAACGCGAGGAACTTCTTCGCGGCGGCGACCTTGCCCTCGTCGATCGCGGCGTTGATGCCGAAGCCGGTCGGGTCGCCGAAGGTCACCGGGGTGTTGTCCAGGCCCGCGGTCTCGGAGTCGGCCTGCGGGATGGGCGCGATGCCCCACTCGAAGTCGTCCGCGTCGCCCGAGGCCTGCTGGGCGATGAGTGTGGCCACGAACCAGGTGCCCATGGGCAGCATCGCGGCGTTCTGCTTGCCGAACTCGCCCTGGTAGGTGAGCTGGTTCGCCTTCGCGGTGTTGAAGTCGACCTGGTCGCCGGCGTCCTGCAGCGCGAGGACGTTCTCGTAGAAGGGCGCCATGTAGCCGTAGTCGCCCTCGAGGATGTCACCGTCGGACTGCGCGTTCGCGAAGCCCTGGACGGTCGACTGCCAGTTGTGCAGGTAGGCGGCCTTGGCGGCGCTGCCGGCACCGGCGAGGCCGCTGTTCAGCTCGGCGGCGGCGTCGGCGTAGTCGTCCCACGTCCACGATCCGTCGGGGTACTCGACGCCCGCCTCGTCGAACAGCGCCTTGTTGTAGTACAGCACCCACGAGTCGTTGCGGTAGGGCACGGCGTAGGCGGTGCCGTCGACCTCGTACGAGGCCGCGCCGCTGATGCCGTCGGGCAGCTCGACGTCCGACACGTCGAGGAGCTGGCCGCCCTCGACGAACGTCGGGACGAACTTGACCTCCTTCTGCGTGATGATGTCGGGGCCCGCGCCGGCGGCGAGGTCGGCGGTGAGCAGCGTGTTGTACTCGGCCGCGTCGTAGCCCTTGACCTCGACGGTGATGTCGGGGTTCTCCTCGTGGAACGCATCGGCGAGCGCCTGGAACTCCGGCGTCGTGTCGAGGCTCCAGCCCGAGAGCGAGAGGGTGACCGGGCCCGATTCCTCGGGCGCGGCGGCCTCGTCGCCGCCGCCACTGCAGCCGGCGAGAGCGAGCGTTGCGACCACGGCGATGCCGGCCGCGGCAGCGTATGAGCGCTTCATTCTGGGGGTACTCCTTTGTGATTGCGGACCCGCCCTCGGGCCCGTCGGGTTACCGGTTCGCGGGGGATCCGGGGTGTGCGAGGCGACTCGTGGTCGCGGTCCCGTCCGGCCAGCTGACCGTGACGGTGGTCTGGGAGCCGTGCGCGTCGACGGCGACGGCCGCGCCGACGGGCGACGCGAGGTCTGCGGTGGTGAGCTCGACGAGCGTCGCGACCCACTGCCCCACCTCGACCGGGTACGACACGACCGGCACGCCGGCGACGGGTCCGAGCGGACTGGCGTCGTGGCGGATCTCGATCGCCGTCTCGCCTTCACCGAGCAGGCGACGGATGCTGCTGCGCAGCCGTGCGGCAGGAGCCGACGCCCGCGGGCCCGAGCCAGGGGCCGGTACGCGCGGCGTGTCCGACACGACCGAGGCTGCGGCATCCGTCGTCTCGTGCTCGACCGACTCGGCGGCCACGGCCCAGCCGCCCACGCGCAGGCGGAGCGACGCGGCGGTCACGCCGGATTCGAGCGCGTCGACACGGGCGAGGCGCACCTCCCACGGACCGCGCACGAGCGAGTGCACCTCGACGGTGCCCGCGACCTCGATCTCGCCGTCGATGCCTGAGCCGTGACGGTGGGCGGAGGGGCGCGGCGCGATCCAGTGGGCGCGCGAGACGGAGGCGGCGATGCCGATCCGGCCCCCCTCGTCGTCCTGGACGCGGACGTCGATGAGCTCCATGGCGGATCGGTGGCTGGCGCGTCCGGCCGCGTCGACGAGGGCGACGGACTGCTCGAGGGGCTCCTCCCACGCCCGCTCGTCCGCGAGCGGACCGGCGGCGGTCGAGTAGCCGATGCGGGCGTAGAGGGGCGAGTCGCCGACGAGGGCGCCCTCGGCGGCGTGGTCGGTGCCGTGGTTCACGATGCGTACGATGCCGTCGGCCCGCGTGCCCGAGACGACCCAGCCAGCCGGCCGCACGGTGCGCAGCTCGTCGCCCGACTCGATGGGCAGCGGCTCGGTCTCGGCCGCCCACACCGGGTGGTCGACGGGAAGCGCGATGCCGAGGAGTCCCTTCACGGCCCAGTACGGGGAGCCGGGACCGGAGTAGGACTGCGCGAGCTCGCGCCACTCGTGGTGCCAGCCCATGGTGAGGACGCCGTCCTGCGCCGGGACGCCGGCGTCATGGAAGTGAGCGACCACGGCGTTCGCCGCGCGGCGCAGCTGCCCGAGCGGCACGGAGGGGACCTCGGCGAGCGCGCCGACCCAGAACGGCGCGGCGGCCGCGAAGCGGTAGATGAGGCTGCGGCCCTGCACGAGCGGCGAGCCGTCGGCGCCGACCAGGCACACGGCGTCCTGGAGGAAGCGGTCGAGCCGCGCGATGTCGGCGGCGGTGCGGCCGGCGGCGAGCGTGTCGGCGCCCTGCATGCGCGACCACAGCACCGGGTAGGTGTGGAGGGCCCAGCCGACGTAGTGGTCGTACGAGCGCTCGAACCCGTCCGAGATCCAGCCGTCCTCGCGCAGGAGCGCGTCATGCAGGGCGAGATCGTCGGCGATGTCGTCGGCCGACCAGGGCCCGCCGACGGAGCGCAGGAACGTCTGCACCACGACGCGGAACCAGAGCCAGTTCGTCTTCGGGTAGCCCGCATCGCCGACGACCGGAGCGAGGTAGTCGATGACGCGCTGCTGCGTCAGCTCGTCCAGGCGGTCCCAGATCCACGGGCGGGTCATGTCGAGCACCAGCGCCAGGGACGCCGCCTCGACCTTCGCCTGGGCGTGCTCCTCCAGACGCACCCAGCGGTCCTCGGCCTGCGGGTCCACGCCCGTCACGATGCCGCGGCGGTAGAACTCGGCGAGCTCCTCGGTGCCCTCGCCGCGGGCGCCGGCGATGCGGAAGCCGGCGAGCAGGAAGGTGCGCGCGAAGCCCTCGAGCCCGTCGACGGCGTGCCCGTAGCCGCCCTCGGCGCCCGGGAAGTGGATGCGCCCGGCGCCGGGCGACGCGAACGAGCGGGCGGTGTCGAGCAGGCGGTCGGCGTAGGCGAGCCACTCGTCGCGGGTCCAGTCGACGCGCGCGCCGGCGAGCGGTGCGGTGCGGCGCGCTGTCTCGTGCTGCTGGACTGTCACTCGGGATCTCCCTCGATGCCGTCTTCTCGCCGCTGGTTCGGGCCAGCGGAAAGCGAACGTTCGGGAGCGTATCAACCGTTTTCGTTCATTGCAAGACTGGTTTCGACTTGTTATGATCGTTTCTGATCGTTTAATGCGATCGTTCCCCGGCTCGAAATCAACGAGGAGGACCCTTGGCCACGGCGACCGTGCCCTTCGAGGGAGTGCTGGCTGACGCCTACCACCGGCAGGCGGGCGCCGGCTCGGCCGGCTTCGCCGCAGCGCTGGCGGGTCTCCTCGTCGCACCCGGACGGGCGCTCCCCGTCGCGTCCTCGGAAGACCGGGGCGTGTGGGGGGCACGCGGCAGCGCCGACCCCTCGGGCGTCGCCGACGTGCTCGAACGCGCCGCGGCGGACCGCACCGCGCCGTGGCCGGTGCCGCTCGCCACCGACGCCGCCCGGCTCCATGACGACGGCGACCGTGAGGGATGGGAGCGCATCGTCTTCGAGCGCCAGCGCCGCGTCGCCCGCGCCGCGATCGCCGCCGCGCACCACGCCGACGACCCCGACCTCGGTCCCGAATGGCTCGCCGAGGTCCTCGACGGCGTGTGGCTCATCTGCGAGCAGAGCTCGTGGTGCTGGCCGGCCCACGACGACGCCTTCCGCGAGCGCGGATCGGTGCTGCCTACGGTGGAGTCCCCGTACCTCGACCTCGGCGCCGGCGAAGCCGTCGCGCTACTGACCTGGATCGACCACCTCCTCGGAGAACGGCTCGAAGCCCGGTACCCCGGCATCCGCTCCCGCATCCGCCGCGAAGCCCGCGTGCGGGTGTTCGAGCCGTTCACCCTTCGCCGCGACTGGCACTGGATCGGCCTGGACGGCGACGTCCACAACTGGAACCCGTGGATCCACGGCAACGTCCTGACCGCGGCCCTCCGGCTGCTCGACGACCCGGCCGAGGCCGACGAGCGCGCACGCATCGTCGGCCTCGCGATCGAGGGCATCGACCGGTACGTCTCGGCGCTCCCCGCCGACGGCGCCATCGACGAGGGCTACGCCTACTGGTGGAACGGCGCCTGCCGCGCCCTCGAGGCGCTCGACATCGTGCGCCACGCCACCGGCGGCGTGCTCGACGCCTCGGGCATCCCGGCGCTGCGCGAGACCGTCGCCTTCCCGCACCGCATGCATCTCGGCGGCGACTGGTACCTCAACGTCGCGGACGGCCAGGCCCGTCCGCCGGCCGCACAGCCGTGGCACGCCCTGCATCGCGCGGCACGCAGCGCCGGAGACGCGGATGCCGCGGCCCACGCCGCCTCGCACCGCATCGCCGGCATGCCCGCAGCGACCGAGCACGAGGGCTTCGGACGCCTGCTGCGGGGCATCACCGACCCGGAGTGGGTGGGCGCCGATCGCGCGGCGTCGCCGCTCCCCCGCGACGTGTGGCTCCCGTCCACCGAGGTGATGCTCGCCCGTGAGCACGGCGGCACGGCGCGGGGCCTGACGGTCGCGGTCAAGGGCGGCCACAACGGCGAGCACCACAACCACAACGACGTCGGGTCGTTCGTGGTCGCCTCCGACGGCGTCCCCGTCATCGTCGACGCCGGCCGGCCCACGTACACCCTGCAGACCTTCGGCGAGGGTCGCTACGACATCTGGACCATGCAGAGCGGCTGGCACAACGTGCCCGTGATCGCCGGGCACGAGCAGAGCCCCGGTGCGCGGTTCGCGGCGGCTGCCGTGGCGGCGTCGGCCGACGAGGACGCGTCGTCGCTCTCGCTCGAGCTCTCGGGCGCCTACGCCGGCGCGACGGGCCCGTGGCGGCGGTCGGTGCGGCTCGAGCGATCGTCGCGGCGCGTCGTCGTCGAGGACCGCTGGACGCCTGCCCCCGCGCACGAGCCCGGGAGCCCGCGGACCTCGCTGCGGATGCTGCTGGCCGGCGAGGTGCGCCGGGAGGCGGCATCCGTCATCGTCACCCCCCTCGACCCAGCGACGCCGGTGCGCATCTCGTGGCCCGAGGGGACCGAGGCGGACCTCGTCGTGCGGGCCCTCGACGACCCGATGCTCGCGGACGTGTGGGGCGCGGCACTGACCCGCCTCGATCTCGACGTGACGACGCGTGACGGCATCGCGGTCACGGTAGAACTGGACCTGACGAACGCGGAGGACACGCGATGACCGACCAGACACCGGCGCTGCTGGCCGCCGAGCGGCGCGCCCACGTGCTGGCGATGCTCGAGCGCGACGGCGCCGTGCGGGTCGCGCAGCTGATGGACGATCTCGGCGTCGCGCCGGTGACGCTGCGCCGGGACCTGGCCCAGATGGAGCGCGAGGGCCTGCTCGTCCGCGTGCACGGCGGTGCGGTTCCGTCGGCCGGCGGCTTCGACGACGCGGATGCCGCCCCCTCGGCCGCCCCCTCGCGCACGGGTTCCATCGCGATGCTCGTCCCGTCGCTGAGCTTCTACTGGCCCAGCGTCGTGCGCGGCGCCGAGACCGAGGCGACGCGCCACGGCTTCCGGGTCGTGCTGCGCGGAGCGTCGTACGAGCTGCAGGACGAGCGTCCGGTGCTCGAGCGCCTCGTCCACACCGAGGGGGTCCGCGGGCTCGTCGTCGCCCCCAACACCGACACCCCCCACGCGCAGGACGTCGTGCAGTGGCTCGCCGGCTGCGGCGTGCCGAACGTGCTCGTCGAGCGCGACGCGGTGCTGCTGCCCGACCGCAGCCCGGTCGAGAATGTCACGACCGACCACGCGCTGGGCGCCGTGCTGGCCGCGCGTCACCTCGCCGCGCTCGGGCACCGCAAGGTGGGGCTCATCATCGCGCGGGACTCCCCCACGTCGCGCAAGATCGCGGCCGGGTGGCAGGCGGCCTGCCTCGAGCTGGGGCTGACGCCCTCGGACCACTTCGAGACCAGCCTGCCGCCGCGCACCAGCCCGGACTTCTCCGCGGTGGTCGACGCGACGCTGGACGCCGCGCTGTCGAACTCGGTCACGGCGATCCTCGTGCACTCCGACCCCGAGGCGATGGCCTTCGTCGACCTGGCGCTCAACCGCGGCATCTCCGTGCCGGGGGACCTCTCGATCGTCGCCTACGACGACGAGGTGGCCGAGCTCTTCACCCCGGCGCTCACCGCGGTCAGCCCGCCGCGGGCCGCCGTCGGAGCCGCGGCCGTGGAGCTGCTCGCGCGCCGCCTGGACGATCCCGCCCGCCCCGTGCACCGCGTGGTGCTGAACCCGACGCTCAACGTGCGCGACTCGACGGCGCCGCCGCGGGGCGCGTAGCAGTCCACGGCGCCGCGGCGGTTCACTGGCCGCCTGCGGAGGCGGTCGCTAGAGTGCCGCCATGGGGGAGGACGTCCAGGCGCAGGAGTTCACCCGCGCCGATCGCACGCGTCACCGCGAGAAGGTCCGGCGCAACCTGGACGTGTTCGCGCGCATGCTGCGCGAGGCGCACTTCGACACCGACGACCCCATGACCGGCCTGGAGGTCGAGCTCAATCTCGTCGACGACGCCGGCGACCCCGCCCTCCGCAACGCCGAGGCGCTGGACGCGATCGCGGATGCCGCGTTCCAGACCGAGCTCGGGCAGTTCAACGTCGAGATCAATGTGCCACCCGCCCGGCTGCGGCTGGACGGGCTGCGCACGTTCGAGGAGGGCCTGCGCCGCAGTCTCAACAACGCCGAGGCGAGATCGTCGACGGTGGGCGCGCACCTCGTCATGATCGGCATCCTCCCCACCCTCGCCGAGGAGCACCTGCGGCCCGCGAGCATCAGCGCGAACCCGCGCTACCGCCTGCTGAGCGAGCAGATCCTCGACGCCCGGGGCGAGGACATCTCGATCTCGATCGCGGGTCCCGAGCGACTGGACGCCACGGCGGACTCGATCGTCCCAGAGGCGGCGTGCACCAGCATGCAGCTGCACGTGCAGACCTCGCCGGAGTCGTTCGCGGCGTACTGGAACGCCTCGCAGGCGATCGCGGGCGTGCAGCTGGCGGTCTCGGCGAACTCCCCGTACCTGCTCGGCCGTGAGCTGTGGCGCGAGACGCGGATCCCGCTGTTCGAGCAGGCCACCGACACCCGCAGCGAGGAGCTCAAGGCGCAGGGCGTGCGGCCGCGGGTGTGGTTCGGCGACCGCTGGATCACATCCGTCTTCGACCTCTTCGAGGAGAACGTGCGGTACTTCCCGCCGCTCCTTCCGATCGTGCACGACGAGGATCCCATGGCGGTGCTCGACGCCGGCGGCATCCCCGGACTGGACGAGCTCCGCCTCCACAACGGCACGATCTACCGATGGAACCGCCCGGTCTACGACATCTCGGCCGGCGTGCCGCACCTGCGCGTCGAGAACCGCCTGCTCGCGGCCGGCCCGACCGTGGTCGACATGGTCGCCAACGCCGCGTTCTACTTCGGTCTCGTCCGCGCGATGGCCGAGAACGACCGGCCGCTGTGGTCGCAGCTGTCGTTCAGCACGGCCGAGGAGAACTTCCACACCGCCGCCCGAGACGGCATCGACGCGCAGCTCTACTGGCCGGGCGTCGGGCAGGTGCCCGCCACCGAGCTGGTGCTGCGACGGCTGCTGCCGCTGGCCCACCAGGGACTCGAGGCGTGGGGGGTGGAGGCATCCGTCCGCGATCGCCTCCTCGGTGTCATCGAGGGGCGCTGCATCACCGGCGTCACCGGGGCCACCTGGTTCGTGAACAGGGTGCATGAACGAGCCGGCATGGAGCGGTACGACGCCCTCCGCGCCACGCTGCGCGAGTACCGCGAAGCGATGCACGCCAACGAGCCCGTGCACACCTGGGCGTGACCCGGTTGCCGGGTGCGAACCCCGGCGGGTCGCTCAGCCGGCGAGCGCGGCCGCGCGCCAGTCCGTCAGCACGCGGGCGGCCGCACGCGTGTGCGACCAGGGCATCTCGGGGACCTCGAGACGCCCGTCCTGGAGGACCCGCGAGAGCGCGTCGGCCTCGGCCGCCATCGGCTGCACCACGGGGAGCTCGACCACCCGCTCGTCGCCGTCGCGCCGGATGAGCAGCGCATCGGGGCTCGCGGTGCGGCTCCCCCACGCGTTGGGCAGCACGACCTCCGCCTCGGCGAAGGTGAGCACGGCGGTGTCGGACAGGTCCTCGATCACCGAGGTCGCGATCGCGGCCGTCAGGTCGCCGAAGCGCAGTTCCGCCGAGGCGGTGCCGTCGACGCCGCCGACCACCCGGGCCTCGAACCGGCCATACTCCGGGTCGATCGGCCGGCCGGATGCCGCGGCCAGGTCGATCGCGAGCGCCAGCGGATAGCACCCGACGTCGAGGATGGCCCCTCCCGCCAGCGCAGGGTCGAACAGGCGTCCCTCGCGGGTGCCGGCGTCGAAGCCGAACGCGCCCTGAACGCGCTGCAGCTCGCCGAGCTCGCCACCACGGGCGAGTTCGCGCAGCGCCTCGGCGAACGGGCCGAACCGCGTCTTGAACGCCTCGAGGAACGGACGCTGCACTCGTTGCGCGGTGTCGAGGATCCGCTCCACCTCGTCAAGCGTCGGGCTCGCGGGCTTCTCGCACAGCACGGCCTTGCCGGCCTCCAGCGCGCGGACGGCGAGGTCGGCGTGGGTGGTGTGGACGGTGCCGACGTAGACCGCGTCGACGTCATCGCGGGCGAGGATCTCGTCGTAGGTCCCGGATGCCGTCGCGCCGTGCTCCGCGGCGAATCCCGCCGCCCTGTCCGCCGACGAGCTGCCCACCGCGTGCAGCACTCCGCGCTCGGACGCGCGCAGCCCCACGACGAAGTCCCTGCTGATCGCGCCGGGGCCGAGCACTGCCCATCTCGTCTTCACCATGACCCGATCGTAGCCAGCGCCGCGCCGCAGCCCGCTCGGGAGTCCTCACGCGCCGTCCGGGCCGTCAGGCGACGGGCTCGGCTGCCTCCTTCGCCGCGCGGGCCGAGGATCGCACCGCGCCCATGCTCGCGGCGATGACGAGTCCGATGCCGAGCACCTCGAGCACCGTCATATGTTGTCCGAGGAATATGAAGCCGGCCAGCGCCGCGGTCGCGGGAGCGAGGCTCATCAGGATCGCGAACACGGCGGCCGGAAGCCGCCGCAGCGCGATCAGCTCGAAGGCGTACGGGATCGTCGACGACAGCACGGCGACGGCCGCGCCGAGGGCGACCAGGTCGAGCCGCAGCAGTGCGGGTCCGGCATCCGCGATGCCGAACGGCAGCGAGACGATCGCGCCGACGGCCATCGCGAGGGCCAGCCCGTCGAGCCTCGGGAACGCCCTGCCGACGCGGGCCGAGGCGAGGATGTAGAACGCCCAGCTCGCCGCGGCGCCGAGCGCGAACAGCACGCCGAGCGGATCCAGGCGATCCCAGCCACCCCCGCCGAGCGCGATGACGCCCGCCAGCGCGAGGAGCGCCCACAGCCAGGCCGATGCCCTCCGGCTCGCGACGATCGAGAGCACGAGGGGCCCGAGCACCTCGATCGTGACCGTGACCCCGAGCGGCAGCCGCTCGAGCGCGAGGTAGAAGAGCGCATTCATCAGCGCCAGCACGAGGCCGAAGAGCGCGACCGCCGTCCAGTCCGGGCGCGAGTGCCCGCGGAGCCGCGGACGGGCGATGAGCAGCAGGATCGCCGCCGAGAACACCAGCCGCAGCATGACCATGCCGAGGGGCCCGACCTGCGGGAAGAGCAGGACTGCGAGCGAAGCGCCGACCTCCTGACAGGCGAGTCCCGCGACCACCAGGAGGATCGCCGGCGTCGAGCCGGAGCCGCTCGCCCGCGCCGGGGCGTCCGAGTGGCCGGAGCTCGGCACTACGCCGCCGGCGGTGCGCACACCGCCGCGGCGGCGATCGCCTCGTGATACTGCTCAGGGGTCCAGGGCAGACCCGCGTCGGGGGCCGTCTCACCGTCGGCGGCGGGGGTCTTGGATGCGATGGCCGCGAGCTCCCACGCGAGGTACTCGCCGATCGCCGCGGACGCCGTGGAGCTGTTCAGCACGACCGCGACCGTCAGCCCAGTGGCCGGGTCGGCGAACGCGGCGGTGAGGTATCCGGGCACCTTGCCGTACTGGCCGACGAGCGAGCCGGCGATGATCGCGCCGCCGTCGGCGTTGAGCCACGTCGGCGCGTCGGGCGCAACCGGCACGGGATCGCCGAAGCGGTCGTCGTCCTCGACCAGTCGACCGGTCGCCAGCGCCTGCACGTACCGTCCGAGGTCCTCGATGTCGGTGACCACGCCGCCGTCGGTGAAGCCGGTGGTCGCCGAGACGCCGGTGAGGTCGACCGGCGCCGCGCAGTCCAGCACACCTTCGGCGTTGTTCACCGCCTGGCCGCCCTGGAGCACTCCGGAGTCGGGCAGCGGGCCCAGCGCGGTCGCCTCCAGGGCGAGCGGGCCGGCGACGTACCGCTCGATCAGGTCCGCGGCCGTTGCTCCCGTGGCGCGCTCCAGGGCGAGGCCCAGCAGCACATAGCCCGCGTCGGAGTCGCGGTACGCGACGCCGGGCTCCGTCGTGCGGGGCTGGCCGAGGCCGAAGCTCGCGAGATAGCGGGGATCCCAGCTGCGCTCGGGGTTGGACAGCCACAGCGGATACAGCTGCGTGCCGTACGAGCCGATGCCCGACGTGCCGTCGCAGAGCTCGGAGAGGCTGACGTCGGCGAGGTCGGGGACACCCGAGACGTAGTCCGCGACGCTGTCGCCGAGCTTGACGATGCCCTCCGCGGCGACCTCGTACAGCACGTCGCAGGTCATCGCCCGGGTGACCTTGCCGGCGCGGAACACCTGGTCGGCCGTCACCTCGCCGCCGCCGTCCGGCCGCTGGGCGCCGACACCGGTGACCCAGCTCCCGCTCCAGGGCGCCCAGACGCCCACGATCGCGCCCGAGGACCCGGTGGTCGTCATGGCGTGGGTGACGGCATCCGTCATCTGCTGCACGGTCTCGTCCGAGAAGGAGGCGGTCGACTGCACCGGGGCGTCGTCGGCCTCGACCTCGCCGCCGAACGAGCAGCCGGCCAGCACGAGGGCTGACATCAGCGCACCGCCGATGACCGCGATGGCGCGGCGACTTCTGGAGCGGGTCCGCATGCTCACCCCCCGATGATCGTGCATGAATTCAAACACACGACAGCCGGTGTCGTCGCACCCCGATCCGTATGGTATGAGCATGACCCATCGGTTCGACGATGCCGCCCTGGCGGGCGTGCTCGGCCACATGAACGGCGACCACGCCGGCGACAACCTCCTCATCGCCCGCGCGTTCGCCCCGCAGGCCGCGACAGGCCCGGACGCGATCGCATCGTCGCGGATGACGGGCTTCGACGGCGAGAGGGGGATCTGGGAGGCCACCCTCACCGACGGGTCGGTGATCGAGGTCGCCGTGCCGTGGCCGGGAGGACCCATCACAGAGCGCCCCGAGGTGCGGCGCGAGATCGTGGCGCTGTACGACGAGGCATGCCGCCGGCTCGGGGTGCCGCCCCGACCGCACGCGTAGAAACTCTTGTTAGGTTCGCCTTATCTTCAGTTACCATGAAGGTATGAGCGACCCGATCCCGTTCTCCGCCGCACTCCGCGAGCGCTCGAGTCGCGCGCACTCGTCGAGCGAGACGGCCGGCTTCATGTCCGACCTCATGACGGGGGAGGGCACGCGCGACGACTACATCGCGCTGGTCGTCCAGCACTGGTTCATCTACGAGGCCCTCGAGCGCGCCGCGAGCCGCATGCGCCACGATCCGATCGCCTCGGTGTTCATCACCGACAAGCTCACGCGCCTGCCGGCGCTCGAGGCCGACCTCGGGTTCCTCATCGGGCCGGACTGGCGCGAGCGCATCGAGCCGCTGCCGACGACCCGGCGCTACGTCGAGCGGATCGACCAGGTCGGCGCCACGTGGCCCGGGGGCTTCGTCGCCCACCACTACACGCGGTATCTCGGCGATCTGTCGGGCGGGCAGTTCATCGGCCGGCTGATGTCGCGCCGCTTCGGCTTCGAGACCAACGGCATCGGCTTCTACCTCTTCGACGACATCGCCGACCCCAAGGCGTTCAAGGACGTCTACCGCGAGCAGCTCGACGCCGCCCCGTGGGATGCCGCCGAGCAGGAGCGCGTCATCGACGAGGTGCTGCTGGCCTATCGCTTCAACACCGAGCTGTTCGAGGACCTCGCCGCCGCCAAGGCCTCCCAGGTCGCCTGAGCCGGCAGCCGGCCGCCGGCAGGCTCAGGTCACCGGCATGCCGCGCACGGCCGAGGCCATGAACCGCTGCACGTCGGGGTCGACGCGGATGTCGCTCGGGCGCAGCGGTCGCGACAGGTACAGTCCGTCCAGCGAGGTCAGCCTCGACAGGGCGACGTACGTCTGCCCGGGGGCGAACGCGCCCGAGCCGAGGTCGATGATC
Organism: Microbacterium sp. NPDC055455; assembly: GCF_053619935.1. NCBI lineage: Bacteria > Bacillati > Actinomycetota > Actinomycetes > Micrococcales > Microbacteriaceae > Microbacterium > Microbacterium sp. NPDC055455. Next base: position 575,202 of record NZ_JBSHLB010000001.1, read on the forward strand.
GCCCGGTCGTAGGTCTTGCCCTGCGACTTGTGGATGGTGACCGCCCACGCCAGGCGCAGCGGGAACTGGGTGAACTCGGCGACGATGTCGCGGGTCAGCTGCTTCGACCCCGGATCGTACGAGTAACGGTACTTCTCCCACACCGAGGGCTCGACGTCGAACTCCTCGCCCTCGACGTCGACGCGCACCGTCTCGCCGGCGATGCGCGTGACGGTGCCGATGGTGCCGTTGACCCAGCGCGGCGGCTCGCCGAAGGACTGCGTGTCGTTGCGCAGGAACATCACCTGGGCCCCGACCTTGAGCTTGAGCTCGAGGTCGGCCGGGTACGCGGCATCCCCCCGTCCGAAGTCGCCGCTGACCTCCGCCATCGCCGTCTGCTCGCGCCCGATGAGCTCGGTCAGATGACGGCGGTTGATGTTGTTGACGATGTCGTTGCGCGTGGCGAGCGTGATGATCGGGTGCTCGCCGTCGCGCGGATCCGGGGGAGTGCGCGCACCGGTGTCGTTGAGGACCTGGGCGATGTCGGCCGTCACCCGGCCATACCGGACGGCGTTGAGCATCGCCTTGAACGCGGGGTCGCTCTGGCGGTGGATGTCGATCAGCTCGCGGACGTTCAGCCCGGCGCCGTACGAGCCGACGTCGAGGATGCCGTCGCTCGCGGCCTCGCCGACCCACACCTTGGCGTCGAAGAACCAGAACGAGCGGTAGTGGTCGCGCACGTAGCGCAGCTCGTCGCCGCGGGGCGGCACGGGCGCCAGCTGGTACGGGTCGCCGAACATGACGATCTGCGTGCCGCCGAAGGGCTCCGCCCGGCGGCCCCGCGCCTTGCGCAGCGACCGGTCGATCGCGTCCATGAGGTCGGCGTTGACCATCGAGATCTCGTCGATGACGAGCGTGTCGATCGCGTTGAGCAGCTTGCGCGTCGCGTCGGACTGGTCCTCGTCGTGCGCGCCGATGATGCCGAGCGGCAGCTTGAAGAGCGAGTGGATCGTCTGGCCGTCGACGTTCAGGGCCGCCACGCCGGTCGGCGCGCACACCGCGATCTGCTTGCCGGTGTTCCAGGCGAGGTGCTGCAGCAGCGTGGACTTGCCGGTGCCGGCGCGTCCGGTCACGAACACGTGCTCGCGTGTGTCCTCGATGAGACGGAACAGCGCCTCCTGCTCGGCGGAGAGGGGCGGCGTGTTCACCGATTCATGCTAACGAGCCGACACCGCCTTCCGGCGCCCCGGCGCCGGATCGGTGGACGACCCGCGGCCGTCCACAGCGGACTCCGCCTCCCGCCAGACGCCCGTTCCCGCCACCACCTCGTCCATGATCGCCCGGAACCGCGGGCACGTCGTGATGTCGTGCGACCGGCAGTTCAGCGCGTGCTCGGTCATCCGCCGCGACCGCTCCATGTCGGCCATGCGGCGGTCGAGGTCCGCGAGATGCTCCTCGAGGACTCGATGGCGCTCCGGTGCCCGCTCGTCCAGCAGCACGCCGATCTGCTCGAGGCTCATGCCGGCGTTCCGGCTGCGGACGATGACGCCGATCCGCACGAGGTCGTCGTCGCCGAACCGCCGGCGGTCCGCGCCGTCCCGCGCCGGCCGGAGCAGTCCCATGCCCTCCCAGTGCCGCAGGACGTGCGTGGGCAGCGAGAACCGGGCCGCCGCCTCGCCGATGGACAGACTTGACTTCATGTCGACATGAAGTCACAGGATCGATCCCGACGCAACCCGACGAGAGGATCACCCCATGTACGACGTCATCGTGATCGGCGGCGGCCCGGCCGGCCTCCAGGCCGCGCTCACCATCGGCCGCATGCACCGCGACGTGCTGCTGCTCGATTCCGGCGAGTACCGCAATGCGACCGTGGACCACGCGCACAACCTCATCACCAACGACGGCCGCAGCCCCGCCGAGCTGCGCCGCCTGGCGCGTGAGGAGCTGGCGGCCTACCCGACCGTCGAGGTGCGCACGACGACGGTCGCCGCGGCCTCCGGCGCGCTCGGGGACTTCGCCGTGGCGACCGCCGAGGGCACCGAGCACGCCCGCCGCCTCGTGCTGGCGACGGGCATGCGCGACGAGCTGCCCGCGGTGCCCGGCCTCGCGCAGCAGTGGGGGAGGCGGGTCGCGCAGTGCCCCTTCTGCCACGGCCACGAGTTCGCCGGCGAGCGCGTCGCGATCCTCATCGAGGGCGACCACGGGCTCATGATCGAGCGGATGCTGCGCCCCGTCGTCGCCTCGGCGCTCATCGTGCGCCCGGCCGACCTGGCAGAGGTCGCCGAGGTCGGCGGCGGGCTGGAGCTGACGTACGCCGACGGGCGCGTCGAACGGGTGGCCGGTGTGTTCACCGCCGCGACGGCGAGCCAGCGGGCGCCCTTCGCCGCCCAGCTCGGCTGCGCGGACCTGCCCGGGGGCGGGGTGGAGGTCGACCCGCTCGGCCGCACCACGGTGCCGGGGGTGTACGCCGGCGGCGACATGGCGCACCTCGCGACGGTGCCCGGGCCGATGGTGTCCCTGGCTGCCGCGATCGCCTCGGGCCAGCTCGCCGGCGCCAGCGCCGTGCGCGACGACGTCATGGAGTGACTCGGGCGACAGACGCACAGGGGCCTCCCGGTCAGGGGTTTCTAGACTGTTGCCGTGGACCAAGGGGCGGTGGACACGGCAGCCGGTCGCGCGAGGGCGCCATCGGTCGATTCCGCGGGCCGCACCGCCCCCGCGGGCACGGCCCCGACGGCGACGCTCATCCGGCCGCCTCACAAGCGCCGCCGCTCGAACCTCGCTCTGGACCTCAGCCTTCTCGGCCTCGTCGGCCTGCTCCTCGTCGCAGCGCTGTTCGCGGCCTGGGGCGCGGTGGAGCGGCACTTCTACAGCCCCGTGGCGTTCGTGGAGGGCTACGTGCGCCTGCTCGAGCAGGGACGCGCCGCCGACGCCCTCGCGGTCCCGGGTGTCCGGGTGAGCTCGGCCGAGCTCGAGGCGGCGGGGCTTCCGCCCACCGCCTCCGACGCTCTGCTGCGCAGCGACGCCCTCGCCCCCATCGACGATGTGCGCGTGGTGTCCGAGGAGCAGGACGGCGACGTCACGCACGTGACGGTCTCGTACCAGGCGCGGGGCTACGAAGGACGCACCACGTTCTCTGTCGAGCGGGACGGGTCGATCGGCCTTGCGCCGACGTGGCGATTCGCCGAGAGCCCGCTCGCGGTGATGAACCTGGCGGTGACAGGCTCCATGGCCTTCGACGTCAACGGCTTCGAGATCGACAAGCGCCAGGTCTCGCCGGAGGGGGCGGATGCCGACCCCGCGGCGCCCGTCTCGCTGCTGGTCTTCTCACCCGGCCTGTACTCCGTGTCCGTCGACACGGCGATCTCGAGCACCCCCGGCGTCGCGGTGCTGTCCGACAGCCCGTTCCAGGCCATCCCGGTGAACGTGCAGGCGCAGCCCACCGAGGAGTTCGTGCGAGTGGTCCAGGAGAAGGTCGAGGAGTTCCTCACCGGCTGCGCGACGCAGGAGGTGCTGCAGCCCACCGCGTGCCCGTTCGGCTACTTCGTGCAGGACAGGATCGCGTCGCTCCCGGAGTGGTCGATCGTGCAGCAGCCCACCGTCGAAGTCGAGCCGAACGGCGCCGGCTGGTCGATCCTGCCCGCCGAGGCGGTGGCGCACATCCACGTCGACATCCGCTCGCTCTTCGACGGCAAGGTCCGCCAGATGAGCGAGGACGTCCCCTTCATCGTCAAGGGCGAGATCACCGTGCGGCCCGACGGCAACGTGGCGATCGTCGTGACGGGTCCCGACACCACCTGATCGCGCTCCCGTCGGCCAAGATGGTGCCGAGGAGCCGACGATGAGCGCAGTCGACAGGATCGCCCGCTGGGTCCCGGGCGTGGCGACCGCCCGCGCGTACGAGCGGCGGTGGCTGTGGCCGGACATCCGGTCCGGCCTGGTCCTGACGGCTCTCCTCATCCCGGCCGGGATGGGCTACGCCGTCGTCGCCGGGCTGCCCCCCGAGACCGGGCTGTACGCCACCATCGTCCCGCTGCTGGCCTATGCCCTCTTCGGCCCGTCGCGCGTGCTGGTGCTCGGCCCGGACTCGGCGCTCGCACCGATCATCGCCGCGGCGATCCTGCCTCTCGCGCTCGGCGACGAGCCGCGGGCGGTCGCCCTGGCCGGGCTGCTGGCGATCATGGTCGGCGTGCTCCTGCTGCTGGGCGGCATCCTCCGCCTGGGCGTGGTGACCGACCTGCTGTCCAAGCCCATCCGCGTCGGCTACCTCAACGCGATCGCCGTCATCGTGATCGTCTCCCAGCTGCCGACGCTGCTGGGGTTCTCGATCGACGCCGATTCGCTCTGGCAGCGTGTCGTCGCCATCGGGCAGGGCGTCGCCGGCGGGATGGTGGACCCGCTCGCCGTCGCCTTCGGCGTGGGCTCCCTCGCGGTGATCCTCATCCTCAAGCCGCTGCGCCGGGTCCGCATACCGGGCGTCCTCGTCGTCGTCGTGGTCGCGACGGCGCTCACGGCGATCTTCGGGCTGTCCGATCGGCTCGCCGTCGTCGGCGCGCTCCCGCAGGGACTCCCGGCTCCCGCCCTCGGCGGCCTGCAGTGGAGCGACGTCCTGGCGCTCGTCCTCCCGGCGGCGGGCATCGCCCTCGTCGCTTTCACCGACACGGCGGTCCTCTCGCGGACGTTCGCCGCACGCCGCGGCGAAGACGTCGACGGCAGCCAGGAGATGGCCGGGGTCGGGATCGCGAACATCGCCGGAGGCCTCTTCGGCGGCTTCCCCGTCTCCGGCTCGTCGTCGCGCACACCGGTGGCCGAGCAGTCCGGTGCCCGCACGCAGCTCACCGGCGTCGTGGGCGCGGTGCTCCTGATCGTCTTCATCCTCGTGCTGCCGGGCCTCACCGACCACCTCCCGTCGGCGACGCTGGCCGCCGTCGTCACGAGCGCGGCCATCGGCCTCATCGACCTGCGGGGCTTCACCCGGCTCGTCCGCATCCACGCCGTCGACGCGGTCCTGTCCGCCGCCGCGTTCCTCGGCGTGCTCGTCTTCGGCGTGCTCGAGGGCATCGTCATCGCGATCGGCCTGTCGTTCGTCGCCTTCGTCAACCGGTCATGGCGTCCGTACAAGGCCGAGCTCGGCCTGGTGGAAGGGCTGCGCGGCTACCACGACCTCTCGCGCAACCCCGATGCGAAGCGCATCCCCGGCGTGGTCATCGTCCGCTTCGACGCGCCCCTCTTCTTCGCGAACGGCGGCGTCTTCGACGACTGGGTGCGCTCGCGCGTCCGTGCCGCCGGCGACGACGTGCACACCGTGATCCTCGCCGCCGAGCCGATCACCGACATCGACACCTCCGCCGCCGACGAGCTCGTCGAGCTCGACCAGTACCTGCAGGTGCGCGGCATCCGCCTCGTGATCGCGGAGATGAAATCACCCGTCGTCGACACCCTCGCCCGGTTCGGCCTCACCGGCCGGTTCACGCCCGACCGCTTCGCACCCACCGTCGGCGCCGCGGTCGACGCGCTGACGGGCACCCTGCGCACCGACATCGCCGGCACCAACCCGGACGAGGCGCCCCGTCCCTCGCCCGGCACGGATCCCGGCGCGGGCGACCTCGGACGCCCGCCTGCGCCCTGACCAGCGGCGTGCGACCGTCTCAGCGGCCGGAGCCGGCCTTCGCGTCCTTCTCGGCGAGCTCCGCCAGCCGGGCGTTGTACGCCTCCAGCTCGGCGTCGCCGGTGCGGTCGGCGTGCCGGTCGCGTCGCTTCGTCTCGCGCGCATCGCTCCGGCTCCACTGGATCGCCACCGTGATCGCGAGGATGAGCGTCGGGATCTCGCCGATCGACCACGCCACACCGCCGCCGGTGTACTGGTCCTCCAGCGGAGTCGCGCCCCACGTGCGCCCCATGGATCCGAACCACTCGGCCACCATGAGGCCCTCCTGCATCATGATCGCGATGCCGAAGAAGGCGTGCATCGCCATGACGCCGATGAGCAGCAGGAGACGCCCGGGATAGGGAAGCCGGTAGGGCACCGGGTCGATGCCGATGAGCGAGAGCACGAAGAGGTAGCCGGTGATGAGGAAGTGGGCGACCATCCACTCGTGCCCGAGGTGGTCGTAGAGCGACCAGCGGAACAGATCGGTGTAGTAGAACACCCACAGCGAGCCGACGAAGAGCCCGGCCGCGACGAACGGGTGGGTCAGCACGCGGGCGACCGGGGAGTGCACGGCCCAGAGGATCCACTCCCGGCCGCCGCGGGTGCCGTCGTCGCGCTTGCGGATCGCCCGCGCAGCGAGGGTGACCGGAGCCCCCGCGACCAGCAGCAGCGGGATCGCCATGGTCAGCAGCATGTGGCCGATCATGTGCATGCTGAACAGGTAGTCCTGGTAGACGTTGATCACACCGCCGGTCACCCACACGAGCAGCGCCATGCCCGCGACCCACAGGACGGTGCGGTACACCGGCCACGCGTCGCCGCGACGGCGCAGGCGCCACACGCCGGCGAGGTAGAAGAAGACCGCGAAGGCCGCCACGACGGCCCACAGCAGGTCGACGTTCCACGCGGTGACCCAGCGCTCGATCGTGAGCTCCGGCGGCAGCGGCGCCCCGGTGAGCCGCTCGGCCGGGGTCGGCGTCGTGGGAATCAGGGGCTCGACCGGCGGGGGCGTGCGGGCGAGGGCGGCCGCCGCACCGCTGGCCACGCCCATCAGGGCGAGCTCGAAGACGACGAGGCTCCAGAACGCGCGGGAGGCGGCCGCGGTCGTCAATCTGCCGATGAGCCGCGCGCGATACCAGGCGCCGAACAGCCCGAGCCCGATGAGCGCCACGATCTTCACCGCGAGGATGACGCCGTAGGGCGACAGCAGGGCCGACCAGTCCTGCAGCCCGATCGCCGCCCGCACGGTGCCCGAGAACGCCACGACCGCGAACGCGGCGAGCGCGATGCTCGAGTAGCGGGCGACCGTGTCGGCCGTGGCGTCGCGGGACTGCAGGGGACGCACCACCACGATGAGCAGCAGGCCGCCGAGCCACACCGCGGCCGCGATGATGTGGAGGATCAGCGCGGTCATGGCCTCGTGGTGGAACGCCTCTTCGCCCGAGTGGCCCTGCGTGCCCATGGGAACGAGGGATGCCGCGGCCAGCAGCGCGACGAAGAGCGTCGCCGTCCACGAGCGCACCGCGAAGGTGAGGACCGTGAGCGCGGCGCCGGCGACCGTCGTGATCAGCCAGGTGCGACCCACCTCGGTCTCGACGATGAAGCGGCCCAGCAGCGCGCCGAACTCCGGCCCCATGCTGATCACGGGGTTGAACGCGTCGACGAACGTGAGGAATCCGGTGGCGCCCGCGGCCATCGTGAAGACGGCCGCCGAGATCGACGCGGTGTCCAGGGCGATGTCGAACTCGCGTTCGCCGGCTCGCAGCGTGAAAAGCGCGGTCACGAGGACGCCGACCATGCCCGCCGCGGCGAGGTTGACCACGAGCTTCGCGGTGGGAAGGCTCCAGCGCACCACGGGGCCGGGATCCGCGATCGCGAGCGGCGCGGCGCCGCCGCCGTGCGCGAGCGCCCACACCATGGTCGCGAGCGCGGCCACGACGAGGATCGCGGGCCCGGCGGCCCGCAGGGCGCGGGAGTTCACCGCTCCAGCCTACGTTGCGCCGGGTGGGCGGCCGGTCGGGTCGGGAGGCCGTGCGCCGGCCCGTCGCGGCGCCTGCCGGGCGGACGAACAGAAGAGGGGATGCCGCGGGTCGCGGCATCCCCTCTTCTCGAGGTCTGCGTCGGATTACTTGACGGCGGCCTTCAGCTTCGAGCCGGCGGTGACCTTGACGCGCTTGCCCGCGGGGATCTTGATCTCCTCGCCGGTCTGCGGGTTGCGGCCGGTGCGGGCCGAGGTGGCGACCTGCTCGAAGGCGAGCCAGCCGGGGATCGAGACCTTGCTGCCGTTGGCGACCGCGTCGGAGACGGTGGAGAAGAGGGAGTCGAGCACGCCCGAGACGGCGGACTGGCTCTGGCCGGTCGCGCTCGCGATGCTCGCGACGAGCTCGGTCTTGGTGATGGTCTTGTCGGCCATTGGTTGTGTCCTCCAAAGACGACGAGTGCCGTCTTGTCATTGCTCGGACCGGATGGCGTAGCCCCCCGGCTGGTCCTGTCGACCGGGACCGAATGTACCCGACGACGCCGACAGAACCGCGTATTTCCGCGGTTTTCGGAGGTTTCTGGCGGTGTGTCGCGTGATTTCTGGGGCTCCTGTGGCCTCTGGGGCCGGATTTCGCCCACCGCGATCACTTCCCGTGGGCCACGGCCGGGCCGCTGTCGGGGCCGTCCGCGGCCTCAGGCGTGCAGCCGGCGAAGCGCCGTCACCACGTCGTCGTGCCAGCGCCGGGCGGCCGGCAGCACGCCGGTGAAGATCGGGGTGTCGTGCGTGACGCCCTGGTACCGCACGACGCTCGCGTCGACCCCCGCGGCGCGCAGAGCGGCGCCGTAGGCGTCGCCGTCGCCGCGCAGCGGGTCGTACTCGGCGGTGAGGATGACCGCCGGCGGAAGGCCCTCGTGCGATGCCGCGCGCAACGGGGACGCGTAGGCGTCGCGCGCGTCCTGGGCGCGGGGGAGATAGGTGCGCGCGACCGAGCGGAGCTCGCGCAACGCCAGGAAGCTCGGGATGCGCAGCGCTCGAGTGGCGCGCAGATCCAGGTGTGCACCGGTGAGGTCGACGACGGGCACCTCGAGCACCTGCAGGCGGAGCGGATGCCGCGCGCGATCGCGGTTGACGAGGGTGAGCGCCGCGGCGATGTTCCCTCCCGCCGAGACCCCCAGCAGGCCGATCCGATCGGCGTCCACGCCCACCTCGCCGGCGGCTCCGAAGAGCCAGTCCAGTGCAGCGTAGGCCTGCTCGACCTGCACCGGCCAGCGGTGCTCCGGCGCGAGCGCATAGTTCACGGCGGCGATGGCGACGTGGGCGTCGATGCACCGGCGGCGGTAGGCGGCATCCGTCGTCGGATAGTCGATCCCCCCGATCCGGAACGCGCCGCCGAAGAACGCCAGCACCGCAGGCACCGGCGCGTCGCCCACGACCGGCGGGTGATAGATCCGCACGCGCACGGACGGATGCCCCGGCACGGCCACCTCGTGCTCGGTGGTGCGCACCTCGGGGCCCGGCGTCCCGACCGTGCGCAGCTCGGTGCGGTCCCATGCGATCGCCGCACGGCGGTGCCGGGCACGGGCACGGGCGCGGGATCGGGACCGATGCTCGGCATGGGGCGTCGCCGCCCCGGGCTTCAGCGCCGTGGGGTCCGCGTGGGACGTGGCGTCCGGCGCGGGCTTGTCGGAAGCCTTCGCCGCGGCAGGAGCCGCCGTCCCGCCGCGGTCGAACGGCCAGAGCGCTGCGAGTCTCGATCGCACCGAGCCGAGAGCCTGATCGAACATGTACCTGCGGTGCACCCGCAGGCGCTCCTCGAAGAACGGGTCGAGCGGCATGATCCTATCTTGCGTCGAGAGCGCCTGCCGTCGGTGCTCCCGGGCGAATACCGTGGCGTCATGACCGTCGTGAGCACCCTCGCCGGCGTGCTGCTCATCGTCGTCGCGCTCAACGACGTGTTCCACACCCTGCTGCGTCCGGCCTCCACCGGGCGCCTGACCACCTACATGTTCCGGGCGGCCTGGTCGGTGTCGCACCGCCGGCCCGCCCTGCTGACGGTCGGCGGGCCGCTGACGATCCTCGTGACGATCGGGGTGTGGATCGTGCTCGTCACCGTCGGGTGGGCCCTCATCTACGTGCCGCACTTCCCCGACGGCTTCTCGTACAGCGATCTCGATCCGAACGACTATCACCCGTTCGTCGAGGCGCTGACCTACTCGCTCGTCGCCCTCACCACTCTGGGCCTGGGTGACGTGGTTCCCGCCGAGCCGCTGATCCGGCTCCTGTCGCCGCTGGAGGCCCTGACGGGGTTCGCGCTGCTGTCGGCGTCCGTCTCGTGGTTCATGCAGCTCTACCCCGCTCTCGCCCGCCGGCGGGCGCTGGCGGTGGAGCTGACGAGCCTCCATCGCTCGGGGATCACCGCGCTGCCGCCGGAGCTGCCTCCCGGCAGGGCGGCATCCGTCATCGCCTCCGTCGGGCGGGCGATCGCCGAGCTGACCGCCGATCTCGTGCAGAACACCGAGATCTTCTACTTCGCCGAGCGCGACGAGCGGCTGTCGGCCGCCCGCGCCGTCGGCTACGCCATGGAGCTGCGCGATCAGGCCCTGCAGTCCGGCAACGGCGAGGTGCGCATCGAGGGGGCGTTCCTGGAACAGGTGCTGGATGAGCTGGCCCGCGTGCTCACGGATCAGTACGCGCACGTGACGGGCGAGTCCACCGACGCGGTGCTGCGGGCCGTCGCCGGCAGCCACGGGCATCAGCTGTCGTGATGCCCCCGGATATGCGGAAGGCCCGGAGTTCCGAGGAACTCCGGGCCTTCCGGTGAAGCGGGTGCTTACCAGCTCGACTTGGTCACGCCGGGCAGCTCGCCACGGTGCGCCATGTCACGGAAGCGGACACGCGAGATGCCGAACTTCGTGAGGACACCGCGGGGGCGGCCGTCGATGACGTCGCGCGAACGAACGCGGACGGGCGATGCGTTGCGGGGCAGCTTCTGCAGGCCCACGCGAGCGGCTTCGCGCTCCTCGTCGGTCGACGTCGGCGACACGAGCGCCTTCTTCAGCTCGGCGCGCTTGGCGGCGTAGCGGTCGACGACCACCTTGCGCTGCTCGTTGCGCGCGATCTTGCTCTTCTTAGCCATGGATCAGCGCTCCTCTCGGAAATCGACGTGCTTGCGGATGACCGGGTCGTACTTCTTCAGCACGATGCGGTCGGGGTTGTTGCGGCGGTTCTTGCGCGTCACGTAGGTGTACCCCGTGCCGGCGGTCGAACGCAGCTTGATGATCGGACGGACGTCCTGTGCCTTCTTGGCCATCAGAGCTTCACACCCTTCGCCTGGAGGTCACGCACGACCGCCTCGATGCCACGGGCGTCGATCACCTTGATGCCCTTGGCCGAGACGTTGAGCTTGATGTTGCGACCCAGCGACGGAACGAAGTAGGTCTTCTTCTGCACGTTCGGGTCGAAGCGGCGCTTCGTCCGGCGGTGCGAGTGCGAGATGTTGTGACCGAAGCCGGGAACTGCTCCAGTCACCTGGCACACTGCTGCCATAGTGATGTCTCCTTAGTACCGTGGAGCCGGACGGCCCCACCCAAGATCCCTTGTCTGCACCCCGCGCCAGACCCGGCCAGTGAAGGCCTCGTTCGGGAGTGGGATACGTACTGCGTGCTGGAGTGCGCGCAGACAAAGAGTCAGTCTAGCACGGACGGCGTGTCGCCCTTGTCGGCGGCCTCCCGCGCGCCCCGCCCCCAGCGGAAGGGCGACACGGTGGGGTCGCCCGGCACCCAGTACCGCCACGGGAACGCCGCCGTCCCCGCGACGCCCGCGACCCCCACGCGCGGACCCGACGCGATGTCGGCGAGCGGGTCGACGAGCAGCTGCAGGCGCGCGCGGGCCCCGTGATGGGGCACCCCGGTGATCGCGTCGATGCCGTCGTGCTGCGGATGCCGCAGCCCCACGGCGTCTCCGAATCGGCCGGGCCCGCGGGCCAGGTCGCGCGTCGTGCGCGCGGCGGGGCGGCGGCGGGACGCGGCATCCACCCCCTCGATCACCTGCCCGGCGCGCAGCAGCACACCGCCGGCGACGCCTTCGGGCCCGCAGACCACGTTCACGCAGGAGTGGATGCCGTGGCTCAGGTAGACGTACAGGTGCCCCGGTTCGCCCCACATCGTGGCGTTGCGCGCTGTGGGCCCCATGCGCGCGTGCGATCCGGGATCGGGGACGGGACCCGTGCCACGGCCGTGGTACGCCTCGACCTCGGTGATCCGCACGGCCACCGTCTAGCCGTCGACCACGGTCTCGAGGCGTGCGCCGAGGAGTCTCGGCGCCACCTCGGCGGGAAGGGCTTCGAGGTCCGAACGGGTCGCCGCCCGCCACCCGTGCCGCACCATGCGTGCGAGTCTACGTCCGCCCCTGCGGCCCCCGGGTCGCGCACGGGTCGCCGTGCAACCGATACTGTTCGCGCATGGGGAAGTGGTTCGTGCTCATCCTGCTGAGCGTGGCGCAGTTCATCATGGTGCTCGACAGCACGGTGATGAACGTGTCGATCTCGACGGTGGCATCCGATCTCGGCACCGACATCTCGGGCATGCAGGCGGCCATCACGTTCTATGCGCTGACGATGGCGGCCTTCATGCTCACCGGCGGCAAGCTGGGCGACCGGTGGGGCCGCAGTCTCGCCTTCCGCATCGGCTCGGTCGTGTACGGCATCGGCTCGCTGACGACGGCCCTGAGTCCCAACCTCACGGTGCTGATGCTGGGTTGGTCGCTCGTCGAGGGCCTGGGCGCCGTCCTGGTGATCCCCGCGATCGCGGCGCTGGCGGCGATCAACTACGAGGGGCGGGCGCGCGTGGTCGCGTTCGCCGTGCTCGGCGCGGTGACCGGCGGCGCCGCGGCGGCCGGCCCCCTCATCGGCGGGCTCGTCACGACGTACTCGTCGTGGCGCTACGTCTTCGTCGCCGAGGCCATCGTCATGTCCCTCGTGCTCCTCGTGTCGGGCCGCATCAAGGACGTCCCGGGCGACCGCGGCCTCAAGATCGACCTGCTCAGCGTGGTGCTGTCGGCGCTCGGCCTCGGGCTGCTGGTCTACGGCATCCTGCAGTCCAAGACATGGGGCTGGGTCGTGCCGCTGAACCCGCCCGTGATCAACGGCGAGCCCTTCGCACCCTTCGGCGTCTCACCCGTGGCGTACCTGATCCTGCTGTCGATCCTCGTGCTCTGGGGGTTCGTCCGGCGCCAGCAGCATCTCGAGCGGACCGGCGGCGTGCCGCTGCTGAAGGTCAGCCTGCTGCGGATCCCCGCGCTGCGCAGCGGCCTGACGATGTTCATGGCGCAGTACTTCGCCATCGCCGCGCTGTTCTTCGTCATCCCGGTGTACCTGCAGACGATCCTGGGCTTCGACGCTCTGCAGACCGGCCTGAAGATCCTCCCGCTCTCGGCCGGCCTCATCGTGTTCTCGATGGTGGGGTCGCGCCTGTCGACGGTCCGCTCGGCGAAGAACATCGGCCGCATCGGCCAGCTCACGCTGGGCCTGGGCGTGCTCTTCGTCTTCCTCGCCGTGCAGCCCGAGCTCGCCGACTGGACGTTCGCCGGCGGCATGTTCATCGTCGGCGCGGGCTTCGGCCTGCTCGCCTCCCAGCTCGGGAACGTCAACATGTCGGCCGTGCAGCAGTCCGACACGTCGGAGGTCGGCGGCCTGCAGGGCACGTTCCAGAACCTCGGCTCCTCGTTCGGCACCGCCGTCGTCGGATCGGTGTTCATCCTCCTCCTCACGTCGGGCTTCACGGCGGCGGTGCAGCAGAGTGACACGCTGCCCGACGACATCCGCGAGCAGGTCGTCACCACGGCGTCGAAGGGGGCGCCGATCATCTCGCAGCAGCAGGCCGAGGATCTGTTGACGGATGCCGGCGCCGACCCCGAATCCGCCGCCGAGGTCGCCCAGCTCTACGCCGACACGCAGGTGGAGTCGCTGCGGCAGTCGCTGTTCTTCGTCTTCGCCCTGACGGTGCTGGGTCTCATGCTGGCGTCCGGGCTGCCGTCGAAGCTTCCGGAGCCGGCCGCGGCCGCCGTTCCCCGCGAGCCTTCGCAACCGCCCGCCGAGTAACCGCGACGTCGTCGAATGACCACGCTGTCGGCGACGGTAGCGTGGTCGCTCGCCGAGATCGTGGTTCGTGGGCAGGGGTGCATACGCGCGGATGCCACGGGGGAGCGTCAGAGCGGGGGCACCTGGCACCACGAGATCGACGCGCCGTTGAGCGCGACGATCTCCTCGCCGTCGTCCACCTTCAGGATGCGGGTCTGCGGACGCTCGGGCAGCGGCAGCTGATAGGTGTCGTACGGGTTGGTGACGGCATCCGGCGCCAGCATGAGCGCGACGTACCGGGCGCTCGGAGATATGCAGACCTGGATGACGGCATCCGTCTCCGCCAGCTCGGTGAGCATGCGCGTGGCGCCGTCCGCGCCGACCAGCGCGACCGAGGTGCGGCCCGTCGGCACGTCGTCCTCGAGCACCGCGGCGGTCCGGATGGTCGAGCCGTCGGGCAGCGGCGTCACCGACGTGGTGCCGCCCAGATCGGCCTCGGGCGCGACGAGCGGCTCCTCACCGGCGTCGGTGAGGTCGATGACCACGGACTGCTCGAGGCGGTCGACGACGGCCTCGCTGGATCCGCGCGCGATGCCGTCGATCCCGACGGCCGCGCCGAGGGCGGTCGCCGCGCCGGCATCGGCGCCCGACCCGGTCAGCAGCAGCGACCCGTCGAACGACATCAGCAGGATGCTGTCGGTGTCGGGCACGAACCGCCACTCGGCGACCCGCGGGTCGGAGCCCGAGACCTCGATCTCGCGCGGCTCGGCGTCGACGTCGCCGAGCGAGGCCGTGAACAGCCGGCTCTCGCGGCCCGAATCGGCGTCGAGCTCGGCGTCCGAGAAGGTGTACCCTATCCGCTCGCCGCGGTCGGCGCTCTGGAGGTTCGAGATGAACCCGTCGCCGGGCAGCGGCAGCTCCTGCTCATTCTCGCCGTCCAGGTCGGTCACGATGAGCCCCGGCTGGTCGTCGTCGGTGCGCACCGACACCACGAGGTGCTCGCCGGTCGCGCGGAAGTCCTCGATGTGCGGGTGGCGGAAGACGGGCACCGCGTTCTGCCCGGTGAGGTCGGTGCGGTAGATGAGGTCGCCGTCCGTCCCGCCCGCCTGGTCGGCACCGCCGCGCTGCAGCAGGAACATCTCGGTGGGCGGCGTGCGGAACGTCTCGGTGATGGTGGCGGTCGGGCCGCCGCCGAGCGAGGCGACGTCGTCGATGGCGACGGTGTACTCGGTGTCGTCCCACAGCGGCAGCGTGAACCGCACGCCGACGCTGCGACCGGACGTGTCGACCTCGAAGGGCGTCTCGGGGGTGATCGTCACCTGCGAGGGGTCGACCTCGGCGAGCGACTGCGTCGTCGTGACGATGAGCCGGGATCCGGATGCCGCGGCCGCCGCCTCCGGATCCACCGACACCTGCGTGACGCGGGGACCCTGGGCGACGCTGGCGGCAGCGCCGGCGAGCCCGACGACCGCCAGCGCCGCGACGACGACGGCGAACATCCCGGCGAACGCGCGGCTGCGGCGGTGCCGGGACTGCGAGCGCCGGGTGCGGGGGCCGGGCTCAGTACTCATACGGATCCTCGGGCTCGGGGATCTCCTCGACGGCGGCGGCGTCGACCACGAGCCGGCCGTCGGACGAGGAGCGCACCGTCCCGGTGATCGTGACCCACTGCCCGGTGTCGGGCGAGGATTCGCCGACGACCACCGGGAGGCTGGCCGGCTGGGCGTCGATGACGCAGTGCGTGATGACCAGGCGGGTGAGGTCGAAGGCCCCGTCCTCACCCGGCGTCACGAAGCCGGTGAGCTCGACGGGCTCGCCGTCGAACGTCTCGGGGTTGGTCGCGGTGGCGAACACCGTCGCCCACTCGCCGACGCCGAACGACGCCGTGTCGCCGGTCGACGCCAGCTGCACCGTGTCCGCCCCGCCGAACAGCGGAGTCGCGCCGACGTCGCGCGACATCGCGAGCTCGGCGCTCAACGAGGCCGGGGGCAGCACGAGGGTCAGCACGACGACGCCGGACGCCGCGATACCGCCGACCGCGGTCGCCGCCACCGCCAGCGGGTGGCTGCGGTGGACGTGGTCGTCGTGCCGGTGCGCGCCGTGGCGGTCGCCGCGGGCCACCTCCGGAGCGGGCGACTCCTCGCGATGGCGGAGGATGAGCGTCGAGATCTCCGACTCCGTCGCGGCCGCTCGCTCACCGGCGTGCGCAGGGCCGGCGCCCGCGGGCGCGTGGTCGTGCCCGTGGTCGGCCTCCGCGCCGAGCGGCAGCGCGAACGACGCGACCGTGCCGACGAGCACGACCATCGCCATCGACACCGCGAACCACGTCGAGTCGGGGTTGATGTACAGCCCGAGGCGTCCGGTGACCGCCAGCGAGATCGTGACCACGGCCAGCACCGCGGCCAGGCCCACACCGAGCCACCGCGTGGCGACCCACTCCGTCTTACGCAAGGAGGTTCACCGCCGTCCCGATCGCGAAGGCGGACAGCACCACCACGACGACGATCCCGCCGAGCGTGCGCCACGTGAAGGTCGTGCGCAGCAGCGCGAGCATCTTCACGTCGACGAGTGGCCCGACCAGCAGGAACGCGACGATCGACCCGGGCGTGAAGGTCGAGGCGAACGACAGCGCGAAGAACGCGTCGACGTTGGAGCAGATCGACACCACCATGGCCAGGGCCATCATCGCCACGATCGACAGCGCGGGGTTGGCCCCGATCGCGAGCAGCGCCTCGCGCGGGATGAGCACCTGCACGGCTCCGGCGAGCGCCGAGCCGATGACGAGCGCCGGCATGACCGCACGCAGCTCGATGACGAACTGCGCCAGGGTGCGCCGCCACTTGCCGCCCGGCTCGTGGAGCACGAGCTCGCACGTGTCGCGGAAGCGGTCGGTGAGCAGAGCGTCGGGAGACGGATGCCGCGAGTACAGCCAGCCGATGAGGTTCGCGATCGCGTACCCGCCCAGCAGGCGCGCGACGAGGATGCCGTCGCTGAAGCCGAACGCCTGATGCGTCGTGATGATCACGATGGGGTTCACGATCGGCGCCGCGATCAGGAATGTGAGGGTCTCCGAGACGGAGAAGCCGCGCATCAGCAGGCCGCGGGCGAACGGCACGTTGCCGCATTCGCACACCGGCACGATCATGCCGAGCAGCGACAGCACGGCCCGGCGGGCCCACCCGCGTCGCGGCATCCATCGCTCGATCACACCCGGCGGCACCCACACCTGCACGACGATCGACAGCACCACGCCGAGCGCCACGAACGGCAGCGACTCGATGAGCACGCTGATGGCGAGCGTCAGCCCGTCCTGCGCCCGTGTGGGGAGGGGTGCGGGGAACAGCGCCGGGGCGAGCCAGTCGATGAGGAACAGCCCGGCCACCACGGCGATGCCCACGCCGATCCACAGCAGGGCGCGCGCCTGCGGCGTGGGCTCGAGACGGGCGGTCACCGGAGTGCGCCGCGGGTCCGGCATGCCGGGGGACCGCTGCGCCTGCCGGGACTGAGGCTCAGTCCGCGTCACGCTCTGCGTCCCGGGTCGCGGCGCACGACCCGCAGAGCCCGAAGATGTCGACGACGTGCTCGGCGTCGCGGAATCCGTGGCGCTCGGCGGTGCGCTTGGCCCACTGCTCGACGTCCGTCGCCTCGATCTCGACGGTCAGCCCGCAGGAGCGGCAGATCAGATGATGGTGGTGGCCCGTGCTCGTGCAGGCGCGGTAGAGCGATTCGCCCTCGGGGCTCTGCAGCGAATCGGCCTCGCCCTGGGCGGCGAGGCCGGCCAGCGCGCGGTACACGGTCGCGAGACCGATGCCGGTGTTCTCTCCGCGGAGGGTCGCGTGCAGCGACTGCGCGCTGACGAAGCCTCTGGCGTCGGAGAGGGCTTCGCGCACGCGTTCGCGCTGCCACGTGTTGCGCTGGGCCATGGGGGCGAGTCTACCGGCGGGTCCTGAGCGCGAGCCGGACGCGGGTCACCGGGACCCGGCGCCCACGGCCGCCCGCGTGACGCGGTCGCGGCGGGCGCCGACCACGCGGCACACCACGTAGATGGCGAACGAGATCGTCGTGATGTAGGGGCTGACCGGAAGCGTGCCCATGATCGCGAGGAGGATCCCGCCCACCGCCGACACGAACCCGAACAGCGCCGACAGCAGCGGGACCGACAGCGGTCCGGACGCGACGCGCATGGCCGCGGCCGCCGGGGTCACCAGCAGCGCCATCACCAGCAGCGCGCCGATGATGTGCACGGCGACGGCGACGATGAGGCCGAGCAGCAGCATGAAGGCCAGCGACACGGCCGTCGTGGGCACGCCCCGCGCGGCGGCGGACTGCGGGTCGAGCGAGTCGAACCGCAGGGGGCGCCAGATGAGCAGCAGGCCGAGCAGCACGACGGCGCCGATGCCGATCAGCCAGCCGAGCTGGCCGGTCTGCACCGACACGATCTGACCGGTGAGCAGGCTGAAGCGGTTGGCGCTGCGGCCGTCGTAGAGCGACAGGAACAGGATGCCGAGGCCCAGCCCGAACGGCATCAGCACGCCGATGATCGAGTTGCGGTCGCGGGCCTTCGCCCCCAGCACGCCGATGAGGGCGGCGGCGACGAGCGACCCGACGATCGACCCCGTCACGACGTCCCATCCGATGAGGAGGGCGGCGGCGGCGCCCGCGAACGACAGCTCGCTGATGCCGTGCACCGCGAACGCCATGTCGCGCTGCATGACGAAGACGCCGATGAGCCCGCCGACGAGCCCGAGCACGGCGCCCGCCCACACCGAGTTCGCCACCAGCGCGAGGATCTCGCCGTAGAACGGCAGACCCCCGAACATCGCGTCGGCGATGTCGTCCCAGTTCATGCGTGCGCCTCGTGGTGGTGGTGGGATGCCTCCGCGTCCGGTGCACCCACGACGACGAGCCGGTCGCCCGCGCGCAGCACGAACACGTGCGCGCCGTAGAGCGCGGTCAGCACGTCCGAGCGCAGCACCTCCTGCGGCGTCCCGAGGGTGAATCGGCCGTTGGCGATGTACAGGATGCGGTCGACCTTGCCCAGCAGCGGGTTGATGTCGTGCGTCACCAGCAGGACCGCGGCATCCTTCTCCCGGCGATGCCGATCGATGAGCCCGATCACCGCCTGCTGGTTCGCGAGGTCGAGGCTCGTGAGGGGCTCGTCGCACAGCAGCAGGCGCGGGTCGTCGGCGAGCGCCTGCCCGGCGCGCAGTCGCTGCTGCTCGCCGCCGGAGAGCAGGCCGACGGGCCGGTCGGCGAACCCGCGGGCGCCGACCGCGTCGATCAGGGCGTCGACGCGGGCGCGGTCGCCGCGGCGCGGAAGGGGCAGGCCGAACCGGTGGCCGTCGACGCCGAGCGTGACGAGGTCGCGGCCGAGCAGCGACGTGTCGGGCGGCAGCGGGCGCGCCTGGGGGATGTAGCCGATGCGACGGTTGCCCCGGCGGGTCACCGGCGCGCCCTCGACCGCGATCTCGCCCGACGAGAGGGATTCGAGGCCGAGGATGGCCCGCAGCAGCGTCGTCTTGCCCGAGCCGCTGGGGCCGAGCACCGCGACCAGCTCGCCGGCGTGGACGTCGAGGTCGAGCCCCGACCACAGCTCGCGGTCGCCGCGCTGCAGGGCGGCGTCGCGGACGCTGAGGACGACCGGACGCCCGACCGCCGGCGAGGCGGGGGTCACGCGTCCAGCGCCGCGCTGAGCGCCTCGCTGTTCGCCTGCATCCACGAGATGTAAGTCTCCCCCTCCGGCAGCGTTTCCGAAAACGCGATCACCGGGATCCCGAGCGTCTCGGCCTCGTCGACCATCTGCTGCGTCTCGGCGCCGCCCGTCTGCGTATTGGTGATGACGACGCGCACGCCGCCGTCGCGCAGCAGCCCGAGGGACTCCAGCAGCGTCGCCGGGGCGACATCCTGCCCCTCCTCGACGGCCTCGCTGAAGGCGTCCGGCGTGGCGTTCTCCAGGCCGGCCGCCTGCACGAGGTACACGGGCACCGGCTCGGTGACGAACACCTGCTCTCCGGCGTGGGCGGCGCCGATGTCCGAGAGCGAGGCCTCGAGCTGCTCGACCTCGGCCCCGAAGGCCTCCGCGTTCGCGGCGAAGGTCTCGGAGTCGTCGGGGCTCAGCGCGGCGAGCTCCTCGGCGATCGCCGCCGCGACGTGCGCGACGGTGTGCGGGTCGTACCAGACGTGCTCGTTGAAGCCCTCGACGTGGTCGTGCTCGTGACCGTGGTCGTCGGCCTCGGCGTCGTCGGCGCCCTCGGTCTCCGCGTCGGCGCCCTCGGCCTCGTGGCCCTCGTTCTCGGGCCAGTCGTGCGAGTGCTCGACCGCCGTGACGACCGGCGCCTCACTGCCGCTGGAGTCGATGAGCGCGTCGATGAACGCGTCGTAGCCGCCGCCGTTCTCGACGATGAGGTCGGCCTTCGACACGGTGAGCTGGTCGCGGGCACTGGGCTCGAACGAGTGGGGGTCCTGCGACGCGTTCGTGACGATCGACGTCACCTCGACCAGGTCGCCGCCGACCTGCGACGCGATCTCGCCGTACACGTCGGTCGACGCGACGACCGAGAGTCGCCCGTCAGCGGCGTCGCCGCCCTCGGCGCTGCCCGCTGTCTGCCCGCTCGCGCATCCGGCGAGCACGAGAGCGGATGCCGCCGCCAGGCCGAGCACAGGCAGGGAACGTCGCAGGGAGGTCATGCCCTCCAGCGTAAGGGTAATGAGAATCGTTCTCAAATCGCTCGGGCGAGCGGCGTCATCGTCAGTCGAGCAGCAGCGCGGGCTCCTCGAGGATGGAGGCGACGTCCGCGATGAACCGCGACATCCCGTCGCCGTCGACCACGCGATGATCGAACGAGCCGGCCACGGTCGTGACCCACCGCGGGCGGACCTCGCCGTCGACGACCCACGGCTTCTGGCGGATGGTGCCGAGGGCGACGATGCCGGCCTCGCCGGGGTTGATGATCGGGGTGCCGGCATCCATGCCGAAGACGCCGATGTTCGTGATCGTGATGGTGCCGCCCTGCTGGTCGGCCGGGGTGGTCTTGCCGTCGCGCGCCGTGAGGGTGAGCTTCTCGAGCGCCCGGGCCAGATCGCGCATCGAAAGGTCCTGCGCGTCCTTGATGTTGGGGACGAGGAGGCCACGCGGCGTGGCGGCGGCGATCCCGAGGTTCACGTACCGGCGCACCCGGATCTCGGCGCCGCCCTCGGCGTCGACCCACGCGGCGTTGACCATCGGCGTACGGCGGGCAGCCCAGATCACGGCGCGCGCCATGATCAGCAGCGGTGACACCTTGACGTCGGCGAAGTCGGGCGACGCCTTGAGCCGCTTGACGAGCTCCATCGTGCGGGTGGCGTCGACGTCGGTCCACACCGACACGTGCGGCGCCGAGTAGGCGGACTGCACCATCGCCGACGACGTGGCCTTGCGCACGCCCTTGACGGCGATGGTCTCCTCGCGGCTGTCGCCCGAGTCCTGAGCCGGCCGAGTCGCCGGCGCCGGGACCTGGGGCGCGGCAGGCGCCGGGGCCGCCGCGGGAGCCGGGATCGGGATGGTCTCCTCGCGCACGTCGCCCCACTCGGGCGTCTCGATGTTGCGGAAGACGCTCGCCTGCGACGCGTGCCGCACGACGTCGTCGCGCGTCACCTCGCCGGCCGGGCCGCTGGGCGTGACGGCGCCGAGCTCGACGCCGAGGTCGCGGGCGAGCTTGCGGATCGGGGGCTTCGCGATCACGCCGACGGATGCCGCGACCCGCTGCTCCGCCGGCACCGCGCGCTTCGCGCGCCGCGACTGGACGTGTCCGCCGGTGCCGTAGCCGACCAGCACCGCACCCTCGCCGGCATCGGGCGCCGGCGCGGCGGGGCCGCCGTGCTCGGACTGCCCGACGGTCGCCGGGCCGGAGGCATCCGTCCCTGCGCCGGGGGCGATGGTGATGATGGCGGCGCCGACCTCGACCGTCTCGCCCTCGGCCGCGAGCAGCTCACCCACGGTTCCCGCGAAGGGCGACGGCAGCTCGACGAGGGACTTGGCGGTCTCGATCTCGACGAGGACGTCGTTGACCGCGACCGCGTCGCCGGGGGCGACGCGCCACTGGACGATCTCGGCCTCGGTCAGCCCTTCACCGACATCGGGGAGGACGAACGTCTGGGTGCTCATGCGGTGTCCTTTCGCGGCATCCCGTCACTTCACTCGCAGGGGAGGCCGGCCATCGGGAAGGAGGCGAGGGTGGGGGTCAGTAGGCGAGGGACCGGTCGACGGCCTCGAGGATGCGGTCGGCGTCGGGCAGGTAGGAGCCCTCGAGCTTGGCAGGGGGGAACGGGGCATCGAACCCCGACACGCGCAGCACCGGAGCCTCGAGCGCATAGAACGCGCGCTCCATCACGGTCGCCGCCACCTCTGAGCCGAGCGACGTGAAGCCCGGCGCCTCCTGCGCGTAGATCATGCGGCCGGTGCGCCGCACCGAGTCGAGGATCGGCCCGTAGTCCACGGGCGACAGCGAGCGCAGGTCGACGACCTCGATGCTGGTGCCCTCGGCCTCGGCGAGCACGGCGGCCTGCAGCATCGTCGTCACCATGGCGCCGTGGCCGACGAGCGTGACGTCGGTGCCGCGGCGGACGATGCGCGACGCGTGCAGCGGCAGCGCGCGGGCCGACGTGTCGACCTCGCCCTTCTGCCAGTACTTGCTCTTGGGCTCGAGGAAGATGACGGGGTCGGCCGAGGCGATCGCGTCCTGGATCATCCAGTAGCCGTCGTTCGGCGTCGACGGGCTCACGACGCGCAGGCCCGGGGTGTGCGTGAAGTACGCCTCGGGGCTCTCCTGGTGGTGCTCGATGGCACCGATGTGCCCGCCGTAGGGGATGCGGATCACGACGGGCATCTGCACCGCGCCCTCGAGACGGTTCGTCATCTTCGCCAGCTGCGAGGTGATCTGGTCGAACGCGGGGAAGACGAATCCGTCGAACTGGATCTCGACGACGGGGCGGAAGCCGGCCAGTGCCAGCCCGATCGCGGTGCCGACGAGTCCGGACTCGGCGAGCGGGCTGTCGATCACGCGCCGCTCGCCGAACTCGGCCTGCAGCCCTTCGGTGATGCGGAAGACGCCGCCGAGCTTGCCGATGTCCTCGCCCATCAGGAGCACGCGGTCGCTGCCGGCGAGGGACGCGCGCAGGCCGGCGTTGATGGCCCGGCTGAGCGGCATCGTCTGGACGGCCGGGGCGGCGTCGGCGTCCGTCGCGCTCGTCGTCCGGATGTCGGTGTCGGTCACGATGCGCCTCCTTCGAAGGATGCCTCGTACCCGGCGAGCCACTCGCGCTGCTCGGCCATGAGGGGGTGGGGCTCGGAATACACGTGGGCGAACAGCTGGTCGGGCTCGAGTCCGCCCAGCGCGTTGGTGCGCGTGCGGATGTCGTCGGCGAGAGCCGCACCCTCCGCGTCCACGTCGGCGAAGAACGCCTCCGACGCCCCGCGGGCGAGGAGGAACGCCCTCATGCGCGCGAGGGGGTCGCGGCGGCGCCATGCCTCCTCCTCGCTCGATGGGCGGTACTTCGTGGGATCGTCGCTCGTCGTGTGCGCGCCCAGGCGGTAGGTCATCGCCTCGATCGCCTGCGGCCCGCCGCCGGCGCGCGCGTCGTCGAGCGCGGCGCGCGTGACCGCCCAGCTCGCCAGCACATCGTTGCCGTCGATCAGCGTGCTCGGCATCCCATAGCCCGCGCCGCGCTTGTACAGCGGCGAGCGCGACTGCGTCGAGACCGGCACCGAGATCGCCCACTGGTTGTTCTGCAGGAAGAAGACCTCGGGCGTCTGATAGCTCGCGGCGAAGACCATGGCCTCGTGCACGTCGCCCTGGCTCGAGGCGCCGTCGCCGTAGTAGACGATGACGGCCTCGTCGCGGTCGGCGTCGCCGGTGCCGCAGCGGCCGTCGAAGACGAGACCCATGCCGAAGCCTGTCGCGTGCAGCGTCTGCGAGCCGAGCACGAGCGTGTAGATGTGGGTGTTGCCGTTCTTGGGGTCGGTCGGGTCCCACCCGCCGTGCGTCAGTCCGCGCATCACGCGGATGATGTCGATCAGGTCGACGCCGCGGATCTTGGTGACGACGTGCTCACGGTAGGACGGGAAGATGTGATCCTGCGTCCGCGCCGCCCGTGCGGACCCGACCTGCGCGGCCTCCTGGCCGTAGCTCGGCGGCCAGAGGGCGAGCTGTCCCTGGCGCTGCAGATTGGTCGCCTGCACGTCGAACGCGCGGATGACCGCCATGTCGCGGTAGAACGTCTCGAGGTCGGCGTCGGCGAGGGCGTCGACCGCGTCCCGGTAGGGCTCGGCGGCGGGCGTGGGCGCGAAGGTCCCGTCTGCGCGGAGGAAGCGGACGATGGCGGGATCTTCGGCCGGCGCCGCGGCGTCGGTCGTCACCGAATCTTCAGGCGGGGTCACCGTTCCACGCTAGCCCGCGCCCCCGCGTGCCCTTCCGGGAGGTTCTTCACAACGGATGCCGCAATTCCTAGGACCTTCTCGACAGACTCCTCCTCGCCGACAGAGATCCGGATGCCGTCACCCGCGAACGGGCGGACGATCAGGCCGCCCTCTTCGAAAGCGGTGGCGAAGGCGGCGGTCTCGTCGCCGGCGGAAAGCCAGACGAAGTTGCCCTGCGCGGCCGGGACCTCCCAGCCCGCGGCGCGCAGCTCCTCGGCGAGGCGGTCGCGGCGCTCGGCGATGACCCGTACGCGCTGGAGGAGCTCGGCCTCGGCGTCGAGGCTCGCCAGCGCCGCCTCCTCGGCGTGGGCGGTCACCGACAGCGGGATGGCGGTCGTCCTGGCGGCGTCGAGGATCCTCGGGTGGCCGACGGCGTAGCCGATGCGCAGGCCGGCCAGGCCGTAGGCCTTGGAGAAGGTGCGGAGCACGACGACGTTGGGGTTCTCGCCCCGGGCCAGGACGGCGGCGCCGTCGACGGCGTCGGGGTCGGTGACGAACTCGGCGTAGGCCTCGTCGAGGATGACCAGCACGTCGCGGGGGACGCGCGCGACGAAGGCGTCGAACTCCGCCTGCGTGACGACCGGCCCGGTGGGGTTGTTCGGGCTGCACACCAGGACGGCGCGGGTGCGATCGGTGATGGCCGCCGCCATCGCGTCGAGGTCGTGACGGGCGCCCGCGGCGAGCGGCACCTGGACGGGCGTCGCGCCGGAGACGACCGCGAGCCACGGGTAGGCCTCGAACGACCGCCACGCGTAGATCACCTCGTCCCCGGGGCCGGAGGTCGCCTGCACCAGCTGCGCGAGGATCGAGACGCTGCCGGCCCCGACGTGCACCGCGTCGGTGCCCACGCCGAACCGCTCGGCCAGGCGCTCCCGCAGGCGTGCGGCCGTGGCATCCGGATACCGGTTGAAGGCCGTCGCCGACTGCACGCGCTGCAGCACGCCCGGCAGTGGATCGAACGGGTTCTCGTTGCTGGAGAGCTTGTACGCCTCGGCGCCCGCCTGCCTGCCCTGCTTGTACGGGGGGAGCGCGGCCACCTCCGGGCGCACGCGGACGGGGATGTCGGAAGCGTCGGTCACGCCCCGAGTCTACGAGCGGCGACCGCTCCGCGTCTGCCGGAGAGGACCCCGGCGCGAACCGTTGGCCGCCGCGAGGTGTCGTGGAAGACTGGGCGCACTATGGGCTTCCTCATCCGCGTCGTCGTCAACGCGTTCGCGATCTGGGTCGTCACCCTGATCCCCGCGCTCCAGGTCACCGTCATCCCGTTCGCGCCGGGCGACACCCTGCAGGTCGTGCTCACGTACCTTATCGTCGCGGCGATCTTCGCCCTGGTGAACACGATCATCGGCACCGTCATCAAGGTGCTGGCGTTCCCGCTCTACATCCTCACGCTGGGTCTCATCGGCCTCCTCATCAACGCGTTCCTGCTGTGGCTGACGGCGTGGCTCACCAGCTGGTGGAGCTGGGGCCTGCGCGTCGAGGACTTCTGGTGGGGTGTGCTGGCGGCCATCATCATCACCCTCATCAACTGGGTCTTCGGCATCATCCTCCGCCCGAAGAAGGACTGACCCCGCCCGCTGAGCCCCGCGTCGCCGCGTACTCGGTCACCGCCACCGCGTCGGCGCGGCCGAGGTCGGCGAACACCGCGCGCAACGTGTCGACGCGCGGATCGGTGGAGGCGTCCACGAGCGCCGCCGTCTCGGCGTACGCGCTGAGCCGATGCGCCGGGGCGCGCGCATCGTCGAGACCGGCGTCCGGGTCGGCGACGCGCTCGGCGACGAAGCTGCCCGGCGCCCCGACGCCCTCGCCGTGCCCGCCTCCCGCGAGCGCCGCGACGGGGTCGTCGGTGTGGCGCAGCGCGACGCTCAGCGTCCCGTCGCCGACATCGGCCTCCACCGGCGAGCCGAGCGAGACGAGGGTGCGCACGTCGTAGCCGCTCTCGAGCGCCAGGTGCCCGGCGATCATCGCCCCCTGCGAGTGGCCGAACGCGTGCACGACGTCGCCCTCCCGCGCCCCGGCCGCCCGAAGCGCCGCTTCGGTGGCCGCGTACGAGTCCGACGTCTGTCCGGCGTAGAGCTGCGCGTTGGACGCGTTGTCCCACGGGTCATCGCCGCCGAGCGCGAGCGACTGGGTGCCGGCGACGTAGACCGCGAACTGCCTGCTGGCGTCCGGCATCGTGTAGCGCTCGACCCGCACGCGGGCGTCGCCGGCTCCCGGCATCCGCTCGGTCACCGCGACGAGGCTCTGCGGAGCGACCACCGGTCCGGCGGGCGGAACGCGCACGGCCCCGGCGGCTCCGTTCCCCGGGGGCGCCGCGACGGTGGGCGCCCCGACGGCGGATGCCCCGGGCGTCGCGGCGGCACCCGCCGCGGGCAGCGGCCCGGCGGCCGGCGCGAGCGGCGGTCCACCGCTCGGCGCTGCCGGGGGCACGGTCCGCAGCGCCACCGGGCCGGCCGTGCCTGTGAGGCGGGCATCCCGCGACAGCCGGCCGGTGCCCGCGAACCCGACGAACGCGGCGCCGCCGAGCGTGAGGAGACCCATGCCCGCGCCGAGCACGGCCGCCCCCGGCTCGCTCACCGTGCCGCCCACCGCGACGCCCCACTGCGTCGCCTGCCGAACCAGCTCGGACGGCCACAGCACGGCCCGCTCGAACTCCGCGCCGAGCGCCGTGCGCCAGGCGCCCGGATGCGCGGCGACCAGCGCGCTCAACCGCGCGTCCAGCCGCTCTGCCCGAAGGGCGTCCCCTGCCAGCACGGCGGCGCGGTGCTCGGCCTGGATCTCGACCATCTCGTAGGCGAGCGCAGCGTCGCGCAGCGCCCCGGCGATCCGCCGCGCCTCCGCCTGTGCGGCCTCGATCCTCGAGGAGAGGACGGATGCCGACAGCTCGGCGTCGCCGGTGTGCGCGGGCTCGCTCCGCAGCTCCCGCCGCAGCCCGGCCAGTGTCGCCGCGATCTCCTCCAGTTCGGCGTCGGCGTGCGCGAACCGCTCGGCGGCGGCACGGAGCGTCGCGGTGTCGACGGCGACGGCGCCGCCCGCCTGGAGCTGCAGGCCCCGGTCGGTGCGGGGCCAGCTCTCGCCCAGCACGCTGATGAGACCCCCGTACGGGTCCATCGAGTCGACCCGCACCGCCCGTTCCGGGTCCCACGGCCCGTCCGCCGACGGCGCGCCGCTCACGGGTGCTCCGCGGTGAGCGGCAGACCCGGCAGGGCCTCCGCGAACGCGGCACGATCCCGTGCACGCAGGACGTCGAGCCGCACCGTCTCGGCCACGCACGCGAGTCCCGAGACATCGCCCGCCCAGACGATGGCGCGGTCGTGGAACACGCGCGCCGCCCGTGCCTGCCAGTCGACGGCGTCGGACAGTCCCCGCGCGACGAGAGAGGCATCCGCGATCCGGTCGATGAGGCGCGAGAGCGCACCGGCGACGGACTCCAGGCGGAAGGCCGACGAGCCGGCGGCCGGTGGAACTGTCACCCCTCGATCGTCGAAGAAGAGGCGGGCCCGCGGAGCGCGCCGCCGGGGATCCGTGCAGAGCGCGGCCCTCTCACCGGATGGGGAGGAGGGGCGCCGTCCCGACGGACGACGCCCCTCCCGGTCGCGCACGCGGGGTGGCATCCCCGCGACGGGGTCACCGCTGCGGAAGGAGGCCCTTCAGGCCCACGACCACGATGGCGGTGTCGGTCGTGGTGTTGCCCGCGGCATCCGTCGCCGTCCAGGTGAACTCGTAGACGGTGCCGTTGACCGCCTTGACCTCGACGGTGCGATCGCCCGTGATCTCCCACTCGGCCCGGTCGGAGCCCGTCGCGGTCACCGCGGTGAGCTCCACCGTGACGTCGCCGCGATCATCGGCGGCGTCGACGTCGAACTCGATGGTGCGCATCTTGTTGTTCGGCGCCAGGATGAACGACGGGTCGGCCTCGACGTCGATGGTGGGCGGCGTCACGTCCGGGGGCGTCAGGGAGAGGCCGACGATCACGGGGTCGTGATCGCTCGACCGGTAGGCGTCCGGCGCGTAGATGGCGTCCTGCGCGTCCGCCTTGAACGTCATGTCGTAGTCGATGAGGCTCGCCTCATCGGCGTTGACGTTCCACGTCGCCGCCCCGGTGACCTCGTCCAGCACGTCCTGACCCGCCAGCGCGTAGTCGAGGTAGCCGAGCTGCCCGTCGAACACGTACGAGTAGGCATCCGTCCCCTGGAACTCCGCCAGCAGGTCGGTGTACCCGGCCTGCGTGAGCACCTGGATGGGGTCCTCCTGGGCGTAGGCGTTCAGGTCGCCGATGATGAGCTCGCGCCCGGCGCCGGCACCCGTCGGGTCGGTCGCGAGCCAGTCGGCGAGCGCCGCCGCCGCCTGGGTGCGCACGCCGTTGCAGTTGCCCTGTCCGTTCGGGTCCGTCGGATCGCCGACGTCGTTGCAGTCGGAGCCCTTGGACTTCAGGTGGTTGACCACGACGGTGACCTTCGCACCCTCGGCGTCCACGAAGGTCTGCGTCAGGCCCGGACGGTTGTACTCGTCCAGCCAGCGCGCGTCGACGGACTGGTCCATCAGCTGGTGCTCGCCGTCGGGCGTGACCGACGCGGGCTTGTAGATGAGCGCCGTGGTGATGACGTCGTCCCCGATCACGCCGGTGTCGACATAGTCGTAGACGTCCTCGCCGATGCGCTCGTTGAGGGCCTCGGTGAGGGTCGCGACCGCCGTGCCGTTGTTCTCGATCTCGATGAGTCCGAAGACGTCGGCGTCGATCTCGGCCAGCGCCGTGACGATCTTCGCCTCCTGCCGCTCGAACTCCACCGGGTCGTTCGCGCCGCGCGCATCGGAGCCCGTGAGCGTCGTGAAGTAGTTGAGCACGTTGAAGCTCGCGATCTTCAGCTCGCCGCCGACCTCCGGCGCCTCGGGACGCGGGTTGCCGACCTCGAAGTCGGCGCCCTGCGTCGCCTGCACGCCCCACGTGTCGAAGCGGTAGTCGAGGACGCCGGTGGTGTTCTCGACGAGGTCGCCGCTGCGGAAGGTGTTCGCCAGGGTGAACTCCTCGCCGTTCGGGTGGATCGCCGGGTCGGGATTCTGGATGCTGCGACCGTCGTCCACGCCGATGCTCTCGGCGGCGTTCTTCGCGGCGAGCGCGATCGCGTCCGCCGAGCCCGCGTCGTAGAGCCCGGTCGGCTGATACTGGCGGCCGAGCGTCAGGCTGATCGTGCCGAAGCGCCCGAAGTCGAAGGTCTCGCCGATCGCCAGCTGCTGCGGCAGGGTCACGTACATGCCCTCGAGCGCCTCGCGCTGCTCCGGGGTCGCCGGCAGCGTCAGCTCGACGGCCTCGGGCAGCGTCTGACCGGTCGCGCAGACCTCCAGGTCGACGGCCTTGATCTGCGTGAGGCCGAAGAACTCGTCGACCTCGCCCGCCACGTTGACCACGTCGCCGACCGAGACCTCGGGCCCGCCGGGGAAGTACACGAAGATCCCGTCCGAAGTGTCGGCGAGGTCGTCGCCCGCGTCCTGGACGTAGAACCCGTCGAAGCCGCCCGTCTGGAAGTCGCCGACGACAGTGCCCGTCACGCGCAGGCTGTCGCCGTCGCGCTCGGAGGCCGCGCCCGCACCCTGGACCGATCCGATGGGGACCAGCTCCAGGTCGCAGCCCGCTTCGATCGGCGGGGGTGGCGGAACGGCTCCGTTGGCGGCACCCGGGGTGTTGAACGCCTCCCCGAAGACGGGGGTGCCGGCCGTGCCCTGGTACCCGGCGAGGTCGAAGTCGTTGCGCACCCAGTCGGCCGGCGCGTTCGTGTCGGTGCCGTCCGGGATGCGGGAGGCGCCGCCCGGATCGAATGCAAGGCCGTCGTACGAGACGCCGAGCACGACGCCGCCGTATGCGAGGTCCGTGTCGGCGTCCTTCACCGCGACGGCGTCCACCACGGTGAAGCCGAGGCCGTCGTCGATGACGCCGTCGTCATCGGTGTCGATGTCGGTCCCGACGGCGGGGAAGGTGCCGATCACCAGCAGGAGGCTGACCGTGCCGTTCTCCAGCGCGCCGCCGGCGAGCGTTGCGAGGCTGCGCCCCGACGCGTCGGCCGCCGGGAACGAGATGACCTCGTCGACCGTGCCGGTCGCCGTCCCGCTGAAGTCGCCCTCGATCTCGAGCACGCGGTACGCCGACAGGTCGGCCGTCGCGGGGCTCGCGAGCAGCTCGACGTACTCGACGTCGGCCGCGCCCGTGGTGTCGGCTGAGAACTCGTTGATCACCACGCGCGCGGCGGGAGGCTCACCGCCGCAGTTCGCGGTGTGGCTGCCGAGACCGTCGAAAGCGTCCTGACCATGGCCGGTCCACCCGGCGGAGGGGTCGAACGCGTCGCCGCCGTCCGGGTCGCCGACGCAGACATCCGCGCTGCGGCGCAGGGTGTTGTTGGTCGTCGCGGTGGATGTTCCCGCGCCCCAGCCCGCGACGCCGGGGTCGAGGCCGATCTGTCCGAAGACGTCGACCGCGGAACCGCCCTTGACCAGCGCCAGCGCGTCGTTGCCGTTGAAGAGGCCCGTCGTGGTGCCGGTGAGCTGGTCGGCGGCGTTGCGGACCGCCTCAGCGGCGGCGCCGTGCGCCAGCACGAACACGTCGCCGGGCGCGACGGTCCCGATCAGGTTGATCGTGAGGCCGGCGGTCGCACCGCCGTTCGAGTACTGCCGTAGCTGGTAGCCGGCGGCCTCGAGATCCACCGCGGCGTCCGACGGGTTGTAGATCTCGATGGCCTTGTTGTTGGACGATCCTTCGACGTATTCGCTGATCAGCAGGTCTCCGTCTGCCGCGGCGGCGGGCGCGGCGAAGGCCACGATGCCTGTCGCTGCCAGCGCGGCGGCCGCGAGCGCGGCGGGGAGTCTGCGGGGTGATGGGGACACGGAACCTCCACGGGCATCGCGCGGTCTGGTGGCCGCGCATGAGAACGCGGGCAGGCCGGTCGCCCGCCCGTTGACTGCAAAGCTAGGCGAGGGGCATCCCTCACGGGAAGAGTCCGGAAGGAGAGATCCTTAACGTTCGGTGTCGGCTCGGTCCAGAATGGAACCCATGACCGCGAGCGACGTGGCGCCCTTCCGCGTCGTCTTCGTATGCACCGGCAACATCTGCCGCTCTCCGATGGCGGAGGTGGTCTTCCGGGGATACGCGGATGCCTCGGGCTTCGGGTCCCGGGTGGCCTCGACGAGCGCCGGCACGGGCGACTGGCATGTCGGCGAGCGCGCCGATCAGCGGACGATCGACGCGCTCCACCGCGCGGGCTACGACGGCACGCACCACCGCGCCCGGCAGTTCACCCACGGCGACTTCACGCGCAGCGACCTCATCGTCGCTCTCGACCGCAGCCACGAGCGCATCCTGCGGGGCTGGGCGCGCAGCGAGGCCGACGCCGACAAGATCGCGCTGCTGATGTCGTTCGACGCGGCCGCCCCGACCCTCGACGTGCCGGACCCGTACTATGCCGGGCCCGGAATGTTCGACGAGGTGCTCGGTATGATCGAGAGTGCGAGCCGGGCGCTCTTCCGGCAACTCGAACCCGCGATCCGCCCGGCGCCCTGACGCCGGCGCAAGGTCGCCTTCGACGTGATCGACGGGAGCCACCGTGACCTCTCTGCCGCCCCAGCCCCTGAGCCCCCTCGACGGCCGATACCGGCCCGCGGTCGGCGAGCTCGGCGAGTACCTTTCCGAGGCGGGACTCAACCGCGCCCGCGTCGAGGTCGAGGTGGAGTGGCTGATCGCCCTCACCGACCGCTCGCTGTTCGGCACCTCTCCGCTCGCCGACGGCGACAAGGCCCGGCTGCGCGCCCTGTACCTCGAGTTCGGCCAGGCCGAGATCGACTGGCTCGCCGAGAAGGAGGCGGTGACCCGCCACGACGTCAAGGCGATCGAGTACCTGGTGCGTGACCGCCTGTCGGCGCTGGGCCTCGACGGCATCGCCGAGCTCACCCACTTCGCGTGCACGAGTGAGGACATCAACTCGACCTCCTACGCGCTCACGGTGCAGCGCGCGGTGCAGCGCGTGTGGCTGCCGAAGCTGCGCGAGGTCATCGCCGCCCTCACCGAGCTCGCCGTGCGGCACCGCGACGCCGCGATGCTCTCGCGCACGCACGGCCAGCCGGCGACCCCCTCGACCATGGGCAAGGAGCTGGGCGTGTTCGCCTGGCGCCTCGCCCGCGTCGCCGACCAGATCGACGGCGGCGAGTACCTCGCGAAGTTCTCCGGCGCCACGGGCACGTGGTCGGCCCACCTCTCGGCCGCTCCCGACGTGGACTGGCCGGAGGTCTCCCGGGCCTTCATCGAGGGCCTGGGGCTGGACTTCAACATCCTGACGACCCAGATCGAGTCGCACGACTGGCAGGTCGAGCTGTACGACCGCGTCCGTCACGCGGGCGGCATCCTGCACAACCTCGCCACCGACATCTGGACGTACATCTCGATCGGGTACTTCACCCAGATCCCCGTCGCCGGTGCGACCGGGTCCTCGACGATGCCGCACAAGATCAACCCCATCCGATTCGAGAACGCCGAGGCGAACCTCGAGATCTCGGGCGGGCTGCTGTCGACCCTCTCCCAGACGCTCGTCACGAGCCGCCTGCAGCGCGATCTCACCGACTCCACGACGCAGCGCAACATCGGCGTCGCCCTCGGTCACTCGCTGCTCGCGCTGGACAACCTGCAGCGCGGCCTCAAGGAGATCTCGCTCGCCGAGGACGTGCTGCGGGCCGACCTCGACGCGAACTGGGAGGTGCTCGCCGAGGCGATCCAGACGGTCGTGCGCGCCGAGATCGCGGCGGGCCGCTCGCAGATCAGCGACCCCTACGCCCTCCTGAAGGACCTCACCCGCGGCCGCCGCGTGGGCGCCCCCGAGCTCGCGGAGTTCGTCCGCGGCCTCGACATCGGCGACGAGGCGAAGGAGCGCCTCCTCGCGCTCACGCCGTCGACCTACGACGGTCTGGCCTCGCGGCTGGTCGACGAGCTGCGCTGACCGCGGCCCGGGGCAGGGGCGTCGTCAGGGCTTCGGATCGCCGGATGCCGCGGCATCCGGTTTCTGCCCCTGCTCGCCGTCGGCGGTGTCGTCGTCGAACAGGACGGGCTTGTCGATCGTCTTCGTGACCTGGGCGGGGTCGACGGCCAGCAGCAGGAGCGAGACGATGAGCAGCACGGCGATGAAGCTCACGCCCGCGATGACGAGCGCCGTCATCACGGCGGCCTGCGCCTCTTCGGCGGTGCGCTGCTGGAAGAAGCCCATCGACACGAGCGTCACGACGCCCGCGAAGAGCGCGGCCGCGAAGGCGAGCCCCAGCAGCTGGAGGGGCTTCATGAGGTCGCGGCGGGTGGGGCTTTCGTGGCTCACGCGGAGTCCTTCTGCGGGGTCGGGGCGGCGGATACGGGCTCATCCGCGATGACGGGTGCTGCGGCGCGCGGGGAGAACCCGGCGATCCCGAGGTAGACGGCGACGATCGCGGCGTAGGCGCCGAAAAGCCCCACTCCGATCGTCACGCCGGTGAGGGTGTACGTGGCGCGGGCCTCTTCGATCGTGTAGTCCAGGGCGTACGCGGGCTGGACGAACAGCATGGCCGCGCCGAGCAGGACGGTGACGGCTCCGACGACGACGGCGTCGCGGCTCTCCGAGCGCGGCCCGACCGGGGCGGCGGGGCGGGCATCGGCGACTCCGGGGGCGATCTCGCGCCGCTCGCCGCGCGCGGTGAGTCCGCGCCAGCCGGCGATGATCTCGAGCGCCCCGCTGACGAGGGCCCAGACGATGACGATGGCGAAGAAGCCCGTCGGGGTGCGCAGCGGATAGAGGCCGGCGGCCATGCCGGCCACGATCGTCGCACCGCCGAGCGCGGCGGCAGGCCAGCGGCGTCCGGCGGGGTAGACGAGCCAGACCGAGACGAGGAGCACCAGGCCGGTGGCGATCGCGAAGCCGCTGAAGACCGCGCCGCCGACGCCGGCGGAGTGGTCGGGCGAGAACGTGATCATGAGCGCCGCGAGCGCCGCGAAGGCGGCACGTGCGAGCTGCACGTGCCGCACGGCGAACGTGCGGGAATCGGCTGAGGTCACGGTGATCCTGCGAGGCGGCGGGTTCTCAGAAGCGAGAACGGATGCACCCAGTCTACGTGGCTCCCGGCGGGAGGCATCCGGGGCGCGGGCGGGCGGCCGCGCCTCACGCGAGCGTGTCGAGGATCTCGGTGAGCAGCTCGAACGTCGTCAGCGGCGAGATGATCGCGAAGCGCAGCACCGGCTCGCCGGCGTGGGAGCTCGGCACCACGAAGGCCAGCTGCTCCTCGAGGAGGTGCTCCGACCACGCCGCGTAGTCCGCGAGCGACCATCCGTCCCGGCGGAACACCACGACCGACAGCTGCGGATCGCGCACGAGCGAGAGCCCGTCGCGCCCCTCGATCTCGTCGGCGATGCGCCGCGCGAGGTCGATGCCGTACTCGATCGCGGCGCGGTACAGCGCGGTGCCGTGCGTGGCGAGGGAGAACCACAGCGGCAGCCCTCGGGCCCGACGGGTGAGCTGGACGGCGAGGTCGGACGGGTTCCAGTCCGGCTTGCCGGTGAGCGTGTCGAGGTATTCGGCCTTCTGCGTGTGGGCCGAGAGCGCCAGCGCCGGCTCGCGGTAGATGAGGGCGCACGCGTCGAACGGCGCGAACAGCCACTTGTGCGGATCGACGATGACCGAGTCGGCCAGCTCGACGCCCGCGAACGCCGGCCGCATGCGCTCCACGAGCATCGCTGCGAGACCGTACGCGCCGTCGACGTGGAACCAGACGCCGCGCTCCTTCGCGACCGCGCCGACGCCGGCGATGTCGTCGACGATCCCGAAGTTGGTCGTGCCGGCGGTCGCGACGACCGCGAAGACGGCGTCCCCGTGGGCATCCAGCGCCCGCGCGACCGCGTCGGCGCGCAGGCGTCCGTCCGAGTCGACCGCGGCGGGCGCGATGTCGACGTCCATGACCGCCGCCGCCGAGGCGATCGAGGAGTGCGCCTCGGCACTGCACACGACGACCCACCTCGTGGGCGCGGGGCGCCCCTCGTCCACGAGTCGCCGGCGCGCGGCATCCCGCGCCGTCACCAGTGCCGAGAGGTTGCCGACGGTGCCGCCCTGCACGAACACGCCGCCCGCGGTCTCGGGGAGCCCGAACTCCCGCGCGAGCCAGTGCAGCACCTCGTTCTCGGCGTAGACGGCTCCGGCGCCCTCCATCCACGAACCTCCGTAGATGGCGGATGCCGACACCACGAGGTCGAAGGCCAGCGACGCCTTGCTCGGCGCCGACGGGATGAACGAGAGGTAGCCGGGGTGATCCGTGGACACGCACGCCGGCGCCAGGACGTTCTCGAAGAGGGCGATCGCGCGGCGCGCGCCGATCCCGTCGGGGGTGATCGAGCCGGACGCCAGGCGCTGCAGCTCCCGCGGTGTCATGGGCTTGTCCAGCGGAATGTCCTGGTACAGCGCGCGCCGCCGGGCGTAGTCGAGCACGTCGTCGACGGTGCGCGTGGTGTCGGGTGAGATCCGGTGCATGTCGGCGGGCGCGGTCATGGGAGTGCTCCTGGGTTCGGGTCGACACCTCACGGTAGGGGCGCAGCGCCCGCTGTTCAACACTCGGCCGATCGGGCAGGAATGGAGAAGCGCGGGCGGTGGCACCCGTCATAGCGTGAGGATCACGAGCCGCGAAGCTGCCCCACGAACATGAAGGAGAAAAAGATGGCCGGGAAGACATCGTCCGACGGACTGACTCAGGAAGAGCGGGAAGCCGTCAAGGACCGCGCGAAGGAGCTGCGCGCCCAGGCGAAGGCCGGAAAGAGCCGGGAAGCGGGCACGAAGCAGGTGCTCGAGGCGATCGGCAAGCTCGAGGGCACCGACAGGGTCCTGGCCGAGGGCTTCTACAAGGTCGTCTCCGAGACTGCGCCCGACCTCGTGCCCAAGACGTTCTACGGGTTCCCCGCCTTCGCCGATGCCGACGGCAAGGTGGTGGTGTTCATCCAGCCGGCGTCGAAGTTCAAGACGCGCTACGCCACGATCAACTTCGACGAGCCGTCTCGCCTGGACGACGGCGACATGTGGCCCGTGGGCTTCGCGGTGCTCGCGTGGACACCGGCCGTGGAGAAGAGGATCACCGACCTCGTGACGCAGGCCGTCGCCTGACTCAGGGCCCGCCGGCGTCCTCCGCTCACGGAGAGAGGAAGTCCAGTGCCGCCTCTCGGAACACCCGGGACCCCGGCGTGTTGAAGTGGTGCCGCCCCGGGATCTCGACGAACGTCCCGTGCGGCGCCGTCGACGCCAGCGCCCGGGAACGCTGCAGGATGGCGTCCTCGGACCCGGTCGCGAACAGCACCTGCTGCTGCGGCGGCCGCTCGGGATCCGGGTCCGCGTCGCCGAATCGCATGCCCTCGGCGAGCGCGATCAGGGCGCGCAGGTCGTTGTCGCGCACCCGCTCGGCCAGCCGCACGTAGTTCTGGGTCACCGGATCCTCGACCGGTATGCCGTGCTCGGCATACGCGCGCGCCTGCTCGATCCGCAGCCGGCCCAGCGGTCGGCCGTCGGGGATGCCGCCGAGCACGGCGCGGCTCACGTGCTCGGGCGCGTCGACGGCCAGCTGCCAGCCGACGCGCGCTCCCAGTGAGTAGCCCACGTAGCGGGCGCCGTCGACGAGGTAGGTGTCGAGCACGGCGACGAGGTCGGCCACGAACGCGGACATCGAGTAGGCGAGCGGGTCGTGCGGCTTGTCGCTCGCGCCGTGCCCGCGCTGGTCCACGCCGACGACCCGGTAGCCCGCGCGGGTGAGCGCGCGCACCCAGCCGGTCTCGACCCAGTTGTCGCGGCAGCTCGATGCGAAGCCGTGGACGCACAGGACGGTCTCGGCATCCGGCTCACCCCAGGTGTACGTCGCGACCCGGTATCCCTCCGCCGACATGACGTACGTGGGCGGCGGCATCTCGGTGCGTGCGAGCGGGGAGGGTGCGTCCATCCGCCCATTCTGCTCCGCGCCGACGGCGCCCGGCCACGGCCCCTGCGCGAGGGCCGCATAGGCTACGCCTCGCGCGCGCAGTTGGCAACCGGCTGAGTCGCACCGGGTCGGCGGCATACGTTCGCAGCATGAGCACCGACAATCCTCGGGACCCGAACCGGAACACCGTTCCGCCCGGGTCGACCGCAGCAACGCCGCGTGATCCGGGCGACGATCGCACTCGCCCCCTCTACCAGGGGAGCGACGCGAACGGCAACGGCGTCCGCGACGATCGGGAGCCGGTACGCGCGCAGGCTGTGGACCGGGACCGCGACGGTGTCGCCGATGCCCGCGAGGGGTCGCTGCACGACACCGTCGTCCAGCGCGAGAAGGAGCGCTTCGGCGGAATGAAGTTCGGCTCCGCGTTCTTCGGGTGGCTCACCGCCCTCGGAGCACTCGTGCTCCTGACCGCCGTCGTCGCGGCGATCGGCGCTGCGACGGGCCTCACCGCCCCGGAGGTCGTGGAGGACGCGGCCGAAGCGGCGAGCGAGAACCTCGGCGGCGCCACCGTCATCGGCGCCATCGCGATCGCCCTCGTGCTCTTCGTCGCCTACTTCGCCGGCGGATATGTCGCCGGGCGCATGGCGCGCTTCAGCGGTGCCAAGCAGGGTCTCGCCGTCTGGCTGTGGGCGATCGTCATCGCGATCCTCATCGCCCTCATCACCGCGATCGCCGGCAGCCAGTGGGACATCCTCGCGAACGTCGACATCTTCCCGCGCATCCCGGTCAGCGCCGACGCCGCCACCCTCACCGGCATCCTCACCGCCGTCGGCGCCGCCGTCATCGCCCTCGCCGGAGCGGTGCTGGGCGGCATGGCCGGCATGCGGTACCACCGTCGCGTCGACCGCGTCGGACTCGCCGGAGAACGCTACTGACGTCGCCGCCGGGCGACGACCTCGACCCGCAAGGGACTGAACCCACAAGGAAAGGAGATGCCCATGGGCGTCGGAGATGACATGAAGCACAACGCAGAAGACCTGAAGGGCAAGGCCAAGGAGGCCGTCGGAGACGCGACGGACAACGAGCGCCTCGAACGCGAAGGCCAGGGCGAGCAGTTCAGCGCCAAGATGAAGAAGGCCGGCGACGACGTGAAGGACGCGTTCACCGGCGATCGGTGACCTGCCCCTCCGGTGCCCCGGGATCCCTTGGATCCCCGGGGCATCGTCGTGTCACCCCGGGGGCTCACGACAGGTGGGCTCAGGGCCCGGCGTCGTGGGCTCAGGGCACGCGGTAGCCCGCCGCGCGGAACAGCTCGTACCACTCGGCACGGGTGAGGGCGACGTCGGATCCCTGCGCGGCACCGCTCACGCGCTCGGGCGTCGTCGTGCCGAGCACGACCTGCATCGCCGCCGGGTGACGTGTGATCCAGGCCACCGCGATGGCGATCGGCGGCACGTCGTACGCCGCGGCCAGCCGATCGATCACGGCGTTCAGATCGGCGTAGTCGGGAGAGCCCAGGAAGACGCCGTTGAAGAACCCGGCCTGGAACGGCGACCACGCCTGGATCGCGATGTCGTGCAGCCGGCAGTAGTCGATGATGCCGCCGCTGTCGAGCGTGACCGACTGCTGCTCGCCCTGCATGTTGGCGGCCACGCCCTGCGCGATCGACGGCGCATGGGTGATCGACAGCTGGATCTGGTTGGCGACGAGCTGCTGCCGCACCGACTTCTTGAGCAGGTCGATCTGACGCGGCGTGTGGTTCGAGACGCCAAAGGCGCGCACCTTTCCGGCGGCCTCGAGCTCATCGAAGGCGCGCGCCACCTCGTCCGGCTCGACGAGGGCGTCCGGCCGGTGAAGCAGCAGGATGTCGATGTAGTCGGTCTCGAGCGCACGCAGCGATCCCTCCACGGCCTCGATGAGGTGCTCGTACGAGAAGTCGAAGTACGGCCCCTCGCGGACGATGCCCGCCTTCGTCTGGATCGTGATCTGCTCGCGCTCCGACGGCGAGAGCCGCATCGCCTCGGCGAAGCGGCGTTCGCAGCCGTGCATGTCGCGGCCGTAGACGTCGGCGTGGTCGAAGAAGTCGATGCCCGCATCGCGGGCGGCGCGCACGAGGGTGCGGACGGCGTCGTCGTCGAGGTCCTGGATGCGCATGAGCCCCAGCACCACGTCGGGTGCCGGGCGGTCGATGCCGGTGAGTCGGATGGTCTTCATGGACTCACGCTAGGCACTGCGGAGAGGGATGTCCAAGGCGCCCGATC
Organism: Microbacterium sp. NPDC055455; assembly: GCF_053619935.1. Classification (NCBI taxonomy): domain Bacteria; kingdom Bacillati; phylum Actinomycetota; class Actinomycetes; order Micrococcales; family Microbacteriaceae; genus Microbacterium; species Microbacterium sp. NPDC055455. The sequence goes on from NZ_JBSHLB010000001.1 coordinate 614,544, forward strand.
CCTCCACGTTCACCGATCCGTCCCGGATTCGTCGCCGGCACGTCAGCGGGAGGCCGGGCGGCCGCGATTGCGTCGGCTCCATGAGTCGATTCCCCACACGACGCGTCCTGCCGCGCCTTCTCGCCGCGGCAGCCGCGGCGGCCACCGCCGTCGCGCTCCTTCCCGCCACCGCTGCCTCCGCCCAGCCGGTAGCCGCTGCCCCCGCGGCGTCGCAGTCGCCGTACGTGCAGACGCACGTGCCGACGCTCGTCGCCCGCGCCACTCTGTCGGCCGACCACCTCGAGCCCGGCCCGGTCTCGGGCGCGCTCGCGACTCCGGCCAACGGCCGCACCGGACCCTGGAACGGCCAGGTCATCCCCGGCTTCTCGGCTGCGATCGACAACGGCGACGGCACGTTCTGGGCGCAGCCTGACAACGGCTTCGGCGCCAAGGGCAACTCCGCCGACTTCCTGCTGCGCAACTACCTCGTGCGTCCGGCCTGGCAGACCGCCGAGGGCGGCGCCGGCGAGATCGAGGTCGAGCGGTTCATCTCGTACAACGACCGCAACGGCGTCCTCGACTTCCCGATCGTCAACGACGGCACCGACGAGCGCCTGCTCACCGGCGGCGACTTCGACATCGAGTCGGTCGTGAAGGCCAAGGACGGCACGTTCTGGGTCGGCGAGGAGTTCGGCCCCTTCCTGCTCCACTTCGACGCCGACGGCACGCTGCTCGAGAAGCCGTACGCGCTGGACGGCGCCAAGTCGCCGCAGAACCCCTACCTGCAGCCGGGCGAGACGCCCCGCGTGCGGGCGAGCCGCGGGTTCGAGGCGATGGCCGCCTCGGCCAACGGACGCTACCTGTACCCCGTGGTCGAGGGCTCCTACGCCGACGACGCCGACCTGCGCCGCCGCGAGATCCTGGAGTTCGACACGCGCGCCGGGCAGTACACCGGCCGCACGTGGAGCTACCAGACCGACCAGGAGCCGAATGTCATCGGCGACGCGTTCACCGTGCGGGGCGACGTGCTGATCCTCATCGAGCGTGACGACTTCGAGGGCGAGCAGTCGGTCACCAAGCGCGTGTACGAGGTCGACCTCCGCCGCACCGACGCCGAGGGCTACCTCGAGAAGACGCTCGTGCTCGACGCGCTGCGCATCGCCAACCCGTACGGCATCGGCGCGGGCGACGGCTACGGCACCGGCGAGGTCTTCTCGCTGCCCGTGCAGTCGTTCGAGACCATCGTGCAGCTGAAGGACGGCAGCCTGCTGATCGGCAACGACAACAACTACCCCGGCAACGACGCGCGCATCCCCGGCACGCCGGACGACACCGAGTTCGCCGTCATCGACCTCGACAAGACCAAGATCGAGCCGTCGACGGTGAGCCTCATCGGCCACCGCGGTGCGAGCGGGTCGCGTCCCGAGCACACCCTGGCCGCATACGAGACGGCGATCGTGCAGTGCGCGGACTACATCGAGCCCGACGTCGTGTCGACGAAGGACGGCGTGCTCGTCGCGCGTCATGAGAACGAGATCAGCGGGACCACGGATGTCTCCACCCGGCCGGAGTTCGCCGCGCGCAAGGCGACGAAGGTCATCGACGGATCCGCCGTCACCGGCTGGTTCACCGAGGACTTCACCTTCGCCGAGCTGCGGACGCTGCGCGCCAAGGAGCGCCTGCCCCAGACCCGCCCGGCGAACACGGCGTTCGACGGCCTGTACGTCATCCCGACGCTCGACGAGGTCATCGACCTCGCCCGCCACTCGATCAGCTGCGACGGCCGCACGGTCGGCGTGTACCCCGAGACGAAGCATCCGTCGTACTTCGACTCGATCGGGCTGTCGATGGAGGAGCCGCTCGTCGAGGCGCTGCGTGCGAACGGCCTGGACCGGGCCGACGCGCCGGTGATCGTGCAGAGCTTCGAGACCGCCAATCTCCGCGACCTCGACGCGCTCACCGACGTCACGCTCGCGCAGCTCGTCAGCGGCTCGGGCCGGCCGCACGACTTCACGGCCTCGGGCGACCCGCGCACGTACAAGGACCTCGTCACGCCGGCCGGCCTCGCCGAGATCGCGACCTACGCCGACGGGGTCGGACTGGAGAAGTCCGTGATGATCCCGCGCACCGCCGACGGCCGCCTGGGCACGCCCACGCCGGTCATCGCCGACGCGCACGCGGCGGGGCTCTCGGTGCACGGCTGGACGTTCCGCGCCGAGAACCAGTTCCTCCCGGTCGACTTCCGCTCCAGCGCCGACCCGAACGCATACGGCGACCTCGACGGCGAGCTGAAGGCGTTCATCGGCGCCGGCATGGACGGGGTCTTCAGCGACCACCCCGGCATCGCGGCGGTGACGATCGACACCGTCACGCTCGCCGGCTGACCATCGCGGAGGGGCGGAGGATGCCGGCGGTGTCCTCCGCCCCTTCGCGCCTGTCAGCGCACGGCGCGCTCGTGGGCGAGGTCGATCAGCCGCGACAGCACCCCGCCGCCCGAGCGCAGCCCGTTGTGCTCGTGCTCGCTCGTCACCCACGTGGCGACGCCCGGCAGCAGCCGGGCGGTCTGCATCGAGAACTCCAGCGGCACGAAGAGATCGTTGACGTAGACGGCGGCCGCACCACGAGCGCCGGACGCGGCGATCGCCGCGGCGTCGTAGAGCTGAGGCCATTCGAACTCCGCGAGCTCGAGCGTCACGTCGCGCCACGGCTGAAGGCCGGGCACGGTGTCGGCCCACTCCCTCCGCACGTGCTCGCCGGTGAGCAGCGTCGGATCGTCGCGGAAGTCGTCGGGCTCGGTGCGCTCGGCCGACCATCGCGTGGCGTGGCCGTCGGCGTAGCTGGACTCGTGGAAGACGTAGTACAGCGGGTTGCGCGGGCCGAACGGCAGGGCGGCGAGGAGATCGTGCCGGAACGCGTTGGTGCGCGGATCGAGCTCGAGGAGGGACCAGAGCGTCTGCCAGCCGTCGTTGGATCCCAGCAGCGAGCCGACGGACCGCACCCGTGACACCGAGGCGACCTCGCCGCCCGGGAGCACGAGCTCACCGCGGTCCGCGAGGTCGACCACCCGCCGCATCGCGTCGCGATGCCCGGGGAAGCGCCGGTAGTACCGCTCCGACGCGTCGCGCAGCTTGTCGTACGCGAGCGCGTAGATGTCGTCGGGGTGGCGGCCCACCGCGCTGAGCCCGCCGGTGATGTAGACCTCCGCGAGGGAGGCGGCATCCGTCGACAGGTATGCCAACGTGGTGAACCCGCCGAACGACTGGCCCAGCACGCTCCACGTCGGCGTGCCGAGGTGCTCGCGAAGGGCCTCGGCGTCGCGCACGATCGAGTCCGCGCGGAGGTGGGTGATGTACTCGGCGAGATCGGCCGTGCCGCGCTCGAGGTCGCGGTCGCCGACGGGTGTCGATCGACCGGTGCCGCGCTGGTCGAGGAGCACGACACGGTAGTGCTCGAGGGCCTCGTCGAGCCACGACGGTCCCGACGGCGAGTGGAAGGGACGGGGTGCCTCGTGCCCCGGTCCCCCCTGGAGGAACACCAGGTAGGGCAGGCTCTCGCCGCCCTCCCGCGCGACGACGGCCGCGTGGATGTCGATCGTGCGGCCGTCGGCCGCGTCGTCCCACACCAGCGGAACGGTCAGCGTGTGGTCGTGGATGGTCAGGTCCTGCATGCGGCGCATCGTCACGGGCATGCGGTCGAGCCTAAGGGCACCCGCCGACGGCGGTCAGCCCCGGGTGCGACGCCGGTCGCGCGCGGAGAGCACCGGGAACCGCCGCCGGTGCCGGCCCGGCTGCCGCGCCGCCGCCGGGAGCACGATCGGCTGCGTGACGACCGCGTCCACGACCATCGAGCCGTCGGTGGGGCCGATGACCGGGATGGGCGTGGTGGGGGTGGCGACCATCGGCGTGACCGGCGCGTGCGCGAGCTGCCGGTGCGCGTGGATGTACGCCGGCACGAGGACGAGCACCGCACCCAGCCACGCGAGAGGATTGCTCGCTGCGACCCCGATGAAGCCGAAGATGCCGCCGAGCACGACCGCCGCCCCCACGCGCATCACGAGCTCGATCACGCCGGTGACGGTCGGGATCAGCGTGTGGCCCAGCCCCTGCAGCGCGCCGCGCAGCACGAACAGGATGCCGAGGATCCAGTACGTCGCGCCGTTGATCGCCAGCATCTGCGCGGCCATGCCGACGACCTCGACGGCACCCTCGCCCACGAACAGCCGCACGAGCGCCGCACCGAAGGCGATGAGGAGCACGCCGAGGACGATCGAGGCGGCCACGGCGATCCACGTCGCCTGCGTGACGCCGCGCCGGATGCGGTCGGGGCGGCCGCCGCCGTGGTTCTGGGCGACGAACATCGACACCGCGAGGCCCAGCGACTGCAGCAGCGCGACGGCGAGGCCGTCGACCCGGGACGCGGCGGTGTATGCCGCGACGGCGTCCGCGCCCAGCGTGTTCAGCGCGACCTGCACCGACAGCGTCCCGATCGCGATGATCGACGCCTGGAAGCCCATCGGCAGTCCGAGGCGCAGGTGGTCGGCGAGCTCCGCGCGGCTGACCCGCCAGTCCTCGCGGCGGACGTGGAGCACCGGCATCCGTCGCCGCATGAACTCCAGGCACAGGAGCACCGAGACCGCCTGCGACACGACGGTCGCCAGCGCCGCACCGGCGACGCCCCAGTCCAGCGGGCCCACCATGAGGATGACGAGCCCGACGTTGAGCCCGCACGCCAGCGACAGGAAGAGCAGCGGGGTGCGCGAGTCGCCGATCGCCCGGATGATCGCCGAGAGGTAGTTGAAGAACATCATCGCGCCCGCGCCGAGGAAGCTGATCTGCGCGAAGACGACGGCGTCGTCCATCAGCTCGGGGGGCGTCTGCAGCATCACGAGGAGCGGCTCGCTCAAGAGCGGCGCGCCGACGGTCAGTACGACCGTGCAGGCTGCGGTGAGGATCGTGCCGGCCGCGACCGAGCGCCGCACCGCCGCGAAGTCGCGGGCGCCGAACGCCTGCGCGGTGGGGATGGCGAAGCCGGACGTCAGACCCCAGGCGAACCCGAGCAGCAGGAACAGCATGCTTCCCGTGGCCCCGACCGCGGCGAGCGCATCGACGCCCAGGTGGCGGCCGACGACGATCGCATCGATCACGTGGTACAGCTGCTGCACCACGTTGCCGATGAGGAGCGGGACGGAGAACAGGACGATGACGTGCCAGGGGCGGCCCGTCGTCAGGGCGGTAGGCATGGGGCGGCTCTTGAACGAGAGTGCGGAAAGAGGGCGGATGCCGCGACCGCGGCTGCGAAAGACCGTGCGGCGACAGACCTCACATACTATCGAATCGATTCGGATCCTTCACGCCCGAATACCGGCGATGACCGCGACTCAGTCCGATTCGGGGAGAGACTTCATCGCCCGAAGCGGCGGCGACAGCACCGCGACGATCGCGGCGACGGCGAAGACGATCGCCACGACGACGAGCGTCCACGCGTCACCGACGAGACCCACCGCCGCGCCGCCGGCGAGGGCGCCGAGCGCCGCCGCGGTCCGGTTGGCGGAACGGATGTTCGCGTTCACGCGTCCGAGCAGGGAGTCGGGCGTGACCGCCTGCCGCAGGCCCATCTCGTTGGCGTTCTCGACGCCGGCGGCCAGCCCGTGGATCGCGAGCGCTATATAGAGGAGCACGGGTTCCGCCGACAGCCACGCCGTCGCCCCCGCCAGCAGCCACGCGATCGGATAGGCCGTACGGGCGACGATGATCGCCGGCCCGGTGCCCAGCCACGACCCGAATCTCGACGCGAAGGTCGCGCCGAGCAGAGCCGCCGATCCCGAGACCGCCAGCAGCAGCCCGAACGTGAAGGCGGTGAAGCCGAGGGATCGCAGCGCCAGCAGCGAGAGCACTGTGAACGCGATCCCGTTGGCGAAGAACCAGACATGCGTCGACACCGCGAGCGGTCCGAGCGTCCGGTGGGCGTATGCCCAGCGCAGCCCCTCGACGATCTCGCGGCGGAGGTTGCGCTCGGGGCGGCGCTCCCGCCGCTCATCGACGCGGATGCTCGCGTTCAGCAGCGCGTCGACGAGATAGCTGACCGCGTCCACGGCCAGCACGATCGGCGCTCCCAGCAACGCGACGAGTCCGCCACCCAGCGCCGGGCCGACTGTCTGGGCTGCGGCATCCGTCTGATCCAGTCGCGCATTGGCCACCACCAGTGAAGACCGAGGCACGAGCCGGGGGAGGAAGGACTGCGTGGCGGCGAACCCGAACACCGAGAAGGAGCCGAACAGCAGCAGGAGCACCACGAGCATCCAGATCTCAAGCACGCCGGCCAGCCAGAGCACCGGGATCGCGCCGAGCGAGAGTGCTCGGCCGATGCTCGACCAGACCAGGATCGGCTTGCGGCGCCAGCGATCCGTGTAGGCGCCGGCGATCAGCCCGAGCAGGGCGTACGGCACGAACTGCGCGGCATTGACGATGCCCACCTCGAACGGGGTCGCGCTCAGCAGCTGCACCACGAGCACCGGCATGGCGACCGCCGTGACGGCTGTGCCGAACGAGCTGATCGCCGCCGCCGTCCAGTACCGTCCGAACGAGCCGCGCGGCCGCGGCGCGGCGTCAGCGGGATGCGCGCTCACGACGGTCGTGTCGGGGTCACGCCATCCACGCTGTGCGGCCGAAGCGCTCCCACCGCTCGACGACGCGCGTGTCGGCAGCGCCGTCCGCCGGCTCGAGCACCGCGCGCCCCTCGATGAACACCCGCTGCACGCGCGACTCGACCGCGAGCGGGTCGCCCGACCACACGACCACATCGCCGTCGCGCCCGACCTCGAGGGCGCCGACACGATCGTGCAGACGCAGGATCTCAGCCGGATTGACCGTGAGCGCGGCGAGAGCCGTCTCGGCGGGCAGGCCGTCGCGCATCGCGAGGATCGCCTGCAGGCGGATCTGGTCGATGGGGACCACCGGGTGGTCGGTCGTGATGGCCACCTTGACGCCCGCCTGCGCGACGAGCGCGAGGTGGCCGATGCCACGGTCGCGCAGCTCGACTTTCGATCGCGAGGTGAGCATCGGGCCGAAGATGACGGGGATCTGCTTCTCGGCGAGGACATCGGCGATCTTGTGCGCCTCGGTCCCGTGGTTCACGACCAGCGTGTAGCCGAACTCCTCCGCGAGCCGGATCGCCGTCGCGATGTCGTCGTGCCGGTGGCAGTGCTGATCCCAGAGGAGGTCGCCCGCCAGCACGGCGGCCAGCGTCTCCTTGCCGAGGTCCCGCTCGAACGGCTCGTCCTTGGCGAGGGCGGCGTCACGCTTGTCGGCATAGTGCTGTGCCGCCGTGAACGCGCTGCGGATGACGGATGCCACGCCCAGGCGCGTCGACGGCGTCTGCTTGAGCTCGCCGTAGACCCGCTTCGGGTTCTCGCCCAGCGCCGCCTTCACCGACACGTCCGCGGCGAGGATCTGCTCATCGACCGTCCGGCCGCCCCAGGTCTTGATGGCGACGGTGCGGCCGCCGATGGGGTTGCCCGATCCCGGCTTGATGACCGCGGTCGTCACACCGCCGCGCAGCGCGTCGCGGAAGCCCATCTCCTCGATGTCGATGCCGTCGAGGGCGCGCAGCCGCGACCCGTTCGGATCCGTCATCTCGTTGGTGTCGTTGCCGGACCACCCTTCGCCCTCCTCGTGCACCCCGAGGTGACCGTGGGACTCCACGAACCCCGGAAGCACCCAGCTGCCGGACGCGTCGACCACCTCCGCGCCGTCGGGGACCTCGGTGTCGGGTCCGCCGACGGCCGACACGACGCCGTCCGTGACGATCACCGTGCCGTTCGGAATGGGGTCGGCGCTGACAGGGACGACGTAGCCGCCGGTGACGGCGAGAATGCGAGCCATGCCCTCCAACCTACGCCGGGACCTCAGACACCCCAGCGGGCGATGCTGAGCTCTCGTGGACCACCGCGTCAAGCTCAGCGGATGGTCCACCCGCCGTCGACGACCAGCGTGTGGCCGGTGATCAGCGACGCCGCGGGAGAGCAGAGAAACACAACGGCTCCGGCCACCTCGGTGGGTGTGCCGATCCGATGCAGCGCCGCGATCCGGTCGATGACGTCGGCGCGGAACTCGGGGTCGGACAGCGCCTCGGCCGTGCCGTCGGTTTCGATGAACGTGGGGGCGACCGCGTTGACGCGGATGCCCCGGTCGCCCCACTCGACCGCATGACAGCGAGTCATGTGCAGCATCGCCGCCTTTGCGATGCAGTACGACGACTCGCCGGGCAGCGCCACGATGCCTGCTTGCGACGCGATGTTCACGATCGCGCCCCCGGCCGGCATCGAGCGCGCGACATGCTGTGAGAGGAACAGTGCCGAACGCACGTTCAGCGACCACACCGCGTCGAAATCGGCCTCCGTGACGTCGATCGCCGGCCCGTTCACCCCGCCGCCGGCGTTGTTCACGAGGATGTCGAACACGCCATCATCGGATGCCGCGTCGATCGACGCTCGGGCCTCATCGAGCTGCGTGACATCGAGCGTGATCGAGGATGCGCAACCGCCCTCAGCCCGGATCGCACGGAGTGGTTGTTCCGCGCCGTCCGGATCGCGGACGCCCAGGACCACGTGAGCACCGGCGGCTGCGAGCGCGTGCGCGATCGCAAGACCGAGACCGCGGTTGCCTCCGGTGACCAGAGCTCGCCGGCCGGTCAGATCGAAGTAGTCCATGTCGCTCCTCAGTCACTCGCTCCGGAGGGCGCCGCCTCGCGCCCTTCGTTCGGTCACTCCGCGCCCGAGACTAGTAGCCGCGCGAAGGAGGGCGCGCATGTCGGACCGCGGGCGCGCGAATTCATGCGCTACGAAACCTGGGTCCAGTGGCGAACCACATCGTCGCGCTCCACGAGGAACCGGTCGTCCTCGGGGTAGTAGACGGCGGTCTCGATGTCCGCGCCGGCGAAGCCCTTGATCGCCTCGAGGCTCTGCCAGCGCGACACCGTCACGATCTCGGTCGTGCCGTCGCCGAGGTCGCGTGTCAGCATCCACGCGTCGAGGTTCCCGGGCGTCTCGCGATACTCCCTCATACCGGTGCGTTCGATGTACGCGACGTACTCGTCGGTGTCTTCACTCCGCACACTGCCTCGCCACATCCGGACGACGGCCTTCTGCGCTGTCATGCCGCCATTGTGGGCGGATATCGGATGCTGCGCACCCGGGTGCGCGGACACCCTTCGCGCCTATCCCGCCAGGAGGGCGGCAGCAGCACGCAGGCCCTCAGCATCGGCCGAAGCCCAGCGGGCCACGATGCGCCGGGCGCGATCGGCCTCAGTGCCCGTCAGGCGGGCGAGCAGCGGTCGCACGACGTCCAGGGCAAGCGGCTCGATGAGATCTGGAACGCGGGCGTCGCGGAGGAACCCCTCGATGCGGGTGAGGTCGTTGCCGCTGAGCGCGTCCACCTGCCCCTGCAGCAGCACGATCGCCGCGAAGCGGCGCTCGAAGACGGGCGCCGCCCACAGCTCCGACGCGAGTGCGGTGATGTCGTCGTGCTCGAGTCCGCGATGTCTCCGGAGCGCGTCGCGGACGGTGCCGCGGATCGCGCCGACCGAGGCGCCGTAGACCCGGAGCCCGCCGACCGACGCATCGCCGTCCGCCCACGTGCGCCACTCCGACGCCTCGGCCCGCAGCGTGCGGTCGATGAAGGCGGCGGCGGGTGATTCCACATCACCATCCTCGTCGACGACGATCTACCGATGATCAGTGATCGCGCGCGGCTTGCCGATCCGTGAACGGGCGACCTGCAAGGCCTGCGCGCCCGTCGGGCGGCGTCATCCCGCCCGCCTACGACGAGAGCAGCTCACGCCGCACCACAGCGGCGCTCCATCGTCCCAGCACGGCGCCTACGACGGTGTCCGAGATGTGATGCTGGCCGCGGTAGACCCGCGAGAACGCGATCGCGCCGGGAATGCCGTACCGAAGGAGGGGGCGGAGGAGCCGCGCGCCGCGGCCGCCGTGGCTATCGAGCAGGTCGGCGAGCGTGCCGTGGAGCGCGAAGGCTGCCGCGGTGTGCCCGGAGGGGAACGACGACGTCGCGTGTGGCTGCTCGGGGCGCCACACCCCCTGGGGTCGTGGCCGCCCCACGAGCGCCGCGGACGCGACGAAGCACGCGGTCTCGAGGGCGAGCGCCGCCGCTGGCGCGACCGCTGAGCGCCGGTCCCGCGTCAACCACCAGGTGATTCCGCACCACATCGCGCCGTTCGCGATGGTCTGCGGCACGCCGGAGTACCACGAGAGCAGCTCGGTGACCCGGTCGATCGGCTCGCGTAGCCCAGTCGGGACGGCGGGGTCAGCCGCGACGGCGCCATCGTCCGACCGGTGGCCGAACGCTTCCTGGAGCGCACGCACGGCCCGATCCTCGCGTGGGTCGTCGCCGCCGAGAAGCCGCATCGCCCGCCCAGCCGCGGTCAACACCACGACCGCGCCGAGCCCCGACAGGACGACGGCTCGGAGCAACGGCATGCCCGCATCGTAATGGCGCTGCGCGGAGGGGAGTACGTCGGAGATTCCCACCGCCCCATAGAGATACGCCACCACGGTCGCCCCGCCGCGACGCTCCGGTCATCTCCGCCTGCGGTGTGCCAGGCGGGTTGTCAGCCTTCGGCCACGAGGGTCGACGATGCGACGTCGATCACGCAGAGGCCCTCGTCGGTCTCGCGGTAGAACACATCACCCGGGAACGCTGAGCCGGGTGCCAGACCCTCCGGCAGGCCCTCGAGGTTGATGTTCCATTGAGGATCGAGCGGAACCTGCTCCTCCCAATAGTCTGCGAAGAAGTGCTCCGGCTCGCCGGCCGACAGGCCCAGCCAATCGCTCGGGCCTCCGAGCTCCGCCTCGGAGTCGGCGCAGACGAGATCGGTCGGATTCCCACGCGCCATGGCGTCGATGAGCTCCTCGGTCGTCTGGATCACGCGCGCGCCGTCCGTTCCCCAGATGACCGAATCGAGCGAACAGCCGGTGAGCCCGACTGACAGCGCGAGCGCAACGAGCCCGCACGATGCGCGACGAAGATGAGTCACCACGCGAATCTAGCGAAGGGTTGCGGCAGTCTCTCGCTCTGCGTGCGCGGGATTGGCAGTGTGTGGTGCTTGGCGTGGTCAGTTGCTGGTCATGTTGCGAAGTTCGCGAGCTATGCCCGCAATCACGACCGCCCCGACTATGGCGGCCACACCGCTGAGGAGCAGGATGTTGATCCACGTCGCCAACGCCGAAGCTGTCTCGCTGTCATACGTCGTGTAATCGGTCACTTGGACGAGCACGTTCCACAGCATGAACGCGACTACCCATGCGAATGCGCCGACGATCACGAGGGTGACCAAATACGGGTTGCGTCGGGCGTTCGCCGCTTCTCCTGCCAAGGCTGCCTCTTTCGCAGCAACGGTGCTCTCGACCATGCGTGAAGTGTTGCACCGCCGGGCGGGCCTGGCAACGCGCACCCGTGCCTTCCGGTCGGTGAGGTCTGGATGCCACACGTCGGTCCCCGGCTGCAGGTCTCGACCTGCGATCCCAGCGTGTCCGGCCGCCTGCGGCCGGTCCTCATCGGAGCCGATTGTCTGAGCGGCTCACACAAGCCGAGTCCGGTGTCGCCGTGTCTGCGCGCTTGACGTCGTTGAGCGCACGGAAACGTGTGCCGGTTCGGTTACGTTGTCGCGGGGATGCCGATGATCGGCTGTTGGAGCTGGGTGAGCCACTGCGACTGCGGCAGCGGTTCTGACTCCAGGTAGACCTCGCGTCCTGCGCCGGCCATCGTCACCCCAGCCTGAGCAAGGCCTGTCATGAACTCGTGCCAGGCGTCGCCGATTCCGGGCATGTCGCCGCGGTAGTCGAAGACGGCAGCGTGCGGGACCTCGGGAAGTGTGACGACCTCCCATGCCGGATTCTCGACGGGATCGCCACCGGCGATCCACGAAACCCACACGCGCATGTCGTCACTGCCGTCGACCGGTTCGTACCAGAAGATTCCTGGCTCCTTGAAGTCGACGCGCGATTCCTGCAGCGCGCGAAGGAGCGGGGGCAGGATGCGATCGACAACGGGCGAGACGTTCTCGGGCCCGCTACCGGGAGCAATCTCGCTTGTCGCATAGACGGTGACGGCGGGCAGGGAGGTGTAGGTGATTCCGCTCACGGTGCGAGCTCCTTCCAGGCGGGAGAGTCGCGCATCAATCCGGGCGACGCGTGCGGCATCTGCGGCGATCGAATCCGTGAGCTCCTCGCGTCGGCGGGCCAGGATCGCGCGAGTGGCGGCATCCCGATCATTCGACGAGAGCACCTCGGCGGCATCGTCCAGCGAGCACCCGAATCCGCGGAGGTCGACGATCCGGAGGAGGTCCGACAGCTGCAAGGAGTCGTAGCGCCGGTATCCCGTGGACGGGTCGACCCGAGCGGGCTTGAGCAGCCCGATGGCGTCGTAGTGCCGCAGCATTCGCGCGCTCACACGCCCGTATGCTGCGAACTCTCCGATGGTGTACATGATGGAGACCACGATCGACCCTGACACAGTGAGAAGGTCAAGCGGAACCGCAAGAAGGCCGAGCGGATGGCGGTCCGCACGCGCCGCGGGCGCTGTTGCCCTCAACGAGCCGGCCTCCGGCTCGCAGGGCGGTGTACCGCGGTCCTATGCTCGGCTCATGATGCGGATCGGCAGGTCATCATCGGTTCGGGCTTTTCGCGAGACGAAGCGGGAAGCGCTGGGACGCGCCGGGTTAGCCGCGGTCGCCACGACGCTGCTGACGCTGCTGGTTGGATGCGCAGCCAGCTCCGTCACCGACGGTGACGGCAGTCGAGCGGTGCTGTACGACTCGATCGACGGGCTCGCGAGCGACAGTACGGCGATTGTGATCGGCACAGTGACTGACCAGCGGACCGACGGCGAGACGACAATCTCCACCCTCGATGTGTCGAGCGCGCCGGCGTCTCCGCAGCTAGGAGCCACAGCTCCAGAAGCTGAGCAAGTCAGCGCCGGGGACGCCGTCGCTGTCCGGCAGGATCCGTCGTCCCGGCCTCTCCTCGAAACAGGCAAGGAGTACGCGTTGTGGCTGACTCCGACGATGCTGGACGGCGACGCAGCCAACGACTTCTTCATCACCGGATCGAATGCGGGGATGTACCTCGTAGACGGGGACATCGCTCGCCGTGTGGCAACGGAAACGGGAGACAAGCTGCCCGAGACGATCGAGATCGCGGGGCGACCCTGAGCGACCATACGGCGCGGGTCTTCCAGGGTTAGCCCTCGAGCCGGTCCGCAAGTGCGCAGCCGGGGTGACCGCTTGCATCAGCCGCGCAGGCGAGTCTCCACCGTGGAGCCGTCGGCCGCGCTCGGAACCGAGAAGTGCGCGGAGCCCTGGGGTGCCGTCACGCGATAGTCTCCAGCGAAGCCGCGCACCCGGACGCGCCCGTCCGCGTCGGGACGCAACGCCTGGGGAGCGTGCCACCACTCCCCGCGAATGAGGCCGCGCAGGGCACCATAGGCGGGCTTGGGTGAGGCGTCGGAACGGAGAAGCCCCGACGGTGCGCCCAGCCATGACCCCTCGTCGGTCAGCCCCCAATAGGTGAGCGACTCCACCGCGGGGTGCGCCACAACCGTGCGGTAGTGCCGCACGAGCTCGTCGGCCTGTCGGGCCTCACCCTCGGGCGTGGAGGGCCAGGAGTCGATGACATAGTCGTTCAAGTCGACGATCTCCGCCGGCATGAGGTCGCCCGAGAGCAATGTCGTCTCGGTGAGCTGGAGCGGCAGGCCGAAGCGTGCGAATCGCTCGAGGATGTTCCAGATGTTCTCCTCGCCTCGGAAGCCCTGGTGCATATGAGTCTGCAGGCCGAGGGCGTCGATCCGCACCCCCGCGTCGAGGCATTCCTCGATCAGCCGCTCGTAGTCCGTGCTGAGGTCGAAGTCGTTCAACACGAGCCGGGCGGACGGATTCGCCTCGCGCGCCGTCTCGAACGCCAGACGCACCATCGCCACGCGACCCTTCGCCTGAGCGAGCCGGGTGACCGCGTTGTCCTCCGCCGTGAAGACCGGCAGTATCACCGCCTCGTTGATTGCGTCCCACAGGTCGATGACCCCCGTGAAGGCGGTGACCTCTCGGACGATGCGGTCGCGGATCGTGGCCTCGACCTCCGCATCGGTCCGCTCCTGGAGCCAGCGCGGGGCGAGCGTGTGCCAGACGAGCGGATGCCCCTTGACCCGCACGCCTCGGTCCGCGAACCAGCGAGCCGTCGTGAGGAGCCGAGCGGTGTCGGGACGCCCCGGCTGCGGCTCGAAGCCGCGCCAGTAGAACGGGAGGGTGACGCTGTCGAACAGATCGAGCCAGGCGTCCAGGAGCGGCACCGCCCGGTCGGTGTCTGCGCCGCCGAAGACCCGTGAAGCGCCGCGGTCACTTTGAGGCGGCCCACCGAGCAGCTCGACGAAGTCGAAGCCGATGTTCCCGAAGCCGAACGCGTGCCGTGTCTGCTCCACTGTGACGGGCCCGTCCGTGAGGGGGGTGCCGTCGGGGGCGATCAGCTTGAGGGAGATCTCCTGGAACCGATGCGAGAGGTCGGGTGCCGACATCCGCTCTCCTTCAGATAGGGGCGAGGTGTTTTGTTTCTCTTCCCGACATATTCGCATGTCTTGTCACACCCGCCCGTCTCAGCTCGTTCACCGGCCCTTGTGTGGGCCCAGGCCCGCCCCCATCTCGCGCAGCCAGCGAAGGTCCATGAGCGCGCACCTAGCGAAAGGTAGCCCTTGCGTGGCTACGGTGCCTGGACTGGCGTGGTGATGCCTTTTCGGGGTGGGATGCGTATTGGCGTGAACTGACTCCGCGGAATCGAGCAATACGGTTGTGAGCCCCGACAACGAGGTCATCGAGACGTCGATGCGTGAGCCGGCGATATTCGCCGACCTGTACGACCGGCACGCTCGTTCAGTGTTCCGTTACGCGGCTCAACGCGTCGGTGACCACGCTGCCGAGGACATCATGTCGGACACCTTCCTCGTCGCGTTCGAGAAGCGTCGCACCTACGACACCGCCGTGGCGGACGCCCGGCCCTGGCTTCTCGGAATCGCGACGCGGCTGATCCGCAAGCACTCTCGGCTGGAAGCGGTGGCCTGGAAGGGGATGACCGCGGACCTCGCGGGCCGGATTGCTCCCGACTTCACCGACCAAGCACACGACCGGATCGATGCGCAACGGCTCGTGCATCGCCTCGAGCGAGCACTCAGACGGCTTCGAGCGGAGGATCGCGACACGCTGCTGCTATACGCGTGGGCTGATCTCGACTACGCCGCGATCGCCAAGGCGACCAGCGTACCGATCGGCACCGTCCGGTCCCGGCTCAATCGCGTTCGTCGGGTGCTGAGAGAAGCTGCGGGCACCGGCATCAGTACGGAGGAAGTGGAACATGGACGAGTTGACCCCGCTCCGCAACACCCGTGAGGATAGCCGGGTTCCCACCGACGATGCGCTCGCCAAGGGGCGTGCCGCTCTGCTCAATCGCGCCGCGTCCGTCGTCGTGCAAGACGACGCAGCACCGTCCCCGCATGATGACGGACGGCCATCGGCAGCTGCTCAGCGAACATTCCGGCCGCGCTGGGCTGCGGCCGCGCTCGCCGTGGCCCTCACGGCCGTCGTAGTCGTCGTGGCCGTGCCTTTTGCGATCTCGGCCGGCGGGGGATCCGGCCGACCAGCGGTCGGCGTGCCTTCCTCGACGCCGCTTGATGAGAAGCCGCTGGAGGTCACCGCGCAGATGTATGAAGCGGCGTATGCCACGTTTGCACGATGCATGCGTGACAACGGATCTGGTCTGGCGGCCGAGTACATGGAGGGGGCGGTGCACCAGTACTCCTACCTCGCAGTGGACGAGAGCGCGCACGCGGTCTGCTATCCGCCCTTCCAGCAGATCGACATGGCCTGGCAAATGGCCCATACGTACGACTCGCCCACCTACGTCGCCCTGCGCAAGTGCCTCACCGATATCGGGGTCACGCCGGCCAGCGACGCTCAAGGTGTCTATCAACAGGTGTTGGACCACGGGATCGATCCGACGAGCTGCCAACCACCCGCACGCAATCCCTACAGCCGACCCCAGGAGTAGTCCCTTCCTCGATCGGGATCTCGATCCCCTTTCGAGCAATGAGCGTTCGACGGGACCGTCTCGGCGGCCAGCTGTCAGTCCGCGGAATCCGGGTGACGTCGATTGGGGCGCGCTCGCGCCGCATGCCGGCCGGCGAGGAAGGCGACCGCCAGGAGACCGATCGTCAGAACCGCCAATCCGACGATCGTCGTGCGGGACAGGAAGACGCCGCCGCCACCGGGCACGAATGTCGCATCGGCGAGTGGCTGATAGGCGAACCAGCCGAACGTCACCGGAGTCAGCACCCCGATGAGCAGCACGATGCAGCCGGTGCCGACGATGACACTGGCGATCACCCACGCCAGGGTCGATCTCTTGCGTTCGCTCACGCGTCGACACTATCGACGGGTGAGCGCCGGGATCCGTATTCGCGCGATGCTCGTATGCGGCTGCCTCGGGAGCACTCGTCCGCTCGCTAGGAGCGGCATCGATGTCGCGCGGGCGGCGTAGGCTCGCGCCGTGGCCACCCTCGACGACGTGCGCAGGATCGCGAATAGCCTGCCCGGCAGCGAAGAGCGCGCGACGACGGGTGGCACCGCGTGGTTCGTCCGGAGAAAGTTGTATGCGTGGGAGTGCCACCCATGGCCCAGCATCCCCGACGACATTCGTGCGATTCTCGCAACCGAGCTCGTCGTCGCCGTCAAGGTCGCGGACCGGATGGATGAATTCGCTCTGGTCCAGATGGAGCCCGACGTGTTCCTGCGGACGACCACGCCCTGGGGTGAGCCGAAAGTGGCTTTCCGGCTGGCCGCGATCAAGGCGGACCATCTGGCCGAGCTGGTGACCGACGCCTGGCGCGTTCAGGCCCCGAAGTATCTTCGCCACGAACTCGATGCCGTCGCTCTCGGCGCACAGGCGACCGAGCCCAATACCAGTCACGATGAGTATGCGGACGGGGGCGAAAGCCTCGAGCTTTGATGCCACGAGCCGAACTGCCCGAGTTTGGCCCATCACCCCGTCGGAGAGGCACGTCCGATCCATAAACGGGCATTGCGCGCAAAAGGGAGCGTGCGGGCAAAAGCGCTTACGATGGGTACCCCTGAACGGGCAACTACCGGTCGTCCGGATTCTCGCCCACGCGCACGGAGATCTCGTTCCAGGCTTTGGACCAAACTTCGTCGCGCTCGTTCTGCGAGCGGGTCAGGGCTGATAGCGATTCGAGCAGTTCGAGCGTGCCCGCAGCGTCGGCGACGTCGAGCTCGGTGTCGGGCCGGCCGCCAGAGGCAGGGCCGCTGAGGGTTTTCGCCAGCAGACGATCACCGTGAAGGTAGCTGACTCGCCACTTCTGGTCGACCCCGCTGAACTCGCAAAGTTCGAGCTCGACGAGCATCGGATCGGGCTGCTTACGCTTGTCGTGGAGCAGGGTATTCAGGGACTTCGCCAGGCCCCGGGCATCGACACTGTCGCCCGGCCTCAAGACCCACATTCGCGGCGTCCAGTATTCACTCTGTCCGCCGAGGTCGCTGAAGTAGATGGTTGGTTCGTCCCATTGGTTTATCAAGGGATCCGCAAGAGCGTTGACGGCCCGGTCCAGGTCCCGCACATCGTAGACGGTGACGAACGCCCGGTCGGGAAACGAACCAGCTAGTGCCAGCGCGCCCGCCGGACGCGAGCCGCGAGGAACCAGGTCGATCGTGGAAGCTGCGCTCCACATCAACTGAAGCACCGACGACATCTGCATCAAGGGTTCGGGCCGCGTCGCAGAGATCGTTGCGCTGACGAGCGCTTGTCGCTCGGCAGGTGTGTCTTGCAACGCGATCGACAGTTCGTGGGCGGAGGCGGCAAGCTCTTCCGCATCATCGTCCCGCGAGGCGCGGACGAGCCGCTGGAACGCGGCGACCCCTAAACTCTTGAGCGAGTCGAACGCGTGGCCCGAGATCTCGTCGACGACCCGGTCGCCGATTCCTTTCAAGAGCGGCAGCAGGAACAGTACGAATGGATCCATCGATAATCCTCGATTCAAGGAAGGCTGTACGTGCCCTCATCGGCCGCAAACTCGACGGCCACGAGTGACCGCGCGTCGTCGCAGATCACCTCGGCGGAGAATGGAGGAAGCCCCGTGACCTCCCCATCGACGCGCACATAGCCCTGAACTGAGATGTCGTCGTCTCGCGAGCCGGACAGCTCGCAGGCCTCGTCGACCGCCGCCCAGGCATCCGTGCCTGCGGTAATCGTGATCGATGCGACGCGTCGCACAGAGCTGCCTGGGTCGTCGGTATCTGTCGCCTCTTCGGTCGCGGCGGGATCTGCGTTGGCCGCTAATGCGACGCGGCCGTCGCCCGAAGCGATCTTCACCGTGGCGCCGGCGCAGGCCGTCTCAGCCAGGAGCACCTTGGCCTCGCTCGTTGGGTCGCCAGGATCGGCGATGGAGATCAGGGTGCCGGCTGCATCTTGCACTCCCTCGTCGGCGGAGAGGCCGCAAGAGACCAACGCTTTCATCGAGTCGCTGTCGGGATTTATCGTGATCGACACGGGGGTCTGCAGGCCACCGATCTTGGGGTTTGTGACCGCCCACGCGTACACCACCCCACCGATCAGGACGAGAGCAGCACCGATCATCAACAGGCGGCGGACAACGCGGAAAGTCGCTCGCAGTTGAGATACGCCGGACTCGTCGAGCACGAGGTTGCGGTGCCATAGGCGGTTGTCGAGGATTGCCTTCTGGCTCTTCAACCGCACTGCTTCAACTGCGGATGTGTCGGCGAGTAGAGCCGCTCGTACCTGAGCGGCGGCATCCGTGGGACTCTTGCGCGCTTCGACGGCATCCAGCAGTTTCTGGACAGCCTTCCGGAGGTCCGGGGTAGGCAAGGGTCGCGACGGGAACGCGCGGCTCAGCACGGCCGACACCACCGCCTGGTGCCACTCGTCTGTCAGGAAACGCCGTTGCTCTTCGCCTGCCTCAGCGACGCGTTTGGACTGACCCTCGCCATCGACCTCGTTCCACACCGCGTCAGCCGAGACCTCCTCGGTACCCGGAATCCACGAGATCACGGCATCCACATGCTCCCGCATGCGAGGTCCGATGTCGGCGGAGGGGACGTTCGCAAGCTGAGGCGGCGGCGGAGCGGCGTCTCTCGATGGCGACCAGCCGGTGTCGAGGTGAAGCACGATCGCCTCGCGGCGGCCGATCTCCTCGAGCAGTTTGTCGACAGAGTTGATCCCTGGACCGAACGCCGCGGCGGTGTCACCCGAAAGAAGTCCGTTCAGGCGGGCCGCTTCCTTCGTTCGCGGGTTGGTTGAATTCGGGTTCTTCTCCGCGTCCTTGATGGTCACCCGAAGCTCAGACAGACTGGCGTCTTCCGGCTCCAGGGCCCTGGTCGTCGCATAGATCACGATCGCAAGCCCGATGCCGGAAAGGACAAGCCCTATCGACACCCGCCACACGTCCACAAAGGCGAGGTTTACGAACGGCACCGAGCCGAAGACCAAGAGGCCGATGGCACTGAATACCCCGACCACCCAACGCACGAGCGAGTCGTACTTCTTGCGCGCCCACTTCAGAGTGTCGCTCGCTTGCGTGACCGGGACGGTGCTCGCGGCACCCTCGGTCTCGGTCGCGTCTTCGCCCGGCCATGCATCCGACAGAGCCTTAATCGCAGCGTCGTAGTTCTCCTTCGCGGTCGCCACCGCAGCGACGACGTCCCCCTTGCCAGCCATCGCATTCCCCCCAGGGACTCGAAATGAATCGGCCTGACTTTCGTTCCTATCGGTTCGTTTGTCCGGCGGGTGCCGGGTGGGCTGATTCCTGGTCAGCGTAGTACGCGTGCTCGACCTCGATCGGGGTGCGCAGATCGAGCTCGCCGTGCAGGCGCTGGTGATTCCACCACCACACGTACTCGAGGGTCGCGAGCTCGACCTGCTCGACGGTGCGCCACGGCCCGCGCTGGCGGATCAGTTCGGTCTTGTAGAGGTTGTTCACGGCCTCCGCCATCGCGTTGTCAAACGAGTCGCCGACCGTTCCGGTCGATGGCACGGCGCCGAGCTCGACGATGCGTTCGGTGTAGACCATGGCCATGTAATTCGAGCCGTGATCCGAGTGATGCGTCAGCCCGGTCAGGTCACCGCCGGCATTCCACGCGGCCATGTCCAGCGCCTGCAGCGGCAGGATCTCGGCCTTCAGCGTCGCCGCGACGTTCCACCCGACGATGCGCCGGGAGTAGACGTCGGTGACGAAGGCGACGTAGGCGAACCCGGACCACGTCGCGACGTACGTGATGTCGCAGACCCACAGCCGACGCGGCGCGTCAGCGGTGAACCTGCGGTTGACCAGATCGCCTGGCAGCGTCGTCGTCCTGTCCGAGCGCGTCGTGAACACCCGCTTGGACTTCTTCACGCCCCGCACCCCGGCCAGCCGCATGAGTCGTTCGGTCTGGTCCCGGCCGATGTCCCAGCCCTGTCGGCGCATCAACGCGTGCATCTTCCGGCGCCCGTAGACGCCGTAGTTCTCCGCATGCAGCCGCGCGACTTCCGGGCTGAGGAGGTCGTCGCGCAACTGCCGGGCCGACGGCGCACGGCCGACCGCGGCGCGATAGCCGCGGGAGGTGAGGAACCCCTGGACCGCCGGTCGGAGGACACGGCAGATGAGCTCGACCCCGAAACGATCCCGGTACTCGTCGATGAACCGGATCATCTCGTCGAGGGGCGGTCGAGCTCCTTCGCGAAAAACACGCTCGCAGCCTTGAGGATCTCGTTCGCCTTCCGCAGCTCCGAGACTTCCTTCTCCAGTTGCTTGATCCGCTGCGCCGCATCGGTCGTCAGGCCGGGCTTGGCGCCGGCGTCGACCTCGTACCGGCGCTGCCACAGCCGCAACGTCTCCGGGCTCATCCCGAGCAGCCCGGCCACGTGCCGCACCGCGCTCATCATGTTCGGGTGCTCCGGCCGCGCCTCAGCGAGCATCCGCAACGCCCGCTCACGCATCTCCGGCGAGTACTTCCTGTTCATCGAGTTCCATCCTTGCTTGAAGAACGGAACGAAAGTCAGGCCGATTCACACATCCCGATCGATCGGTCACACGGGTTGGATACGGTGCGGAGCACTCGATGTCCGAATCGGTTGCCAAACGTCAGTGTCCCACGTGCCGACTAAGCAGCGCCCGAGCCTCAAGACCGGCACGCCATCGCGCATGAGGTCCGACCAGCTGCCCGGAGGCCGGTCCTTCAGCGTGCCCACAGGCAGCCCGCTGCGCTGCTCTGCGTCGAGCAATCCCGTGCGCCTCGCGTGCCGATCAGGCCCAGCGTTGCGGGCCGTCGACGCTTCTATCTCGTCCGGCGTCTTTCGGGGCAGTCTCGTGTCCGGCAAGCTCGTGCAACCACGGCGGATGCTGGTCTATCGCAACCGAACCTGCGCCCGTCGTGAAGTAAGCGACGATGGGCGGACTTGTGACGAATCCGGCCGCCAGGGCAGCGGCGCCAGGCGCGGTCACGAGGGCGTGACGGGCGTGGAGGTTGCGCATCAATATCGCGAACGCTTCTGGATCGTCAGGTGGTGAGGGCTCTTGAATGCCAGCGGGAAGCTGCTCACGCAGCCAGTTCATCAGACGCTCCCGCTGTGGCGCTGCAAGTCGTTGGAAGGCGGCCACGTACCCTCTGTCCGCGATGACGGCCGGCACATTTCCCAACACGTAGGCATATCGGGCGATCTGCTCGTCATCACTGATGATCTGCTTCGCCTGTAGCCGCTTCACGATCCCTCCTGAGTGATGACCACAAGGTTACGCCGACCGCGCACTGCAATACAGGGTCCACGAACGGGCAACCGGAGACGGTCTCCTGCGCGCTCAGGAACCAAGCAGCGCTCGTTCGATCGTGTCTCCGCGTGCGCGGGCACTAACGCCTGGCTCGCCGACTGATGCTAGCCCTCGAGTAGCGCTGCGAGCGCGGCCAGGTCGTGCTCCAGGCTGTGCTGAACCTCGGCAGACATTCCCCTTGCCAGTTGCGCTTCGGCTGGCCCGTCGAGCCATGCAGACAGTGTGACCTCAGTACCGTCGAGCCCCTCGACGGCCTCGTGGTGCACGGTCAACTCCGCCCCATCGAGTTCGGTGGTGTCGGCATAGACAAAGCCCGGCCCCACTGTCGTGACGCGGAACGGTGACTCTTGACCACCGACCGCTTTCAGGACTCCGCGGGCGCCCAATCCGAAGGGCTCTGACAGCTTGAAATACTCCATGCTCGGCGCCCACTCGGGGTGTGTTTCGATCGCGCACCAGCGCTCGAAGAACAGCGATGCCGAGGCACTAGACGTGCGGCGGGTTCGGGCAATCTCGATCACGAATCGACGCTAGCGCCGATCCCCGACAGTGAAGCGGCCGAGCTCTTTGGCCGCTCTCATGCCGGTCGTTGGTGTCGGTTGCGGGTCCTCGAGCGCGTGAGGCGTTTGACCTCGTCTGCTCTAGGGCCGATATTCGTCCACGCGGGGCGGAAAGGCCTCTGGCGGAAGCATCGTCTGGGCATTCATCTGCTCGGGCGGTTTGACGACCGAGAAGAATTTGACGACCGAGAGGAAGAAGCCAAGCGCCTTCGCGACTGTCCTGCCGACCACCGCTGCAACCCGCCAAGACAGGGAACGATCACGATCGTCATATCGCCGGCATCCATCACCGGAGTCCCAAGCGTCTAGCGGTTGGGGAGGTGGAACAGCGCGTTCGTCGGTCCAACCGCGCCATGTCCCGGCCTCAAGGAGTCTCGCAGGCGCTCGAATCGGTGAGGCCCGTTGACCCCGCCCGATGAAGATGCCCGCAGGGGCACGCCAACCGCGACATCACGGTCGGGTCAGACGGGACTCCTCGGTCGGTTGTGCGACGGCCATCCCCGTGCCGAATGCCACCTTCACGCGGCAGTCTGCTGCCGATCGCTGAGGAGTGCGTGGAGTTGTCCTGATGCGGCGAGCAGCGCGACACTGCGGCGGCTGAGATCCGACAGCCGCTCGTCGAGAAGCGCTTGAGCCTCTGACGTCAGTCCGTGCTCGCGAAGCTGGGCGAGCACGCGCGATATCGGTGGGATGCGGTGTCCGCCGCTTCGGAGCGCAGCGACGATACGTGCCTCCGTGATCGCTCGAGCGTTGTATCGACGGGTCTGCGACTGACCGATCCGATCCGGGTTGACGAGGCCTTCATGCTCCCAGTGGCGCAACGCCGACGAGCGAACACCGAGGGCGTCCGCGAGCTCGCTGATCGTCATGGAGTCGCGGTCGTCGAAGACGAGGGTGGTGTCGGCGAGAACCGCCTGGAGACCGCGGCTTGCTTCGCGGACGTGTTCACGACTGCGCGCCAGCAGGGCGTGCAGGTCATCGATCTTCTCTGCAGCGGCTTCGAGGGTGCCGTGCACCAGCGTGGGCATCATCTGTCGCGCCGGCACGGATCCGATCGCGGCGACCAGTGCGCGATAGGCGCGGAGCGCGACGATGTGGCGCTCCTGGTAACAGCGGTATCCGTTGGGGGTGCGCTCGGCGGCGGGGAGCACTCCGAGCCGTTCGAGGTCGCGAACTTGCTGTGTGGAATAGCCGACCATTCGAGCGACCGCGGCCGTCGTGAACATCGTCTCTTGAGACTTTTTGGCTGGCATGCATGCTCCCATCTCGCCAAGGTCCACATAAGCACTTCAACGTGACGATGGAAGGATGGAGATGAAGGAGATTGTCGATGCCGTCAGCGGCTTCGAGGGTGTGCTCGTGGTCATCCCCGGAGAGGGGAGCGGTTCGCCGGAGGTGGCGTGGGGTGACGCGTTCTTGTACTACGCCCCGGATGGAGCGATGCCGGAGCGGACGCAGCCGTACGGGACGATCGTGACGAAGAACTATCCCGATGACGAGGAATCGAGATTGGACGAGTCTGGTCGGTTCCGCGTGAACATCCACGTCGGACGCGATCGCGCACCGCAGATCGCGGATGACGGTGCGAGCCCCGCCGACGCCGACGTGTTCGTCTCGCACCCTCTGTACGGGGCGGCCGGATGGGTGTCGGTGGTGAATCCGGCGTCCGCGACGTCGGAGCACGTGATCTCGCTGCTGCACGACGCGCATGAGGCTGCACGAGCTCGCGCATCTCGTCGTGCTGGCAGCGCGTGATGGGATCGCCGCAGGCGTTGAGCGAGGCTGATCGCCGGATCGGGGCATCGTGGGCGGCTGACTGCGCCGAACGAGTCCTCGCGATCTTCGAGTCGGAGTCGCCCGACGACTCGCGGCCACGCGATGCGATCGCTCGCACGCGGGCATTCGCGCGCGGCGAGCTCGGTGCCGCGGGTGAGATCCGTCGCCGCTTCGTTGCGGGACGCGCTGCGCACGAGGTCGCGAGCCCGCAGGCCATCGCGGCCGCGCGCGCAGCGGCGCAAGCCGCCGGCGTGGCCCACATGGGCGCGCATGCCCTCGGGGCCGCCGCATACGCGGCGAAAGCTGTGGGCTTGTCGAAACCCGATCAGGTGGACGCAGTCCGAGCAGAGATCTGCTGGCAGCTCAACCAGCTGAGCCCGGAAGCCAAGACCGCACTACGACAGCTTCCGCTGCTCGGTGAGGACACGAGTGGTCCGCTCGGGCCCGGTCTCCTCAGTCGAGGCGTCCTCGCAGCGAACATCCGCGCCATCCAAGCTGGTCTGGCGTAGTCCCGCCCCGCGCCGATCAGGACGTCTGCATTGAGAATTGGAGACGTTAGCGCGAGATTCACCTACCCGAAGTCGCCCGGGGCCATGTCGGTGAAGCGCGAGAAGTGGCCCTGGAACGCGACGGTGATGGTGTCGGTCGGGCCGTTGCGGTGCTTGGCGACGATGAGGTCGGCCTCGCCGGCGCGCGGCGAGTCCTTCTCGTAGGCGGCCTCGCGGTGCAGGAGCACGACCATGTCGGCGTCCTGCTCGATCGAGCCCGACTCGCGCAGGTCGGACAGCGCGGGCTTCTTGTCGGCGCGCTGCTCGGCGCCACGGTTCAGCTGCGAGAGCGCGATGACCGGGACCCCGAGCTCCTTCGCGAGCAGCTTGAGCGCTCGAGAGAACTCCGACACCTCTTGCTGACGCGACTCGACCCGCTTGCCCGACGTCATGAGCTGGAGGTAGTCGATGACGACGAGCTTCAGGCCCGCGCGCTGCTTGAGCCTGCGGCACTTCGCGCGGATCTCGACGAGCGTCATGTTGGGGCTGTCGTCGATGTACAGCGGGGCATCGTTGATGCGGCCGCGCGTCGCGGCCACGGTCGTCCAGTCGCGCGAGTCGAGCGTGCCCTTGCGCATGGACTGCAGGGGGATCGCTCCCTCGGCGCTGAGCAGGCGCATCGCGATCTCGCTGCGCCCCATCTCGAGCGAGAAGAAGATCGTGGGCATGTCGTGCTTGACGGCCGCCGACCGCGCGAAGTCGAGCGCCAGCGTCGACTTACCCATCGCCGGTCGCGCCGCGATGATGATCATCTGCCCCGGGTGCAGGCCGTTGGTCAGCTGGTCGAGACCCGAGAAGCCGGTCGGGATGCCGGTCATCTGGCCGTCGCGCCCGCGCGCGGCCTCGATCTCTTCGACGGCGGCGTCGACCGCGATCGTGAGCGGCACGTAGTCTTCAGCCTGCTCGGCCCCCGTGACCGAGTAGATCTCGGCCTGTGCGTTGTTGACGAGGTCGAGCGCCTCACCCTGGCCGGAGTACCCCATCTGCACGATGCGGGTGCCGGCCTCGACCAGACGGCGCAGCAGGGCGCGCTCAGAGACGATCGAGGCGTAGTACCCGGCATTCGCGGCCGTCGGGACGATCGACGTCAGGGTGTGGAGGTAGTCGGCGCCGCCCGCGCGCTGCAGCTCGCCCGTCTTGATGAGCTCATCGGTGACGGCGACCACGTCGGTGGGCTCGCCGTGCGAGTAGAGGGTGAGGATCGCCTCGAAGATCAGCTCGTGCTTCGGGATGTAGAAGTCGGCGCCGCGCAGCGTCTCGATGACGTCGGCGACCGCGTCCTTCGACAGCAGCATTCCGCCGAGCGCGCTCTGCTCCGCCAGCACATCGTGCGGGGGAGTGCGCTCGAAGTCGCGGGGACCCCCCATGCGCTCTTCGGAGATGTCGGCGATCGACATACGCTGCGCGTCCTCCCTGCCGTTCGGTCACGGTCATCGTTGTTCGTCGTCTGGTGCTGTGGGCGCGGGCGCGCCGACAACGCACGAACGCGCAGCGGAACACCCTCTTCCGCTCACCTTCGCGTCGCACTGCGCCGGCTGTCGCACTGCCCCCAGCCGTGCGACACGCGTTCCCGAATGGGCCGCCCCCAACGCTATGGATCCCCTCCGACACTCGCAACAGCGCCTGTGGATAACTGTGTGGAAAGCCTGCGCGAAACGCCGTCGCAGTTGTGCAGAACCCCTGTGGACAACCTCGCGTCGTTCCTTCAGATCCGGCGTGGAAAGCGCGTGTGACCTGGATGTGCTTCATTCACAACCTGTGGAGAGAGACGTGCTTGAAGTCAGGGTTGAAGGTTGCGTCTCCGGCGGCACCCTGTGCACAATTCCGGCCCGCTCGCAACAGCCCTCACACTCAAAATGAGCAGGTCGCAACCCGCTCGAGAATCCTCTGGACAGCGCATCACTCGCGCGCTAGCCTCTCTAATCCAGGCACCCTCACGCACGATCCGTCCGGAACGTGCGGCTCTTTCGTCGTGGGAGGTGAACGTGGAGATCGCAACCTCGCAGCTGCCGAGGATCGTGCGGCTGGCCCTCATCGGGACCGTGTCCGCGTTCGCCTGGATCGTCCTCTCACTGGTCCTCGGCTTCGGGCTGGGACACGCGCAGGCGGATGAGACCGACGACGGGGGACTGCTCGGGGGTGCACTCGGAACCGTGACGGCCGCCGTCGACACGACAGCGGCGACGGTGACCCAGACGGTCTCGACCGTCACGACAGGCGCGACGACCGCCGTCAACACGGTCGTCGCCTCGACGCCGGAGCCCGTGCAGGAGCCGGTGAGCCAGGTCGTGCACGTCGTCGGCTCGGCGGTCACGACCGTCGCTCAGCCGGTCTCGGACGCGGTGTCGGGTGGCGTCGTCAGCGACATCACCGAGCCCGTGGTCGACGTCGTCACCGCCGTGCCCATGGTCGGCGACGTCGCCACCGCCGTCGGCCTCGACGACGCCGTCACCGACCTCGGCGGCACGGTCGATGAGACGCTCGACGACCTCGTGGGCGTGGTCGTCGAGACGGGCACGACGGTCGGTCTGCCGCCCGTCGGCGAACTCCCCTCGACCCCCGCCACGCCGGGTCTGCCGGGTCTGCCGGGACTCTCAGACCCCGCCGACGGCGCCTGGCCGAGCGAGACGCCCACCATCGCGGCCGGCGCCGTCACGCTCCTTGCGAGCGCCTCCGCCACCGCCGCAGCGGCCTTGCATGCCGCCTGGGCTGCGGCATCCGTCGCCTCCGCTGTTGCGGCGGAAGCGCTGTACGTCTCGTCCGCCGCGCTCAGCGCGAGCGGGCCCTCCAGCTCTCCGGGCGGGCTCTGCCTGCCCTCCGCCTCCGCGGGACCCGGCGGTGCGGGTCCCGGCGCCTGGGCGTTCATCGCCCTCGTTCCACTCGCCGCACACCGTGCCTGGGTGCGCCGAGCAGGTCCCGAGGACGATCACGCACCGCCGGCGCCCGCCGGTTCCACCGACGTCTCCCCTGACTGATCGGCTCTCCGCCGCCTCGCTCTCACGAGCGCAGTGCGGCAGAGATTCAGCGCGCCTCCCGCGCTGAGCAGCGCCGCTTCGCGCGCTGCATCCGATCGATCACAAAGGGGAACACCAATGCGTACTTTCTGCAAGCGCGCCCTGTGGGGCACGCTTCTCGCCGGCGGCATCACGCTGCTCGGCGCCACGGCCGCGACCGCGGCCGAGACCACCGGTGACGACGGGCTGCTCTCCGGCAGCCAGGCCGTCATCGACGTCACACTCCCGGTCACCGTCAGCGGCACGTCGCTGTCGGTCATCGGCGACTCCCACAGCGACGGCAGCACCGCCGCCGCTCCCACGTCGGATCCCGCACCCGCGGACGCGACGACAGGCGGCCAGGACGGCGCCGCGTCGGGCACGCAGGCGCTCGTCTCGGTGAACGTGCCGGTGACCGTCGCCGGCAATGCGGTGTCGGTAGCCGGCGACAGTGAGTCGTCGGATGCCACGACCGCACCCGCACCGGCTGCTCAGCCTGCTGCGGCCGAGACGTCCGGCGACGACGGCATCCTCTCGGGGACGCAGGGAGTCGTCTCGGTCGCCGCGCCCGTCACGGTCTCGGGGAACGCGATCTCGGTCGTCGGCGACAGCTCGAGCGAGGGAGCGACCACCGCGTCGCCCGCGCCGAGCAGCCCGGGCTCGAGCGGCACCGACGCCTGGACCGACGGCGAGGACTCGATCCTCGGCGGCAGCCAGGTCGTCGCACCGGTCACCGCCCCGGTCACCGCCGGCGGCAACGCCGTCTCGGTCATCGGCGACAGCTCGAGCGAGGGAACGACCACCGCGTCGCCCGCGCCGAGCAGCTCGAGCGGCACCGACGCCTGGACCGGCGGCGAGGACTCGATCCTCGGCGGCACCCAGGTCGTCGCACCGGTCACCGCCCCGATCACCGCCGGCGGCAACGCCATCTCGGTCATCGGCGACAGCAGCTCGACCGGCGCCACCGCGACGCCGGGCACGGGCGGCGGTGCGGTCGTCGGCGGCACCGCGGGCGACGGATCCCTCCTCGGCGGCACGCAGGTGCTCGCGCCGATCTCGCTGCCCGTCGTCATCGGCGGCAACGCCGTCTCGGTGATCGGCGACAGCTCCACCACCGGCCCGGTCGTTCCGACGGATCCCACGGACCCGACCGACCCCACCGATCCGACCGATCCCACGGACCCGACCGACCCCACCGATCCGACGGACCCGACCGACCCCACCGACCCTGGCACGCCGGGGAACCCGGGTCACGACGGAACCCCGGGCGACGGCGGATCGGGCGGCATGGTCGGCCCGACCGCGTCGGACGGCATGACCGGCTCGAACGCGTCGGCCGGCACGGTCGCACAGCTCGCCGCGACAGGAGGATCGGGCGCGATGCCGTTCCTGCTGCTGGGTCTTTCCCTCCTGGCAGCGGGCGCCATCGCGCGCGCTTCGCGGCGCCGCTCCGCGTGAGTCGACGGGGCAAGTCGACGTTCCCCAGACGCCCTTTGCCTCGACCCGCGTGAGCAGCGGGAGGGCTGTCCCCAGCAGCCCTCCCGCACCCCCTCAGACCACCACGATCTCCCGGCCCGTGGAGTCCGGCGCTGCCTGGACCGGACGCCACGGGCCGCGGAGCACGACCATCTCCGCCGCGATCGACGGTTCGGGACCGTCATCGCGGCGGAGATGCCACGCGCGGATGCCGTGAACCGGGGGGCTCGCGGCATCCGCGTCGGACTCCCCCCGGAGACGACGGATGCCGCGGACCCGAAGGTCCGCGGCATCCGTATGTCGCTTCGAAAGCCGAGGCTTACTTGGCGGGGACCACCTGCAGGGTGATCACAGCGGTGAGGTCGTCGCGAAGACGGACCGTCGCCTCGTGCTCGCCCGTCGACTTGATCGGCGAGGTGATGTGGATCTTGCGCTTGTCGAGGTCACCGAGACCCGCGGCCTTGACCGCGTCCGCGACGTCGGCGGTCTTGACCGCACCGAACAGGCGACCCTCGGCGCCGGCCTTGACGGCGAGGCGCACCTTGTTGGTCTCGAGGTTGTTCTTGAGAGCCACAGCCTCTTCGTGGTCGTGGATCGCGCGCGACTCGCGGGCGGCGCGGATCGACGCCACCTGCTTCTCGCCACCGCGGGTCCATGCGACCGCGAAGCCCTGGGGGATGAGGTAGTTGCGGGCGTACCCGTTCTTGACCTCGACCACGTCACCGGCGCTACCGAGCCCGGCCACCTCGTTCGTGAGAATGAGCTTTGCCATGTCGGTACTCCTTAGCGGCCAGCGCCGGCGTAGGGCAGGAGCGCCATCTCGCGCGCGTTCTTGATCGCCTTGGCGATCAGACGCTGCTCCTGCACCGAGACACCGGTGATACGACGGGCGCGGATCTTGCCACGCTCCGAGATGAACTTGCGAAGAGTCGCGACGTCCTTGTAGTCGATGAGACCGACACGGATCGCCTTCGCGGGGGCCGCGTTCTTCGCGCCCTTCCGCGGCTTCCGGCGGTCGCCGGTTGCCTTTCCAGCCATGGTGCTTCCTTTACGTTTTCTTGATCGGATGCCTCGTCACAGGGCATCCGGAATCTTCTTCTGAGATCAGAACGGGGTGTCGTCGCCGTAGGCGCCCGGGGCGGCCCAGGCATCGCCGCCACCGGCACCGCCGGCGTTGGACGAACCGGGCGTCGACCACGGCTCGTCGGCGACCTGCGCCGGACGGGACTGGCCGCCGCCACCGCCGAAGCTGCCGCCGCCACCGGAGCCGCCCGCAGCGCGGGTGACCTGTGCGGTCGCGTAGCGCAGCGACGGGCCGATCTCGTCGACCTCGAGCTCGATCGCGGTGCGGTTGTTGCCCTCGCGGTCCTGGTAGCTGCGCTGCTTCAGACGGCCGGTCGCGATGACCCGCATGCCCTTGGTCAGCGAGCCGGCCACGTGCTCGGCGAACTCACGCCACACGCTCGCGCGGAGGAACAGCGCTTCGCCGTCCTTCCACTCGTTGGCCTGACGGTCGAAGTTGCGCGGCGTCGACGCGATCGTGAAGTTCGCGACGGGGAGGCCGTTCTGCGTGTAACGCAGCTCGGGATCTGCCGTGAGGTTCCCCACGACGGTGATGATCGTCTCGCCGGCCATGTTCCTCAGGCCTTCGCAGCCTTGGCGCTCTTGCGGGCGGCGCGCTCGTCGGCACGCTGCTTCTCGGAGGCGATCATGGCGATCGCTTCTTCGGCGCGGAGGACCTTGGTGCGCATGATCTGCTCGCTGAGGTTCAGCTGGCGATCGAGCTCCTGCGTGGTCGCGGCGGTCGCCGTGAAGTTGACGACGGCGTAGATGCCCTCGTTCTTCTTCTGGATCTCGTACGCAAGACGGCGCTTGCCCCAGATGTCGACGTTCTCGATGGTGCCGCCGTCGGTCGTGATGACCTTGAGGAACTTCTCGAGGTTGGCGCCGACCTGGCGCTCGTCGATCTCAGGGTTCAGAATGACCATGAGTTCGTACTGGTGCGTCACTAACCCACCTCCTTCGGACTAGAACGGCTGCCGGGCATTTCCCGGCAGCAGGAGGGTGTGTTGCACGTCATCCGGCTTCCCGCGTATAGAACGCGTGCGGACAACCCTCCAATGGTACCGGATGCCGCAACCGTCGCCGAATCGCCGGTTCAGCGGAAGGCGCCGAGTCCCGTGAGGTGCTGTCCGAGCACGAGGGTGTGCACCTCGTCGGTCCCCTCATAGGTGCGCACCGACTCCAGGTTGGCGGCGTGGCGGATCGGCGAGTGCTCGAGCAGCACGCCGTCGCCGCCGAGGATCGTCCGCGCCTCCCTGGCGATCTCGATCGCCTCCCGCACGTTGTTGAGCTTGCCCAGCGAGACCTGCGTGGGCGTCAGGGTGCCGGCATCCTTCGCCCGTCCGATGTGGAGCGCGAGCAGCGCACCCTTCTGCAGCTCGACCACCATGTCCACGAGCTTGCGCTGCGTGAGCTGGAAGCCGGCGATCGGCCGGCCGAACTGCTCCCTTCGCAGCGCGTGCCGCAGCGCCGCCTCGTAGCTGTCGCGCGCGGCGCCCAGCGCACCCCACACGATGCCGTAGCGCGCGTCGTTCAGCGCCGAGAACGGCCCGCGCAGTCCGCGCGCACCCGGAAGCAGAGCGGATGCCTCCACCCGCACGCCGTCCAGGCGGAGCTCGGTCTGCACGGAGGCGCGCATCGAGCCCTTCGGCGCGAGCACCGTCACCTCGAAGCCGGGCGCGTCGGTCGGCACGAGGAAGCCGCGGACGCCGTCGTCGGTCTGCGCCCACACGACCGCGAGACGGGCGACCGAGGCCAGCCCGATCCATCGCTTCGCCCCGGTGATGATCCAGTCGCCGCCGTCACGACGGGCGAACGTCTTCATGCTCGACGGGTCGGAGCCGGCGGTGGGCTCGGTGAGGCCGAAGCTGCCGATCACCTCGCCGGCGGCCATCGCCGGCAGCCACTGCTCCTTCTGCTCGGCGCTGCCCCAGCGGTGGATCGACCCCATCGCCAGCGAGCCCTGCACCGAGACGAAGGTGCGGATGCCGGAGTCACCCGCCTCGAGCTCGAGCGCGGCCAGGCCGTACTCGACGGCGCTGCGGCCGGGGCATCCGTACCCCTCCAGCTCCATGCCGAGCACGCCCAGCCGCCCGAGGGTCGGGGCGAGCTCGAAGGGGAAGTGGGCGCGGTCGAACCAGTCGGCGATGTGAGGGCGGATCTCGTCGTCGACGAACGCGCGCACGCGGTCGCGGGCCGACCGCTCCTCGGCGCTGAGCAGTGCGTCGATGCCGAGGATGTCGGATGCCTCGCGCAGCGCGTCGAGGTCGTCGGGGTCCCTGCGGGCATCGGTCATGGCGCCTCCTCGCGTCCCTCCGATCATGCCTTCCCGGGCGCGGGCGTGCAGAACCCTGGGCTGGACCCGGCCGCCGGTACCGTGGTCGGGTGAGCGATCCCTCCGCTGCCCGCTCGGCGACGACGTATCCCTTCGATGCGCGTCCGCTCGTGGAGCCCGTGCCGCACGGCGCACCCCGCGCCTTCGCCGACGAGCTTCGCCGCACCGGCCGGCTCCCGGGATCGGGGAGCAGCCCGTTCGTCGCCATCGTCCTCGGCGCCGTCTTCCTCATCGTGTTCGGCTCGGTCGCGCTGACGATCGTGTCGACCGTCGTGGGGGCGCTGTCGTCGGGCATCAGCGGCGGTGGCGGACTGGGCGTGCTGTTCGCGCTGTTCCCCTTGATCGTGCTGGGCGTGATCGCCGCCCTCGCGATCACGCTCTTCGTCCGCGGCACCCGCGGCAGGCAGGAGCGCATGTACCGGTTCGACCGGTTCGCGCGCGCCAACGGGATGACGTACCTGCCGGCGCTGGACGGCCCCGGCCTGCCGGGCATGATCTTCTCGATCGGCAGCTCACGGCAGGCGAGGGACCTCATCCGCGGCGACGTCCCCCGCTTCGTCGAGTTCGGGAATCACCGCTACACGACCGGCTCGGGCAAGAACCGGCAGACCCACCACTGGGGCTACGTCGCGGTCAAGCTCGACACCCCGCTGCCGCACATCGTGCTGGACGCGACGAGCAACAACTCGCTGTTCGGCTCGAACCTGCCGATGACGATCGACCGCGACCAGCGCCTCAGTCTCGAGGGCGACTTCGACCGCTACTTCGCGCTCTACTGCCCCGCGGACTACGAGCGCGACGCCCTCTACCTCTTCACGCCCGACATCATGGCGCGCTTCATCGACAACGCCGCCGCGCTCGACGTCGAGATCGTCGACGACTGGCTCTTCCTGTACGCCAAGCGCGACTTCTCGACTCTCGACCCCGCCACGTGGGCGTGGCTGTTCTCGGTGGTCGGCGCGCTGCTGGACAAGCTCGCGCAGTGGGCGCGGTGGCGGGACGAGCGCCTGGCGGCGGATGCCTCGACCCAGGGCGCTGCGACCGCCGCGGGCGGCGCGGACCACGCCGGTGCGGCATCCGCCGTTCCCTTCACGCCCCCGCTCGAGTCGCTGCGGCCGCCGCCGGGCGTCGCCCCCGAGGGACGCCGTCTGCAGCGCGGGATCCCGTGGGTGTCGATCGTCGTCGGCGGTGTCGTCGTGGTGCTGTGGATCCTCTCCCGCCTCGGCGGCTCGTTCTTCCCCTGAATCACGGCCTCCCGGAAGCAAAGAATCATGCACGCATTCACCGAGAAGGACATTCGCGCGTCCTTCGTCAACGCCGAGTAACCGCGTACTCGGCGAGATCGCACGCTATCGGCGCCGATGACGTGGTCGTTCGCCGAGTAACCGCGATCTCGACGGGGGCCGGGCCGGAAGGCCGGTGACGAACATGCCGCCAGGACGACCCGGGCGGGCGTGGGGCGCTCCGCCCGGGTCTGCGGGGAGGATCAGAAGAAGCCCATCGCCCCGTCGGCATACGACACCAGCAGGTTCTTCGTCTGCTGGTAGTGGTCGAGCATCTTGAGGTGGTTCTCGCGCCCGATGCCGGACTGCTTGTAGCCGCCGAACGCCGCGTGCGCGGGGTACTGGTGGTACGTGTTCGTCCAGACGCGGCCGGCCTCGATCGCGCGTCCGGCGCGGTACGCGGTGTCGCCCGAGCGGCTCCACACCCCCGCACCGAGGCCGTAGAGGGTGTCGTTGGCGATCGAGATGGCGTCGTCGAAGTCGTCGAAGGAGGTCACCGAGACGACGGGTCCGAAGATCTCCTCCTGGAAGATGCGCATGTCGTTGGTGCCCTCGAACACCGTGGGGGCGACGTAGAAGCCGTCCGAGAGGTCGCCGCCGAGGTCCACTCGCTCACCGCCGGCGAGCAGCTTGGCGCCACCCTGCTTGCCGATGTCGATGTAGCTCAGGATCTTGTCCAACTGGTCGTTGGACGCCTGAGCGCCGATCATCGTCGCGGGGTCCAGCGGGTTGCCCTGCACGATCTTCGACACCCGCTCGAGGCCGTCGCCGAGGAAGCGGTCGTAGATCGAGCGCTGGATGAGGGCGCGCGACGGGCAGGTGCACACCTCGCCCTGGTTGAGCGCGAAGAAGGTGAAGCCCTCGAGCGCCTTGTCGTAGTAGCCGTCGTCAGTGGAGCGGGCGACGTCCTCGAAGAAGACGTTCGCGCTCTTGCCGCCGAGCTCGAGCGTCACCGGGATGAGGTTCTGTGACGCGTACTGCATGATGAGCCGGCCCGTCGTGGTCTCGCCGGTGAAGGCGACCTTGCGGATGCGCTTGTGCTGCGCGAGCGGCGCGCCCGCCTCGATGCCGAAGCCGTTCACGATGTTCACGACGCCCGCGGGGAGCAGGTCGCCGATGATGTCGAAGAGGAAGAGGATCGACGCCGGCGTCTGCTCGGCGGGCTTCAGGACGACGCAGTTGCCCGCGGCGAGCGCGGGAGCGAGCTTCCACGTGGCCATCAGGATGGGGAAGTTCCACGGGATGATCTGGCCCACCACCCCGAGCGGCTCGTGGAAGTGGTAGGCCACCGTGTCTTCGTCGAGCTGGCTGAGCGAGCCCTCCTGCGCCCGCAGGACGCCGGCGAAGTAGCGGAAGTGGTCGACGGCGAGCGGGATGTCGGCGGCCAGGGTCTCGCGCACCGGCTTGCCGTTCTCCCAGGTCTCGGCGACGGCGATCCGTTCGAGGTTCTGCTCGATGCGGTCGGCGATCTTGTTGAGGATCACGGCGCGCTCGGCGGGCGTCGTGCGCTTCCACGACTCGAACGCCTTGGACGCGACGTCCACCGCGCGGTCGATGTCCTCGACCGTGCCGCGGCCGACCTCGGTGAACGGCTTGCCGTTGACGGGGCTGATGTTCTCGAAGTACTGGCCCTTGATCGGCTCGACCCACTCGCCGCCGATGTAGTGGCCGTAGCGGGGGCGGTAGTCGGCGATCGAGCCGCGCTGCCCGGGAGCGGCGTAGATGCTCGAGACGCCCTCTTCGACGATGGTCATGATGGTCTCCTTCGACGCTGTCCGCGACGGTCGTCGTCGCGATGGGTCGAAGGTAGGCCGGGCCAGGTTGCACAACGTTGCGCGACCCCGAGCAAGGCGCAGCGGGCGGCTACTCGTCGGACTCGAGCTTCTCGATGCGGGCGACCAGCCCCGCGCGCCGGGGAGAGCGGGGAGGCAGCATCGAGAGGCAGAGCCGCAGCAGCTCGACGTCGCCGGCGGCGGCATCCGTCTCGGCGAACGCGAGCAGGACGTCGACGGATGCCTCCGCCATCAGCGCCTCGCGCAGCGCCGTGCGGACGGTCTCGCGGAACTCCTCCACACCGGGCGCGACCGAGTCGGGGAGCACGTCGCCGCGGTATGCCGCGAGGGCGACCCGGTGCGCGCCGCGATCGAGGAGCGACAGCACCTGGTGGGCGTCGGTCTCGACCTCGACGCCGAGCCGGTACGGGCGGGATTCGGGCACGAGGGCGGGAGCTGTCTGCGCGAGCGCCCTGCGCAGCCGCACCATCTCGGCACGGAGCGTCACCGAGCCCTCCGGATCACCGTAGACGAGTTCGCCGAGGCGCTCGGCCGACAGGCCCTGCCGGTGCACGGCGAGCATGAGCAGCAGCTCGGCGTGCCGGGGGCCGAGCTCCGACAGGGTCTGGACACCCTCGCCGACCACCTCGAGCAGCGCCCGATCCCGCCCGAGCACGCGGAGGGTCGCCCGCGTCGGCTCAGGGCGCCGTGTCGGCGTGCGGCGGGGCCCCCGCGTCGATTCGGGAGCGTGTCGAACGGCCGCGCGCTCGCGCAGGCGTGCCACCAGCAGCTCTCCCTCGATGGCGCGGGCCGTCGCGTCCACGAGGAGCTGGGCCTGCGGGGTCACCGCCTCCACGCCCCCGGTGACGTCGATGACGCCGAGGATGCGGCGCGTCTCGGGGTCGTGGACGGGCGCCGCCGTGCACGACCACGGCTGCACCAGCCGGTTGAAGTGCTCCGCGCCGCTGATCTGCACCGACCGGCCGAGCGTGAGCGCCGTCCCGGGCGCGGCGGTGCCCACCGCGTCCTCCGACCAGTTCGCGCCTTCGACGAAGCCCATCGCTCCGGTGAGGCTGCGGACGTGCCGGTCGCCCTCCACCCACAGCAGCCGTCCCGCCGCATCGCCCACGGCCACGACGACGCCCGATTCGGATGCCTCGCCGGGCAGCAGCAGCCCGCGCACCATGTCGATCACCCCGGCGAGCGGGTGGGCGCGCCGGTAGGCCTCGAGCTCGTCGGCCGTCAGATCGAGCGGCGGGAGGGCCTCCGCCGCGACCAGGCCCTCGAGCGAGCGGCGCCACGACTCGCGCACGAGGGCGCGGACGTCGCGCAGGCGCTCGTCTCCCGCATTGCCGGCGACGAGCTCCTCATGGGCGCGCTCGATGAGCAGGCGTGAGGTCTCGGGCGACACCTCCCGTCGCTGCGACCACGGTGAGGACACGGCGGCTCCGATCGACGTCGGGGAGCGTGCGTCCAGTGTAGGGGTAGGGTCGACCGCCGGTTCAGGCCCGCGCGGCCCACCATTCCCGCAGGCGCCGCTCGGCCTCGTCCTCGCCCACGATCCCCTCGTCCAGCCGCAGGTCGAGCAGGAAGCGGTACGCCTCGCCGACCTCGCGGCCCGGGCTGATGCCCAGCACCTGCTGGATGCGGTTGCCGTCGAGCTCGGGACGCATCGCCTCGAGCTCCTCCTGCGCGGCGAGCTCGTCGATGCGGCGCTCGATGTCGTCGTACGCGCGGGCCAGCCGTGTCGCCTTCTTGACGTTCCGGGTGGTGACGTCCGCCCGCGTGAGGATGTGGAGACGCTCGAGCTCGGCGTCTGCGTCGCGCACGTACCGGCGCACGGCGGAGTCGGTCCACGCGCCCTCGGAGTAGCCGAAGAAGCGCAGGTGCAGCTCGATGAGCCGGGTCACGGCAGCGATGGTGGCCGAGTCGAAGCGCAGCGCCTGAAGCCGCTTGCGCGCCATCCGGGCGCCCCTGATGTCGTGGTGGTAGAACGTCACCCCGCCGCCGGGCTCGAGGCGCCGCGTCGCCGGCTTGCCGATGTCGTGGAGGAGCGCCGCCAGCCGCAGCGGCACGTCGGGCGCGGCATCCGGATGCCGTGTCTTCTCCAGATCGATGGCCTGCCGCAGCACCGTCAGCGAATGCTCGTAGACGTCCTTGTGGTGGTGGTGCTCGTCCACCTCGAGCTGCAGCGCCGGCACCTCGGGAAGGAACTCGTTCATGAGACCGGTCTGCACGAGCAGGCGGATGCCGCGCACCGGGTCGTCGGTCGCCAGCAGGCGCGCCAGCTCGCCCTGAATGCGCTCGGGGCTCACGATCTCGAGCGTCTGGCGCAGCTCGGCCATGGCCGACACGGTGGCGTCGTCGACCTCGAAACCGAGCTGCGACGCGAAGCGCGCGGCGCGGAGCATGCGCAGCGGATCGTCGCCGAAGCTGACGTGGGGATCGGTCGGCGTCCGCAGCACGCCGCGCACCAGATCCTCGACGCCGCCCGTCGGGTCGATGAGCGTCTGGCCGGGCACGTGCAGCGCCATCGCGTTCACGGTGAAGTCGCGACGCAGGAGATCGCCGTCGATCGTGTCGCCGAACTCGACCGTGGGCTTGCGGGTGACGCCGTCGTAGCTGTCGGCGCGGTACGTGGTGATCTCGACCTGTTCGCCGTGCACGCGCGCACCGATCGTGCCGAACGCGCGGCCGATGTCCCACTGCGCCGTCGACACGGGGGTGACGATCCGCAGGATGTCGTCCGGCCGCGCATCGGTGGTGAAGTCGAGGTCGTTGGTGGGGCGGCCCAGCAGCGCGTCGCGCACGGGCCCGCCGACGATGGCGAGGTCGAACCCGGCGTCCGAGAACGCGCGGGCGAGCGCGGCGACGACGGGGGATTCGGCGAGCGCGCCGAGGCGCGCGATGCCCTCGGCCATGTTGAGCATGGGTTCCAGCCTACCGAGCGCATCCTCTCCCGCCGCGCGGTCAGCCGCCGGGGGCGAACCGCAGGAAGCCCGTGAACAGCAGCTCGCGCACGCGCGGCAGCAGATCCGCGCGCAGGGCGCCGCCGTCGACCTCGAGCAGCTCGGCGATCGCGTCGATCAGCACCCCGACGGGCAGGTCCCCGTCGCACGCGCCGACGAGTGCGGCGAGACCGGGGTCGACCCCGAGAGCCCGCCCGAACCCGCCGCCCTGCCGCAGCTCGATGATCGTGGGGTCGTCGGCGCCGGGGAGGTGGTGGCGGGCCTCGGTGACATCGGGCGCCACCAGGAGGACGGATGCCGCGAGCGCGGCGTCGTCGAGGGTGCCGAGGCGGTCGTGCGCGTCGAGCGCCGCCGCGAGGTGAGCGCCGAGGCCGTCGCCGGCGAGCGCGGCGTGGAGCGTCTCGTACCGGGAGAGGGTCGGCACGCCGTCGAGCGGCCGCCGCAGGAGAAGGTAACCGAAGCCCACCTCGGTCACGCCGCGCGCGCCGAAGTCGTCGAGCCACGCGTCGACGAGGCGCGCGAAGCCCGGCGTGCCGGGAAGCGTCCCGCCGTCGCGCACCCAGAGCTCGGCGTACGACAGCGGGTCCAGTCGCTCGCGCTCCACGACCCAGGCGTCCAGCGGCACGGGCGAGGACTCGATCCACCCGCGCACGCGGTCCAGGCCCGCGATGCGGTCGCGGGTCTCCCAGTTGCCCAGCAGCTGTGCGACACCGCCGGGTGCGAGGTGGCGGCCGACCCCTGAGACGAAGGCCGCCACGAGGTCGTCGCCCACCATGCCGCCGTCGCGGTACTCGTACGCCGGCACGTCGGCGACGCGCGGCGTGATGACGAAGGGCGGATTGGACACGACCCGGTCGAACAGCTCCCCCTCGACCGGCGCGAACAGGCTTCCCTGCCGCACCTCGATGCCGTCCACGCCGTTGAGCAGCGCGTTCAGCCGCGTGAACGCGAGGGCGCGCGCAGAGATGTCGGTGGCGACGACGTGGTCGACGTGGGCGCGGGCGCGCAGCGCCTGGATGCCGCATCCGGCGCCGATGTCCAGTCCCCGCGCCGCCGGTGTGGGCAGCTGCAGGCCCGCCAGGGTCAGCGACGCGCCGCCCACCCCGAGCACGTGGTCCTCGGGGAGCGGCCCGCCGAGCGCCGCCTCGTCGAGATCGCTCGCGACCCACCACTGGCCGGATCCCGTCTCGTCGGCGTACGACTGCGGCCGCACCAGCGCCAGCGGGCGCACCTCGCCGCCCTCGGCCGACGCGAGCCCCAGCCGGATCAGGCCCTCGGCGCCGTTGCGGACGAGTGCACGATCGACGGATGCCGCGGCCTGCGGCATCCCGAGCACCAGAAGCCTGCCCAGCACGGCCAGCGGATCCTCGCGGTCCCCCAGCCCGCGCGACGCCGGCGAGCGCAGCCCCCGCGCGATCGCGTCGTCCGCGGCCTGCCCCCACGCATCCCGCAGCGCCTCGGCGGTGAACCCCGCGTCGCGCAGGTCGGCGGCGAGGTCGCGGCAGCGGGCGGGATCCGGTTCGGGCAGCATCCGACCATTCAACCGCGCGAGCGGGCCGTCGTCGTGCCGCCGTCCGCGGCACGTGACGCCGGTGCGGCCCGGCATCCGGCGGGCTCGGAGGCGCGGACCGTAGAATCGCAGTCGATCGTGCGGTCAGGACATCGCACAGGAGCGAACCCCCGACAGGATGATCGTGACCCAACCGCGAGCACTGCGGCGCACGCCTCGCCGCGCACAGCGCCTCGTGACCGCCGCCGTCGCCGCGCTGGCCGTGCTCGCGACCCTCCTGCTGCCGGCCCCGTCCCTCGCCGCACCGTCCCCCGAGCCCACGCCCACCCCCACGTCGGCCGTGCCGCCCGGGACGACGGCGTTCACGCTCTCTCCGCTTGCGAACGGCGTCGTGCGAGCCGGCGAGTCGCTGAGCGTCTCGATCTCGCTGCAGAACGGCACGGCCGCCGACCTGGCGCCGGTCGACGTCACGCTCTCGCTCGGCACCGCTCCGCTGACCGACCGCACCGCGCTCACGAGGTGGCTCGAGGGTGCGCCGGATCCCTCGCTGCAGCCGATCGCGACGACCTCGACCGGGATCGTGGCGTCCGGGTCGTTCCAGGTGCGCGGGGTGACGGTCCCGGCGGACGATCCGGCAATCGCGGACCGCGCCCCGGGCGTCTACCCCCTCTCGGCGTCGTACGAGGACGCCTCCGGCACCGTGACCTCGGTGAGCGTCATGATCGTGCCCCCGGCCGAGGCGGCCGACGTCGGACTCGGCGTGATCGTCCCCATCACCGCCGGCCCCCTCCGCGCAGGGCTGTTGACGGCCGATGAGCTGGCGGTGCTGACCGGCCCCGAGGGCAGTCTGACCGATCAGCTCGACGCCGTGCGAGGCACCCAGGCGATCCTCGCGGTCGATCCGGCGGTGCCCGCCTCGATCCGCGTGCTCGGAACGTCGGCGCCCGAGTCGGCCGCGGAGTGGCTCGCCGAGCTCGAGAGCATGCAGAACTCCCGCTTCGCGCTGCAGTTCGGCGACGCGGACGTCACCCCCCAGCTGCAGGCCGACCTCCCCCGCCTCCTGGCGCCCACGTCGTTCCGGGCCTACATGTCCCCGTCGGACTTCGCGGACGTCACCCCCAGCCCGACCCCCACGCCGACACCGACGCCCGGCGACCCTACCGCCGCGAGTCCGACGCCGACCGCGCCGCCGGGACCAGCGCTGCCGAGCACCGATGAGCTCCTGGACATCGGGCCCGCCGCACGAGCTGGCGTCTACTGGCCGGCCGACGGCACCGCCGACGCCGACGTCGTGGCGCAGCTCGGCGAGATCCCGACCGACGGCGGCGTGCCCTCGATCACGGTGATCCCGTCCGCGACGACCGAGCCGGGAGCCGCCGGACGCACCGTCGCCGCCCACGGCGTCGTCGGCGAGTCCGAGGTGCTCGTCTACGACAGCGACGTCTCGACGGCGCTCGACGAGGCGTCGCGCAGCGAGGAGTCCTGGCTGCGCGGCGCACCGCTGTCGGCCGCCACCGCCTACCTCGCGTTCGCCACGGCCGATACGCAGGGTCCCGTGCTGGTCACCCTCGGCCGCGGGGACGACCGCTCGCGCGTGGGGATGGAGGCGGCGATCTCCGCCGCCGTCACCGCGCCCGATGTGCTGCCCCGCAGCCTGCCGGCGGTGACCACGAGCGCCTCGGACGAGATCGCGCTGACCGGCGTCGAGCCGTCCACCGAACGCGCGGCGGCCGCGGCGACCCTCGTCGCCGACGAGGGCGAGCTCGGCCGGTTCGCGACCATCCTGGACGAGCCCTCACTGCTCAACGGCCCGGAGCGCAACGAGATCCTCCAGCTCCTCGGCGTCGCCTGGGTCGGCGACCCCGACTGGGCCGCCGCCATCGCCGAGCATCGCGAGCAGACAAGGACGACGCTCGGGTCGGTCGCGCTGCTCCCCACGGTTCCGAACGACCTCTACGGATCGAACGCCTCGCTGCGCTTCTGGGTGCGCAACGACCTGCCGTATCCCGTCAACCTCGTGCTCTACACCACACGCGACAACCTGCGGCTCGACGTGCAGAACGAGACGCCCGTCGTCGCCACCGCGCAGAGCAACACGCGCGTGGAGGTCCCGGTGCAGGCGCGGGTCGGACGCGGCGAGGTCACCCTCACGCTGCAGCTGCGCAGCCCGGCCTTCGTCGCGATCGGCGAGCCCGAGTCGGTCGAGGTCAACGTGTGGGCCGACTGGGAGGGCGTCGGCATCGGGGCCCTCGCCGTGCTCGTCGGAGCGCTGCTGATCATGGGGATCGTCCGCACGGTGCTCCGCGTGCGTCGGCGCCGGCGCGGGACGGATGCCGACACCGCCGTCGCGGCCGACACCGCCGTCGCGGAGCCCGGCCCCGACGGCGCGGTGGAAGAGCCGCAGCCCCGCGAGGAGACGAAGCCGTGAGCGGGATCGGGCGCGCGAGTGTGCTCATCGGCGCGGGCACGGTCGTGTCGCGCCTGACGGGCTTCCTCCGCGCGGTCGTCCTGGTGTCGGCGGTGGGCGCGACCACGGCGGGCGGCAACGCCTTCGCCGTCGCGAACCAGCTGCCCAACAACATCTACGCCATCATCTCGACGGGTCTTCTGAGCGCCGTCGTCGTGCCGCAGATCGTCAAGGCCGCCGCCCATGACGACGGCGGCCGGGCGTTCGTCTCCAAGCTGTTCACCCTCGGCACCGTGGTGCTCCTCGGCACGACGCTGGTGGCGACCGCGGCGGCGCCCTGGCTGGTCGCGCTCTACGCGCCGGCGTTCCCTCCCGAGCAGCAGGCGCTGGCGACCGCCTTCGCCTACTGGTGCCTGCCGCAGATCCTCTTCTACGGGCTGTTCGCGCTCGTCGGCGAGTCCCTC
Source organism: Microbacterium sp. NPDC055455 (assembly GCF_053619935.1). Taxonomy (NCBI): domain Bacteria; kingdom Bacillati; phylum Actinomycetota; class Actinomycetes; order Micrococcales; family Microbacteriaceae; genus Microbacterium; species Microbacterium sp. NPDC055455. The sequence goes on from NZ_JBSHLB010000001.1 coordinate 657,562, forward strand.
AACGCGCGACGGGTCTACGGGCCGTACACGTGGGCGCCGATCGTCAACAACCTCGTCTCCATCGCCGGCTTCGTGGCCTTCATCTGGCTGTTCGGCCCGGCCGGGAGCTCCACGCAGTGGACGCCCGTGATGATCGCGGTGCTCGCGGGCACCGCGACCCTCGGCATCGTCGTGCAGACCGCGATCCTGTTCGCGTTCTGGCGCAAGACGGGTCTGCACGTGCGACCCGACTTCGGGTGGCGCGGCGTCGGGCTCGGCCAGATCGGCCGGCTGGCCGGCTGGACCTTCCTCATGGTGCTCGCGGGCCAGCTCGCCGGCATCGTGCAGTCCCAGGTGATGTCGCGCATCCCCGAAGGCGACCCCGGCGTCTTCGTGGCCGGCAACGCCTGGCTGCTGTTCATGCTCCCGTACTCGATCATCGTGCTCTCGATCGGGACGCCGTACTTCACCCAGCTCAGCGAGCACGCCGCGGCGGGACGCGACGAGGACGTCCGGGGTGACATCGGCCGCAGCATCCGCACCCTCGGGCTCTTCGTGGTGGGTGCGACGGCGGCGCTCGGAGTCGCCGCGATCCCGGCATCCCGCATCTTCACCGACAGTCCGGACGAGGCGGTCGCGGCATCCGCGGTCCTGCTGTGCTACCTCATCAGCCTCATCCCGCTCGCCGTGCTGTTCGTGGTGCAGCGCACGTTCTACGCCTACGACGACACCCGCACGCCGTTCCTCTTCACGATCCTGCAGTGCACGCTCGTCGTGCTCACCGCGTGGGGGGCGCTGTGGGCGTTCACCGCGGGCGTGCTGCCGGCCTCCCGGCTGACGGCGGCCGTCGCGCTCGGGCAGTCGCTGGCGAGCGTCGTGCAGGTGATCGTCGCGACGTGGCTCCTGCACCGCCGGCTCGGAGGCATCCGGGTGGGATCCTGGATGCTGTCGCTCGGCCGGTTCGCGCTGGCCGCCGTTCCGGCCGCCGGCGCCGGGTGGCTCACTTTCCAGCTGCTGGGGGGCGTGGACGGGTGGACCGTCGCCGACAAGGTGCTCGGCGCCGTGGGTGCGGCGATCATCGGGGTCGTCGTCCTCGTGGTCTACGCGGGATTCCTGGCGCTGCTGCGCGCCCCCGAGCTGTCCGTGGCCGTGGGCCTGGTCCGACGGTTCCTGCCGGGGCGCGGCTGAGACACCCTGCGCCTCCGGCCGGTGTAGACGTGTCGCGCCGCGTCGGCAAGGGGGAGGGCGCGGAATGCCACGCGGTTACCATGTGTTGAGGCATCCGGAAGCCCCGCTCCGTCGACGGGAGCCCGGGGTTCCACGAGGAAAGGTGCGCACGTGCGTCAGGTCATCATCATCGGTTCGGGCCCCGCGGGCTACACCGCCGCCATCTACGCCGCCCGGGCGAATCTGAGCCCGCTCGTCGTGGCGAGCTCGGTCGAGGCCGGCGGCGAGCTGATGAACACCACCGAGGTGGAGAACTTCCCCGGATTCCCCGAGGGGATCATGGGTCCCGACCTGATGGCGAAGATGCAGGAGCAGGCCGAGAAGTTCGGCGCCGAGGTGCTGTACGACGACGTCGTCTCGCTCGACGTCGACGGCGCGGTCAAGAAGATCACGCTCGGCAGCGGCGCCACGCACGAGGCCGACTCCGTGATCTTCGCCACCGGCTCCGCCCCGCGGAAGATCGGCATCGAGGGTGAGACCCGCCTGTCGGGTCGCGGCGTCTCGTACTGCGCGACGTGCGACGGCTTCTTCTTCCGCGAGCGTGTGATCGCCGTGGTGGGCGGCGGCGACTCCGCGATGGAGGAGGCCACCTTCCTCACCAAGTTCGCATCGAAGGTGTACGTCATCCACCGCCGCGACGAGCTGCGCGCGTCGAAGATCATGCAGGACCGCGCGTTCAAGAACGAGAAGATCGAGTTCATCTGGAACGCCGAGGTCGTCGACATCCTGGGCGACGAGGCGGTCAGCGGCGTCGTGCTGCAGGACACGGTCGACGGCTCCACGCGCGAACTGCCGCTGGACGGCGTCTTCGTCGCGATCGGCTACGACCCCCGCACGCACCTCGTGCACGGCAAGCTGGAGCTGACCCCGGAGGGCACGGTCTGGGTCGACGGGCGCTCGTCGCGCACGTCGGTGCCGGGCGTCTTCGCCGCCGGCGACGTCATCGACCCCACCTACCGGCAGGCCGTCACCGCGGCGGGCAGCGGCACGGTCGCGGCCCTCGACCTCGAGCACTACCTCGCCGCTCTCGGCGAGGCGGGGGAGCCCGACGCGCACGGCGACCAGATCGCGGGGCTGCCCGAGGTGACCCCCGTCTGAACCTGGGAGTCCGCGGCACGTGGGGAACAATCCCGCCGCGGACCACGTTCAACCCGTCACGAAGACTTCCACCGAAGGAGAGAACCAGATGACCGCCAAGGCGACCACCTCCGCCACGTTCGAGCAGGACGTGCTCCAGGCTGACGGCCCGGTGCTCGTCGACTTCTGGGCCGAGTGGTGCGGGCCGTGCCGCATGGTCTCGCCCGTCCTCGACCAGATCCAGTCGGAGCACCCCGGCAAGATCACGATCCTCAAGCTGAACGTGGACGAGAACCCCGATCTCGCGATGAAGTACCAGATCACGTCGATCCCCGCGATGAAGGTGTTCAACAAGGGCCAGGTCGAGACGACGATCATCGGCGCCAAGCCGAAGTTCGCCCTCGAGCAGGACCTCGCCGCGTACATCGGCTGAGTCCCCGCTGATTTCACGAGACCCCGTCGGCTCCGGCCGGCGGGGTTTCGTCGTCTCATCCGGTTCTCCGTCATATTCCGTTTTCGGAATCCGTTGACTCTGGAAAGGTCTTCTCGACCGATGTCGATCGGGGCCTCGATCGTTCGACGTACCAGGTGAAGGCCCACAAGGGCCGCCGAACGGGCGATCAGCCCCTACGAGAGGAACACCCATGCGATACATGCTCATCATGAACGTCGACGCCGCGGCCGCTGCTGCCTTCGACCCCACCACGACCGACATGGCGGCCGTCTACGCCGCCATGGGCGCGTACAACGAGGAACTGCAGAAGGCGGGCGTCTTCCTCAGCGCGGAGGGCCTTTCCGATGCCGCGGAAGGCTTCCGTGTGGACTTCGACTCCGTCCCTCCCGTGGTCACCGACGGACCCTTCGCAGAGGCTCGCGAGGTCTTCACCGGGTTCTGGATCCTCGAGGTCGCGTCGCGCGAAGAAGCGGAGCACTGGGCGCGCAAGTGCCCCCTGGGCCCCGGCACGTCCCTGGAGGTTCGTCGCGTCAACGAGATCAGCGACTTCGACCAGAGCGACGAGTGGGTCGCGAAGGAGCAGGAGTGGCGCGCCGCCAACTCCTGATGCGGCCCTCAGTGTGCGTCGGCACGCACCGTCGCGTCCCAGCGGCGGTGCGTCTCGGTGTCCCCGAGGAGCCTCCACACGGCGCGCGTCAGCGGCGGGTAGTCCAGCGAGATCTGGCGCAGCACCCGGTAGTGCCGGCTCGCGTTCGGCAGAGCGCCGCCGTTCGCGGCGATGTTCTCGGCACGCAGGATGAGGACAACCAGCTCATCCACGGTCGGAAGCTCGTCCATGAAGTCCCACGGATCTTCTCCCGCGCGCAGCCGCTCGGTGACCAGCACCGACAGCTCGTCGGCCGCCTCGGCGCGCAGGAGCTCGAGGCTCGCGCGCCGGCGCGGGGTCTGCTCGTTGTGGGCCACCCGTCAAGGGTACGTTGCCCGGCCGACGCCGTGGCTCATTCCGCCTCGCTTACGCTGACAGCATGACCGACCACGACGAGCACGCGCGCCGGGCGGTCGAGGCCGTGTGGCGCGCGCAGTCCGCCCGCATCGTGGCAGCTCTCACCCGGCACACCGGCGACTTCGCCTGGGCGGAGGACCTGGCCCAGGAGGCGCTCGTCGAGGCGCTCGCGGCATGGTCGAGCAGCGGCATCCCCGACAATCCCGGAGCCTGGCTCATGTCCGTCGCCAAGCGGCGCGCGATCGACGGCTGGCGTCGCCGGGAGCGCCTGGCACAGCGCGAGCCGCTCTTCGTCACCGACGCGATCGTCGCGGAGTCCGTCGACCCCGTGCCGGACCAGGCCGACCCCGACGCCATCGACGACGACGTACTGCGCCTCGTCTTCGTGGCGTGTCATCCGATCCTGCCCGCTCAGACCCGGCTCGCCCTGACCCTGCGCACGGTGGCCGGGTTGACCACCGAGCAGATCGCCCGCGCCCTGCTCATGAGCGTGCCCACCGTGCAGCAGCGCATCGTGCGCGCGAAGCGATCGCTCGCCGCGGAGCACGTGCCGTTCGAGGTTCCGGATCGCGCCGAGCGCCCGGCACGGCTGGCGAGCGTGCTGCAGGTGATCTATCTGCTGTTCACCGAGGGCTATGCCGCCGCGGACGGGGAGGGGCACATCCGCCCCGACGTCGCCCGAGAAGCCGTGCGCCTGGGACGGCAGCTCGCCGCGCTCATGCCGGGCGAGCCCGAGATCTGGTCGCTCATCGCGCTGATGGAATTTCAGTCGTCGCGGTTCGCCGCGCGGGTCGGCGCCGACGGCCTTCCGGTCACCCTCGAGGACCAGGACCGACGCCGTTGGGACCGGTCGGCGATCGGCCGGGGCAACGACGCGATGAGAAGAGCGGATGCCGCCCCCCGCGGACTCGGCTACTACGGCGTCCAGGCCGCGATCGCCCAGTGCCATGCGGTGGCGCCGACCTTCGCCGAGACGGACTGGGACCGGATCCTCCGCCTCTATGACGCACTCGCCGCGCTGGCGCCGTCAGCCGTCGTGCGGCTCAACCGCGCCGTCGCCCTCTCGATGGTCGAGGGTCCAGAGCAGGCTCTGGCCGCCGTGGACGCTCTCGAGCCGGAGCCGGCCGGCTTCCGCCCGTTCGCGGCGGTGCGGGCCGAGCTTCTCGAGCGGATGGGACGACCGGATGCCGCGGCCGCCGCGTTCCTGGACGCCGCCGGCCTTCCGGGCAACGACGCCGAGGCCGCTCTGCTGCGATGCCGGGCCGCCGCGCTCGGCGCGTGAGGCGTCAGTTGTCGCCGTATCCCGTCTCGCCGAGCTCGGCCAGGATGCGGTTCAGATCCTGGATGCTCGCGAAATCAATGTTGATCTGGCCTTTCTTGGCGGTCAGCGAGATCTTGACGCGGGTGTTGAGGCGGTCACCGAGCCGCTCGGCGACGTCATCGAGGTGCGCACGGCGGGAGCCGGCCTGAGGCTTCACCGCGCGCGTGGGGGAGTCATCCCGAAGCTTCGCGGCGGCCTCGGCGGCACGCACCGAGAGGTCCTCGTTCACGATCTTGTCGGCGAGACGCTGCATCGACGCCGGGTCCTCGAGCGAGAGGATGGCGCGCGCGTGGCCGGCGGTGAGGACACCGGCGGCGACGCGCTGCTGCACCGGCATCGGCAGCTTGAGCAGGCGGATCGTGTTGCTGATCTGGGGACGCGAACGTCCGATGCGGGTCGCCAGCTCCTCCTGGGTGATGCCGAAGTCCTCGAGCAGCTGCTGGTACGCCGACGCCTCTTCGAGGGGGTTGAGCTCGGAGCGGTGCAGGTTCTCGAGGAGCGCGTCGCGCAGGAGGTGCTCGTCGGCCGTGTCGCGGACGATCGCGGGGATCGACGTCAGTCCCGCCTCGCGCGCGGCACGGGTGCGGCGCTCACCCATGATGAGCTCGTACTCGCCGTTCTCGTTGGTGCGCACGACGACGGGCTGGAGCACGCCGAACTCACGGACACTGTGGACGAGCTCGGCGAAGTGCTGGGGGTCGAAGTTGGTGCGGGGCTGGCGCGGGTTGGGAACGATCGCGTGCGGGTCGATGTGCGCGAGGCGTGCGCCCGGCACGTCGACCAGGTCTTCCTCGATCTCCTCGACCGCGACGGGCCGGGGGAAGAACACGTCCGCGGGGCGCTCCTCGACCTGCTCGTTGGTCGGGATCAGTGCACCGATTCCACGTCCGAGTCCCGTGCGCTTCGCAGCCATCAGGCGTCCTCTTCTTCCTCGTTCGAGGCGCTGTCGCGCCGGATGATCTCCACGGCCGCTTCACGGTACGCGATCGCGCCGGCGGACTGACCGTCGTAGGCGATGACGGTCTGGCCGAAGCTCGGCGCCTCGGAGACGCGTACGGAGCGGGGGATGACGGTTTGCAGCACTTCGCGGGGGAAGTGCTGACGCACCTCGTCGGCGACCTGCTGGGCGAGGCGGGTGCGGCCGTCGTACATGGTGAGCATGATCGTCGACAGATGCAGCCGCGGGTTCAGGTGCTTCTGGATCATTCGCACGGTGCCGAGCAGCTGGCTGAGCCCCTCCAGCGCGTAGTACTCGCACTGGATCGGGATCAGCAGCTCGCCGGCGGCGGTGAAGGCGTTGATCGTGAGCAATCCCAGCGACGGGGGGCAGTCGATGAGGATGAAGTCGAGGCGCTCCTGGAGGGTATCGAGGTACTCCTCGACGGCCGTGCGCAGCCGGTGCTCGCGGGCGACCTGCGAGACGAGCTCGATCTCTGCGCCGGCGAGATGGATGGTGCTCGGGGCGCACAGCAGGTTCGGCGACTCAGGGCTGACCTGCACGATGTCGGCGAGCGGGAACTCGTCGATCAGCACGTCGTACACGCTGGGCGTCTCAGCGGTGTGCGGAACGCCGAGAGCCGTGGAGGCGTTTCCTTGCGGATCGAGGTCGATCACGAGCACGCGTGCGCCTCGGTCGGCGAGTGCGGCGGCGAGATTGACGGTGGTCGTGGTCTTTCCCACGCCACCCTTCTGGTTCGACACCGTCAGCACGCGGGTGCGGCCGGAGAGCTGGACGTCTGTTGCTTCCAGGACCTTCCGGCGAGCGGAGAGATCTGCGATTTCCCGGGCGATCGGTGAGTCGTCGAACGAGAAGGATGCCGGAGCTTCGGTCTCGTCGGGCTGTTTCACGTGAAACACTCTCCCTTTCGCGAGCCGGTGAACAACGCCTTCCACTCTATCCCGAGCCACCCCCGCCGCCTTCCGCGACGTCCCTTTCCGGGCCTTCGCTTCCCGATGTTTCACGTGAAACACCGCCTTCGCCCGTCGAGCAGCGAGGACCGAGCGTATCGAGACCCAGCCGCCCCCCGCCGGTCGAGTAGCGAGGAACGAGCGTATCGAGACCCTCAACTCTTCCCCGCAGGTCGAGTAGCGAGGAACGAGCGTATCGAGACCCCCCGACCCCGGAATGGTGCAGACCATGCCCGGAACCGCCGGTCGAGTAGCGAGGAACGAGCGTATCGAGACCCCAACGCTCCACCCCGCCGGTCGACGCCTTCGCACCACCCCGTCGTGGGCCACAAGCCACACCAACCGGAGGAATCAGCCCGCCGGGACCGTAGCCCTCTCAAGATCCGCGCCCGACCGGTCGAGCAGCGGAGGAACGTATCGAGACCGGAGCGGATCCCGTCCTCTCCGTGCGTCAACACGGCGCCCGAGCTGGGCCCTCTGCATCTGCAGCGCGACCACGTGTGCCGAGACCTCCCGATCGGTCAGTGGGAGCGGGGATACCCAGCGCGTGGTCTCGATACGCTCGCACCTCGCTACTCGACCGGCGGGGCGTGAGATCGGAGTCGTGTTCTCGATGGCGATGTTTCACGTGAAACAACTCACTCTCCGCGTCCGCACTCAGCCGTCAGATGTGTCCACGAACCGCTTCTTGCTGAGCGCCGGTAGCGACTCCAGGTGCCCGGTGGCCAACGCGATGCGCTTGGCTCGGCTCCACCCCTGCACCTGCTTCTCACGTCGGTAGGCGTCGTCGACCCGATCGAACTGTTCGAAGTAGAGCAGCTGCACAGGGAGACGCGTCTTGGTGTATTCAGCCCCTTCACTCTCGTTGTGCTGCGCGATTCGGTGTTCGAGGTTCAGGGTGCTCCCCACGTAGAGGGAGCCGTCGGCGCATTGGAGCATGTACATGTAGGCCATCGGACTATCGTTGCGACTTGGCTCGAGACGACGGCTCGCGTCGTACGGGCTGTGGAGTCAATGCGGGCGGCTCCGTGCTGGGGAGAAGCGGCGACGCGGTCCAGGATGCCATCCGCCCCCGTCGCGAAGAGGCTGTCAGGTCTCCCACCACACCATGCATCCCCCGACACTGAGGTCGGCGCGGTCCCGGTGGGGATCAGTCGCGCGCGCGATCGCTTCCCCCAAGAAGTCGGCGCGTTTCGAGTCGGGCCGGTCGCATGGCTACCGGACGCCGACTGAAGCACCGCGGCTATGTTTCACGTGAAACGGCCCGGCCCGATGGCTCTCCTCTCGCTATTGCCCCCGCGTGAAGCTACGTGATGTTTCACGTGAAACGTCGCCCTCGTCGCCGCCACTCCCAGCGCATGGTTAGGGCGAGAAAGGGGCTCTGAGTGCGCCCGAGGGTGTAGGGCGCAATCAGCCCGCGGGCGCGGCAGTCGCTTTTTTGCAGAATCTTCCGCGGTCGTCAGTGACAGGCAACGGCCAGCCCCGAATATGCGGTCTTCGAGTCGGTGACTCGCCGACTCGACAGGTGGTGGTCTCGATACGCTCGTTCCTCGCTACTCGACCGGCGAGTGCAGGGTGTCGCAGCGCCTGAAGCGAGCGGTACGCACGTTCTACCCGCCATGCGCGCGAACTCCTCCTCGGCCCACCGCGGACTGTGGACAGGTCTCGATACACTCGTGCCTCGATACTCGGCCGGCGAGTGCGGGGTAGGACTGAAGCTGCGGCACCACATCCGCTGAGACCGCGCGATGCGGACCGGAAGTGCATGGAGCTCGGCGGCGCAGAAGGCTCGGGCGCGGTGAGGTCCGAGTGCGGGACCGGAAGATCGGCACAGGTATCGATAGCGGGCCTCGGTGGTCGACGGGCGCGATCAGAAGGTTGTGCGGTCCGTGGCCAGTAGGTCTCGATACGCTCGTACGCGCTACTCGACCGGGAGGTGAACGGGGGCGACCTTGGTCTCGATACGCTCGTACCTCGCTACTCGACCGGCAAGTGAACGGGGGCGACCCGGGTCTCGATACGCTCGTACGCGCTACTCGACCGGCAGGTGAACGGGGGCGACCCGGGTCTCGATACGCTCGTACGCGCTACTCGACCGGCAAGTGAAGGGGGGCGACCCGGGTCTCGATAGGCTCGTACCTCGCTACTCGACCGGCAAGTGAACGGGGGCGGGCGACGCGGGTCTCGATACGCTCGTGCCTCGCTACTCGACCGGCGGGGAATGAGAATGCGGGGAGATGCGGTCGCCGGGGCGCGCTACTGAACGAGCGGCGCGGACCACGGGCGATGTTTCACGTGAAACGAACCGCGGAGCTACGGTCAGCGGACGGTGGCTCGGATCACCCGGGAGGGTTCGGGGAGAAGGCCCTCGCCCACGATCTCGACGCGGGGGTTCGTCAGCTTGAACTTGCGGAGCTGCTTGTCAGCGGCCTCGATCTCGTTCGCGGCGCTCGTGCCCTTGAGGAGGATCAGTTCGCCACCGTTACGCACCAGGGGAGCGGTGATCGGCACCAGGGTGCGCAGCGCGCTGACCGCACGTGCGGTGACGGCATCCAGCACAGGCCCGCGCTTCCAGTCCTCGGCGCGAGCGCGCAGCACCTCGACGTTCTCGAGCCTCAGCGCCTCGACCTGCTCCGACAGCCACGCGACGCGGCGTTCCATCGGCTCGATCAGCACCCACTCCACGTCGGGGCGAGCGATCGCCAGCACCAGACCGGGCAGCCCGGCGCCGGAGCCGACGTCGCCGACGCGCCCGTGGAACAGGGGAGCGATGACGGCGCTGTTGAGGATGTGCCTGGACCACAGGCGCGGCGGTTCGAGCGGACCGATGAGCCCGCGCTCCTCGCCGTGACGCCCGAGGGCCTCCGTGAAACGCCGTGCGACCTCGATCCGGTCGCCGAAGATCTCGGCAGCTGCGGCGGGCTCTTGCTCGATCTCGATCATGGTCACTCCGACAGGGCCGGGCAGTGTTTCACGTGAAACGTCGGCACTCAGCCGCGCCGGATCACGGTGTGACGATCGGCGCCCTCGCCGTACGACTCGGAGACGAAACCGCGCTCGGCGACGATGTCGTGGACCACCTTGCGCTCGTAGCTCGACATCGCCGGAAGCGAGGCCTGCGACGCGCCCTCGTCCAGTCGGGCGATCGCACGGTCGACGAGCGTCGCGAGCTCGTGCTGCCGCGCGTCGCGGGACCCGCCGACATCGAGGATCAGCCGCGAGAACCGCCCGGTGCGGCTCTGCACGGCGATCCGCGTCAACTCCTGAAGGGCCTGCACGGTGTCGGGTGCCGCGATGAGCGCCACCGAGCCGCCGGCGGGCGCCTCCACCGACACGTACGCCCGCCCGGCGCGGACGTCGAGATCCAGGTCGCCGTCGATGTCGGCGATGTCGAGCAGGCCCTCGATGAAGTCGGCGGCGATGTCGCCTTCCTCCTCGAGCTGGGCGACCGTCGCCGGAACGCGCTCGTCGCGAGCGTCGGTAGCGGCGAAGTCAGGAGACGTGGTCATGACGGGATTCCTCGGGGGAGCGGGTCGAAAGGGGACTCAGGATGCCGGACGCGGGCCGGGGGCACCGGCATCCGTCTCATCCGCCGGCTTGCCGCCGCCCGGCTTGGCACCCGGCTGCTTCTGCGCCTGCTTCTTCGCGCGCTGCTTGCTGACGGGCTGCTGACGCTTGGGCGCCGCGGCCTTGGCGCGCTCGGCCTCTTCGAACAGACGCTGCTGCTCGGCCTGGTACTTCTCCATCGGCACGACCTTGCCCGACGCGTCGATCGCCTTGCCCTTGCGAGCGAGGCGCTCCTCGCGCTCCTTGGCGGCGTCCGATCCGGGCGTAGGCATCTCACGGATGACCAGGAACTGCTGGCCCATCGTCCACAGGTTCGACACGAACCAGTAGATGACGACACCCAGCGGGAAGAAGACACCCGAGAAGACGAAGGCGAAGGGCAGGACGTACAGCATGATCTTCTGCATCTGGTACGCCTGGCCGGTCTTGGCCTCGGGAGACAGGTTCTTCGAGATGATCTGCAGCTGCGTGAAGAACTGCGAGACGATCATCAGCACAACGAGCGTGAGAAGGATGAGGATCGCGGGGGTGTTGCCGGTGTTGATCGCGTCGATGAGCGTCTCGTGCAGCGAGGCGACGCCGAAGAGCTTCGCGTTGTAGAACTCCGCGGTGAGCTCGGCGTTGAGCAGTCCGACACCGCCGACGCCGTCGTTGTAGTGGCGGGTCACGTCGTTGAGCACGCTGAACAGCGCGAAGAACACCGGCATCTGGACGAGCAGCGGCAGGCACGAGGAGACGGGCGTGGTGCCGTGCTTCTTGTACAGTGCCATCGTCTCGCGGCTCATCGCCTCGCGGGAGAGCTGATCGCGCTTGCCCTTGTACTTCTCCTGAACTTTTCGCAGTTCAGGAGCGATTTCCATCATCTTTCGCTGGCTCTTGATCTGCCGCACGAACAGCGGGATCATCGCCGAGCGGACGACGATCACGAGGCCGACGATCGACAGCACCCACGTGATGCCGTCTGCCGGCGGAAGACCGATCGCGGTGAACAGCCAGTGCCAGAAGACCAGCACGGCCTCGACCGCCCACTTCAGCGGCCACAGGATGATCCCGAACAGGTCGAATCCTCCGCCGGTCTGTTCGGGCGCGGGGGTGGAGGCCAGCAAGAGATCCATGCGGCGGATCAGTCCTTTCCGGTGGGGGCGGGCACGACGAACCCGTGAGGGGTCAGCGCGTGCCGGAAGTTCTTGTGCGGGGGCACGTCATCGACGCCGCCGGCCGCCCACGGGTGGCAGCGCGCGATGCGGGCGGCAGTCATGGCCGACCCGACGACCGCGCCGTGCTGCTGCACCGCGCCGACGGCGTACGCCGAGCACGACGGGTAGTACTTGCAGACGTCGCCGTAGGTGTGCGAGATCGTGGCGCGGTAGCCGTGAAGCAGCGCGAGGACCGCGTTGCGGGGGAGCAGCGGGATGCTGCGCAGGGAATCGGATGCCTCGAACCGGGCGTCTCCGAGTGCATAGGCCGGGAGCACGCTCATGCGGCGGCGCTCCGCGGGAGGCACTTCGTCACGTCGGTGCGCAGCTCGGCGAACGACGCCGACGCCGCACTCGGCAGGGCGCGGATCACGACGTCGCTTCCGGGCGCGACCGAGCCGAGGGACTCGAAGCACAGCGCCTTCAGCCGGCGCCGGACGGTGTTGCGCATCACGGCGCCGCCGACCTGGCGGCTGACGATGAAGCCGAACCGCGCCGGACCATCGGTCACGACGCGGCTGACATAGGTGACGGTGTGCGCTCCGGCACACCGACGACCCCTACGGACGACGGCCTTGTAATCCGCTCCGCGGGTGAGTCGGTTCGGCCTCGCGAGCACCGCTCGGCTCAGGCCGAGAGCTCGGTGCGCCCCTTGGCGCGACGAGCCGAAAGGATGCCGCGACCGGCGCGCGTGCGCATGCGGGCGCGGAAGCCGTGCTTCTTGGCGCGGCGGCGGTTGTTGGGCTGGAAGGTGCGCTTGCTCATGAGGAACTACTTCCGATCAGGTGTCACCGGGACGCTCGAGACCGGGGACGGGTGTACAGGGGCGACTGCCACGAGGGCATAAGTCAACCGATCAAGGCTACGTCGAGACGCCCGAGAACTCAAACCGAGCGGGGAACGTGTCATTATGCCCCCGGTGACGGCTGGACCCTGGCACCGACACGCAGGCCGGATCTACAGTGGAGTTTGCTCACGGGACGCCCGCTGACTAGCGTGGCTCCGGCAGTTATCCACAGGCTCGGACCGACGTTTCCGCGGCATCGGGTGGAATCGTCAACAACCCGGGGGGGCCATGTCATCGCACGAAGTTCCAGATGTTCCTGTCTGGACCGCCGTCCTGGACGAACTCGTGCGAGACGATCGCATCACCCCGCAGCTGCATGGCTTCATCAGCCTGGCCGTGCCGCAGGGCGTCATGGGCGGCACCCTCTATCTCGACGTGCCGAACGACCTCACCGCGGCGCAGTTCACCAAGCGCATGCGGGCGCCGATCCTCGAGGCGCTGACCCGCGTGGCCGAGGATGTCCAGGACCCGGCGTCGAACTTCCGGGTCGTCGTCAATCCCGACCTCGCTGACGCGCACCTGACCGCGCCGATCCCGCTTCAGTCCAGCGTCATCTCGCCGCAGCCGGCTGCGCCGCAGGTGGGACGCCCACCGCTCGAGGAGCCGGCGGACGCGGCATCCACCTCCCGCAATGACACCCGGCTCAACCCGAAGTACACGTTCGACAACTTCGTCATCGGCCAGTCCAACCGCTTCGCGCATGCCGCGGCGGTCGCGGTGGCCGAGGCTCCCGCGAAGGCGTACAACCCGCTCTTCATCTACGGGGACTCCGGACTGGGCAAGACGCACCTCCTGCACGCCATCGGCGACTACGCGCTCAGCCTCTATGCCGGAATCCGCGTGAGGTATGTGTCGAGCGAGGAGTTCACCAACGACTTCATCAACTCGATCGCCAACAACCGCGGCTCGGCGTTCCAGGCCCGGTACCGCGATGTCGACATCCTGCTGATCGACGACATCCAGTTCCTGCAGGGCCGCGCCGAGACGCAGGAGGCCTTCTTCCACACGTTCAACCAGCTGCACGACCACGACAAGCAGGTCGTGATCACGAGCGACGTCCCGCCGAAGCACCTGACCGGGTTCGAGGACCGCATGCGCAGCCGTTTCGAGTGGGGTCTCATCACCGACGTGCAGGCACCCGACCTCGAGACGCGCATCGCGATCCTCCGCAAGAAGGCGCAGTCCGAGCGGCTGCACATCCCCGACGAGGTGCTGGAGTACATCGCCACCGTCGTCTCCAGCAACATCCGCGAGCTCGAGGGCGCCCTGATCCGCGTGTCGGCGTTCGCGAGCCTCAACCGCTCCACGCTCGACATGTCGCTCGCCCAGACCGTGCTGCGGGACATCGTCGACCAGGACGACGCGAACGTGGTCTCGCCGACCGACATCATCACGGCGACCGCCGCGTACTTCAAGCTCACCGTCGACGACCTCTACGGCTCGAGCCGCTCGCAGCAGGTCGCGCAGGCCCGCCAGATCGCGATGTATCTGTGCCGTGAGCGCACGAGCCTGTCGCTGCCGAAGATCGGGCAGCTGTTCGGCAACCGCGACCACACCACCGTGATGTACGCCTACAAGAAGATCAGCGAGCTCATGAAGGAGCGCCGCTCGATCTACAACCAGGTCACGGAGATCACCGCTCAGCTCGGTCGGAACGGCCGCTGACGACCCCTCCCAGCCACGAAGCGGGCCCCCGATGCGCAGTCGGGGGCCCGCTTGCGCATATGCCGGAAGAAGTTCTTGACATCGGGGCCGAGGGAGCGCGATCATCCGGTTCTTCACAGTGTGGAAAACCTGTGGATAACTCTCGAAGCCTGCGGAAACGCCTGTGCACACCGGTGGGATGCCTGTGGATGAATGGGGGATGCCGGCGGCCGCGGCATCCGTCGTCCCGAAGTCCGTCCGCAGCCGCTCCACAACTCACACTCTTGTGGTTTCCGTGTGCCGACTGGCGAGTCGGACGTTCTCCACAGTTTCCACAGCCGTTAACACCATGACAAGAAATCTCTCTGATGAATCCCGTCCGATGACCTTCACGGTGGACAAGGGCTCGGACAGACCCGGACTCGCAATCGCCGGTGCTGGCACTAGCATGAGTACCCCGAGCCCGTAGCCTGCGGGTCCGCTGCAGAGGGAGCGTTCGTGAAGTTCCACGTCAATCGCGATGTGTTCAGCGAAGCCGTGTCGTTCGTCGTCAAGCTTCTGCCGCAGCGCAACCCCCAGCCGATCCTGGCGGGCGTGCTGATCGAGGCATCCGATGCGGGTCTCTCGCTCGCGGCGTTCGACTACGAGGCCTCGGCACGCACGACCATCGAGGCCACCGTCGACGAGCCGGGCACGATCCTGGTGCACGGCCGCCTGCTGTCGGACATCGCCAGCCGCTTGCCGAACGCCCCCATCCAGATCGAGGTCGATCAGGACGGCGGCATCCTGCTGACATGCGGGTCGGCGCGCTTCACGCTCGCATCCATGCCGGTGCAGGAGTACCCCGCGATCCCGGAGGTCTCGGGCGACTCGGGTCTCGTGCCGTCGGAGGACTTCGCCACCGCGATCTCGCAGGTCGCCTTCGCGGCATCCCGCGACGACGTCACCCCGGTGCTGACCGGTGTGCAGCTGGAGGTGTCGGGCACCAGCCTCAGCCTCGTCGCCACCGACCGCTACCGCGTCGCGCTGCGCGAAATCCCGTGGGACGGCGGCTCCACCGCGAGTGAGGAGGCGACGACGGCGCTCGTCCCCGCCCGCACGCTCACCGAGGTCGGCAAGACGTTCGCGCACGGCGGCGACATCTCGATCGCGTTCTCGGGGTCGGGCGACCGCGAGATCATCGCCTTCACCGCCGGCAACAAGACGGTGACCTCGCTGCTGATCAAGGGCAACTTCCCGCCGGTGCGGCGCCTCTTCCCCGAGCAGACCGATCACCACGCGGTGGTCAACACGGCCGAGCTCGCCGAGGCGGTGCGCCGCGTGTCGCTCGTGCTGGACCGTTCCGCCCCGCTGCGGTTCACGTTCACGGCCGACAGCGTGTCGATGGATGCCTCGGGCACCGAGCAGGCCCGTGCGACGGAGTCGGTCGACGCCACGCTGCAGGGCGGCGACGACGTGACGCTCGGCCTCAACCCCCAGTACCTGCTGGAGTCGCTCGGCGCGGTCAAGAGCGAGTTCGTCCGCATCACGTTCACGTCGAGCGAGAACGCGAACAAGCTCAGCCCCGTGCTGATCACGCCGCAGACCTCGGTCGACCGGGCAGGCTCGGACTCGTTCCGCTATCTGCTGCAGCCGAACCTGCTCCTGCGGTGACCCGGCGGCCGCCGGGCGGCCGGGGACCGGGCGTCGGCAGCGCTCACTAGGCTTGTCCGGTGATCGTGGAGCACCTGAGTCTGGTCGACTTCCGCAACTATGCGGCAGCCGACGTCGAGCTCGGGCCGGGTCCGAACGTCTTCGTCGGCCGCAACGGCCAGGGCAAGACGAACCTCGCCGAAGCGATCGGGTTCTTCGCGACCCTGGGCTCGCATCGCGTCTCGAACGACGCGCCCATGGTGCGCGACGGCGCGGATGCCGCGATCATCCGCGCCCGGCTGGCTCACGGCGACCGGCGCGTGCAGCTGGAGGCGCAGATCAACCGGCAGGGCTCCAACAAGGCTCGGGTCAACGGCTCGACGGTGAAGCCGGCCGAGCTCCCGCGCTACGCGCAGGTCGTGCTGTTCGCGCCCGAGGATCTGCAGATCGTCCGCGGCGACCCGTCGGCCCGGCGACGCTTCGCCGACCAGCTCCTCGTGCAGCGCGCGCCGCGCATGGCCGGCGTGATCTCGGACTACGACCGGGTCCTCAAGCAGCGCACGGCGCTGCTCAAGTCCGCCAGAGCGCGCGGAATCCGCGGTGACGCCCTGTCCACGTTGGACGTGTGGGACGACAAGCTCGTCTCCCTCGGCACTCAGCTGATCGCCGCGCGGCTGGCGCTGGCCGCCGACCTCGCCACGCCCCTCGCGGCCGCGTACACCGCGATCGCCGGCGCCGACCACAACCCCGAGATCGAATGGGCGCTGTCGGTCGCGGGCGCCGACACGGGTGAGGACGCCGACGGATCGGCCGCACCGGCGTCGGGCGCGTCCGGCGCAGGACCGGCTCCGGATGCCTCGACCGCACGCATCGCCGAGCTCTTCCGGCTGGCGCTCGCGGCCCGGCGCACGTCCGAGCTCGAGCGCGGGCTCACGCTCGTCGGCCCGCATCGCGACGACCTGCTGCTGCGGATCCGCGGCCTGCCGGTGAAGGGCTACGCGTCGCACGGCGAGTCGTGGTCGGTGGCGCTGTCGCTGCGCCTCGCCTCGGCCGAGCTCCTGCGAGCGGACTCGCAGCTCGGCGACCCGGTGCTCATCCTCGACGACGTGTTCGCCGAGCTCGACGCCGATCGCCGCGCGCGTCTGGCCCACCTGGCCGCCGGATACGAGCAGGTCGTCGTCACCGCGGCCGTCGAAGGAGACGTCCCCGAGAACCTCCGCGCCCGGATGGTGCGCGTGGAGGCGGGCCGGATCATCGGGCGCGTGGACGAGGAGCGGGCCGATGCCTGACCCGTCGACGGGCCCGGAATCCGGCGCGGGGGCCGACCGCGCGGCGCTGCCCGAGACCATCGCGACCTACCTGCGCCTGCGCGGCCTCGAGCCGTCGGCGCGTTCGTACCGCAAGCGCCGCCGGCGCACCGAGGACGACGAGAACCTGCCGTTCGCTCCCGGCCGCGACCCGCGCGGAGTGGGCGACGTGCTCTCCGATCTCACGCGCGAAGCGGGGTGGGATGCCCAGCTCGCCCGTGAGGACGTGGTGCGCGCCTGGGCCGAGGTCGCCGGTGAGGACACCGCTCGGCACACCCGCCCGGTCGCATTCTCGGGGGGAACGCTGACGGTCCAGGCGGACTCGACGGCGTGGGCGAAGCAGCTCCAGCTGATGCGCGCGCACATCCTCTCGGAGATCGTCCGGCGGTTCCCCGAGGCCGGGGTCGACGCAGTCCGCTTCATCGGGCCGGACGTCCCCTCCTGGAAATGGGGTCCCAGAACGATTCCAGGGCGGGGTCCGCGCGATACCTACGGCTGAACCACGTCAGGAGCCGTCCGGAAGGATTTCATGCGCTCATACGGGCGTAGAGCGTCGTCATCGAGGCGTTACCCGATAGACTGTCGGGGTCCCCTCCGAAGGATTTGGAGCCATCGCGAAGATGACGTCTGACAACCCCGACAACGTTTCCGAGGAACCCGAAACGCCCGACCGGGCTCCCAGCGAATACGGGGCAGATGCCATCCAGGTCCTGGAGGGCCTCGAAGCCGTCCGCAAGCGACCCGGCATGTACATCGGGTCCACCGGCGAACGCGGTCTGCACCACCTGGTCTACGAGATCGTCGACAACTCGGTCGACGAGGCGCTCGCCGGCTACTGCGACGCGATCAGCGTCACGATCCTCGAGGACGGCGCCGTCCGCGTCATCGACAACGGCCGCGGCATCCCGGTCGGCATGCACCGCACCGAGGGCAAGTCGACCGTCGAGGTGGTCCTCACCGTCCTCCACGCCGGCGGCAAGTTCGGCGGCGGCGGCTACGCGGTCTCGGGCGGCCTCCACGGCGTGGGCTCCTCCGTCGTCAACGCGCTGTCGACCCGCCTCGAGGTCGAGGTCAGGCGCGAGGGCCACGTGTGGCGGCAGTCGTACCGCGACGGCGGGCAGCCGCAGGCGCCGCTGGAGAGAGGCGAGGAGAGCACCGAGACCGGGACGATCATCACGTTCTGGCCCGACCCCGGCATCTTCGACACCGTCGAGTTCGACTACGACACGCTGCGCACGCGCTTCCAGCAGATGGCGTTCCTCAACAAGGGACTGCGGATCAGCCTGCGCGACGAGCGGCCGCAGGCGCTCATGCCCGACGACGACCCGGCCGACGGAATGAGTGAGCCGCAGCCCCGCCACGACGACTTCCTCTACGAGCGAGGTCTCGTGGACTACGTGGAGCACCTCAACAAGGTGCGCCACGCGGACGTCGTCAACGACGAGATCATCGAGGTCGAGTCCGAGGACACCGTGCGCCACATCTCGATCGAGCTGGCCATGCAGTGGACGACGAGCTACACCGAGAACGTGTTCACCTTCGCCAACACGATCAACACGCACGAGGGCGGAACCCACGAGGAGGGGTTCCGCGCCGCCCTCACGACGCTGGTCAACCGATACGCCCGCGGGCAGAACATGCTCAAGGAGAAGGACGAGAACCTCACCGGCGAGGACATCCGCGAGGGGCTCACGGCCGTCATCTCGGTGAAGCTCTCCGAGCCGCAGTTCGAAGGGCAGACCAAGACGAAGCTCGGCAACACCGAGGCGAAGGCGTTCGTCCAGAAGGTCGTCGGCGACAAGCTCGGCGACTGGTTCGACCGCAACCCGACGCAGGCCAAGAACGTCATCCGCAAGGCGATCGACGCGGCCTCCGCCCGCCTCGCCGCACGCAAGGCGCGCGAGACCGCCCGCCGCAAGAGCGTGTTCGAGTCGGCCGCGATGCCCGACAAGCTCAAGGACTGCACCAGCAAGGACCCGTCGATCAGCGAGATCTTCCTCGTCGAGGGGGACTCGGCGGGCGGCTCGGCGGTGCAGGGGCGCGACCCGCACACGCAGGCGATCCTGGCGCTGCGCGGCAAGATCCTCAACGTCGAGCGCGCCCGCCTCGACAAGGCGCTGTCCAACAAAGAGGTCCAGGCGATGATCCAGGCCTTCGGCACGGGCATCGGCGAGGACTTCGACATCGGCAAGGCGCGGTATCACAAGATCGTGCTGATGGCGGATGCCGACGTCGACGGCCAGCACATCACCACGCTGCTGCTGACGCTGCTGTTCCGGTACATGCGCGGACTCATCGAGGCCGGCTTCGTCTACCTCGCCATGCCCCCGCTGTACCGCCTGAAGTGGTCGAACTCCGCGCACGAGTACGTGTACTCCGACAAGGAGCGCGACGCGCTGCTGGAGGACGGACTGGCAGGCGGCAAGCGGATCCCCAAGGATTCCGGCATCCAGCGCTACAAGGGCCTCGGTGAGATGAACGCCAAGGAGCTGTGGGAGACGACGATGGACCACCGCACGCGGACGCTCCGCCAGGTGACCATCGACGACGCGGCGGCCGCCGACGAGATCTTCTCGGTGCTGATGGGCGAGGACGTCGAATCCCGCCGCACGTTCATCCAGCGCAACGCCAAGGACGTCCGCTTCCTCGACATCTGAGCCGCGGACAGGTCCACGCACCGGTTCACGGAGAACACGAAAGACACACATGGCAGACGAAGAGCGTCCCGACCCGAACGCCGAACACGAGCACGGCCGTATCGACCAGGTCGACCTGCAGCTGGAGATGCAGCGCAGCTACCTCGACTACGCGATGGCGGTCATCATCGGCCGCGCGCTGCCCGACGTGCGCGACGGCCTCAAGCCCGTGCACCGGCGCGTCCTGTACGGCATGTACGACGGCGGCTTCCGCCCCGACAAGTCGTTCTCGAAGTGCGCGCGCGTCGTCGGCGAGGTGATGGGCCAGTACCACCCGCACGGCGACACGGCGATCTACGACGCGCTCGTACGCCTCGTGCAGCCATGGTCGATGCGCTACCCGCTGGCCCAGGGCCAGGGCAACTTCGGCTCGCCCGGCAACATGGGCGCTGCGGCCCCGCGGTACACCGAGACGAAGATGGCTCAGCTCGCGCTCGAGATGGTGCGCGACATCGAAGAAGAGACCGTCGACTTCCAGGACAACTACGACGGCCAGACCCAGGAGCCGTCCGTCCTGCCGGCGCGCTTCCCCAACCTGCTGGTCAACGGCTCGGTCGGCATCGCGGTCGGCATGGCGACCAACATCCCGCCGCACAATCTCCGCGAGGTGTCGGCGGGTGCGCTGTGGGCGCTGGACAACCCGGAGGCCAAGCGCGAGGAGCTGCTCGAGGCGCTCATGGAGCGCATCCCCGGCCCCGACTTCCCGACGGGTGCGCAGATCCTCGGCACGAAGGGCATCCGCGAGGCCTACCGCACCGGGCGCGGCTCGATCACCATGCGTGCGGTCGTCTCCATCGAGGAGATCCAGGGTCGCACCTGCCTCGTCATCACCGAGCTGCCGTACCAGGTCAACCCCGACAACCTCGCGGTGAAGATCGGCGATCTGGCCCGCGAGGGCAAGATCACCGGGATCGCCGACATCCGCGATGAGACCAGTGACCGCACCGGGCAGCGCCTCGTGGTGGTGCTCAAGCGGGATGCCGTCGCGAAGGTCGTGCTGAACAACCTGTACAAGCACACGCAGCTGCAGGAGAACTTCGGCGCGAACATGCTCGCGATCGTCGACGGCGTGCCGCGTACTCTCCCGCTCGACGGCTTCGTGTCGTACTGGATCGAGCACCAGATCGACGTCATCGTGCGTCGCACGACCTACCGGCTCCGCGAGGCCGAGAAGCGCATGCACATCCTGCGCGGCTACCTCAAGGCGCTCGACGCCCTCGACGAGGTCATCGCGCTCATCCGCCGGTCGCCGACCGTGGACGACGCGCGCGAGGGACTGAAGTCGCTGCTGGAGATCGACGACATCCAGGCCGACGCGATCCTGCAGATGCAGCTGCGCCGCCTGGCAGCCCTCGAGCGTCAGAAGATCGTCGACGAGGCGACCGACCTCGAGGCGAAGATCGCCGACCTCAACGACATCCTCGTCAAGCCGGCGCGCCAGCGCTCGATCGTGCGCGACGAGCTGACCAGCATCGTGGAGAAGTTCGGCGACGAGCGCCGCACCCACATCCTGCCCGGCTACGACGGCGACATGTCGGTGGAGGACCTCATCCCCGAAGAGGAGATGGTGGTCACCGTCACGCGCGACGGCTACATCAAGCGCACTCGCAGCGACAACTACCGGTCGCAGCACCGCGGCGGCAAGGGCGTCAAGGGCGCCCAGTTGCGCGCCGACGACGTCGTCGAGCACTTCTTCGTCACGACGACCCACCACTGGCTGCTGTTCTTCACGAACAAGGGTCGCGTGTACCGGTCGAAGGCGTACGAGGTGCCGGAGGCCGGTCGCGACGCGAAGGGCCAGCACGTCGCCAACCTCCTCGCGCTGCAGCCCGACGAGGAGATCGCGCAGATCCTCGACATCCGCGACTACTCGGTGGCGACCTACCTCGTGCTCGCGACCCGCAACGGCCTGGTGAAGAAGACGCGCCTCAGCGAATACGACACCAACCGCCAGGGCGGCATCATCGCGATCAGGCTCCGCGGTCAGGTGCCCGACGAGACCGGCGACGCCGACGCGGGTCCCGACGACGAGGTCGTCAGCGCGCTGCTGGTCGACGAGGGCGACGACATCCTCCTCATCAGCCGGCACGGCATGTCGCTGCGCTTCTCCGCCACCGACTCGGCGCTGCGGCCCATGGGCCGCTCGACCTCGGGCGTGAAGGGAATGGACTTCCGGGCGGGCGACAGCCTGCTGTCGGCATCCGTCGCCAGCGACGAGGGATTCGTCTTCGTGGTCACCGAGGGCGGCTACGCGAAGCGGACCTCGGTGGACCAGTATCGGGTGCAGAACCGGGGCGGACTGGGCATCAAGGTGGCCAAGCTGAGCGAGGATCGCGGCGATCTCGCGGGCGGTCTCATCGTCTCGGAGGACGACGAGGTCTTGGTGGTTCTTGCCAGCGGCAAGGTGGTACGCTCTGCCGTGGCCGAGGTCCCCGCCAAGGGTCGAGACACGATGGGAGTCGTGTTCGCCCGCTCCGACGAAGCCGATCGCATCCTCGCGATCGCACGCAACGGCGAACGGGGCCTGGCCGAAGAACCAGACGACGCAGCCGCCGACGGCGCCGAAGAGGCCCCGTCACCCGAGGTCCCCGCCGGGACGGATGCCTCGCCCGAGACCCCCGAAGAGAGCACCGACTCATGAGCACAGTAGCCGACAAGCTCGCCAAGAAATCCAGCCACAAGACGAGCGCCAAGCAGGTCCGCCTGCGCCTGGTGTACATCGACTTCTGGTCGGCCGTGAAGCTGTCCTTCCTCGCCGCCATCGCGATCGCCGTGGTCACCGTCGTGGCGTTCGTGATGGTGTTCCTGGTGGTGCAGACCACCGGCCTCATCGCGAAGGCGGACGAGTTCTTCTCGAGCTTCTCCGACGGCAGCATCCTGCTGTCGCACTTCGTGAGCTTCCCCCAGGTGCTGGCCTTCTCGGCCGTCGTGGCGATCCTCAACCTCGTCGTCGTCACCGTCCTCGGCGCCGTCATCGCGGGCATCTACAACCTCGCGGTCAAGGTGACCGGCGGCCTGCTGGTCGGGTTCACCTCCAACTGACCGTTACGTCCGAGCGCCGGCATCCGATTCGGGTGCCGGCGCTTCGCGTTGGCGGGTCAGACGACGGCCGTGCCCAGCATCGTGCCGATGATCCACGTCACCGCGAGCGCCAGCGCGCCGCCGATGACGAGCCGGGCGGCCGCGCGCAGGCGCGGCGCACCGCCCAGGACCGCCGACAGCGTGCCCGTGGCGGCGAGGGCGAGCAGCACCGCGACGAAGGTCACGGGCACCCGCCATTCCGGCGGCGGAAGCAGGATCGCCAAGAGCGGCAGCAGAGCGCCGAGCGTGAACGCGATCGCCGACGAGATCGCGGCGTGCCACGGGTTGGCGAGGTCCTCCTGGTCGATGTGCAGCTCGACCTCCAGGTGTGCCGACAGCGCGTCGTGCGCGGTGAGCTCCTCGGCGACCTGGCGGGCGGTCGCGTCCGAGAGGCCGCGGGCCCGGTACAGCCCGGTCAGCTCGTCCAGCTCGGCCTCGGGCATGTCGCGCAGCTCACCGCGCTCCTTGGCGATGAGGGCGCGCTCGGAGTCCCGTTGACTGCTGACCGACACGTACTCGCCGAGCGCCATCGAGATCGCGCCGCCGACGAGCCCGGCGATGCCGGCGGTGAAGAGAGCGCCGGTGTCGGTGGTCGCGCCGGCGACGCCGACGACGAGCGCCGCGACCGAGACGATGCCGTCATTGGCGCCGAGGACGCCCGCGCGCAACCAGTTCAGTCGCTGCCCCACTCCTGCGCCGTGGGGCTCGTCCGGGTGCGCGTTCGTGGTCACGGCACCAGTCAACCAGCCCGATTCGTGAAATCGCCATCCGTCGGGTAAAGTCTTGGAGGTTGCGGGGCGCAAGCGCCGCGACGACGGGGCTATAGCTCAGGCGGTTAGAGCGCTTCACTGATAATGAAGAGGTCCCAGGTTCAAGTCCTGGTAGCCCCACCGTAAGCCCCGGGGCCTTAGCTCAGTTGGTAGAGCGCCTGCTTTGCAAGCAGGATGTCAGGAGTTCGAATCTCCTAGGCTCCACAGAAGATGCACCTCCACACGAAGCCGGTCCCGACCAGGGCCGGCTTCTCGTTCTCACGACCGCCCCGCGGTTAGGGTGAATCATGGACCTCCGCGTCGCTGCCTACGCGGTGATCGTCGATGACGATGACCGGATCCTGCTCGCCCACTGGAACGAAGGGCGCCGGTCAGCGTGGACGATGCCGGGCGGCGGGCTGGAGCCCGGCGAGGACCCCGAGCGGGCGGCGCGCCGCGAGGTGCGGGAGGAGACCGGCTACCGGGTCGCGATCGAGCGGCTGCTCGGCATCCACTCCCGCGTCATCCCGCCGGGGCGGCGGCTGACGCCGCAGGCCGAGGCACCGCTGCACACCCTCCGCATCGTCTACCGCGCCCGTGTCACCGGCGGACGCCTGCGCCACGAGCAGGACGGCTCTACCGACCGGGCGGAGTGGTTCCCACTCTCGGATGTCAGAGGCCTCCAGCGCGTGAAGCTCGTCGACATCGCGATCGAGATGGCCGGCATCGAACTGCCCCGGAAACGCTGAGGCCCGGCGGGGACGCGACCGCCCGGTCGAGCGGGGCGGCGATTCGAGCCGTCAGTCCATCGGCTGCGAGATGTCGGCGACCGTGGCCCCGTACGCGGCGATGAGATCGTCGGCGTCCACGAACATGCTGTAACCATGCGCGCCGGCGCCCATTGCGATGCGCTCACCCACGATCGCGCTGTCGGCGTAGACCGGCCAGTCGTGCGTGCTGCCGAGCGGCACGATGGTGCCGCGCTCGTAGCCGGTCGCGGCCAGGGCGCGCGCCGGGTCGGGCAACTGGAGCTTGTTCACCCCCACGACGGCGCGCAGCTTCGGCCACGAGATCGCGCGGTCCCCCGGGATCAGCGCGAACAGGAACGTGTCGTCGCTGCGCTTGACCACGAGCGTCTTCACGATCCCCGACGGCGGGATGCCGAGGATGGCTGCCGCCTCCGGGAGGCTGTTCGCCGCGGGGCGTTCGCGGATCTCGATCGCCAGACCGCGCGCGGCAGCGGCCGCGCGGACGCGGTCGGTGCCGGTGGAACTCTCGTCGGTCGCGGACTCAGGCATCCGGCGCGCGCAGCGGGTCGTCCGCGACCCACAGCTCGTCGTCGGCACGCAGCGTCTGCCATGCCGCGTACAGCACACCGACAGCCGCGGCGACGCCCAGGACGATGGCGATCCAGCCGCCGGCGCCGATACCCTTCTTGACGGGCTCGGGAGCCGCCTTGCGGAACGATGCCTTGAGATCGAGGCCGCGCCCGCCCGCCAGACGCTCGCGCGTGTCGTTCGCGGCATCCCACACCGACATCGCAGAGCCCATGACGGCACCGGCCGCGGGGATGATCGTGCTGTTGACGACCTTCTTGCCCTTGTCGACATACGGCGCGGCGTAGCGGTCGTAGTTGGCCTGGACCTGCGGCTTGACCTGCTCGCGACCGTAGTTGCCGAGCTGGCGGCTGGCCTCGCGGGCCATGGATGCCGCCTCTCCGACCAGGACCTGCTGCGTCTCCCACAGGTTGCTGGCCTGCTTCTGCAGCTTCACGAGTTCCTTCTTGCGCTTGCGGCTGAGGCTCACGGTGCCCTCCCTTTGGGGATGTCGGTCTCCTTCATCTTGCCAGACCTCCGCCCGGACGGCAGGGGTTGCAGGGAACTCTGAGACAATGTATGAATGCCGCTTCACACCGCAGTCGCAACGATCCACACCAACCACGGCGACATCGTCGTCAACCTGTTCGGCGACCACGCGCCGCGCACGGTGCAGAACTTCATCGGCCTGTCCGACGGCTCGCAGGCGTGGACGCACCCCGCGACGGGCAAGCCCGGCGAGGGCCCCCTGTACAAGGACGTCATCTTCCACCGCATCATCTCGGGCTTCATGATCCAGGGCGGCGACCCGCTGGGTCAGGGCGTCGGCGGTCCCGGCTACAACTTCAACGACGAGATCAACGGCGAGCTCACCTTCACCGCGCCGTACAAGCTCGCCATGGCCAACGCCGGTCTTCGCCGCAACGCCATCACCGGCCAGCCCGAGGGCACCAACGGCTCGCAGTTCTTCATCACGGTTCCCGGTCAGGGCGGCCGCGGCCCGGAGTGGCTGCAGGGCAAGCACACGATCTTCGGCGAGGTCGCCGACGACGCGTCGAAGGCCGTCGTCGACGCCATCAGCGAGGTCCCGACCGCTGCCGGCGACCGTCCGGTGGAGCCCGTCGTGATCGAGTCGATCGACGTCGCCACGGTCTGACCGCAGCGCGTGACCACCGACGACCTCAGCCGCAACCGCGAGAACTTCTGCTACCGGCACCCCGATCGCCAGAGCTTCGTGCTCTGTCAGCGGTGCCTGCGCACGATCTGTCCGGAGTGCCAGACCACCGCCGCCGTCGGCGTGATCTGCCCGGAGTGCCTGCGCGACCAGCAGAAGGCGCAGTCCCCTGCGCAGCGCAAGGCCGAGCGTCGGTGGTCTCGCCCGCGGGCGCTGTCGGCGTCTGCCGGGCAGCCGGTCGTCACCTACACGATCATCGCGCTGACCGCGTTCGTCTTCCTGCTGTCGCTGATCCCCGGCGGCGTCGGCGACGCGGTGCAGGGCGCGCTCCTCTACTGGGCCCCCGCGCTCTACCCGCAGTTCAACGGTGAATTCCAGCCGTGGCGGCTCGTCACCGTCTCGCTCGTGCACTCCGGGTTCTGGCACGTCGGCCTCAACATGCTGGCGCTGTGGATGATCGGCCGCAGCCTCGAGCCGCTGCTCGGTCGCTGGCGATTCCTCACCCTCTATGTCCTCAGCACGCTCGGCGGCTCCGTGGCGGTCACGCTGCTGTCGTTCACGACACCCGTGGTCGGGGCATCCGGAGCGATCTTCGGCTTGTTCGGCGCGCTGCTGGTGATCGGCCGCCACATCGGCGCGAACATCGCGGGGATCGCGATCGTGCTGGGCGTCAACCTGGTCATCGGGTTCATCCCCGGCTTCAACGTCTCGTGGCAGGCGCACATCGGCGGCCTTCTGGTGGGCCTGCTCGTGGCGTTCATCTTCACGCGCACGCGTGCGGTGCGTCAGCGCGGCCTGCAGATCGGCCTGCTCGTCGTCGTCGGCGCAGGACTCGTGGCACTGCTGTTCGTGCCCGTCGTCTTCCCCTCGCTGATCCTCCTGTAGCCTGCCCGTTCGAGCGGCCGGGTGGACTTATCCACAGGTTCATCCACAGGTGGGGAGAATCACACCTGTGTAATTCACACCTGTTAACAGGGTTGCTAACAACCGTCGGATGCCACGACGGACGGCATCCGCACACGGAAAAGCCCCGGTCATCAGAGACCGGGGCTTCTGCTGGCGACGCGCTAGCGCCAGCGTGTCGTCATGAGGAAGCCGATGAAGGCGATGCCGAAGCCGATCACCAGGTTCCACGCACCGATGCCGGGAATGGGCCACGCCATTCCGCTCAGGTAGAACACGAGGATCCACACGAGACCGATGAGCATCAGTCCGATCATGATCGGCTTGAACCACACCGGGTTGGGTGCGGCTTCGCCTTCTGCGCGCTCGACGAGCGGGTCGTCGTCTTTGCCGGGTCGTGCCATGCAGAGAAGTCTAGCCTGGCCGTCGGTGTGAACCCGTGCGTGCGAGAATCCCCCTGTGGATGAAGCGGTGGCACCCTCCGGCCGCGTCGCGGGGACGAGTGCGCGCCCGGCGCGGCGCCCGTCGGTCGTGGGCGTCATCGGCGAGCTCCTCATCACCGCGGGCGTCATCGTGCTGCTCTACGTCGTGTGGCAGCTGTGGGTCGGCGACATGATCTACGGTGCCGAGCGCAACGCCACGGGCTCCTCGCTGTCGCAGGAGTGGGCGAAGGAGGGGGGCGTGCCCGCACCGCCGGCCCCCGCTGCGACCGATGAGACTGACGAGCCCGCCTCCGAACCCGCCGGCCCCGTCACGGCCGCTCCCCCGGTCCTCGCCGAACCCGCCGACGCCGAGACCTTCGCGGTCATGCGCATCCCGCGGTTCGGTGACGACTATGCGGTGCCGGTCGCCGGCGGCGTGACGCGGGCGCGCACGCTGGACCCCATCGGGATCGGACACTACCCGGGCACGTCGATGCCCGGCCAGCCGGGGAACTTCGCCGTCGCCGCACACCGGACGACGTGGGGCAAGCCGTTCAACCGCATCGCCGAGCTCCGCCTGGGCGACGCCATCGTCGTCGAGACGCCCGAGGGGTGGTTCACCTACCGGTTCCGCACCCTCCAGTACGTGACGCCGAGCGAGGTGGAGGTGCTGCTGCCGGTGCCGCAGGCGGCGGACGTCCCCGCCGGTACTGCCTACATCACCCTCACCAGCTGCAGCCCCATGTTCGCGATGACCGAGCGCATCGTCGCGTACGGGGTGTTCGAATCGTTCACGCCGCGCACGGCCGGCGAGCCGGCGTCCCTGCAGGCGGTGGCGTGATGTACGCGGCGCTGTGGCATGTGCTTCCCGGCCCCTGGTGGGTGCGGGTGCTGATCCTCGTGGTGCTCGTCGCCGCGGCGCTGTACGGACTCCTCTTCCACGTCTTCCCGTGGGTGAGCCAGTTCGTCAACCCGCAGGAGGTCACCGTCGCCCTCGCCGGCGTCGCGGACGGGCGGAGGTCATGACCTCGGCGATGCCGGCGGCGCCGGTCCTGGTCGTCGACAACCACGACAGCTTCGTCCACACCCTCATCGGGTACCTGCACGAGCTCGGTGCCGAGACCGACCTCGTCGAGGCGGACCGCATCGCCGACCCCGCGCGCGACATCGCCGGGCGCCCCGGGGTCCTGGTGTCGCCCGGCCCGGGGACCCCGGCCGACGCGGGGGCGTCGATCGACGTGGTCCGCGCCGCGGCGGAGGCCGGCATTCCTCTCCTCGGCGTGTGCCTGGGACACCAGGCCATCGGCGAGGCCTTCGGCGCGCGGGTCGATCACGCCCCCGAGCTCATGCACGGCATCACGTCGCAGGTCCATCACGACGGCTCCGCGCTCTACGCCGGACTCGTCGATCCCTTCACCGCGACCAGGTACCACTCCCTCGCCATCGTGCCCGAGACGGTCCCGGACGACCTCGTCGTGACCAGCCGCACCGACAGCGGCGTCATCATGGGGATCGCCCACCGGACCGCTCCCCTCCTCGGTGTGCAGTTCCACCCCGAGAGCGTGCTCACCGACGGCGGGTACCGGCTGCTGGGCAACTGGCTCGCCTCCGTCGGATACGCGGATGCCGCGACCCGCGGCGCGGCGCTGAGCCCGCGCAGGGGCGCGCGCGGCCAGGGCGCGTAGGCGCGCGTCCGGCGTCGGGTCTCCCGCTACGACCCCGAGCAGTACGTGAGGGTGATCTCGGATCGCACGGGCACGTCGCCCGGCGGGAGGGACTGGGACTGGACGGTCGCCGGATCGGCGCCCGGGCAGTTCGGGTCCTCCGCCGGGATGACCGTGAGTCCCGCCGATTCCAGCTCGCGCGTCGCCGCATCCAGCGTGTACCCGCGCACATCGTCGATCGCGACGCGTCCTGAGGCGACGACGAGGTTCACCGTGGTGCCCTGCGGAACGCTCGCCGCGTCCGCCGGATCGCTCGAGATGACGGTGCCGGCCGTGAGACCGGCGTCGTTCTGCGTCGTGATCGTGCCGAGCACCAGACCGGCGTCGGTGAGGGCCGCGATCGCGGCATCCTGCGCCAGCCCCGTCAGCGTGGGCACCGTCGCCATCTCCTGGCCGCTGGAGACGTACACCCGCACCTGCTGCTCGGGCTCGACCGACGTGCCGGCCTCGGGATCGGTGCGGATGACGTTGCCCTCGGGGACGGCCGTGTTCTCCTCGTCGACGCGGAACGCCAGCAGATCGCTCTCGGCGAGCTCCTCGTTGGCCCTCTCGTAGGTCATCCCCTCGACGTTCGGCACGACCCGCACGTTCGCGGGCATGTCGTCGCCCGGCTGGATCGAGAGCACCCAGAACAGCAGCGAGATGAGCAGCACCGCGAGCAGCCCGACGCCCGCCCAGATCCACGCGACCGGCGGGCCGGCCTGGGTGCGCTTCATCGTGGTGTCGGTGCTGAGCTGACGCAGCGACCGGGCGGTCTCGGCCGCCTGACGCGGGTTGGGACCGTACAGCTCGCTGGTGAGCGCGCCGACCTGGCGCTTGGACGGCTCGCGGCCGTCGACCGTCGCGTCCAGCGCCTCCCGGAAGCGGGCGGCGTCCTGGTAGCGCTGGAACGGGTCCTTCGCGAGCGCGCGGAGCGCGACGGTGTCGAGGGCGCGCGGGACGGTCTCGTTGACCTCCGAGGGCGGCACCGGCGCCTCGCTGACATGCTGATACGCCACGGCGACCGGCGACTCGCCGCGGAACGGCTGGCGTCCGGTGAGCAGCTCGTACAGCACCACGCCGGTGGAGTACACGTCGGCGCGTGCGTCGACGGGCTCCCCCTTGGCCTGCTCCGGCGAGAAGTAGGCGGCGGTCCCGAGGATCTGGGTGGTCTCGGCCACCGTGGACGAGCCGTCCGACACCGCGCGCGCGATGCCGAAGTCCATGACCTTCACCTGGCCGGCGTCGGTCACCATCACATTGCCCGGCTTGATGTCGCGGTGGATGACACCCGCGCGGTGCGAGTACTCGAGAGCCTCGAGGATGCCGTCGACGTAGCGGACGGCATCCGTCACCGGAACCGGGCCGGAGGAGATGATCTCTTTGAGCAGGCGCCCCTTGACGAGCTCCATCACGATGAACGGAACCGGGCGCAGCGTGCCGTCGGGCGTGGTGAGGGAGTCCTCGCCGGCGTCGTAGACGCGCACGATCGTCGGGTGGGCCATGCGGGAGGCCGCCTGCGCCTCGAGGCGGAACCGGGTGCGGAAGGCGTTGTCGTCGGCCAGCTCGCGATCCAGGACCTTGATCGCGACCTCGCGGCCCAGCGTCAGATCGTACCCACGGTAGACACTGGCCATTCCGCCGCGGCCGATGGGCTCGTCGATGCGATAGCGCCCCGAAAGCACACGCGGCTCAGCTGTCACGGTCACTCCCTGCCTGGAACACAAGCCAGACTATCCGAGCGAGAGCGGGTCACGCGGCCGACCGGACCCGCTCCCCGGACTCACTCAGGCTCAGCCGTCGCCCAGCACGTCCGTCGGCTCGGGTGTCGGAGTCGCGGCCTCGATGAGCACCGTCGCCTCGCCGGACTCGCCCGAGGTGCGGTTGCCCGCCGACCCGCCGCTGCACGTCACGTTGTAGGTGACGATGACCGTCTGCCCGGCGGCGTCGCCCGCGGTGACCGTCGCGTTGCGGGCGTTCTGCGGGAAGTTCGGGCCGTTCGCGATGGAGCCGTTCTGCACCGTGAAGGTGTACGCGCTCACCGATCCGGTGCCCGGCGGGCAGCTGTAGCCCTCCCACATGACCGTCAGGTCGCCCCCGGGCTCCACCGTCTGCGGCGAGCCCTGGAACGTGGGCGCGGTGGGCGTGGGCATCGGGGTCTGGCCGGCATACACCGTCAGCTCGACGACCGTGCCCAGCTGGACGTTGCCCGTCGGGCTGACGTCGTAGACCTTGCCCTCGCTCGGCTGATCGGGAGCGGCGTTCCCCTCGGCGCACGTCGCACCCAGGCCCAAGCCGTCCAGCGCGGCGGAGGCCGTGGCGCAGTCCGAGCCGATGTAGTCCGCCGCGACGACGTTCGCCGTGGTCGGCGTCGGGGTCGGCGTGTTCGTCGGGGTCGGGGTGGCCGACGGCGAGCTGCGCGTCGGTTCGGGGGTCGGCGTGTCCTGGTTGGCGATGACCGCCCAGATCGTGCCGGCCAGCACGAGCAGCAGCAGCGCGATGAGCGCGATCAGCGGCCACGTCCACGGGCTGCGCTTCTTCTTCTCGGCCGGCTCGTCGGTCACGACCTCTTCGACCGGGGTCGCCAGGATGCGCGTCGCCGCGCCGGCGTCGGCCCCGGCACCCAGGAGCTGCGTCGTCGCATCGGCCGCGACGGCTCCGCCTGCGATGGCGGGCACGGCCGCGGCCGCGGCGGCCACGTCTCCACGCCGCAGCGCGGTCGCGGCGCGCGCCACGGCGGCGGCGGACGCGGGCCGGTCCTCCGGCTTCTTGGCGATCATCGCCATGACGAGGTTCTGCACGGGGGCGGCGACCGTGGCCGGAAGCGGCGGCGGCTGCTCGTTGATCTGCGCCATGGCGATCGCCACCTGGGACTCACCGGTGAAGGGACGCTTCCCGGCGAGGCTCTCGTACGCGACGATGCCCAGCGAGTAGATGTCGGTGGCCGGCGAGGCCGGGTGACCGGAGGCCTGCTCGGGCGACAGGTACTGGACGGTGCCCATCACCTGGCCCGTCGCGGTGAGCGGCACCTGGTCGGCGATGCGTGCGATGCCGAAGTCGGTGATCTTGACGCGCCCGTCCGGCGTGATGAGCAGGTTGCCGGGCTTGATGTCGCGGTGCACGAGCCCCGCGGCGTGCGCGGCCTGCAGGGCGGCGGAGGTCTGCGCGACGACATCGAGGGTCTTGTCGGTCGAGAGCGACACGTCGCGCTCGAGGATCGTCGACAGCGCCTCGCCGGGAACGAGCTCCATGACCAGGAACGCGCTGCCGTTCTCCTCGCCGTAGTCGAACACGCTCGCGATGCCCTCGTGGTTGACCAGCGCGGCATGCCGGGCCTCGGCGCGGAAGCGCTCCAGGAACCCGGGATCGCCCATGTACTCGTCTTTGAGGATCTTGATGGCGACCGTGCGTCCGATGACGTGGTCTGTCGCCTCCCAGACCTCGCCCATGCCGCCGATCGCTATGCGCGAGTCGAGTTCGTAGCGGCCGCCGAAGGTCACGCCCTGCGTCGGTCTCATCGTCCCAGCACCGCCTCCATGACCTTCT
Organism: Microbacterium sp. NPDC055455; assembly: GCF_053619935.1. NCBI lineage: Bacteria > Bacillati > Actinomycetota > Actinomycetes > Micrococcales > Microbacteriaceae > Microbacterium > Microbacterium sp. NPDC055455. The sequence goes on from NZ_JBSHLB010000001.1 coordinate 690,314, forward strand.
TCGCGATAGGAGCGGCGATGGTGTTGCCGCTGCCCGATTGCCCTTGCCCGCCGCCGTCTTCCACGACGACGGCGACGGCGACTTCCGGGCTCTGCGCGGGTGCGAACCCGGTGAACCACAGCGTGTATGGTTCGCCGGTTCCGTTCTCCGCGGTACCGGTCTTACCGGCCACGTCGACTCCGTCTATTCTTGCACCCGACGCAGCGCCGTCACTGACATTGGCGACCATCATGGCGACCAGCTCCTCTGCGAGATCGGCGTCGAGAGCCCGCCCGAATTCGGTGTCTTCGAATGTCTGCTGCACCGAGAGATCCGGTCCGATCACGCGGTCGACCATGCGCGGGTTCATGACGACCCCGCCGTTCGCGATGCCCGCCGACACCATCGCGATCTGCAGCGGAGTGGCCGTCACCTGGCCCTGACCGAAGCCGCTCAGCGCCGTCTGGGCGTCGTCCTGGATCGTGCGCGGGTAGCCCGACGGCGTCGAGACCAGCGGGATCTCCACCGGGACGTTGAAGCCGTACTTCTCCGCCTCCTCGCGGATCGCGGTGTCGCCGAGCTCGACGGCGAGCTCCGCGAACGGGATGTTGCAGCTGAGCCGGAGGGCGTCCGCGAGCGACACCGTCTCACCGGGACCGCACGTCCCGCCGCTGGCGTTGTGCACCACGCTGCTGGACTGCGGCAGCTGGTACGTCGCCGGGTTCGGCAGCTGCGAGTCCGGCGTGTACTCGCCGGAGGCCAGCGCGGCCGACGCCGTCACCAGCTTGAAGGTCGAGCCCGGCGGGTTCAGGTCGCCCGCGATGGCGCGATTGGACAGGGGCATGCCGGGGTCGGCGACGAGCTCGTCGTAGGTCGCGTTCACCTGTTCGGTGTCGTGCGAGGCCAGCACGTTGGTGTCGTAGCTCGGGCTCGTCACGAGTGCGAGCACGCGGCCGGTCGACGGCTCGATCGCGATCACGCCGCCCTGCAGGTCGCCGAGCGCCTCGAAGGCCGCGCGCTGCACGTCGGCATCCAGCGACAGCACGACGTTCGACCCGCGGGGCGGCTGTCCGGTGAAGATGCGCTCCAGGCGGGAGAGGAACTGCGAGCCCGCGGTGCCGCTGAGCTGCTGGTTCATCGCCTGCTCGATCCCGGTGGCCGAGTTGAGCGCCGGGTTGATGTAGCCGGTGACCGGCGCCCACATGGCGGCGTCGGTGTACACCCGCTGCCAGCTGTAGAGGTCGTCGGATACCACGGACGAGGCGATCGCCGAGCCGCTCGCGATGATCGACCCGCGCTGCACCTCGTACGAGTCGTACAGCGCGCGGCGGTTCTCGGGGTTCGCGCCGAGCTCGTCGGACTGGATCACCTGGATCCAGCTCGTGGACGCGAAGAGGGCGAGGAACATGAGCAGCATCAGGATGCTGAGGCGACGGAGTTCTTTCGTCATGTCAGCCGATCACCACCCGCGGACGGCTGCGCACCGCGTCCGAGATGCGCAGCAGCAGCGCGACGATGATCCAGTTCGCCACGAGCGACGACCCGCCGGCCGCGAGGAACGGCGTGGTGAGGCCGGTGAGCGGGATGAGGCGCGTGACCCCGCCGACCATGATGAACACCTGCAGCGCGATGGTGAACGACAGACCGGTCGCCAGCAGCTTGCCGAAGTCGTCCTGGCCGGCCAGTCCGATGCGGATGCCGCGGCTGGTGAACACCATGTAGAGGCACAGGATGGCGAAGACGCCGATGAGGCCGAGCTCCTCGCCGAGCGCCGGGAGGATGTAGTCGCTCTCGGCGACGGGAGTCAGGTAGGGCCTTCCCTGACCGAGTCCCGTGCCGATGAGGCCGCCGTTGGCCATGCCGAACAGGCCGTTCACCAGCTGGTAGCTGGAGTTGTCCATCAGCTCGGGGTTGAACGCGTCCAGCCAGTTGCGGAAGCGCCCCTGCACGTACGGCAGCACCTGCGACGCCAGGGCCGCGCCGGCGGCGGCCAGCAGCACGCCGATGAGCACCCAGCTCGTCTTGCCCGTCGCGACGTAGAGCATCGCGACGAACATCCCGAAGATGAGCAGGCCCGTGCCGAGGTCGCGCTGCATGACGATAATGCCGAGCGAGACGAGCCAGATCACCAGCAGCGGTCCGAGCTCGCGCGCCCGCGGCCACGTGATGCCGAGGAAGCGGGTGCCCGTCGAGGTCAGGCTCTCCCTGGTGCGCACCAGGTATCCGGCGAAGAAGATGCCCAGCGCGATCTTGGCCAACTCGCCCGGCTGGAACGAGAAGAACCCGAGCGAGACCCACACGTCGGCGTTGGCGTCCGTTCCGAGGCCCGGGATGATCGGCAGGATGAGCAGCAGGATGCCGACGAAGCCGAAGATGTAGGTGTACCGGAACAGCACCCGGTAGTTGCGCAGGAACATCACCACGAGGATCGCCGCCACCAGCGCGATCGCCGCCCACGCCAGCTGCCTCGTGGAGTACGCGTTCCAGCCGTGGCGGTCCCAGTGCAGGTCGAGTCGGTAGATCATCGCGAGTCCGAGACCCGTGAGGATGGTCGCGATCGGCACGACGAAGGGATCCGCGGCGCGGGCGCGCAGGCGCAGCAGGATGTGCAGCGCGATGACCAGCGCGGTCAGCCCGCCGCAGTAGACGAGGAAGGTCCAGTCGATCGCGCCGAGCGCACCGAGCTGGACGAGGGCCACCGCCGAGCCGTTGATGAGGAAGGCGAACACCAGCAGCGCCAGCTCGCGGTTGCGCTGCGTCTGCGGCACGCGCAGGCGGCGCAGCGCGCGGATCACCGCGGTGTCGGCCGCGACCGGATCCGCGGGCGTGCTCGTGGACGCGCTCATCCGGCTCCTCCCGCCAAGTCGCTGATGTCGGCGACGATACGGCGCGCATCTGAGAGGGAGCTCGCCGAGATCGTGCCCTCCACGGTCGCTCGCGCGAAGTCCGAGAGATCGTCCAGCGGGATGCCGGTGTCCTCGTACGGCGTCGACAGCGAGATGGGTCCGATGTTCTGCTGAACGCCCTGATAGATGACCACGGTGTCCTCGTCGGCGCCGACGAAGTACCGGGTCTGCGTCCACTGGTAGCCGATCCACGCGGCCCCGGCGAGCAGGGCGAGCACGAGCGCGACGCCCGTGATCCAGCCGATTCGGCGGCGGCGGGCACGGCGCCGGTCCTCCTCGATGAGCTCCTCGAGGAACTCGGCCGCCGGCTCGAAGTGCGTCGGCTCGTTGGCCGCCTGGCGGTTCGGGTGCAGCCAGCTCGACCGCCGCGGGGCGGCCGCGGGCACCTCGACGCCGACCGGGTTGGACGCGGAGCCGACGATCGTGGGGGTGCCGGAGAAGAGCGGATGCTGCCCGCCGACGTCGACGAGCACGATCGTGACGTTGTCGGGGGCGCCCCCGTCGAGGGCCTGCTTCAGCAGGGTGTCGGCCGTCCGGCCGGGGGCCAGGCCGAGGCTGAGGGCCTTGGCGGTGTGCGGGTCGTCGACGACGCCCGACAGCCCGTCGGAGCACAGCAGCCAGCGGTCGCCCGGCTGCGTCGGCATGATGAAGGTGTCGAGCTCCGGGTCGGCGTCCATGTCGCCCAGCACCCGCATCAGCACGGAGCGGCGCGGGTGGTAGCGGGCCTCTTCCGGCGTGATGCGTCCCGAATCGACGAGGCGCTGCACGAACGTGTGGTCGGTCGTGATCTGCGTCAGGGCGCCGTCGCGGTAGAGGTAGATGCGCGAGTCGCCGATGTGGGCGATCACGGCGTAGTCGTCCACCATGATGAGCGCGCTCACGGTCGTGCCCATGCCGGCGAGCTCGGGCCGGACGTTCACGGTGTCGATGAGGTCGACGGCGGCGTCGGCGATGGCATCCCGCAGCGCCCGTTCGGCCTCGGCCGTCGAGTCGTACGGCCGGTCGAGGGCCTCGAGCCGCGCGATCGCGAGGCTGGAGGCGACATCGCCGCCCGCATGCCCGCCCATGCCGTCGGCGACCACGAACAGGTTGGAGCCGGCATAGCCGGAGTCCTGATTGTTGGAGCGCACCTTGCCGGTGTGCGAGATGGCGGCGCTCGAGCCCTGGAAGACCATGTGCGAGGAGTCCGCCCGCTACTTCCGCAGCTCGAACGTCGTCGCACCGACCTTGATCGGAGCGCCGAGGTTCACGGGGACCGGGGCGGTCACGCGCGCGCCGTCGTGCCAGGTGCCGTTCGTCGAGTCGAGGTCCTGGATCATCCACTGGTCGCCCCACAGCACCAGACGCGCGTGGTGGCTGGACGTGTAGTCGTCGCGCACGACGAGCCCCGACTCGCTCGACCGGCCGATCGTGAGCGGCTCGTTGCCCAGGGGCAGCTCGAGCCCCGTCTTCGGCCCGCTCGTGATCACGATGCGCGCCGCGGTCGAGGTGGTCGCCGGTCCGCGCGGCGTCGGCGGGAGCGGTGGGGGGGCCTGTCCGACGGCCGACGTCGCGGCCGAGGCCGAGGCGGCGGGCGCTGCGGCCGGCCCGGCTGCAGCGGCTGCGGCATCCGGCATCCGCCTGACCTTCACGCCGAACAGGTCGGCGCGCAGCGAGTAGACCACGCCGAAGACGAACGCCCACAGCAGGACCAGGAAGCCGATGCGCAGCAGGAGCAGGGTGAGCTCGCTCATGCCAGCGGCCCCCTCTCCCGCGCGTCGTACGGCGGCGCGTCGAAGACGCGGGTGGCGTCCTCGGCGGGCGCGGCGGGGCGTGGGGCGGCGGCCTGCGCGACCACGCGGAAGACGATGTCGGTGCGGCCGATGCGCACCGTCGAGTCCGGCGCGAGCGCGCCCTCGGTCACCTTGCGGCCGTCGAGCATCGTGCCGTTGGTCGAGTTCAGGTCGCGGACCATCGCGCGCTCGCCGTCCCACAGGATCTCGACGTGCTTGCGGCTCGTGCCGGAGTCGGCGACGGTGATGTCGGCGTCGCTCCCGCGTCCGATCACTGTCCGCGACTTGGTCAGCGGGATGCGGCGGCCCTCGACGTCGAGCACGCCGCGCCATGCCACCCGTCCGCCCTGCGCGGCGGTCGACTCCACCCGCAGCGTGCCGGTGGAGAGCTGGTCGTCGCGCCGCAGCGAGATCGAGACGGGTCCGGCGAAGGAGTAGCCCTGCGCCTTGGCGTGCTTGTGCACGAGCGTGTCGAGCTCGTGCGTGAGCGCGTCGCCGAGGTTCGACATGCGGTCGTCGTCGGCCGGCGAGAGCAACACCGTGAAGGTGTTCGGCGCGAGGATGCGATCCCGGCTGACCACCGCGGCTTTCTTGTCGAGCTCGCTGCGCAGGGCCGATGCGATCTCGACGGGCTGGATGCCGCTGCGGAAGGTCTTGGCGAACGCGCTGTTCACGGCGCGTTCGAGACCTTTCTCGAAGCTGTCAAGTAGTCCCACGGAGCTCCTCTTGAGGGGGGTGCCGGTTGCTACATGCTAGTTGCACAGCCTGTACCCGTCGTGGATCGCCCACGCGACCAGGCGAGTTCGGACCCGGCGGCGACGCATGATATCCTCGGGAAGTTGAGTTTCGCGGGATCTCGATCCCGCGGCTCGCGCGAGTGGCGGAATAGGCAGACGCGCTGGCTTCAGGTGCCAGTGCCCGAAAGGGCGTGGGGGTTCAACTCCCCCCTCGCGCACAGCAGGCCCGTGAGGTCCCGGAAGGGGCCCCACGGGCCTTTGCGTTTCTCGGGCGCGCCGGGAGACCCCGCTCGATCGCGGCTCGCCGCCCGCGTCGGTTAGGTTCGGAGGCAGCCCACGTCAGCGCCAGACGAACCGCGGAGGACCGAGCCCATGCCCGATCGCCGCGCCGTCTCCTCCGTGCGGCTGCTCGCGGCCCGTGGTCGTGCGCGCGCCGGGCTGCTCGTGAGCGCCGCGGCTGCCGTCGCCGTCGCGGTCGCCACGGTGTGCCTGCTGCCGGCGACGCTCGCCCGCGCGGTCGCCGCGGCGGGAACGCCCGCGCCCCCCGGGGTGGAGCGGGACGTCGTCGCCGCACAGGTCGCGGAGGGCGCCGCCGCCCTCGCCTCCGCCGTTCCCGCTCTGGTGATCCTGGTCGCGCTCCTCGCCGGCACCGCCGTCGCGCAGCTGGCCCGCCTCGTCGCCACGGCGCGGGAGCAGGAGACGGCGGCCATCCGTGCGCGTGGCCTCTCCGGCGCGCAGGGGTGGACCGCCGACGCTGTCGAGGGCGCGTCGATCGCCGTCGCCGGTGCGCTCATGGGCGTCGTCCTCGCCGCCGCGGCCGCCGCGGTCACCGGTTCCGGTCCGGCCGAGGTCTTCCTGCAGTGGCCGTGGGCGGCTGCTCTCGCCGTCGCGCTGGTGGCCGTGTTCACGGTCGCCCTGCGCCGAGGCGAGCGGCGCCGCGCCACCGCTCGCGCCGCGGGTGCGACGACAGGCGCTTTCGTGGTCGTGGTGCTGCTGGCCGCGGCGCTGGTCGTGTGGCAGCTGCCGCAGGGCCGGGGCGCCGGGTTCGACCCGATCGTCGCCGTCGCTCCCGCCGTCCTGCTGCTGGCGGGAGCGATCCTGGCGCTGGCCGTCTTCGGCGCCGGTGCGGCCGCATGGACCGGAGCCGCCGCGGCGATCCCGTCGCTCGAGCCCGCATACCCGGCCCGGCAGGTCGCCCGCCGCCTTCCGGTGTACGCGGTGGCCGTGCTGCTGGTCGTGCTCGCGGTCTCGCTGACGGTGTTCGCCTCCGCCTACTCCGCGACCTGGCGCGCGATGACGTCGGACTCGTCGGCGCTGCGCGCCGGCGCCGACCTGCGCGTGGACACCGCTCCGCAGTCCGTGTCGCCCGGCGACGTCGCCGCCGCCGCGGAAGTGGAGGGGGTGGATGCCGCGGCCCCCGCGCTGACGGCCCTCCTCGAGGTCGGCGAGACCACCGCCCCGCTGGTGGCGGTGCCCCTTCCCGCGGTCGGACCCGTCGTCGCCGCGGCCGGCGGTCTGGTCGACAAAGCCGCCCTGGCCGCCGCGGCGACGGTGCCCGACGCCGTGGCCGCGCAGCCGCTGCCACTGGGCGAGGCCGCGCGCGGCATCCGGGTCAGCGCGCTGCTCTCGGGCCCCGCGTCCCTCCCCTCGGTCACGGTCTTCGCGGTCCTCATCGACGACACCGGAGCGCCGGCTGCGGTCGCCCTCGACGAGACCGGCCTGCAGCCGGCGACGGACGGCACGGTGGTGCTCACCGCCGAGGCGTCGCTGCCGCCCGGCACCGCGCCGTGGCGCCTGCTCGCACTGGCTGCCGGCACCGGCCCGACGTTCGCCGACCGCACGGTGACGGTCGAGCTCACGCAGGTCGAGGCGCTCGGGGGTTCGGCGCTGGACGCCGCGGGAGAGGTGACGCTCGGTGACGGTTCGCGGGACGCCGTCGTGTGGCTGGCCGACGGTGGCGTGCTGGCGAGCGGCGCCGATGCGCCGCCCCTCGCGGCCGTGGTCACGACGGCGTTCGCGGCCCGGCTCGGCCTGGCCCAGGGCGATGCGTTCGAGTTCCGCTACGACGGCACCGGTCGGCGCGGGGGCGCCGTGGTGTCCGCCATCGTGTCGGCGGTCCCCGGCGCGACGAGCCCGGTCGCCGTGTTCGCCCCGCTCGAGAACCTCCTGGTCTCGCAGCTGCAGCGCGGCACCTCCATCGTGCCGCCGAACTCGGTGTGGGCGTCGGGTGCGCCATCCGCCGACGAGTTCAGCGCCGTCCTGGGCGATCGGCCCGTCGCCACGGCCGCTCCCGGCACCGCCGCCGCCCTCGTGGGCGCGCTCATCCCCGCGTGGTGGATCGCCACGGCGGGGGCCGCAGTGCTCGCGCTGGTCGCGGCGTTCGCGATCGTCCAGACCCTCGCGCTCGCGCGCCGCCGCGAGGTGGGCGTGCTGCGCGCCCTCGGGGTGACGCCGCGACGCCAGGGCGCGATGCGCGCGGCCGAGCTGGGCGGCGTGCTGGGCGCGGCTCTCCTGCTGGGGGTCCCGGCCGGACTGCTCGCCTCGTGGCTCGTCGTTCCGGGGATCGTGCGGGCGGTGACGCCCGGCGTCCTGCCGCTGCCGACCGGCGTGACGCTGGCCTGGCCGCCGCTCCTGCTCGGGCTGGCCCTGCTTCTTCTGGGCCTTGCGGCGATCGTCGCGCTCGCCGCAGCCGGCGCGGTGCGGGATGCGCGCACGGCCACGGTCGGCGAGGAGGCGCGATGAGCCGCCGCGTCTCGACGCGCGCCCTGGTGGCGCACCACCTGCGTTCGCATGCGGGAGGCGGCGCGATCCTCGGCCTGCTCGTGCTGGTGCTGTCGCTGCTCGCGACGGCCGCGCCGCTCGCGCTCGCTCAGCTCGGCGACGCCACTGTGCGCGACCGGATCGACACGCTGTCGCCGACCGTGCGGGACGTCGTCTCCACCACGCCGGGGCTGCCGCAGATCGGCGGGGATGGACTGTCCCTCGAGACCGACGAGGTCTGGGCGCCCTTCCTCGGCGAGCTCGAGCGCGTGCGCTCCACCGCCGATCGGCCGCTGCCGGCCGTGCTCGGCGCTCCCGTCGCGATCGCGCGCACGGCCCCCGCGCCCCTCGCCGAGGATCCGAGGACGCGTCAGCTCTCCGTCGCCTACTCGCCGGGTTTCTCGGAGCGCGTGACCGTCGTGGAGGGTCGACTGCCAGAGCCTTCGGCGGGCGAGGGCGCGAGCGTCGAGATCGTGCTCTCCGTCGACACGGCCGCCGAGATGGAGTGGCCCGTCGGCGAGGCGCGCACGATCGGCCGGCCGGCGCAAGAGCCGATCGGTTTCCTCCTAGTCGGAGCCTTCGAGCCGGCCGATGAGGCCGACGACTTCTGGCAGCACGCGACCTCGGTGCGCGAGCCGAACATCTTCGACGACGGCAATGCGCCGCGGGTGGTCACCGGCACCGGATTCGCACACCCGGCGGCGCTCGCCGACGCGTACCGCTTCTCGACGGCCCAGACGACGGACGCCTGGTTCCCGGCCGACGTCGCGGCCATCGCCGCCGACGACGCCGAGCACGCCGCCGCCGCCCTCCGCAGGCTCACCTCCGTCTCGCAGGTGATCGGCACGACGGCCGGTGGCCCAGGCATCCTGGGGGTGCGTTTCGAAGCGGAGATGACGGCCGAGCTCGAGTCGGCGCTCGCGCAGCAGGACGCCACCGTGGGCGTCATCGCCATGCTGGTCGCGGGACCGGCGGGAGTGGCCGCGGCGGTGCTGGTGCTGGCATGCCGGCTCATCCTCGAGGGCCGGCGGTCCAGCATGCGGCTGCTGTCGGCGCGCGGCGCCTCCACCGCACAGCTGCGGCGCCTCGTGGGCACCGAGGCGGTGCTGTGGGGCACGATCCCGGCGCTGCTGGGCGCAGCGGCGGCGCTCCTCGTCGGCGTGCTGGTGGGCATCACTCCCACTCCGGCTGCGCTCGTGCCCGTCCTCCTCCTCGGCCTCGCGCCGATCGGGATCCTCGCCGTCCTGGCTCCGTCGGCCGCCGAACGACCCCTTCGCGCCGATCTCGGTCGCCGCGGCTCGCGATTGCGCGGCATCACCGAGGGCGCCGTCGTCGTCCTCGCTCTGCTCGCGCTGACCCTGCTGTTCGTGCGCGGCTACTCGGACGGCGTCGACGTGCTCCTCGCGGCGACCCCGCTCCTCCTCGCGCTGGTGGCGTGCCTGGTGACGCTCCGGCTCTACCCGATCCCCCTGCGGGCGGTGTTCCGCCGTGCGCGCGCCGGCACGGAGCTCGACGGCTTCCTCGGGTCGGCCCGCGCGCTGCGCGAGCCTTCCATCGGGCTCACGCCGGTGCTCGCGCTCGTGGTCGGCGTCTCGGTCGCCGTCTCCAGCGGCGTCCTGCTCTCGGCCCTCCAGACCGGCGTGGCCGACGCCTCGCGTGCGCGGATCGGCGCCGACATGCGCGTGGCCGGTTTCGTGTTCACGCAGGAGCAGCGCGAGCGCGTCTCCGACGTCGACGGGGTCGCCGCCGTGGCGTGGCTCTCCGGCGGGGAGCCGGCGCGGCTCGACATCGACGGTGCGGACGAGAGCACCGTCGTCTTCGTCGCCGACACGGCGACGCTGCGCGAGGTGCAGGGCGACGGGCCGGGGATGCTGCCGCCGGGCGTCACGCCGCGCCCCGGCGCGGAGCCCCTGCCGCTCGTCGCCTCGGCGGCGGCCGCGCAGGAGATCGGCAGCCCGGACGACCTGCTCCTGGACGGCGTGGCGGCCGAGGTCGTGGGTGTGACACGCGGGCCCGTCCCCATCGGCGCGCGTGAGGACTGGGTGCTGATCGACTCGACCGCCGCGGAGGCCGTGCTCGGCAGCGTCTCCAGTGCCCGCACCCTGCTCCTCACGCTCGATGCCGAGGCCGACGCCGATGCCGTCGCAGAGGGCGTGCGGACGGTACTGGGGCAGGGGGTCCGCATCGACACCGTCTCTCAGGTCGCCGGCGGCATCGAGTCGGGACCGGCGGTGCAGGGCGTGCGGGCGGCGCTGCTCATCGCGACCGGGACCGCGGCGCTGCTCAGCGCGCTGGCCATCGTCATGACGCTGGCGCTCGCCGCAGCGCCGCGGGCGCGACTGCTCGCCCTGCTGCGCACCCTCGGCGCGCGGCCCCGCTCTGCGACATCGCTCGCGCTGTGGGAGATCGGTCCGCCGGCTGTCGCCGCGATCATCGCGGGAACCGTCTTCGGCGCGGTGGTGCCCGTCGTGGTCATGGCCGCCGTCGACCTGCGGCCGTTCACGGGGTCGTCCGTGGCGCCCGCGTATGCTCTGGACCCGGGCATCCTGGCGCTGACCCTCGGGGGCTTCGTCGTCGCCGCGGTTCTGCTCACCGCGCTGGCTCTCGTCGTGTCGCGGCGCGTCGGCGCGGCGGGCGCGCTGCGCACTGTGGAGGAAGGATAGGGCGATGGCGCTTCGAGGTGCAGAGCGGCAGCAGCCGGACGGCGGGTCCGCGTCGGCGGCGCGCGCCGCCGGTCGGCCGGGGGGTGTCCCGGACGCCGACATCCTGTGCGCGGACCTCGTCCGCATCTTCAAGGTGGCGTCGGGCTCCGGGCCGGGCGTCGAGGTGCAGGCGCTGCAGGGACTGAATCTCCGCGTCGACCCGGGCGAGCTCGTGGCGGTGGTGGGCGCGTCGGGGTCGGGCAAGTCGACGCTCCTGGCCATCCTCTCGAGCCTCGATCAGCCGTCCGCGGGGGTCGCGTGGGTGGCCGGGCATGACCTGCTGACGATGAGGGAGAAGGAGCGGGTGGCCTTCCGCCGCCGCAGCGTCGGGTTCGTCTGGCAGCAGACCTCCCGCAACCTCCTGCCGTACCTGTCGGCGAGCGAGAACGTGGCGACGACGCTGGCGATCGCCGGCACCGAGTCGGCCCGCGGCCGGCGGGCGCGCGTCGCGGAGCTGCTGGATCTGCTCGAAGTCTCGCACTGCGCCGAGCGTCGTCCCGCCGAGATGTCCGGCGGCGAGCAGCAGCGGGTCGCGATCGCGGTAGGCATCGCCAATCAGCCCCGCGTGCTCCTGGCGGACGAGCCGACGGGCGAGCTCGACGACGCCACGAGCGCCCACGTCCTGGAGGCCATGCGGTCGGTGAACCGCGAGCTCGGGGTGACGACGCTCATCGTCACGCACGACCCGGGCGTCTCGGAGCACGTCGCACGCACCGTTCAGATCCGCGACGGACGCACGTCGACCGAGGTGCTGCGCTCGACGCGGGTGGACGAGCACGGCGCCGAGGAGCACGTCGCAGAGGAGTACGCCGTGCTCGATCGCGTGGGTCGCCTGCAGCTGCCCGATGAGTTCGTCGCCGCCCTGGACCTCCGCGACCGCGTGCGGCTCGCGCTGGAGGCCGACCATGTGGGCGTCTGGCCCGGTCAGGGACGGCGGGACGAGGCATCCGTCGACGAAAGCGAGGATCGGACATGAGCGTGGCGCTGCGCGGAGAGAGGCTGAGCCGCACCTTCCGCTCGCCGGCGGGCGAGCTGCACGCGTGCGTGGATGTCGACATCGAGGTCGCCGAGGGCGAGCTGGTAGTGGTGCGCGGGGCCTCCGGAGCGGGCAAGACCACGCTGCTGAACCTGCTCGGCGGGCTGGACCGCCCGACGTCCGGGCGGGTGTGGATCGGGGATGACGAGGCCACCGCCCTCGGCGAGGACGAGCTGGCCGCGCTCCGCCGGGAGCGCCTGGGATTCGTCTTCCAGTCCTTCGGTCTGGTGCCGATCCTCTCCGCCGCCGAGAACGTCGAGGTGCCCCTGCGCATCGCGAAGACGCCGCCCGCCGAGCGGGCCGCGCGGGTCGCCGAGGCGCTCGCGCTCGTGGGGCTGGCGGATCAGGCCGCGCAGCGCCCGAGCGAGCTCTCGGGAGGGCAGCAGCAGCGCGTCGGCATCGCGCGGGCTATCGCGGTGAGGCCGAGCGTCCTGCTCGCGGACGAGCCGACCGGGCAGCTCGACTCCCGCACCGCCGCCACCGTCATGGACCTCATCGGCGAACTCGTGCACGCGCGGGGCCTGGCCGCCGTCGTCACGACGCACGATCCGCTGCTCGTTCAGCGCGCCGATCGGGTGATCGAGCTGCACGACGGCCGGGTGACGGACACGCGCGTCCAGCGCGCGGCTGAGGTGTGAGCATGCGCGCGATGATCGTGCTCGCGGGGCGGCTGATCGTCGCGCACTGGCCCGCGCTGGTCGCGTGGTATCTCGCGGGGACGCTGGGCCGGTACGCCGGCATCCAGCTCGCCGGGTTCGTCGGCGGCTACTCCGCGATCGGCGGCATCCTGCTGCTTCCTCTCGCCATCCTCGCGAAGCTGGTGAGCGTCGTCGCGATGCTCCTGGTGCTCCGCGACGCGATGCCGCGCCTCGGCGTGATCGCACCCGCCCCGGTGGATCGGCTGACGCGGCGCCGGTCGTTCCGCGACGCGCTGCTGTCGGCGACTCTCCCGTTCATCGCGGTGTACGCCCTGCTCGGCTTCCTGGTGGAGGATGTCGCGGCCTACCTCGACGCGGCGCTCATCGTGAAGACCGGTCGCGAGGCGATGGCGGTCGTGGCCGGGGTGGAGATCGACACGTCGGGCACGGTGGACCACCTGACGTTCGAGCCGTGGACCGTCGGGGTCGTCGTGCTCGCGTTCGCCGGTCGCTGGGCGTGGAAGCGGTGGCAGAAGGCGCTGCCGCGGTGGACGTCGATCGTCGCGACCTACCTGGAGGCGCTCTGGGTCTTCCTCGCGGCGTACTTCATCGGCGAGGCGATCGGGCAGCTCACGGGGTGGATCGAGGCGCGGCAGGCCATGGTGTGGCTCGCGGATGCCCGGGAATGGGTCGGCGGATGGTTCGCCCCGCTCGGCTGGGCGTGGGACGCCGTGGGATGGCTCATCGCACAGGCCGGCGTGGTGCTGATCGTGCCGCTGGCCTGGCTGACGATCGCCGGCGTCGTCTACGGCCAAGCCGTCTCACCCCAGGGGCTCACCTGGGAGAGCCCGCTCGCGGAGCGCGCGCGCACACGGTACGGCGCCATCCCGCAGCGGCTCCGCCGACGGCTCGGCGACCTCGGCTCGGAGGTCGGGTCGCGATTCCGGCCGCTGTGGAAGGCGGTGGTGCTGATGTGGCGCGGCGGCCCCATCCTCATCGGCGGGTACGTGCTGCTGTACTCGCTCGTCCTGCTGAGCGAGCAGCTCCTGCGCATCGGCCTCACGCGCCTGGTCGGTCCTCAGGACTTCGAGACGTTCTGGCTGGTCGCGGGGACCCCGCTGCTGCTGCTGGTGCCGCTCGTGATCGAGCCCGTGCGCACGGCGCTCGTCGCCAGCGCGTACGACGCCACCGTGGGCGTGCTCATCGGCGAGCCGGTCGTCGCGTCAGGGGACGACGACGAGTCGGAGGAAGGCCGGCAGCTCGTCGACGACGGTGAGCTCCACGCCGAACGGGCCGGCGGCGTCGTCGGGGATGAGGAACGGCGCGGCGACGGTGTAGGGACCGTCGGCGTCTGAGACGCAGGCCGTCGGCCGGTCGTAGTCCCAGTCCACCGCCGACGCGGCATCGTCCCACTGCCGCTGTGCGCCGTCGAGCTCCCGGAGCACCGGCGTCGAGCACGCCACGGGGTGTCCGCCGGGATCGACGGGGACCTCGACGACGACCACCCTCGCGCCGGGCGGCAACCCCGCCTCCGCGTCGGACGGCAGCTCGCGGAGCGTCGCCGGTCCCCACTTCATCCCCGCCCAGTCGGCGCCGGTGCCCGCCGGCACCGTCGTCGGGACGACAGGGCGCGACTGGTTCACCAGCCACCACTCGCTGCCGCCGATGACCAGGGCCGTGACCGGCAGGAGGACGGCCACCGCTCCAAGCGCCACCGCGTTGCGCCGCCACCAACGTCGGCTCACCGCTGCACCCACCCCTCGGCCAGGAGCTCGACCTCGTTCGCGCGGTCGAGGGTTCCGAGGTCCACGGGCACCTCGACGAGCGAGTCGAGGCGGGTCTCGGCATCGACGGCCAGTTGCAGCGTGCCGGCGCGATCGGCGAGGTCGGCGGGCAATTCGAACGCGAGGCTCCCTTCGCGAGGGATGCCGACGGCCAGGGGCGAGCGGAACATCGACGCGGGCCGCTCGCTCGCCCGGTAGGTGACGCCGTCGATCACGAGCGCGGCATGCGCGAGAAGCGCCCCGCGCTCTTCCCGCAGCGCCTGCGCGCGGAGGTCGACCACGAGCCAGGTGCCGTCCGCGTACCAGCCGCCCGCGACGGCGCGATCGCCGAGCCGGAGGTCGGTGACCGTGACGGCGAGGGCGCGTCCTGTCGCCTCCTCGCCGATCGCCGCCGGCACGGCGAACGACGCCTCGGCGGCCTCGTCGCCGGGGGTGAGCTGCACGACACCCCAGGCCGCCGCGAGCAGCGCGACACCGATCACCCAGCTCAGCCAGAGCCTCATTCCCCGCCCTCCGCCTCGTCGGTCGCCGCATCCGCCTCCGCCGCGTCGGCACCGGCACCGACGTCGGTCAGCCCGACGCTCATCCGGGCCGCCGTCACCGGCGTGTCCCACCACTGGCCCGACACCACCAGCGCGCCCGTGCGCAGCGAGAGGTCTCTGAGCTCGACGTCGACGTTCTCGGCGGTCTCGAAGCGCTCCGCGTCGACCGCCCAGGCGAGAACGAGCTGCGCCGGCACCCTCGGCTGCAGGTACGGCGAGACGGTGGTGTCGTCGAACCGGGCGACCGAGTCGGCGGGCACGTCGCCGAGCTCGGGGATGCGCACCGCCGCCGTGATCCCCCCGCTGCCGGCCGACGGCTGGGCGCGGTCCCATACGTTCTCCGCGGTGAGCACGAGGGTGAGCACCCGCTCGCCGGCCTCGACGGTCACGCCTGCTTCGGGGAGCTCATCGATGAGCACGGCCCGTTCCACGGTGAGCGCGAACTGCTCGTTCTGGTGCGTCTCGCCGGCGTTCAGCTCCGGCACGGGCGGCACCGCCGCTTCGGCGAGACCTCCGAAGGCTGCCGTCGCGGTGAGGAAGGCCGCCGTCAGGATGCCGGCGAACCAGCCGGTCGGCACCCGGTCCCAGGCGCGCGACACCCATCGCGCGCGCTCGGCCTCTTCGCCCCCCGGCGCGGAGGACGAAGGGGCGCCGGAGGTCACGCGCACATCCTATGGTGGCGAGAGCCCGAGGAGCCTCAGCCGCCGCCCAGCCCGTCGAGGGCGGGAACGAGCGTGAACACGATCTCGTCGATCTCGCGACCGACGCCCGGGGCGTAGTCGGTGTTGCGGGAGACCTCGGTGAAGCCCGCCTTCTCGAGCACCGCGATCGAGGCGGCGTTGTGGGCGGCGGCGCGGGCGAACAGCGGCCGGATCGGCTCGTGGGACACCAGCAGGCGCAGCGCCGCCGTCGCCACGCCCCGACCCCATGCGTGACGGGCGATCCAGTAGGTGACCTCGCGGTCGCCGTCGACGGTGAAGGCGGCGATGGTGCCGGCGAAGCCGCCGTTCTCGGTGACGACGAACGACAGCACGTTCTCATCGGCGCGCTGGCGCTCGATCCACGCGTCGAACGCGGCGCGGTCGTCCGGGTCCTCCGCGGTGAACGCGGCCATCGCGATCGCCTCACGGTCCCGCATCATCTCGAAGATGGCGTCGAGGTCGTCGTCGTCGAGGGCGCGCAGCTCGATGTGGTTCACGCGGACCACGCTATCGACGCGCGATCGCCGCGAGAAGGGCTCGGGCCGGGCCCGCGCTCACGCCAGTCCGTGGATGCGGCGCAGCTGCGCTTCGGCCCGATCCCCGTCACGCGCCGCGAGCGACGCGCGGAAGTCCTCGTACGCCGCCGTGCGGCCCAGCGGGCACTCGATGAAGGGACGCCATCCCCTGAGGTCGCGGCGGATCGCGATCTCGTACTCGCGGATGAACTTCAGCAGCGGCAGGTTTCCGCTCGCGTGCGTGATGACGGCGAAGAACTCGTGGCTGGCGGCCGCGATGGCGGCGGCGTCATCGGAGCGCGAGGCCGCGATCACATCGTCCAGCCGCTCCAGCGCGACGGCGAGCGACTCGTCGTCGGCGCGGACGGCGGCCATACGCACCGCGAGCCCCATGTTGTACGCCACGAGCTCGACGGTGTCGCTCTCGTGATTCGGATACGACACCCGCGTGTACCGGTGCGGCGACACCTCGACGAGTCCGGTGCGCTCCAGCCGCTGCAGCGCCTCGCGCACCGGCGTGCGCGACACCCCGAGCCACTCCGCCAGCTCGTGGTCGCGCAGTCGCTCGCCCGGCGCGAGGCGGCCGTCGAGGATGGCTTCGCCCAGGAGCGCGTACACCTCGTCTCCGAGGACGGCGCCGCGCGGCTCGAGCGGAACGAAGGGGGCGGTCATGGCTGGCACCAGTGTACGCCGCAGGAATCCGCGGCAGAGACCCCGATGAGCGGCGGAATCGCGCGACGACCCGGTCTCGCGGCACGTGGCGGATCGTGGCATCCGACCCTCGCCCATCGGCTGATATATCGGTACGATGTCGATGTCCACGCTTCGGCGTGGCCTATCCGGGGGGATCCGTCGACGCCCGGGCTTCGAGCAAGGCTCAGCCCGGGCGTGCGATGGGCCCGAGACCGCGTCGCCGTGGTCAGTGCAACATTTCTGTCACCATCCGAAGAGGGTCTCGCCGCGCGCACGCGTCTTCACTACGTTGGAGGGACTCGCCGCAAAAGCGACGAGATCACAGAAGAACGGCAAGTAATGAGCACGCAGGGCACCGTGAAGTGGTTCAACTCGGAGAAGGGCTTCGGGTTCATCGCTCCCGACGAAGGCGGCGCAGACGTCTTCGCGCACTACAGCGCCATCCAGTCGGGTGGCTACCGCTCCCTCGAGGAGAACCAGCGCGTCGAGTTCGAGATCGCGCAAGGACCCAAGGGCCTCCAGGCCGAGAACATCCGCCCGCTCTGAGTCGAGCGGGCCGATCGCCTCGTGCGATCGGTGAGCCGCGGCGTCCGCGCTTGGCTGCGGATGCCGCGGCTCTCGGGTGCCGTCCGCGTGCTGTCAGTCGCGGTCGCCCCGGACGAGCTCCATCCCCGCGCCGGCGAACTGACGCAGCGTGGCGTCGGGGAGGAACGCACGGGTGAGCGCGCCCCCGATGCGGGTCAGGTCGCTCTCGTCCCGGTACAGCAGGTACATCGTCTCGTACCGCGGGTGGAACTTCTCCTTGAACCGGTGGAGCGACCGGAATCCGTAGACCGGCTCGAGAGCGTCGGCGAGCTTGTCGCTGAGCGCGGCGATCATCCCGGCGTCGGGGGGATAGTCGTGCGCGAGCGGCGCTCCCGACAGCGACATGATCTCGGCGCCCTCTTCCGAGAACAGCTTCGCCGACGACCCGATGAGGAACTCCATCACGGGCGCGAAGCCGCCGTCGCGTCGTCGCATGAGATCCAGCGTCCAGCCGCGTGGCGTGCCCTCGGACCCGTAGACGGGAAGCCACGACAGGAAGCCATCGACGTCGCCGTTCGGCGCGATCGCGAGCGCGAGCCGCACCTCGGGGTCCTCCGCCTCGGCGAGCGTGCCCAAGGTGAAGCCCATCTCGGGAAGCCCCTTGTCGCCGACCCACATCTCGGAGATAGCCCGCAGCTGCTGCTGCACGCCCCAGGGCTCGTCCTCGAGGCGCGTCATCCGGAAGGTCATCTCCTCGCGGCCGGCGCGGTTGAGCGATGAGCGCACCGAGTTCCACCGCTTGCCGGTGAACTCCAGCCCCGGCAGGTCCACGATGGTGTCATCGGCGACGACGAGACTGCGCCATGACGACGGCACGGCTGCGCGCGTGCGCTCGTCGGCGCTGAAGAAGCACGGCACCAGTCCCGCGACTTCGGCGGCGTGGATGAATTCGCGGACGGATGCCTCCCGCGAGGCGGGCGGCCCGAGCGGGTCGGCGAGGGCCAGGGCGACGCCGGCCCGGCGCTGGTACGCCACGATCCCGTCGGCGGCGCGGGCGTAGCTGTTGCCGTCCCACGTCGTCATCCACGACAGCGTGCCGCCGCCGTGCGCGTGCAGCATCCGTTTGACCTCGTCGACGTCCGGGGTCGGCTGCTGCCCGATGCTCGACGTCCGCCGTGCGCGGAACGCGCCGCGCACCCAGACCAGGTAGACGAGCATGAGCAGCCACAGCAGGCCGCTCGCGAGCGCGAGCTCGGTTTCGCCGTCGATCGTGGCCTCGAGCTGGGCCTCGCTCGCGATGATGATCGCCGCGACCACCGCCAGCCCCGTCAGCACGTTGATGGCCGCCAGCACCACGGCCACGACCCAGGTCCACCGACGGCCGCGCCGCAGGCCGTTGGCGACGACGAGGATCACGACAGCGTCGATCGCGAAGTCGATCAGGCCCCCGGAGACGGGTTCGGTCGGGCCGAAGGGGCCGTCGGTCGGCACGACGATCGTGATGAGCTGGACCGCCCCGAGCACGAGCAGCGCCATGAACGCGATGAGCCGCTGCTCGCGGACGGTGGTGCGGCGGATGCGCAGGGACCGGTCGACGAAGAGGATGAGCAGCACGGCCAGCAGGTGCTCGAGATCGGCGAGGGCTCCCCAGAACAGCATCGCGACGAAGACGAACCCGAGCAGCAAGAGCCAGGCGCGCACCCGCCACGGGGCCCGCAGCAGTCCCGCCGCCGCGGCGAGGCACGCCATCGTCCCGCCCGACGCGCCGACGTCGAGCGCGGCGGCCTGCTGCTGCGCCCATTCCCACGGCAGGGCCGACAGCGTCCACAGCACGAGGGCGGCGGCGAAGATCGCGAAGAGCTGCCCCACCCCGTAGTACGCCAGCGCGACGCGTGATCCGCGATGCAGTTCGAGGTACGCCATGCCCGCGAAGGAGGCGATGGTGAACAGGTAGACCCAGGGCAGGTCGACGAAGAACGTGCCGGTGACGGGCGTCCACCACCGGCCGTCCTGCAGCGCCGGAAGGCCGTACGCGACGACGTCGAACAAGTCCGACTCTTCGAACGGTCGCCACAGCCCCTGCCACACGATGCCCGCGACGAGGACGAGCGCGATCATCGTGAGCGTCGCGGGGATCCTGGCTGCGCCCGCGAGGGCGCGGTTCGGTCGCTCGGGCGCCCCGTCGCTCATGGGTTCACGATAGCGGCGGAGACCGGCAGCCTCAGCGGCCTCAGCTGCGGCGCGTCTCGCCGTGGTCGCCCGGCGCGACCGCGGTGCGTGCGAACTCGGCCAGCGACCTGGCGTCCTCGGCGTCGCGCATCGCCCGCCGGGCCGCATCCAGCGCCTCGACCGGGTCTTCGGCCTGACGCGCCTCGGCGAGTTCCCGCTGCGCCGAGATGAGGCGGGCCCGAGCGTCCGCTCCGGCATGGGCGTGGGAGACGGATGCCTCCGCCTGCGCGATCGCGCCGCGCGCGGCGGCGAGGGTGCCGGGCAGGGCGGTGCGCGCGCCCCGCAGGCGCTGCTGCGCGGTCCGGGCGTCGCCCAGCGCGATGTCGAGCCGGCTGCGCAGCCGCGCGATGGCGTGGACCGCACGGGTGGGGCACCGCGCGGCGTCGTCCTCGATGCGGTCCAGCTCGTCCGAGATGGCGTGCAGCTCGGCGCCGAGGCGCTCGGCGTCGGCGATCTCGAGGTGCTCGCGCGTCACGGATGCCTGGCGCAGCGCCGCACGCGCCGCCGACACCTCTTCGGGCACGGCCTGCGCCGCCTGCAGCACCAGCCGGTGGGTCTCCTCCAGGCTGCGGGAGTCGACCTCTGCCTGGCGCAGCGCCCGCTCCGCCGCGGCGAGGTCGGCGAGGGCGCTCAGAGACGGGTCTCCGGCCCGGGCGGCCGCGTCGTCGAGGTGGCGTCCCGCCGCCGCGGACCCTTCCAGCGCGGCACGCGCCGCGCGCGCGGCATCCCGCCACTCCTCCTCGGCGAAGCGCGACGACAGGTCGGCCACCAGGGCGGCCGGGTCTCCCATCGACGCGCGGAGCGCGGCGAGACGGCGACGGGCGGCCTCGACCTGGCCGGCGGCCGAGACGTTCGACCGGACCCACGCGGCGTGCTCGGCGCGCGCAGACGCGACCTTGGCCAGGGCCTCCTGGGCGTGCCGCTCGATCCGCGACGAGGCGCGGCGGATGTCGGCCGGCGTGAGGCCTTCGTCGCTGAGGTCGCGGTACTCCTCGAACGACGCGTCGCGGACGTGCTGCGCGGTCAGCCGCGCCCGCCGCAGCGACGGCGGCGCGTCGCCGCCGTACAGCGCGCCCGACAGCCCGACCTCGAGCTCGAGTTCGGACACCGCGTCGTCGAGGCGCACCAGCGCGGCGCCGGCGCGGCCGCGCTCCTTCTCGGCCGCCGCGCGCGCCCGCGGCGACCGGCGTGCGCGGCGCACCCCCCAGGCGATGGCGGCGATGGCGAGCGCCGTGACGCCGAACACGACCAGGGCGGGCACCACCCACCCCAGGATCGCGGCGACGATCTCAGCCATCGGCGCCCACGACGACGTCCTCGGCGGCCTCCGATGCCTGCTCGCCGACGAGCAGCAGTGTGCGGAGCTGGTCGACGTCGTCGACCACCGCCTGGGCGCCCTCCGACTCGTGCGGCCAGCTGAATCCCCAGCGGACGAAGATCACCGGCACACCCTGCTCGGCGCCCCCGTCCACGTCGTGGTGCCGGTCGCCGACGAGCACCGGGCGGCTGATGTCGGCGCCGGCCGCGGCGAGGCGGCGCAGCGCCTCGGCGACGATGTCGGACTTGGCGCTCAGGGTCCGTTCGTCGGGCGTCGCCCCCACGATCGCGGTGAGCGAGGGCGACAGATCGAAGTGGTCCATCAGCGCGTCCACCTGGACCTCGGGCTTGGAGCTGGCCGTGGCCTGCGGGATGCCGGCGGCTGCGACGTCGGTGATCAGCTCGGCGATGCCGGGGAACAGCTTCGCCCCCGTGGTGTAGCCGTCCTCCTTGCCGAGCCGGCGGTAGAACGCCACGGCCTCGGCGGACTGCTCCGGCGTCATGCCGACGTTGACCTGGAAGGACTCGTACATCGGCGGGCCGATCCAGTGCACGAGCTCGGCGCGGGTCGGCGGGCGCCTGCCGAAGTGCTCGAGGCAGATCGTGAGGCGCCGCAGGATGCCGTCGGACGCATCGACGATCGTCCCGTCCACGTCCCAGAGCACACAGGTCCACGGCGATCGACTCGGCATGAGTCCACCCTATGCGGACGCGCCGCGCCGCCCGCGGGCCAGCCGCGCCATCATCCGCCGCAGCTGGTCCACCTCGGCCGGTGACCAGTCCGCGAGCGCATCGCGCAGGTTCTGCTCGGCGGTCGCCATGATGCGCCCGCCGATGCGGCGGCCCTCGGCGGTGAGGGCCACCAGCACACCCCGGTCGTCATCGGGGGCGGCGACGCGAACGACGAGGCCGGCCTGCACGAGGCGGCCGACGATCTTGCTCATGTTGGTCGCCGTCATCCCCAGGGCCGCCGAGAGCTCGACGGGCCGCATGGCGCCGTTGTACGAGAGCTGGTTCACCACGAGGAACATGCCCATGTCGTCGGAGGGGAAGTCGACCCTCGCCATGACGTCCCTGCGGACGGCCGTGCTGTCGGCCCAGTGGATGACCGTCGCCAGCGACAGGCGGAGATCGAGCGGGTCCTCACCGACGACCGGGCGCAGGTCCGCGGACGCGTCGGTGTCGACGTCACCTCGTGCCATCGCCCCCGGCTCCCTCCCGCATCACCCTTCCCGCAGCAGTCGCACGGGACCCAGCAGTCCGTACTCCCGCACGACCGCGCGCTGGAACCCCTCCCGCCCGCTGTCCCGCGCGATGATGTCGGGGACGCGCTCATAGTAGCCGCGGGCGCGCAGCCTGTTGTTGAGCGAGCTGGCCACGCGCACGGTGATCGCGTTGTCGCCCGCGCGGATGTCGTCGGTGACGTCGACGACGGGGTGCGCGGTGTCGAAGCCGCGCGCGGGACCGTCACCGATGCGCACCGAACCGAGCCCGCCCGCCGTCGAGCCGAGATGGAGGACGTAGCGCGCGCCGGGGGCCGGATCCGGGGCGCGCAGCGTCGCGCGGTACTCGCCGACGCCCGACACCTCCGGCCCGATCGCGTCGAGCTCCGACCACGGGGCGAGCCGCACGCGACCGGCGTCCCGCGGTGTCACGGCGGTCGTCGGGCGCACCTCCGTCGAGACGTAGCCGAGCCCGCGGTCCTCCGTGAGCACTTCGGGCTCGCCGGCGTCCCAGCTCTCGACGACGAGCTCCCACTCGTCGGCGCGCGCGACCTCGGCGACGGGCGGGGCGGCCGAGTCGTCGGCATCCGTCGCCCTGTCCAGCACCACGACGGCGACCTCACCGGGAGCCAGCGTCAGCTCGACGACGGTGCCCTCGCCGTCGCGCCGCGCGCCGAGGTGCGGCCGCAGCCGGCCGCTCCACGCGTCGAGGCGGTGGACCGCGCCGGACCCCTGCAGCCGCACGCGGACCGTCGTCGACTCGGTCGTCTCGTAGAGGAAGTGATACGCGTAGAGCACGGTCAGGTCGCCGTCCTCGCGCAGGTGCGTGAGCACGTGCCGGTCGTCCTCGACGAAGCGCGCGCGGCCGCCGGCCCCGAGCTCGTCGAGAGCGGCCACGACGCCGGAGGGCGAGACCACCCGCACGCTCGGCAACCGTCGCAGCTCCGTCATGACCCCCGCCAGCTCGTCGTCCCGGCCGTCGAGACCGGGGGTGGCGGATGCCGCGCGCTCGTGCGTGCGGAAGCGCTGGTCGCGCAGCGACTCCAGCTCGCGCGCTCCGTCCACGATGACCAGGCGCAGGCCGCGCCGGGCCCACGTCAGCAGGTGCGCGGCCGTGTCGGGGTCGAGCGTGCTCTGGTAGACGATGAGGGCGCGGTAGCCGGGGCCGCCGGGCTGCACCTCGTCGCCGTCGAACGTCACGTCGTCCCGCAGCAGCAGCGATCCGTCGAAGAACTCGTAGGTGATGCCGGCGTCCTGCATCCCCAGGTCCTGCCACCAGTGGTTCTGCCGGTCGCGCATCCACATCGTGCCGTAGGCGACCTCGTCGGGGATCCGCTCGCCATCGACGTCCGCCAAGGCGACGCCGATGAGGTTGTCGGTGAAGTGGTCGGTGCGGAGGATGCCCACGTCGATGCGGGGCCGCCCACGGCGGAGGGCGTACTGGAGGCGGCCGATCGCCGCGGTCCACAGCGGATAGAACTCGCACCCCGGCTGGCGGGTGTCGAACCGCTCCGAGAACATCGGCCACATGCCCTCGTGGCCCGGCCACTCGGTCACGCCCTCGGCGCCGGCGGGGCTGGCCCAGCCGTGCAGGACCGTCTTGGTGATCCCCGCCGCCAGCTGGGTGGCGATGATCTGGTCGTAGAAGCGGTGGTCGAGCATGTGGTTGCGCGTCGTGGCGCCCGTCTCGGACGAGTACTGCTTGCCGAACAGGTGCGCGGGGCCGGCCATGAGCCGATACGCGTCGATCTGGGCGCCGAACTCGAGGGACTCCGTCTCGATGCCGTCGACCTCCGGACCCGGCCGGGTGAGCTCGAACGGCAGGCCGTAGCTGATCTCGGCCCGCAGCGTCATGCCCACGCCGTGCAGGAACTCGGCGAACGGACGGAGCATGTTCTCGATGTACAGGTCGGTGAGCGTGCGCGCGTAGTCGAACCGGACCTTGTCGACCGTCGTGCGGTCGGCGTCGTCGGCGGGCTGGTGGTGGTAGACGGTCGAGACCGCCATGAACGGCACGTCGCGCGTGAGGAAGGGAAGCCACGGCGTGATGTCGTAGCCGCGCCGCGCGCGGAACTCCTCGGCGACGGTGAACCCCCAGAACAGCCCGCCCGCGCCGTAGGTGGACAGCTCCAGCGAGTCCATGTACATCTGCGCGCGCGGGTTGCGGCTCAGCTCGGCGCGCAGCTCGGGTGTCAGCACGACGTCGTCCCAGTACGCGATGACGGCGTCCACCCCGTCGCGGTCGAGGTAGTTCACGGTGTGGTTCACGCCCGCCGACGGCGAGGCGGTCTGACCCGTGCCGTGCATCCAGTACGCGAAGAGGCGCCACCGGCCGTCGGCCGGCGCGGTCCAGTCGAGCTGCTCGCCGTCGACCAGGGCGGTCAGATCCACGACCGAGGCGACGTCGAGGACGCCCTCGCCCGCGAGGCGTGCCGCGACGACCGCCACGAGGTGCTGCCGCGTCACCGTGCCGCGATGGCCGGGGAGGGTCGTCTCGGCGATCGGCGCGTCGAGGTCGATGCGCGGCAGCGCTCCGCTGCGGGACTCGCCGCCGGCGAGCGTCTCGTGGACGACATCGAGCTCCTGCGCGGCGGCGGGCTGGTCGGGGTCGATCGTCGGGAGGTTGGCGTTGGACCAGTTCGTGCCCGAGGTGAAGCTCACCGACATGCCGCGACGGGTCGTCTCCTCGACGACCACCTGCGAGTCGTGCACCCACTCCTCCGACCCCCAGCCGTACCGGGCATGGTCGATCGCACCCTCGTCCATCGCGAGGAACTCCATGCCGCCGAAGCCGAGCCGGTGGGCGTCGTCGATCTCGCGCCGGAGTGTGGCGTCGGTGTGCAGGCCCTCCGCGAGCCACCAGCGCAGCTCGGGGCGGAATTCGATGGCGGGGTCGGCGATCTCACGCCGGAAGTCGTCGAGCGTCATTGCACGGCATCCGTTCTCGGTACTGTCTTCGCGACAGTATGTACCGTCGCACCGACAACACACAAGCCCCCGGCCGGGCGGGCCCGCCTCAGAACAGCCGGGGAGCGCCGGACTCGATGCCCTTCATGCCCTCGTAGTCGAGGGTGACGCAGCGGATGCCGCGATCCGCGGCCAGCACCTTCGCCTGAGGCTTGATCTCCTGGGCCGCGAAGACCCCGGTCACCGGCGCGAGGTGCGGGTCGCGTCCCAGCAGCTCGAGGTAGCGGGTCAGCTGCTCGACACCGTCGATGTCGCCGCGTCGCTTGACCTCGACCGCGATCGTCCCGCCCTCCGGGTCGCGCAGCAGGAGGTCGACGGGACCGATCGCCGTGGGGTACTCGCGGCGCACGAGGGTGAGCCCGTCGCCGATCACGTCCACCTGCTCGGCGAGGAGGCGCTGCAGGTCGGCCTCGACACCGTCCTTCTGCAGGCCGGGGTCGAGGCCCAGCTCGTGCGAGGTGTCGTGCAGCACCTCGTAGATGCGCACGAGCAGCGCGTCGCCGGTCTTGGCGTGTGTGACCCGCCAGTGCTCGAGGACGCCCGCGGCGGCGGATTCGGCATCCGGGATCTCGACGTCCAGGCGGCAGGGCGGGCTCATCCAGTTCAGCGGCTTGTACGAGCCGCCGTCGGAGTGCACGAGCAGGCTGCCGTCGCCCTTGTGCACCAGCAGGCGCGTCGCGAGCGGGAGGTGGGCGTTGAGCCGACCGGTGTAGTCGACCGAGCAGCGGGCGATGACGAGACGCACCCGAAGAGCCTAGTCCGCGCTCGCCGAGGCGGCGTGAGCGGCGAGCGTCGACTACCGTGAACATGCACGCCGAACGCGCGCCCACGCGCGTGCTCGCGCTCCGACGGCCCTCGCCGGCCTCCGCGCCCACCGCCTGCCCCCACCGATCGGCGGCCGCCCCACCGTGCCGCCGGCGCCTGATTCCGCCCTCCCGGAGGAGAACCGATGACTTCGCGTCACCCCGATGCGACCGTGCACATCCTTTCCAGCACCGTCGCCGAACTGCACGTCGGCACCGAGGTCGAAGAGGTCGTCGCCCCCGACCCCCGCGCCCTGCGCGACCGGATCGTCGAGGAGATGCGCCAGCTCGCCGCCTCGTCGGGCGAGCCGGCACAGGCCACGCTCGTCGAGGGCGCGTCCCGCTGGCCGCTCGTGGTGCACCCCGACGGTACCTACGCGGAGTCCCTCGACCCCGCCACGCCCGAGACCGGGCGCATCGCCGTCGGCGACCTCGCCGACTCCGAGGACGCGGCGGAGCCGACGCCCCGCGCGTCGACCGCGCCCCTCCCGGTGTCCGCCGTGCCGGCCCCCGCCACGCCGATCTCGGCCGTGCCTGCCCCCGTCGTGCCGGCCCCCGCGGTGCCGGCGACGTCCGCCGTGCCGGCGACGTCCGCCGTGCCGGCGACCCCCGCAGTGCCGGCGACCCCCGCTGTGCCGGCGACCCCCGCTGTGCCGGCGACCCCCGCCGACTCCCCGGTGCGCGCGGGGAGTGACAGCCGCGGCCCCGCGCGGCCCACCGTCCAGGACCTGCTCGAGTCGCGCGGCGGCAGCAGCACCCGCCCGCGCGCGACCGAGGGATGGCAGGGCGTCATCCGCCGCGCCACCGGCGGCCTGGTCTCGCCGGCGCCGGGCCGCGCCGAGCAGGAGCGGCTCGACCGCGTGAAGCGGGTGCAGCGACGCCTCGACGCCCCGCGCACGATCGTCGTGCTCAACCCGAAGGGCGGGGCCCACAAGACCACGAGCACCCTGCTGCTCGCGGCGACGTTCGGCACGCTCCGCGGCGGCGCGACCCTGGCTTGGGACAACAACGAGACCCGCGGCACGCTGGGCTGGCGCGCACAGAACGCGCCCCATCACCGGACCGCCGTGGACCTGCTCGCCGATCTCGACGAGTTCTGGAATCCGCAGGGCTCGAGCCTCGCGGCGCTCGACACGTACGTGCGCACGCAGGTCGACGCGCGCTTCGACGTCCTGGCGTCCGACGAGGACGCGGCGGCATCCTCGACGATCGACTCGGCGGCATTCGACCGGCTGCACGCCCTGCTCCGCAGGTACTACCGCCTCATGATCGTCGACACCGGCAACAACATGCGCGCCTCCAACTGGGTGGCCGCCGTCGCCGCGGCCGACCAGCTGGTGATCGTCTCGACGGTGCGCGAGGACACCGCCGCCAGTGCCGCCTGGCTGCTGGACGGGCTGCGCGAGAAGGGGTTCGGCGACAAGATCGACGACGCCGTGACCGTGCTCACCGCGCCGTCCTCACGCCCGGACCGCCGCCTCGAGACGCGCCTCTCGCGTCACTTCGAGCAGGTCACGTCGGCGGTCGTCAGCGCGCCGTTCGACCCGTCCCTGGTGGACGGCGGGCCGATCGACTTCGACGCCCTCGCCCCCGAGACGCGGGATGCGTGGCTGACGGTCGCGGCGACGGTCGCCGACCGCCTCTAGAGACGCCGGGCGACCGCCCGGCCCTGCACCATCACCGGTGCGCGTGGCCGGCGCCGACGTGCGATCCGGCGATCGGCTTCGCCGCGCCCGAGGCGAGTCCCGACATCACGATGAGACCCACGATGATCCAGAGGGTCGGCAGGATGCCGATCTCGTGGCTGATCCAGCCGAGGATCGGCGGCCCACACAGGAACGCCAGGTAGCCGATCGTGGCGGCGGCCGAGACGGATGCCGCGGCCTTGGCGGGATCGTCTGCCGCCGCGGACATGCCGAGGGGGAAGCCGAGGGAGGCGCCGGCGCCCCACAGCGCCACGCCGATGAACGCGATGGGCAGCGAGGGCGCCAGGATGAACATCACCAGGCCCACGGCCGCGGCGACCGCCAGGATCCGCAGCGTCCACACGCGCCCGATGCGATCGACGAGCGGGCCGCCGAGGATGCGGAAGACCGTCATCGCCACCGAGAAGACGGTGAGGGCGACCGCGCCGACGGCCTCGGTCTGATCGTGGCCGTCGACCATCGCGATCGTGAGCCAGTCGTTGGCGCTGCCCTCTGCGAACGCCATGCCGAGCATGATCGCGCCGATGGCGTACGTGCGCGGATCGCGCCACACGGAGAGCGCTTCGGCGATCCGCTCGCGCCGGGTCGCCTTCGTCGCGGGATCGTCGTGGACGATCTCCCGCGAGGGGACCGCGCGCAGCGAGAACAGCCCAGCGGCGAGGACCAGCACGCCGATCGCCCACAGGTGCCAGCCGACGCCGACCTGCCATGCCGCCATGGCCACCCCGATCCCTGCGCCCACGACCGTGCCGATGCTGAAGAAGGCGTGGAAGAGGGGCATGAGGGTGCGCTCGAAGGCCTGCTCGACCGCCGCGGCCTCGACGTTCATCATCACGTCTGTCGCGCTCATGCCGATGCCCATGAGCCCGAGTCCGACGGCGGTGATCGCGTACGACTCCATCGTCTGCACGCCCACGCCGACGACCGCGACGCCGAGCGAGAAGGTGATGATGGTGGCGATCATCCCGCGGCGGGCTCCCCAGCGCACGACGATGACGTTGGCGAGGGAGAGGCCGACGATGGACGCGGCGCCCGCGACGAAGAGCAGGATGCCGACCTGCAGGTCATTGATGCCGAGATCGTTCTTGACCGCCGGCAGACGCGATGCCCACGAGGCGAAGCCGAGGCCGGTGACGAAGAAGATCGTGAAGATCGCGGTGCGCCAGGCGACGAGCTGCGTTCGGGTGAGCAGGGAGTCCATCAGCACAGGGTACCGAGTCCCTCCGGCATTCCTCGAATCGATTCGACCGCCCGAGCGGCACGGGCTACGATCGTCACGACATGACCCGACACGACTCCGGCACGCGCCGTGCCACCATCTCGGACGTCGCCCGCGAGGCCGGCGTCTCGCCGTCGACGGCGTCGGTGGTCTTCAGCGGCAAGACGCCGGTGTCGGATGCCACGCGCCGGCGCGTGCTCGACGCCGCGGCATCCCTCGGCTACACCGGTCCTGATCCCCGGGCGGCGTCGCTGCGGCGCGGCCGCTCCGGGATCGTCGGCGTCGTCTTCGAGGAGCACCTCGGCACGGCGTTCCAGGACCCGGTCAAGACGCTCATGATGGACGGCCTGGCCGATGCGGTCACGCCGCTCGGAGCAGGGCTCCTGCTGCTGCGCGACCACGAGCCGACGGGCGGCGGGCCGTCCCTGACCACGGCGCCGCTGGACGCCGCCGTGCTCATCGGCTGCAGCGGACTGCTGCGGGAGTCGCTCGAGACCGTCAAGGCGCGCCGCATCCCCGTCGTCGTCATCGAGGGGGATGCCGGAGACGACGTCCCCCGCATCGGCCTGGACAATCGCGAGGCGCAGCGCCAGGCCGCCAGCCACCTGCGCGCGCTCGGCCACCGCAGGGCCGTCGTGGTCGCCCTGCCCGCGCGGGCGGGCTGGCAGCGCGGCTGGTTGCACGACGACACCGGGATCACGGTCGACGTGACCCGCGAGCGGCTCGCCGGGGCGCTGGACGTGTTCCCGGATGCCGCCGCCTACGCCGCCGCCGGCAGCTTCATCGACGAGGGGCTGGCCGCCGGCCGGGAGATCTTCGCCGATCCCGACCGCCGTCCGACCGCCGTCATCGCGCAGAGCGACCTGCTCGCGGCCGGGGTGATCAGGGCCGCCGAGGAGGCGGGGCTCCGCGTGCCGGAGGACGTCAGCGTGACCGGGTTCGACGGCATCGTCGTCGACGGACTGGCTCCCTACGACCTCACGACCCTCGTGCAGCCCGCGACCGACAAGGGCCGGGCCGCGGGCGCGGCGGTCGCCGCCATGCTGGAGGGCGCGCCCGCGGCGTCGATCCGCTTCACGTGCACGTTCCGCGAGGGGAACACCACCGGGCCGGCACCCACGGAGTAGTGCGCTCGCCGGGCTCCCGGGAGGTCATTCCTCGCACGGCATCCGCCCGGGCGGGCAAGCCGGGCCGGTAGGATGGTCCACGACACCCCGATCGCCTTGACTCGCGCCGTCCCCTGACGTCCAGCGCGGCCGACGACCAGAGGAGGCTTGAATGCTCCTCGTTCTCGGCGCGTTCGCGGTCCTCCCGATCCTGCTGCCATGGCTGGTGGCACGCCTCGGCGCCTCGGCCTTCTACCTCGCCGCGATCCTTCCGATCGCCGGATTCGCGCACGCGGCGGCGATGTCGCCGGCCGTCCTGGCCGGTGACATTCCGTTCGAGTCATACGCCTGGATCCCGCCGCTCGGCATCGACATGTCGCTGCGCATGGACACGCTCTCCTGGCTCATGACCCTCGTGGTCACCGGCGTCGGCGCGCTCGTGATGATCTACTGCCGCTGGTACTTCCGCGACAAGAAGGAGAACCTCGGGCAGTTCGCGGCCGTCCTGCTGGCCTTCGCCGGCGCGATGTACGGCCTGGTGCTCACCAACGACCTCGTCGTGCTCGTGATGTTCTGGGAGGTCACGAGCGTGCTGTCGTACCTGCTCATCGGGTACTACAACCGCCGGGCGGCGAGCCGCCGTGCCGCACTGCAGGCGCTGCTGGTCACGACCCTCGGCGGTCTGGTGATGCTGATCGGCGTCGTCCTGCTCGTCGTCGACGCCAACACCTCGAGCATCTCGGCCATCCTCTCGCAGGCACCGACGGGGCCCATCGTGGACGCGGCCCTCGTGCTTATCCTGGTCGGCGCGCTGAGCAAGTCCGCGATCTTCCCCTTCCACTTCTGGCTTCCCGGCGCCATGGCGGCGCCCACCCCGGTCAGCGCCTACCTGCATGCGGCGGCCATGGTGAAGGCCGGTATCTACCTCATCGCCCGGCTCGCGCCGGTGTTCGCGATCGCGCCCACGTGGCGACCGATCGTCATCGCCCTCGGGGTCTTCACGATGCTCCTCGGCGGGTTCCAGGCGCTCCGCGAGACCGACCTCAAGCGCGTGCTCGCCTTCGGCACCGTGAGCCAGCTCGGCATGCTCGCCGTCGTGCTCGGCTACGGGACGCGGGATGCCGCCCTCGCGGGCCTCGCGCTCCTGCTGAGTCACGCGCTGTTCAAGTCGGCACTGTTCCTCGTCGTCGGTGTCCTCGACCGTCAGCTCTCCACCCGCGACCTCACCGAGCTCTCCGGCGTCGGGCGGCAGGCACCCGTGATGGCGACGTTCTCGATCATCGCCGTGGCCTCGATGGTGGGGCTCCCGCCCACCATCGGATTCGTCGCGAAGGAGGGCGTGCTCACGGCGCTGCTGTTCGAGGCGCAGGGCGGCGCCGTCTGGGGCGTCGTCGCGCTGGCGGGCATCGCCCTCGGGTCCGTGCTGACCGCGGCCTACGGCATCCGCTTCCTCTGGGGCGCGTTCTGGACGAAGCGCGAGCCGGGCGGCGACCGTCTGCCCGAGACGGAGTGGCCCGACCCGCCGATCGGCTTCCTGGTGGCGCCGATCCTGCTCGCCGCGCTCACCGTCGTCGCCGGACTCGCCACGCCGTGGCTGGATGAGGCGTTCGCGCCGTACGCGGATCAGGCTCCGCCCGCGACGCCCGGTGTGTCCGCTCCCGAGCACCCTGCCCACCTCGCGCTGTGGCACGGTCTCGAGCCCGCGCTGGGGATCTCGCTGGCCACGATCGTCGTCGGCGTGCTGGTTTTCGTGCTCACGCGCGGCTGGCGCCCGGCGAAGCGCCTGCTCCCCTTCACGGCCGCCGACGCCTACAACGCGACGCTGCGCGGCGTGGCGCGACTGTCGGTGGTGACGACGAGCATGACGCAGCGCGGCTCGCTGCCCGTCTACGTGGGCACGATCTTCGTGGTCTTCGTCGCGGCCGAGGCCACCGCGCTCATCGCGAGCGACGAGTGGCAGGCGCAGCTGGACGCGTACCACACCCCGACCCAGCTGTTCGTGGCGCCGCTCATGATCGCGGCCGGGCTCATCGCCGTCCGCGCGCGCAAGCGCTACACCGGCGTCGTCCTGGTGTCGGTCACGGGCCTGGGCATGGTGCTGCTGTTCGCGACGAGCGGCGCACCCGACCTCGCGCTCACCCAGATCCTCGTCGAGACGGTGACGCTCGTCGCCTTCGCGCTCGTGCTCCGCCGCATCCCGTCCCGCCTCGGCGAGCACAACGCCTCGGTCTGGCCGGTGGCCCGCGCCGTCCTGGGCGCCGCCGTCGGCGTCACGATGGCGCTCGTGGCGATCGTCGCCACCGGAGCCCGCGTCCAGGAGCCGATCTCCGGCGCCTTCCCGGACCTCGCGTACGAGATCGGCCACGGCAGGAACGTCGTGAACGTCGCGCTGGTCGACCTGCGCGGCTGGGACACGATGGGCGAGCTCTCGGTGCTGATCCTCGCGGCGACGGGCGTGGCATCCCTCGTCTTCGTGACCCACCGCGCCGACACGCTCTCGCGCTTCATCCAGCCGCTGCCGAGCGGGGCGACGCGCGCCCGCCGCCCGCTCGTCGAGACCTCCGACGGTCTCAAGCAGCGCGAGGACGCCCGCGGCAGCGGACGGATGGCCTGGCTCGTGGGCGGTCAGCGCGTGCGGCCCGAGAACCGCTCGATCATGCTGGAGGTGATCGTGCGGATCCTCTTCCACACGATCGTCATCGTGTCGCTGTACCTGCTCTTCGCCGGCCACAACCTCCCCGGCGGCGGATTCGCCGCCGGACTCGTCGCGGGCATGGCGCTCGTCATGCGCTACATCGCCGGCGGTCGCTACGAGCTCGGCGCCGCCGCGCCCACCGACGCCGGGCGCCTCCTGGGCGCCGGCATGACGATCGCCGTGGCGTGTGCGATCGTCCCGCTGTTCTTCGGCGAGGCCCCGCTCACCAGCCAGTTCTGGGAGGCCGAGCTCCCGGTGCTCGGGCACGTGGAGTTCGTCACGTCGACGATCTTCGACGTCGGGGTCTACCTCGTCGTCATCGGCCTCGTGCTCGACGTGCTGCGCAGCCTCGGCGCCGAGGTCGACCGCCAGGCGCTGGAGTCGCCCGCCGCGCAGGGGGTGAGCGTCTCGTGAACGTGTCGCTCGTGCTCATCATCGTGATGGCGGTGCTCTTCGCGTGCGGCGTCTACGCGATGCTCGAGCGCAGTCTCACGCGCGTGCTCATCGGGTTCCTGCTGCTGGGCAACGCCGCGAACCTCCTGCTGCTGATCGTCATGGGCGAGCCGGGAGTGGCGCCCTTCTTCGGCTCGGGGAGCGTCGACGAGATGTCGGACCCGCTGCCGCAGGCGCTCACGCTGACCGCCATCGTCATCACGTTCGCCGTCTCTGCCTTCCTGCTGGCCCTCATATACCGCTCGTGGCAGCTCGGCCAGGCCGACACCGTGACCGACGACGCCGCCGACATCGAGGTGCGCGAGCGTGCCGCCGAGACCGAAGACACGATGGACGAAGAGACCGAGATCGAAGACGCCGACGACGACGCCACCACGGACTTCGTGGGCACGGCCACCGCGCCGATCACGATCCTCGGGGCGCGCGACGTCGCCGGCGTCCGCGACGACGCGCCGGTCGACCGCCCGGCGGACCGAGGGCGCGGCGACAGGGGCGGTGACGCATGACCCAGTTCGCCCCGGCCCTGGTCCCGCTCCTGGTGACGCTGCCGCTCCTCGGCGCGGCCGTGGCGCTGATCGCGGGCCGCCACCGCAGGACCCAGGTCGCCGTGTCGGTGGTGACGCTCACCGCGGTGACCGTCGTCGCGGCCGTCCTGCTGTACGTCGTCGACGTCGGCGACCTGCCGATCGCCGTGTCGGTCGGCGGGTGGCCCATCCCGTTCGGGATCGTGCTGTACGTGGACCGGCTGGCGGCGCTGCTCGTGATGGTCTCGAGCGTCGTACTCCTGGCGGTCCTGCTCTTCTCGGTCGGCCAGGGCGCCGCCGACGGCGACGACGAGACCCCGGTGTCGATCTTCCACCCGTCGTACCTCATCCTGGGCGCCGGCATCTTCAACGCGTTCATCGCCGGCGACCTGTTCAACCTCTACGTCGGTTTCGAGATCCTCCTCGTCGCCTCGTACGTGCTCATCACGCTCGGCTCGACCGAGTCCCGCATCCGCACCGGCGTGGTGTACATCGTCGTCTCGCTGGTCTCGTCCATCCTGTTCCTCGCCGCGATCGCCATGATCTACGGCGCCCTCGGCACGGTGAACATGGTGCAGATCTCCGAGCGCGTGCGCGAGCTGCCGCAGGAGACCCAGACGATCCTGCACCTCATGCTGCTGCTGGCGTTCAGCATCAAGGCCGCCGTCTTCCCGCTGTCGTTCTGGCTGCCGGACTCCTACCCGACGGCGCCGGCGCCGGTGACCGCGGTGTTCGCGGGCCTCCTGACCAAGGTCGGCGTCTACGCGATCATCCGCACCGAGACCGAGCTGTTCCTCGACAACGACGTGAACGATCTGCTGATGTGGGTGGCGCTGGCGACGATGATCGTCGGCGTGCTCGGCGCGGTCGCGCAGGCCGAGCTCAAACGAATCCTCTCGTTCACGCTCGTCAGCCACATCGGCTACATGATCTTCGGGCTCGCGATCGCGACACCGGCGGCGATCGGCGCGACCATCTACTACATGGTCCACCACATCGTGGTCCAGACCACCCTCTTCCTCGCGGTCGGTCTCGTCGAGCGCGATGCCGGCTCGACCTCGATCCTGCGCGTCAAGGGGCTCATGAAGGCGGCGCCGGTGATCGCGGTGCTGTACTTCATCCCGGCCGTCAACCTGGGCGGGCTGCCGCCCTTCTCCGGCTTCATCGGCAAGTTCGCCCTGTTCGACGCCGCCGCGCAGGTCGGCACGCCGATCATGATGGTGCTCATGGTGGGCGGCATCCTCACCAGCCTGCTCACCCTCTACGCCCTCATGCGGGCCTGGAACCTGTCGTTCTGGCGCGAGGACGACGACTCCGCCGAGACCGAGGCGCGCATCTCGTACCTGGGCGCCTCCCCGGCGGCGGGCGTCGAGACCGAGCGCCGGGTCATCCCGAAGATCATGACCGCGGCGACCACCGGCATGGTGGCGGTGACGGTCGCGCTCACGGTCTTCGCCGGCCCGCTGTACGACGTGTGCACACGCATCGGCGAGGCGCTGCTCGAGCCCGTCTCGCTCACGCAGCTGGAGGATGACGTGCAGGTGACGGAGGGGACGCCGTGACCGCCGACCGCACCCGCACCGCACCCCGCAGCGCCTTCCGCCGGAGCCTGGCCACGGCGTGGCGGCAGCTGCCGTTCTTCGCCTGGCTCATCGCGCTGTGGATGCTGCTGTGGGGCCAGTTCACGTGGCTGGCGTTCCTCACCGGACTGGTCGCGGCGCTCATCGTGGCGCGCGTCTTCCGGCTGCCGCCCGTCGAGCTGTCCGGCCGCCTCAACCTGTGGTGGGGGTTCGTGTTCATCCTGGAGTTCCTGCTGGCGGTGCTGCGGGGCTCGCTCACGGTGGCCTGGCAGGTGCTCGACGTCCGCCGGCAGCCCGGCGCCGCGATCATCGCCGTGCAGCTGCGCACCGACGACGACCTCATCATGACCCACACCGGCGTCACGGCATCGCTCATCCCCGGCTCGCTCATCGTCGACGCCGATCGCGACCGCCGCATCCTCTATCTGCACGTGATCGGGGTGCGCGACGCCGCCGCCGTGGAGCGGCAGCGCGAGAGCGTGCTGCGCTGGGAGGCCCGCATCGTGCGCGCGGCCGGGTCGCGCGCCCAGCTGCGGGCGGTGCGGAGGGCCGACGGTGTGCGCACGAAGGTGACCGCGACCGGGAAGCGCACCGAGGGAGGCGCCCGATGAACGTGCTGCTGATCGTCATCTACGTCGTCTTCGCCGCGGCGGCGCTGCTGACCCTGTGGCGCATCGTGATCGGGCCGTCGATCCTCGACCGGGCCGTGGCATCCGATGTCCTCCTCACGCTGGTGCTGTGCGTGCTCGGCGCCGAGATGGCGATCAACCAGCACACCCGCACGCTCCCGGTGCTGCTGATCATCGCGGCGGTCGGCGTGTTCGGCTCGGTGTCGATCGCCCGGTTCGTCGCGAGAAGGGACCCGGATCGCTGATGGAGACCGCGATGGAGCCCACCGTCGTCCTGGATTGGATCGCCCTGATCCTGATCCTCGCCGGCGCGCTGCTGTGCCTGACCGCCGCGATCGGCCTGCTGCGGTTCCGCGACGTGCCGACGCGCTTGCACGCGGCCACCAAGCCGCAGGTGCTCGGCCTCATCCTCATCTGCCTGGCCATCGCGCTGTCACTGCGGTCGTGGCCGGTGGTGGCCTTCCTCGTGCCGGTCGTCCTCATCCAGCTGGCGACCGCGCCCCTGTCGGCGCACATGGTGGGCCGGCAGGCGTACCGCAACGGCACCTTCGACGAGGCAGGGCTCCTGGTCGACGAGCTCGCCGACTCCCAGCGCACCCCGCCCGCGGCCGGCGGCTGAGTCCGCAGCCGCGCCGGGGCGTCAGGGCTTCAGCACGAGCGTGTCGGTGGTCGCCGCATCGACCGCGTCCTCGGTGTAGGCCCACGGCGTCAGCTCCGCCTTCTGCCACGACTCCACCTGGTCGGTGTAGTTGGTGTGGAACGCGTGGCCGCTCTGACCGGTCAGCTGGTTCCACCGGGAGTCGTCGAAGTCGCCCAGATCGACGATCATGCGCATCGACGGAACGGTGACGGTCTCGAAGCCCCCGCCGAGGTCCCAGCCGGTGGCGTTGGACACCGACGAGCCGCCGCCCACCGGGAACGGACCGCGGTTGAAGAGCCACTCGATCGGCGCGATGCCCGACGAGCCGAAGGAGTCGCTCACGAGCGGGAGGGCGTGCAGCGCCCCCCAGTTCCAGCGCGTGGGGTTGTCGCCCTGCAGCTCGACCAGGTGCTCGTAGGCGTCGATCGCGGAGCGCTTGAGCATGTCGGTCATGCCGTCCACGCCCAGCTCCTCGTTCGTCCACCACGTCGATGTCTCGTCGTCGAGCATCGTGTCCATGACGAGGAACAGGCGCCCCTGACCGCTCAACGGCGCGGGGCTCTCGCGCCCGGTCACGAAGACGTTCTCGGCGAGCGTGTCCCACAGCACGTTGGCGTACGCGGCGGCCGCCGAGTCGGCGCTGTTCTGCGCGTCCCACTCCTGCAGCAGCGCCAGGGCGGCGTCGGTGTCGTCGTCTCCCGTGGTGACATCGGCGTACGCGGCGGTCAGGCGCATGCCGATGAAGGAGTAGTTGTCGGCCTGGATGTCGCGGAGGTCCGTCGCGGTGATCGGGCCTTGGGCGATCGCGCGCTGGATCAGCTCGTCGATGCGCGCGGCGCGCCACCCGTAGTCCCAGTCCGTCGTCAGCGGATAGGAGTAGTCGTCGGCCACGACGGCGTTGTTCGCCGTCACGATGTAGCCGTCGGTCGGGTTGTAGGACACCGGGAGGTCCTCGAACGGGATGAAGCCCTTCCAGGCGTAGGCCGGGTCCCAGCCGGGCTGGGGCATCGCACCGTCGCCCGCGCCGCGGATCGGGAGCTTTCCGGGCGTCTGGTACCCGATGTTGCCGTCGACGTCGGCGTAGATGAGGTTCTGCGCCGGCACGTCGAAGAGCGCCGCCGCACCGCGGAAGTCGTCGAAGTCCCGCGCGGTGTTGAGGGCGAAGATGGCGGATGCCGTGGTGCCCGGCTGCAGCGCCGTCCACCGCAGGCTCACCGCGTAGTCGCCCTCGGGCGCACCGGCCGGCGTCGTGACGGCGTCAGCGGTGCCGGTGTAGGGCGCGTCGGCGATCGCCGTGAAGTCCTTGGTGAGGCCCGAGACGATCGGTCCGTTGACGGTGGATCGCACCTCGACCTCGACGTCGTCGCCACCGGCCACCTGGAACGTCTCGGTGCGCGTCTCCAGCGGCACGAGCGCCCCGTCGTACCAGTACGAGTCCCCCTGCACCTTCTCGAGGTAGAGGTCGGTGACGTCGGTGGTGAGGTTGGTGAACCCCCATGCGATGCGGTCGTTGTGGCCGATGATCACGCCGGGCAGTCCCGAGAAGCTGAAGCCGGCGACGTCGAAGGGGCACTCGTCGCCGACCGTCTCGCAGCGCAGCTGGATCTGGTGCCACACGCTCGGCAGCGACGCGCCGAGGTGCGGGTCGTTCGCGAGCAGCGGCATCCCGGTGTCGGTGAGGCTTCCCGAGACGACCCACGAGTTCGAGCCGATGCCTTCGCCCGCATCGCCCACGAGTTCGCCCACGGCCTCGAGGACGCTGTCGACCTCGGTCCACTCGATCGCCGAGGTGTCGGCGTCCGCGTCGGCGTCGACGGCATCCGTCTCACCCTCGGCGACGACGTCGGGCGCCGTCCCGACCTCCGGTACGGCGGAGATCTTCGGCACGATGACGGGATGCCGGTCGTACGGGTAGGCCGGATACAGCTCGTCGATCTGCGCCTCGGCGAGGTCGGGCGCGATCACGGCGCGCTCCGTCTCGCTCTCGATGTTGCTGCGGAGGTCCCAGGCCATCGCCTTCAGCCAGGCCACGGAGTCGGCGGGCGTCCACGGCTCGATCCGGTAGTCGGGGTTCTGCAGTCCCAGGATGGCGTACTCGAACGAGGCGTCGGCGCCGTCGTTCTCGGCGAGGTACGCGTTCACGCCCTCGGCGTAGGCCTCGTAGTACGCGCGCTCGGTGTCATCGAGCGCCTCCACCTCCTGCTCGGCGATCGCCCGCCAGCCGAGCGTGCGCAGGAAGGTGTCGGTGCCGAGCTGCGACTCGCC
This sequence comes from Microbacterium sp. NPDC055455, assembly GCF_053619935.1. Taxonomy (NCBI): domain Bacteria; kingdom Bacillati; phylum Actinomycetota; class Actinomycetes; order Micrococcales; family Microbacteriaceae; genus Microbacterium; species Microbacterium sp. NPDC055455. The sequence goes on from NZ_JBSHLB010000001.1 coordinate 728,960, forward strand.
GAACAGCTCGGACAGCCGGCCGCTCGTCACGTGGCGGCGGAAGTCCATCTCCCAGAAGCGGTCCTGCGCGTGGACGTACCCCTGGGCGAAGAAGAGGTCGTGCGACGACGACGCCGTGATGGTCGGGATGCCGAGCGCGTCGCGCTGCACCGTCACCTCGTCGTCCAGGCCCGACGCGGTCACCTCCCCGCTCAGTGTGGGGAAGGAGCGCTGCGCGGTGTAGACGACGAAGCCGACGGCGATCAGCGCGATCACCACGATGCCCGCGACGATGCCGTAGAGCGTGATGCCGATGGTCCGCCCGACCGACCGCCGGGGGACGGTGTCGTCGACGGCGTACGGAGAGGGTTCAGGCTTCGACATCGAAAGTCTTTCCGGGCGTTGGCTGCGGGTACGCGGTGTCGGGCATCGCGGAATCGGGTGCCGCACGCGTCGGGTCGCGTGCTCACCGATCGCATGCTAACCCCGAATCACGCCGGTGCCGAATCGCACCCGCCACCACCGGCGCACCGCGTCGCCGCCGCACCGCCGGGGGTGTGCGGGACCGGCCGCGGCCGCCGCGTCAGTCGGTGCCGGAGTCGAAGGCCGCGGCCTCGGACGCGGCATCCGTCGCCTCGGCCAGCTCCTCCTGCTCGGCGCTGTACTGCTCGGCACGCTCGGTGATCTCGCCCGCCTCGCCCTGCGTGAGGTGCCCGACGAGCTCGCCGGTCGCGCCGCCGATGAGGCCCTTCGACGCGTAGTACTCGAGGCGGACGCGCGAGTCGGCGATGTCGAGGTTGCGCATCGTCAGCTGCCCGATGCGGTCGGTCGGCCCGAACGCCGCGTCGCCGACGCGCTCCATCGAGAGCTTCTCGGGGTGGTACGACAGGCGCGGGCCGGTGGTGTCGAGGATCGTGTAGTCCTCGCCGCGGCGCAGCCGCAGCGTGACCGAGCCGGTGACGGTCGAGCCCACCCACTTCTGGATCGACTCGCGCAGCATGAGCGACTGCGGCTCGAGCCAGCGGCCCTCGTACATCAGGCGGCCGAGCCGGCGGCCCTGCTCGTGGTACGTCGCGAGGGTGTCCTCGTTGAGGATGCCGTTGACCAGGCGCTCGTAGGCCGTGAACAGCAGCGCCATGCCCGGGGCCTCGTAGATGCCGCGCGACTTCGCCTCGATGATGCGGTTCTCGATCTGGTCGCTCATGCCGAGGCCGTGGCGGCCGCCGATGCGGTTGGCCTCGAAGACGAGCTCGACGGGGTCGGCGAACTCCTTGCCGTTGAGCGCGACCGGGCGGCCCGCATCGAACGTGACGGTGACGTCCTCGGCCTCGATCTGGATGGCGGGATCCCAGAACCGCACGCCCATGATCGGCTCGACGGTCTCGAGCGAGACGTCCAGGTGCTCGAGCGTCTTCGCCTCGTGGGTGGCGCCCCAGATGTTGGCGTCGGTCGAGTACGCCTTCTCGGCGGCGTCGCGGTAGGGGAAGCCGTGCTCGACGAGCCACTCGCTCATCTCCTTGCGGCCGCCGAGCTCCGTGACGAAGTCGGCGTCGAGCCACGGCTTGTAGATGCGCAGCGCGGGGTTCGCGAGGAGCCCGTAGCGGTAGAACCGCTCGATGTCGTTGCCCTTGTAGGTGGAGCCGTCGCCCCAGATGTCGACGCCGTCCTCCTTCATGGCACGCACGAGCAGCGTTCCGGTGACGGCCCGGCCGATCGGGGTGGTGTTGAAGTAGGTGCGCCCGCCGGAGCGGATGTGGAACGCGCCGCACGCGAGCGCGCCGAACCCCTCCTCGACGAGAGCCGGCTTGCAGTCCACGAGGCGTGAGATCTCGGCGCCGTACGTGAGGGCGCGGTCGGGGATCGAGCCGATGTCGTCCTCGTCGGGCTGACCGAGGTCGCCGGTGTAGGTGCACGGGATGGCGCCCTTGTCGCGCATCCACGCCACGGCCACGGAGGTGTCAAGTCCTCCCGAGAAGGCGATGCCGACGCGTTCGCCGACGGGCAGGGACTGGAGGACCTTCGACATGGATGACAAGTCTACTGAGCGGCATCCGGATGCCTCGCACGCATGTCGTCACACCACCAGCGGTCCGCGGGTGGCCGGCGCGCGGTGACGGGTGGCCCGCCGCTCCCGGTACCGGCCGATGAGGACGATCGCCGTGCCGATCGCGAGGAATCCCACCAGGATCGCCCCGATGTAGACGAACGCCGACGCGTACCCGCCCGCGCCGTGCGGGTCGAGGAACGGATACGGGTACCACCACGGCGTGGTGCCGTCCGGGTTCCCGACGCGCTCGCCGCGGATCATCGTGTAGGTCGTCCACACGAGCGGGTAGCCGACCAGCACGCCCAGCGACCACCAGGGCAGCGCGCGGCGGCGCGGCGCGAGCAGCAGGTCCAGCAGGAAGTAGATCGGCAGCACCACGTGCAGCACCTCGACGGCGTACTTGTCGAGCATCGCGATGCCGACGGAGTCGCCGAGCGCGACGGCCGACGGCAGGCCCCGCAGGAGGATGTTGTAGACGAGGCCGAGCAGCAGGATCGGTCCTGTGACGGCGGCGACGGCGAGCGCGATGCCCAGCGGCTCGCGGCTCGAGCCCGGGTGCCGCATCGCCCATGATGCGGCCACGAGCAGTGCGACGACGCTGAGCGACGTCGACACGATCGTGAACAGGCTGAAGTAGTTCGCCAGCACGTCGCCGAGGCTCTGCCCCTGACGCGCTGCGCGATCCACGTTGACGATGAATCCGGCGACGACCCCGGAGAATCCGGTGATCGCCGCTGCGATTCGGAACCATGCCCAGTGCATTTCCCCAACCCCTTTCGACTCCACGCGGGTGCGTGTCGTCTCCCCGAGCACCGGTGTACTCGCGGTGGAGGCCCGAGGTGGCAAAGATTGGCCCGCGGACAGCGCGGAAAACGCTCATCCGTGTCGACGCTTTGTGTGAAGTCCACAATGCGTCCGCCGTTCGGGGGACAACTCCTACAAGCGCTTACATCCGGCGGTTCGGACCCGTCGAGGGCGGAGCTTCATCGCTCGCGGGCGAGCGCCGCATCGGCGACGGATGCCGCAGGCTGCGGCTCATCCACGGCGCCGGTAGCACAGCGGCCGCCGACATCACAGCCCCTGCCTCCTCCCGCGCGGGCCTGACACCCTGACCCCATGGCCCCTCCCGTGACACCACCGACCCCGCACGGCCGCCCGCACGGCGACGAGCTCGGCAGCGGCCCCCTCCTCGACGACGCGATCGGTCTGCTCACCCGCGGCTACGACCTCGGCGAGCACGTCTGGCAGCGGGTGCGCGAGGGCGCCCGGTCCGCGCCGATGCGGCTGCTCGGCCGTGACGCCCTGCTCGTCCGCGGCGCGGAGGGAGTCGCCCTCTTCTACGACGAGCGGCTCATCAGGCGGCACGGCGCGATGCCCGCCTTCGTGCAGGAGACCCTCTTCGGTCACGCGTCCGTCCACAGCCTCGACGGCGAGGAGCATCGGCACCGCAAGGCGACGTTCGTCGCCGTGCTCTACGAGGACGTCGAGGTCCGGCGCATCCTCCCGCTCCTCGAGCGGGAGTGGCAGGCCGAGCTGGCCGCGTGGATCGGAGGCGAGCGCCGCAGCGCGTACGATGCGGCGGTCGGCGCGCTCGGCCGCGCGATCATGCGCTGGGCAGGTATTCCGGGCACCCCGGCCGCGCAGACCCGCTGGGCGCAGCGCCAGGCGCAGATCGTCGACGGCTTCGGCGCGCCGTACTCACCCGGCTACGTGATGGCAAGGATCAACCGGTGGTGGTCCGACCGGCACGCCGCGCAGCTCATCGAGGCGGTGCGGGCCGGTCGACTGGCGGCACCGGACGGCTCGGCCCTGCGCGCGTGGGCGGAGCACCGCGACCGCGACGGGGCGCTCCTGCCCGCGAAGCTCGCCGGCGTCGAGCTGCAGAACAGCTTCCGCCCGATGATCGCGGTGGCGCGCTTCGTCGCGTTCGCCGCGAAGGAGCTGCACGACCGGCCGGAGTGGCGCTCCCGCATCGCGGCGGAGACCGAGGGGCGCGGCACGCTCGTCGGGGGCACGCTGGCGACGGCCTTCGCGCAGGAGATCCGCCGCACGGCCCCGTTCGTGCCGTTCCTGCCGGGCTGGGCGCTGACCGACGTCGAGCTGGACGGTCACCGGGTCGAGGCGGGCGGTCGCGTCCTGCTCGACATCCTGGGCACCGACCTCGACGCGCACTCGTGGGAGCACGCCGGCAGCTTCGACCCCGAGCGCTTCGTGGGGGTCGACGACTACGAGGCCATCGCCGCCTTCGTCCCCCACGGCGGAGCCGCCGTCGCCACCGGCCACCGCTGCCCGGGTGAGAAGCTCGCGATCGCCGGGCTGGCCGCCGCCGTCGCGACGCTCTCCGATCCGCGCATCACGATCCTCGGCGACGGCCTCGGCGTCGACCGGCGTCGACTGCCGACCAAGCCCGCGTCGGGCGGACGCGTGCGGGCGACGGATGCCACGCCCCGCTGCCCCTTCCACTGACCCCGGCCCGCGGCATCCGGCCCTCGGCATCCGGCCCTCCCGGCCCGCCCCGATAGGATGGGGTGTAACCGTCCGCTAGCGGGGGAGTAGCCCATGCCAGGCATCGTGATCGTCGGAGTCCAGTGGGGAGACGAGGGCAAGGGCAAGGCCACCGACCTCCTCGGTGAGCGCACCGACTGGGTGGTCAAGTTCAACGGCGGCAACAACGCCGGCCACACGGTCGTGATCGGCGACGAGAAGTACGCGCTGCACCTGCTGCCCTCCGGCATCCTCTCGCCCGGCGTGAACGCCGTGATCGGCAACGGCGTCGTGATCGACCTCGAAGTGCTCTTCGCCGAGCTCGAGGCGCTGCACGCGCGCGGGCTCGACACCTCGCGCCTGCGCGTGAGCGCGAACGCGCACATCATCACGCAGTACCACCGCACGCTCGACAAGGTCACCGAGCGGTTCCTCGGCAAGCGCCAGATCGGCACGACCGGTCGCGGGATCGGGCCGGCGTACGCCGACAAGATCAACCGCGTCGGCATCCGCGTGCAGGACCTCTTCGACGAGAACATCCTGCGCCAGAAGGTCGAGGGCGCGCTCGACCAGAAGAACCACCTGCTGGTCAAGGTCTTCAACCGTCGCGCCATCACGTGTGACGAGATCGTCGACGATCTGCTGGGGTACGCCGAGCGGCTGCGGCCGATGGTCGCCGACACCGGCCTCCTGCTGAACGAGGCGCTGGACGAGGGCGACGTCGTCGTGTTCGAGGGCGGTCAGGCCACGATGCTCGACGTCGACCACGGCACCTACCCGTTCGTGACGTCGTCGTCGGCGACGGCGGGTGGCGCCGCGACCGGTTCGGGCGTGGGCCCGAACCGCCTGGACCGCATCGTCGGCATCGTCAAGGCGTACACGACGCGGGTGGGCTCGGGTCCGTTCCCGACCGAGCTGTTCGACGAGAACGGCGACTTCCTGCGCTCGCGCGGCTTCGAGTTCGGCACCACGACCGGCCGCCCGCGCCGCGTCGGCTGGTACGACGCGCCCATCACCCGCTACGCCACCCGCATCAACGGCATCACCGACCTCGTGCTGACCAAGCTCGACATCCTCACCGGCCTCGACCGGATCCCGGTCTGCGTCGCCTACGACGTCGACGGGCAGCGCTTCGACGAGGTGCCGGTCAACCAGTCCGACTTCCACCACGCCAAGCCGATCCTCGAGTACTTCCCGGGTTGGAAGCAGGATATCTCGGGCGCCCGCACCTTCGACGAGCTTCCGATCCAGGCGCAGGAGTACGTGCTCGCCCTCGAGGCGATGAGCGGCACGCGCATCTCGGTCATCGGCGTCGGCGCGGCGCGCGACGCGGTGATCGTCCGTCACGACCTCATCGACTGAGCAGCCGGTGAGGTTCCTGCTGGGCGGATACACCGCCGACATGGACGGCAGCGCCTCCGGGATCGGGGTGCTGCTCGCCGGTGCGGCCGACGAGGCGTCGGCCGGCGGCGCACCGGCCTTCGCGGGGGAGGCCGCGGCCGTCGACTCGCCGTCGTGGCTCGCGCTGCATCCGGGCTCCGGCAGCATCGAGCGCGGCGACGTGGTGTACGCGGCGCTGGAAGCCCGCGGCGAGGTGCAGGCGTTCCGGCGCACCGGCGAGGCGACGCTGATGCCGCTGGGCGCACCGGTGCCCGCCGGTGAGGCGGTCTGCCACGTCGCGGTCGCACCCGACGCACGCTTCCTCGTCGCCGCCTGCTGGGGCGACGGACGCGTGGTGCGGATGGAGCTGGATGCCGCCGGCCGGCCCGGGTCGCCGACCCTCGCGGCCGCCGCGGCCGATCCGTACGGCCCGGGCGCATCGTCGGAGCCCGCGGCGGGCGACATCGACCTGGCCGCGGCCGCCCGCGCCCTCCGCGCGGCGGCGGGGACGGAGTTCGCCCACCTCGTGCCCGACCACGACGTCGCAGACGACCGGGAGGCGGCGGACGACGCGGGGGATGAGGCATCCGCTCGCCTGTCCCGAGCCCACCAGACCGTCTTCCTGCCGGACGGACTGATCGCCACGACCGACCTGGGCCTGGATCTGGTGCGGTTCTGGCGCACCGGAGGCGAGGGGCTCCGGCCCCTCCCGCAGCTGGCGCTGCCGAAGGGCAGCGGGCCGCGGCACATGGTGTGGCACCCGAGCGGGCATCTCTACGTCGTCACGGAGCTGTCGTGCGAGCTTTTCGTGCTCGCGCCGTTCCCGCCGGCGACGGGCTCGGGCCCCGCGACGTGGCGCGTCGTGGCCGGCACGCCGCTCGGCGCCGGGACGCTCCCGGGCGACAGCGCGGCCGAGCTTGCCCTGTCGCACGACCGGGAGTTCCTCTACGCCGGCGTGCGCGGCAGCAACACCCTCGCGGCGCTGCGGGTCCGCGGCGCGGGTGAGTCCGTCCTGCCGGTCGCGCTCGTCGACGCCGGCGTGGACTGGCCGCGACACCATCTGGTGGTGCGCGACACCCTCCTCGTCGCCGGACAGCGCTCCGACGAGATCGCCTCGCTGAGCCTCGACATCCGCACCGGCGTCCCCGGACGCGTGCGCCACCGGGCGGCGGCGCCCTCGCCGACCTGCATCGTCGCGATCCGCTGACGCGGCGGCGGCGCGGCCGTCGTCAGAGCTTGGCGTCCTGCCGGGGGATGAACACCTGCTTGATGATGAGCAGGATCGACGCGGTCACCGGGATCGCCACGAGCGCGCCCAGCAGTCCCAGCAGGGTGCCGCCGACCATGGCGCCGATCACCACGAGCGCTCCCGGCACCGAGATGGTCCTGTTCATCACGCGCGGCGTGAGCACATACGCCTCGAGCTGCATGTAGACGAGATAGATGACGGCGAAGATGAGCGCCGGCACCCAGCCGGTGAACAGCGCGATCACCGTCGCCGTGATCCAGTACAGCACGGAGCCGATGAGCGGGATGAGCGTGATGCAGAAAGCCAGCACGGCCATCAACGCCGGGAAGGGCAGACCCAGGAACGCGTGCAGGAGGAACGCCACGACCGAGTTGCAGAAGGCGAGGATCACCATCCCCATCAGGTAGCCGCCGATGGAGTCGGTGATCTGCTCGGTGAGGACGCCGGCCTTCGCCCGGTTGCGGGCGGGCGCGAACCGGATGAACGCCACCTTCATGGCCGGGAGCCCGGCGAGGAAGTAGAGGCTGAGTACCAGCACGATGATGAGGCCCGAGATCGTCGTCCCGACGTTGACCGCGAAGTTCAGCACGCCGCCGCCGATCGCGGCGATGTTCGCCGGATTGGTGAGGAACTGCTCGACCTGGTCGGTGATCGCGCCGACCTGCGCGCCGAACGTCGTGGCGAGCCACGCGTAGAAGTCGGACTGCTGGAAGTCGTCGACGGTCGTCGGGAGGTCCTGGAAGAACGCGGTGAGCTGCCCGACGAGCGCCGGGACCACCAGCAGCAGGACCGCCGCGAGCACCAGCGCGAACGCGGTGTAGACGATCACGATCGCCCACGGCCGCGACACCTTGTGCCGGCCGAACCAGCGCACGACCGGGTCCAGACCCAGGGCGGCGAACAGGGCGAAGACGATGTAGATGATGATCGTCGACAGGTTCCAGAAGGCCAGGCCCAGGGCGAGCGCGGCGAGGCCGCCGAGGGTGATGAGCAGGCCGAGGGTGAACGGGCTGTTGAGATTCGCCCAGAACGTCTTCCCGGCGGGGGCCTCGCCGGTGAACACGGGCTGCTGGTCCTCGGCGGACACGGGGGTGACGGGCCGCCGGGTCGCGTGGCCGTCCGTCTGCGCCGCGGCGGGCGCAGGGGAGGCAGCCGGGGCGTCTGTGGCGCCGAGAGAGGGCGAGGACTCGGTCATGGTCACACTCTAGGCCCGCGCCGACGGCGGGAACGAGCGATCGACGGTGACTTCACGCCGATCGCGTGACGTCATCGGCGGCGGGCGCGCCGGGTGCCCTCGGGTATCGTCGAGGGGCGAGGAGGACCCCTGATGACCGAAGATCCCGCGGCGACGCTGGCCCGGCTGCGCAGCAGCATCGACAACATCGACGCCGCCCTGATGTACATGCTCGCGGAGCGCTTCAAGGCGACGAAGCAGGTCGGTCACCTCAAGGCCGACCACGGCATGCCGGCATCCGACCCCGCGCGCGAGGAGCAGCAGGTGGCGCGCCTGCGCAGCCTCGCCGAACAGGCCGACCTCGACCCCGCCTTCGCCGAGAAGTGGTTCAACTTCGTGGTGGCCGAGGTGATCCGCCACCACACCGAGGTCGCCGACAGCCGCTGACCGCATCGCCGCGAACAACGGATGCCGCCACCCGGCGAGACCACGCCGGGTGGCGGCATCCGCTCTCCCTCCTGCTATGGGACGGTGCGACGCAGAGTGAGGTACGACAGCCCGCCCAGCACGACGGTGAGCAGGAGCCCCCACGCCGCCAGTCCCGTGGCACCGAGCTGCACGAGCGTCGAGACGACGTCTCCCCAGACCTCGAAGCGGGTGATCGCCCACACGGCGAGCAGCAGCACGAGGCCGACGCCGACCCAGATGACCGTCAGGATCAGCGGACCGAACCGCTTGTACACGGTCGCCGACCAGAAGCCCAGCATGAAGATGAGCATCGCCATCACGAAGTAGAAGAACGCCGCGCCCAGCGGGCCGTCCTCGACCACCCAGTCCAGGGCGAAGAAGTACCCGTTCAGGCCCCAGCCGTTCGTCGCCTCCTCGATCATGCCGCCCACGGCGAACACCGAGCCCAGCAGCGCGGCGCAGATCGCCGCGGCCAGCATCGTGCCGAGGAAGAACTCCCTCCTGGTGACGCTCATCGCCTGCGAGAACGGGAACGTCAGCGTCAGCGACGCGATCCCCACGAACAGCAGCACCCACAGCGGAGCCTGCGAGCCGCCGCCGTAGAACGGGCCCGGAAGGCCCGAGGAGCTGAGGATCGCGTAGATCGCGATCGACATCGCGAACGCCGCGCCGAGCACGATCAACGGGACCCAGACGAAGGTCTGCTTGTTGATCAGCTGCATGCGCACGACATTGACGGTGCGGTTCATCGCAGTGCTCCTTCCTCGGACGCCGCGGCGCCGGACGTCGCGTGCTGTGTGGTGCGGACGATCAGCTGCTGCAGCGACACCGGAGCCACGTCCAGACCCGTCGCGGCGAGCCGCTCGCGGTCGGCGAGCGTGAGTGCGCCGAGGACGGTGACGGATGCCACATTCCCGAGGCTCTCGCGGTGGATCACCTGGCGCCCGGCGACGAACGCGTCGACAGCGCTCGCGTCGCCCACGATGTTCGCGGCGCGGTTGCGGACGGCATCCGTCTCCTCGTCCATCACGATCCGGCCGCGGTCGATCACCAGCACGCGCTCGATGAGGTTCGAGACCTCGTCGATCAGGTGGCTCGAGAGGATCACCGTGCGCGGGTGCTCGGTGTAGTCCTCGAGGAGGCGGTCGTAGAAGATCTGGCGGGCGACGGCGTCCAGGCCCAGGTACGGCTCGTCGAAGAACGTGATCTCGGCCCGCGAGGCGAGGCCGATGATCACCCCGACCGCCGACAGCTGACCGCGCGAGAGCTTCTTGATCCGCGTCTTCACCGGCAGCTGGAAGTCGTCCACCAGCTGTTCCGCCAGCTCCTGGTCCCAGTTCGGGAAGAAGAGGCGTGCGGTCTCGAAGGCGTGCCGCGGCAGCGCGTCGTCGGGATACTTCTGGCTCTCGCGCACGAAGCACATGCGCGAGAGCACCTTGGCGTTCTCGTACGGCTGCATGCCGAACACGCGCACGTCGCCGGACGTCGCGAAGTTCTGCGCCGTGAGGATCGACATGACCGTCGTCTTGCCCGCGCCGTTGCGCCCGAGCAGGCCGTAGATGGTGTCCTTCTCGATCGTGAAGCTCACGTCGTCCACCGCGACGACGTCGCGATAGCGCTTGGTGAGATTCTTCACCTCGATGACGTGCGTCCCGGTCGTCATCGTGCTGTCCCTTCCGTGATGGTGGCGAGCTGCGCGGCGGCGCGCTCGCGGATCAGTCCTGCGAGGTCGTCCGGGCCGAGCCCGAGCCTGCCGGCCTCGGCCAGCAGCGGGTCGACGAACCGGTCGGCGAACGCCGCGCGGCGCTCCCGCAGGAGGAGCTCCCGCGCGCCCGGTGCCACGAACATGCCGATGCCGCGCCGTTTGTAGAGCACTCCCTTGTCGGCGAGCATCGCGATCCCCTTCGCTGCGGTGGCGGGGTTGATGCGGTAGAACGTGGCGAGCCCGTTCGTCGAGGGAGCCTGCGCCTCTTCGGCCAGGCTGCCGTCGATGATCGAGTCCTCCACGCTCTCGGCGATCTGGAGGAAGATCGCCCGTCCGTCTTCGATCACGCCTGCCTCGACTTCATTGGTTACTTACTTGACCAAGTAACCAGCATACAGGGCGGGATGTCAAGACCCGGATGCCGGTGCCCGTGGCGGTGATATCACGCGCGCGCGGCTAGCGAGCACCCGGCGACGATGTCCAATTTGAAGCGACCGGTGAGCCGTGAAACGGTGGATGAGGCCCTTCGCGGGCCGCTACCCGACCAGTCCGCGGTCTCCGGTGATGCCCCAGTGCGCGTCAGACCGGAGGGCGTACGGTCGGCGGCCGTGGGGCGGATCCGACATCCGCCCGCCCGAGCGGCCGCCACCCGGGCGCGACCGATGCAGCTTCCTGCACCGGAGCTGCCGAGGTGCACAGTGACACTTCCGCCTGCCATCGAGGCGAAGAACCTCTACAAGGTCTTCGGACGCAACCCCCGTGACGCGATGCGGCGGCTGCGCGCCGGGGCCACCCGCGCCGATGTGGCCGATGCCGGCTCCGCCGCGGTCATCGACGCGAGCTTCACCGTCCAGCCGGGCGAGATCTTCGTGATCATGGGCCTGTCCGGCTCGGGCAAGTCCACCATCATCCGCATGCTCAACGGCCTGCTGCCGCCCACCGCGGGCGACGTGCTGGTGCAGGGCCGGAGCGTCACGAAGGCCTCTGCGAAATCGCTGCGCTCCATCCGACAGCGTTCGGTGTCGATGGTGTTCCAGCACTTCGCACTGCTGCCGCACCTCTCCGTGCTGGACAACGCCGCGTATGCCCTCGAGATCCAGGGCGTCCCCCGCGACGAGCGCCGTGCACGGGCGCGCGAGATCCTCGAGAAGGTCGGGCTCCAGGACCGGGCCGAGGCGATGCCGGACGAGCTGTCGGGCGGCATGCGCCAGCGCGTCGGCCTCGCCCGCGCGCTCACCTCGGGCACCGACATCCTGCTGATGGACGAGGCGTTCTCTGCGCTGGACCCGCTCATCCGCCGCGAGATGCAGGAGCAGCTCGTCGAGCTGCAGCGCGAGCTGGGACGCACCATCGTCTTCATCACCCACGACCTCAACGAGGCCATGTTCCTCGGCGACCGCATCGCCGTCATGAGGGACGGCCGCATCGTCCAGAACGGCACGCCCGAGGAGATCCTCACCGATCCGGCCAACGACTACGTCGCGCAGTTCGTGCAGGACGTCGATCGCGCCCGCGTGCTGACGGCAGGCTCCGTCATGGCGCCGCCGGCCGCCACGATCCCCGTCACCGCCGGCGTCCGCGGCGCGCTGCGCGTCATGCGCGACCTGCAGGTGGGCGCCGTCGCGGTCGTCGAGAACCGGCGCTTCCTCGGCACCGTCACCGACCGCGCGGTCATCCGCGCGGTGAAGGACGGCCGCACCGATCTGCGCGCACTGGCGACGCGCACGCACCCCGTGGTGCACGTCGACGATGCGCTGACCGGCGTCGTCGAGCGTTCCGTCGAGAGCCCGGTCCCGGTGGCCGTCGTCGACGACGGCGGCAGGCTCGTCGGCACCATCCCGCGCGTGACGCTGCTGGCGGCGCTCGGCAACGTCCCCGCCGTCACGCGCGAGAACCCCGTGATCGAGGCCCCCGCCACCGTGCCGGTGGCCGAGATCACCCACACCCTCGAGGTCATCGACGCGGCATCCGGTGCGGGCGTCGCCGTCCCCGAGGCGATCACGACGGAGGGAGCCCGCTGATGCAGACTCTGCGACTGCCCCTCGGGGCCTGGATCGAGGCCTTCGTGGACTTCCTCGGCGACACGTTCGGCTGGTTCTTCGACGCCGTCGCGGTCGCTCTCGGCACCGTGTACGACGGCTTGGCGTGGCTTCTCGTCACGCCTCCGTTCTGGGTGATCATCGCGGTGTTCGCCGCGCTGGCGTTCTGGGTCAAGGGCGCGAAGCTCGCGATCGGCACCGCGCTGGGACTCCTCCTCATCGTGCTGGTGGATCAGTGGGACAACGCCATGGACACCCTCGCGCTCGTGCTCGTGGCATCCGCCATCGCGACCGCGATCAGCGTGCCGGTGGGCATCTGGGCCGCCGGAAACGAGCACGTCTCGCGCGCGGTGCGGCCGGTCCTGGACTTCCTCCAGACGATGCCGGCCTTCGTCTACCTCATCCCCGCCATCATCTTCTTCGGCGTCGGAGCGGTGCCGGGCATGATCGCGACGATCCTGTTCGCCCTGGCTCCCGGCGTCCGCCTGACGGAGCTGGGGATCCGCGGCGTCGACCAGGAGGTCGTCGAAGCCGGCCACGCCTTCGGCGCAAGCCCCGCGCGCATCCTGCGTCAGATCCAGCTCCCGCTCGCGCGCCCCAGCATCATGGCCGGCGTCAACCAGATCATCATGCTCAGCCTGTCGATGGTCGTCATCGCGGGCATCGTCGGAGCCGGCGGGCTGGGCGGCGAGATCACCCGGGCCATCGGCCGCATCAACGTCGGGCTGGGGTTCGAGGCGGGCATCTCGATCGTGATCATCGCGATGATCCTCGATCGGCTGACCTCCGCCTTCGCCACGCCGACCGGGCCCCGGACGCGCCGCCGTGGTGTCGCCGCGGCATCGCAGGACGGCGCCGGGTCGGACGACGGCGCGACGCGGAGCGCGACGGCGCCGGAGCCCGGCGTCCCCGTCGGCACCGCCTGACCCACCCGGACGGACGTCGTCCGTCCGCCCATCGACCGGGCGGGACCATCAGCCCGCCGGAGGCGCGCGAGATTCGCGCGCCAGACCAAGACCGACTCGTGACACAGCAACCACGAGTGGAGAGGAAGTCGACATGATGATGAAGAAGAAGCACCTCGCTGCCGGAGCAGGGCTTCTCGGCGCGAGCACGCTCGTGCTGGCCGGCTGCGCCGGAGACAGCGGAGCCGACGCCGCGGACGGGGGCGGCTCGGGTGAGGCCGCCGACCGCGCGATCGAGCTCGCCGTCTTCAACGGCTGGGACGAGGGCATCGCCGCGTCCTACCTGTGGGAGGCCATCCTCACCGAGAAGGGGTATGACGTCGAGCTCACCTACGCCGACGTCGCGCCGGTCTACGCCGGCCTGGCGCAGGGCGATTTCGACCTCGTGCTCGACACCTGGCTGCCCACCACCCACGCGGACTACATGGAGCAGTACGGCGACGACCTCGTCGACCTCGGCGTCTGGAACGACGAGGCCTCGCTCACCATCGCCGTGAACGAGGACGCGCCCATCGACTCGCTCGAGGAGCTCGCCGCGAACGCCGAGGAGTTCGGCAACGAGATCGTCGGCATCGAGCCGGGTTCCGGCCTGATGCGCATCACCGGCGACGAGGTCGTGCCGGGCTACGGCCTGGAGGACATGACGCTCATCGAGTCGTCGACGCCCGCGATGCTCGCGGAGCTCCAGTCGGTCACCGATGCCGGCGAGAACATCGTCGTGACGCTGTGGCGCCCGCACTGGGCGTACAGCGCGTTCCCCATCAAGGACCTCGAGGACCCGCAGGGCCTTCTCGGCGAGGCCGAGGGCATCCACTCGGTCTCCTCGACGCCCTTCGGCGAGGACTTCCCCGAGGTGAGCGAATGGATCTCGGACTTCGAGATGCCCAGCGACCTGCTGTACTCGCTCGAGGACGCGATGTTCAACGAGTACGACGGCGACGACTACGGTCCCATTGTCGAGCAGTGGATCGCCGACAACCAGGAGTGGGTCGACGGCCTGACCTCCTGACCGGCTGACGCCCGGAGGGCGAACGCCACCGCGCCCCGCACTAGGGTGTGGGCATGACGGTGGCGTTCGTCCTGGGCGGCGGCGGGGTCCGGGGTGCCGTGCAGATCGGCATGCTGCGGGCCCTGCTGGAGTCCGGCATCCGTCCCGACCTCATCGTCGGCACCTCCATCGGCGCGATCAACGGCGCGCTCGTGGCCAGCGACCCGCGGCCCGCCGTGATCGAGCGCCTGCTCGACGCGTGGACGTCGCCCGAGGCGAGCGCCGTGTACGGGGACTCGCTGTTCGCCCAGTTCACGCGCCTCGTGAGGACGAGGACGCATCTGAACTCGCCGACGCCGCTGCGGCGGCTGCTCGAGCGGGCGCTCGGGGCGGACACGAGGTTCGAGGACCTGCCGGTGCGCCTGCGCGTCGTCGCCGCGAGCATCGAGCGCGCCGCCGAGCACGTGTTCGACTCCGGGCCGCTCATCGACGCCGTGCTGGCCTCGGCATCCGTGCCCGGCCTGCTTCCGCCCACCCGCATCGGCGAGGAGCACTTCATCGACGGCGGCATCGTCAACTCCATCCCGATCTCCCACGCCGTGGAAGTGGGCGCCCGCACCGTCTTCGTGCTGCAGGTGGGCCGCGTCGAGGCGCCGCTCGAGGCGCCCCAGTCCGCCGTCGACACGGCCCGGGTGGCCTTCGAGGTCGCGCGCCGGCACCGGTATGCGCGCGACATGGCCACCATCCCCGAGGGCGTCACCCTCCACGTGCTGCCCAGCGGCGGGACGGACGGCGACGACACGCTCCTGTCGTACCGGCGCATGGACACCGTGCGGGGACGGATCGACCGCGCCTACGAGGCGAGCCGCGAGTTCCTCCGCGTGGGCGGCCTCATCCCCGGCGGTGCGTGATGCGGCTCCCGCCGACGTGGCTGCGACGCATCCTTCTCGCACCGCTGGTGATCGTGGCGGCGGTTCTCATGCTGGCGCTCACCCCGCTGTGGCTGCTCGTGGGGCTGGCGCTGACCTCACTGGTGCCCGGCCGGTTCCGGCTGCCCCGCATGCTGTGGCTGATCACGGTGTACCTGCTGTGGGACGCCGTGATGGTCGTGGCGCTGTTCGGCTTATGGGTCGGGTCGGGCTTCGGCTATGCGCTGCGACGGCCGGGGTTCGTGACCGCGCACTATCGCCTCGGCGCGTGGGGGCTGCGCGTCCTCTTCCGCATCTTCGGGAGCGTCCTTCGCCTGACCATCTCGACCACCGGCTCCGACGACGCGCTGCCGGATGCCGCCACCGGCGACCCGGCCGCGGGCCTCACCTCGGGGGCGGCCGCCGGCCCCGACGCCTTCGACGCCCTCTTCGCGCCGGGCACGCCGCTCATCGTCGCGAGCCGGCACGGGGGACCGGGCGACTCCTTCATCCTGATCCACACCCTCTTGAACGAGGCCGGCCGGCGCCCCCGGATCGTCCTGAAGTACACGCTGCAGTGGGATCCCGCGATCGACATCCTGCTGCACCGCGTGCCGTCGCGGTTCATCGTGCCCACCGGCTTCGACCGCGCGCCCCGCGGCGGCGGGATGGAGGTGGAGCGGGCGCTCGCCCAGCTGGCCGAGGATCTCGGGCCGGACGACACCTTCGTCATCTTCCCCGAGGGCGGCAACGTGACCCCGGGTCGCCGGCTGGCGCGCATCAAGCGGCTGCGCGATGCCGGGCGCGAGAGTCTGGCCGTGCGCGCCGAGGCGCTCCTCCACGTGATGGCGCCGCAGCCGGGCGGCATCCACGCGGCGCTGGACGCGGCGCCGACCGCGGACGTCGTCTTCATCGCCCACACCGGCCTCGACCGCCTGGCGACGCTCCGCGACATCTGGCGTGAGCTGCCGATGGACAAGGGCGTCACCATGTGCGCCTGGCGCGTCCCCCGCGCGGACGTGCCGGAGGGCATCGACGCGCGCGCCGTCTGGCTGTTCGACTGGTTCGCGCGGATCGACGCATGGATCGACGCGCACCCCGAGCTCGGCCGCTGAGCCTCAGCGGTGCGGCTTCGGGTGCACCACGCGTCCGGGGGCGTCGCCGTGGCCGCGCGAGGGCACCGGCCACGTGGCCGGCGGCGTGGTGCTGGGGCGCTGCGGGGTGGGCGCGGGAAGCGGCTCGGCGACCGGCGAGGCCGGGGCGGCCGGTGACGCCGCTGGCGACGCCGTCGGTGTCGTCGTCGGCGGCGAGGCCGGGGCATCGGATGCGGGAGCGGAGGTCGCGGGCGCAGGCGCCGCGGTCGTCGGGCCGAGCTCGAGCATGACCTTGTTCTCGAGCACCTCGATCGCCTCATCCGAGAGCGAGATGAGCCCGTCGAGCTCTTCACGCACACGGCGGTACGCCAGCTGGCGCTCCGCGGGAGTGGCGGCCTCGTCGATCGCCACGGTCAGCAGCTTCTTCGCCGTGTCGAGCCGCTTGCGCTCCATCTCGGTGAAGCTCGAGTCGCGCAGGCGCCGCGCGTCGCGTTCGGCGACGTCGAAGGCGACCTCGAAGTCGGCCACGGCGTTGCGGTACTCGGCGAGCTGGTCTCTCGTCAGCCGCGCCTTCGACGACGCGGGGCGCAGCCCGTCGGCGATGCGCTTGGCGCGCAGGAACGCGGCCGTCAGCGGTTGACGGCCGTCGCTCATCGCCGGGAAGGCGATGATCTTCGCGACGTCGAGCTCGTACTCCAGCCATCGCGAGGTGACCGAGTCGTGGGTCGCGAAGAGCCGCTCGAGCTGGGTCGCCTGGGTCTCGCGGCCGGCCGGGCCCGCTTCGGCGACGGCGGTGGGACCGGTGACGGAGGGGAGGGATGCCGCCGGCACCGCCTTGCCGCGGGCCGCCGCCTGTGCCGCCTTGAGCTCGGCCTTGGCGTGCATCATCTCGAGCCGCCGCTTATGCCGGCGTCTCGCGCTCTGCTCCCACGCGTTTCCGACGGCGGCAAGAAGGCCGAACGCTGGGAAGGCCAGCCACCAGAAGTCGCGCAGGAACTCGAAGAACGGCTCCACCCTGTCATGCTAACGGCCGCCGCCGACCGCCGCTCTCTCCTCAGGGCACCCTGCCAGCGGGCGGCTCGCCCTGCCGGGGCTGCGGGAGCTTCGCCAGCAGCGACGGCAGCCGGTCGGCCAGCTCGGCGATGGCGGTGGCCGCCGCGCTGATGCTCGCGGCCGTGGCCGCGGCGGGCGACGTCGCGCGCGCCGCGCCGGGCACGCCGGCCTGGCGCTCGGCCTCGTCGAACGCGGCCTCCAGGTCGCGCACCGCGACGCGGTACTCGGCGAACTGCTGCGGCGTCACGCGGTCGCGCAGCATCGGCCGCTTCGAGAGCGCCTCGCGCTGTGCGAGGAGGAAGGCGACGGTGGCCGGATGCCGCGTATCGGTCATCTGCGGATGAGCCAGCGCCTTGTCGACGTCGGTCTCGTACGCGAGCCAGCGCGCGTTGACCGCGTCGTGCACGGCGCACAGCCGCTCGATCGGCAGCGGGTCGTGCGCGGCGGCGGCCCGATACTGCGAGTAGCCCGCCTTCACGCGGGACCGGCTCGCCCGCAGCTCGAGCGACGCGTTTCTCTCCGCCTGCTTCGCGGCCTGCAGCGCGCGCCGGGCGTCGTACGCGCGCACCGGACCGGCGGACTTCGTCGTGAGCGCCTCGGCCTGAGCGGTCCGCACGCGCGCCTTCGCCGCGACGAGCGCCCGGTAGGCCTGCGACTCCTCGTGCCGCGCGGCGTCGAGTTCGAGACGACGCGCGCGACGGCTGCGCGTCGTCAGCCCGGCGTATGTCGCCGCTCCGGCGCCTGCGGCTGCCGGGGCGACCCACCACCAGGACGACATGACGAGGAGGATCGTCTCCACGGTGCCATGCTAGTCGCGATATAGCGCGGTCGTCGCCGGGAGTCTGCTGTGCGCTGTCGGGCGCTCCGTCAGCCGAAGAGCAGGGCGAAGACGGTGGCGCCGCCGCCGACGAGGATGAGGGCGACGATCGTCACCCACGCGATGATCTTGACGCGACGCTGCCGCGTGTCGTTGAAACCGCTGTACTCGTCGTCGTCCGCCGCCATGCGACTCATCCTACTTGTGGGTTCAGGGTGGGACGCGTCGCGTTCGGGGCGCATCCCGTCCGTTCGGGGCGCGTCCGGCGCGCCCCGAACGCACGCGGTGCGCCCCAAACCGGGGAGTTGGGGTGGAGTTCAGCCCGGTCAGGCCGTGTGCTCGGTGACGATCGGGCCGAAGGCGTCGGGGAGGGTCGAGGTCGACAGGCCCCGCAGCTCGGCCAGAGGCACCGTGAACAGGCCCTGCACCTCGAGCGCCGGCTCGTCGCCGTCGGCCGCGGAGTCGGTCACGCCGATGCGCAGCACCGGGTAGCCGCGGCCCTCGCAGAGCCCGCGGAACTTCACGTCGTCCTCGCGCGGCACGCTCACGATGACGCGGCCGGTCGACTCCGAGAAGAGCGCGGTCGCGGCATCCACCCCGTCGCGCTCCTGGATCTCGTTCAGCCACACGCGCGCGCCGACGCCGAAGCGCATGACGGCCTCGGCGAGGGCCTGCGCGAGGCCGCCCGACGACAGGTCGTGCGCCGACGAGACGAGCGACTGCTGCCCGGCCGCGTGGAGCAGGTCGGCGAGCTTCTTCTCCTGCGCGAGGTCGACGGCCGGCGGGCGACCGCCGAGGTGGCCGTGGATGGTCCCGGCCCATTGCGAGCCCGAGAGCTCGGTGGCGGTGACGCCGAGCAGGTAGATGTTCTCGCCGGCGTCCTGCCACCCCGACGGGATGCGGCGGGCGACGTCGTCGATGATCCCGAGCACGCCCACGACGGGGGTCGGGAAGATCGGCTGGTCGCCGGTCTGGTTGTAGAACGAGACGTTGCCGCCCGTGACGGGGACGCCGAGTTCGAGGCATCCGTCCGACAATCCCTCGACCGACTGCGAGAACTGCCACATGACCTCGGGGTTCTCGGGGCTTCCGAAGTTGAGGCAGTCGGTCACCGCGGTGGGCTGCGCGCCCGTGACGGCGACGTTGCGGTACGCCTCGGCGAGGGCGAGCTTCGCGCCCTGGTACGGGTCGAGCTGGCAGTAGCGCCCGTTGCAGTCGGTCGCGATCGCGAAGCCGAGGCCGGAGTGCTCGTCGACGCGGATCATGCCGGCGTCGTCGGGGAACGACAGCGCCGTGTTGCCCATGACGTAGTAGTCGTACTGGTTGGTCACCCACGACGTGTCGGCGAGGTTCGGGCTCGCGACGAGGGTCGTGAACTGCTCGCGCAGCGTGTCGGCGTCGCTCGAGCGCGGCAGTGCGGAGGCGGAGTCGTCGCGGAGCGCATCGATCCAGGTCGGATAGGCCACGGGACGCTCGTACACCGGGCCGTCCACCGCGACGGTCGACGGGTCGACGTCGACGATCTGCTCGCCGTGCCAGAAGATCTGCAGGCGTCCGTCGCCGGTCACCTCGCCGAGCACCGACGTCTCGACGTCCCACTTGGCCGTGACGGCGAGGAACGCGTCGAGCTTCTCCGGCGAGACGATCGCCATCATGCGCTCCTGGCTCTCGCTCATGAGGATCTCCTCGGGCGTGAGCGTGGGGTCGCGCAGCAGCACCTTCTCGAGGTCGACGCGCATGCCCGAGCCGCCGTTGGCGGCGAGCTCCGACGTCGCGCACGAGATGCCGGCCGCGCCGAGGTCCTGGATGGCCTCGACGAGCTCGCCCTGGTACAGCTCGAGGCAGCACTCGATGAGCACCTTCTCGGCGAACGGGTCGCCGACCTGCACCGCGGGGCGCTTGGTGGGACCGCCGTCGGCGAAGGTGTCGGAGGCGAGGATGGATGCCCCGCCGATGCCGTCGCCGCCGGTGCGGGCGCCGAAGAGCACGACCTTGTTGCCGGCGCCGGACGCGTTGGCGAGCTTGAGGTCCTCGTGGCGAAGCACGCCCACCGCGAGGGCGTTGACGAGCGGGTTGCCCTGGTAGACCGCGTCGAACACGGTCTCGCCGCCGATGTTGGGCAGGCCGAGGCAGTTGCCGTAGAACGAGATGCCGCTCACGACGCCGTGCACCACGCGCGCGGTGTCGGGGTTGTCGATGGCGCCGAAGCGCAGCTGGTCCATCACGGCGACCGGGCGCGCGCCCATCGAGATGATGTCGCGCACGATGCCGCCGACGCCGGTCGCGGCGCCCTGGAAGGGCTCGATGTAGCTCGGGTGGTTGTGCGACTCCACCTTGAAGGTGACCGCCCAGCCCTCGCCGATGTCGACGACGCCGGCGTTCTGGCCCATGCCGACCATGAGCCGTTCCTTCATCTCGTCCGAGACCTTCTGGCCGAACTGGCGCAGGTAGATCTTCGAGGACTTGTAGGAGCAGTGCTCCGACCACATCACGGAGTACATCGCCAGCTCGCCCGACGTGGGGCGGCGGCCGAGGATCTCGCGGATCTGCGCGTACTCGTCGTCCTTGAGGCCGAGCGCCGCGTACGGCTGCTCCTTCTCCGGAGTGGTGGCGGCGTTCTCGACGGTGTCGGCGACAGCGGCCTGGGAGGGGGTGGTCACGCGGCTCAACTCCAGGATTCGGGGGATGCCGGACCGGTCCAGTCTAGTTCGGCGCAACACGGGGTGACGGATGCCGGCCGATCGCGGGGGTCGCGCGCGAGAAAGGGGTTGACGGATGCCGCACCCCGCCGTAACCTACAACCAAATGGTTGTAGGAATTGAGCTCAGCGATGACGAGATCGACCGCGTGTTCCACGCGCTGGCCGCGGCCACGAGGCGCGACATCCTGCGTCGCACGATCGATGGCGAGCACTCCGTCTCGGCGCTGGCACGCGAGTACGACATGTCCTTCGCGGCCGTGCAGAAGCACGTCGGCGTGCTCGAGGCCGCGGGGCTCATCGTCAAGCGGGCCGAAGGGCGCGAGCGCCTCGTCCGGGCGGATCCCACGATGATCGCCCGCGCCCGCGCACTGCTGGCCCGCTACGAGGACCTGTGGCGCGCTCGCATCGACCGGCTCGACGCCCTGCTGGCAGAACCGGCGGGCCCCGCCGGCCCCGCCGGCCCCGCCGGCGCCCCGCGCACCACCGAAGAACGCACGAAGAAGAACGACCCCCGCAACGAAGGAGAATGACGATGCCCGTCACCGATGTCACCACCGACGCCGAAGCGCTCACCATGACGCTGACGGCCGACTTCGCGGCTCCCGTCGACCGGCTGTGGAGCGCCTTCACCGATCCGCGCCAGCTCGAGCGGTTCTGGGGCCCGCCCGGGTACCCCGCCACCTTCACCGAGTTCGACCTCACCGCCGGGGGCCGGGCGCGGTACCACATGACCAGCCCCAAGGGCGAGCAGTTCCACGGGGTGTGGGAGTTCCTCGAGATCGACGGGCCCCGCACGTTCTCGGCGCTCGACTCGTTCGCCGATGAGCAGGGCGAGGTGCTGGCCGAGATGCCGACCTCCCGCATGGTGTTCACGTTCGAGCAGACGCCCACCGGCTCCCGGCTGGTGAACACCACCCACTTCGACTCGGCGCAGGCGCTGGAGCAGGTGGTCGCGATGGGCGCGGTCGAGGGCTCGACGATGGCGATCAACCAGCTCGACAAGGTGCTCGCGGGCCTGCGCGAGTACGCTGCCGGCAAGGGCACGCAGACCGAGATCCTCGACGACACCCACGTGCGCATCACGCGTCTCATCGAGGGCCCGATCGACCTGGTGTGGCGCGCGCACCAGGAGCCCGAGCTGCTCCAGAAGTGGATGCTCGGCCCCGACGGGTGGCGCATGTCGGTGTGCGAGGTCGACCCTTCGGTCGGCGGACGCTACCGCTACGAGTGGGAGCCCGTCGAGGGCGCTCCGGGCGAGCGCTTCGGGTTCGACGGCGAGACCCTCCTGTCGGAGCCGCCGCGCCGCGCGGTCACGACCGAGCACATGACGGGGACGGACTATCCGTCGACGCTCAACGACCTGACCCTCGAGGAGGAGGACGGCGTGACCCTCATCACGGTCCTCATCGAGTATCCGGACTCGCAGACCCGCGACATGGTGCTCGCCACCGGCATGACCGACGGCATGGAGGCCAGCTACGCCCGTCTCGAGGGCGTGCTCGCCGGGGTCTGACCACCCCGCGGACGAGCGGGACGGATGCCGCGGCATCCGTCCCGCTCCCTCGTCCGGCCGAGTTCGGCCGGGATGTCGGTCACCGCCGCCTACGATCGTGACGTGGACTTCTCCTTCGCATTCACGCCCGATCTCATCGCCGTGTTCATCACGCTGTTCGTGCTCGAGATCGTCCTCGGCGTCGACAACGTCATCTTCATCTCGATCCTCGCGTCCAAGCTGCCCAAGGAGCAGCAGGCGAAGGCGCGCAACCTCGGCCTGACCCTGGCGATGGTGATGCGCGTGGTCCTGGTGCTGTTCGCCGGGTGGATCATCACGCTGAAGAACGACGTGTTCTTCGTCGGCGAGATGGGCTTCTCGTGGAAGGACCTCATCCTCATCGCCGGTGGCCTCTTCCTCGTCTACAAGGCGGTCACCGAGATCCACCACAAGCTGGAGGGCGCCGAGGAGGAGCACGGCGGCGTCGGACGCAAGACGATCACGTTCGGGTCGGTGCTGCTGCAGATCCTGCTGCTCGACCTCGTCTTCTCGCTGGACTCCGTGATCACCGCGGTCGGTATGACCGAGAACCTCGTCGTGATCATCACCGTCGTCGTGCTGTCGTTCGGCATCATGCTGTTCGCCTCGCGCTTCATCTTCGCGTTCGTCAACAAGCACCCCACGGTGAAGATGCTCGCGCTGTCGTTCCTGCTGCTCATCGGTGTCTTCCTCGTGGCGGAGGGCTTCGAGATCAAGATCGACAAGGCCTTCATCTACGGCCCGATGGCCTTCGCGATCTTCGTCGAGGCGCTCAACCTCGCCTACTCCGCACGCAAGGCCAAGCGCGACAAGCGGGAGCCGCACGCGGTGCAGCTGCGTCCGCAGTACCCCGACGTCGACGAGTCGGTCGCGGTCTCGGCCGCCCTTTCGGGTGGGGCGTCGGGAGGCTCCGTCGGCCTCTCGTCGAAGCCGGTGTCGGGGGATGCCGCGCCCGACGCCCGCGCCGAGCGCCAGGGCCTCGGCTGACCAGGCGCCCCGCCGCTTGACGCGAAGTCTCCGGGGTTTGGGGCGCCGCGCGACCGTTCGGGGCGCGCGCGGCACGCCCCGACCGTCCGCGGCGCGCCCCAAACCCGAATAAGCCGTCGGTCGTCGACGCGAGGGCTCAGGCCGGGTCGGCGAGCAGCCGGTAGCCCATGCCCGACTCGGTGAGCAGGTGCGCGGGGTGGCCGGGGTCGGCCTCGAGCTTCTTGCGCAGCTGCGACATGTACAGGCGCAGATAGCCGGTGTCGGCGACCTGCTCGGTGCCCCAGATGTCCTTGAGGAGCGTCTGCCGCGTCACGAGCGAACCGGGGTTGCGCACGAGGAACTCGAGGATGCGCCACTCCGTGGGGGTGAGGTGCACGCGCTCGCCGGAGCGGGTCACCGACTTGGTGGAGAGGTCGACCACGACGTCCCCGAACGTGACGACGGGGGCACCGGATGCCGCGCCCGCGCGGCGTGAGAGCGCCCGCAGTCGCGCCAGCAGCTCGTCGACCTGGAACGGCTTGGTGACGTAGTCGTCGGCTCCGGCATCGAGTGCGTCGACCTTGTCGCCGGAGCCGGTCCGGCCGGACACCACGATGATCGGGGCGGCGGTCCATCCCCGCAGCGCCTGGATCACCTGCACGCCGTCGAGGCGCGGCATCCCGAGGTCCACCATCACGATGTCGGGGTGCTCCTTCGCAGCCAGCGCGATCGCGGCAGCGCCGTCGGGCGCGGCGATGACCTCGTAGCCGTGCGCGGCGAGGGTGATCCGCAGCGCCCTCACCAGCTGGGGGTCGTCGTCGGCGATGAGGACCTTCACGCAGCGGCTCCTTCCGGGACGTGATCGTCGGCCAGGGGCAGCGAGATGACCATCGTGAGGCCGCCCCCGGGGGTGTCCTCCGGCGCGAGCGTACCGCCCATGCCCTCCGCGAATCCCTTCGACAGCGCCAGTCCGAGGCCGAGGCCGGCGGTGTTGTCAGTGTCGCCGAGGCGCTGGAACGGCGTGAACATGTCGTCGCGGCGCTCCGGAGGGATGCCGGCGCCGTGGTCGAGGACGCGGATCTCGGCGGTCCGGCCGAAGCGTCGCGACGACACGCGCACGAGCGAGCCGGCGGGCGCATGGCGGGCGGCGTTGGCGAGCACGTTCACCAGCACCCGCTGCAGCAGCACGGGATCGGCCTTCAGAGGCGGCAGGTCCGGGTCCAGGGCGAGGTCGAACCGCTCGGGCCCCCCGTTCAGCTCGTCGAGGGCGGCGAGCACGATCTCGGCGCTGTCCACCCGCTGCAGCGACACGGCGAGCACCCCCGCCTGCACCCGGCTCACGTCGAGGAGGTCGGTGACCAGGGCCGACAGCGTCGCGAGGGATTCGTCGGCCGTCGCGATCAGCTCGTCGCGGTCATCGGCCGACAGGTTCGCCCCCGCCGCGCGGAGTCCGCCGACGGCGGCGACCGCGGCGGAGAGGGGACGCCGCAGGTCGTGGCTCACGGCCGAGAGCAGCGCGCTGCGCACCTGGTCGGTCTCGGCCAGCGCATCGGCCTCCCGCGCCGTGCGGGTGAGGTCGGTGTGCTCGAGGGCGGCCGAGAGCTGCGCCCGGACCGCGTCGATGAGGCGTCGCTCCGAGGCGTCCAGGACGTGGCCGTGCAGCTCGAGCATCGCGGGCGGCCCGCCGTTGCGCCGGCCGACCGTGACCGCGTCGAAGCGGCCGTCGCGCACCGGCTCGCCGTCGGTGGCGAGCACGGTGCCGTCGGCGTCGACGAGGCGCACGCCGGCGAGGCCGAGGGACTCCCGGGTGCGACTGATGAGCGCGAGCACCCCGGAGTCGCCGCGCAGCACGCTGCCGGCGACGGTCGCGAGCAGCTCCGCCTCCGCTTCCGCGCGGTGCGCCGCACGCGCCGCGCGAGCGGCCCGGTCGACGACGAAGCTCACGAGCACCGCGATCACGACGTACAGCACGAGCGCCCAGACGTTCCGGGGGTCCGCGATCGAGGCGGTGTAGTACGGCTCGACGAAGAAGTAGTTGAGGGTCAGCGCCGACATCACGGCCGCGAACACCGCCGGCCAGATCCCGCCGACGAGCGAGACCAGCACGACCAGCAGCTGGTATGCCAGCACGTCGCTGGTGATGGTCTCGTCGCTGCGGATGCCCACCAGGAACCACGTCAGCAGCGGCCCGCCCACGAGCGCCAGGCCGAAGCCGAGCAGCCGGCGCCGCCGGCCCAGGACCCCGCCGCTCACGCGGGGCAGCGTGAACCGGTCGCCGCGGGCGTGCGGCTCGCCGACGTCGGGCTCCTCCCGGGACTGCACCCCGTCGCCGCCGCGCTCCATGCCGCCACCCTACGACCCGGCAGCCGTGCCACGACCGGTGTCCTCACGGAATCCGAACGCCACCGCGGAGACAGCGATGCCGCGTGGGTCGCAGGTCCCCAGGTCGCGGCGCGTGGGGCGGTGGCATCCGCCCCACGCCATCGGCAGCCCGGGAGCTACCCCAGCTGGCCGCGCACGGCGCCGGCGGGGAAGCTGGGCAGGCTGTGGACGTTGACGTAGTAGTCGTCGGGATCGCGCATGATGGCGAGGATCAGCTCGCGGTCGGCGGCCACGCAGCCGCTGACGCTGTCGGTGCCGGTGAACGCGCCGGAGAACAGCGAGACGACCACGGGTCCTGCCGCATCCGCCGTGCCCACGTGGATGTGCCCGGCGAAGACGGTGCCGTCGACGTCGGCCCAGTCGATGTCGAGGCAGACCTCTCCCTGCCCCGGGTTGAGCCGCAGCGACGCCGTTCCGCTCGCATCGGGATCACCCGGCCCCGGCACCTCGGCAGCACCCGACAGCGGAACCGTGAACGGCCTCCCGCCGTCCTCCGCCTGCGCGGCGCCCGCGAACACCAGCGTCGCGGCCAGACCCGTCACCAGTCCGATGAAAAGTGGCTTGCGCATGGACTTCCTCCCTCGTCCCGTCCCGCGCCCACCCCTCCGCAGACGCGGCTGTGCGAAGTCTTGCACCACGCGCGCGGCGCCACCAGGGGTCGGGTCAGGCGCGCGAGACGGCGTCCTCGAACGCGACCCACGCGAGCATCGCGCACTTGACGCGCGCCGTGAACTTCGAGACGCCCGACAGGGCGGCGGCGTCGCCGAAGACCTCCTCGTCGAGCGCGATCTCGCCGCGGGAGCGCAGCGCCTCGCGGAAGCCGTCGATGAGAGCGGATGCCTCGGCCCGCGGCATCCGTCCCTCCTCCTCGACCAGCGCGGCGAGCATCGACGCCGACGCCTGCGAGATGGAGCAGCCGGCGCCGTCCCACGTCACCTCGTCGACCGTGGTGCCGTCGTCGGACAGGCGGACCCGCAGCGTGATCTCATCGCCGCAGATGGGGTTGCGCTGGTACGACGAGGCGACCCGCCCGGTCTCGTCGCCCAGGCCCTTGCCGTGCGGTCGCTTGGAGTGGTCGAGGATCAGCTCCTGGTACAGCGACTCGAGCCCGCTCATGAGCCGGCTCCGAAGAACGAGCGCACGCCCGACAGCGCATCGAGGAACACGTCGACGTCGTCGGCGGTGTTGTAGACGGCGGTGGAGGCGCGCACCGAGGCGGTGAGGCCGAAGCGGCGGTGCAGCGGCTGCGCGCAGTGGTGGCCGACCCGCACGGCGACGCCGCGCGCGTCGAGGAACTGGCCCACGTCGTGCGCGTGCACGCCGTCGACGTCGAACGACCACAGTCCGACCCGCTCCGCGTCCGGTGCGTCGCCGAGGAGCCGCACGCCCGGGATCGAGCGGAGTCCCTCGGCCATGCGGGCCTCGAGGGCCTTCTCGTGCGCGTGGGCGGCGTCCATGCCGATGGCCTGCAGGTAGCGGACGGCGGCGGCGAGGCCGATCGCCTGCGACACCGGCTGCGTGCCGGCCTCGAACCGCTGCGGGGGCGGCAGGTAGTCCGCCTCGTCGAGGGTGACGGTGGTGATCATCGACCCGCCGGTGAGGAAGGGCGGCAGCGCCCCGAGCACCTCGGAGCGCCCGTACAGCCCGCCGACGCCGTAGGGTCCGAGCATCTTGTGGCCCGAGAAGACCGCGAGGTCGACGCCGAGCGCGACCAGGTCCAGCGGCAGGTGGGGTGCGGACTGGCATGCGTCGAGGACGGTGAGCGCGCCGACCTCCCGCGCGAGGGCGACGAGCTCGTCGACGGGGTTGACGATGCCGAGCACGTTGGAGACGTGCGTGAAGGCGACGACTCGCGTCCGCCCGCCGATGACGGCGGCCGCGGCATCCGTGTCGAGCGTCCCGTCGTCGCGCACGGGGATGTGGCGGAGCACGGCGCCGGTGCGCGCGGCGAGCTCCTGCCACGGGATCAGGTTGGCGTGGTGCTCGGCCTCGGTCACGACGATCTCATCGCCGGGGCGCAGCGCCAAGCCGGCGCTCTCGGGCGCCCCGCGGCCGAGCGAGGCGTTGCCGATGGCGTAGGCGGCGAGGTTGAGGCCGGCGGTGGCGCCGCTCGTCCAGACGAGCTCCTCCGGCCGCGCGCCGACGAAGCCGGCGACGGTGGCGCGGGCGTCCTCGAAGAGCTCGGTCGCCTCGGCGGCGAGGGTGTGGGCGCCGCGGTGCACGGCCGAGTTGGACCGCGTGAGGAAGCCGACCTCCGCATCGATGACCGCCTGCGGCTTCTGGCTCGTCGCACCCGAGTCGAGATACACCAGGCGCTGGCCGTTGACGCGCTCGCCGAGGATGGGGAAGTCCGCGCGGACGGCTTCGGCATCCAGGAGCGCAGCCGGCGAGGGTGCAGATGCGGGGATGGTCACCCTTCAAGGCTACGCGCTGCCCCGGCCCGCGCGGTCGTCGCCGGGAAGCGCGCGGGAGCGTCGGCCGTAGATCAGCTCGGACGAGTCCAGCAGCCACGGCACGAGCGTGATCGAGACGCCGTGGACCAGCATGAGCTGCTGGGCGATGCGACGGGCGCGGCGGTTGTGCAGCAGCGTCTCCCACCAGTGCCCGACGATGTACTGCGGCAGGTAGACCGTGACCACGGACGACCCGTGCTGCTCGCGGTACTTCTTGACGAACTCGGCGATCGGGCTCGCGTAGGTGCGATACGGCGACTCGATGATCTTCAGCGGGATCGGCATCCGATGCTCCTGCCACTCCTGCTCGAGTGCCGCCGCGTCCTCCTTCGTCACCGAGACGTGCACCGCGAAGGTCTTGTCGTGCTTGGCGGCCAGCGCGTAGTCGACGGCCTTCACGACCGGCTTCTGCAGCTTGTTGACGAGGATGAGCGCGACGTCGCCCGACGAGCCGAAGTGGATCCGGTCGTCCATGGCGATCTCGTGGTCGACATCGCGGTAGTAGCGGTGCACGCCGATCATGAGGAACGACAGCACCGGGATCGCGAGGAAGACCAGCCACGCCCCGTGGGTGAACTTCGTGATCGTCACGATGATGAGCACGGATGCCGTCATCACGGCGCCCGCCGAGTTGATGACGAGCCCCTTGCGATAGCTGAAGAGGTCGTCGCGGACCGTCCTGTCGTCGCGTCGCTCCGGCGGCAGCGCCCGGATCTCGCGCAGTCCCCGGCGCCAGTGCCGAATCATGCCGATCTGGCCGAGGGTGAACGAGGTGAAGACGCCGATGATGTACAGCTGGATCAGGTTCGTGAGGTTCGCCTGGTAGACGATCAGCACGCCGATCGCGATCAGCCCGAGGACGATCATGCCGTTGGAGTAGACCAGGCGGTCGCCGCGCGTGTTGAGGGCCTTGGGCGCGTAGCCGTCGCGCGCGAGCACCGAGCCCAGCAGCGGGAACCCGTTGAAGGCGGTGTTGGCGGCGAGCAGCAGGACGAGCGCGGTCGCCGCCTGGATGACGAAGAACGGGATCGAGTTCATTCCGAACACGGCCGACGACACCTGGGCCATGACGCTCGGCTGCGGGCCCGCCGTGCAGTCGAAGCCGATGAGGTCGCAGGGGTTCTCGGCGTAGTGGACGCCCGACACCAGGGCCAGGGCGGTGAGTCCCGAGAACAGCAGGATCGCGATCCCGCCCATCAGCGCGAGCGTCGTCTGGGCGTTGCGCACCTTCGGCTTGCGGAACGCCTGCACGCCGTTGGAGACGGCCTCCACGCCGGTCAGCGCCGAGCAGCCGCTCGAGAACGCCCGCAGCACGAGGAGGATGACCGCCGCCTGGGTGACGCTCTGCGTCTCGACGGCGTACTGCGCGCTGGCCGCCAGCGGCGCGTCGCCGGTCAGGGTCTGGAAGAGGCCGACGACGACCATGACGCCCACCGAGGCGATGAACACGTACGTCGGGATGGCGAACGCCGTGGAGGCCTCGCGGACGCCCCGGAGGTTCACGACGACGATGAGGATGACGAAGCCGACCGCCAGCTCCACGCGGAACGGGTCGAGCCCCGGCAGCGCCGAGATGATGTTGTCGACGCCCGACGCGACCGAGACGGACACGGTGAGGACGTAGTCGACCAGGAGCGCCGCGGCCACGACGACACCCGGCACCTCGCCCAGGTTCTTCCGCGCGACCTCGTAGTCGCCGCCGCCGGAGGGGTACGCCTTGATGAGCTGCCGGTAGCTGACGACGACGACGATCAGCAGCAGCACGACCGCGGCGGCGATCCAGGGGGCGAACGCGAGGAAGGCGAGGCCGCCGGTGAGGAGGATGAGCAGCAGCTCCTGCGGCGCGTACGCCACCGATGACAGCGCGTCGGAGGCGAAGATCGGCAGCGCCCGCTTCTTGGGGAGCAGGTGCTCCTCGGAGTCGCTGGAGGCCAGGGGACCGCCCAGGATGAGGCGCTTCGCCATCGGCGGCTCGTCGACCGCCGGCTCCCTGAGTTCGTTCGTCACAGCGGGAGAAGCTACTCGCGCGGGTGGGGCGGGCCGCCGATCCTCACGGAATCCATACGCCTGCCCGCGAGGCATCCGACGCGCTCTGCGACACTCGATGCGTGGACGAGCAGATCCGCCTCGGCGTGCTCGCGATCACGCTCGGTGTGGTCGTCGGCGTGCTGCTGTTCGTCCCGTTCGTGGCGCTGAGCTACCGGCGGCGCGGCGGGTTCGGCGTCGGCAGGTTCCTGCTGTGGGCGGCCGCTCTCGTCTACGTCATGGCGATCTGGACGTACACGCTGCTGCCGCTGCCCGACCCCGACGCGATCCGCTGCGGCGGCGTCGACCTCGACCCCACGACGCTCGCCGGCGAGCTGCGCGACGCGATCGCCCGGCGGGGCGGCGGCGCGGCCGCCGACCCGGCCGTGCGGCAGCTGCTGCTCAACGTCGTGCTCTTCGTGCCCCTCGGCGTCATCCTCCGGGTGTTCGGCGGGCGCGGAGTGGGCGCTGCCCTGGTCGCCGGCTTCGCGCTGTCCGCGTTCGTCGAGCTCACGCAGCTCACCGGTGTCTGGGGTCTGTACCCGTGCGCCTACCGCGTGTTCGACGTCGACGACCTGCTGATGAACACGCTCGGCGCAGTGATCGGCTCGCTGCTGGCCCTCGCCGTGCCCCGTCGGTGGCGCGGATCCGCGCGGCTCCCGGACGCCGACGAGCCCCAGCCGGTGACCCGGGGCCGGCGGCTCCTGGGCATGGTCTGCGACGCCGTCGCCGCCTGGGTGCTGAACCTCTCGACGGTGGTCGCCGTGCAGCTGGCGCTCGCGCTCCTCGGCGCGCAGTCGGCCGTGCGCGACGGCGCCGCCGCCGCCGTGGGCAACGCGGCGACGATCGCGGTGTGGCTGGTGGTGACTCTCGCCACCGGCCGCACCGTCGGCGATCACGCCGTGCAGCTGCGCTTCACGGGCGGTGAGCTGCCGGTGGGGCTCGCCCGCTTCCTGCGGTTCCTCGGCGGCATCGGCGGCTACCTCGTGCTCGCGGCGCTCCCGGGGGCGTGGGGGCTCGTCGAAGTGGTGTTCGTCATCGCGTCGGTGCTGCTCGTGTTCACGCGGCTCGGTCCGCGCGGGCTGCCGGGCGTCGTCTCGGGCCAGCGGCTGGTCGACGCCCGCGAGCTGCCGGGGTCTCTGGCCGCCGAGTAACCGCGTCCTCGTCGAGTGACCACGCTGTCGGCGCCGAGGACGTGGTCACTCGACGAGATCGCGGTTACTCGATCAGCGGGCGGGCGACTCCAGGAACTCGCGGGCGGCGACGACGAGCGCCTCCACGCCGCGGCTCAGCGTCGGCTGCAGCACGGGGGCGAAGAACGGCGAGTGGTTCGTCGGGATGTCGCGCTCGATCGTGCCGGCGGCCTGCGCCGCGGCGAACGCGGCCGGGTCGACGCCGCCCCAGAACCAGAACACCAGCGGCACGCCGGCCTCGCGCGCGAACCACGAGACGTCCTCGCTGCCGGTGAACATGCCCGGGTCGATGACCGTGCCCTCGCCGAACGCGGCGTCGAAGGCCAGCACGAGGCGGGCCGTGGCGTGCACGTCGTTGATCGTGGGGGGCAGCGAGTGGTCGACGACGATCGTGGGCGGCTGCTCCGCACCGGATGCCTGCGCCTCGGCGCGCACGACGCGCTCCACCTTCTCGAGCACGCGGGCGCGAGCCTCGTCGTCGGGGTAGCGCAGGCTCAGCTCGAGCTTCGCCTCGGCGGGGATGATGTTGTTCTTCAGGCCCGCGTGGATGGATCCCACCGTCACCACCGCGACGTCGCGCGGGTCGACCTCGCGCGACACGATCGTCTGCAGGCGCATCACCGTGGCCGCCGCCATGACGACGGGGTCGATCGTCGAGTGCGGTCGCGATCCGTGCCCGCCGCGGCCGAGGAGCGTCACGGTGAGCCCGTCGGATGCCGCCATCTGGGTGCCGCTGCGCACGCCGATCGTGCCCGCCGGGAGCGGGGTGACGTGCTGGCCGAGCACGATGTCGGGCTTCGGGAATCGGTCGAGCACGCCGTCGGCGATCATGGCCTGTGAGCCGGCGCCGTACTCCTCGGCCGGCTGGAAGACGGCGACGATCGTCCCCGACCACTCGTCCTTCGTGGCGACCAGGCGCTCCAGGGCGC
The DNA here is from genome assembly GCF_053619935.1 of Microbacterium sp. NPDC055455. Taxonomy (NCBI): domain Bacteria; kingdom Bacillati; phylum Actinomycetota; class Actinomycetes; order Micrococcales; family Microbacteriaceae; genus Microbacterium; species Microbacterium sp. NPDC055455. Next base: position 761,490 of record NZ_JBSHLB010000001.1, read on the forward strand.
CGAGGAGCGCGGTGACGTGCATGTCGTGGCCGCACGCGTGCATGACGGGAACGTCGTTGCCGGCGGGGTCGGTTCCGCGCGCGGTGCTGGCGTACTCGAGGCCGGTCTGCTCGGGGACGGGGAGGGCGTCCATGTCGGCGCGCAGCCACACGACGGGTCCGTCGCCGTTGACGATCGACGCGACCACGCCGGTCTTGCCGATCCCCTCTTCGAACTCGATGCCGAGGTCCGCGAGGTGCTGGGTGACGACACCGGCCGTCCGCGTCTCCTGGAACGACAGTTCCGGATGCCGGTGCAGGTCGATGTAGAGGGCCTCGAGGTCGATGGTCATGGCGTCGAGCCTATCCGCGCCGCCCGAGGACCGTCGCCCGCGTCAGCCGGGCAGGCGCGCGGTCGAGCCGCGGACGATGAGCTCGTACGGCAGCTCGCCAGGCCGGTGGGCCGGGGTTCCGGTCTCGGTCCGCTCCAGCGCGGCGAGGATCGCTTCGGCGGCGCGCTCACCCTGGCCGAGGGGGAACTGATCGACCGTGGTGAGGCGGAAGAACTCGCCGAGCTCGTGGCCGTCGATGCCGATGACCGACAGGTCCTCGGGCACGCGGTAGCCGAGGTCGCGCGCGGCCAGCAGCGCCCCGATGGCCATCTCGTCGGATGCCGCGAAGATCGCCGTCGGTCGCCCGCCGGGCTTGCCCAGCAGCTGCTTGGCGGCGCGGAAGCCGCCTTCGATCGTGAAGTCCGCGGGCTCGTACAGGGACGGCTTCACCGGGATGCCGGCATCCGCCAGCGCCTGCTCGAAGCCCTGCCGCCGCTGCGTCGGGATGTGGAAGTCGACGTCGAACTCGGGGCTGGCGCCGATGTGCGCGATCTCGCGGTGCCCGAGCGCCAGCAGGTGCTCGGTCGCCAGGCGCGCGACCGCGACGTCGTCGACGGTGAGCGTGGTCAGGAGCGGGTTCGGTCCGCCGATCGCGATGACCGGCAGGTCGAGCTCGACGAGGCGCTCGGTCTCCTCCTTGCCGAGCTCCAGTGAGATCGCGATCACGCCGTCGACGCGCTGGCGGCGCAGGAAGGTCTCGAAGATGTCGTGCCGCTCGTCGCGGTCCGCCGTGAGGCTGTACAGCGTGATGTCGTAGCCGCGTCGCATGAGGGCCGAGGCGATGCCGCTCAGCACCGTGGAGAAGAACCAGCGGTCCAGGAACGGCACCAGGACGCCGATGTTGCGCGTGCGGCCCGAGGCGAGGCTGGACGCCGACGCCGAGACGACGTAGCCGAGACTCTTCGCGGCCGCCTCGACCTTGGCCTTCGCGCCCGCCGAGACGTGGCCGCGCCCGCTGAGGGCGCGCGAGACCGTCGCCGTCGAGACGCCCGCCGCGCGGGCGACCTCGTCGATGCTGACCACGTCGTCCTCCTTGCTGCCGGTCGCGGGGCTCGTGCCGCGCCGGCTTCCGCTCCGCCCGGGCCGTCAGGCGGGGGCTGACCCCGCCCGACGCCCGGGTGCGCGGATCTCAGTCGCCTGTCACCCAGACGGTGGTGTCGGCGGGGATCCGGTCTCCCACGACGGGGCCGCTCGACGCGATCACGATACCCGGCGGCATCGCGATCGGCGTGGAGCCGGTGTTCGCGACGACGGTGACCCCGCCGTTGCGGAACGCCAGCACGTCGTCGCCGTAGCCGTCGATCCACTCGAGCGAGCCGGCGCCGAGCGAGCGCGCGCGGCGCTCGGCGAGGAGCGTCCGGTAGAGCTCGAGGGTCGAGCCCTCGACGCCGGACTGCCGGTCGCGGGCGAGATGTGCCCACTCGGCGGGCTGGGGCAGCCACGACGCGCCCGTGGCGTTGAAACCGTAGGCCGGGGCATCCGCGGTCCACGGGATCGGAACGCGACAGCCGTCACGGCCGTACCGCTCGCCGTTCGTGCGGAACCACGTCGGGTCCTGGCGCGCGTGCCCGGGGATGTCGATGACCTCGGGGAGGCCGAGCTCCTCGCCCTGGTACAGGTAGGCCGAGCCGGGCAGCGCGAGCATGAGCGTCGTCGCGGCGCGGGCGCGGGCGAGGCCGACCTCGGGGATCGGCTGGCCGGGGGACTCGGGGCCGATGCCGTGACCCTGCGGGTTCTCGGCGGTCAGCGCGAGGCGCGACGCGTGGCGCACGACGTCGTGGTTCGACAGCACCCACGTGCTCGGAGCGCCGACGCCCGGGAAGGCCCGCAGCGAGACGTCGATGACCTTGCGCAGGTCCGCGGCGTTCCACTCGGTCGAGAGGTAGGGGAAGTTGAAGGCCTGGTGCATCTCGTCGGGGCGCACCCACTGCGCGGTGCGCTCGGCGGTCGGCAGCCACGCCTCGGCGGCGAGGGCCCGGTCGCCCTGGTACTCCTCGAGGATCTTGCGCCAGTCGCGGTAGACCTCGTGCACGGCGTCCTGGCCCCAGTAGGGCACGTTCTCCTCTTCGCCGCCCATCGAGCCGGCCTCGGGGTCGGGGATGTAGTCCGGGAGACCCTCGGCCTTGACGAGTCCGTGGGCGACGTCCACACGGAAGCCGTCGACGCCGCGGTCGAGCCAGAAGCGCAGGATGCGGCGGAACTCCTCGCGCACCTCCTCGTTCGACCAGTCGAAGTCGGGCTGCGACGAGTCGAAGAGGTGGAGGTACCACTGGCCCGGCTTGCCGTCGGCCTCGATGACGCGCGTCCAGGCGGGGCCGCCGAAGACCGACTCCCAGTTGTTCGGCGGGAGCTCGCCGTTCTCGCCCTGGCCGTCGCGGAACATGTAGCGCGCGCGCTCGGCGCTGTGCGGCGCCGCGTGGAGCGCCTGCTGGAACCATTCGTGCTGGTCGGAGGAGTGATTGGGGACCAGATCGACGATGACACGGATGCCGCGGGCGTGCGCGCCGGCGAGCATGGCGTCGAAGTCCGCCAGCGTGCCGAACAGGGGGTCGACGTCGCAGTAGTCGCTGACGTCGTAGCCGGCGTCCTTCTGCGGAGAGCGCTGGAACGGGCTCAGCCAGATGGCGTCGACGCCGAGGTCCTGCAGATCGTCGAGGTGCGACGTGACACCCGGGAGGTCGCCGATGCCGTCGCCGGACGCGTCGGCGAAGGAGCGGGGGTAGATCTGGTAGATGACGGCGGTGCGCCACCACTCGCCGCCCACGGCGGCGAGGAACGCATCCGTTCGCTCTTCGGTATCTGCGGAAGTCATCGGGCCAGTGTACTGCAAGCGCTTACACAGCCGCCTCCCTCGGCACCCGGGCACGCGGCGTAGGGTGAACGGGTGCCGTCTGAAGCCCTCGTCCGCGCCGAGTCCCTGATCCGGAGCGTCCCCGACTACCCCGAGCCGGGGGTGCTGTTCCGCGACATCACGCCGCTGCTGGCGGATGCCTCGGCCCTGCGCACCGTCATCCACGCGATGATCGCGCCCTTCGAGGGGTCGTTCGACGTGGTCGCGGGCGTCGAGGCGCGAGGGTTCCTGCTGGCGGGTGCCGTCGCGATGGAGGCCGGCGTTGGTCTGGTGCCGATCCGCAAAGCGGGCAAGCTGCCGCTGCCGGCGGCATCCGTCTCCTATGACCTCGAGTACGGCAGCGCCACGATCGAGGCGCACGGCGACATCGCCGACCGTGCGCGCGTCCTGCTGGTGGACGACGTGCTGGCCACCGGAGGGACGCTGGTCGCCGCGCACGAACTCGTGGCCTCGCTCGGCGGCGTCGTCGTCGGCACCGCGGTGCTGATGGAGCTCACCGCGCTCGGCGGACGCGCCGTGGTCGGCGACGTCCACACGGTGTTCACCGCCTGACCTTCGGACGGGTCTTCGCCCGCGCGGTCAGCGGTCCTGGCCCGCGTCGGGGGCGGGCGGGCCGTGGTCGCCCCCCGGGCGCGGCCCGAAGTGCGGGATCGGCTCGGGCCGGTCGCCCCGCACCGATCGCTGGGCATCGGCAGCGGCCGGGAGGGAGGGGTCGCCCTCGAAGGCCAGCAGCCGTCCGCTGCGACCCGCGTGCACGGGGAAGCGCCGACCCGTCACGGCGTTCGCGGTGACCTTGACGACGAAGAACTTGGCGGTCGGGCTCCACGACACGAGCGTGCGCACCCCGCTGTCGCGGATCTGGTCGTCGCGGGTCACCCGCTCCGCGCGCCCCCGGATGACGACGCTCCAGTAGTGCTCGTCGGCCTCGCCGTCGACCTCGAAGGCGACGAGCGGGTGATGGGCGATGTGCAGCAGCTTGGAGTCCCGCGCCGTGCGGAAGTAGATCGCCCCCTCGTGGGCCAGATGGTTCACGGGGAAGATGTCCGGCGAGCCGTCGGCGTTCACGACGGCGAGCCGGCCGAGCTTGGCCCCCTGCACGTACGCCCAGCAGGTGGCGGCGTCCAGACGCTCCACCGTGGCCGCGCGCTTCGATCCCGAGTCGTTCTTCATCCGCCATCACCGTCCCTTCCCTCGGTCATACCCCAATGCCCCGACCGAGAGAAGGGACGTTCGACCCTCGCGTTGCTACTCATCGCGCGCGGCCGGTCCAACCTCGAGATCGGCGGCGAGCTCCACCTCAGCGAGGCGACCGTCAAGGCCCACGTCACGCGGCTCCTGGCCAAGCTCGGGGTGCGCGACCGCGTCCAGGCCGTCGTCGCCGCCTACGAGACGGGTTTGGTGCGCCCGGGCGCGTGAACGAAGACAGGCCGTCAGTCTCCCAGTACGACGTTGAGCGGGGGCTCGCCGGCGACGAGGCGCTCGATCTGCGTGCGCACCAGCTTCGCGACGCGGGGGCGCATGGCGCTGGATGCCCCGCCCACGTGGGGGCTGATGAGCACCCCGGGAAGGCCCCACAGCGGGTGATCCGCGGGGAGCGGCTCGGGATCGGTGACGTCCAGCGCGGCGCGGATCCTGCCGCGGCGCACATGGTCGACGAGGGCGTCGGTGTCGACGAGCGTGCCCCGGCCGACGTTGACGATGAGCGCGCCGTCGGGCAGCGCCGACAGGAACGCGTCGTCCACGAGGCCCTGCGTCGCCTCGCCGCCGGGCAGCGTGAGGACCACGATCTCGGCGCGGGGGAGCAGCGTCGGCAGCTCGTCGATGCCGTGCACCGCGACGCCGTCCTCCTCTCGCGCCCGTGACGCGACGGGGGTCAGCTCGACCTCGAACGGCTCGAGACGTGCCGCGACGGCCTTGCCGACGCCGCCATAGCCGAGCAGCAGCACGCGGCGGTCGGCGAGGCTGTCGGCGAACACCGGCTGCCAGCGCCCGGCGGCCGTGTCGACGGCGAACGCGTCGATGTGCCGCTGGGCGGCGAGGGCGAGGCCGACCGCCAGCTCCGCTGTCGAGGTCTCGTGCACCGAGGCGGCGTTGGCGAACGGCAGCCCGTCCGGAAGGATGTCCGCCACGCCGTCGTAGCCGATCGACTGGCCCTGCACCAGCCCGACGTCGACGCCCTCCAGCCGCTCCAGCACCCGCGCCATCGACATGTACGGGGGGACGACGATGTCGAAGCGGTCTCGCGGGGCGGCGGCGTCCATCGGCCACACGACCAGCTCGACCCCCTCGGGTAGGTCGCCGAGGTCTGCGGCGAGCTGCTCGGTGGGGACGCTGACGATGAGGTTCCGGATGCCACTGGTCACCCTGTCCACGCTACCGGCGAGGTGCGCGCCCGGCGCGGCACGCCGGCGATACGCTCGCGTCGAACAGGGGGAGGAGGCCGACATGGTTCCCGAGATCAACTACTGGGCGGTGCTGATCGCGACGGCGTCGAGCATGGTCGTCGGAACGATCTGGTACACGCCGAAGGTGTTCGGCACACGGTGGTCGAAGCTCGCAGACGTCGACATGGACCGGCCGGGCGCCAGCGCGGTGGTGCCGATCGTCGTGACGGTGATCGTGAGCTTCGTGACCGCGTGGGTGCTGGCGGGCGCGTCGTCGATCGCCTGGCACTTCTACGGCGGCAGCTATCTGTGGGCGGCGCTGGCGACGGGGGTGATCCTGTGGGCGGGATTCACCGCCGCCCGCTTCATCACGCACGACGCCTTCGAGGGGCGGCCGACCAGTCTCACGGTGCTGAACATCGCGCACGAGCTCGTGACGATCGTCGTCATGGCGCTCATCATCGGCGTCTGGCCGCCGGCCGGAACAGTCTGAGAACGGATGCCGCCGCTCAGGCGGCGGCGCCCACCACCGCGGCGATCGCCGAGGTGAAGAACGCCAGGCCGTCCACGCCGGAGCGCATGGCCGCCGAGGTGTCGGGGCCGAACCCCGGCTCGACGGCGTGCTCGGGGTGGGGCATGAGCCCCACGACGTTGCCGTGCTCGTTGGTGAGCCCGGCGATGTCGCGCAGCGACCCGTTCGGGTTCACGCCGAGGTAGCGGAACGCCACCAGGCCCTCGCCCTCGAGGCGGTCGAGCTCGGAGTCGGACGCGATGTAGCCGCCGTCGGCGTTCTTCAGCGGGATGACGATCTCCTGGCCGGTCGCGAAGTCGCTCGTCCAGGCGGTGTCGTTGTTCTCGACGCGCAGGCGCTGGTCCCGGCGGATGAACTGCTGGTGTGCGTTGCGGATCAGGCCGCCCGGCAGCAGGTGCGCCTCGACGAGCATCTGGAAGCCGTTGCAGATGCCGAGGATGGGCATTCCCTTGGCCGCGGCATCCTTCACCTCCGACATGATGGGGGCGAGGGCCGCGATGGCCCCGGCGCGCAGGTAGTCGCCGTAGCTGAAGCCGCCGGGGAGCACGAGCGCGTCGACGCCGTCGAGGTCGTGCGAGCCGTGCCACAGCGCGACCGGCTCGGCGCCGGCGACGCGGATGGCGCGCTGCGCGTCGCGGTCGTCGAGCGAGCCGGGGAAGGTGATGACCCCGACGCGGGCGGTCATTCGACCACCTCGACGCCGACGACGTCCTCGATCACCGAGTTCGAGAGGATCTCGTCCGCGACCCGCTTCGCCTCGGCGAGCACCTCGTCGGTGACCTCGCCGTCGACCGTGAGCTCGAAGCGCTTGCCGATGCGCACGGCGCTGAAATCGCTGATCCCGAGTCGCGAGAAGGCGCCCGAGACGGCCTTGCCCTGCGGGTCCAGCAGTTCGGCCTTGGGCATGACGTCGACGACGATCGTGGGCATCGGGATCCTCCTGGCGGCCGGGGGCCGCAGCTATCGGTCGTGGGCGACGAGCGCAGCGAGGAGTCGGAACGCCGGATGTCGCGGGCAGGGGTCGCCTCCAGTCTACGGGCCGCCGCATCGGTCGTTTCCCTGCATCTGGAATCCGCCGTGACCGAACCGTGATCCGTCCGTGGGAGCGCTCCCTTGACTTCGTGAGAGCGATCCCATAGCGTTTCCTCTCGATCGGTGGGAACGCTCCCATGACATCACCTCGGCCACGGGACCCGCCCTGGCCGGTCCTGCAACACACCACCTGACAACACAAAGGAGTGACAGTGAACGCACGCGCCTTCCGCAGAAGCGCTGTGGCAATCGCCGCATTCTCGGCCTCGGCCATCGTCCTCGCCGGCTGCGCCGGCGGCAGCAACGACGAGGCCGGCGGCGAGGACGGCGAGGTCACGCTGACCGTGGCCACCTTCAACGACTTCGGCTACACCGATGAACTCCTCCAGGAGTACATGGACGAGAACCCGAACGTGAAGATCGTCCACAACCGCGCCGCCGAGTCCGGCGACGCCCGCGCGAACTACTTCGCCAAGCTCGGCAAGGGCGGCCTGGCCGACATCGAGGCGGTCGAGATCGACTGGTTCGCCGAGGCGATGCAGTACTCCGACCTCCTCGCCGAGGCCCCCGACAGTGTCAAGGGCCGCTGGCTCGACTGGAAGGAGGCCGCCGCTACCGACGCCGACGGCCGTCTGGTCGGATTCGGCACCGACATCGGCCCGCAGGGCATCTGCTACCGCTCCGACCTGTTCGCCGCGGCGGGACTCCCCAGCGACCGCGAGGGCGTGGCCGGTCTCTTCGACGGCGACTGGGAGCACTTCCTCGACGTCGCCGACCAGTACAAGGCGGCCACCGGCAAGCCGATGATCGACTCGGCCAACTCGGTGCTCCAGGGCATCGTGAACCAGATCGAGTACACCTACACCGAAGAGGACGGCACGGTCATCGCGACCGAGAACCCCGAGGTGCAGGACGCGTACAACCTCGTCGTCGAGCGCGCCGTTCCCAACTCCGCGTACTCGGGCCAGTGGTCCGACGACTGGTTCGCCTCGATGGCCAACGGCGAGTTCGCCGCCATGCTGTGCCCGGGCTGGATGCTCGGCGTGATCGAGGGCAACGCGCCCGACGTCACCGGCTGGGACATCGCGGACGTCTTCCCCAACGGCGGCGGCAACTGGGGCGGGTCGTACCTGACCGTCCCCGCCGACGGCGAGAACGTCGAGGCGGCGCTCGCGCTGGCCGACTGGCTCACCGCTCCCGAGCAGCAGATGAAGGCATTCGCCAACGCGGGCACCTTCCCGAGCCAGCTCGACGCGCTCGAGAGCTCCGAGCTCGCCGACGCCACGAACGCCTTCTTCAACGAGGCGCCCACCGGCGAGATCCTCTCGGCCCGTGCCGAGGCGGTCACGGTCGCCCCGTTCAAGGACGCGGACTACTTCAAGTACCACGACGCGCTGCAGAACGCGGTCAACCGCGTCTTCGACGGCCTCGAGGACCAGGAGACCTCCTGGAACACGTGGGTCGCTGAGGTCGAGGCCTTCTGAGAAGGCCGGTGCGTGCGGGCGACCCCCCGGGCCCGCACGCACCGACCTCGCCCCCACACCGTCCGCAGAGCCCTGGAGCAACCCGTGACTGCAACCGACACGCGCCCGCACGCGCCGGAGGCGACGCCCCCGCAGCCTCCGAAGGAGAAGCGCGTGCGCCGGCTGACCTTCGGCCAGCGGCTGAGCCGCTGGGACCTGAAGGTCTCGCCCTACCTGTACATCTCGCCGTTCTTCATCCTGTTCGCGATCGTCGGCGCCTTCCCGATCGTCTACACCGCGGTCATCTCGTTCCAGGAGTGGGACCTCGTCCGCAACTCCGGTGAGTTCGTCGGATTCGACCAGTACGTCTGGATCCTCTCCAACCCGCAGTTCTGGACCGCGCTGCGCAACACGTTCAGCATCTTCCTGCTGTCCACGATCCCGCAGCTCGTCCTCGCGGTCTTCATCGCGGCGATGCTCGACCGCAACATCCGCGCCAAGACGTTCTGGCGCATGAGCGTGCTGCTGCCCTACGTCATGGCCCCCGTCGCCGTCGCGCTCATCTTCAGCAACATGTTCGGCGACAACCACGGCCTGGTGAACAACATCCTCACCGACCTCGGCCTCCAGCCGATCATGTGGCACAAGGACCCGTTCTGGAGCCACGTCGCCATCGCGACGATGGTGAACTTCCGCTGGACCGGCTACAACGCGCTGATCCTCCTCGCAGCGATGCAGGCGATCCCGCGCGACTACTACGAGGCCGCCACCGTCGACGGCGCCGGCGCGTTCCGCCAGTTCTGGAGCATCACCGTCCCGTCGCTGCGGGCGACCCTCATCTTCGTGATCATCACCTCGACGATCGGCGGCCTGCAGATCTTCGACGAGCCGCGCATGTACGACAACACCGGCGAGGGCGGCCCGGCGCAGCAGTGGCTGACGATCACGCTGTTCCTCTACAACATCGGCTGGCGCGAGTGGAACTTCGGCCGCGCCGCGGCCCTGGCGTGGATCCTGTTCCTCATCATCCTCGTCATCGGCCTCATCAACCTCCTGGTCACCCGTCGGCTGGTGGCCGACGAGGGCGGCCGCGGGGTCACGCGCAAGAACAAGAAGGGACTGGGCCGGTGAGCACCACTCCTCCCATCGCGCTGGCTGAGCAGCGCATCGCGAGCCCCGACGAGCCCCGCGGCGGCCGCCGCCAGCGCACCACGAAGATCCGCGGCTACCGGCCGGGCTTCTGGGTCTACGCCGGACTGGGCGTCGTCGTGCTCGCCGCCGTGTTCCCCTACTACTGGTCGTTCCTCATCGGATCGGGCGACGCCTCCACCATCAACGACCCGAACATGTCGTGGATCCCCGGCGGCAACTTCCTGGCCAACGCGGCATCCGTCGTCGGCGACCCGGCGGTGAACTTCTGGCCCGCGCTGTGGAACTCGATCTACAGCTCGACGCTGATCGCGGCATCCGTCGTCCTCACCTCGACGCTGGCGGGCTGGGCGTTCGCGAAGCTCCGCTTCCCCGGGAGCAAGGGCCTGCTCATCTTCGTGGTCGCGACGATGGCGGTGCCGATGCAGCTCGGCGTCGTGCCGCTGTACATCCTGTTCGCGGACCTCGGATGGACCGGCCAGATCGGCGCGATCATCATCCCCGCGGTCACGAGCGCCTTCGGCGTCTTCTGGATGACGCAGTACCTGCAGCAGGCGGTCCCCGACGAGCTCATCGAGGCGGCGCGCGTGGACGGCGCGTCGATGATCCGCACGTTCTGGACCGTCGGCGTCACCGCGGCGCGGCCGGCGGCGGCGATGCTGTTCCTGTTCACCTTCGTCGGCGCCTGGAACAACTTCTTCTGGCCGTTCATCGTGCTCGACCGGCAGAACCCCACCCTTCCGGTCGCCCTCTCGCTCCTGCAGTCGAACTACTTCGTCGACTACTCCATCGTGCTCGCCGGTGTGCTGCTGTCGACCATCCCGCTCCTGCTGCTGTTCGCCGTCGCCGGCAAGCAGCTGGTCAGCGGCATCATGGCCGGCGCCGTCAAGGGCTAGGGTTTCCGCCCGCCCACCCGCCCCGACATCCTGTTATCAACGCCCCCAGAGAGGACCTTCCCCTCATGACGACCCCGACCCCGCGCGCCTTCCCCCAGAACTTCCTGTTCGGCGCCGCGACCGCAGCCTTCCAGATCGAGGGCGCCGCCCACGAGGACGGCCGCCGCGACTCGATCTGGGACGCGTTCTGCCGGGTGCCGGGCGCGGTCATCAACGCCGACAACGGCGACGTGGCGTGCGACCACTATCACCGGTACCCCGATGACGTCGCACTGATGAAGCACCTCGGCCTGCAGACGTACCGCTTCTCGACGTCGTGGTCGCGCGTGCGGCCGGACGGCGGCGAAGTCAACGAGAAGGGCGTCGACTTCTACAAGCGCCTGGTGGACGAGCTGCTCGGGGCGGACATCCTCCCGTGGCTGACGCTGTACCACTGGGACCTGCCGCAGGCTCTGCAGGAGAAGGGCGGCTGGGCGAACCGCGACACCGCGGACCGGTTCACCGAGTATGCGCTGGACATGCACGACGCGCTCGGTGACCGGGTCGACGTGTGGACGACGCTCAACGAGCCGTGGTGCTCGTCGTTCCTCAGCTACACGGCGGGCCTGCACGCGCCCGGCCACTACAGCGTCGAGGAGGGTGTGCTCGCCGCGCACCACCTGCTGCTCGGCCACGGACAGGCCGTGCGCGAGCTCCGTGCGCGCGACGAGTCGCTGCAGCTCGGCATCACGCTGAACCTCACGGTGGCAGACCCCGTGGACGCCGGCGACCCCGCCGACCTCGACGCCGCGCGCCGCATCGACGGCCAGTTCAACCGCTGGTTCCTCGACCCGATCTTCCGGGCCCAGTACCCGGCCGACATCGTCGAGGACATCCGGACGGTGGATGCCGCGGCCGTCGCCGCCTGGGAGGCCGCCGTGCGTCCGGGAGACCTGGAGGCGATCGCGACGCCCCTCGACACGCTCGGCGTCAACTACTACCACGGCGAGTACGTGGGAGGTCGCGCGCCCGTGGACCCGCCGATCGGCGGAGACGCGCCGACCGACCGTCCCGGTCGCTCGCCGTTCCCGTCGCACGAGGGCATCTTCTGGCACGAGCGCGGGCTTCCCCGCACGCCGATGCAGTGGGAGGTCCAGCCCGACGGCCTGACCACCCTGCTTCGCCGCGTGTGGGACGAGTACGCCGAGCCGGCCGGCACGGTGCTCTACGTCACCGAGAACGGTGCGGCCTACGACGACGAGCTCGTCATCGAGGACGGCGAGAAGCGCGTCCACGACGCCGACCGGGTGGAGTTCCTCCGCGCGCACCTGGGTGCGACCCTCGATGCGGCCGAGGCCGGCGTCGATGTGCGGGGGTACTTCTACTGGTCGCTCCTGGACAACTTCGAGTGGGCGTGGGGGTACGAGAAGCGCTTCGGCATCGTGCGCGTGGACTACGACACGCAGGAGCGCACGCCGAAGGACAGCGCGCGGGAGTACCGCCGCATCATCGCCGCCCGCGCGCTCGCGCCGGAGTACGCCGAGGCCGCGCCCGTCGCGTCGTAACACTCGGGGGCGCGCGACGTCGCCGCGTCGCCGATGTCCACAGCGTGCCGTAGCATCCGGGAGGAGGGACACGATGGGTACCGAGACCATGCGATCGGCGGTCACGATCGAGGAGGTCGCCGCTGCGGCGGGGGTGTCGCGTTCGACCGTGTCGCGCGTCGTCAACGGCTCGACCGCCGTCAGCCCCGAGGCGCTGGAGTCCGTCCAGCGGGCGATCGCCGAGCTCAACTACGTCCCCAACCGCGCGGCACGCTCCCTCGCCAGCCAGAAGACGCACGCCGTCGCGCTCATCGTCCCCGAAGACACGACCCGCTTCTTCGGCGACCCGTTCTTCGCTGCCATCGTGTCGGGCATCAACTCGCGCCTGAGCCGCTCGGACTACGTGCTCAACCTCTTCATCGCGAGCGACGACCCCGGCGACAAGACGACGAGCTACGTGCGCAGCGGGGCGGTGGACGGCGCCATCGTGGTCTCGCACCACACCAGCGACACCTTCATCGACCGCATCGCCAGCGTCGTCCCGGTCGTCTACGGCGGCCGGCCCGTGCGCGAGCGGGAGCGCGACTACTACGTCGACGTCGACAACGTGCGCGGCGCCTACGACGCGACCGTCTACCTGATCGAGAGCGGGCGCCGTCGGATCGCGACGATCACCGGTCCCCGCGACATGCCGGCCGGCGTCGACCGGCTGCAGGGGTACCGCGAGGCGCTGGCGGCATGGAGTCTCGACGAGGTCGCGGTGGAGGACGGCAACTTCACGGCCGACGGCGGCGCCGATGCGATGCGACGCATCCTCGCCTCGGGCGCCCAGCCCGACGCCGTGTTCGTCGCGAGCGATCTCATGGCCCGAGGCGTCCTCACCGTCCTCGCGCAGGCGGGCATCCGGGTGCCCCAGGACATCGCGATCATGGGCTTCGACGACTCCCCGGTCGCGACATCGGTGAATCCGCAGCTGACCACGGTGCGCCAGCCGTCGTTCCAGCAGGGGGAGCGCATGGCCTCGGTGCTCATCGACCTCCTCGCGGGGAGGCATCCGCGTCACGTCACGATCCTCGAGACGGAGCTCGTCGTCCGGGAGTCCGTGTAGCGGCTCCGCGGTCCGCGGCGTCGCGGGCCGGCGTCGGCGGCGTCAGCCTCGGCCGGGCACCGTCGCGTGGAGCAGGTTGCGCCACGGGTCGTCGAACGACACGGTGCGTCCGTCGTCGCGCACGTCGAGGCCATGGTGCCGCAGGCGCTCGCCGAGCGCGCCGAGGGCGTCGGCGTCGGGCAGAGTCAGGTCCACGCGGCCGAGGCCGAGGGCCGGCATCCGCGGTCCGGCGCCGCGCGAGTTCCACACGTTCATCGCCATGTGATGGTGGTAGCCGCCCGCGCTGACGAACAGCGCCTGGTCGCCCAGACCCGCCGTCTCGTCGAAGCCGAGCGCGTCGACGTAGAACGCCCGGGCGGTCGCGACGTCGCCCACCGAGAGGTGCACATGACCGACGGATGCGGCCTCCTGTGCCGTCGCGCCGCTCGCAGCGCGCTCCGTGAGGTGCTCCTGGAGGAACGCGTTCGGGTCGAGGTACAGGGTCGCCATCTCGATCTGACCGTGGGTCCACGACCACTCGGTGCGGGCCCGGTCCCAGTACAGCTCGATTCCGTTGCCCTCCGGGTCGGTGAGATAGAACGCCTGGCTGACGAGGTGATCGGCCGAGCCGGTGAAGGTGTGCGGTGCGTGGCGGGCGACGCTGTAGAGCGCGGCGGCGAGGGCCTCCTGCGTCTCGAAGAGGATCGCGGTGTGGAACAGGCCCGCCGAGCCCGGGGTCGCGTGACGGAGGGCCGGCTCGTGCTTCAGCACCACCACCGCCCGGCCCGCGCGTCCGAGCACGACCTCGTCGCCGTCCGCGGCGAGCACCTGCAGGGTGATGACGTCGCGGTAGAACGCGGTCATGCCGTCGAGGTCGCCGACGAGCAGCGTGACGGGCCCCATGGCGGTGTCGGCGGCGAGACGTTCGGCCTGTGTATTCACACGAATGAGAACCCCCGGCATCCGGCGTTCATTCCCAGACGTCTCCACGGTTTGGGGCGTCGCGCGACCGCTCGGGGCGTGCGCGACACGCCCCAACCGTCCGCGGTGCGCCCCAAACCGGGACTTGGACGACGGATGCCGCCACCCGGCGCCCTCCCGGCTCCGGGGTGGCGGCAGGCAACGTCGGGCTACTGGGGGTCGCCGCCGAGCTGGCCGACCGCGGGGATCGGGCCGCCGTCGTCGGCACCGGTCCGGCGCCAGCGGGCGATGGCGTTGCCCACGTGGTAGATCAGCAGCGCTGCCGCCGCGCCGATGACGATGGCGCCGAGCTGGAACTCGCCCCACTGCATGGTGAAGCCGGCGATCGCGATCACGAGGGCCACGGCTCCGGTGTACTGGTTCACCGGGCGCGAGAAGTCCACGCGGTTGTCGACCCAGATCTTGATGCCGATGATGCCGATGAGACCGTAGAGCGCGGTCGTGACGCCGCCGAGCACACCCGCCGGGATCGAGTTGAACACCGCTCCGACGACGGGCGAGAGCGACAGCAGGACGGCGAAGATGCCGGCCACCCAGTACGCGGCCGTCGAGTACACGCGCGTCGCGGCCATGACTCCGATGTTCTCGCCGTAGGTCGTGGTGCCAGAGCCGCCGAAGGTGCCCGCGAGCACGGTGGCCGCGCCGTCGGCGATGAGCGCCCGGCCGGTGTACCGGTTGACGGAGGCGTCGGTCATCGTCGCGACGCCGCGCACGTGACCGACGTTCTCGGCGATGAGCACGAGGACGACCGGCAGGAACATCGCGATGACGCTCCAGGTGCCCGGCGAGCCGAACGTGGGGAAGTGGAAGACCGGGAGACCGACCCACTGTCCCTCGGCGACGAGGTCGTTCACGGCCGTGAAGTCGACCTCGCCGCGCACGAGCGCGACGAGATAGCCGACGATCACGCCGAGGAAGATCGAGATGCGACCGAGGAAGCCGCGGAACAGCACGCTGAACAGGATGACGGCGACGAGCGTGATGGTCGCCGTGACGGGGGCCTGCTGGTAGCTGTCCCACGCGACCGGCGCGAGGTTGAAGCCGATGAGGGCGACGATGGCACCGGCGACGACCGGCGGCATGAGCCTCTCGATCCATCGCAGACCCGCGAACTGCACGACGAAGCCGACGGCGGCGAGCAGGACGCCGACCGCGACGATGCCGGCGAGGGCCGATCCCATGCCCTGCGACGCGGTCGCGGCGGTCACCGGCGCGATGAACGCGAACGAGGACCCGAGGTAGCTGGGGAGCCGGTTCTTCGTGACGAGGAGGAACAGCAGCGTGCCGAGGCCCGAGAAGAGCAGCGTCGTCGAGACGGGGAAGCCCGTCAGCACCGGCACCAGGAACGTGGCGCCGAACATCGCGATGACGTGCTGCGCGCCGATCGCGACGGTGGCGGGCCAGTTCAGCCTCTCGTCGGGCTTCACGACCGTGCCGGGTTCGACGGTACGGCCGTTGCCGTGCAGGGTCCACAAAGGCATGCGCGCTCCTTGCGCTCGGGGGATGGTGCGAGGATCACGATAGCGGCGGGGATGACCCGCCTCGCGCACGAGCGGCCCGGCGCCGCGAGTTGCCCGGGGGCGTGGCATCCGAGAGGCTGGATCCTGCCCGGCGCGCACCGGCGCCCGCCCTGCCGAACGACGGAGACACGTGAGCGATCCCGCGAATCCCCCCGCGCCCGCGGGCCCGCCCGCCGACACCTCCGCACGCGCGTCCGAGACCCCCGCGGCCGACCGCGTCTCCACCCCGGGTGAGGACACCGCGGCCCTCGAGCTCGTCGGGCTCCACAAGCGCTTCGGGCAGAAGGTCGCGGTCGCCGACCTGAGCCTGCGAGTGCCGACGGGGTCGTTCTACGGGCTGGTCGGGCCCAACGGCGCGGGCAAGACGACGACCCTCTCGATGGCGACCGGCCTCCTCGCGCCCGACGCCGGCCGGGCGATCGTGCACGGCGTGGACGTGTGGCAGCAGCCGGTCGCGGCCAAGCGCATGCTCGGCAACCTCGCCGACGGCGTGAAGCTCTTCGACCGCCTGACCGGCGAGCAGCTCGTCACTTACAACGGGCTCCTGTTCGGCCTGCCGCACGACGAGATCGCGCAGCGCACCGCCGATCTGCTGGCGCTGATGGACATGACGGATGCCGCGGGCACGATGGTCGTCGACTACTCGGCGGGCATGACCAAGAAGATCGCGCTCGCCTGCGCCCTCGTCCACGCTCCGCGCCTCCTGGTCCTGGACGAGCCGTTCGAGTCCGTCGATCCCGTCTCGGCGGCCAACATCCAGGACATCCTCACCGGGTACGTCGCCGGTGGCGGAACGGTCATCATCTCGAGCCACTCCATGGACCTCGTGCAGCGCATGTGCGACCACGTGGCGATCGTCGCCGCCGGCCGCCTCCTCGTGGCCGGAAGCGTCGAGGACGTGCGGGCGGGGCAGTCGCTCCAGGACCGCTTCGTCGAGCTCGTCGGCGGGCGGCGCCACACGGAAGGGCCGGAATGGTTGCGACGCTCCTGAGGCTGCGCTTCCGCGTGCTGGGCAACCAGCTCGGGCGCAGCCCCTGGCAGCTCGTCGGCTTCGTCTTCGGCGCGTTGTACGGACTCGGACTGCTGGTGGCCATCGTCGTCGGACTGGTGCTGCTCGGGTTCGCGGGTCTCGCGCCGGCCTCCGCCGTCATCGTGGGCGCCGGATCGCTCGTGACCCTCGGGTGGGCGCTGATCCCCCTCCTCGCCTTCGGCGTCGACACGACGCTCGACCCCGACCGCCTGGTGGTGTTCCCCATGTCGCTGTCGCGCATGATGGTCGCGCTGGCGGTGGCGGCGGTCACCGGCATCCCGGGCATCATCACCTCGGTGGCAGCGGTTGCGACGGTCGCGACCTGGGCGCACTGGCCGGCGGCCGTCGCCGCGTGGATCGTGAGCACGCCGGTCGCGGTCCTCACGGCCGTGGTCGCGTCGCGCGCGGTCGCGACCCTCGCGGCCGGGCTCGGGAGCGGGCGGCGCTTCCGGGAGGTGTCGGGCACCGTCATCCTCATCCCGCTGATCCTCGCGGGACCCATCATCGCCGGTGTGGCGACCGGGTTCGCGGTGAACGCCGACACGCTCGCCGAGCTGGTGCCGATCCTCGGCTGGACGCCGCTCGGCGCGGCGTGGGCCGTGCCGGCCGCCGCCGCGGCGGGCGACCCCGCCGGCGCGGGCGCCCGGCTGCTGATCGCCCTCGCGACGCTCGGGCTGCTGTGGCTGCTGTGGCGCGCAGCTCTCGGCCGCTCGCTGGTCCGCCCGCGGCACACGTCGGCCGCCGCGGTGCGCGCGGGATCGATCGGATGGTTCGGCCGCGTGCCGACCGGCGCCGCGGGTGCCGTCTTCGCGCGGGCGCTGACGTACTGGACGCGCGACCCCCGCTACCTCCGCCAGCTGGTCGGGGCGCCCCTGGTGCCGGTGCTGCTGTGGTTCTACGCCCGTGACGGCGAGCCGCTCGTGG
Source organism: Microbacterium sp. NPDC055455 (assembly GCF_053619935.1). NCBI lineage: Bacteria > Bacillati > Actinomycetota > Actinomycetes > Micrococcales > Microbacteriaceae > Microbacterium > Microbacterium sp. NPDC055455. The sequence continues at coordinate 779,232 of NZ_JBSHLB010000001.1, forward strand.
CGCTGTCGTTCTCGGGCCCGATCATCGCGATCGTGATCGGCATCGTCGTGTACGCCGACATCTCGTACGACGGCACCGCGTTCGGGACCGAGCTCGCCACCGGCGCGCCGGGCCGGGCGGACCGGCTGGGGCGCAGCCTCGCCGCTGCGGCGGTCGCCCTGCCGCTCGTGCTGCTCGCCGCGATCATCCCCTTCGTCTTCTCGGGCGAGTGGAGCCGGTTCCCGGGCATCCTGGGCATGTCGGTCGGCATCCTCTTCACCTGCTACGGCGTCTGTGCGCTCACGTCGGCGCAGCTCGTCGTGCCGGTCGCGGCATCCGGCGACAACCCGTTCAAGCGGGTGCCCGGCACCACGTTCCTGCAGGGCATGGCGTTCTTCGGCATCTGGCTGATCGCCGTCGCGCTGTCGGCGCCCGCCGGCATCCTCGGGATCATCGGGTTCTTCACCGACGACGCGGCGCTCAGCTGGATCGCATGCGCGGTCGGCCTCGTGCTGGGGACGGCGGTCCTGATCGGCGGCATCCTCATCGGCGGATCGATGCTCGATCGGACCGGTCCGACGCTGCTGGCGCGGCTGAAGGCGATGAAGAACGCGTGACGGGCGGATGCCGCGCCGGGCGTCAGGCGGCGGTGAGGCGCTCGAGAAGCTCGCGGTAGCGGTCGGCGGTGCGCTCGACGATGTCGGCCGGCAGAGCCGGCGGCTCACCGTCGCGCGGCGGCGCCCAGTTCGCGGCGAGCCAGTCGCGCACGATCTGCTTGTCGAAGCTCGCCATGCGCTCCGCGGGCGTGGTGCCCGCCGCCCAGGTCTCGGCATCCCAGTACCGCGACGAGTCGCTCGTGAGCACCTCGTCGGCGAGGGTCAGCACGCCGTTCTCGTCGAGGCCGAACTCGAACTTCGTGTCGGCGAGGATCACGCCGTGCGCCTCGGCGGTCGCGGCGGCGCGCGCGTAGATCTCGAGCGACAGGTCGCGCAGCTCGCTCGCGCGCTCGCCCCCGACGAGCTCGACGGTGCGCTCGAACGAGATGTTCTCGTCGTGCTCGCCCAAGGGGGCCTTGTAGGCGGGGGTGTAGATCGGCTCCGGCAGCCGGTCGCCGTTGGACAGCCCGTCCGGGAGCGCGATGCCGCACACCGTGCCGCTCTCGCGGTACTCGGCCCAGCCCGACCCGGTGAGGTAGCCCCGCACCACGCACTCGATGGGCAGCATGTCGAGGCTCTTCACGACCATGGCCCGGCCGATGACGGCATCCGGGATGAGGTTCTGCAGGTCGTCGCGCGTGTTCGCCTCGCCGTCGCCGCCGAGCGTGAGCGTGTGCGAGGCCGCGAGATGGTTCGGGATGCCGCGCCCGCCGTCCGCTCCCGCGAGGCGGTCGAACCACCACAGGCTGAGCGTGGTCAGCAGCGTCCCCTTGCCGGGGATGCCGGGCGAGAGCACATGGTCGAAGGCGCTGACGCGGTCGCTGGCGACGACGAGCATGCGCCCGGCGGGCGCGCCCTCGGCCGCGTCGCCGGGGACGTACAGGTCCCGCACTTTGCCCGAGTAGACGTGGCGCCAGCCGGGGAGTTCGAGCGGGGTGGGATTCGTGTCCGTCACCCGCCCATTATCGCGGAGCCCGACCCGGGCTAAACCCGCGAGGGCACGGTTGTCAAGAGGTTGGCCCGCGGGAGACGGCCGCGGAGGATGGCTTGCATGACCGGACTCGCAGTGACCCTGCTCATCGTCGGAATCGTCCTGCTGCTGCTGGGCGTGCTCGTCGAAGCGGTCCAGTTCCTGCTGTGGATCGGCCTCGTCATCATCGTCATCGCGGTGATCGCCTGGCTGATGCGCTTCATACGTCGTCAGACCTGAGTCCCCCAGCTCGGGTTTTCCGGACGCTCGGGCCCCATCGAAACAGAGCCCAGCGTCATCCGGACGCCGGCGTCGCTCGTCTCCCCAGCCAGCGACGCCGGCGTCCGTCCTTTCGTCCGCCGGTGTACTCGGCATCGTGCCTGTGAAGTGCCCGCACGCGGCCCCCGCGGGCGGCGCAATGGGCGTAGCCTGTGGCCAGGACGTCCTGGACCCCGACGTCGCCGCCGCATCGGTGCGGCTCGAGGATCGGGGTCGACGACATGACCGGACAACCCACCACCGGCATCCGGGCGACTGCTGCCCGGACCGACCGGCCGCCCAACGACTTCACCGGGCTGGCGAAGGTCGTGGCCGCGAGCGGGCTGATGCACCGCCGCTACGGCTACTACTGGACGAAGCTCATCGGCGCCGTGGTGGTGCTGGCGGCGGCGGTCGCCGGCTTCGTCCTCATCGGCGACACCTGGTGGCAGCTGTTCACCGCCGCGGCGCTCGCGATCCTGTTCACGCAGATCGCGATGCTCGGCCACGACGCGGCGCACCGGCAGATCTTCGTCTCGGGCCGCTGGAACGACTGGACGTCGCTCATCCTCGGCAACCTCCTCGTCGGGATGAGCTACGGGTGGTGGCAGCACAAGCACACCCGCCACCACGCCAACCCCAACAAGATCGGCTCCGATCCCGACATCGAGCTGCCGGTCGTGTCGGTCACCCCCGACCAGGTCGACCGCCGCGCTCGCCGGTACGGCCCGGTGCTCGGCTGGGTGATGGCGCACCAGGGCGTCTTCTTCTACCCGATCCTCCTGCTCGAAGGGCTGTCGCTGCACGCGTCGAGCGTGCGGCGGGTGCTCTCGCGTGAGCCGTTGCGCCACCGGGCGGTGGAGGGCTCTTTCCTGGCGATGCGGATCGGGGGATACCTCGCCCTCGTCTTCATCGTGCTCTCGCCGGGCATCGCGGCGGTGTTCCTCGCCGTCCAGCTGGGGATCTTCGGCGTCTACATGGGGCTATCGTTCGCGCCGAACCACAAGGGCATGCCGTTGGTGCCGGCATCCGTCAAGCTCGACTTCCTGCGCCGGCAGGTGCTGATGAGCCGCAACATCCGCGGGAACCGCCTGCTCGACGTCGCCATGGGCGGGCTCAACTACCAGATCGAGCACCACCTCTTCCCCTCGATGCCCCGGCCGCACCTGCGGAGGGCGTCGGGCATGATCAAGGACTACTGCCAGGCCCACGGCGTGCACTACACCGAGACCGGCCTGCTCGAGTCGTACCGCATCGTCACGCGGTACATCAACCGTGTCGGACTGGGGGAGCGCGATCCCTTCCAGTGCCCGCTGCTGCAGCAGCGGGCGGCGGTGTGATCAGCGGGCGCGGCGGCGCGGCCGGCGCGGGACTGACGCTGGGGCTCAGTCGCGCGACCGGCCGCGTTCGTGCGCCCAGATCGCGAGCTCGACGCGGTTGCGCGCGCCCAGCTTGGCCATGATGCTTCCCAGGTGGGTCTTCACGGTGCTGAGGGAGACGTGCAGCTCGTCGCCGATCTCGCTGTTGCCGAGCCCGCGGGCGACACCGGCGAGCACCGCCTCCTCGCGGTCGGTGAGGGGGCTGGACGGCGGAGGCGGAGGCGTCGGCGCCGCGCCGGCGAACGTCTCGATGAGGCGGACGGTGACGTTCGGATCGATGAGCGCGTCGCCGCGCGCGGCCGCGCGCACGGCCTCGGCGAGCAGGACCGGACCGGCGTCCTTCAGCAGGAAGCCGCGGGCGCCCGCGCGGAGGGCGGCGTAGACGTACTCGTCGAGGTCGAAGGTCGTGATCACGACGACGGGCGTCGGGTCGGCGACGTCCGGACCCGCCACCGTGCGCGTCGCCTCCAGGCCGTCCATCACCGGCATGCGGATGTCGAACAGGCACACGTCGGGGCGCAGGCTCCGCGTGAGCGCGACGGCCTCGCGGCCGTCGGCGGCCTCGCCCACCACCTCGATGCCGGGCTGCACGTCGAGGATCATGCGCAGTCCGGTGCGCACGAGGTCCTGATCGTCGGCGACGAGCACGCGCACGGTCATGATCCCCACCCCCTGCGCGGGAGCGTCGCCGTGACGGCCCACCCGCCGCCCGGCGCCGGGCCGGCCTCGCACGTGCCGCCGAGGAGCGCTGCCCGCTCGCGCATGCCGGTGATCCCGAATCCGGGAGGCGCGGATGCCGCGCTCCCGCCGTCGTCACGGACCGACAGCCGCACCCCCGCCGCGTCGACGTCGACGCCGACCTCGACGCGGGTCGCGTCGCGGGCGTGGCGCCGCGCGTTCGTCACCGCTTCCTGGGCCAGGCGGAACACCGCGGCGCCCACCGCCGGGGGCACCGTGTCGAGGTCGCCGTCGAGGTGCACGGCGACGGCCGGGCCGGCGGCATCCGTCTGCGCCAGGTCCGCGATCCCGGCGAGGCCGGGTGCGGGCGCCACCGGCGCGTCCGCGCGGAGCACGCCCACCATGGCGCGCATCTCGCGCAGCGTCTGCGAGGCCTCGGCCTCGATCGCCTGGAGCACCTGCGCGGTCGCGCCCGGATCGGTCGCGGCCACGGCGGTGCCGGCCTGCGCCTGGATCGCGATCGCCGAGACATGGTGCGCGACGGTGTCGTGCAGATCGCGCGCGAGCTGCTCGCGCTCGAGCAGCCGCACCTGTTCGAGTTCGCGGCTGCGTGCCCGCCGACGCCAGCGCATTGCGAGTCCGAGCGTCGCCGTGGTGACCGCGACGGCGGCGCCGCCCACCGCGTCGGGCAACGATGGGGCCGACCCGGCGGCGGTGAGCGCCATGCCGGCGGCCACGAGCGCACCGCCCGCGAGCATCGCCCGCCCGGAGCCCCAGCGGAACACCGCGTACAGCAGGATCAGGAAGTAGGCGGTCGTGTACAGCTGCGGATCGCCGCCGACGATGAAGCCGACCGCGGTGCCGACGGCGAAGGCGATCGCGAGCATCGTGAACGGGCGCGTGCGCCGCCACAGCAGCGTGGGCGCGAGGGCGGCGAGCACGACGGCCCACACCCAGCGCGACGGCACGTCGGGGCGCACGGATGCCTCCACCACGGCGAGCACGGGGATCACCGCGACGAGCACCCCGTCGCGCCACACGCGCCGGGGCGGTGCCGGAGTCGCCGCGGGCGCGTCCCAGAGCGCGCGGACCGGGCTCGTCATGCCCTCATGATAGGCGGGCGTCGGTCGGCGCCGCCGTGGCCCGAGCCCCCGTCCGCCGCGCGCCGGTGCGGGCCCGCCGGCGGATGACGATCTCGGCGACCACGAGGTTGATCACCCACCCCGCGGTCATGAGAAGCGTGTAGCCGACAGGCGTGGGCGCCCCGATCAGCAGCGTGAACGGGAGGAACACGACGACCTGCGTGCCGGCGCCGAGGCCGATCGCGTACGCGCGCGTCATCCACGCGCTGTGCGTGCCGACGTCGCCGCGGTGGATCGCGACGAAGGCGGCCACGATCGCCGCCGCCATCGTGACGCCGAGCACCATGCGCACGGCGGCGAGCCCCGGCCCCGTCACCGCGGCCGGCATCTGGTACGACACCGTCATCCACAGCGCCGACAGCGCCGACACCAGCCCGGCCGGCGCGACGATGCGCCCGGCCACGCGGTGCCAGCGCCGGCGCCGCAGCGACGGCGCGAACTGCAGCGCGCCCAGCACCAGGAACACGGTCGAGCCGACGATGTGCGCGACGATCGGCACCGGCGCGTCGAAGAACCGGACGTTGTCGGCGGTCACGCCGGCGGAGGTCGCGAGCTGCGTGAGGCGCGCCGAGCCGGCCGCGACCGGCACGAGGCTCAGGGCGATGAGGCCCGCGGGCACGAGCCACTCGGGCGCGCGCCGCTGGGTGCGTGGGAGGGAGGTGGAGGTCGTCATGCCGCCATGGTGGCGGTGACGGATGCCACGCCACATCGGCCGTCGGGACCGACCGGCCTCGTCCTTTCGGCCGATGCGGGGCCGCGGCCGGGTCAGAGCCCTTCGGCGACCCGGGCGGCGATGTCGGTGCGGTGCTGCCCGCCCTCGAGCTCGATCTGGCCGAGCGCACGGTAGACGCGCTCGCGCGCCTCCATGAACGTCGTCCCGATCCCGACCACGTTGAGCACGCGGCCGCCGGTGGCCACGAGCCCGCCGTCGGTCTCGGCCGTGGCGGCGTGTGCGAGGTGGACGCCCGGCACGGCCGACGCCTCGCGCAGCCCCGTGAGCTCGCGCCCGGTCACCGGCGCGGCGGGATAGCCCTCGCTGGCCACCACCACGGTGACGGCCACGTCGGTGGCGAACGCCGGACGGGGGGAGTCCTCGAGGGTGCCGGATGCCGCAGCCAGCAGCAGCTCCGACAGCGGGTCGACGAGCCGGGGGAGCACCACCTGCGTCTCGGGGTCGCCGAACCGGGCGTTGAACTCGATGACCTTCACGCCGCCGTCGGTGAGGATGAGGCCGGCGTAGAGCAGCCCGATGAACGGTGTGCCCTCGGCATCCAGCTGGCGGATGACCGGTTCGGCGACGTCGTGGGTCACGAGGTCGACGAACTCCCGCTCGCTTCCGAACCTGCCGTCGAGCCACGGCAGCGGCGAGTACGCGCCCATGCCGCCGGTGTTCGGTCCCTCGTCGCCGTCGAGCAGGCGCTTGTAATCCTGCGCGGGGCTCAGCGGGAGCACGTGGTCGCCGTCGCTGAGGAAGAAGAGCGACACCTCGGGACCGTCCAGGTACTCCTCGACGAGCACCGGGCCCGAGGGGAGGTACTGGTCGGCGTGGGCGAGCGCCTCGTCGCGGTCGGACGTGACGATGACCCCCTTGCCGGCGGCCAGTCCGTCCGCCTTGACCACGTGCGGAGCGCCGAGCTCGTCCAACGCGGCCTCGATCTCGGCGCGCGAGTACGCCCGCACCGCGCGGCCGGTCGGCACGCCCGCCGCCTCCATGATGCGCTTGGCGAAGGCCTTCGAGCCCTCCAGCTGTGCGGCCGCCTTGCCGGGCCCGAACGTCGGGATGCCGCGTTCGCGCACCGCATCGGCCACCCCGGCGACCAGCGGAGCCTCCGGGCCGATCACGACGAGCGCGATGTCGTTCTCGATCGCGAAGTCGGTGACGGCGACCGGGTCGTTCGCGTCGAGCGATACGAGCTGGGCGTCCTGCGCGATGCCGGCGTTGCCGGGGGCGGCGAAGATCTCGTGCTCGGCCTCCTCGGACCGCAGCGCGAGGATGATGGCGTGCTCCCGCGCGCCCGAGCCGAGAACCAGGATCTTCACGCCGTCCAGCCTACCGAGGGCGCTCCGCCGCGTTTCGGGTCGTCGAGGATTGCGCCCGCACGCGACACGCGTAGCGTGGGGTCGTGGCCCGCAAGATCTCCACCGACGACGGCCGCGCGGCCCTGCAGGCCGTCGCGGCGGCGGGCGCGGCATCCGTCCCCGCCTCCCGCACCGACCGCGCCACGGCCGTGCGCTACCTGCTGCAGCTGCTCGCCGAGAAGGCGCCGGGCAACTCGGTCGAGGTGCGCGTGCCTCCGTTCGGCGCGGTGCAGGTGGTCGAGGGGCCACGGCACACCCGCGGAACCCCACCGAACGTCGTCGAGACCGATCCCGGGACCTGGATCGCAGTGGCGACGGGGGCGGAGCACTGGGCGGATGCCTCCTCCGCCGGCCGCATCGTCGCCTCGGGCACCCGCGCCGACATCTCCCACCTGCTGCCGCTGCGCCCCTGAGCCGGGGCGAGGACCCCGAGACGCGCCCGTCCCGCGGTGGGACAATGGCACCATGATCCGCGCGCGCACCGGCGCAGCCGGCGACGACGACCCCGACGAGCACGTCATCCACGAGGAGTGGGAGTCCGTCGGGGTCCGTCGCGCCCCGCGCATCGGGCGGATCATGATCTCGGGCATCGTCCTCGGCCTGGTGACGGCGGGCGTCCTCACCGCGGCGGCCGCCGTGTCCGAGGAGCCGGGCGGCCCGCTCTCCACGGGCGCCTCGGGCTACCTGCGCGTGTTCGGCGTCTTCGCCGTCATCTGCGTCGGGTTCGGGCTCCTCGTCGCGGGCCTCGTCGTCATCGTGCTCGACCGCGTGGTGGGCAGCCGCGGTCGCTCGGTCATCGCGGAGCACGCCACGAGCCTCAGCGACGACCTCGTCTCTCCGGTCACCGACGACGTGCCGCAGTGGGTGCGGGACGCCGAGGACATCGAGACCGACCGGCCCGACGGCCCGAGCGGCCGCCGGCCGAAGGGATAATGGAGACATGCCCGAGCACAGCCAGGACCGCGTCGAGACGCTGCGCGTGCGGCGGGCCCCGAAGATCTCGGTCTTCCTCATCGCCGGCGCCGCGCTGGGCCTGCTGGTCGCGATGATCCTCACCTTCGCCTTCGACGGCACGTCGCAGGTGAGCCCGAACACCGGTGTGGAGTACTCGCAGACCCAGGTCTTCGGCTTCCTGGCGCTCATCTGCGCGCCCGTCGGCATCGTGCTCGGCGCCCTGGTCGCGCTGCTCCTCGACCGCCGGTCCCGCCGTCACACGCACGAGGTCTCGGTCGACCACGCGTCGGTGCAGGTCGACCCGCAGTCCGGCGCAGACGACGATCGCCGCTGAGCTCGGGCTCTTCAGGCCAGCTCGGCGATGATCGGGTGGATCGCCGCGTCGAAGGCGGCGACGTCGCCGCGCAGGCCGTCGGTGACGGCGATCGTGAGGGAGCCGATCCACCACACGCCCCGCTGATTCAGCGGCAGCACCTGGACATTGAGTTCGAACGAGTGCGCCCGGCGGCCCACCTGCCGCTCGTGCTCGGCGATGGCGCCCGCATACGCCCGGTAGGCGGTGCCGGTGCTGTGCGACGCCTCTTTGCGGTAGCGCTCGTGGGCGGCCTTCGCGAAGGCCATGGCGTCGGCGGCATGGGGCGTGAACGCGTGCCGCAGGTCGTCGCAGCCCTCGACCGGCAGGGCGAGCGCCATGTCGAACCCGTCGACGAGCTGGAGCGGAACCGGCGACGGGTGCGCCTGCGGTTCGACGGTCATCGCCCAGAACTCTCGCCACTGGCGTTCGAGCGTCGCCTGCGCCTCGTCGGACCGGTCGTTGGCGCGCAGGGGGATTCCGCGCAGATGGGGCAGCTCCTCGGGAGAGCGAATGCCGAGCACCTGGCGCAGATAGAGGGCGAGAAGAACCGGCTGACCTGCGTCTTCGCGGATCAGCCACTCCGGTGCACCGGTGCCGCCCATGCGGACATCATAGATCCGCCCGGCGACGTCGGGACCGGGGCGCGGGCAACGATCAGGGTGCCGATCGGCGCCGGGGGAGCGACCCGTAACCCCGGCATCCGCCCAGCCACGCCGCCGGTAGGCTGGTAGCCGTGGCCTCCTCCGAACGCGACGCCCCTTCACGCCCCGAACAGCCGGTGAACCCGTACGTCGCTGCGGGCGTCGACACCGCCGCCGGCGACCTCGCCGTGGAGCTGATGAAGTCGGCCGTCCGCCGCACGCACGGACCCGAGGTGCTCGGAGGCGTCGGCGGCTTCGCCGGGCTCTTCGACGCCAGCGCGTTCAAGGCGTACGACAAGCCGCTGCTGGCCACCAGCACCGACGGCGTCGGCACCAAGGTCGCCATCGCGCAGGCGATCGACAAGCACGACACGATCGGCCAGGACCTCGTCGGCATGGTCGTCGACGACATCGTCGTCGTCGGGGCCAAGCCGCTGTTCATGACCGACTACATCGCCTGCGGCAAGGTGTTCCCCGAGCGCATCGCCGACATCGTCCGCGGCATCGCCGCCGGCTGCGCCGAGACGGGCACCGCCCTGGTCGGCGGCGAGACGGCGGAGCACCCCGGGCTGCTCGGCGTCAACGACTACGACGTCGCGGGCGCCGCGACCGGTGTTGTCGAGGCCGACCGCGTGCTCGGCGCCGAGCGGGTGCGCGAAGGCGACGTGGTGCTGGCGCTCGCGAGCTCGGGCCTGCACTCCAACGGCTACTCGCTGGTGCGCCACATCGTCACCGGCGCCGGCGTGCAGTACGGCGACAACGCCGCCGACTTCGGCGCGACGTGGGGCGAGGCCCTCCTCGAGCCGACGCGCCTGTACACCAAGCCGCTCCTGCGGCTCATCGCCGATCACGGCGACCGCGTGCACGCGCTCAGCCATGTCACCGGCGGCGGCATCGCGGCGAACCTCGCCCGCGTGCTGCCGCAGGGCACGTGGGTCGAGGTCGACCGCTCGACGTGGTCGCCCTCCCCTGTCTTCCGCGTCCTCGCCGACCTGGGCGACCTCGACCTCGAGTCGACCGAGGGCACCTGGAACCTCGGCATCGGCTTCCTCGCCGTCGTGGCGGCCGACAAGGCCGAGGCGGCGGCATCCGCTCTCTCCCTCGGCGGCATCGCGACCTGGCAGGTCGGCGTCGTCCGCGGCGGCGCCCGGCCGGACGGCGAGTGGGAGCAGGGCGCAAAGGGAGTCGACGGCGGCGCGGTGCGTCTCGTCGGCGCCTATTCAGACCACCAGGCGCACGCGAGCCACACGGCCCGCTGAGTCGCACGACCTTACGGAGCAGGCAACACCCATGTGCGGAATCGTCGGGATGGTGGGCCGCGGGTCCGTCAATCAGGAGATCTACGACTCCCTCCTCCTCCTGCAGCACCGCGGTCAGGACTCCACCGGCATCGCCACGGCCGAGCGTCATGGGGTCGTGCACATGCACAAGACGCGGGGCCAGGTGCGCGAGTCGTTCCGCACCCGCGACATGCGCGCGCTCCTCGGTGAGATCGGCCTCGGCCATGTGCGCTACGCGACCAAGGGCACCGCGTCGAATGAGGAGGAGGCGCAGCCCTTCTACGTCAACGCGCCGTACGGCATCGTCATGGTGCACAACGGCAACCTCACCAACACGCGCGAGCTGACCGAGGAGCTGTTCCACAAGGACCGCCGCCACCTCAACACCAGCTCCGACACCGAGCTGCTGGTGAACGTGCTGGCCAACGAGCTGCAGTCCTCGATCTCGGGACTCGAGCTCGACCCCGAGCAGGTGTTCCAGGCGGTCACGCGCGTGCACGAGCGCGTCGAGGGATCGTACGCGGCGATCGCGCTGATCGCGGGGTACGGTCTGCTGGCGTTCCGCGATCCGTTCGGCATCCGTCCCCTCATCCTCGGCACGCGCAAGAACGCGGACGGCCACTACGAGTGGGTCGTCACGAGCGAGTCGCTCGTGCTGGAGAACGGCGAGTTCGAGGTCGTGCGCGACGTCGACCCGGGCGAAGCGGTCTTCATCGACCTCGAAGGCAACCTTCACACCCGCCAGTGCGCGAGCGACCCGCAGCTGGTGCCGTGCTCGTTCGAGTACGTGTACCTCGCGCGTCCGGACTCGGTCATGAACGGCATCTCGGTGTACGAGGCGCGCCTGCGCATGGGAGACCGCCTCGCCGACACCATCGCGAAGTACACGCCGCGCGAGGCGATCGACGTGGTCATGCCCATTCCCGACTCCTCGCGGCCGGCGGCGATGCAGGTCGCGCGCAAGCTGGGCGTGGAGTACCGCGAGGGCTTCTACAAGAACCGGTACATCGGGCGGACGTTCATCATGCCGGGGCAGGCGGTGCGGAAGAAGAGCGTGCGGCAGAAGCTCAATGCCATGTCGACCGAGTTCAAGGGCAAGAACGTGCTCCTCATCGACGACTCCATCGTGCGCGGCACGACGTCGAAGGAGATCATCCAGATGGCGCGGGATGCCGGTGCCAAGAGCGTCACGTTCGCCTCGGCGGCGCCGCCGGTGCGCTACCCGCACGTCTACGGCATCAACATGCCCTCCCGGCACGAGCTGGTCGCGCACGGCCGGACGATCCCCGAGATCGCGCAGGAGCTGGGCGCGGACTTCGTGGTCTACCAGGAGGTCGACGACCTGAAGGCCGCGATCCTCGAGGGGTCCGACGTCGAGGATCTCGACATGAGCTGCTTCGACGGCCGGTACATCACCGGCACCGTCACCGACGAGTATCTCGCGTGGGTGGAGGGCTCCCAGGAGAGCTGAGCCCGTCGGCCGGCGCGCCGAGGGCATCGGCGCCGGCTCTAGGGTTGTACGAGTGACATCGTCCCCTGCCCGCCCGCTCTGGCAGGGGCGAACCCTCGCCCTCGTCGGCATCGTGCTGTTCGCGTTCTCGCTGCGGTCGGCCGTGGCCTCGCTGTCGCCGCTCTTCGACCACATCTCGGCGGACTTCGCGCTGCCGGCCGCGGTGATCGGCCTGATCGGCACCGCCCCGCCGGTGTGCTTCGCCGTGTTCGGCCTGCTCACCCCGGCGCTCGAGCGCCGGTTCGGGCTCGAGCGGCTCGCCGTGGTGGCGATGGCGGTCGTGGCGGTCGGCCTCGTCGCGCGCAGCCTCGCGCCCAGCTCGGGGCTGCTGCTGGCCGGCACGGCGTTCGTCTTCGCGGCCGTCGGGACGGGCAACATCCTGCTGCCGCCGCTCGTGAAGCGCTACTTCCCCGACCGCATCGGGCTCATGACGACGGTGTTCTCCACGACGATGGCCGTGTCGACGTTCCTGCCCGCCCTCGTCGCGGTGCCGGTGGCGGATGCCACGGACTGGCACGTCTCGCTGGGACTGTGGGCGGTCTTCGCCCTCATCGCGACGATCCCGTGGATCGCACTTGCGCTGCGCCGCCATGCCGACGAGGCCGACGACGACATCGAGCAGGCGAGTCCTCGCGTGTTCGGGCGGATGTGGCGCATTCCGCTGGCGTGGGCGCTGCTGGTCGCGTTCGCCGTCTCGAGCACGATCGCCTATACCTCGTTCGCGTGGATGCCGAAGATGCTCGTCGACATCGCGGGCGTCACCCCCGCCACGGCGGGCGCGCTGCTCTCGCTCTTCGGGTTCATGGGGCTGCCGGCATCCCTCGTCGTGCCGCTGCTGGTGACACGTCTGAACGCGACCCGCGCGCTCTTCGGCGTCGCCGTCGTCACCGGCTTCGCTGGCATCGCGGGCCTGCTGTTCGCGCCGGCGGCGGCACCATGGCTGTGGGTCGTGCTGATCGGGCTCGCGCCGCTGCTGTTCCCGGTGGTCCTCGTGCTGGTGGGGCTGCGCACGCGCACGCACGAGGGCGCGGTCGCTCTCAGCGGGTTCGTGCAGAGCGGCGGCTACGCGATCGCCGCGCTGTTCCCGGTGGGCATCGGCCTGCTGCACGACGCGACCGGTTCGTGGACCGGCCCCCTCATCGTGCTCGCGTGCGTCGTCGCCGCCGCCATCCCGGCGGGCGCGGTGGCGGCGCGGCGGCACACCGTCGAAGACGACTGGTCCCGGCGCCACGGCGCGTGGTGACCGCGCCCGGATCGGCCCCGAGCACGACGAACCCCGCGCACCGCAGCGCGCGGGGTCGTCTCAGAGCGCGGTGAGGCGTGACCGCCTCGCACGAGCGCTCAGGCTTGCGACGACGAGACGGGCGAGGTCTCGTCCTCGTCCTCGTCGTTGTACTGGTCCGCCCACTTGTCGACGTACTCGTCTTCGCTGTGGTGACCGAGCTCGCGCTCGAGCGCCGAGTAGTTCACGCTGTACGTGTCGTACTTCAGCTCTCGGGCGATCTTGGTGTGCTTCGCCTTCTGACGGCCACGCCCCATGCGAGACCCCCTCATTTAGAGTCGCGGGCTTTTCTGCGGGCTTTCCGCCGCGCAACCCGGGCATTCACGAATCCGGCTTCGAGCCGGTAAGAGTAGCATTCAGGATAACACGGAGCCCCCGCACCCCGGCGGTTCCGGCCCCAGTGGTGCGGGAGGAGCACGGACGTATGACCGACGAGGCATCCGAGCCCGAAGTCGACGACAGCAGCAACGCGAGCCTGCACGGGGCGGTGATCGCGGGAGTGATCCCCGACCAGTCGCCGCGGGTCCTCAAAGAGGCCGCTCGGTACGCGAAGCTCCTCCGGGCGCCGCTGGCGGTCGTCCACGTCGACGTCACCCGCTTCGTCACCTACGAGGACCCCGACGGCTACGTCCACTCGGCCCCCATCGACATGAACATCACCGGTGGCGAGGGTGACCTGACGAGCGTCCAGGATGCCGCGGCAGCCGTCCTCGCCGACTCCGGCGTGGACTGGACCGTGCGCCAGCTCGTCGGCGACCCGGCGATGGCGCTCAAGCACCTGGCGGATGAGATCGACGCCCGGCTGCTCGTGGTCGGCACCCGCAAGCGCGGGTTCGGTGAGTCGGTCCGCGAGTTCTTCACCGGCTCGGTCGGCGCCCGCCTCGCGCATCGGCAGCACCGCCCGATCCTGGTGGTGCCGCTGGGCGAACCGGTGCCCGACGACGAGGAGATCTGGCCCGCCTGACGCCCGTCGGTCCAGCGCCGGGCCATCGTCGAAAGAGCGGATGTTTAGGCCGCGCTGTTGACTCGCTTTCCCGATATGTCCAAGATTGAGGACGATACATCGGATGAAAGTCGAGGATGCCGTGACCGATGAGAGCTGGGACGACCTGTCACGCCCGCTGCCCGAATGGTTCGCGAAGGCGAAGTTCGGAGTCTTCATCCACTGGGGTGCGTACTCCGTGCCCGCGTGGGCCGAGCCGATCGGCGCGCTCGGCGAGGTGCCGGACGACCAGTGGTTCGCCCACAACCCGTACGCGGAGTGGTACTTCAACACCATCCGGATCGACGGCAGCCCGGCACAGGAGCATCACCGCACCGTCCACGGAGATGCACCGTACGACGACTTCCTCGACCAGTGGAAGGCCGAGCGCTTCGATCCGGCGGCGTGGGCGGAGCTGTTCGCCCACGCGGGGGCGGAGTACGTCGTTCCGACCACGAAGCACCATGACGGCATCGCGTTGTGGGACGCCCCGGGGACGGCTTCGCGCAACACCGTCCGGCGCGGCCCGCAGCGCGACCTGATCGGCGCGATCGCGGACGCGGTCCGCGCGAAGGGGATGCGGTTCGGCGTCTACTACTCGGGCGGGCTCGATTGGTCGGTGAGCGATCTGCCGCCTCACCGGTCGGGCCCGGAGGTGCACTCGATTCGTCCCAACGACGCCGCGTACAACTACTACGCGCTCGCCCACGTACGCGATCTCATCGACCGCTATCGCCCCGACGTGCTGTGGAACGACATCAACTGGCCCGACGCCGGCAAGCATTTCGGCAAGGACGGGCTGTACGAGCTGTTCGCGCAGTACTACGAGGCGAATCCCGACGGCGTCATCAACGACCGGTGGGGCGATACGCATTCCGACTTCGCGACCACGGAGTACTCGGCCGGACGCGAGAACGAGGCCAAGGAGGTCTGGGAGAACAACCGCGGCCTGGGGTGGTCGTTCGGATACAACCAGCTCGAGTCGCCCAAGGAGATCCTGGACTCGACCAGTCTGGCCAAGCACTGGATCGACGTCGTGGCCAAGGGCGGCCGGCTGCTGCTGAACGTGGGGCCCACCGCGGAGGGGATCATCCCGGAACTGCAGCAGGAGTCGCTGCGCGGGTTCGGCGACTGGAAGCGCGCGGTGGCCGAGGCGTCTGAGACCACGATCCGCCGCGAGAGCCCGCAGTGGTCCGATGGGCGCTGGATGCGGGAGTGGTGGACGCCGTCGGAGCGCATCGTCTTCCTCGACGGGACCGGCGACCACCGGCTCGGCCGTGACAGCGTGGACTTCGACCGCTCCCGCGTGCTGTCGGGCGACCTGGTGGTCGAGCGCGACGGCGACGACGCGATCCTGCGCGTCGGCGACGTCGACGGCGGCCCGGCGGCGGTGGCGTTCGCGCGGCGCTGATCGGCGGCGCGCGCACGACGAGAGGGTGGGCTCCCGGGACGGGGCCCACCCTCTCGCATTCAGCGGATGCCGCGGCTCAGCCTCGCAGCGCGCGTGTCACGTCGCGCGCGATGCGGTCGAGCTCGCCGGCGACCTGGTCCACCACCGTGGAGGCGAGCTCGCCGCCACGGGCGACATGGACGCGGACGTCACCGCGCAGGTTCGCGCGGAACTCGTTCACGAGCGCGTCGAGCCGCTGCACCTGCTCACGGCTGCGGACGCGCGGGTCGTCCTCGCGCGGACGCTGCGGTGTGGTCTCGCGCTCCTCGCGGGAAGCGGCGGCGAGATCCGCCCGCAGGCTCTTCATGGCCTCGCGGACGCTGCCGCGCACCTCGTCGGCGATGAGCCGCACCGAGTCGGCGAGACCCGCCTCGATGCCCTCGAGCTCGCCGGCGCGGGCCTGCACCTCGGCGTGGCCTGCCTCGGTGATCGAGTAGACGGTCTTGCGGCCGTCGACGGACTTCGTCACGAGGCCCTCCTCTTCGAGCTTCGCCAGTCGCGGATAGATCGTGCCGGCGCTCGGGGTGTAGGTGCCTCCGGTGCGGTCCGACAGGGCCTGCATGATGTCGTAGCCGTGTCGGGGC
Organism: Microbacterium sp. NPDC055455; assembly: GCF_053619935.1. Lineage (NCBI taxonomy): Bacteria > Bacillati > Actinomycetota > Actinomycetes > Micrococcales > Microbacteriaceae > Microbacterium > Microbacterium sp. NPDC055455. The sequence continues at coordinate 795,411 of NZ_JBSHLB010000001.1, forward strand.
CCTTCATCGAGCAGGTTCAGCAGGTACAGGCGCAGGTCGCCGTGGGAGAAGACCGGGGCCATCACAGCTCCTCCCGGTCGGCGCCGGCCTCGGCCTGCCGGTCGGTTCCGAACGGGGTGTCCGCGGTGCTGTCGCCGCCGTACGCCTCGGCCGGAGCCTCGGAGCCCGCGACGGGAGCCTGAGCGGCCGGCGTCGTGCCGACGGAGGCCGCGGCCGGGGCATCCGTCATCTGGGCGGCCGCGCGGCGGAGCACGGTGATGTCGCCCGAGACGCTGTGGGCCCGCACGTCGGCGAAGTTGCCGCTCAGCTCGCCCACCGAACCGGCGTAGTTGGTCGTCGGGCCGGTGCCCTGGCCGGAGCGCACGACGCCGTCGATCTGCACGCGGCCGCTGACGCTGCGGATGACGTAGTTGGCCGGGTAGCCCTCGTCCAGCCGCACGGTGGAGCTGCCGCTGACGGTGTTGAGACCGACGGAGTGGATCTCGCCGGTGGAGTCGACCAGCACGGAGCCCGACACGGTGTCGACGGTGGCCTTGCGCAGCGAGCCGGTCGCCGCGACGTCGCCCGAGACGCTGTTGGCGTTGAGGCCGCCGACGAGGCCGCGCACCTGCACGTCGCCCGAGACGGCGTTGACCGAGAGGTCGCCGGTGAGGCCGTCGACCAGGATGTCGCCGGAGACGGTGTTCAGTGCGGCGCCGGCCTGGAGGCCGGTGACGAGGGCGCTCGCGCTGACCACGCCCAGGGTGAGCGCGACGTCGCGGGGCACGGCGACGCTGATCTCGGCCTTGGGACCGCCGGCGCCGAAGTTGCGGAACACCTCGAGGAAGTTGTCCCAGCGCAGCTGCGGGTGGTCGATCTCGACCTGGTCCTCGGTGACCTCGATGCGGAGGTCCTTGACGGTGACGTCGTGCACCTCGATCCGGATGCCCGGCTCGTCGTGGGCGACGACGTCGACCTGTCCGCCGACGAGGCCGATCTTGAGCGAGCGAACGGCTTCGATGTCGATGACGCGCGTCTCGCCCGGGTGGATGATCCACTTCTCCAGGGTCATGGCTGCTTCTCCTGCCTGTCTGGGGTATTCGCGATATATCGCGTGTCTGAAGGATAACACGATATATCGCGACCATGTCAAGAAAGTACAGCGATCATTCGGCTTGACCTTGACGCAGCGTCAACCTTTACCGTGATCAGGGACGGCACGAGAGAGGGGAAGAGGTCATGACGGATCACGAGTGGTCGATCCAGCAGATCGCCAAGCTCGCCGGAACGACCAGCCGAACGCTGCGTCACTACGACGACATCGGGCTGCTCGCGCCGTCGAGCGTGGGCCACAACGGCTACCGCCACTACGACCAGGCCGCGCTCGTGCGCCTGCAGCGCATCCTGCTGCTGCGCGAGCTCGGACTGGGGCTGCCGCAGATCGGAGAGGTGCTCGATCGCGAGGCGTCCGAAGCGCACGCGCTGGAGACTCACCTCGCCTGGCTGCGGCAGGAGCAGGACCGGCTGACGCGGCAGATCGCGTCGGTCGAGAGCACGATCAGCGCATTGAGAGGAGGTGAACGACTGATGGCAGAGAACATGTTCGACGGCTTCGACCACACGCAGTACAAGGACGAGGTAGTAGAGCGCTGGGGCACGCAGGCCTACGCCGACAGCGACCGGTGGTGGCGCTCGATGAGCGCGCAGGAGAAGGCCGCGTGGCAGCAGCGCGTCTCCGAGCTCGGCCGTGACTGGATCGCCGCGGCGGAGTCCGGCATCGCGCCCGACAGTGATGAGGCGCAGGCGCTCGCGAAGCGCCACGTCCAGTGGCTGACCGGCGTGCCCGGCACGCCCGCGGCGACGCCCGGTGGCGACGTGAGGGGCTACGTCCTGGGGCTCGGGGAGATGTACGTCGCCGACCCGCGCTTCGGCGCGAACTACGCGACGAGCTCGGGCGGCACACACGGTGCGGAGTTCGTCCGCGACGCGCTCCGCGTGTACGCGGAGGCGAACCTGTAGTCCCGCGCGGACCCCGTAGACAGGCGGATGCCGCGGCCAGCTCTGGCCGCGGCATCCGCCGTCTACAGCTCAGTGGGTCGGGTCAGGCCCTGCGGTTCCCGCTGATCACTCGGAACAACCACACGATCAGCGCGATGACACCGACGATGATGGCCACCCACAGCAGCCAGTTCAGCGCGGAGTTCAGACCGCCCACGATCGCAAGGATGATCGCGACGACGATGATGATGATCAAGGCGAGGTTCATGAGATCTTCTCCTTCTGCGTGTCCGGTGCAAGGGGATGCAACGGATGCCTTGTGGGCACGGTCTCACAGTGGCACTGGTGACCGCTCCTTCGCAGGGGGTTGACGGCGTGTCGGCGCCGGTGATAGTCGAAAGGCCTCGTGTTAAGGCCGTCCGCCGGGGAAGTCAACCCCCGTGAACGCGCGCACGCGCGGCCCTAGCGTGCGGGTATGAGTTCATCGGCGCCCCAGGACCCCACGACCGCGCACCACGACGAAGGCTTCCCGGCTCAGCAGCAGGACCAGCCGGGGCTCACCGGCAAGACGCGTCCCGAACCCGATCACGGCGAGGAGTCGTATCGGGGCGCCCAGCGCCTGACCGACCGCCGCACGCTGATCACCGGGGGCGACTCGGGCATCGGCCGCGCGGTCGCCGTCGCCTTCGCCCGCGAGGGCGCCGACGTGGCGCTGGTCTACATGCCCGAGGAGGAAGAGGACGCGCAGGACACCGCGCGCGTCGTCGCCGACGCCGGCCGGCGGGCGCTGACCCTTCCCGGCGACCTTCGCGAGGAGCAGTTCTGCGCCGACATCGTCGAGCGCACCGTCCAAGAGCTCGGGGGACTCGACGTCCTCGTCCTCAACGCGGCGTACCAGAAGGACCGCGACGGCATCGAGACGCTCGAGACCGCGGAGATGGAGCGGGTGTTCCGGACCAACCTCTTCGCGCAGATCTTCACACTCCGTGCCGCCGTGCCGCACCTGAAGCCGGGCGCCTCGATCATCCTCACCACGTCGGTGCAGGCGTTCAACCCCTCGCCGGGCCTCGTCGACTACGCGATGACCAAGGCCGCTCAGGTCGCGCTCGTGAAGGCGCTGGCCGAGGAGCTGGGGCCCAAGGGCATCCGCATCAACGGCGTGGCGCCCGGTCCGATCTGGACGCCGCTCATCCCCGCCACCGGCTGGGACGAGGAGCGCCTCGCGTCGTTCGGGCAGGACACGCCGCTGGGCCGCGCCGGTCAGCCCGCGGAGCTCGCGGGCGCGTACGTGTATCTCGCCTCGGCCGTGTCGTCGTACACCTCCGGCGCCATCGTCCCGGTCACCGGGGGAAAGCCGCTCTGAGCGGGCGGCCAGCACGTCCGCATCCGAGCGATGCGGCGAGGGAAGGAGGAAGCGATGCCTCGAGGACGCGGATCCAACCTCAAGGATCCCGAGCTGTACGAGGAGCTCCGCAAAGACGGAGCGTCCAAGGAGAAGGCGGCGCGCATCTCGAACGCGGCGGCCAACCAGGGCCGCAAGACGGTCGGACGCCGCGGCGCCCAGGCGACGAACTACGACGACCGGACCGTGCCCGAGCTGCGCAGGCGCGCGAAGGAGCTCGGCCTCTCGGGCTACTCCGGCAAGAAGAAGTCCGAGCTCGTCGAGATGATCCGGAACCACTGACGATGTGGTCGCCGGGCCGACCGGGCAATGCGCCGGCCGGCCCGGCGGTCGGGGGAGACTGAGCACATGCCGAAGCTCACGCGTGTGCGCCCCTTCCACGACCCCGGCTTCCGGCGTCTGCGAGCCGGGTCCGGCTTCCGGTATCTCGACGCGAAGGGCCGCACGCCCGGGCAGCGGCACCTGGAGCGGATCCGGGCGCTGGTCATCCCGCCGGCCTGGCAGGACGTCTGGATCAGCGTCCGCGACGACGGCCACATCCAGGCGGTGGGGACCGACGACGCCGGGCGCCGGCAGTACATCTATCACCCCGCCTGGACGGCCGGCCGCGACCGGGGCAAGTTCGCCCGCGCCCTCGCGCTCGCCGAGGCGCTGCCCCGCGCCCGCGCACGCGTCACCACCTCGATCCGCCGGGACGACCTCGATCGCGAGCGGGTGCTCGCCGTCGCCTTCCGGCTGCTCGACAACGCCGCACCCCGCATCGGATCCGAGCGCTACCTCGCGCAGAACGGCAGCCGGGGGCTCACGACCCTCCATCGACGGGATGCCTCCGTCGAGGGCACCGTCGTCACCCTCACGTTCCCGGGCAAGAGCGGCAAGCTGCAGTACCTCGAGATCGACGACGCCGACCTGGCGGCGGCGATCGAGCTGCTCGTGCCCGGGCGCCCGCGCTCACCGCTGCTGGCGTTCAACCGCGCCGGGCGCCGCGTGCCGCTCACCCCCGCCGAGGTCAACGCCTACGTGCGGTCGCTCACCGGCGGCAAGTTCACCGCCAAGGACTTCCGCACGCTCCGCGGCACGATCCTCGCCGCCGAAGCGCTCGCGCACATCGGCACCGTCGACACCAAGACCGACCTCAAGCGCGCCGAGGTGCTCGCGGTGCGCGCCACCGCGGAGGCCCTCGGCAACACCCCGGCGGTCGCCCGCGGGTCGTACATCGATCCCCGCGTCTTCGTCCGTTACCGCGAGGGCAACCTCCTGGACCTGTCCAGGACGCCCGAGTCGGCGATCCGGTCGCTGCTGCGCCCGGTCCGCAGCGATACCGAGCCGGAGGACGTCGCTGAAGTAGCGTGAGTGGATGCCCCAGCCCGTCGATGTCCGCGTGCTCGCGGTCACCGTGGCGGGCGGGGCGGTCGGCGTGCTGGCCCGGGCCGCGATCGTCCTGCCGGTCGGCGACCCCGCCGCCGTGCCGTGGGTGACGCTCGGCATCAACGCGGCCGGCTCGCTGCTCCTGGGCATCGTCGTCGGATGGCTCGACGGGCGGCGTCCGCTGCTCCGCGGGTTCCTCGGCACGGGCGTGCTCGGCGGGTTCACGACCTACAGCGCATTCGCGGTGGCGACGGCCGCGTGGGCGGCGACGCCGTGGCTCGCTTCGGCGCTGGCCGCGGTATCCGTCACCGCCGGCGTCGTGGCAGCCGTCGTCGGCCTCTTCCTCGGACGCCGGATCGCCGACGCCCCCGGCCGAATCGAGGGACCCGAGGACGCCGAATGAGTCCCCTGCTGCTGGTGGTCGCCGCGGCCGGGGGCGTCGGGGCGGGCCTTCGCTACCTCGTCGACCGCCTCGTCACGCCCGCCGCGGGCGCGCGGTTCCCGGTCGGCATCCTGATCGTCAACGTCTCGGGGTCATTCGCGCTCGGCGTGCTCACGGGGCTCGGCGCGGCGGTGGCGCCCGGGCTGTCGCTCGCCCTCGGTGCGGGGCTGCTGGGCGGGTACACCACCTTCAGCACGGTGTCGGTCGAGACGGTGCTGCTCGCCGAGCGGCGGCGGTGGCGGGATGCCGCGCTCAACCTCTTCGGCACGCTCGCGCTCGCCGCGGTCGCCGCCGGGCTCGGGCTGCTGCTCGGCTCCGCGGCGGCGTGACCCGTCGACCGGCACTCAGGGCGCTCACATGAGAGCTGCATGAAATACTGACACCCGATACATCTTCGTATCGTGCCGGCTCCTGCCGCCGGATCGAGTGCGGTTCCGCGCGAAACGGGGACCGTATCGAGATCATCCGTCGCACCACTTCACCCAGCGAAGGCACCTGTGTCCAACCTCGCCGTCCTGAGCCTCAAGAACCGCGCGCTCATCGCGCTGATCACGATCGTCGCCGCCATCTTCGGCGGCCTGGCGCTGACGAATCTCAAGCAGGAGCTCATCCCCTCGATCGAGTTCCCCGCCCTCATCGTGGTGTCGACCTACCCGGGCGCGTCGCCCGAGGTCGTGAGCAACGACGTCTCGGTGCCGATCGAGAACGCCATCCAGGGCGTGCCGGGGCTCGAGACCTCGACGGCGACCAGCACCACCAACGCCTCGATCGTGCAGGCGTCCTTCACCTACGGCACGGATCTCGCCACCGCCGAGCAGAAGATGACGCAGGCGATCAACCGCATCAAGAGCCAGCTCCCCGAGAGCGTCGAGCCGAGCGTCATCTCGGCGAGCATCGACGACTTCCCCGTCATCCAGCTGGCCGTGACCGGCTACGACGACGAGGAGGCGATCCAGTCGCAGCTGGAGGCATCCGTCATCCCCGACCTCGAGGACGTGGCCGGCGTGAACGCGGCGCAGATCGTCGGCGGCGTCGGGCAGCGGATCACCATCACGCCCGACCAGGCGGCGCTCGCGGCCGCAGGGTTCACGCAGCAGGCGATCAGCGACGCGCTCGAGCAGAACGGCGTGCTGTTCCCCGGCGGCGAGATCACCGAGGGCGACGAGACGCTCACCGTGCAGACGGGCGCCAAGATCACGACGGTCGACGAGATCGCGGCGCTGCCGCTGGTGCCGTCGACGCCGGAACAGACGCTGGCGGGGGCGACGACGATCGCAGACGTCGCGACGGTCGCCGAGGAGGCCGACCCGGTCACGACGGTCTCGCGCGTGAACGGCGAGCCCGCGGTCACGATCGCCGTCACCAAGCTCCCGGCGGCCAACACCGTCGACGTCTCGCGGGGGGTGCTGGCGATCCTGCCCGACCTCGAGGAGTCGCTGGGCGGTGCGCAGTTCACCGTCGTCTTCGACCAGGCGCCGTACATCCAGGAGTCGATCGACACGCTGGCGAAGGAGGGCCTGCTCGGCCTCGTCTTCGCGGTGCTCGTGATCTTCGTCTTCCTGCTGTCGGTGCGCTCGACGCTCGTCGCCGCGATCTCCATCCCCACCAGCGTGCTCATCACGTTCGTGGGCATCCAGGCATTCGGGTACTCGCTGAACATCCTCACGCTCGGCGCGCTCACGATCGCCATCGGACGCGTCGTGGACGACTCGATCGTCGTCATCGAGAACATCAAGCGCCACTACGTCGGCGACGCCGACAAGCGCAGGGCGATCCTCCGCGGCGTGCGCGAGGTCGCCTCGGCCATCACGGCGTCGACGATCACGACCGTCGCGGTGTTCCTGCCCATCGCCTTCGTCGGCGACGTCACCGGCGAGCTCTTCCGCCCGTTCGCGCTGACCGTCACCATCGCCATGACCGCGTCGCTGTTCGTCGCGCTCACGATCGTGCCGGTGCTGGCGTACTGGTTCCTCAAGCCCGGCAAGCCGATCCTCGACGAGCGCGGCGTCGCGATCGACCCGGAGGACCCTGCGGCGCCGCCCAGCCGCCTGCAGAAGTCGTACCTGCCGATCCTGCGCTGGACGCTGAAGCACTCGTGGGTGACGCTGGGACTCGCGCTGCTCGTGCTCGCCGCGACGATCGCCGCGGCGCCCTTCATGAAGACGAACTTCCTGGGCGACTCCGGCCAGAACACGTTCACCATGACGCAGGAGATCGGCGCGGCGCCCTCGCTCGAGGCCGAGAGCGCGGCCGCCGAGGAGGTCGAGGAGGTGCTCCTCGGCATCGAGGGCGTCGAGACCGTCCAGGTGTCGATCGGCTCCAGCGGCTCGGCGCTGCGCGACGCCTTCTCGGGCGGCGGCAGCGGCATCACCTACTCGATCACCACCGACCCCGGTGTCGACCAGGTCGCCCTGCGCGAAGAGGTGCAGGCGGCGGTCGCCGATCTCGACGACGCCGGCGAGATCACCGTCTCGGCGGCGGGCGGCGGGTTCGGATCGAGCGACATCGAGATCGATGTGACGGCGCCCGACGCCGACACGCTGGAGACGGCGACGGATGCCGTCGTCGAGGCCGTCGACGCAGCCGAAGGCGTCGGCCAGGTCTCGAGCAACCTCTCGGCATCGCTGCCGTACATCGCCGTGACGGTGGACCGCGAGCGGGCCGCCGAGCTGGGCCTCTCGGAGGTCGCCGTCGGCGCGCTGGTGTCGAACACGATGCAGCCGCAGTCGATCGGCTCGGTCGAGATCGACGGCACGTCGCTGACCGTGTACCTCGCGGCGTCCGAGACGCCCGCGTCGCTGGACGAGCTGCGTCAGCTCCAGGTGCCGAGCGCCACCGGACCCATCCCCCTCGAGGAGGTGGCGACCGTCGAAGAGAGCGAAGGCCCGACCTCGATCACGACCGAAGGCGGCCGGCGCACCTCGACGGTGACGGTGACGCCGTCGACCGACGACCTCGCCAGCGCCTCGGCCGCGGTCACGACCGCGCTGGAAGACGCCGACCTGCCGGCATCCGCCGACGCATCCCTCGGCGGCGTGGTGACGCAGCAGCAGGACGCCTTCACGCAGCTCGGCCTGGCGCTTCTGGCCGCGATCCTCATCGTCTACATCGTGATGGTCGCGACGTTCAAGTCGCTGCGCCAGCCGCTGCTGCTGCTGATCTCGGTGCCGTTCGCGGCGACCGGCGCCATCCTGCTGCAGATCATCACGGGTGTGCCGCTCGGGGTCGCATCGCTCATCGGCGTGCTGATGCTCATCGGCATCGTCGTCACGAACGCGATCGTGCTCGTCGATCTCGTCAACCAGTACCGCGAGAAGGGGCTGTCGGCCCGCGACGCCACGATCGCCGGCGGCTCGCGCCGTCTGCGCCCGATCCTCATGACCGCGCTCGCGACGATCTTCGCCCTCACTCCGATGGCCCTCGGCATCACCGGCCAGGGCGGTTTCATCTCGCAGCCGCTCGCGATCGTCGTGATCGGCGGCCTGGTGTCGTCGACGGTGCTGACGCTCCTCGTGCTGCCGACGCTCTACAACCTCGTCGAGGGCGCGAAGGAACGGCGGGCCGAGCGCCGCCGCGGACGTGACGGCGGTCCCGGGCCGGACGGCGAGGGTCCCGCCGGCGGGACGGATGCCGCGGCCGTGCCGGCGCTCGTCGGCGCGGGCGCTGCGGCGGGCGAGGCCGATGGCAGCGGCGAGATGGCCGCGGGCGGAAGCGCTGCCGGAGCCGGTGCCGCTGCCGCCGCCGCGGCGGCATTCGAGACGCGACGCCAGCGCCGTCTGCGCGAGTCCGCGGGCGCGGTCTCGACCGATACCTCGGAGATCGCGGTGCCCGTCATCGAGGAAGGGCCCGACATCGAGGTGTCGGATGCCACGCCGGCGCCCGCCGGCGCGGCACACGACGTGGAGCCCGCGCAGGCGAACGTCGAGCCGGTGGACGTGGAGCCGGTGGACGTGGAGCCGGTGGACGTGGATACCGCGGATGCCGGTGAGCCGGTGGACGTGGAGCCTGCGGATGCCGCTGAGCCGGCGAATGCCGGTGAGCCCGGGGGTGTCGGGGCCGACGGCGAGGGCGAGGTGCCGGTGATCGAGCAGGGTCCCGACATCGAGGTGTCGGAGTCGGCTGCTGCGCCGGCGGAGGCGACGCCGAGTTCGGACGAGACCGGCGAGGCCGAGGCATCCGACGATGTCCCCGCGGAGCCTGCCGCGGCGCCGGACGAGGAGGCGGACACCGCAACTGCGGAGACCTCAGCGCCGCTCGAGCGCGAGAACGAGACCGGGGACGCGCATGATCCGGACCGGCGCGAAGACGACGGGGATCGCACCCGCGGCGACGGCTGAGTCGCGGGTCCGACCGGGCGACCGCCCCGGTTGAAGAGCCGGCGGGAGCAGCGGCTACGATTCGGGGATGACCAACCCGGCTCGCATCGACGACGTCTCGATCGGCGGGGGGGCGATCCGTCTCGGGCAGTTCCTGAAGTTCGCCGGGCTCCTCGACTCCGGAGGAGAGGTGAAGGAGGCGATCATCGACGGCGCCGTGACGGTGAACGGCGAGGTCGACCGACGCAGGGGGCGCCAGCTCCGCCTCGGTGACGTCGTCGGCTACGAGGGCCGCCGGGTTCGCGTCTGCGCGTGAAGTCCGATCCGCCTGCTGTGCGAAGCCGGTGACCCGTGAGGGCGAGAATGCGGTTCTCGCCCTCACGGGCCGTCGTGTCACCCGATCGAGCCCGAGGCGTCAGCCCTGGAACAGGCGCGGCAGCAGGTCGATCAACGACTTCTGCCACACGTCCCAGCTGTGCGGGCCGGGGATGATCGGTGCGAACTCATGCTCGACACCGCGGTTCGTCATGCTGCTGATCAGGCTCAGCGTCGCTCCGTAGGTGAAGTCCTGGACGTCACCGGAGTAGATGCGCAGCAGCTTGGTGCCTTCGTTGATCGCTGCGACGTCGGCGCCGGCGGGAACGCTGCCGAACGCCGACATCCCGCTGATGTACGCGAACTCACCCGGGTGCGCCCACAGCGTGGTGAGAGTCGCACCGGAGCCCATCGACAGTCCCGCGAGGGCCCGGTCTTCACCCTCGCTGCTGACGTTGTACTGGGCCTCGGCTGCCACGGTGATGCGCTGCGTGATCTCGTTGGGGAAGTTCACGCCGTTGCCGTTGGCCATGACGACCACCATCGGCACGATGTTGCCCTTGGCGTAGTGGTTGTCCAGGATCTGGGCGGCGAAGCCGACCTCGATCCAGTCCGTCCACGTCTGTCCGCCGCCGTGCTGGAGGTAGAACACCGGGTAGGGCTCTTCACGCTCGGCGTCGTAGCCCGGGGGCGTCCACACGTACGCGGAGCGCTCGGGGTTGCCGTTCGCCGTGCTCGTGTAGTTCATGACCTCGACGCTGCCGCGCAGCTCGGGCGCGACCGGGGTCGTGTACTCGCCGCGCAGCGTCTCGTCACCGGGCACCTGGAACGTGCTCCAGTTGGGCTCGGAGAACACCGTCGTCGGGTTCGTCTCGTCCTTGTGGTCGACACCTTCGACCACGAACTTGTAGTAGTACGAGCCCGCCTCGACCGGCATCGTCAGGCGCCAGCGGCCGTCGTCCTGCTTGGTCATGGGCGTGCGCGGCCAGCTGCCGGCAGGGCCGAAGTTGCCCCACACCGTCACGTTGTTCGCGTCGGCGAACTCCGTCCCGGTCTCGAAGGTCACGACGCCGTTCTCGTCGATCCACGGCGTCGGAGTGGTGCCCGGGGCCGGGAGCGAGTGCGGCTCGAGCGGGAGGTGGCCTTCACTCGGACCGGTGTCGCCCGGGGCCTGGAACACCCGCTGCGCGAAGTCGTGCAGGTTCTTCTGCCAGGTGTCCCAGGTGCCGCCGGTCTCGGGGTCGGAGCCGTCCGACTGGAACTCGACGCCCGCGGCACCGAGCTTGTCGGCGAGGGCCACCGTCGGGTTGTAGTTCGGGTCGGTGACGTTCCCGACGTACAGGCGGATGAGGTCGGTCGCGTCGTTGATCTGCCGCGCCTTGCCCTTGCCCACGTTCTGCTCGAGGTCACCCGAGAAGGAGCCCACGTTCGAGAACTCGCCCGTGGCGCTGACCAGGAGGCTGAGAGCCTGCTCGGCGCCACGCCCGATACCGGCGATCGCGCGGTCATCGGCGTCGCCCGAGATGTTGAACGCCCCCTCCGCAGCCGGGAGCAGGTTCTTGACCACCTCACCGCGGATCTCATCCGTCTCGCCGTCGCCCATCACGACGACCATCGGCTCGGCGTCCCCGTCGACCGTCAGATTGTCGAGGATCTGCTTCAGCCGCCCGAGCTCGACCCATTCGCGATAGCTCTGACCCTCGTCCTGGAGGAGGTAGAGCACCGGGTACGGCTCCGCGCGGTTCTCGTCGTAACCCGGGGGCGTCCACACGAGGGCCGACCGCTCGGCGCCCGCGACGGAGCTGTCGTAGCTGAGCTCCTCGAGACTCCCGCCCGCGGGTTCGTCCGCGAGCCACTCGGCGCCCGGGCCGTCGACGAACAGTGTGTTCCACGTCGGCTTCGACGTCACCTCCTGAGCGCTGGCGGGGTTGCGGAACGCAATGGCGTCCTCACCCCACGACGGTCGTGCCGAGTACTGGTAGTAGTACAGACCCGGCTCGAGCGGGCCGATGGTCGAGGTCCAGTTGCCTCCGCCGGACCCCATGTTCAGGGTCGTCCAGGTCTTGCCCGGCGCGAAGTTGCCTTCGACCGCCACCACCGAGCCCGCGATGCCGGTCGCCGGCTGAATCGCCGAGTTGGGAACCGTGAACCGGTAGACGTCTGGGACGACGTTGTCGATCTCGGCGACCCACGGGTCTTCGGCGGCGGCGGCCGGCTGCGCCGTGAGGAGGGTAGACACGCCCAACGCGGCCGCAGTGGCCATCGCCACCCACACACGACGGGAGCGCTTCTCAGTGCCCCGCCCTTGATCTGTCCACATCACCTTTGATTTCCTCTCGTGTGACCTCCCGCATGGCGTCATGCGGGAGCCTTGCCCGCCGGGAGGGATGAGCCGCCGGCGGAGCGGCGACGTAGCTCCGCGTGTGCGGTTTACAACGTCGTAAATTCCCTACCCGCCCATCGTGATGTCCCGGCAAGTGAAGGTCAAGAGGAATTTGCAACGTTGTACAGAACTGCCTCCGATACCTCCCGAGCCGATCCCGGTTGTTCGGACTCGGGCGCGCTAGTTCTCGTCGGGGAACCTGCCCCGGACGGTTCCGTCCATGGCGTCGGCGAGGGCGTAGATCACCGGCCAGGCGCCCTCCGAGCTGTTGCCCAGCACCGTCACCGTCGTGCGGGTCTCCGGGATGTGGGTGGACCGGAACGACGCGCCCGCGTCGTAGCCTTCGAGGATCAGCGACGAGTTGCGGCGGCCCAGCCACAGCCCCATCCCGTATCGCTTGTGCTCCGATGGCACATCGAGGCGAGGACGGGTCATCTCGGCGAGCGTGTCTGGCGCCACGATCCTGCCGTCCAGGAGTGCGTTCCAGAATCGGTGCAGGTCATCGGCGGTGAAGTACATGCCGCCGTCGCCGTTGCCGCGTACCGGGAGGTGCAGCACGTTGGTGCGGTCGCCCTCCCCCTCCAGGTAGCCGAGCGCGGCATCGCCCGGGAGGTCGTCGGAGCGGAGGAAGGCGGACCCGGTGAGACCCGCCCGGTCGCAGATTTCCGTGTGGACCAGGTCGTGGAAGCCGCGGCCGCTGACGCGCTCGGCGAGAAGCGCGAGCACCACGTAGCCGCCGTTGCAGTAGGAGAAGCGCTCGCCGGGCGGGAACTTCTGCGGGAAGCCGTCGAGGGCGGGGAGGAACCCCTCCGTCTCGGCGAGCAGATGCAGCGGCAGGGAGAAGATGTAGTCGTCGATCTCTCCGTCGCCCTCCTCGTCGAGGTAGTCGCCGATACCGGAGGTGTGCGTGAGGAGGTGCTCGACGGTGACCCTGTCGTCGATCAGCGGCAGGTCGTCACCGAGCAGGGGACGTACGGGATCCGCGAGGTCGAGCATGCCGTCCTCGACGAGTCGCATGATCACGAGCGCGGTGAAGCCCTTGCTTCCGCTCGCGGCCGAGATGCGGGTGCTCGGCGTGTTGCGCACCCCGAGCGCGCGGTGCGCGAATCCCTCGCAGCGCTCGAGCGTGCGGGTGTCTCCCTCATCGATCGTGAGCACACCGGTGAACGACTCCGCTGCGATGGCGGCGTCAAGCGCCTCGGCGGTCAGGGGAACGCTCATGGTCGGGCCTCCGAAGCCTTGGGGGACGACTGTGCCCAACGTAGCCCCCGCCGCGTCGTCGTGTCAGCGAGGTGCGTCAGCCCAGGCGGCGATGTCCACGCCGTGGTTGTCGGGCGAGGCGAGCGACCACCACGCCGGAGCGTGGGTGTCGTCGGCCAGTCTCCCGCCGGCGGCGAGGGCGGCGTCCACTCGCGCCTGCGCCTGGTCGGCGGGCACATAGACGTCGAAGTGCGTGCGGCCTCGCGCCGCGACGTCGCCGGCGATCGGGTTGAAGGCGAGCTGGGGTCCGCGGCGCAGCGGGTCGACGGCATCCGTGTCGCCCCACGCGGAGTAGCCCAGCGCGGCCAGGAAGAACGGACGGACGTCGGCCCGTGAGTTCTGGGCGACGTAAACGCCGATGGATTGCACGCGCGAGGGTTCGGCGGCCAGCCGGAGCTCCGCGGCCGCCTCGGATACCTCCGCCGCGAACGCGATCGCCGCCGCGGGGATGCCGTCGTCGTCTGCCGGGATGCGCACGACGACCCCTTCCGGGCGCAGGTCGACGTCCGGGTGGACCCCGTACCGTTCGGCGGCGGCGACGATCGGCGCGATGAGCTCCGCTGCCTGTGAGAACGACGCGGCGGTGAAGACGGCCTCGGGACCGAAAGGCGTGACCGGCCAATCCGCCGTCTTCTTCGCCCGGCGGAAGTCGGTGGTGGAGATCCGTTCCGATGGGCCTGTCGGCGATTCGTCCATGACAGCTCCTTCACTGTTGTTCCGGTTTCGGTCGACGCGACCGTCTATTCCGAGGCGTCGCGTGCGAGATCTGTCGCCTGCTGGCGCAGGTACCCGGCATACCCACCGGGCGTCCGGCCGGTCAGGCGGCCGGACGTGATGACCTCGGCCTCGTCGCTGGCGACGATACGCGCGCCGCGGTTGCGGCACCGCGTGACGAGGTCCACGTCCTCGTGCTCACCGAGCGGCGCGAACCCGCCGGCGTCGAGATAGGTGCGCGCACTCAGCCCGAGGTTCGCGCCGTGGACGTGCCCGTTGGGTCGGCCGCGCGTGTGGGTGCGCAGCCAGAGGGCGCGCTGCGCGACCGACAGGTCATCGAAGTCGGGCCGTACGGTGCCGACGCACAGGTCCGCGATCCGCGAGATCTCGCGGAAGTGCGTGAGCCACCCTGCGGGCACCCGCGAATCGGCGTCGGTGCTGGCGATCCACACCCGCTCGAGCGGGACGCCCGCGAGCGCGTTCAACGCGTGGGCGATGCCGGCGGCGCGGGCGGCGCCCACCCGGCCGGCGGTCGAGACGAGCGTGGGGAACGCGAACTGCGCGGCGACGTCGGCGGAGGCATCCGTGCACCGATCCAACACGATGCGCACCTCGGTCCTGATGCCGGCCGCCGACCCGCGGTCGACGGCGACGGCGAGGGCCGACAGGGATGCCTCGAGCAGCAGCTCTTCGTCGCGGACCGGGACGGCCACGACCATGACGTCGGCCTGCCGGCGGCTCATACGAGTCCCTCGGCCTCGGCCACCGAGCGCGCGGGACGCCGGGCGAAGACCTCCAGCACGAAGTCGCGCTCCTCGTGGCGGACGATCGCGTCCCACGCCGCGACGCGATGGAGCGCCTCGTGCACGTCGTCGCCCGCCTGCGGATACGCGGCGACCGGGTGACGCCAGTGACAGGCGACCAGCCGGCCGTCGTCGGCGAGCGACCCCTCGATCAGCGCGATCGTGCGCTGCAGGTCCGACGGAGAGAGGTAGTAGCCGACCTCTGACAGGACGATCGTGTCGAAACGGCCCTCCGGCCAGTCCGCCGGGACGCTACCGCGGCGGAGCGACACCCGCGCACCGTCGCCGAGGCGGGCGCGGGCCGTCTGGAGGGCGGCGGCCGCGGCATCCATCGCGATCACGTGTCTCGCGCGGTCGGCGAGCTCGCGGGTGAGCATGCCGGTGGAGCAGCCGATCTCGAAGACGTCGCCCAGCTGGGCGGTCGGCAGCGTCGCCATCAGCACCGCCCGCTTGCGCCGCTCGTACCACCGCGACTCGAATCCCCACGGGTCGTCGCCGTTGCGCCGGTAGAAGTCGTCGAACCAGCGGGCGTCGAGACTCTCCTGGGGCTGCTCGAAGGCGCCCGCTTCGACCACGAAGAGCTCGACGTCGCGGTCGAAGTGCTCCAGCATGCCGGCGTGCAGGAGCACCTCGTCGCCGGGCAGATCGGACAGCGGCGCCGTCTGGGTGGTGTGCGACGCCAGTGCCTGCCGCTTCGCGCGGCGCTCGCCGTCGTCGAGGGCGAGTGCGACCAGCCGTTCCCAGGGCACGTCCGCCGGTGTGCCCCAGTGCCACGCCCACACCGGATACCCGAGCAGCGTGAATCCGCGACGGGCGGCGATCGCCGCGGTGACCTCGGCGGCGATCCGGTGGTCGCGGTGGCGGTCCTTCGCCCACGGAGCGGCGACGACCACCCGATGCGGGTCCACGGCCGGCACCTCGTCGAGGACGGCGCCGAGGCGCTCGCCGAGTTCGCCCTCGACCCGGTCGAGGCCGCCGTCCGGCAGGCCGAGGAAGGTGACCTCGGCGTCGGGCGCCAGCAGCCCGACGGCCCGGCCCACCTCCTCGCGGCGTAAGCGCGCGAGCGTCGCCTGGTCGTGCGTGGGGGATTCCGGGTGGGATGCCTCGCCGTCGGTCGCGATCACCACGACGATCCGCGCTCCCCGCCGGGCGGCGCGGGCGAGGAGCCCACCCGCGCCGAGGGTCTCGTCGTCGGGATGCGCGGCGACCACGACGAGCTGCTCGAACGAATCGTCGAGTCGACGGAACGTGCGGCGCGCCAGCTCGTCGCGCCAGACCGACTCGGCGGTGCCGTCGTCGAGGTGGCTGAACGGCGCCATCAGTCGCGCTCGCCCTCGATCGCGAGGCGTCCCAGCCGTGCGGCATCCCGCAGCCCGTGGTGCTGCCGGAGGTACAGGTGGAGGTCGGCCACCCTGCGTGCGTATGCGGCATCCGACACCAGCGGGCCCGGGCCGAGGGCCGAATCGGCCTCGGCGAGAACGGTGGTCGCGGCGCCGAAGACGGTCGTGCGGACGCGCTCGGCCAGCAGCCGGGGGTCCGTGACGGACCCGCCGTCGATCAGGGCGGCTGCCTCCCGCAGCGCGGCGCGGGCGCCCCAGAGCGCGGCATCCGCTCGCCCGAGGTGGACGAGGGCGATCTGGTCGGCGCGCTCCGACGACGCCGCCGCGCGAACGGCGTCGGCGATCCCGCGCGCACCGCCCCACCAGCAGGCGGCGACCGACATCCCGCCCCACGCGAAACCCGGGCGCGAGAGGTACCAGCCGGCGGCGCCGACCGGGACCGCGCGGGCCCCGTCGAAGTCGACGGGCGCGCTGACGATGTCGGGCAGGCCGCGCGCCACCCAAGGCCCTTCGTGCGGGTGCACCTCCGGCTCGCGCAGCGCGACCGCGAACAGGCGGCGCTCCTCGCCGACGAAGGCCGTCACCAGGGCGTGGGACAGGTGCGCCGCGAGGGAGCACCACGGCTTGGTGCCGGTGAGCCGCCACCCCGAGGACGTCTCGCCCGCGTCCACGCGCATCCCCGACCCTTCCGCCGCGAAGACGCCCCACGACGAGGACTCATCCACCCCGATATCCCGGACCCGCCACGGATCGGCGCCGGAGGCGAGATCGGTGCCGGCCTGCCGAAGGATGCTCAGCGCATCGAGGTGGGGTTCCAGGACGCGGGCCGCTGCGACATCGCGTGCCGCGGTCGCCGCGAGGAGGTCCCACAGCTCCGTCGTGCGTCCGTCGCCCGCGGCGGGGGCCTCACGTCCGACCCGCACGCACCAGTCGATGGTGGCCGGGATGTCGCGCCCGAGGTCCGGGATGCTCACCGCCTCGGCGAGGGCCTCTGCGCACCACCGGTCGCGGGGGAGGCCTGGCGCGATGAGTGACCGACGGTCACGTTCGTCGCCGGCCGTCAGCGGCTGCTCATCCGGCGAGGGGTCGCGGAGGACCGGATCAGTCGTTCGTCCCACGATCGTGCGAACCTCCCAGGTGCGGCGGGGCCTCCTCGGAGCGTACGACGCGACGCCCGGCGCACGGCGGTCTTGACAACCGTCGCCCTATGTCGCCGTGCGGTCGGCCCTCAGTCGCCGTCAGCGTCCGCGTCGCCCGCCTCCGCGGCGGACACCTCGCGGTCCTCGAGGATGTAGGCCGTCGACGTGCTCGTCGCATCGCCGGCACGAAGGTTCGCTTCCTCGAGCGCGCGCTCGATCGCGAGGTCGACTTCGCCTCCGGGCTCAAGATCCCGATCGGTGTTCGCCATGACTCCTCCTCGTGCCGTTGGGCCCAACTGTAACGCCGCTCGGGGAACCGCCGCCGGACCCGGCGCCCTGCCCGTTGCACCGCGCCGCCGCCTGCGGGAGACTCCCACCACGGCAGGCGAGCCGGCCGCCGGGGGGAGGCGCGGGTGCCATGGTCACGCAGCTTGTCGAGTTCCCGCTGGGCGACGGCGGCTCCATCGTCGTCGCCTCGAACGCTCCCGAGACGGATGCCTCGCCCGGCCCCGTCTTCCGTGGCGGCGCTCGCACCGAGGCCGTCGTCACCCGGGCGAGCGAGTCGTTCGAGAGCGTGGTGCAGCGGGCACGGCCGGCCGCCGCCGCCGTCCTCGACGCCGTGCGGTCCGGCCCGAATCCGCCGACCGAGGTGAGGGTCGAGTTCGGGCTGCAGCTGTCGGCCGACCTCGGCGCCGTCATCGCGTCGACCGCGGTGCAGGCGAACTTCACCGTCACCCTCACGTGGCGTCGCGACGCGGACTGACGCCCGTGGGATGGCCGCGGCGTCCGGTCCGTCCTATTGGTTGAGCGTGACGAACGCGGCGAACTCGCCGCTGTTGTCGGCCAGGTCGGTGTCGTTGATCCCGAGCATGAGGTCGCCCTGCGCCGGGCACTCGTAGGTGGTGCCCGCGCCGACGGCGAAGACCTCGGGCGTGGTGCTGAGCGTGCCGATGACGGCGCCGGTGCCCGCCTCGGCGAGGACGCGCGTGCCGGTGGATGCGTCGTCGACGACGCCCTCCGGCCCGATCTGCGACTCGGCCGTCTCGTCGAGCCAGCCGCGCCCGGTCACCTCGATGACGAACTCGTCGCCGAGGAGGCAGTACAGGCCCGTGTCGACCCACTCGATGTCGAGCGGGACGGCGAGGCGGGCGGTGCTGGCGGAGCCGCCGGATCCGCCCTCGTCGGTGCCGGCGGTGCCACCGCCGCCCTGGGCCATCGTCATTGCGGCGTAGATCGCCGCGCCCGCGGCGATCGCGAGGGCGGCGGCGGCACCGCCGATCGCCCATCGTCGCCAGGCGGACGCCCCGCGGACGGATTCGGCGTCGGGCACGGCATCCCGCTGCGTGTCCGTTCCCGAGTCGGCCGTCGGGGAGGCGTCGTCGTCAGGCGGGGTGGGCGAGCGCTGCTCCGGCGGCGGGCCGGCCGCCGGGCCGACGAGATCGAACAGGTGGCCGTCGCCTCGCAGGTACAGCACCGGTGTGACCCACTCGAGCGTCCCGCGTCCGCCGCCGAGGATGCCGATCCGGCCACTGCGGACGGCCTCGTCGACGCCGCGGTCATGGGCCAGGGCCGTGTAGAACCCGCGCGCGAACGCGAGCGCCGCGGGATCGCTGATCGGGAACTGCATCGCGGCGACCGCACGGATGCCGCTGCGCGCGAGAGCGGCCGCGGTGCCCGAGAACAGGTCGGTGGGTCCGCTGGCACCGGACTGACACGAGTTGAGCACCACCAGCGGTGGTGTCGGCTCGGCCTCGTCGAGCAGATCGGCGAGGGCGGAGGCCGTGACGTAGTCCGGCCGACCGTCGCGTCCCACGAACGCCAGCACCCCCTCATCGGTCGCGCTGTCGTACGTCCCATGGCCGACGAAGTGGAGGACATGCCAGGCGGATTCGAGCAGCTTCGCGTGCAGCGCGTCCCACGTGACCTCGTCGAGCCAGTGCAGCTCGACGCGGCCGTCCTCGAGGTGCGCGCGCAGCGCCTCCTCGAGCCGTGAGCGCTCGAGGTCCACATCCAGGGCGACGAGACCCCGCGGCGACGAGATCATGCCGAGCACCCGGAGCGGCCGCGTCACCTGCAGGGCGGGGACGTGCGGCGAGGGAACGTTGCGCACCAGCGGATCCTTGCGGCACAGATAGCGCTCGGTGACGGGGTCGTACAGCGTCTCCCACGGCAGCGCGGCCAGTCCCGGAGCGGTCAGCCGCAGCGAGACCTGCACGCTGAGACCGCGTTCCGAGGCGACCGCCATGCTGGTGCGGTACGCGGTGGCGACGTCACCGGTGAACGCCGCGTCGAAGAGGCGGCGGCCGACGTCCTGGACGATCGCCTCGCTGTCCGCCATCACCCGGCGGGCCGGCACCGCCGACGCCAGGACGCTCGCCTCCAGCAGCGGCCGGCGGTCGAGGAGCTCGTCCACGTCGAGCCGGAAGCTCGCGGTCGGCTCACCCCCGCCGACGGAGTGGAGCACACGGGTGACGTACGAGCCCGGCTCCGAACCGGGCCCGATCTCCAGTTCCATGACGGACGCGTCCATTGCGGACATTGTCCCGCCGCGCAGCGCCCGGCGACAGGGCGTCAGTCCTGCCGACCGGCGACGCCGAGGAAGCGGATGAAGACGGCGATCCAGCCGAAGACCAGCGCGAAGACGATGATCTCGAAGGCGGTGAGTGAGAAGAACCCGATGGCCGGGATGAAGAGGATCACCGATGCCGCCATCGCGGCCAGGAACGCCCATGAGGCCACGAAGTAGGTGCGCGGCATCCCTCGGAAGAATCTGGGGCCCCCGATCAGCAGCACGAGGAACATCGCCGCCATGCCCGAGGCCGAGATGTTGTGCAGCGCGAGATTCACGTCGACGGGAAACACGCCGACGCACGCGAGCATGATGCCCATGATCACGAAGAGCACCGGCACGGTCCGCGGCGCGCGGGGGTTCTCGAGGACCCCCGCCGCCGCGAGTGCGCGCATGTCGTTGGCGATGTAGACCGCGAACGTCGTCACGAGCAGGCCCGCCGCGATCAGGGTGCCGTTGAAGACCCAGCTCGACAGGTCGTCCTCGAAGGTGCCGAGGTGGCTGAAGTGGATCGTCCACCAGCGCGGATCGGGGGTCGTCACCATCGCGGTGAGCGTGCCGATCGCGATGAACGCCAACAGCAGCGTCGACATGCGCTGGGTGGTCATCGCCGACACCGACAGGAAGACGACCCAGGTCGTGAGGCCGAGGGTCACGGACATCAGCACCACGGCCCAGAAGGTGACGATCGGCAGCCCGATGAAGCCCATCGCGAGCACGCGGTACAGCGCGTACACGGCGACGAACGCGAGGGCCGCATGCACGATCACGACCGAGACCGTGTTCACGATGAACTTCCACGACGGCAGGGACTGCCGCCACTCCTGCCCGGGCCGGTGGCGCGCACGCCAGTACTCGGCCGTCGATGCGACGGCGGCGACCACTGTCGCGCCGGCCGCCGCCCAGACGGCGAACGAGTCCGCCTGCCCGGCCAGCTGAAGATCGGGAGCGAACACGCCGACGAAGAAGCCGTAGACGGCGCCGACCACTCCGGCGCCGAGGGCGGCGTAGACGGCCTCGGATTCCGCCCGGCGACCGGGCGTGGGCGCTGCGGCATCACGCGGCGAGGTGTTCACGGTGCTCACGAGGTCAGGGTACGACCGGCACGGGTCGCGTGGGTCGCCCGGCGCGTCAAGATTCGGTGACGGTTCTCCCGGGATGCGCGCAGCGGTGGGAGGATGACAGGATCGCAAGGACGCGGGGGAAGGGGTGATCCCGTTGTCGCGTTGGGGGGCTTCGAAGCGACGGACCGTCGCGCGTCACGCGCCGCTGACCTCGCCGACCCCCCTTGGCCAGGCGCTGACCATCGCGGGCGTCACGGCGACGGCGCTCCTCGTCGCCGGCGGAGCCGTCGTCGCATACTTCCTCTACGACCTCAGCGCGAGCTTCGCCGAGGACGCCGTGGTCCTGCAGGACCAGACGCCGCTGCCGCCGCCCGAGATGGGCCCCATCGAGGGGCCGTTCGACCTGCTCGTCGTCGGCACGGATGAATGCGAGCCCGAGCTCGTCGCCGCGATCGGGCCGCGGTGCACCGGGCCGGACTCGATGAACGAGCTCAACGACGTGAACGTGCTCGTCCACGTCTCGGACGACCCGCGACGGGTGACGGTGGTGTCGTTCCCGCGCGATCTCATGACGCCCGTCCCGTCGTGCACACAAGCGGACGGCTCGACGACCGACGAGATCCCCAAGCTGCAGATCAACACGGTGTACCGCCTGGGCGGGCTCGCGTGCGTGACGAAGACCGTGTCGAACCTGACGCAGCAGAACATCCAGTTCGCAGCGAAGGTCAGCTTCGGCGGCGTCGTGGCGATCACCTCCGCCATCGGCGGGGTCGAGGTCTGCATCGGCAACGACGGGATGCGCGACCCGTTCACCGGGATCGACTGGCCGCCGGGGCCGCGGACCATCGCGGGCTTCGAGGCGCTGCAGTTCCTGCGCACGCGGCACGGCGTGGGCGATCAGAGCGACCTGGCGCGCATCGGCAACCAGCAGCAGTACATGTCGCGCCTGGTGCGGAAGCT
This sequence comes from Microbacterium sp. NPDC055455, assembly GCF_053619935.1. Lineage (NCBI taxonomy): Bacteria > Bacillati > Actinomycetota > Actinomycetes > Micrococcales > Microbacteriaceae > Microbacterium > Microbacterium sp. NPDC055455. The sequence goes on from NZ_JBSHLB010000001.1 coordinate 817,463, forward strand.
GACGAGCGAGGAGGTCCTCGCGAACCCGGCCACGCTGTTCCGGCTCGCCGCCACCGCCGCCGACAACATCACGCCGACCGAGTCGCTCGCGGACCCGTTGCGCATCGTGCAACTCGCGCTCGCGGGCAGGGACGTGCCCCTGGATCAGATCGTGTTCGTGCAGTACCCGGTGCTGGAGGACCCCTACGATCGCAACCGGGTCATCCCCGACCACGCTGCGGCGCAGGGACTGTGGGACGCCCTGGCGGCCAACCGGCCCCTCCAGGTGTCAGGCGACGCCGGGTCGAACGGCGGCGTGATCGAGGTGGCCCCGCCCGAGACGACCGACCCGTCGCCGAGCCCCAGCACCGGCGGCACGAGCGCGCCCGAACCGGTCGAGGAGCCCGTCGTCCTCTCCGAGAACATCACCGGGTCGACGGCCGAGCAGGCGACCTGCTCGGCGGGCAATCGCTGAGTCGGGGGCCTCAGGCGCCCCGCTGCAGCCAGGGGCGCAGCATCCGTGTCACCCACGGGAGCACCGCGTACGTCATCACCGGCGTCAGCAGCAGTGTCGCCAGCAGCACGCGCAGGATCAGCGGCCACTCCGTGAAGCCCGGGACGAAGCCGAGGAGCCACGACGCGAGGAGGTTCGTGGGGAAGAAGCCGAGCCAGATCGTGACCGCCTGCTTCCAGCGCGGAGGAGCGGCCGGGATGGGCTGCTGCACCGGACCGGTGGCCGGTGACGAGGGATGATCCGGATGCCGGCGCTCGACGTGCGTGGCGAACGGAGCGTCGAACCACCCCTCGATGCCGGTGCGGCGCTCGACCCTGACCTCGCTCGCGAAGGCACGGCCGGAGTCGAGCCACCATGAGCGCTGCGGGGAGTCCTCCCACCCCTCGAGGGTCGGGATGTCGCGGAACCGGTACAGCATGTACCAGAGGTCGCTGGCCTCGCCGGCGCGGACCCAGCCCGACCCGAGGAAGCCAGGGAAGCCCGCGGCGAGATCGGTGCCGGCCTGCATCCAGCTCGTGGCCTCGACGGTGCGGGAAGGGTCGATGCGTCGTTCGATCGCGACGGTGATGGGGTGGGCCACGGGTTCTGCCATGGCATCCATTCTCGGGGCGCTCCGGCCGGAGGCCTCACCTGCTCGGCCGCCGGCGCGGGCGTCACCCGGTGGGCCAGGGCGCGCGGCAGCGAGAGGAGCCAGACGCCCATCGAGACGAAGGCGACGAACTCGAAGAGCGCGAGCGTGATGAAGCCCGCGGCGAGCACGACCATGCCGGCCGCGAGCAGGCCGACGCAGAAAGCGGTGGCCCGGCGGAATCGCCGGCTGCGTCCCGGGATCGCCAGGCCCGTGGCCACCGTCGCGAGGAACGACACGCCGAGCCCGCTCGCGATGACGTCGTGCACCACTGCGCTCACCGGGATCGGCACGAGGCCGACGGCGGTGAGGTGGAGCCCCGCGGAGACCACCGAGCCGCGGAACGCGCGCGCTGCGCGGCGGCCGATGCCGGCCGGCAGGGCGAGGGACAGGAACACGCCGTAGGCGGCGAGGAAGAACCCCGAGAAGATCACGATCGAGTTGAAGGTGCGTCCCGACAGGTCGGAATGGGTGCCGAGCTGCGAGAAGTGGAGGTGCCACCACGTCGCGTCGCTGGTCGTCAGAACGGACACCAGCACGCCGACGGGGAGCGACAGCACCGCCAGCTTGCCGACGCGGTGCGCGATGAGCGCGGTCTCTGCGGCCGGGCGCGCGCTCCGCAGCGCGGCCGGCGCGGTCGTCGAGACGATCGACGGCGTGGCGCTCGTCCGGCGGGTCGTCGTGCTGACGGCGGGCACGACGATGTCACGCCGCGTCGCCTGCACCGGCGCCGTGTCCACCGCGACATGTGAGAGAGTGGCGGTGGCCGCCGACATCACGGCGCCGTCCTGGACCGGTGGGGCACTTGGTGCATCGCAAAGGGTCGTGGGAGACATTCGAGACTCACGATCGGTTCGGTGCGTGAGCCCGGTGCCGGTCGTCCCCCCATAGAATCCCCGGTCCGGGGCCCATCGGTATACGACGACTACTCCCCAGGAACAGCCCTCCCAGGCTGTTGAGCGGCAAGCCGCCTGTGGTAACACTAACCTGCCGAGCCCGGCAAGCGCTGACCAGAACTTGCGCCGATCCCCCGGAAGGCGGTATCGGAGGGGTCGCCGGACGGCCGCGAGTACGCTGGGCGCACCCCGCCCACCCCGCGCCGACGGCGCTGCGGGTGCCCGCCGAAACCGCACAGTGAGGAACCGGATGCCCAAGAACAAGAAGCCCGGCGGGGGGCGTGCGGCCAAGAACTTCGACCCGCGCTACAACCCGAAGTACCGCGCCGGCGGATCGCGTGACGGCGACGACGCGAAGCGGCGTCCCGGTGAATCGTCGACGGGGAAGCCCGGCAGCCGCAGCCCGGGGCACCGCGGCCACCGCGACGACGCCGGGCCGGCGCCCGCGAAGCGTCGCTGGACGGAGCAGGAGCGGGCGGGGCGCGATGAGGCGCGCTCCATCCGGAGCCACTCCCGCGATGAGCGAGCGCGCCCCGCAGAGCCGCGACGGGATGCCGCCGCCGGCCGCGACCCGCGCGCCGGCCGCGATTCGCGCCCCGGCCGCGATGCCGCGCCGCGCCGGGACGCCGGTCGCGCCGATCGGACGACCCGCCAGGACGTGGTGCACGAGCGGCTCGACGCCGCGGCGGTCTCGCCCACCGAGGTCGAAGGCGCCACGTTCGCCGACCTCGGCCTGGGGCAGAACATCGTCAAGGCCATCGGCGAGCTCGGGGCGCGGCATCCGTTCCCCATCCAGGCGGCGACGATCCCCGCGATCCTGGACGGCCGGGACGTGCTCGCGCGCGGGCGCACCGGCTCGGGCAAGACCATCGCCTTCGGTGCGCCGCTCGTCGAGAGCGTGCTGCGCTCGCAGGCCGGGCAGAAGCGCGACTTCGGCCGGCCGCCGCGCGCGCTGGTCCTCGCGCCGACGAGGGAGCTGGCGCTGCAGATCGATGCCACGATCCAGCCGATCGCGCGCAGCGTCGGCCTCTTCACGACGCAGATCTACGGCGGCGTGCCCAAGGCGCGGCAGCTCGGCGCGCTCAAGAAGGGCATCGACATCGTCATCGGCACGCCCGGCCGCATCGAGGACCTCGTCGAGTCCCGCGCCCTCGACCTGTCGCAGGTGCGCGTCGCCGTGCTCGACGAAGCCGATCACATGTGCGAACTGGGCTTCCTCGAGCCGGTGCAGCGCCTGATGCGCCGCACGCCGCGGGAGGCGCAGCGGCTGCTGTTCTCGGCGACGCTGGACGGACAGGTGCAGACGCTCGTGCGCGAGTTCCTCGCCGAGGCCGCCGTGTTCGAGGTGGCGGGCGAGACGCAGCGCTCCGGCACCATCGACCATCGCGTGCTCGTGATCGACCACCGCGACAAGCCCGAGATCCTGCGGTCGCTCGTCGGCGCGGCCGGGAAGGCGCTCGTGTTCACGCGCACCCGCGCGTACGCCGAGATGGTCGCGGCGCAGCTCGACGAGGCCGGCATCCGGGCCCTCGCGCTGCACGGCGATCTCGATCAGGCTCGGCGCACCCGAAACCTCGAGAAGCTCACGTCGGGGCGCATCGACGTGCTGGTGGCGACGGATGTCGCGGCCCGCGGCATCCACGTCGACGACATCGACCTCGTGGTGCAGGCCGATCCGCCGGACGAGTACAAGACGTACCTGCACCGCGCCGGCCGCACCGGACGCGCCGGGCGCAGCGGCCTGGTCGTCACCCTCGTGACCCGCTCCCGTCGCGCACGGCTCGCCGAGCTGCTCGAGCGCGCCGACATCGACGCGCCGTTCGACGAGGCGCGGCCGGGCGATCCCCTCTTCGACAGCGAGCGCCGCTGACGGCGAGGGGCGCGCCGGCCGCAGGGGCGGTCAGCCGCGCAGCGTGAAGGCCTCGAGCAGCCGAGCGGCTCCGGCGGCTCCGCCGAGCGACCGCAGCTGTGCGCCCACGCGGCTTGCGGCATCCCTCACCGCGGGGTCGGTCGTGACGCGCTCGTAGGCACGCGCGATCTGCCCGGCGGTCGGCGTGCCGGTGCGCAGATCGACGCCTGCTCCCGTCCATGCGACGCGGGCGGCAACCTCCGGCTTGTCGAGATCGCCGCCCGCGACCACGAGCGGGATGCCGTGGCTGAGCGCGGTCAGGGTGCCGCCCCATCCGCCGTTCGTGATCACGACGTCGGTGCGGGGCAGCAGGCGGTCGTAGGGGAGGAATCCCGCGACCCGGGCGTTCCCCGGCACCGGGAACGGCAGCCTGTCGCGTCCGCGCACCCCGGTCGACACCACGATGAGCAGGTTGCGGTGCGCGAGCGCCTCCAGCGCCGGCCGGATGAGGTCGGCCGGATCGATGTTCTGCGTCCCCTGTGTCACGTGCACCACCGTGCGACCGTCGTGGTCGCCCCACCAGTCCGGGAGCGGGCCGGGATCGGATGCCGGCGCCGCGAGCAGTCCCACGAAGTCCAGGTGGTCGGGCCGCGCGCGGGCGAAGTCGAGCAGTGGCGCGCCGCTGGCGAGGATGCGCTCGGGCGAGTACACCGCTGCCGCGAACGGCGTCGCGTCCGCCGGCAGGCCTGCGGCGTCGCGCGCGCGGGCGAGCGGTGCGGCGAGGGGCCGCATCAGCAGCGGGGCGACTGCGCGGAGGGCGGCATCCCTCGCGCGCGTGAGGGGATTGCGGCCCGGCGCGATGCCCAGGCCGCTGGGGGCGCCCTGCCGGCTCGGCAGGCTCAGCGGCAGCACGGCGACCGTGGCCCAGGGGCATCCGGTCCGCTCCGCGAAGAGCGCGACGCCGACCGAGGTCTCGTCGGCGACGACGACATCCCACGGCTCCCGGTCCCACTCCGCCTGCAGATCCTCCACCTGCGCGGGGGCCGTGCCGATCATGACGTCCTCGAGGTTCACGAAGACCTGCCTGATGCCCTTCCTGCCCTCCAGTCGCGGGAACGACGCGCGCAGATCGATCTCGTCGAAGTCCGGGGCGCTGCGCCATGGCACGAGGACCGCGCCGGATGCCGCCACCGCGGCCCGGAAGGCCGAGCCGGTGTAGAACCGCACGTCGTGCCCGCGCCCCACGAGCGCGTGCGCGATCGCCCGCAGCGGGGTCACGTGCCCGGTGAACGGCATCGCCGACAGCAGGAGGCGCGCCATCCCGACATCGTCCTCCGCGCATCCGGTCCGCGCCAGGGGCGCGCGGCGCGGACGCGGCTCAGGGCGTGGAGGCTGCGCCGATCGCGTCGACCAGCGCGGGGTCACCGCCGAGCGCCGTCAGCCGGGCGCGGACGGCGACCTCGGCGCGGCGGTACGGCTCATCGCTCGCGTGCAGCAGGGAGCGGGTGTTGGCGGCCTCGAGGAACGACACCAGCTCGAACGTCAGCTGGCGCGCATCGTCGAGCAGCGGCAGCTCGCCGGCGGCCATCGCGTGCTCGATGCTCGCGGTGAGGTAGTCCTCCCACTGGCCCGAGGCGGCGATGACGGCGTCCCGCACGGCACCGGGCTTGGCATCGAACTCGACGGACGTCGCCGCGAAGAAGCACCCGCCGCTGAACACGCGGTCGCGCGAGTAGGAGACCCAGTCGGTGAGGAGCGCGCAGACGCGGACGAGCCCGCGCGGTGTCCTGGCACGGGCGGGCGCCACCACCCGATCGATGAAGACCTCTCGCGCCGCCGCGACGACGGCCAGCTGCAGCTGCTCCTTCGACCCGAAGAGCGTGGCGATGCCGCTCTTGCTGTGCCCCGAGGCATCCGCCAGCCGGCCGATCGTGAGGCCGTCGAGGCCCTCGACCGTCGCCGTGTCGACCGCGTGTGACAGCACGGCACGCCGCGACTCGTCGCCGCGCAGGCGGCGGCGGTCGACGGGGGGTTGTGCCATGCGTCGAGGTTACCGTACGATCGTTCGTATTCATAAGTACGACCGTTCGTATTCTTCGGATCGGAGCATCATGGATATCGCAGCCGCCGTCGCCGGCACGTCCGTCCGCGCCGCAGGCGCCCTCTCGCCCCGGTGGGGCGCCGCCGTCGCGATGCCGCTCTTCGGCCGCGTCGCCAGACCGCGGCCCGTTCACCCCGACCACGAGCCGACGATGTCCCGCGCCCGACGCGGTCGTGTCACGGTCGCGGGCGTAGATCGGCGCGGTGCCGAGGTCGAGACGTACGAGTGGGGCGGCGGAAACCGGGTCGTGCTGCTCGCGCACGGCTGGGATGCGCGCGCCAGCCAGTTCGCGCCGCTCATCCGCGAGCTCGTCGCCGAGGATTACCGTGTCGTCGCGTTCGACGCGCCTGCCCACGGGAACTCGGCCGGGCGGCGCACATACCTCGTGGACTGGCTCCACGTCTTCGCGGCCCTCCAGGAGCGCCACGGCAGGTTCGAGGCGATGATCGGGCACTCGTTCGGCGGCCTCGCCACGCTGATCGGCGCCGCGGGAGGCATCCGGACGTCGCGGGCGGTCACCATCGCCGCGCCGGCGGACGCCGCTGCCCTGCTCACGCAGTTCCAGGCGGGCCTCGGCTACTCCGATGCCGTGTCGCTCCGGATGAAGGAGCTGTTCGCGAGCCGCTACTTCCCGGGTGAGCCCGACCCGTTCGCGTGGCTGTCGAGCGTGCAGCGGCCCGTGCCGGCAACGGTGCCGCTGCTGATCGCCCACGACCGTGAAGACCGCCTCGTGCCCTTCGCGGAGGCGCAGCGCATCGCCGCGGCGCATCCCGGTGCCCGTCTTCTGGAGACGCGCGGACTCGGGCACAACCGGCTCCTCGCGGCAGACGTCGTGCTCGACGCGGTGCTGGCGCACCTCGCCGCACCGGCCGTCGCCGCGGCGCCATCGGCGCCGACGATCGCCCAGGGACGACCTGAGCCGGCACCGCTCCCCACCGGCGCGGCACGCTCCGTCCCGGTGGGAGTCTGAGCCCCGTCGCAGCGGGGCCCTTCCGCCCCGATGGCCGCTGTGGTATTGCTGTGACCATCGACGAAGGCGTCGAGTCGACTGGGGGGTCGAGAGCACTGGGGGTATTCCGATGGACGTCTCGATCACACGCGTGCGGACGCACGAGGATTCGCGGCGCCGGCTGCGCGCCGTCATGGCGGTGGTCGCCGCGCTGGCGGTGGCATGCCTGCTCGCGGTCGCGGCCCCCGCTGAGGCGGGCTGGGCCGCGCCGGTCGCGGCCGCGAAGCCCGACAAGCCCGGCGGCGGGGGCGGCGGCGGCGGAGGCGGCGGAGGCGGCGGAGGCGGCGGCGGTACCGCCGAGCCCGCGTACGCGGCGGTGGGCGACTCTTTCGCCGCCGGCGTGGGCGCCGACAGCTATCTCGACAGTTCCTGCTACCGCAGCTCGAAGAGCTACCCGAAGCTGCTCGACGCCGATCCCGACAAGCGGCTCGTCGCCTTCCTCGCCTGCTCGGGCGCCAACACGTCCGCGGTGCTGACGCAGGTCGCCGGCATCCCCGCCGACGCGAGCATCGTCACGGTGACCGTCGGCGGCAACGACGTCGGGTTCGCCGACGTCATGCAGAACTGCTTCGTCCTGGTCACCTCGACCTGCTCCTCGAAGATCGCCGCGGGGTCCGCGATCGCGACCTCGGACGCCTTCAAGGCCAGCATCGGGAACGTGATCGGGGCGATCCGCACCAAGGCCGCGACTGCGCGCATCGTGGTGACCGGGTACCCGCTGCTGTTCTGGGAGAACTCCTCGGGAGTCAACCCCAAGTACACGTGGGCGGACGAGGTGAACGACCAGACCGTCGTCCTGAACGACGTCATCGAGCAGGTGACCGTCGCCAACGGCGCCCGCTTCGTCGACGTCGAGGACGACTTCGCCGGACACGGCATCGGCAGCACCGCCCCGTGGATCAACGACTTCCGGTGGCTCAGCAGCAGGAACGCCTTCCACCCCAACAGCGCGGGGTACGTCGCGTACGCCGCGGCCGTGCGCGTGACGCTGGCCGGCTGAGGGCGGGCTCGCCGTCAGAAGAGCCGGCCGGATGCATCGACGCCGGCCGTCGCGCTCCTCGCCGTCGCCTTCCTCGGCATCGCGTTCCTCGCGCTCGCGGCGGCGGCACGCCCGCGTGAGGTCGTGACGATCGGAGCGGCGCGTGCGTCGGCGCGGTCGGCGAGTCCTGCCACCGGCGCCCCGCGCCCGTGCTCCTCCTCGGCGCGCCCGTCGAGCCGGTGCGCGCGCAGGAGCGGTCGCACGCGCTGCGCCAGCCATGCACGGTACGCCTTCGGCGCATTCGCGGTCACGCCGGGGTACATCCCTCGATACGACGGCACGAGTTCCGGATGCCGCTGCTCGAGCCACTGCATGAACCACTGCTTCGCGCCCGGCCGGAGGTGCAGTGCGCCGTAGACCACCCGGATCGCGCCGGCCTCTTTGATGCGGGACAGCGCGTGGTCGATCGCTGCTGTCGAGTCGGTCAGGTGCGGGATGATCGGCATCAGGAACACCGTGACGCGGAAGCCCGCGTCGGCGGCCGCGCGGACCGTCTGCAGCCGGGCGGAGGCGCTCGGCGTGCCCGGCTCGATCAGGTGCTGCAGCTCGTCGTCGAACACCGCGATCGACATGGCCAGCGTGACGGGCACGTGGGCCGCGGCATCCGTCAGCATCGGCAGATCGCGCCGCAGCAGCGTGCCCTTCGTGAGGATCGAGAACGGCGTGCCCGACTCGGCGAGCGCCGACACGATGCCCGGCATGAGCTGGTAGCGGCCCTCGGCGCGCTGGTAGGGGTCGGTGTTGGTGCCGAGCATCACCGGCTGACGCTGCCAGCTGCCCCGCTGCAGTTCCTTCTCGAGCACGTCGGCGACGTTGATCTTCACGACGACCTGCGTGTCGAAGTCCCGCCCGGCGTCGAGGTCGAGGTACTCGTGCGTGCCGCGGGCGAAGCAGTAAACGCACGAGTGACTGCAGCCGCGGTACGGGTTCACGGTCCAGTCGAACGGCATCGCAGACGCCATCGGCACATGGTTGAGCGCCGACTTGCAGAGCACCTCGTGGAAGGTCACGCCGGCGAACTCGGGCGTGGTGACCGAGCGCACGAGGCCGTTGAGCTGCTCGAGGCCGGGCAGGGCCGCGGCATCCGCCACACCCAGCTCCTGACCCTGCCAACGCATTCACCCATGAGAACAAAAATTCGAAAGCGCGTCAAGACACCGAGGCGGCGTGTCGAACATCGCGGGAAAGCGTGCGCCGATGCTCCGTCCAGGTCAGAATGGCAGGCGTGACGGAGCCTGGCCGGCTCGCCACCCCCCGAGCCGTCCCCGAGACTCGTCGCGCTGCCCGAGCGATGCGCGATGAGGCGGCGCGGCGCGCCCGGGAGGAGTCCGCCGCGGTCGCACCGGACGCCGCGTCCGCCGCACCTGCACCCGCTGCCGCGGCCTACACGGCCTCCCCCGCGTCCGCGCCTCACACCGCATCCCCCGCGTCCGCGCCTCGCACCACCTCCCATGCGGCGGCCGCGCCCGACACGGCAGCGACGCATCCGGTTCCCTCGCTGAGAGCGCGACCGGGCGGGCGCGTCGCGCGCCATAGCCGCCCGGTGACGAGTGAGCGGCGGGCCGCCCGCGGCGCCGAGATCCTCGCCGTCGGCGAGGACGCGCAGCCGGTCCGGCACGCGCGTCCCCGGCGGCTCACGGGCCGCGTCGCCGCGGTGGCGGCCCTCGCCGCAGGTGCGGCACTGCTGCTCGGCTCGGCGGCGATGACGGCGGCGATGCTGCCGCCCGCCCCGCCGGCAGAGGTCGAGGCTGCGCTCACCACCACGCTGGAGGCGCGCGAGATCGAGCAGCTCCCCGTGCCCGCCGTGGAGCAGTCGCCGCTGGCCGCAGACCTCTGCGCTCTCCCCGAGTTCCTCACCGCGCTCCGCTCGGGCGCCGACGAGCAGGCGATCGTCGCCGCGGGTGGCGGCGAGGCGTTCCGCTCGGCAGTGGTCGACGGGCGTGCGCCGTGCGTGGACCTCGGCGACTCGTCGCGCATCTGGGCCGTCGTCGACAAGCTGCGCCCCGCGTCTCCGATCGACTATCGCCCCGGCGGCCTGGTGCTGCCCGACAGCGTGCGCAACATCGAGGGAGGCGCCCTGCGCACGGAGGCGGCATCCGCTCTCACCTCGCTCGTCAATGCGGCGCGCACGGCTGGCGTCGGCGAGATCGCCCTGGAGAGCGGGTTCCGCTCATACCAGACGCAGCAGCAGACCTACGGGCGGCATTTCGCAGAGCGTGGCGACCGTGCCGATCAGGTCAGTGCGCGGCCCGGGTACAGCGAGCACCAGCTGGGCCTCGGGGCCGACGTCGTCGCGTGCGCCGGTGCCTGCGGCACACTCGACGACCTCGCCGCGACGCCGCAGGGGCAGTGGGTCGCTGCGCACGCGTGGGAGCACGGGTGGATCGTGCGCTACGTCGAGGGCGCGACCGAGGTGACCGGGTACCTGCCGGAGCCCTGGCACCTGCGCTACATCGGGCCCGAACTCGCCAAGGCGTACCACGACGGCGGGTGGACGTCGCTGGAGGCCTTCTTCGCCCTCGCCCCCGCGCCGGACTACGCGCAGTGAGCGGGCGCGGCATCCGTGGTGAAGGAACTCGATTCCACATCTGGTGAGACTGGATGTCGCGGGCGCGGCGTAGGATCGGGGTACCGGGGCCGCGACGGGACGCCGGCTCGACGAAGAGAGAGGTTCGCCTGCCATGGAGCGGGATATCTACGACGAGGACCACGACGCCTTCCGCGACGTCGTCAAGGAGTTCATCAAGCGCTACGCCTCGGACGAGAAGCGCCGGCAGTGGGACCGCGACGGCGAGATCGACCGCGCCACCATGCTGGCGGCGGGCGAGGCCGGGATCATCGGCCTGTCGGTGCCCGAGGAGTTCGGCGGCGCCGGCATGCTGCAGGACTACCGCTTCCGCTCGATCGTGCTCGAAGAGACGATCGGCGCGGGCCTCGGCTCGCTGGCCGGCGCCCTCGGCATCCAGGACGACCTGGCCGTGCCCTACATCGTGCACATGGGCACGCAGGAGCAGAAGGAGAAGTGGCTGCCGGGCATGGCGACCGGCGAGATCCTCGGCGCCCTCGCGATGACCGAGCCCGGCGCCGGCTCGGACCTCCGCGGCATCAAGACCACCGCCAAGCGCGTCGAGGGCGGCTACATCGTCAACGGTGCGAAGACCTTCATCTCGTCGGGCAAGACCGCCGACATGGTGGTCACCTTCGTCAAGACGGGTGAGGGCAACCGGCCGGATGCCTTCAGCCTGCTGATCCTCGAGGACGGCATGACGGGCTTCGACCACGGCAAGAAGCTCGAGAAGATGGGCTTCCACGGCTGGGACACCGCCGAGCTGTCGTTCACCGACGTCTTCGTTCCCGAAGAGAACCTCATCGGTGGCAAGGAGGGCCTCGGCTTCATCCAGCTCATGATGAACCTGCCGCTCGAGCGCCTGTCGATCGGCGTCGCGGCGGCGGCAGCGGGCGAGGCCGCGTTCGTGTGGACCCGCGACTACGTGCTCAGCCGTGAGGCGTTCGGCGAGCGCATCGCCGACTTCCAGAACACCCGCTTCAAGCTCGCCGACATGGCCACCACCGTCGACGTCATGTGGGCCTACGTCGACCGCGCGATGATGCTCTACCGGGATGAGAAGCTCACCGCCGAGGAGGCCGCGAAGGTCAAGTTCTGGACGACCGACCGCGAGGCCGAGCTCCTCGATGTCGGCGTGCAGCTGCACGGCGGCTACGGCTACATCACCGAGTACCCGATCGCCCGCGCCTATCTCGATGCCCGCGTGCACCGCATCTACGGCGGCACGAACGAGATCATGCGCGACATCGTCTCGCGCCAGATCGTCGGCAGGCGCTGACGGATGCCACGACCCGGCCCTCTGCGGAGGCGCCGGGTCTCCGGCATCCGTCGCTCCCGGGCCGAGGCCCGCACGAGGTCAGGCCAGACCCCACGGGAAGGTGGCGGCGAGCAGAGCCGCGGAGACCGCCCAGAAGGCCAGCGTGAAGACGGTGTCGCGCGCCCGCCACGGCACGGTGTACCGCTCGGTGCGGTCGGGATGCGCCCCGAAGGCGCGCGCATCCATCGCGAGCGCGACCCTCTCGGCGTGGCGGATCGCTCCGGCCAGAAGCGGCACGATGTAGCCGAACCACCGCGCGACCGCGACGAACGGCCCCCGTCCGCCGTGCGCACCGCGCACGCGATGCGCCTGACGGATCACGTCGAGCTCGTACCCGAAACGGGGCAGGAACCGGAACGCCGCGAGCGCGGTGTAGCCGATCCGGTAGGGCACCCGCAGCTGCTGCACCGTGGCGCGCACGAGGTCGGGACCCGTCGTCGACAGGCCGGTGATCAGGGTGAGCGCGAGGATGGCCGACAGCCGGAGCCCGGTGGCGAAGCCGACGGCGAGGGCTCCGCCGTACATCGTCCAGCCGCCCACCTGCCACACCACCCAGGACTGGTCGACGCGCGACGCGTCCGTCCACAGCGCGAATCCGAAACCGATGATCAGGGCACCGAGCGGCAGCACGAGGAACAGGATCGCCGCCAGGCGCCGCGTGAACGAGACGCCCACCAGCAGAACGGCGTACGCGAGCGCGAGGAAGGCCGCAGGGGTCGCGGCGTCCCGCACGAAGACCAGCAGCGCGGCGGCGGGCAGTGGTGCAGCGAGCTTGGCGAGCGGGTTGAGGCCGTAGAGGAAGCGGACAGCGGATGCCTCGACCCGCCGCGCGTACGGATCGACCGCGCTGCGCGACGCCGTCGCCACGGTCAGGGGCCCGGTGTCGGTCACAGCGCACCTCCCGCGGCGTGCGGGGCGGGTGCCGCGTGCGGGCCGAGCTCCTGACCATTCGCGGCGGAGTGGTCGGGATCGGCGACCTTGCGCGACCTCGACGCGTCGTTCGGAAGCTCGGCCGACGCGGCGCCGTTCGGGAGCTGGGCGGGCGCCCCGTCGGGCTCGGAGCGCGGGAGGGCCGCCCGGCTGCCGGGGAGATCGGCCAGACGTGCGATGCGGGCGAGCTCGGGGTGGCGCACGACGTTCCGCAGCGCACGCCGCAGCGGCGGCGGGCGCAGGCCGGCGCCGGTGATGAGGGCGTCGTCGGCGAACACCTCGGCGGTCGGGCCCTCGGCGAGCACGCGGCCGCCGGTCATCACGACGGTGCGGTCGGCGTAGTCGGTGACCAGCTGCATGTCGTGGGTCACCACCAGGATCGTGGTGCCCTCGGCGTTCAGCTCCGACAGCAGCGACAGCAGCTCCTCCGCCCGTGCACGGTCCTGGCCGAAGGTGGGCTCGTCGAGCACGAGCACGGGGGCCCCGGCGACGAGCGCCGTGCCCACCGAGAGCCGCCGCTTCTGGCCGCCCGACAGCAGGAACGGGTGGCTCGCCGCCTTCGAGGCGAGCCCGAATCGATCCAGGAGAGCCGTCGTGCGCGTCCGCACCTCCTCCTCGGGCAGGCGCTGCAGCCGCAGGCCGTGCGCGATCTCGTCGAAGACCGTGTGCGCGATGAACTGGTGCTCGGGGTTCTGGAACACGAAGCCGATGCGCCGGCTCAGGGTGCGGGCGTCAGCACGGCCGACGTCGACCCCGTCGACGTGCACGGCGCCCCTCGGCGGCGTGACGACGCCCGCCATCGCCTGGATGAGGCTGGTCTTGCCCGCGCCGTTCGCCCCGACGACCGCGACGAACGCGCCGCGCGGAACATCGAGGTCGATGTCGTGGAGCACCTCGGTGCGGCCGCGGCGCAGCGTCAGGCCGCGCACGCGGATGAGCGGGCCGGGTGGCTTGCCTGCGGCCGGTCCGGAAACCGGAGAATCAGCGGTTTTCCGGACTGCGGCGGGCGTGGCATCCGGAATCTGCGCGATTGTCCGAATTCCGGATGCCGCGGGGGCCGGTGCGGGGGGAGACCCGGATGCCGCGGGGACGGGCGCGGGCTCGGCGTCGAGGGCGGCGCGCAGCTCGTCGGGGGTGAGCGGAAGCGGCTCGAGCGCGAAGCCGGCGCGGCGGAGACGCAGCGCGGCGATCGTGGACACGGGCAGCCAGACACCCATCCGCTGCAGCTCCTCGGCGCGGCCGCGGAGGACCTCGTCGACGGTGCCGTCGGCGAAGAGCCGCCCGTCGTGATCGAGCACGACCACCCGGTCGACGAATCCGACCGCGGCATCGAGGTTGTGCTCGACGAGCAGGATGGCCCGATCCCCGGCGGCCACGAGCTCGGCCAGGGCGGCGTAGACCTCTTCGATCCCGGCGGGGTCGAGGTTCGCGGTCGGCTCGTCCAGCACGAGCAGCGGCGAGCCCATCGCGAGGGCGCAGGCGATCGCCAGCCGCTGACGTCCGCCGCCCGACAGCCGGTCGGGGTTCTCGGAGCGGCGCTCCCACAGCCCCACGCGGCGCAGGGCGGCCTCGGCGCGGGCGAGGACGTCGGGCACCGGCATCCGCAGGTTCTCCGGACCGAACGCGACCTCGTCGAGAACCGTTCCGGTGACCAGCTGCGCGTCCGGATCCTGGAAGACCATGCCGACGCGGGTGCTGAGCTCGGCGACCGCGGTGTGCCGGGTGTCGAGGCCGCCGACCTCGACGGATCCCGTGACCTCGGCGGGCACCGTGTGGGGGATGAGCCCGTTCAGCGCGAGCGTGAGCGTCGACTTGCCCGACCCGCTGGGCCCGAGGAGCAGCACGACCTCACCCGGTGAGACGTCGAACGACACGGATGCCGGCGCCGGGGCGGTCTCGCCGTCGTGGGTGACGCCGAGCTCGCGCACCCGCAGCAGCGGCGCGGCAGTGGACACGGGCATCCGATCGTGGTGGAAACTTAGCCTTCCCTAACCTACCTGCGTCCTGGGTGGCGGCGAAACGAGCTCGCGCGCGGACGACGTCAGGCGCGGCTTCGGCGCGCCACGCCGGCGCGGCGCAGCGCCGCGCCGATCCCGAGCCCCACGGCGGTCCATGCCACCGGACCGACGATGAAGAGCGCGACGTAGACGATCTGACCCCAGAGCGGGAACCGCGACACGTCCGCGGCGAACCAGATCGCCACAGCGATCACGGCGCCCACGATCACCGCCGAGAGGAAGAACCGCCAGGGCTCCCAGCGCTTGTAGCGCGACGTGGCGGCGACCAGCTCCTGCAGCGCGCCGACGAGCAGGGCAGTGCCGATGTACCGGCCGATCCACAGCGGAACGACGGCGCTGGCGACGAGCGCCGCGATGAGGTGCGTGATCAGCGCGACCCACGGACGCCGGAGCAGCTCCTGGGCCACCACACCCGGAAGGACGTGCACCCCGAGCACGAGCCCGTACAGGATCGGCGCGCCCGCCGAGACGAACCCGCTGATGGCCCCGGCGCCGGCCTGCAGAACACCCGTCGCAACGCCGATGGCCGCGCACGTGAGCAGAACGCTCGTCGAAAGTCGAATCGGCTCAGCCACCTGCCCAGCCTATCGGCGGGAGGCCTCTCGATTCTCACAGAGCTCTCATTAACCGAGAATCAACCGAGAGTTAGGTTTGAGGTCGCTGCGCCCCGACGAAGTGGCGCAGCGACTCCCCACGAAAACCAATATGGAGGCCACGATGGGTCGATCCTCCGTCAGAGCAGCCGCGGTCGTCACACTCGCCGCACTGTTCACGGGCACTGCCACAGCCAGCTTCGGCGCGGCGCCGGAGGAGGTGAGAACCCCCGTTCCGATCGATGCGCCCTCCGGCCGCTACATCGTCATGCTGAAGGACGCACCGCTGGCGACGTACGACGGCGGCCAGGCCGGCATCCAGCGCACGAAGCCCGAGACCGGGAGGCAGCTGGACGCGCACTCCGCGAACTCGCAGAAGTACATCGCGCACCTCAAGAAGGAGCAGCAGGAGGTCGCCGCCGAGGCGGGCGTCACGCCCGCCACGACGTACCAGGTGACCCTGAACGGGTTCACCGCCGACCTCGACGGCGCTCAGGTCGCGAAGCTGCAGAGCGACAAGAACGTGCTCGGGGTGTACCCCGACGAGATCCGCCACCCCGACGCCGTCCCGTCCACCGAGTTCCTCGGACTCGGCTCGGGTGACGCCGGCACCGGCGGAGTGTGGGATGCCGTCGGCGGCGTCGCCGAGGCCGGCAAGGGCGTCGTCGTCGGCGTGGTCGACACCGGCATCGCCCCGGAGAACCCGTCGTTCGCCGGCGACAAGCTCATCGGCAAGCCCGGAACGGGCAAGCCGTACATAAACGGCGACAACGTCGTCTTCAAGAAGTCCGACGGCAACGAGTACCGCGCCCGGCGCGTGGACGCGTCCGACCAGGGCTGGACGAAGGACCTCTACAGCACCAAGCTCATCGGCGCGCAGTTCTTCGCCGACGGCGCCGCGGCGACGGGCTTCGACTTCAGCTACGACTACCTGTCCCCGCGCGACGGTGACGGCCACGGCTCGCACACCGCGAGCACGGCGGCCGGCAACTTCGGTGTCGAGGCGTCGGTCGAGGGCGTCGGCTTCGGCGACGTCTCGGGTGTCGCCCCGGCCGCGAAGGTCGCGTCGTACAAGGCCTGCTACGTGGGTCCGGACGACCTCGTCACCAGCGACGACATCTGCGCGCTGAGCGACCTGCTCGCCGCGATCGACACCGCAGTCGCCGACGGCGTGGACGTGATCAACTACTCGATCGGCGGCGGCTCGGCCACCACCGTGCTCCAGCCGGAGGACATCTCGTTCTTCAACGCGGCGGCCGCCGGCGTGTTCGTCGCGGTGAGCGCGGGCAACAGCGGCCCCGGTGCCGCCACGGCCGACCACGCGTCGCCGTGGTACACCACGGTCGCGGCATCCACCATCCCGACGTACGAGGGCACCGTCACGCTGCCGAACGGCTTCCAGGCCGCCGGCGCCTCGGTGACCGTGCCGTTCGGCGAGAGCCTGACCGGTCCGGTCGTGTACTCGGGCGACGTCGCCAAGGCGGGCGCCGCTCCCAACGAGGCGGCTCTGTGCTTCCTCGGCACGCTCGACCCGGCCAAGGTCGCCGGCAAGATCGTGGTCTGCGACCGCGGCACGAACGCTCGCGTCGAGAAGTCGCAGGAGGTCGCCGCTGCCGGCGGCACGGGCATGATCCTCGTGAACGTGACCCCGGGCTCGCTCGACAACGACTTCCACTCGGTCCCCACCGTGCACATCGACGCGCAGCACCGCACGGCGCTGCTGAACTACGTGCGCAGCACCGCGGACGCCACGGCGACCCTCGTGGGTGACAACATCACCGGCAAGGAGACCCCGACCCCGCAGGTCGCGGGCTTCTCGAGCCGCGGTCCGATGCTCGCCGACGGCGCCGACGTCATCAAGCCCGACGTCTCGGCTCCGGGTGTCGCGATCGTCGCCGCCACCCACAACGGTCCGACCGAGGCGCCGACGTTCGGCTTCAAGTCGGGCACGTCGATGTCGTCGCCGCACGTCGCCGGCCTCGGCGCGCTGTACCTCGGTGAGCGCCCCACGGCCACGCCGGCCGAGATCAAGTCCGCGCTCATGACGACCGCGTACAACACGGTCAAGGCCGACGGCACCGACAGCACCGACCCGTTCGCGCAGGGTGCCGGCCACGTCGACCCGACGAAGTACTTCGAGCCCGGGCTGCTGTACCTCAACGGTCCCGCGGACTGGGCGGGGTACCTTGAGGGCGCGCTCGGCGAGGACCTCTTCGGCGAGATCGAGCCCACCGATCCCAGCGACCTGAACCTCGCGTCGTTCGGCATCGGCACCCTGCCCGGCCCGCAGACGGTGACCCGCACGGTCACCGCGACGCAGGCCGGCACGTTCACCGCCGAGGCATCCGTCCCCGGGATGAACGTGACCGTCGAGCCGAGCACGCTGACCTTCGGCGCGGCGGGCGAGACGCAGTCGTTCACGGTCTCCTTCGCGAAGGGCGACGCCCCGGTCGAGCAGTGGGCCACCGGCTTCCTCACCTGGACGTCGGGCGAGACCGAGGTGCGATCGCCGATCGCGGTGTTCCCGGTGACGGCCGCCGCTCCCGCGCAGGTCGAGGGCGAGGGTGCCGACGGCAGCGTCGACATCGAGATCACGCCGGGCATCACGGGCGACCTCCCGCTGAACCTGGCCGGCCTCGCTCGCGAGGACGTGCTGATCGACGGCACCGAGGCCACCGGTGCCGAGGACGACGGGTACACCTACGAGCTGGTCCAGGTGGCCGCCGGGACCGAGCTGGCGCGCTTCGCGCTCGACTCGTCCGACGACACCGGATCCGACCTCGACCTCACGGTCTACCGTGTGGTGGGCCCCACCGATCTGCGCTACTACGAGAACTGGCAGTCCGCGTCGGCCTCGGCCGACGAGGCCGTCCAGATCGTGGCGCCGACCGCGGGCTACTACCTCATCGAGGCGCACGTGTACTCGTACACGGACCCGTTCACCTGGCAGGCCACCTCGGCTCTCGTCACGCCGGACGGACTCGGATCGCTCACCGCGACCCCGAACCCGCTGCCGGCGACCGAGGCCACGCCGACGCAGTTCCAGCTGTCGTGGTCGGGCCTCGAGAGCGGAAGCTACCTGGGTGTCGTGCGCTACGGCGACTCGCAGGTGCGCACGGTCGTCTCGGTCGACGTGCCGTAACCGTTCCACACCGAAGAGGCGTCCGGGCTGCGGCCCGGGCGCCTCTTCGCGTGCCGGGGCGGGGTCGCCGCGACGCGTGCACCGAATCGGAGGCTTCGGGCGGCGCGCCGGGCGACGGATGCCTCGCCCCGGCGTGTCGGCGAAAACCTCCGACGCTGTGCACGGCAGGCGATGCCGAGGCCGAAGGGGCTAGAGCCGTCGCCGACGCCGCGTGAGCCTCACGGCGGGCAGCGGCGGGGCGGGGATGCGCTCGTCGCCGTGGTCGACGACCCGGCCGAACCGCTCCGAGCCGGCCTCCCACGCCTCGCGCGCCTCGACGATCTCCTCGTGGGAGCGGCCGACGAAGTTCCACCACATCACGACGTCGTCCTCGAACGGCTCGCCGCCGAGCAGGAAGAGCGTCGCGCCGGCCGCGCTCGACAGCACGACGTCGTCGCGCTGGGTTCCGAGGTACAGCAGGTGCTCGGTGTCCAGGACGACGGCGGTGCCGGTCCCGTCGCCGACGGCGGACGCCACCTCGGCCTCGCCCGCCACGGCGATGAGCGCGTGCTCCCACGCCGCCTGCAGGGGAACGCGGACCGTCGCGCCGGGCGGGATGCGCAGCTCCGCCCCGACGATCGGCGTGTACACGGTGGCCGGCGACGCGACCCCGGCGAGCTCGCCGAGCACGACGGTCGCCGCGCCCGGGGAGCCGAGGAGCGCCGGAAGCTCGACGTCGGGCAGCACGTCGTGCTGCTCGAACGCCGGCGCGCCGTGGCGGCGGGACTCCGGCAGTGCGATCCACAGCTGCAGCGCGTCGAGCGGGGTGGGGCCGTCGCCGACGGAGTACTCGGAGTGGGAGATGCCCGCGCCGCTGGTCATGAGGTTGAGCGCACCGCGGCGGACGACGACGTCGCTGCCCACCGAGTCGCGGTGGCGCACGTCGCCGAGGTACGGCCACGTCACCGTCTGCAGCCCGATGTGCGGATGCGGCTCCACGCGCATGCGGGCGTCCTGCGGACCGAACCGGTCGAGGAAGCACCAGGCGCCGACCAGCGGCAGGTCGCGCTGCGGCAGCGAGCGATGCACCGACATGGCGCGGACGCCCCCCAGCGGGACCTCCCTCGATTCGAGGAGCAGCGTGCGCGGGCCGGAGCATTCGACGGCGGATGCCACCTCCATCGCGTCCGGACGGAGGCCGCCGGCGGTCGACGAGGCGTCGAGGCGGGTCATCGCCCTGGTCCGCTCACTCGGGGTGCGGCTGGCCGGGCCACTCGATCGTGAGCCCGGGGACCTCGTTCTCGCGCAGGTGCTTGGCCACGACAGGGCAGTGCGGCACGACGGTCTCGCCGCGGCGCGCGGCATCCGTCATCGCCTCCGACACGACCGCCTGCGCGAGTCCGCGTCCGCGGAACGCCGGGTCGACCTCGGTGTGCGGGAAGAGCAGGCGCCCGCGGGAGTCGATGCGGAACGTCGTGAAGCCGGCGAGGACGTCTCCGACGTGCACCTCGTAGCGGTGCTCCTCGTCGTTGCGGGTCACGGTGATCTGTTCGGTGTCGGTCACTCGGATTCCTTCCGTCGTTCCCTTCAACGTACGTGTCGTGCGCGTGATTCCGCCAGCGCGCGCGGGGGCCTCTGGCGGGACGGATGCCGCGGGTCTATCGTCGGCATCAACTGCGGCGTCCCTCGGGCGAGAAGACGGCGACGAGGCAGCAGCCGATTCACGGGGGAATCGATCCGAACGCTGGGGATTCGAAGGGGAATCATGAAACGACGCATTCTCGCCGCGGTCGCGGCGATGGCACTCGGAATCGGCCTGATCGGAGCGGGAGCGGCAAGCGCGACGGCCGCGCCGCCGCAGCAGGTCGCGAAGTACGTGGCTCTCGGCGACTCCATCGCGGCGGGCCAGGGCGGAGGAGTCCCCCTGGACTCGTGCGTTCGCACCGACGGGGGCTACGCCGCCCAGCTCGACGATGTGCCGAGGATCAATCTGCTCCGCAACCCGGGCTGCTCCGGCGCCACGATCGAAGAGACCTGGGCCCAGCTGTCGCAGGTGAACCGCGGCACCACCCTCGTCACGCTCACCGTGGGCGCGAACGATCTCGGTCTCGATGCGGTGTACGCGCAGTGTGCGGCGGTTCCCGCCGGCGGCGACCTCAATGCGTGCCTGATGGCGGTTCAGACCGTCATCGACGACGCGCCCGGCCTCGTTCAACCGCTCGCGATGCTGATCGGCGAGATCGCGCAGCGCGCGCCCAACGCCACCATCGTCGTCACCGGTTACCCGCACCTGCTCGAGCCGGTCGATGTGCAGGCGTGCGCGCTGGTCGCACCGGTGGAGCAGTGCTTGGCGCTGGCCGCCCTCGCCCAGGCCGTCAACACAGCCACGGACGCCCTCAACGCCGTGATCCAGGCAGCGGTGGCGCTGGCCGCCGCGAACGGTGCGAACGTCGTCTACGCCGATGTCGTGGAGGCGTTCCTCGGGCACGGGGTGCAGCTGGTGCCCGGCGTGCCGAGCGATCCCTGGTTCGGGCTGGACCCGGTGAACGATCCGGCCGGCTTCCTCCACCCGACCTACGCGGGGTACACCGCGTACACCCAGGTGATCCAGGCCGTGCTCGCGGGCTGATGACGGTGACGGATGCCGCGGCCCGCGGCATCCGTCCCGCCCCTGCCGTCGGGACGGGCAGCGGCCCGCGCCGGCGGCAACGTCGGGCAGACTCGATCGGGTGACGCTACTCGAGACGATCGCGGCCGCGGCCGAGGCATCCGGATCCCCCGACGGCCCGGACGCCGACGCCCTGTACGACGCGTTCGTGGAGTGGGCGGGCGATCGGGGCTTCGCGCTGTACCCCGCGCAGGACGAGGCCGTCATCGAGATCGTGTCGGGCTCGCACGTGATCCTGTCGACGCCGACCGGGACCGGCAAGTCGCTGGTCGCCGTCGCCGCGCACGCCGGGTGCGTCGCCCGCGGCGGTCGCACCTACTACACCGCCCCGATCAAGGCGCTGGTGAGCGAGAAGTTCTTCGCGCTCGTCGACATCTTCGGCGCGGCGAACGTCGGCATGGTCACCGGCGACTCGTCGGTGAATCCCGACGCTCCCATCGTGTGCTGCACCGCGGAGATCCTCGCGAACCTCGCGCTGCGGCAGGGTGCCGACGCCGCCGTCGACCAGGTCGTGATGGACGAGTTCCACTACTACGGCGACCCCGAGCGCGGCTGGGCGTGGCAGGTGCCCCTGCTCCTGCTGCCGAGGGCGCAGTTCGTGCTCATGTCGGCCACGCTCGGCGACGTCACGGCGATCGCCGAGGACCTCGAGCGCCGCACCGGCCGCACGGTGTCGCGCATCACCGGCGTGGAGCGCCCCGTGCCGCTGCACTTCTCGTATGCCCGCACGCCCATCCACGAGACCGTCGAGGAGCTGCTGCAGACCGGCGAGTCCCCGGTGTACGTCGTGCACTTCTCGCAGGCCGCCGCGATGGAGCGCGCGCAGGCGCTGTCGTCCATCAAGATCGTGAGCCGCGAGCAGCGCGACGCCATCGCCGAGGCCATCGGCGGCTTCCGGTTCACGACCGCCTTCGGGCGCACCCTCTCGCGCTACGTCCGCGCGGGCATCGGCGTGCACCACGCCGGCATGCTGCCGCGCTACCGCCGCCTCGTCGAGACCCTCGCGCAGCGCGGCCTCCTCCGGGTCATCTGCGGCACCGACACCCTGGGCGTCGGGATCAACGTGCCGATCCGCACCGTGCTCATCACGGCGCTGTCGAAGTTCGACGGCACCCGCATGCGGCAGCTCACGGCGCGCGAGTTCCACCAGGTCGCCGGTCGCGCCGGCCGCGCCGGATTCGACACGTCCGGAACCGTCGTCGTGATGGCGCCCGAATGGGAGATCGAGAACGAGGCGGCGCTGCGCAAGGCGGGCGACGACCCCGCGAAGCGCAAGAAGATCGTGCGGAAGAAAGCGCCGACCGGCGTCGTGAACTGGGGCATCGGCTCGTTCGAGCGGCTCGTCGACGCCGAACCCGAGCCCCTCGTGCCGCACCTCCAGCTCACCGCGGCGATGCTCATCAACGTGATCGCGCGCGGCGGCGACGTGTTCGAGCACGTCCGCTCGCTCGTGTTCGACAACCACGAGCCCCGTGCCCGGCGCTACGAGCTCGCCCGGCGGGCGATCGCGATCTTCCGCACGCTCGTCACCGCCGGCGTCGTCCAGGTCGACCGCAGCGGAGCGGATGCCGCGGCGCCCGGCATCCGTCTCACCGTCGATCTGCAGCCGAACTTCGCACTCAACCAGCCGCTGTCGCCGTTCGCGCTCGCCGCGATCGAGCTCCTCGACCCGGAGGACACCGCCGGTGCCGCCGGGACGGGGCACTACGCGCTGGACGTGGTCAGCGTCATCGAGGCGACGCTCGACGACCCGAGGCCGATCCTCGCGCAGCAGGAGTTCAAGGCGCGCGGCGAGGCGGTGGCCGCGATGAAGCAGGACGGGATCGAGTACGACGAGCGCATGGCGCTGCTCGAGGAGGTCACGTACCCCAAGCCGCTCGAGGAGCTGCTGACCCAGGCGTACGAGGTGTTCGCGACGAGCCAGCCGTGGGTGCGCGACTTCGCGCTGTCGCCGAAGTCCGTCGTGCGCGACATGTTCGAGCGCGCGCTGTCGTTCTCCGAGCTCATCTCCCAGTACCAGCTGGCCCGCAGCGAGGGCCTCGTCCTGCGCTACCTCTCGGACGCCTATCGCGCCATCCGGCAGACGGTGCCCGCCGAGGCGCAGACCGAGGATCTGCACGACCTCGTCGCGTGGCTCGGCGAGGTGGTGCGGCAGGTCGACTCCAGCCTCGTGGACGAGTGGGAGGCGCTGGTCAATCCCGTCGACGACCCCGCCGCGCCGGTCGTCCCGCCCGCGCCGCCGTCGGTGCTCACCAACCGCCGCGCCTTCCTCGTGCTGGTGCGCAACGAGCTGTTCCGGCGCGTGCAGCTGGCCGCGCTGCAGCGCGACGACGAACTCGTCGAGCTCGATCCCGACGTCGACTGGCCGGCCGCGCTCGACGCGTACTTCGACGAGCACGACGAGATCCTGACGGGCGGCGCCGCCCGGTCGCCGCGCCTGGTGACGGTGGATGAGACGGATGCCGCGGCATCCGGTCTCTGGCGCGTCGAGCAGACCGTCGACGACCCGGCCGGCGACCACGACTGGCGCATCCGCGGTGTGGTGGACCTGCCCGCCTCGGAGGAGGCGGGGACGGCCGTCGTACGCATCACCGAGGTCGTGCGGCTGTAGCCGACGCGCCGAGGCGTCGTCGACGAGCCCGTCGTCAGCCGAGCCCGAGCCCGCCGTCCGTGGAGAGCACCTGCCCCACGACCCACGCGCCGTCGGGGCTCGCGAGCCAGCCGATCAGGCGCGCCGGGTCGGCCGGCTCGCCGTAGCGGCCGAAGGGCGTCGAGCGCATCCAGGCCTCGATCTCGTCGAGCGGCCGGTCGGTCGTCTCCGGGTCGAGGTAGCCGGTGTTGACGGGGCCGGGGTCGATCGTGTTGAGGATGATGCCGAGCTCGAGCAGCTCCGCCGCCACCGTCTTGGTGATGCCCGCCAGCACCGCCTTGCTCGCGGCGTAGGCGACCTCGCCGCGCATCGGGCCGTGGATCTGGCCGGAGGTCATCCAGAACACCCGGCCGGTGGGCTCGGCGAACGGTCCGCGCCGCTCGATGCGCTCGCCGGGTCGCGCACCCGGTCCGTCGCCGGCGTGGAGGGCGGCGAACTCGCGGGTCAGCAGGATCGTCGAGCGCGCGTTGGCCTGCCAGAACCCGTCGAGCCGGTCCGCGGTCATGTCGAGGATCGACCCGTCGTCGCCGGACTGCGCGTGGTTGCACACGAGGATGTCGAGCCGGCCGGTCAGTGCGCGGGCCGCCTCGATGACACGGGGAACGGATGCCGCGTCCCGCAGGTCCGCGCCGAGGTCGCCGAGCAGGGCGCCGGGGGTGAGCTCGGCACGCAGCGCGTCGCGCACCGCGTCCAGGTCGTCGCCGCCCCACGGCAGGACGGTGTCGTGCGGGCGGAAGTGGTGGATGAAGACGTCGGCGCCGAGGCGCGCGAGCTGCGACGCGACGGCGAACCCGATGCCGCGCCGGCGTGAGACGCCGGTGACGAGGGCGGTCCTGCCGCGCAGCGGCAGGGAGGAGGAGGGGAACATGCGATGCCTTTCGTGGACGCCGTGTCGCGGCATCCGGATCATGCGCCCGCGCGGATCGCAGCGGGCGGCAGGGTGACGGAAGCGGCTCACCGGCATTGCATGACGACGACGATAACGGATGCCGGGTGTCGCCGGCATCCGGAATGATGACGTCATGCCCACCTACGTGGCCTTCCTGCGGGCGATCAACCTCGGCGCGAACCGGAAGTTCCCCAAGGACGACATCCGCCGCGTCGTCGAGGGCGTCGGATTCACCGATGTCGAGACCCACATCAACACCGGCAACGTGCGCTTCACGACGCCGATGCGCTCGCGCGCGAAGATCGAGGCGGTCCTCGAGCGGGCGTTCGCGGCCGACCGCGGCTTCGAGGTCCCCGCGATCGTGTTCACGACGGCGGAGCTCGCCGAGATCGCGCGGGACGCCACGGCGCTGAGCGCCGAGCGTCCCGGGCTGGAGCGGCACTACGTCTACCTGTTGAAGGACGAGCCGTCGGCGGACGTGGCGGCGCGGATCGAGGCGCTCGCGTCGGCCGAGGGCGAGATGGTCGTGCGCGGGCGGGTCGCGCACGCCCTGCTGGGGCCGGGATACCAGGCGGGGTCCGTCGACCCGCTGAACGCGGCGAAGCTGCTGGGGGTCGCGACCAACCGCAATCTCGCGGTGGTCACGGCCATCGCCGCGAAGTGGTGCTGACGCGGCTTCCTCCACAGGTCACGCCGGGTGCGACGGCCGGCACCGGTTCCCGCCGCATCCGCGGGCGGGCGGTCCCGCGTCGGGGGCCGCGGTTACCCTGGAAGCGATGACGATCCCGCAGGGCGACCCGTACGCCGATCTCGCGTGGGAGGCCGACGAGGTCGCGCCTCCGCCGGACGACTCCTGGGCGCCCCCGGAGGACGGGTGGATGCCTCCGTCCGACCCCCTCGCGGCCGGGTCGGCGCCGATCGATCCCTTCGCCGGCGCGGGGCCCCGCCGGGACTTCACCGGCACCGACGCGCGCGCCGTGCTGCGCGAGGTGTACGGCTACGACGCCTTCCGCGGCGAGCAGGACGCCATCGTCGACCACGTGATCGCCGGCGGGGACGCCGTCGTGCTGATGCCCACGGGCGGCGGCAAGAGCGTCTGCTACCAGGTGCCCGCGCTCGTGCGCCCCGGCACCGGCCTCGTCGTCAGCCCGCTCATCGCGCTCATGCACGACCAGGTCGACGCCCTCGTCGCCAACGGCGTCCGGGCGGCCTACCTCAACTCGACCCAGGCGCCCGCGGAGCGGGCGGCGATCGAACGCGCCTTCCTCGCGGGCGAGCTCGACCTGCTGTACGTCGCCCCGGAGCGGCTCAACACCGAGACGACGCTGCGCTTCCTCGCCCGGGGCCGGCTGAGCGTGATCGCGATCGACGAGGCCCACTGCGTGTCGCAGTGGGGCCACGACTTCCGGCCCGACTACCTCGCGCTGGGCGCGCTCGCCGAGCGGTTCCCCGGCGTCCCGCGTCTCGCGCTGACCGCGACGGCGACCCCCGCCACGCATCGCGAGATGACCGAGCGGCTGCAGCTGCCCCGCGCGCGCCACTTCGTGGCGAGCTTCGACCGCCCGAACATCCAGTACCGCATCGAGGCGAAGTCCGACCCGCGCCGTCAGCTCGTCGCCTTCATCCGCTCCCAGGGCGCCGGTGCCGCCGGCATCGTCTACGCGCTCAGCCGCAAGTCGGTGGAGCAGACGGCCGAGTTCCTCTCCGCGCAGGGCGTCGACGCGCTGCCGTACCACGCGGGCCTGCCGGCCGAGACGCGCAGCGCGAACCAGTCGCGGTTCCTGCGCGAGGACGGCGTGGTCATGGTCGCCACCATCGCGTTCGGCATGGGCATCGACAAGCCCGACGTCCGCTTCGTCGCCCACATCGACCTGCCGAAGTCGGTCGAGGGCTACTACCAGGAGACGGGTCGGGCCGGCCGTGACGGCGAGGCATCCGTCGCCTGGATGGCCTACGGGCTCGGCGACGTCGTGCAGCAGCGCCGCATGATCGACCAGTCGCCCGGCGATCGGGCGTTCAAGACCCGGCTGGGCCAGCACCTCGACGCGATGCTCGGCCTGTGCGAGACCGTCGGATGCCGCCGCCAGAACCTGCTCGCGTACTTCGGCGAGCCCTCCCAACCGTGCGGCAACTGCGACACCTGCCTCGAGGCTCCCGAGACGTGGGACGGTCTCGTCCCCGCGCAGAAGCTGCTCTCGACGATCGTGCGCCTGCAGCGCGAGCGCGGTCAGGCCTTCGGCGCGGGACATCTCATCGACATCCTCCGAGGCGCCCAGAACGACCGCATCCGCCAGCAGGGGCACGACGCCCTGTCGACCTACGGGCTGGGCGCCGACCTCAGCGAGCAGGACTGGCGCAGCGTGGTCCGTCAGCTGCTGGCGCGCGGCATCCTGGTCGCCCGCGGCGAATACGGCACCCTCGCCCTCGGTGAGCCTGCCGCCGGCGTCCTGCGCGGCGAGACCCCGGTGCCGCTGCGTCGCGATGTGATGGGACGCTCCGGCGGCGTCGCCCGGGTGCGCAAGACCAACGCGCCCGACAGCCTCAACCCGGCCGATGTCGGCGTGTTCGAGGCGCTGCGCGCCTGGCGGGCCGGTGTCGCGAAGGACCTCGGCGTGCCGGCGTACATCGTGTTCGGCGATGCGACGCTGCGGGCTCTCGCAGAGCGGCGGCCCGGATCGCTCGCCGACCTCGACGGGGTCGCGGGCATCGGCGCGAAGAAGCGCGAGGCGTACGGCGAGGCCGTGCTCGGCGTCATCCGCGAGGCCGCGTAGGGCGGCGGCCGACGCTCGTCCCAGCGCATCGGGTGGCGGCATCCGTCCCCCGTCCAGACCGACGCCCGCTCCGTCGAGGTGCGGGTCGTCGTCGGACCCGACCGCCTCCTGGCGACCGGTGACGACGCCGAGGCGGTCGCGGCCGCGGCGCCGGAGCTCCTGGCGGGCTAGGCCGGTGCGACCGCGGCGTTGGCGGGCGGCATCCGTCTCCATCGCCGGGGTCCGCGCGGCGCACCCCGCACCGGGCGCTGCGGTGGGCCGTGCGGGTCAGAGCTCCTGCGAGAAGTAGAAGGCCCGTTCACCGGTGTCGGGGTCCCCTCCGAAGAAGCCGTGGCGCTCGTAGAAGCGCTGCGCGTCGACGTCGCCCTCGTCGACGTTGATCTCGATCGCCGACACCCCGGCCCGGCGGCACTCCGCCACGAGACGGTCGACGATCGCGCCGCCGATGCCGGCCCCGCGCGCATGCGGCGCGACGTACATCTCGTCGAGCAGCGCGACCGGTCCGGGGTACCAGACGTTGGAACGCAGCGTCACGAGCGCGACGCCGACCGCGGGGTCGCCGCCGAGCAGCGCGAACGTGTGCGGCTCGGCCAGCAGCTCACGCAGCCGCTCGGCCAGCGCGGGCGCGCCCGGGGACGGGGTGTCGAACTCGGTGTTGAAGGCGTGGAGCAGCTCGGCGACGAGATCGGCGTCGTCGACGGCGGCCCTGCGCACGACTCGATCGGGCATGCCCCCACCGTAGGCCTCGTCCCCCGCCGGCCCCACCCCCCAGCCCCTCAGCCCCGTATCCCTCCTGCTCCCTCCTGCCCCTCCCGTTTCCGTCGACGAACCGCGATGTCGTCGAACAGCCACGTTGTCGGCGCCGACAGCGGGGTTTCTCGCCGACATCGCGGTATCTCGGCGAGGAGGTGGGGGCCCGCGGCAGCCCGGGGTTACTCGGCGACATCGCGGTTTCTCGGCGCGGGGGGCGCCCCGCGGTAGCCTGACGCGCAGGAGCGGGCGACGGCGCCCGCCGACGGGGAGCGACGTGGCCACGAGCAACATCGAGATCGCACAGCAGGCCGACCTCTGGCCGATCGGCCGGATCGCCGAGGGCCTCGGCATCCCCGACGACGAGCTCGAGCCGTACGGCCGGTACAAGGCCAAGGTGTCGCTGCGGCACCTGCGCACGCTGCGCGACAAGCCCCGCGGCCGCCTCGTCCTGATGACCGCCGTGTCGCCGACGCCGGCCGGCGAGGGCAAGACGACCACGACCGTGGGCCTGGGCGACGCGCTCACCCGGATCGGCGAGCGCGCCATGATCTGCCTGCGCGAGCCTGCCCTCGGCCCGGTGTTCGGCATGAAAGGCGGCGCCGCCGGCGGCGGCTACGCCCAGGTCGTGCCGATGGAAGACATCAACCTCCACTTCACGGGCGACTTCTCGGCCATCGCCATCGCCACGAATCTTCTCGCCGCGCTCATCGACAACCACGTGCACCACGGCAACGAGCTCGGCATCGACGTGCGCCGCGTGACCTGGCGCCGCGTGCTCGACGTGAACGACCGCGCCCTGCGCGACACCGTCGTGGGGCTCGGCGGACCCTCCAACGGCTACCCGCGCGAGGCGGGGTTCGACATCGTCGTGGCCAGCGAGGTGATGGCGATCTTCTGCCTGGCCACCGACCTCGCCGACCTCAAGGAACGGCTCGGTGAGATCGTCGTCGCCTACACGCGCGACCGCCGTGCGATCCGCGCGCGCGACCTGCAGGCGCACGGCGCCATGGCCGCGGTGCTGCGCGACGCGCTCGCGCCCAACCTGGTGCAGACGCTCGAGCACACGCCCGCCTTCGTGCACGGCGGACCGTTCGCCAACATCGCGCACGGCTGCAACTCGTACCTCGCGACGGATTCGGCGCTGCGACTGGCGGACTACGTCGTCACCGAGGCCGGCTTCGGCGCGGATCTCGGCGCCGAGAAGTTCGTCGACATCCTCTGCCGCACCACGGGCCTCCGGCCGGACGTCGCCGTCATCGTCGCGACGGTGCGCGCGATGAAGTACCACGGCGGCGTCGAGGTCGCGGACCTGCCGCACGAGAACGTGGCGGCGCTCCGGCGCGGCACGGCCAACCTCGTCCGGCACCTCGAGACGGTGCGCGAGACGTGGGGCATCCCCGCGGTCGTCGCGATCAACCATCGCGCGGAGGACACGGATGCCGAGATCGCGGCGCTCATCGCCGCCGCCGAGGCGGTCGGGGCGAAGGCGGTCGTCGCGAGGCACTTCGCCGAGGGCGGCGCCGGGGCCGAGGACCTCGCCCGCGAGGTCGTGCGGATCTGCGAGGAGCCTCGCGCCGAGGCATCCGCTCTGCACTTCACGTATCCCGACCACGCGACGCTGTGGCAGAAGATGACGGCGATCGCGACGCGGATCTACGGGGCGTCCGAGGTCACCGCATCGACGGCGGTGCGCGCCCAGATCAAGCGCCTGCAGGACGAGGGGTACGGGGGCTACCCGGTGTGCGTCGCCAAGACGCAGTACTCCTTCTCGACCGACCCGAAGCTGCGCGGGGCCCCGACCGGCCACGCCGTCGACATCCGCGAGGTGCGCCTCGCGGCCGGCGCCCGGTTCGTCGTCATGGTGTGCGGCGACATCATGACCATGCCCGGCCTGCCCGCCGTGCCGGCGGCGAACAGCATCGACGTCGACGACGACGGCCGGATCGTCGGGCTCTTCTGACGCGAGTCACGCGCTTCGGTCGTGTCAGGCCCGCGGATGCACGCGGCGCGAGCCGGTTTCAGGCCGGCGGGAAGGACCGCACCCGCTGCACGCGCAGCGCGTGGGGGAGCGCCGCGGCGTCGCGCGTGCCGTCGGCCCGCGGGAACTCGTAGACGTCGAGCATGAGCTGCACCGGGTAGTCGATGGACTGCGCCGCCGTCTTGACCCAGCGCCCATCGACGAAGAAGCGCAGCCGGTCACCCGTCCACTCCACCGCGTAGTCGTGGAACTCGGTGAGGTCGCCGTCGACGCGGATCTTCTCGAAGTCCTCGCGAAGCCGGGGGTCGTTCTGGGGCTTGACGCCGACGCCGACCCAGCCTCCACCTTCGTCGATCTCGCTGCCGAAGATCTCGGCGATGCAGATCTCGCCGCAGTCGTCGGGGCGCTCCTCGAAGCCGATCGGCCAGAACGCCACCATCGCGTCCGGATGCCGGATCGCGGCGAGCCGCACCTCGATGACGCCGTGGTGCACGAGCCACAGCCGGTGCTGCGGCTGCTCCTCGCGCACCCTGAGTCCCGGGCGGAAGCGATGCTGCCCGATCCCGGTGCCGAGGGGGCCCGAGAACTGCCCGGTCTGCAGATGCGAGACGCGCAGGTCGCCGTCGAGGTCGGGCGCCCAGGGTGCGGTGTCGGCGTCGATCCTCAGCTCGAGTCCGCCGGTGTCGACGCGCCACCGCGTGGCCGCCGCATCCCGCGACGACCAGTGCGGCGTGTAGAACGGCCACCAGCGCTCCGCGTCCAGAGCGGGCGACGCGAACGTCTCGTCGACGTCGGGCACACGGCCGGCGAGGTCGAGGGGAGACATGTCGAGCACCCACACGTTGAAGGCCAGCTCGCCGCCGCGCCAGGGCCCGGTGCCGGTGCCGCGATGCTCGAATCCGGCAGAGCGGCACAGCGCATTCGAGGCGGGATTGTCGACGCCCGGGTATGCCACGAGCAGTTCGCGGTCACCGCGCCGTGCGACCTCGCGGACGACGAGCCGCAGCGCCGCCCGCGCGAGGCCCTGTCCCTGCCATTCGGGGAACACGTTCCATCCGGTCTCCCACGCCGGCGCGCCGTCGTGCTCGACCGGCCAGTACCCGATGCCGCCGACAGCCACCCCGTCGGCCTCGATGCGGTACATCGCCGCGGTGCCCTCCGCGGTCAGGCGCAGATACCGTGCGTGGCGCTCCTCGAGCTCGGCCGGCGTCTCGGGGCCGCCGAGGTACGCGGTCATCTCCGGCGTGTTGGCGCGCTCGAGCAGGGGCAGGTCGTCGGGTCCCCACGGCTCCAGCGTCACGATGCGGTCGGCCATCCGGTCCATTGTCGCCGCCGCTCCCGACACTCCGGGCTCCCACCAGGCCCGGCTGCCTCAGCGGTCGGTGACGAGGAGGGTGTTGCCGTCGGGGTCGGTCGCCGTGAAGAACAGGCACCGCGCCGGATCCCCGAGCACGTCGCCCGGGTGCGCGCCGAGTCGGGCGAGGCGCTCGCGCGCCACCGCGAGGTCGTCGACGCGGAAGTTGCAGGTCGCCCAGCGCAGGCCGGGCGCGGTGTGGATGCCGCTCGCCGGCCCCATCAGGGTCACCTGGCCATGCGAGCCGGCCACGACGCTCGACCCGTCCGACGACTCGACGACGTCGAGCTCGAACGCATCGGCGTACCAGAGCGCCCCGGCGCGGGGGTCGTGCACCGGGATGAAGGCCGTCGTGATGGCGGTCGGCGGAGGCGTCATGCCGACGAGCCTAGGACTCCCCGGCCCGAGGGGGGAGGCGCGAGACACGCACGCACCTGTGCGTCTCGCACAACCCGGGCGCGCGACGCCCGGTCCTTGGATTGTAGACATCCACCAGCGGCTTTGATGACCGCTTGTGGGAGTCCTACGGTCGGAGAGAACTTGCTCCTGTCCATTGCACCGAGAGGTGATGCACATGGCCGACGCCGCCGTCCGCACCAAGAAGCCCGCCACCAGCAAGCGCACGCCCGCCGGCGGCGCCCCCACCGCGCCGCACACGGCGGCTGAGGCATCCGAGCCCCGCATCGACGTCGCCGCCGTCACCGATCTGCTGCTGGGCACGTGGGGCGAGACCCGCCGCGAGGCCCGCGAGATGATCAAGGACCCGGCGTTCTGGCGCATCGACGGCCTGCCGATGGCCGAGCACCGCGAGCGCGTCCTGACGCAACTGCACCTGCTCGTCGAGCACGGCGGCTCGCGCCGCGCGATGCCCGAGAAGTTCGGCGGCCTGAACGACAACGGCGCCAACATCGCCGGCTTCCAGGAGCTCGTGCTCGCCGACCCGAGCCTTCAGATCAAGTCGGGCGTGCAGTGGGGCCTCTTCGGGTCCGCGATCTTCCAGCTGGGCACCGAGAAGCACCACGAGGAGTGGCTGCCCGGCGTCATCGACATGTCGCTGCCGGGCGCGTTCGCGATGACCGAGACCGGCCACGGCTCGGACGTCGCCGCCATCGGCACGACGGCCACCTACGACCCCGCCGTCGAGGAGTTCGTGATCCACACGCCGTTCCGCGGTGCGTACAAGGACTACCTCGGCAACGCCGCGCTGCACGGCAGAGCCGCGACGGTTTTCGCGCAGCTCATCACGGGCGGCGTCAACTACGGCGTGCACTGCTTCTTCGTGCCGATCCGCGACGACGAGGGCAACATGCTTCCCGGCATCGTCAGCGAGGACGACGGCGTCAAGGGCGGCCTGAACGGCATCGACAACGGCCGGCTCGCGTTCGACCACGTCCGGGTGCCGCGCTTCAACCTGCTCGACCGCTACGGGCAGGTCGCGGCCGACGGCTCGTACACGTCCGAGATCCCGAGCCCCGGCCGCCGCTTCTTCACCATGCTCGGCGCGCTCGTGCAGGGCCGCGTGTCGCTGGACGGCGCCGCGACGACCGGCACCGCGCTCGCCCTGTACATCGCCCTGACGTACGCGAACCAGCGCCGGCAGTTCGACTCGGGCACCGGCACCGAAGAGGTCGTGCTGCTGGACTACGGCAAGCACCAGCGGCGCCTGCTGCCCCTGCTCGCCCAGAACTACGCGCAGTTCTTCAGCCACGACGAGCTGCTGAAGAAGTTCGACGGCGTCTTCTCGGGCCGCCACGACACCCCCGAGGAGCGCGAGGACCTCGAGACGCTGGCCGCGGCGCTCAAGCCCCTGTCGACGTGGAACGCGCTGGACACCATCCAGGAGGCCCGCGAGGCCTGCGGCGGCTCGGGCTTCCTCGCCGAGAACCGCATGGTGGGGCTGCACCAGGACCTCGACGTCTACGTGACGTTCGAGGGCGACAACAACGTCCTGCTCCAGCTGGTCGGCAAGCGGCTGCTGGCCGACTACGCCAAGCAGTTCAAGGGAGCGGATGCCGCGACCCTCGCCCGCTTCGCCGTCGGGCAGACCGCGGGCAAGCTGTTCCACGGCGCGGGCCTGCGGCAGCTGGGTCAGGCGGTGGCCGACTTCGGCTCCACCGCACGCTCGGTGGAGCTGGGCCTGCGGGCCGACCAGCAGCACGAGCTGCTCGCCGGGCGCGTGCAGCAGATGGTGGCCGACGTGGCCGCGGCCCTGCGCCCCGCGTCCAAGCTGCCGCAGTCCGAGGCCGCGGCCCTGTTCAACAGTCACCAGGCCGAGCTCATCGAGGCTGCTCGGGCGCACGCCGAGCTGCTGCAGTGGGAGGCGTTCACCGACGGCGTGAACCGCGTCTCCGACGAGGGCACGAAGCACGTCCTGCGGTGGCTGCGCGATCTCTTCGGCCTGCACCTGATCGAGAAGCACCTCGCGTGGTACCTCATCAACGGGAGGCTGTCGACGCAGCGCGCGGCATCCGTCTCGCGCTACATCGACCGGCTCGCCGCGCGGCTGCGTCCGCACGCTCAGGATCTCGTGGACGCCTTCGGCTTCGCCCCCGAGCATGTGCGCGCGCCGATCGCGTCGGGGGCCGAGCGCAAGCGCCAGGACGAAGCGCGGGAGTACTACCGCGCGCTCGCGGCGTCCGGCGAGGCGCCGGTGCCGGAGAAGTCCCTCAAGAAGAAGTAGCCCCGGGCCTCAGTCGGCCGACCAGCCGCAGATGCCGCACTCGCCCGTCGCCGACACCTCGACGAAGCAGTTCGGGCACATCGCCCGCTGCCGTTCCGGGATGACGGGCTTGGCGGGGCGCCGCTCGGCTGCGGGGCGCGACGCCCGTGCGCGGGTCGCCGGCGTCGTGGCCGGCTCCGGCCGGCGCTGCGCCTGCGGGACGTGTGTGGCGCAGTAGAACCGCACGTAGCCGTCGTGGTTCTTGGGGTGGCGGTGCTTGAAGGCCCACAGCTCGGTGCGCGCAAGCGGCGCGGAATCCGCCCCGCACGTGAAGCACCGCGTCGGCTCGCCAGGAACGACGTCTGCGACGAGGACCGGGGTCTCGAAGGGGACGGCGTCCCGCCAATCCGATGACGCGACGATCCTCATGCTGTTCCCTCCCGCCGGGGCGAGCGGTGGCCGCCCGACATTCCACCGTAAGCGACGTGCGGCCCGCTCGGGCAATCGCGGGATGACGACCGGGTGGCGAACGGATGCCGCGGCCCCGCGATCCCCTCCGGGGTACGCCATCCCGCGGGCGCCGCCGCACGACTGCCCGTGCAGCGGCGGCCCGTGCCGGGGGTCAGACGGTCTGGCCCGAGTGCGTGCCTTCGGCGATCTCTTCGACGACCTTGGCGTTGAAGGCCGGCAGGTCGTCGGGCGTCCGGCTCGACACGAGTCCCTGGTCGACCACGACCTCCTCGTCCACCCACGTCGCACCCGCGTTGCGCAGGTCGGTCTTGAGGCTCGGATAGCTCGTCAGCGTTCGACCGCCGACGACGTCGGCCTCGACGAGCAGCCAGCCGCCATGGCAGATCACGCCGACAGGCTTGTGCTGCTCGAAGAACGCCCGGCCGAACGCGACGGCGTCCACGTCCATCCGCAGGTGGTCGGCGTTCACGACGCCGCCGGGAAGCACGAGCGCGTCGTACTCGGCGGCGTCCGCCTGCGACGCCGAGAGGTCCACCGACTGCCGGTGTCCGTTCTTGCCCTCGATCTCGCCGCCCTCCGGTGCCACCATCACGGCGGTAGCGCCGGCAGAGGTGACGGCCTCCCAGGGGGAGGTGAGCTCACTGTCTTCGTATCCGTTCGTCGCGAGGAACGCGACCTTCTTTCCGGTGAGATCAGTCATGGCCGCCACGTTACGTGCGGCACCGTTCTCCCCAGAGGGGCTTGACAGTCCAGGCCGGCCCTAGGCTGGCGCGGTGAGTACCGACGTCCGCCTCGGCGCCGACGGCCGCGCGCGCTGCGCGTGGGTCGGCGACGACCTCGAGTACGCCCGCTACCACGACGAGGAGTGGGGCGTCGCGCTCCACGGCGACCGCGCGCTGTTCGAGAAGATGAGCCTCGAGGGGTTCCAGGCCGGCCTGTCGTGGATCACGATCCTGCGCAAGCGACCGCGATTCCGCGAGGTGTTCGCCGGCTTCGAGCCCGAGGTCGTGGCCGCATTCGGCGAGGGTGACGTCGCGCGGTTGATGACGGATGCCGGCATCATCCGCAACCGCGCCAAGATCGAGGCCACGATCTCCAACGCCCGCCTGGTCGCCGACCTCGCGCCGGGGGAGCTCGACGAGTTCATGTGGTCGTTCGCACCGGCATCCCACCGCCGTCCCCTCACCTTCGCGGACGTGCCCGCCACGACCGCCGCGTCCGACGCGCTCAGCAAGGCGCTGCGCAAGCGCGGGTTCCGGTTCGTGGGGCCGACCACGATGTACGCGCTCATGCAATCGGCCGGGATGGTCGACGACCACGTCGAGGGGTGCTGGCGGGCCGCCCGTTGACGCATGATGCGTGATGCATGATGATCGATGCATGCGCACCACTCTCACGATCGACGACGACGTCCTCGCCGCCGCGAAGCAGTTCGCGGACGCGCGGGGCATCACGCTCGGCGAGGCCGTGTCGCAGCTGGCCCGGGCGACACTGACCGAGCGGCAGCGCCACGGCGGCACCCGCAACGGCATCGTGCTCCTGCCCACGCCGCCCGGGGCGGGACGCGCCACCCTGGACGACGTCAACGAGCTGCGGGACGACTCCGCGTGACCCGCCACCTGCTCGACGTGAACGCGGTGATCGCGCTCATCGACCCCCTGCACGTGCACCACGAGCGCGCGCACCGCTGGTTCGCGTCGCGCGGCGGCGCGCCGTGGCACACCTGCCCGCTGGTGCAGAACGGCGTCGTCCGGGTCGTGAGCCACCCGAAGTACTCCAACAGCCAGCCGGCGCCGGTCGTGCTGGCCAGCCTCGCGAGCCTCGCCGCGCGAGAGGACCATGCGTTCCTCCCCGACACCGTCAGCCTGCTCGACAGCTCCGTCCACACCGAGCGGCTGCTGGCCAGCTCGCAGGTGACCGACACCTACCTGCTGCACCTCGCGGCCTCGAACGACGCGCTGCTGGCCACCTTCGACACCCGCATCGTCACGTCGGCGGTCCCGTCAGGGGCGACGGTGCTCTTCCCGATCCCGTAGCCGACCGGGCGTCCGGGCGCCCGTTCTCCCGGGTTTGGGGCGCACCCCGAACGGTCGCGACGCGCCCCAAACCCGGAAGAGGGGCCAGGGCGCGGCCACCTGAGCCGCGGCATCCGTCTCCCGTCCTTTCCGGGTTCGGGGCGCATGCCGCGCATTCGGGGCGCACGCCGCGCGCCCCGAACGGTCGCGGCGCGCCCCGAACCCGGTGGCGACCCGGGATCGAGCAGGATCGAGGAAGCGGGGTGTCCGGGTCGCCCGGCATACTCGTGCGCATGGCATCCCATATCGCTGACTCGCACGAGGTCATCCGGGTGGTCGGCGCGCGAGAGAACAACCTCAAGAACGTGTCGGTCGAGATCCCCAAGCGGCGGCTCACCGTCTTCACCGGCGTCAGCGGCTCGGGCAAGTCCTCGCTCGTCTTCGGCACCATCGCGAGCGAGTCGCAGCGCCTCATCAACGAGACGTATCCGACCTTCGTGCAGCAGTTCATGGGACAGCTGAGCCGACCCGAGGTCGACGCGCTCGAGAACGTCAGCCCGGCGATCATCGTCGACCAGGAGCGCATGGGCTCCAACGCCCGCTCGACGGTGGGCACCGCGACGGACGCGCACGCGATGCTGCGCCTGCTGTTCAGCCGCATCGGCGTGCCGCACGTCGGCTCGCCGCAGGCCTTCTCGTTCAACATCCCGTCCGTGTCGGGCGCCGGTGCCATCACCCTCGAGAAGGGCGGCAAGAAGGTCAAGGAGCGCCGGTCATTCGAGATCACGGGCGGCATGTGCCCGCGCTGCGAGGGCCTGGGCGAGGTCAGCGACGTCGACCTGGACGAGCTCTACGACAAGACGAAGTCGCTCGCCGACGGGGCCCTGAAGATCCCGGGCTACAGCGTCGACGGGTGGATGGTGAAGGGGTTCACCGAGTCCGGGTTCGTCGACCCCGCCAAGCCGATCCAGGACTACACCGAGCAGGAGCTCGCCGACTTCCTCCACAAGGAGCCGACGAAGGTCAAGATCGCCGGCATCAACATGACCTACGAGGGCCTGGTGCCCAAGATCACCAAGTCGATGCTGCAGAAGGACCGCGACTCGCTGCAGCCGCACATCCGCGCGTTCGTGGATCGCGCCGTGAAGTTCATGCCGTGCCCCGGCTGCGGAGGCACCCGGCTCAACGAGGGCGCCCGCTCGTCGAAGATCGACGGGACCAGCATCGCGGATGCCGCGGCCATGCAGATCACCGATCTGGCGACGTGGCTCGACACGGTCGACGATCCGTCGGTCGCCCCGCTCATCGCGGGACTGCGCCAGACCATCGCCTCGTTCATCGACATCGGCCTCGGCTATCTCTCGCTGGACCGCGCCTCGGGCACGCTGTCGGGCGGCGAGGCACAGCGCACCAAGATGATCCGGCACCTGGGCTCGCCTCTCACCGACATCAGCTACGTCTTCGACGAGCCCACCGCGGGTCTGCACCCCCACGACATCGCCCGGATGAACCGTCTGCTGCAGCAGCTGCGCGACAAGGGGAACACCGTCCTGGTCGTGGAGCACAAACCCGAGGTCATCGAGATCGCCGACCACGTCGTCGACCTCGGCCCCGGAGCCGGCCGCGCGGGCGGCGAGGTGCAGTACGAGGGCGACGTCGCCGGTCTGCGCGCCTCGGGCACCATCACCGGGCGCCACCTCGACGACCGCGCGCGCCTGAAGGCGACGACCCGGCCGGCGAAGGGCGCGCTCGAGATCCGGGGGGCGACCCAGCACAACCTGAAGGACGTCGACGTCGACATCCCGCTCGGCATCCTGACGGTCGTCACGGGGGTCGCCGGGTCGGGCAAGTCGTCGCTCATCCACGGCAACGTCCCGGCGTTCGACGACGTCGTGGTCGTCGACCAGTCGCCCATCAAGGGCAACCGACGGTCGAGTCCGGCGACCTACACCGGCATCCTCGACACGATCCGCTCGGCCTTCGCCAAGGCCAACGGCGTCAAGCCCGCCCTGTTCAGCGCGAACTCCGAAGGCGCCTGCCCGGCGTGCCGGGGTCTCGGCGTCATCATCACCAACCTCGGGTTCACCCAGACGGTCGAGACGCTGTGCGAGCTGTGCGACGGCACCGGCTTCAGCGACGAGGTGCTGGAGTTCACCCTCGACGGGAAGAACATCGCCGAGGTGCTGGCGATGTCGGCGGCGGAGGCATCCGTCTTCTTCTCCAAGGGTCCCGCCCACACCACCCTGACCCGCATGATCGACGTGGGGCTCGGCTACCTCACCCTCGGGCAGGCGCTCAACACGCTGTCGGGCGGCGAGCGGCAGCGGCTCAAGCTCGCCATCTCGATGGCGAAGAAGGGCGCGATCTACGTGCTCGACGAGCCGACGACGGGCCTGCACCTGGCCGACGTCGAGAACATGCTCGGGATGCTCGACCGCCTCGTCGAGGCAGGCAACAGCGTCATCGTCATCGAGCACCACCAGGCGGTGATGGCCCACGCGGACTGGATCATCGATCTCGGCCCTGGTGCCGGGCACGACGGCGGCGCGATCGTGTTCGAAGGGACGCCCGCCGACCTCGTCGCGTCCGCGGACACCCTCACCGCCCACCATCTGCGCGAGTACGTCGCCGCCGTACGCTGAGTCCGCCGGAGGGTGGGTGATTGTCCCCATCGTTAGCCTCTGACCTGGGCGATTAGCATCGACACGATGGCACTGCCCGTCCCATCCCCGTGGTGGCTCGGGTTAGGCTGAATCGTCCCCAGGTCTTCTGTGTGAGCGCCCGATGCCCCACGTCGGGTCCCGACGCCACGTAAAGACGCACGACACCCCGGAGGAGGCCGAGGTTCGATGAGGTCTTTCGCATGGCTTCGTGCGCGCCCGCGCGCATTCGCGTCCGCAGGCGCCGTCACGGCCGCCGCGGTCACGCTGACCACCCTCGCCTTCGTCTACCAGGGCGTTCCCACCACCGAGGTCGACCTCCACGACGGCGGTGTCTGGGTCACGAAGCAGTCGAGCCTCATGGTCGGCCACTTCAACCACGAGTCGCAGGTGCTGGACGGCGGGCTGCGCACCACGAGCGACGACTACGACATCCTGCAGTCCGGCTCGGACGTCCTCCTCGTCGACAGGGCGAACTCCGCCGTCAGCGTGATCGACCCCGGCATGGTCGCCCTCGCGGGGGCGGCAAGCCTGCCGGGTGACGCCGAGGTCGCCCTGGGCGGGTCTACCGTCGCCATCCTCGACCGCGCGTCAGGAGACATCTGGGCGCTCCCCGTGGAGGGCGCGGGCACCTTCCAGATCGAGGGCTCCGACCCCGTCGCCAATGCCGGCAAGGGAGCGGACGTCGCGGTCGGCGTGGACGGCGTCGTCTACGCGGCATCCTCCGAGACCGCCGAGCTCATCACCATCCGCCTGGGGACCGACGACACCCCGGAGGAGCCGGTGCGGACCGGCCTTCCCGGCGTCGACGAGAAGGCGGAGCTGACGGTCACGGCCGTCGCCGACAAGCCCGTGGTGCTCGACGCGGCGACCGGCACGGTCATCGTGGACGGTCGCGAGACCCTCGTCGAGGGCGGTCGCAGCGCCGTGCTGCAGCAGCCGTCCGCCGCGGCGGACGCCGTCTCGCTGTCGACCGAGTCCGCGTTCCTGCGCGTGCCCCTCGACGGCTCGGAGCCGACCGCGATCCCCGCGGGCGGCGAGGGCGCGCCCGCGGAGCCGGTGTGGCTCGAGGGCTGCGGCTACGCGGCATGGACGGGTTCCGGCCGCTTCGTGCGCGACTGCGCGGGTGAGGCGGACGACCTCACCGTCGACATCGAGGGCGTCGAGCCGACGTCCCTGCTGAAGTTCCGCGTCAACCGCGACGTCGTGGTGCTCAACGACATCATCGGCGGCGCCACCTGGATGGCCGCGGAAGACATGCAGCGCGTCGACAACTGGGACGAGATCACCCCGCCCGAGGGCGAGACGGAAGACACCGAGCAGACGACCGAGGAGACCACCGAGACGGTCCTGCCGGAGCGGTCCGAGGTCAACACCCCGCCCGACGCGAACGACGACGACCTCGGCGTGCGACCCGGGCGCACCACGATCCTGCCCATCATGGACAACGACAGCGACCCCGACGGCGACGTGCTGACCGCGCGGGTGCTGGAGGGCGGTCCCTCGGTCGGCGAGGTGCAGTCGATCGACAACGGCCGTTCGCTGCAGATCGCCGTACCCGAGGACGCCTCCGGGTCGGCATCCTTCACCTACGAGGTCTCGGACGGCCGCGGCGGCACCGACACCGCGCGGGTCTCCCTCGCGGTGCGCGGCTGGGACGTCAACGCGGCTCCCGAGCAGAAGCGGGTCACGACGGTGGCCGTCGAGGCCGGCGGCACGATCACCTACAACGTGCTGCCCGACTGGATCGACCCCGACGGCGACGACATCTTCCTCGGCTCGGTCACCCCCGCCGAAGGGGACGAGGCCGACTACACGTCCGACGGCCGCATCACCTATCGTGCGGTCGGCGGCACGCAGGGTCGCAAGGACGTCGAGATCACGGTGTCCGACGGCTCCGACGTCGCCGTGGGCATCATCCGCTTCGACGTGCGACCGGTCGGGTCGATCGACCCGGTCACCAACGCCGACTACATCGCCGTGCGCGCGGGGCAGACCGCGACCGTCGCGCCGCTGGCCAACGACGTCGGCGCCGGCCGCGAGCCGCTGCGCCTCGCCCGGGTCGATCCGGTGTCGGGCGCCGACATCGTTCCGGACTACGCCAACAAGACCTTCACCTTCCGCTCCTCGGCTCCGGGCACCTACTACGTGCAGTACATGGTCGCGGCGGGCGCCGCGGGCGTGCCGGGCATCGTGCGCGTCGACGTGCTTGCCGAGGGCGAGACCGACCTCCCGCCCGTCGCGGTGCGCGACGTCGCCCTTCTGCCGAGCGGCGGGGAGGTGCTCGTGAACGTGCTCACGAACGACTCCGACCCCTCCGGCGGCATCCTCGTCGTGCAGTCCGTGACGGTCGAGCCGAACTCAGGCATCGCGGTGGCCGTGCTCAATCACGAGACGCTCCGCATCAGCGACCAGGCCGCGCTCTCGGAGCAGGTGCGGATCTCGTACCGCATCTCCAACGGATCCAAGTCCGCCGAGGGCGACGTCATCGTCATCCCGATCCCGGCACCGTCGCAGCTGCGACCGCCCGTGGCCAACGACGACCAGGTCGTGGTGCGCGCCGGCGACGTCGTGACGATCCCCGTGCTCGACAACGACTACCACCCCAACGGCGACACGATCCATGTCGCGCCCGACCTCGTCCCGCCCCTGGTCGAGCCCGAGGACGGCGAGATCTTCGTCTCGCAGGACACCGTCCGCTTCCGAGCCTCGGACGAGCCGGGCACGGTGTACGCCACGTACGAGGCGGTGGACAGCACGGGTCAGAAGGACGCCGGCTACATCACCATCCAGGTGCTGCCGGTGGACGCCGACACCAACGCCGCCCCGCGCCCGCGCGACCTGACGGCCCGCGTGCTCGGCGGCAGCCGCGTCCGTATCGCCGTGCCGCTGGACGGCATCGACTCCGACGGCGACTCCGTCGAGCTCATGGGCCTGGCGTCGTCGCCCGGCAAGGGCCGCGTCGTCGAGACCGGCTCGGACTACCTCATCTACGAGGCGTTCGACGAGACCGCGGGTGTCGACACCTTCACCTACCGCGTGCGCGACCGCCTCGGCGCCGAGGCCACAGCGTCCATCCGCGTCGGCATCGCCCCGCCAGAGGGCGTCAACCAGGCGCCGTACGCCGTCAAGGACGCCGTCGTGATGCGTCCGGGGCGCGCCGTCGCCGTGCCCGTGCTCGCGAACGACTCCGACCCGGACGGCGATGAGTTCGGCCTCGTCCGCGACGGCCTGATCCTCCCCGACGTCTCGGGTCTCAAGGCGAAGGTGGACGGCAACCGGGTGGTCGTCACATCGCCCTCCGAGCCGGTGGAGACGTCGCTCCAGTACACGATCCGCGACGCGCGCGGCGCCGAGTCGAAGGCGGTGCTGCAGATCACCGTCGCCGAGGACGTCCCGCTGCAGCGGCCGATCGCGCGGGACGACTACGTCCGCGCCGCCGACGTCGAGGACGGCGTCGTCGACCTCGAAGTGCTCGCGAACGACGAGGATCCGGACGGCACGGTGGACGACCTCGAGCTCACCGTCGACGACGCTGACTCGCGCGTCCTCTCGGACGGCACCGTGCGCATCACGCTCGGCGACCGCGGTCGCCTCGCCGGCTACACCATCACCGACCGCGACGGGAACGAGGCATCCGCCTTCATCCACATCCCCGCGCTGTCGTCGCTGCCGCCCACGCTCGTGAGCGTGAAGCCGGTCGAGGTCAAGAGCGGCGAGACGGTCGAGCTCCCGCTGGACGAGCACGTGCGCGCCGCAGGCGGGGGCCCCGTCATCATCACCGAGGCGGCGAAGGTCTCCGCGGCCCACAGCGACGGCTCGTCTCTGGTGAAGGACCAGACGACGCTCGTCTACACCTCGTCCGCGGGCTACTTCGGCCCCGACGCGATCACCTTCGAGGTGACCGACGGATCGGGTCCCGACGACCCCGAGGGCCGCAAGGCGACGCTGACGCTGCCGATCACGGTGCTGCCCCCCGAGAACCAGCAGCCGACGTTCGTCAACGGGCAGATGGACGTCGCGCCCGGCGAGGACGCGGCGGTGCTCGACCTCGCGGGCCTGACGACCGACCCCGACCCCGAGGACGCCGACAAGCTGCGGTTCGAGATCGTCGGCGGGTCGCCCAGCGGCATGTCGGCGCAGATCGAGCGGGGCGAGCTGCGCGTGAGCGCGGCGGCCGACACCAAGAAGGGAACCGCCGCGACGATCGAGCTGCGCATCACCGACGGCACGACCGATCCCATCGAGGGCTCCGTCAGCGTGCGTGTCATCGCATCGACGCGCGAGCTGCCGACCGCGAACGACGACATCGTCGACGAGGCGCACCAGGGCAAGACCGTCTCGGTGCCCGTGCTCGGCAACGACGTCAACCCGTTCCCCGAGACGCCCCTGAAGATCACCACGGCGGTCATGGAGACCGGCCAGGGCGACGCGGAGGTGTCGGGCAGTGAGGTCCGGGTCACTCCCGACGCCAAGTTCTTCGGCACGATGGTCGTCCGCTACCGCGTGCAGGATGCGACCGGCGACCCCGACCGCGAGGTCGAGGGGCGCATCCGCCTGACGGTGCAGGGCAAGCCCGACGCACCGGGGACCCCGGTCGTCTCGAGCGTGCAGGATCGCACCGTCGTGCTGTCGTGGACGCCGCCGGCGAACAACGGCGCCGAGATCGAGCGCTACCTCGTGAGCTCCACCGCAGGAAACTACGAGAAGGAGTGCCTCGCGACGACGTGCACGCTCGACGGCCTGACCAACAACGTCGAGTACAACTTCGTCGTCGTCGCCGAGAACCGCGTCGGCCCGTCCGACCCGTCGGCACCGTCCGAGACCGCGCGTCCCGACGCACGGC
This sequence comes from Microbacterium sp. NPDC055455, assembly GCF_053619935.1. Taxonomy (NCBI): domain Bacteria; kingdom Bacillati; phylum Actinomycetota; class Actinomycetes; order Micrococcales; family Microbacteriaceae; genus Microbacterium; species Microbacterium sp. NPDC055455. The sequence goes on from NZ_JBSHLB010000001.1 coordinate 861,738, forward strand.
CCGACACCCCGGCGGCCCCCGCGCTGCAGTTCGGCGACCAGAGCCTCACTGTCTCGTGGGTCACCCCCACCACGCCCGGTTCGCCGGTCGAGAAGTACTCGCTCGAGATCTCGCCGGCGCCGCCGTCGGGGATCAGCCAGAAGACCGACGTCGTCGGCAACTCGCTGGTGTGGGACGGACTGCAGAACGGCGTCGCATACCAGGTGCGCGTGCAGGCGCACAACCGCGCGCCCGAGCCGTCGAGCTGGAGCCCGTGGTCAGTGAGCGAGATCCCGGCCCGCGCGCCCGACGCGCCCGGTGCGCCCTCGGTCAACCGCCTCGACCCGGTCGGCGACCAGGCGCAGCTCGAGGTCGTGTGGAACCCACCCGCCGACAACGGCGATGCCATCTCGGGCTACGAGCTGCAGGTGATGCAGGGCTCGTCCGTCGTGCGGACGATCACCGGCATCCCCGGTTCGCAGACCCGCCAGGCCGTCAACGTCACCACCTCGACGACGGACTACACGTTCCGCGTCCGCGCCTCGAACAAGGCCGGCTGGGGCGAGTGGGGCGCGTCCTCCGCTCCGCGCCGCGCCTTCGGCGTGCCGGGCGCCCCGACGAACGTGCAGGCGACGACCCCGCGCGGCGACAGCACCATCGACGTGACGTTCACGCCCGCTCCCGGAAACGGCGCGAACGCCGGTGAACTGCAGTACGAGTACTCGCTCAACGGCGGCGGATGGCAGGCGTTCAGCGGCCGCACGATCGGCGGCGTCAGCAACGGCACGACGTACACCGTGCGTCTGCGGGCGTACACCGCGATGGACGGCGTGCGCTACAACGGCGACCCGTCGGCACAGTCGAACGGAGCGGTCCCGTACGGACCGGTGCGCAACCCCGGTGTCTCGGCGACGCGCGACGGCACGAGCATCACCTTCCAATGGAGCGCACCCGCCGAGAACGGTCGCAAGATCACGCAGATGCAGATCCGCATCGACGGCGGCGGCTGGCAGAACGTGGCGAACAACGGCTCGCGCACGAACAACTACGGCTACAGCGAGCGCCACACGATCGACGCCCGCGCGCAGGACGCCGAAGGCCAGTGGAGCAACGTCGTCTCGGATGCCGCCACCACCGTCGATCGTCCGCGGCCGACCGCGCAGACGGTCAAGGGCGCGTCGGGGAGCTGGAGCGACTGCGGGTCGGCATCGTGCGCCTATATGGCTGTCGACGTGACGAACTTCCCGGCCGGCAACTACGCGCTGCGCTGCAACGACGGCAACAGCTCGTGGGGTGGCGGCAGCACGACGTGGGTGCCGGAGAACGGCCGGGCCCGCGCGAACTGCTACCACGGCTACCCCGGCGCCCGCGTCTGGGTGACCATCGTGGGCTGGGGCGACGCCGCGCCGATGAACTGGTACTAGCCGCGGCATCCGCCATCACCACTTCACGCAACGAGAGAACGAGACGAACATGACGATGACCCCCGAACAGGCGGCCTGGTTCCAGGGCACCTTCTCACGCCTGGTCGACAACGTCGACCAGGCCCTGATGGGCAAGCGCGAGGTCGTGGGACTGGTGCTCTCGGCGATGCTCGCCGAGGGCCACGTGCTGCTCGAGGATGCCCCGGGCACCGGCAAGACGAGCCTTGCGAAGGCGCTGGCCGCCACCGTGCAGGGCACGAGCAGCCGCATCCAGTTCACGCCCGACCTGCTCCCCTCGGACGTGACGGGCGTCACGATCTACGACCAGGCCTCGCACCGCTTCGAGTTCCACCGCGGTCCGGTCTTCGCCTCGATCGTCCTCGCGGACGAGATCAACCGCGCGTCGCCGAAGACCCAGTCGGCGCTGCTGGAGGTCATGGAGGAGTCGCGGGTCACGGTCGACGGCGTCGCGCACGATGTGGGCCGCCCCTTCCTGGTCATCGCGACGCAGAACCCCATCGAGCAGGCGGGCACCTACAAGCTCCCCGAGGCGCAGCTCGACCGCTTCCTCGTGAAGACCTCGATCGGGTACCCCGACCTCGCGGTGGCCGAGCGCATCCTCGCCGGTGCGGCCGACCGCAACCCGTCGGCGCACCTGCCGGCGATCATCACCACGGGCGCCGTCGCCGACATGGCCGACCTCGCCGGCACGGTGCACGTCGACCCCGCCGTGCTCCGGTACACCGCGCAGCTCGCCGAGGCCACCCGCAACGACCCGGCCACACGCCTGGGCGTCTCGGTGCGCGGCTCGCTGGCGATGATCCGCGTCGCCAAGGTGTACGCCGCGGCGCAGGGCCGCCACTTCGTGCTGCCCGATGACATCAAGGCGCTCGTGGCTCCGGTGTGGACCCACCGCATCGTGCTCGACCCCGAGGCCGAGTTCGCCGGCACGACGGCCGAGGCGGTCGTCGCGCGCGTGCTCGACGCCGTCGCCGCGCCGCAGGCGAGGTCCGCGGCCTGATGGCGACGGAGGCACTCGGGCAGGCGACGGCCGCGGAGGATCGGCGGGCGCAGTACGGCGACTTGGCGCTCGCGGTGCTGCGGCCCGCCGGTGCGGCGCTCGGCCGCGTCTTCGGGGTCGTGCGCCCCGCCGCCTGGGTGCTGATCGCCGGCGCCGTCGCACTGTGGATCGCGGGGCAGGCGCTCGGATGGTGGGAGCTGACCGTGGCGGCCGTCGTGGTCGCCGCCGTGCTCGTGCTGTGCCTGCTGTTCCTCATCGGCCGCACCGCGTACGACGTGTCGCTCGACCTCAACCGCACGCGGGTCGTCGTCGGGGAGCGCGCTGTGGGGGCGCTGACGCTCGCCAACACGGGGTCCCGCGCGATCCTGCCGTCGCGCGTGCTGCTGCCCGTGGGCAACGGCCGTGGCGTGTTCGACGTCGACCGGCTCGCAGCCGGCCAGTCCGCCGAGGAGCTCTTCGCCATCCCCACCTCCCGCCGGGCGGTGGTGAAGGTCGGTCCGGTCAGCGTCGTGCGCGGCGATCCGCTCGGGCTGTTCGAGCGCGTGCACCGCCGCGACGAGCCCGTCGACCTCTTCGTCCATCCGCGGACCGTGCTCTTCGACGGCCAGTCGCTGGGTTTCCTCCGCGACCTCGAGGGGCTTCCCGCCACCGATCTCTCGCCCGACGACGTCTCGTTCCACGCCCTGCGCGAGTACCAGCCCGGCGACGATCTGCGCCACGTGCACTGGAAGTCGACGGCGCGCACCGGCCGCATGATGGTCCGCCAGTACGAGGAGACCCGTCGCTCGCACTTCGTCATCGGCCTGTCCACGAGCCCCGCCGACTACCGCGACGACGAGGAGTTCGAGCTCGCGATCTCGGCAGCCGGGTCGCTGGGCCTGCGTGCCCTCCGCGACTCCCACCGCGTCGAGGTGCGGGTGCAGGAGCGCGCGCTGCCGTCCGGAACGGGCAAGCAGTTCCTCGACTCGCTCTCGGCGCTGGAGAAGTCCAAGCCCCGGGCCGGCGGCATTGTCGAGCTCGCCGGGTCGGTCGCCGCGACGCTGCCGCTGGCGAGCGTCGTCGTGCTGGTATGCGGCAGCCGGGTCGACACCGGCGACCTGCGCACCGCGTGCAGTCGCCTGCCGTTCGGTGCGCGTGCGCTCGCCGTCGTGGCGGCCTCCGCCGCGGCATCGCCGACACTGCGCCGCATCGGCGATGCGGACGTCGTGACGCTCGGAGCGCTCGAGCAGCTGCCGAACGCGCTGCGGAAGGTGCTCGCATGACCGCCCCCGCGCCCCTGCGCCCCCGCCGCTCCCGCGCGGAGCGCCCGGAGCCGGTCGCCGCACCGGTCGCCGCGCCGGCGTCGCGAACCGCGCGGCCGGAGGCCGAGGCGCTCCCGGTGCGCCGCTGGGTGCTCGATCTCGGGGCGGTGCTCGCCCTCCTGCTGGTGCCGATCATCGGGTTCCAGCCGACCTTCGACAGTCCGCTGTACCTTGTGGCGGCGCTGGGCGGACTCGTCCTCGGCATGTCGCTGGCGGTGCTGGGCCGCGCCTTGCGGTGGGGCATCCTGCTCATCGCGGCCGCGACCGTCGTGGTGTACTTCCTGTTCGGCGGCGCCCTCGCCCTGCCGCACACCACCGTCGCCGGCGTCATCCCCACCCTGGAGACGATCCGCCTCCTCGGGCTCGGCACGTTCATGTCGTGGAAGCAGCTGCTGACCACGGTCGCACCCGTGGCGACCGACGGCGGACACCTCATCGTGCCGTTCCTCCTCGCGCTCGTCGCCGCAGTCCTGACGGCATCGCTGGCGCTGCGCCTGCGCAGCGCCGCGTGGGCGCTCATCCCGGCCGCCGCCTTCCTCGCGATCGAGATCGCGCTGGGCACCTCCGAGCCCATCGTGCCGGTCGTGCAGGGCATCGTCTTCGGCCTGGTGGCCGTGGCGTGGCTCGCCGTGCGTCAGGCGTGGCAGCCCCAGACGGCGGCGATCTCGGTGGGCGAGGGCTCGGCAGCGCGCGGCGCCGGCGTCCGCCGGCTGCTGATGGGAGCGGCGGTGATCGCGATCGCCGCGCTCGTCGGCGTGGCCACCAGCGCCTTCGCCGCACCCTCCTCCCCCCGGTACGTGCTGCGCGACGTCGTGATCCCGCCGTTCGACATCCGCGAGTTCCCGAGTCCCCTGCAGTCGTTCCGCGCGTACGTGCGCGACCACCCCGACGAGGCGCTGTTCACCGTGCGCGGTCTGCCGGAGGGTGCGCGCGTGCGCCTGGCGACCATGGACGCCTTCAACGGCACCGTCTACAACGTGTCCGACTCGGGTACCGGCAGCTCCAGCGCGTTCACGCCCGCGCGCACCAACATGTCCGCCGACGCCGAGGGCACGGCGGCGACGGTCCACGTCGAGATCGGCGCGCTGGAGGGGGTGTGGATGCCGGAGGCCGGCGCCGTCCGCAGCGTCACGTTCGACGGCGACCGGGCCGACGACCTCCGCCGCACCGCGCACTACAACGAGTCGACCACGACCGGTGTGGTGACCGCCGGTCTGCAAGAGGGCGACGAGTACACCCTCCAGGCCGTCATCCCCGAGGTCCCGAGCGACGAGCAGCTGGGCGACCAGTCCTTCGCGCCGCTGAAGATGCCCAAGCAGGAGGGCGTGCCCGAGTCCCTCGCCGAGATCGCGGCGGAGGCCGTCGCAGAGGCCGAGACGCCCGTCGAGCAGGCCCGCGCACTTCAGCAGATGCTCTCGGAGGGCGGCTACTTCAGCCACGGCCTCGCGGGCCAGCCTCTCTCGCGGGCGGGCCACGGCGCCGAGCGCATCCAGACGCTCCTGGGGTCGCAGCAGATGGTCGGCGACGATGAGCAGTATGCGACGGCGATGGCGCTGCTGGCCGGTCAGCTCGGCATCCCCGCGCGGGTCGTCATGGGCTTCTACCCCGCGGAGGACGAGGCGGCGGAGAGCTCCTTCACGGCCACCGGCGACACCCTGCACGCCTGGGTCGAGGTCGCGTTCGAGGACGCCGGCTGGGTGCCGTTCGATCCGACCCCGCCCGAGGATCAGGTCCCGAGCGATCAGACGACCAAGCCCAAGGCCGACCCCAAGCCGCAGGTGCTGCAGCCGCCGCCTCCGCCGCAGGAGCAGGTGGACCTGCCGCCCACCGTCGCCGACGACCGCGGGTCCGAGGACGAGAACGGGTTCGATGCGGCGCTGCTGTGGACCATCGTCACCATCGGCGTCGGCGTGCTCGGCATCCTCGCCGTGCTGCTCGCCCCGTTCATCGTCATCGGTGCGCTGAAGGCGGCCCGCCGCCGTCAGCGCCGCGAGGCCGCTCGCGCCGCGGACCGCATCTCGGGCGGCTGGGACGAGCTCGTCGACAGGGCGTCCGACTACGGCGCTCCGGTGCGCGCCGGATCGACCCGTCAAGAGGACGCGGGTGTGCTCACGGCGGCGCTGGCGGAGCCGCGCGTGGCGACGCTCGCCACGCGGGCCGATGCCCAGGTGTTCGGCCCGGTCGAGCCGACGCCCGATGACATCGAGGCGTTCTGGACGCAGGTCGACGAGATCGTCGGCGGCATGGGCAGCGGAAGATCGCTGTGGCAGCGCCTGCGGGCGCGGCTCAGCGTCCGCTCGCTCCTGGAGGGCACGCGGTTCGAGCTGCCTGCGCGGGTGCCGCGCACCGCGTCGCGTCGGCCGGAGGCGGCGGCATCCTCCGGGCCGGCGGCCGCGACGGCGGACGACCCGACGGCGACCGCCGCCGACAGGCCGTCGACGCGCGCATCCCGCCGCCGTGCCGACAAGTCGCGGGGTGCATCGGAGCACTCCGCCCGCCCCGCACAGGAGTCCGAATGACCGTGAGTCCGCCCGGCGACGCCCCCTCGGGCACCATCGGACGCCGCGTCGGGGCGTTCGCGATCGACATCGCCCTCGCGTATCTCGTCGCCGGCGTGATCGTCGGCATCGTGGCCGGTGTCACGGTCGCCCTCGCACGCGCCCTGCAGCCCGACGAGCTCGCGGCGGTCATGCTGTTCGCCTGGTCGGGCCTGGTTCTGCTGCTCCTCGGGTGGTGGCTGGTCTACTCCGGGATGCAGGGCGGGCACGGCTCCATCGGACAGCGTCTGCTCGGCCTGCGGCTGGCGGACGCGGGCTCGGGGGAGCCGATCGGCTTCTGGCGCGCCGTGTGGCGCAACATCGTCTTCGGGCTGGCCGGATCGATCGTCGTCGGCTACTTCACCCCGCTGTTCGACGCGTCTGCGCGCCGGCAGGGCTGGCACGATATGGCCTCCGGCGCGGTCGTCGTCGACGTGCGCGCAGCCCGCGCCGTCGGCTCGGCCGCCTCCCGCCGGCCGACCGGAGCGCCGGCGGCCGCCGGCATCCCGAGCCCCGTCCCGCCGGCACCCGCGCTGCCGATGCCGGCGCCGGCGAGCCCACTGCTCGACCGCACCGCGACGGCCTCGCCCGCCTGGCCGCCGGCGACCGCGTCCGCCACGCCGGGATGGCCATCCGCGTCCGCCGTGCCGGGATGGCCGCCCGCCACCGCGTCCGCTGCGCCGGTGTGGCCGTCGGCGACCGCCGACCGCTCCGCGGCGCCCCCGCTGTCCACCGCCCATCAGCCGACCGGGCCGGTCGCCGATCTGTCGTGGCTGTTTCGCGGCGACGACGCGGCGCCCGCGGAGCCGGCCACGCGTGCGGAGCCCGTCGACGCGTTCCCGAGCGTCACGACGCCGTTCCCCGCCGCGACGACCACAGAGCCGTTCGGCGCGGCCGTCCCACGCCGGCTCTCACCGGCGGTGACGACCGACGCGCGCCCCGCGCCGCAGCCGGCCATGGCGGCCGCGGGTACGACGATGCTGGCGTGGGCACCCGCCGACGACGTGGACGCCACCCGCGCGGCCGTGCCGCCGCCCGCGCAGCGCGCCGCCCTGTACGCCGATGCCCCCGTGATCGCGGTCCTCACGTGGGACGACGGCACGCGGATGGCCGTCTACGGCCGGACGCTGTACGGCCGCAACCCCGCGTCCGAGCAGGGCGCCGTCGCGATCGCGGTGCGCGACGAGACGCTGTCCCTGTCGAAGACGCATTTCGAGATCGGCGGCGACGTCGCAGGCGCGTGGATCGCCGACCGTCATTCGACGAACGGCACCACGCTCGTGCGCGACGGCAGCCGCATCCCGCTCATGCCCGGCCTGCCCACGTCCCTCCGTGCGGGTGACAGCCTCGAGCTCGGCGATCGCCGCGTCACGGTGGGAGCAAGCCGATGACCGCCGCGGCGACCCCGATCACGCTGGCCTTCGGGGCGGCGACCGATCCCGGGCTGCGACGGCGGATCAACGAGGACTCGTACCTCGCCGCCGCCCCGCTGTTCCTCGTCGCCGACGGCATGGGCGGACACAACGCGGGCGAGATCGCCAGCGCGACGGTGATCCACGAGTTCGCCGCGCTCGTGGGCCGCGAGAGCCTCGCCATCGACGACGTCCACACCGCCGTGGCGACCGCTCGCCGCCGCGTCGCCGCGCTTCCGGCGGGCGGGGGCGCGGGCGCCGGCACCACGCTGGCCGGCGTGGTCGTCGCCGACGTCGACGGCGAGGGGTACTGGCTGGCGGTCAACCTGGGCGACTCGCGCACCTACCGCCTCAGCGACGGCCGGCTCGAGCAGGTGAGCGTGGACCACTCGGTCGTGCAGGAGCTCGTGGACAGCGGCGAGCTCGCCGCCGACGCCGCGCAGCGCGATGCGCGTCGCAACGTCATCACGCGCGCGATCGGCGCCGGCAGCGACGCCGATCCGGACTACTGGCTGATCCCCGCCGAAGACGGCGACCGTATCCTGGTCTGCTCCGACGGGCTCTCGGGCGAGCTCGAGAAGGACGCGATCCACGGCATCCTCCTCGCCGAGCCCGATCCGCAGGCGGCGGCCACGCGGCTCGTGCACGAGGCCATGGTGCGCGGCGGGCGCGACAACATCACGGCCATCGTCGTGGATGCGCTCTCGGTGCGCAGCCGGGCGACCCGGTCGGTCGAACACGATACGGTGCCGGTGAGCGCCCCCACCGCTCCCGTCGTCGACATCGACGGAGACACGCTGCCGCGCGCAGCGGTCACAGGAGGTCTCTGATGCCGACGCTGTACGCACCCGGCGCCACGCCGGTCGCCGTCACGACGCGCGGGTTCGCCGCGCTCGAAGCGGGCGCCTCGGCGGCGCTGCTCGGGCGGATCCGGTCGCTCCTCGCCGACGGGCGCGGCCTCGGCGGCGTCATCGAGGCGCTCACGGGCGCGTACGGCGCCTCGCTCACCGCCATCCCCGGCTTCGCCGTCGCGCTCGTGGAGGGCGAGAGCGTCCGCGTCGCCGTGCGCGGCGACTTCGCGTTCGAGGTGGCCGCGGGAGCGGCCGAGCGCGTGTCGGGCGCCGGTGTCACGACGTGGACCGAGCGCGTGATCCCCGCGGTCCAGCGCGTCACGCTCACCTCGTCCGAGCCGGATGCCGCGCCCGCCGAGTTCGAGATCGCCGACGGCATCGTTCTCGCCGGAACCATCGTCTGGGATGCCGCGCCCGTGCGCTCCGTCGCGGCCGCGGCCGCCGACGCGCCGGCCCCCGCCGACGCGCCGGCCCCCGTCGCCGCGCCGGCTCCCATCGAGGCGCCGGCTCCCACCGCCGCGCCCGCTCCCGCCGACGAGCCTCGGCTTGCCGCCGACGCGCCCGTTGCCGGCCGCCGTGACGAGCCCGAGGGCCAGGACGATCCGGCCGAGCCGAGCCCCGACGCCGAGGAGGAGCCCGCCGCGCCGGCTCCGGGCCCGCGGCGCGCCGCGCCCCCCGCTGTCGCGGCAGCGTCGGGCATGCTGATCGACTCGAGCTCCGTGCCGTCGGTGGCGGACGCCGAGACGCTGCTGCCCTTCGACTCCGCGCTGCACCCCGTCGCGGTGCCCCCCGGTGCACCGGACACCGCCGGCGCCCAGCCTGACGACTCCGACGACGCCGCGGGCTTCGACGCCGAGGTCGGCGCCACCGTGCTGCGACCCCTCGACGAGCAGGGTTCGCCCCGCGACGCCACCGCGGGCGTGCCCGGCGTCCCCGCGCCCGTGCCGGGCATCCCGGCCCCCGTCCCGGGCGTCCCTGCGACCGTGATCGGCGACCACGACGGCGCCACCATCTCCCTCGCCCAGGCGCGGGCGCTGCGCGCCGGCGCGTCCGAGGACGCGGCGGGCGCGGCATCCGCTCTCCCGGCCGATTCGGCCCCGGCGCCGCTGGCCCCGCCCCGTCCGCCCGCGCCCGGCCGCGTGCGGCTCTCGACCGGCCAGGTCGTCGCACTCGACCGCACCGTCGTCATCGGCCGCCGTCCGCGCTCGACCCGCGTCAGCGGCACCGACCTGCCGCACCTCGTCGCCGTCGACAGCCCGCAGCAGGACATCTCCCGCAGCCACGTCGAGCTGCGGGTCGAGGGCGAGAGCATCGTCGCGACCGACCTGCGCACGACCAACGGCACGACGCTGCTGCGGTCCGGCGCCGATCCGGTGCGGCTGCACCCGGGCGAGGGGACCGTCGTCGTCCCGGGCGACGTGCTCGACCTCGGCGACGGCGTGACGGTCCACATCGAGGCGCTGTCGTGAGCGCCAAGCGCGCGCCCATGGCGCCGCCGGACCTCCCCGGCTTCACGTACGTCGACCTGCTCGGCTCCGGCGGCTTCGCCGACGTGTACCTGTACGAGCAGCAGCTGCCGAAGCGGCGCGTCGCGGTCAAGGTGCTGCTCACCGAGCGCATGTCCAGCGGGTCGGTCGAGGAGTTCACCGCCGAGGCCAACGTCATGGCGATGCTCTCGACCCACCCGGCGATCGTCACGATCTACCAGGCGGGCGTCGCCGGCGACGGCCGGCCGTACCTCGTCATGGAGTACTGCCCGCGGCCCAACCTCCAGGTGCGGTACCGGCGGGAGGCGTTCTCGATCGCGGAGTCGCTGCGGGTCGGGGTGCAGGTCGCGGCGGCGGTCGAGACCGCGCACCGGGCGGGGGTGCTCCACCGCGACATCAAGCCGGCCAACATCCTGGTGACGGAGTACAACCGGCCGGCGCTGACCGACTTCGGCATCGCCTCGACGACGAGCGCCGCCGCCGAATCGGCGGGACTGTCCATCCCGTGGTCGCCGCCGGAGTCGTTCGCGGACGTACCCCGCAGCGATCCGCGCTCGGACGTCTGGGCGCTCGGGGCCACCGTGTACACCCTGCTCGCCGGCCGCTCGCCGTTCGAGCTGCCCGGTCAGCGCAACGGCGCCGCCGAGCTCATCCATCGCATCGAGTCCCAGCCGCTGCCCGCCCTCGGCCGCGCCGATGTACCGGCGTCGCTGCAGCGCGCGCTCGAGCGGGCGATGGCCAAGAACCCGGCCGACCGGCACGAGAGCGCGCTCGCCTTCGCCCGCGCTCTGCAGACCGTCCAGATCGAGCTGTCGCACTCGGTGACGCCGATCGACATCCTCGACGACCAGCTTCCCGAAGACATCGAGGCCGACGAGGACGACGGACTGACGCGGGTGCGCGGCGTCGTCAGCATCAGCCCCGAGACCGCGCCCGCCGCGGGGGCGACCCGCCCCTCGGCGAAGACGGCACCGAGCGCCGGATACGCCCCGGTGTTCGAACCGGCTGCGATCGACACCGAGACGGCGCTGCGCGCGACGCCCGCGGCGGCCTTCGAGCAGACCGTCCGCCGCCGGAGCCCGGGGGAGGCGCTTCCCGACGAGACGATCCTGCGGGCACCGGCGGCACCGCCCGCGGCATCCGTCCCCGTGCCGGCGCCGACCGCGTTCGAGACCGTCGCCGCGCCGGAGGAGGTGACGGGCACGGATGCCGCGCCCCGGCGTCCGCGCACCGGGCTGTGGATCGGGCTCGGCGCCGTCGCCCTCGTCATCGTCGCGGTGATCGTGGCGGTCTCGCTTCCCGGCATGCTCTCCGGGACGGGCCCGTCCACGAGCGAGCCGACGGCCTCGTCGCGCCCGCAGGACCCGATCGCGGCGATCGTCCCGCCGGTCGAGCAGGTCACGGGCACGCCGGTCGAGGGCGGCGTGAGATTCACGTGGACCAACGCCGATCCGCAGGACGGCGACTTCTACATCGTCGAGATCGTCGACCTCGCCGACAGCACGCCCGTCGTCGAGACGGTCGAGACCGCTGAGATCACCGTGCCCGCCGCCGCATCGGGTCAGACCTGCGTCGACGTCACGCTCGTCCGCGCCAACGGCACGCAGCAGCAGGATCCCGAGAAGACCAGGGGGTGCACGCCATGACCGTCGCGGAAGCCGACGCGCTCACCGTCGAGTTCGCCGGCGAGGAGTTCTCGGTCGAGCCCGACACGGTGTTCACGGTGGGCCGCGAGGGCGACCTCGCCATCGACGACAACCTCTTCCTGCATCGCAACTTCCTCACCATCCAGAACGTCGACGGCCTGTGGCTGCTGTCGAACGTCGGCTCGCGGCTGTCGGCCACCGTCACCGACTCCGGTGGGCGGGTGCAGGCCTGGCTCGCACCCGGTGCGCGCCTCCCGCTCGTCTTCGCCGCGACATCCGTCATCTTCAGCGCCGGTCCGACGACGTACGAGCTCACGATCCACGCGTCGGAGCCGACGTTCCGCGAGTCGCAGCCCCCGGCCGACGACGAGGGCCTCAGCACCATCGGCGAGGTGCCGCTCACCCACAGTCAGCGCGTCATGATCCTGGCTCTCGCCGAGCCGGTCCTGCGACGCGACGGGACGGGCATGAGCGAGCTGCCCACCTCGGCGCAGGCAGCCGAGCGCCTGGGCTGGACGCTGACCCGCTTCAACCGCAAGCTCGACAACGTGTGCGACAAGCTCGACAAGATCGGCGTGCCCGGCATGCGCGGCGGGGTGCGCTCCTACGCCACCAACCGCCGGGTGCGCCTCGTCGAGCACGCGATCGCCGCGCGCCTCGTCACCCGCGACGACCTCCCGCTGCTCGACATCGAGCGCGAGGACTCGCGCAACGGCGTGAGCGGGAACGCGGACGACGACGCCTGATCCGCCCGCCCGGCGATCCCGCTAGCGGCGCGCCGCAGCGTCGGCTCAGCGCCCCGCGTCGTAGAGGTGGCGTCCGCCATGGCTGACGACCTTGACCACCACGCCGCGGCGGTGGAGCTCGGCGACCGTGCGGGTCTCCTCGTCGATGTCGCGACCGAGCGCGTGCACGTTGGCGACGACGAGCACGTCGCCCCGCACGAGCGTGCCGAAGAGGCGCACCAGCCGCTCCTCCCACGACTCGAGGGTCTCGGGCGCCGGGTGGCGGAAGCCCTCGATCGGCACACCGAAACGCGTGAGATCGTTGCGCTGCTCGACGACGGAGGGCATGTCGTCGCGGGAGATCACCAGTCCCACCAGGCGCGAGCCGGCGGGCTGGGCCAGCCACCAGTTGCGGTCCTGCTGCAGCTCGGTGAAGCACTTCGGGCACTCGGCGGCGGGGTGGGGGAGGTGCAGCGGCGCGGTGTCGGCGCCGACGGACTGCGCGGTCGCGGCGGCGTGCGTGCGCGCGGCATCCGGCGTCTTCGTCGTGTCGGTCATGGGGGCCCCTTCGCTCGCCCCATTGTCTCACCCGGTGGCGTCAGTCCTGGTCCCCGAGCCGCAGCTCGAGGCTGAGCTGATCCGCGTCGAGCTCGGCCAGCGCATGCCGCAGCGACTGCCGCCGGGCGTCAGAGTGCGCCGAGCTCCCGCACCGCGTCGCGCTCGGCGACCAGTTCGTCGACGGATGCCGCGAGCCGGCCCCGTGCGCGCTCGTCGAGGTCGAGCCCCTCCACCACCTCGTAGCCGTCCCCCCGCGAGGTCACCGGGAACGAGCACACGATCCCCTCCGGCACGCCGTACTGACCGCGGGAGACCACGGCCGCCGACGTCCAGCCGCCCCGCGTCCCCTGCTGCTCATCGCGCACGTGGTCGATCGCGGCGTTGGCGGCGGACGCGACCGACGACGAGCCGCGGACCTCGATGATCTCCGCGCCGCGCTTGGCGACGCGCGGGATGAAGACCTCGTCGAGCCACGACGTCGCCGCGTCGCGGCCGCCGAGGCGCTCGGCGAGCACCTCGAGGAGCGGCATCCGTCCTCCCGATCCCTTCGCCGGCGGCACGGTCGCGTGCGAGACGTCGGGGAACTGCGTCGCCGAGTGGTTGCCCCAGATGGCGACGTCCTCGATCTCGCCGGCCCCGATCCGGAGCGTCGCGGCGAGCTGACCCACGGCCCGGTTGTGGTCGAGGCGGGTGAGCGCGCTGAAGCGCTCCACGGGCACGTCCGGACCGGCGGATGCCGCCGCGATGAGCGCGTTGGTGTTCGCGGGGTTGCCCACCACGACGACCCGGACGTCGTCGTCGGCGACCGCGCCGATCGCCGCCCCCTGGGGGCCGAAGATGCCGGCGTTCGCCGCGAGGAGGTCCCCGCGCTCCATGCCGGCCGAACGGGGCCGGGCGCCCACGAGCATCGCGATGTGCGTGCCGTCGAACGCGGTGAGGGGATCGTCGGCGATGTCGACCTCGCGCAGCAGCGGGAACGCGCAGTCCTGCAGTTCGAGCGCCGCGCCCTCGGCCGAGCGCATCCCCTGCGGGATCTCGAGCAGGCGCAGGCGGATCGGCACGTCGGGGCCCAGCATGTCGCCCGCGGCGATGCGGAACATGAGGGCGTAGCCGATCTGTCCGCCGCCGCCGGTGATGGTCACGGTCCTGGGCGTGTTCGTCATGGCTCGAGCCTATGCCCGCGGCATTTTACCCTTTCGCGGGGATACGGGGAGGCTCCTCGGCGGAAGGCGTGCATCGGGGTACCGTGACTGCCATGACGTTCAATGAGAACGCCAACGTCGGGGGGAACCGGGCGAGGCGTCGGGGAGCCGGGGCGGCGGTCGCCGGCGGCGGCATCGCGGGTATCGGCGCGATCGCGGTGCTGCTGTTCCAGCTCTTCACCGGGCAGGACCTGTCGGGCCTCGTGCCCGCACCGCAGACGGGGTCGGGCACCGAGTCCGAGATCCAGCAGTGCGAGACCGGGGCCGACGCCAACCGCGACGACGCCTGCCGTCTCGCAGCGGGCAGCGTCGTGCTCGACGAGTACTGGGAGACGCAGGTGCAGGGCTATCGGGCGCCCCAGCTCGTCATCGTCGACGGGCAGACCGGCACGCAGTGCGGCACGGCCTCCAACCAGACCGGACCGTTCTACTGCCCGCCCGAGGAGACCGTCTACATCGACCCGACCTTCTTCGGCCTGCTGCGCCAGCAGTTCGACGCCTCCGCGGGCGACCTCGCCCAGCTGTACGTGCTCGCGCACGAGTACGGGCATCACGTCCAGTACATCACCGGCGTCATGGAGCAGCATCCGAACAACGGCACGGGCCCCGACAGCAACGGCGTGCGCACCGAGCTGCAGGCCGACTGCTTCGCCGGGGCCTGGGTCGGCGACATGACCGAGCTGGAGGACGACAACGGGGTGCCGTATCTGAAGGCGCCGACGCAGCAGCAGATCGCCGACGCGATCAACGCCGCGGGGACGGTGGGCGACGACCACATCCAGCAGGAAACCGGCGGCACGGTGAACCCCGAGAGCTGGACCCACGGGTCCAGCGAGCAGCGGCAGCGGTGGTTCGAGACGGGCTACCAGAGCGGCCCGTCCGCCTGCGACACCTTCGGCGTCGCCGGGGGAAGTCTGTGAACGAGCACCTCGACGAGATCCTCTACCCCGCCATCGAGCCCTACGACACCGGCACCCTGATCGCCGGCGAGGGGAACCGCATCTACTACGAGCAGTGCGGCAACCCCGACGGCAAGCCCGTGGTGTTCCTGCACGGCGGCCCGGGGGCCGGGGCATCCGCGTGGCACCGTCGCTTCTTCGACCCGGAGCGCTACCGCATCATCCTCATCGACCAGCGCGGCTGCGGCCGGTCGACTCCGCATGCGAGCGACCCGCACGCCGACCTGCGGCACAACACGACGTGGCACCTCGTGGCCGACATCGAGCTGCTGCGCCGCAACCTCGGCATCGCCAAGTGGCAGGTCTTCGGCGGCTCGTGGGGCAGCGCGCTGGCTCTCGCCTACACCCAGGCGCACCCGCGCGCGGTCAGCGAGATCGTGCTGCGCGGCATCTTCACGCTGCGCCGCCACGAGCTGGAGTGGTTCTACGAGGGTGGCGCCGCGTCGATCGTCCCGGATCTGTGGGAGGACTTCGTCGCCCCCATCCCGATCCTCGAGCGGTCGCAGATGATGCAGGCCTATCACCGCCGCCTCACCGACCCGGATCCCGAGGTGCACGTGCCCGCCGCGATCGCCTGGTCGCGCTGGGAGGCCGCGAACCTCACCCTTCTTCCCGATCCCGCACTGATCGAGTCGATGACCGAGCCTCGCGCGGCCGTCGCGTTCGCACGCATCGAGAACCACTACTTCCTCCACGGCGGCTGGTTCGACGAGGGCCAGCTCATCGCCGGCGTCGAGCGCATCCGGCACATCCCCGCCGTGATCGTGCAGGGTCGGTACGACCTGTGCACGCCCGCGATGACGGCGTGGGACCTTCACCGCGCGTGGCCCGAGGCCGAGTTCACGATGGTTCCGGATGCCGCGCACGCGGCGTCCGAGCCCGGCATCGCCGCCGCCCTGCGCGCCGCCACCGATCGGTTCGCGGCCGACGCGCACGACGGGCACGGCGCGCACGACGTCGATGATCCGCGCGACGAGCATGACGACGCCGCGGTCGAGCACGAGGCCGCGGGCGAGGCATCCGTCGCCCCCGACATCGACACGACGGAACCCGCGCGCGAGTCCGGCGCCGCATAGCCCTGCCTTCGGGCGGCGGGCAACGCTCAGGTGCGCACTGGTAGGGTGGGTAGCCTTGCAGCGCTCCGATGCGCTTCTCGCGTCGTAGAACGCTTCCTTTCCGCCGCCGCGCCCCGCGCGATGCCGGTGATGACATTCGTACGGCGACCCGTGGGCGAGATCCGCCCCCGGCCACCGACAGGGCACCACTGTGCCCGGAGATGTAACCATCCATGACTGAAACCTCCTTCGGCGCGCTCGGCGTGCCGCAGCCCCTCGTCGACGCGCTGGCCGCCGACGGCAAGACCACCGCGTTCCCGATCCAGGTCGACACGCTCCCCGACACCCTCTCCGGCCGCGACGTGCTCGGCCGCGGCAAGACCGGCTCGGGCAAGACCCTGGCCTTCTCGATCCCCATGGCCGCGCGCCTGGGCGGCAAGCTCGCCGGCGGCAACCGCCGCAAGGGCCGCCCGCTCGGCCTCGTGCTCGCGCCGACGCGCGAGCTCGCGACCCAGATCGACGCGGTCCTCGCCCCGCTCGCCAAGGCGTACGGCCTCACGACCACCACGATCTTCGGCGGCGTGAACCAGAACCGCCAGGTGAACGCCCTCAACGCCGGTGTCGACATCGTCGTGGCGTGCCCTGGTCGCCTCGAGGACCTCATGAAGCAGGGCTTCGTGCGCCTCGACGCGGTCGAGATGACCGTCATCGACGAGGCGGACCACATGGCCGACCTCGGCTTCCTGCCGGGCGTCACGCGCATCCTGAACGCCACACCGGCCGGCGGCCAGCGGCTGCTGTTCAGCGCGACCCTCGACAACGGGGTCGACAAGCTCGTGAACCGCTTCCTGCAGAACGAGGTGCTGCACTCGGTCGACGAGGCGCACTCGCCCGTCGCCGCGATGACGCACCACGTCTTCACGCTGGCCGACGCCGACGCCAAGAAGGACGTCGTCAAGGCGCTCGCCTCGGGCACCGGCCGGCGCATCCTGTTCATGCGCACCAAGCACCAGGCCAAGAAGCTCGCGAAGCAGCTGACCGGCGAGGGCATCCCCGCCGTCGACCTGCACGGCAACCTGTCGCAGGCCGCCCGCGACCGCAACCTCGCGGCGTTCTCGGCGGGCAGCGTCAAGGTGCTCGTCGCGACGGACGTCGCCGCCCGCGGCGTGCACGTCGACGACGTCGAGCTCGTCATCCACGTCGACCCGCCGACCGAGCACAAGGCGTACCTGCACCGCTCCGGCCGCACCGCCCGCGCCGGTGCCGAGGGCGCCGTCGTCACCCTCGTGCTCCCCGAGCAGCGGCGCGACGTGTCGCAGCTGCTGCGCAAGGCCGCGATCTCGGTCGAGCCCGTCGCCGTGACGGCCTCCTCGCCCGAGGTCGTCGAGCTCGTCGGCCAGGTCGCACCGTACGTCAAGCCCGTTCCGGTCGCCGAGACCCCGCGCGGCACCAGCCAGGGTGCGAACGCGCAGCGCAAGCGCGCGGCTCGTGACGCACGCGACACGGATGCCGGCACCCGCTCGGGCGGCTCGGGTTCGGGTGGCTCGGGTTCGGGCGGCGGCCGCCGTCGCCGCGGCTCCGGCCAGGGCGCTCCCGCCGCCGCGGGTCAGCGCACCGGCGCGCCGCGCCGCGATGCCGCCTCGGCACGCGACAAGGCCGCGCACCAGCGCCACGACCAGAGCGCCGGTCACACCCGGTCGGCTCAGCCCGCCGGCAACCCGCGCACGCCCGGCCGCCGCGCCTCCTCGGCCGGCACCGGCAAGCTCATGGTCGGCTCGGTCGTCCGCCCCAACGGCACCAACCGCCGCGGCGGCCGCTGACCCGCAGCCAGAACCCCTCGCCCATGATGGGGCGGGGGGTTCTGTCGTCCCCCCGCGCTTCCCCGCGCTTCCGTCGGCGGGGTCGTCGCGCCCTCGGTCATCCCAGGGTGAACACCACATCCGCGACGAGCCACCGCGACGCAGCGTGGTGTCTCGCCGCGGATGCGGTGTTTCGGGGGAAACGAACGGGCGCGGGGGCCGCAGGGTGGCAGGGCCGCGGCGCGGGTCGCAGGGCGGGGGATGGGTCAGCGGCGGCCGCGCAGCAGGTCGGCGGCGACCTCGCCGATGACGATCGCGGGGGCGTTGGTGTGGCCGCGGATGACGGTGGGCATGACGGATGCGTCGGCCACATGCAGGCCCGTGACCCCGCGGACGCGGAGCTCGGGGTCGACGACGGAGGCGGCATCCGTCCCCATCCGCGCCGTCCCGACCGGGTGGTAGAGCGTATGGGAGTAGCGGCGGAGCGACAGCTCGGCGCGCTCGGCGGCGGTCATGCGCTCGCCGCCCTCGGGCTGCACCCAGCCGCCCGTCGTGACGGCGCGCAGCGCGTCGGTGTCGAGGAGCCGCTCGCACTCCGCCAGGCCCGCGAGCATCGTGGCCTCGTCGATGCGGTCCGGATCCGACAGGTACGCGGGGTCGATGAGCGGCTTGTCGGCGGGATCGCCCGACGCGAGGCGGATCGTCCCGCGGCTGCGCGGACGCAGCAGGATCGCGCCGACGGTGATGCCGTGGCCGGGTGAGGGCACGAGCCCCTCGCCGATGTAGGGCACCGCCGCGAAGATGAGCTCGATGTCGGGCAGCCCCTCGGGAGTGCCGGACCGCTCGGCGACCTCCGTCCGCACGAACCCGTACGCTTCGGCGACGTTGGAGGTCAGCATCCCTCGCCGCCGCGTGACGTACTTCACCAGCTCGGCGACGCGATCGGCGTCGTGCAGCGTGCCGGCGTCGACGGCGGGGGCGAGGCCGGCCACGAGGTGGTCCTGCAGATTCGCGCCGACGCCCGGCGCGTCGACGACGACGCCGATCCCGTGCTCGGCGAGGTGATCGGCCGGCCCGATCCCGCTCAGCATCAGCAGCTGCGGCGTGTTGATCGCGCCGGCGCACAGCACGACCTCGCGCCGCGCCCGCACGTGACGCGTCACGCCGCCGATGTCGAGGTACACGCCGCTCGCACGCGGCTCGTCGCCGGCACCACCGGCGCCGAACGTGACGCGGCGCACCAGCGCACCGGTCAGCACCCGCAGGTTGCGGCGCGCGGCGGCCGGCCGCAGGTACGCGTCGGCGGTCGACGCGCGTGCACCGCGGCGCTGGGTCACCATCGTCTGCGAGAAGCCCTGACCGGCGGGCAGGTTGGGAGGAGTGAGCGGATGCCCCGCCTCCGCGGCCGCCGCCAGGAACGCCGCCGTGTGGGGTCGCGGGTCGCGCTGGGGCTCGACGGGCTGTGCGCCGTCGGTGCCCTGCGACGGATCGGCCGGGTCGGTCGTGCGCTCGACGCGCCGGAAGTAGGGGACCAGCGCGTCCCACGACCAGGCTGGGCCGGCGGCATCCGCCCATTCGTCGTAGTCCGCCGCGAACCCGCGGATCCACATGAGCGCGTTGAGCGACGACGAGCCGCCGAGCGTCTTGCCGCGCGGCCAGTAGACGGTTCGGCCGTCGAGCCCGGGCTGCGGCACGGTGTCGTAGCTCCAGTCGTACGGGCCGCGGAACAGTCGCGAGAACGCCGCCGGCACGTGCAGCTCGATCGCCCTGTCGGGCCCACCGGCCTCGAGCAGCAGCACCGAGACCGACGGATCCTCGCTCAGCCGTGCGGCCAGGGCGGCACCGGCGGAACCGGCACCGACGACGACGTAGTCCGCTTCCAGCCCGTCGCGGCCGAAGGCGCCGACGTCCCACCGCCGGGCTGCCCGCCGGCGGGGGATGGCCACCGCCCCGGTCACGCCCGCATGGCCTTCGCGAGCGTCCTCACGAGCCCGGGGACCCGGCCGTCGATCAGGTAGCGCGTGAGGCCGGCGCTGACCTCGGCGCCGGTGCGCGAGCTCACGAACCACGGCGGCGTGGGCAGCACCGTGCGCCGGGCCAGGCGCACCCGCCGCAGGGTGTCGCCCATCGATCGGGGGAAGGGACGGAACGGACCGCGGCCGATCGAGCGCTCCACCCGGTCCAGCAGCAGCGCGTTGTGCACGATCCCGATTCCGCTCGAGACGTCGGCGAGCGTGGCGCCCGGGAACCCGCCCCACGTGAGACGCGCGGTGAGGAAGTTGAACGCCGTCCACGTGTTGATCGCGATGTCGCCGTAGCGGAGGTCGGCGATGGCGCGCTCGAAGCCGTCCCCGAGGGCCTCCTCGGTCGCGGGGTCGACGAGCACGTTGGCGCCGAGGGTCCCGGTCAGCTTCTCGTTGGCGTGGGCGACCGCGGCGTCGAGGAACTCCTGCCCGGTTCCTCTCACCTCTACGACCCCGAGGACGGGCGCGAAGTACTCGACGGTCTCGATCGCGGTGGCATCGGCGTGCGGCCCGACCTCGACGAGGGCGCGGGTGCCGTCCGCGCTCCACACCGCGTCGGGATAGTCGGATGCCGCGGCCGCGAGCCGCTCGTCGCTGCGGGGATACCACACCGGGCGCACGGGGGCGGCGGTGTAGGCGGCGTGGAGCTCGCGCAGGAACTCCTCTCGCTGGGGCCAGTCCGCGCTCAGGATCACCACCTGCCCGGCGATGCAGTTGTGGCCGGCGTTGACCAGGCGCATCGTCGCGACGTGCTGGGCCTGGTATCTCAGGTCGGCGGCCGACCAGCGTCCGGGCACCACGATGATGGGCGACACCCCGCCGAGCTCCGCCGTGATCGGCACGGTGAGCGACGGTTCGCCCTTCTGCGCCGCCGCCGTCGTCCCGGCACCGGCGTCCGAGCCGCTCGTCGGGCGTGCCGGATCGCCCCACACGATCGCGTCGAACGTGCCGGCGGATCCGGTGATGTGCACGTGCGCGATGCCCGGGTGCGACGTCAGGTAGGCGCCGGTCGCGGCGCCGCCGCGCACGATGCGCAGGAAGCCGGGCTCGATGAGCGGCGCGAGGGCCTGCTCGAAGACCGGCAGGAGGGTGTCCTGGGTGGGATTGAGCTTCAGCAGCGCGACGCGGTTGGCGGCGACGAGCTCGTACAGCACGTCGGCGGCCGGGATCGAGGCCACGTTCCCGGCGCCGAGGACGAGCCCGACGCCCGCAGGCTCGGTGGGCGTCAGCTGGGCGAGCCCCGCCTCGCGCCGGGCGTCGGCGGCCGTCACCCCCGGTTGGAACCACACCTCGCCGGTGAAGCCGGACAGGAGGAGACGCTCGGTGCCGTTGAGCGGGAAGGTGTGCGCGCGGAGGCGCCCGCCCGGAGCCGTGTCGAGCCTCACGCCGTCGAGCGGGTTCCCGCCCTTCGACAGTGTCTGCAGCGTCTCGCGCAGGGCGTCGAGGAGGCTGATGATCGCGTACGGCCCGCCGAGCCATTCCTCAGCGGACAGCGGATGCCCCGGCTCCAGGCCCTTCGAGGTCGTGGCGATGTCGGCCCAGTCCTCGGCGGCCGCTCCGACGGCGTCGCGCACGCGGCCGAGCAGTCGTGCCCGCTGGTCGAGGGTGAGCGCGGCCCACACGCGCGAGCCGTCCTCCAGACGGGCGAT
Source organism: Microbacterium sp. NPDC055455 (assembly GCF_053619935.1). Taxonomy (NCBI): domain Bacteria; kingdom Bacillati; phylum Actinomycetota; class Actinomycetes; order Micrococcales; family Microbacteriaceae; genus Microbacterium; species Microbacterium sp. NPDC055455. Next base: position 883,367 of record NZ_JBSHLB010000001.1, read on the forward strand.
CGCCTCGTCGAGGGCGGCGCGCTCGGCGGCGGGGAGCGCCGCCGGCGTCGCACCCGGGGCGTCACCCGTCGTCTCCGCCTCGGCGGGGGCGCTGCCGGCCATGTGCTCTCCTTCGACGCAGAGGGTGACGGTGCGCGGGGGCGTCCGTCTCGGGCATCCTACGTCACGTCGACCCAGCGACAGGACGCAGTCTCACCCTGCCTGGCACGCGGTCTCGCCGCTGCCTCCGCGCGCCGGGGACGGCGGCGGTCCCCTCGCGCCGGGTCAGGCCTCGGCCCGGACGGCGGCCTCGACGGCTCGCAGACCCGCGAGCGTCTCGGCGAACGAGGTCGACAGCGGCGACAGGCCGACGCGCAGGCCGCCGGGGTCGCGGTAGTCGGGGATGACGTCCTCGGTCCACAGCCGGGCGGTCACCGCGCGCATCCGCGGGTGCGACAGCGTCACGTGCCCGCCGCGGAGGTTCGGGTCGCGAGGAGACGCGATCTCGACGCCGAGCGGAGAGAGCAGCTCGTCGGCGGCGCGCACGGCGAACTCGGTCAGCGCGACCGACTTCGACCGGACGGCCTCGATCCCCACCTCCTCGATGAGGGCCAGGGTGTCCTGCATCGCCAGCATGCCGACGATCGGCGGCGTGCCCGACAGGAATCGCCGCATGCCCGCGGCCGGCCGGTACTGCGGTCCCATGGCGAACACGTCGGCGGTGCCCATCCAGCCGTGGATCGGCTGGGCGAGGCGATCCTGCAGCCGCGTCGCCACGTAGGCGAACGCCGGCGAGCCGGGACCGCCGTTGAGGTACTTGTACGTGCAGCCGACCGCGACGTCGAATCCCCACGCGTCCGCCTCGACGGGGACGGAGCCGGCCGAGTGGCACAGGTCCCACACGATGAGCGCGCCGGCGTCGTGGGCGATGCGGGTGAGAGCCGGGGCATCCGCCAGATATCCCGAGCGGTACGCGACGTGCGAGAGCAGCACGACCGCCGTCTCGGGCCCGACCGCCGCCCGCAGGGCCTCGGTCGTCACGCCCGACGCGAGGTCGACCTCGATCCAGCGCACCCGGCCGCCGCGCTCGGCGGCGATGCCCTCGACGAGGTAGCGGTCGGTGGGGAAGTTGTCGCGGTCGACCACGATCTCGACCCTGCCGGGGTCGGCCGCCACCGCGGCGTCGAACGCCGCGCGCAGGAGCTTGTACAGCATCACGGTGGTCGAGTCGCCGATGACGGTCTGCCCCGGGGCCGCGCCGATCGCGGCGCGCCCGACGGCGTCGCCGATCTCGAAGGGGAGCTGCATCCAGGACTCGTCCCACCCTCGGATGAGCCGGCCGCCCCATTCGTCGCGCGTGAACGCCGCGAGCCGGTCGACGGTCGCCCGCAGCGGCCGGCCGAGCGAATTGCCGTCGAAGTAGACCAGCGACGACTCGGCTCCGACGAACCGTTCGCGGTGCGTCCGCAGGGGATCGGCCGCGTCGAGGGCCGCGGCATCCGTTTCGAGGTCCGCCACCGCGCCGGTCCCGGCACGACCGGGGGTTCGGGGCGCGTCCCGCACGTTCGGGGCGTGCGGCACGCGCCCCGAACGTCCGTCGTGCGCCCCGAACCCGGAAGAGGCCGGGTCCGACGATGCGACGGGATCAGTGGTCGTCATGGACGAGCTCCTCGGTGGGGACGACGGTCGCGCCGCGCAGCCACTCGGCGACCTCGTCGAGCTGGCCGGGCGGCGGACCCGGGACGAACGTGCGGACGCCCGACGGCGGCTCGGCGAACGGCCACGGGTCGGACATCGCGCGGATCAGCGCCGCTCCGCGCACACCGGCCCGGTCCAGCGCCGAGACCTCCTCGGCGTTCACCCCCACCGGCTGCTCCCCGTTGCCGAGGTCCGTGCCGTAGAGCACGCGTCCGCCGGCCGCGGCGAAGCCCGCCAGATTCACCCGCGCGAACTCCGCCTCGGCGTCGTCCCGGTGGATGGCCAGTGTCGAGATCCACACGTGACCGGCCGCGGCGGCGTGGGCGATGAAGGCGCGCCCGACGTACTCGCTGAACGGCGTATGGGCGAAGCCGCTCACTCCGGCCTCGAACGCGAGCCGTGGCATCCCCTCGCCCTCGGCGTGGGCGATCACGGGCAGCCCGCGCTCGCGGGCCACCTCGACGACGGCGGACAGCGTCGCCGGATCGAGCACGGGCCCGGCAGCGCTGTTGAGCGACGCCTTGATGACGGATGCCCCGAACGAGGCCTGCTCGTCGACCGCGGTGGCGGCGCTCCCGGGAACGCCGGGGTGGGTAGAGGGATCGCTGATCTCGCGGGCGATCTCGGCCGGCGCCCAGGACCGGCCGACGGGGTAGCCGCCGGGGGCGGTCAGGAACGCACCGGCGTATGCCACGCGGGGAATGCTGTGGTTCTCGCGGCGGGCGAGGGCCACCGGATCGCCGCCGAGGTCCACGACGCCCGCGATCCCGCCCGCCGCGAGGCGGCTCTCGTCGATGAGGTGCAGGTGCACGTGGTGATCGGTGAACGGGGGCAGTGAGACGCCGTGCTCTCCGGTGATCGCCCGGTGGCAGAGTCCGGCGTCGTCGCCCAGGAGGGCGCGGAGCGCATGAGGATCGTGGTTCATCACAGCTCCGTCCGCACCGCGTACAGCTCGGGGAAGAAGGTGAGGTCGAGCGCGCGCTGCAGGAAAGGCACACCGCTGGAGCCGCCGGTCCCGGTCTTCAGGCCGATGATCCGCTCGACGGTCTTGAGGTGGCGGAACCGCCAGAGCTGGAAGTTGTCCTCGAGGTCGACCAGCTCCTCGCACGTCTCGTACGCCGCCCAGTGCGCGCGGGGGTCGCGGTAGATGTCCACGAAGACCGGCACGAGCTCGGGCGAGTAGGTCCAGGCGGTGGTCACGTCGCGGTCGAGGAGCGCAGCGGGGACGGGGTAGCCCGAGCGGGCCAGGAGCCGCAGGAACTCGTCGTAGAGGCTCGGCGCCTCCAGCGCCGCCTTCACGAGCGCGTGGGCGCCGGGGTCGGACTCGAAGACCCGCAGCATGCCGGCGTTCTTGTTGCCGAGGGTGAACTCCACCGCGCGGTACTGCGCCGACTGGAAGCCGCTCGCGTTGCCCAGCACGCCCCGGAACTGGCCGTACTCGGCGGGTGTGAGCGTCGCAAGCACCGACCACTGCTCGGTGAGGGTCTTCTGGATGTGCTTCACCCGGGCGATGCACTTGAGCGCGGGGGCGAGCTGATCCTCGCGCAGCAGCCGGCAGGCGGCGCCGAGCTCGTGCAGCACGAGCTTCAGCCACAGCTCGGTGGTCTGGTGCTGCACGATGAACAGCAGCTCATCGTGGTGCTCGGGGTCGCTGAGGGGGCGTTGCGCCGACAGCAGCGTGGCGAGTTCGAGGTACCCGCCGTAGCTCATGCGGTCCTGGAAGTCGGTGACCACCGACCCCTCGATCGCCCGGGTGTTGCGTTCGACGCTCACGGCCTCAGCCTAATGAGGAGCGGCGTCGCGCCGTCAGGCCCGTGCGTCGATCCGTGTCAGATGAGGGACAGCTCGCGGAGCTTCGCCTCGACGTCGGAGTTGGACGGCTCGACGTGGTGCGAGGCATCGGGGTAGACCACGACGGGGATGTTGGTGCGGCCGGAGATGTCACGCGCGACGTCGGCGGCGGACGGGTCGGCGACGAGGTCGACGTACGTGTACGAGACGCCCAGCTCGTCGAGCTGCTTCTTCGTGCGGACGCAGTCGCGGCACCAGTCCGCGCCGAACATGGTGATGGTCGTGGGGGAGGTCATCGTTCCATTCTCCCCCGGGAATCCTGGGTGGGCGCCGCATGCGGGGGCCGGCCCAGCCGCGGTTGCGGCATCCGTCCGGGGGAGAGGTGACGCGCGATCACCGGCGCATGGGAGGATATGCGGCAATGCAGCTGTCGATCATCGTCCCGACGTACAACGAGGCTCCGAACGTCACGGAGCTCGTGCGTCGCATCGCGGCCGCGATCGGCGAGGTGCCCGGCGGCGTCGAGGCCGAGATCCTCTTCGTGGACGACAGCACGGATGCCACGCCCGACGTGATCCGCACGGTGGCGGCATCCGCTCCCGTGCCGGTCAGGCTCATCCATCGCGACAGGCCCACCGGCGGTCTCGGCGGTGCCGTGATCCAGGGGCTCGCCGAGGCCGCGGCCGACGCGTGCCTCGTCATCGACGGCGATCTGCAGCATCCGCCCGAGAAGATCCCCGAGATGTGGGAGCGCTTCTCGCACGGCGACGTCGACGTCGTCATCGCGTCGCGGTACGCCGGGGGCGGCACCGCCCACGGCCTCGCCGACCGCACGCGCGTACTGGTCTCCAAGGCCTCGACCGCCCTCACGCGCGCGATGTTCCCCGTCCGCCTGCGCGAGGTCAGCGATCCCATGACCGGCTTCTTCCTGATCGACCGGCGAAGCGTCGATCAGGCGCTGCTGCGACCGCGCGGCTTCAAGATCCTGCTCGAGATCCTCGCGCGGCGTCCGATGCGCATCGCGGAGGTGCCGTTCGACTTCGCCGACCGCCATGCCGGCGAGTCCAAGGCGTCCATCCGGCAGGGCGTGCACTTCCTCACCCAGCTCACCGCGCTGCGCTTCGGCAAGATGTCGCTCTTCGCCGTCATCGGCGGGCTGGGGGCTGTCGCCAACGTGGCGATCGTGTGGGCGCTCACCGGACTCGGGGTCGACTACATCATCGCGGCGATCGTCGCCGCCGAGGTGACGATCATCGGCAACTTCCTGCTGCTCGAGCGCTTCGTCTTCCATGACATGCGCGACCAGGCGTCGGGCGGCTGGGTGCGCTTCGCGAAGTCGTTCACCTTCAACAACGCCGAGGCGCTCATCCGCATCCCGATCATCGCGCTGATGGTCGAGTCGTGGCATTTCTCCGCCGTGGTGGCCACGGCCATCACGCTCGTGGTGGCGTTCTTCGTGCGGTTCGTGTTCCACTCGCTGGTCGTCTACGCGCCCCGCAGGCCCGGAGTCGCGCCCAGCCCTGCGCGGCGCTTCGTCGACGAGCTGGACGCGCAGGCCACGGCGCCCGGCGAGCTCTAGCAGCGGCCCGGCCCGGAGGCGCTGGTCGCCCGCTACCCGATGAGGCCGACGAGGGCGTCCAGGCCCATGCCGTAGTTGATGCGCACCGTCGGAAGGGCGAGCTTGTCGGTGCCGATCGTGACGAAGCCCGGCTCGATGGTCCGCGCCATCTCGAAGCCGGCCTGGCGCAGCCCCTCTTTCGCGGTGTCGTCGTAGTGGCCGAAGGGGTAGGCCATCACCTGCTTGACGCCCAGCACCGCCGCCGAGGTCTCCATGTCGGCGACGATCTCCGGCACCGAGAGGTTCACGATGCGGCCGTCGCCGTCGTCGCCCGCACGGTGCATGTCGTGCGTGTGCGATCGCTGCTGCACGTAGGGGGAGGGCGAGGGACCCGTCCCGTCGATGGTGATGCAGAAGGCGGTGGTCAGCACCTTCTTCTCGACCACGATCGGAACAGCCATCTGCAGCCACGTCATGTCGCAGTCGTCGTCGGTCACGATCACCGAGTGCGGCGGCAGGAACAGGCGCCCGTCGATGAACGCCGAGAGCTCGTCCCACGTCGGCAGGTAGAACCCGGTCGTCGCGATGTGGTTCATGTGGGCGTCGAAGTCGCCGATGTAGGCGTAGTTGCCGCGCAGCCACCCGCTCTCGCCCTCGGGCTTCGCGGTGAACTGGTGGTACATCAGGATCGGGATGCGGGAATCCGCTGCCGCGTTCTGCTCCGGGCTCATCCACGCGCCGTGCAGCGTCGCGCGCCGATCTGTGCACACCACGGTCTCCGAGCCGTTGATGCGGCCGGGGATGGCGAGCGCCGCCGCATCCTCGGGGTTCGCATACCACCCGGCGAAGACGAGGCCCTCGCGCGCGGGGATCGGCAGGTCGGCGTAGAGCGCCCCCTGCGTCTGCAGCATCGGGGCGTCGGCGACGCCCTCCCCGGTGAAGCTGACGACGCACGCCGCGGGGTCGGAGGTGGTGGCGAGCAGCTCGTGCTCGGGCGTCAGCGGGGTCGGCTCCGGCGTCGCCTCGGGGCTCGGCGCCGTCGGCGGTGCCGCTGCCTGGGTCGCGCGAGCCTCTGCGCCGGCGCGCGCGAAGCTCACGGCCGCGATCGTGCCGCCGACGGCGGCGAGCACGACGACGGCGCCGGCGACGCCTGCGAACAGGCGCCGACGACGAACCCGCGCCGACGGACGGGCGGGACCGGTACCGAATGTGGCCATGCGACTCCCCCAGGAGTCCGCGCCGCGCGTCCCCACGCACGACTCTCGACGCCGATCGTATCGGGATGCCGCGACCGCCGCCCGATGGAACCGCGGGTTGTGGGGAACCGGCGTGACGCCGGGCGGATGCGCTCGCTACGCTCGGATGTCGTGCTGCCTGCCGACTGGATCGAACATCGTCGCGCCGACGGCGAGCTGCTGGGATGGATGCTGCCGCACGGCGAGGGCTTCCGCGTCTTCGACCTGCTCGGGCGCGAGCGCACACCGGCGGGTGCCGAAGGGCCACTGGACTGGCTCGTTGCCGAGGAGCTCCTCGAGGAGCTCGGCATCGGCTACCTCGCGGACCGGTGGACGCTGCGCCTGCCCGACGGCACCGAGCGTCCGGTACGGATCGCCGAGGCGAGCTCCCGCGGCGTCACCGTGGTCGCCGACGAGTACGGGGCGGCGTCGGCTGTCGGCGCGGACCCGGAGCGCTTCCGCCTGCCGTTCCCCGTGACCGACGAGCTCCGCCCCGCCTGAGGCGCGGCGGTCCCGGAGTGCGCCCCGCAACTCCTCTGCACCCGGCGACCCCGGCTGGCTACAGTGAACGCATGACGACGCTCGTGCTCACCGTGGTCGGCGACGACCGCGTCGGACTCGTGGCCGCGGTCGCCGACGTCGTGGACGACCACGGCGGCAACTGGGAGAACAGCCAGCTCGCCGAGCTGGCGGGCGCATTCGCGGGCATCATCGAGGTCTCCGTCGCGCCCGAGCGCGCCACCGAGCTGCGCGAGGCGCTCGCCGTCCTCGACGGCCTGCTCGAGGTCACGGTGCACCCCGGATCGGCCGAGCCGCCGGCGGGGGCGGCGCGACTGCTGCACCTGAAGGTCATCGGCAACGACCATCCCGGGATCGTGCGCGACATCTCCGCGGTCCTTCACCGCCACGACGTCTCGATCGACCGTCTCACCACCACGACGACCGACGCGGCGATGTACGGCGGCCGGCTCTTCGAGGCGTCGGTCGTCGCCCGGGTTCCGGCATCCGTCGACCTGGACGCTCTGACGGCCGAGCTCGAGCGTCTCGCGGCCGAGATCCAGGTCGACGTCACGCTCGAGCCCTGATCCGGCGCCCGGTCGATACCTCCCCCACGCCGGCGGGCCGGCCGAACCGGAGCGGCCCCGCCTCCGGCGCGAACGGGGGCGGGGCCGGCTCCTGTGGGAGCTGCCGCGGTGAGGCGCGGCGCTACGCGATCAACCGCACGGCGCGCGGCAGACCGGGCTCACCGGCGGCTGCCGGCGCGGCGCCCGGAGTAGCGTCAGCCTGTCCGCGCGGTGCGACGGCCACCACGTACACCCCGTCCTTGCGGTAGTCCACGGTGTACTGGGTGCCCTCGGCGCCCCCGGTCACGGCCACCGACGCGAACCGTCCGTTGGACCGGTCGTGCTCGATGACGCGCACGCCGTCCGCCGACGCGCCGAGGCCCGCCACGTCGACCTCGAGCGTGCCCGCGTAGCGCGCCGTCCCCTCGACGGCGAGCGCCGGTGCGGACGCGGTCTCCTGGGTGAGCCGCAGGGTCGCGTCGCGTCCCTGGACGTACGCGTCCGCCACCTGGACCGTGTCTGCGGCGGTGTCGACCAGCGCGCCGGCGCGCACCTCGACCGCGCCCGCGCCGAGCGACTCGGCGAGCGTCGCGACCACGTCGCCGCCCGCCACGAGCACGCCGCCCGCGAACGAGTTCTCTCCGGCCAGGGTGAGGCTGCCGGTGCCGTGCTTGGTCAGCCCGCCCGCGCCGTCGATGTCGTTGAGCCACACATCGGCGGCGGCGGTGCCGCCGGCCGCGGCATCCATCGTCACGCTCACATCGCGGTCGAGCGTGCCGAAGCCGTGGACGGCCGAGTAGAGGTCGATGCGCCCCCATCCTTCGGCGTCGCCCACGAGCGGCAGCGACGAGTCGACGGCGGTCGAGTACAGCACCCAGCGCAGCTGATCGTCACTCAGATACGGGAACCGGGAGCGAAGCAGCGATTCCGCACCCGCCGGCACGTGCACGGGCTCGCCCGAGGCGCCGACCGGGGTGAGCCCGAAGGTCGTCAGGTCGTGATAGCGCGCGAGCTCCGCCTGGTACGCCTCGCGGTCGGCGTCGAGCTGCGGCGTCAGATCGAGCAGCTCGCGGGTGTCGGTCCGCGCCTGGGCGATGAGCGCGGAGTTCTCCGGGTCGGCCAGCGTCGCGCCGGCGAGGCCTGTCGCGAGGATGCGGCCGCCGATCACGTCCAGCGGCGAATGCATGCCCGAGACGACCCGCGTGCGTCCGAGGTCGGCAGCCGTCATGAGCAACTCGTCGTAGTGCTCCGGCGCCGAAAAGGCGAGCGCGAGGCCCGCGATGAAGGCGGCATTGGTGTGGCCGCTCGGGAACCCGCCGTCGGAGGCGGCGTCGGCCTCGGGCACGAGGCGCACGACGAGCTCGGGCACGACCTCCACGTCGGAGCTCCAGCGGAAGGGCCGCATGTACTGGTAGTGGAACTTCGCGTGGTTGCCCGACGCGTACGGGCCGCGCAGCGTGTTCACGAGGCGCACGGCGGAACCGAGGGGCGAGTCGGCGTCGGCCCAGACGCCGTTGGCGTTGCCCTCGTCGCTGTAGCGGACGGTGAGCGCATCGGCCGGCACCTCCGTGATCGTCGTGCCGGCGCCGGTCAGCGACGCGAACTCCTCAGCGTCCTCGCCGAGGCCCGCGATCAGCGAGTAGCTCTGGTGGCGGCGGTCATCGATCCACGCCTGGTCGGACTCGGCGTCGGTGCGGTTCCGGGTGATGTCCTCGACGATGCCGATGTTCTCGGCGTGGAGCTGCGCGTTCAGCACCGTCCCGTCGTTCCATGAGGAGCCCGGGGTGAAGTAGTCGAGCATGGGCGTCAACACCCCGATGGCGGGATTGGCCTGCGGGGTGTCGTTCGCGGAGACGTTCTGACGATAGGTGTCGGTGAACGTGCCGTAGACGCCTGGCCGCGGTTCGATCGCGGTCGCCGGGGTGAACGCGGCCGGGTCTCCGGAGCCGGCAGCCCGTGGCGCGCTGGAATGGGCGGGCGGAGCGGCAGCCCCGGCATGTGCCGCGGCGGGCGGCAGCACCAGCGACGTCAGCACGACGCACCCGACGGTGGTGGCGACGGCGCGCCGCGGGGATCGAGGCGGATGGGGGGTGGTTCTCACCACGTCAACTCCTTCGTTCGACAGACTCCCGTGACGCGCCGTTGCACGCCGAAGAGGACCCCGGCGAGGTCGTCACGGGGAGGAGATGCGACCTCGTCGTCCTGTCTTCGGCAAGCGCCTTCCGACAACCTAGCCGGGCTTTGTGCGTATGTTCAATAGTCCTGACAAGACCGACGACCTCTCCGGGGGGTGACGCCGCCGATCGGCGGCGAGTAGCGTGCCGACTCGTGGGCTCGCTCGTGTATTTCAACTCCGCCTCGCTCGACGGCTACATCGCCGGTCCGGACGGCCGCTGGGACTGGGCCGTGCCCGATGAGGAGGTGCACTCGTTCGTCAACGACCTCGTCGCGCCCGCCCGCACGCACCTGTACGGCCGCAGGGTCTACGACGTGATGAAGGTGTGGGACGAGCTCGACCTCGACGAGCTGTCGCCGCCGGAGCGCGCGTTCGCGCTCGAGTGGCGCGGGAGCGACAAGATCGTGTACTCACGCACGCTCGACGCGGTCACGACGAGCCGCACCGCGCTGCGGCCGGACTTCGACGTGGCCGAGGTGCGACGGATGGCGGATGCCTCGCCCGCACCCGTCGCGATCGGCGGCGGGCGGCTCGCCTCGGCGGCCGCGCGCGCCGGCATCCTCGACGAGGTGCACGTCGTGGTGTCGCCGGCCGTGGTCGGCGGCGGCATCCGATTCCTCGACGAGGGGCTGCGACTCGACCTCGAGCTGATCGACGAGCGCCGCTTCGGCAACGGGGCTGTGTACCTCGGCTACCGCGTTCGGCGGTGACGCGAATCGACCTCGTCCCTCGGCCGCTCCCCGTCATCCCACCCGCATCATCGGTGCGGGCGAGAGAGAGGGCGCGGTGGAGACGGTCACGCGGGGGTCCCGCGACGGCCGAAGGCCCGCAGCTTGGCGAACATGTCCCCCATGAGCCAGCGGGTGTCGACGGCCTCGCACACGCGGATGCGACGTGAGGCGTCGATGGTGCCGATCACCTCGCCGTCGGCGCTGAACCGCGGCGGCGGGCGCAGGCTCCACCGAGCGCCGAGTGGATTGAGCAGCGCGCCGATGGCCGGGCTGTCGCCGAGCGAGCGGAAGTCCATGGGACCGTAGTCGACCTGCGCGTTGAAGGCGATGACACGCTCGACCAAGTAGTCCGCGAGCGCCCCCGTACCGCCGAGGCGTTCGACGAGCTCCGCGTGCCCGACCCCGATCATCGTGTAGACGGGCATCGGAACCTGCCATACCTCGACGCCGGAGGCCATCACCACGTTCGCCGCGGCGACGTCGTTCGACAGGTTGAACTCGGGTGAGTACCCGACGACGCCCTCGTACGGCGGGCCGCCGATCCACACGATCAGGGGGTCAGCGTCTACGAGTGCCGGATCCTCGAGCAGCGCAGACGCGACATCGGTGAGCGGCCCCAGCACCGCGATGCGCAGGCGCCGGTCGTCGGATCGCGCCTCGTGCCGGATCAGGGCCGAGGCCGCCGACGGGCGCGGCGTCCGCTCATCCGGGAGCGCCGCGTCCGCGCCGTCGGCGACGACACGGTGCCCGGCGGCTCCGAGCAGCGAGTGCAGGAGGTCCACCTCGGCGCGGGACTCGGCGCAGCTGCCCTCTCGTCCGAAGTGAGCCGGCAGGATCCCCCGCACGTCGAGGACGGGCGAGAGCAGAGCATGCACGACGGCGAACTGGTCGTCGACCTCGTTCGCGGCATCCGTGCTGATGAGCACCTTGTGCGGCGGGACGGGCATCTCAGAGCGACTCGCGACGGACGAGCGACGTGGGCAGCAGCTGCTCCTTCTCGGCAGGCAGTCCCCGGATGGTGGCGAGGAGCGTGTCGGCCGCCGCGCGGCCCATCTCTTCCAAGGGCTGCCGGACCGTCGTGAGCGGGGGGTCGGACGTGCTCGCGATGAGCACGTCGTCGAAGCCGACGACCGACACGTCCGTCGGCACGCGACGACCCGCCGCCTGCAGGACGCGCATCGCACCGGCGGCCATCAGGTCGGACGACGCGAAGACCCCGTCGAGATCGGGGTCGCGCTGAAGCAGACGCGCCATCGCCGCGGTGCCGCTGTCGAGCGTGAAGTCGCCGTGGACGATCGGGCCGGGCTGGATGCCGTGACGGGCGAGTTCGTCCGTCCATCCGCGCGTCCGCTCGCGAGCCTGCTCGAGATCGAGCGGACCGGTGATGATGCCGATCGAACGCCGCCCGCGCTCGACGAGCGCACGCGCGGCGAGGACGCCGCCCCCGTAGTTGTCGGAGTCGATCACGATCGGGTCGGGGCCGATGTCGGCGTGCGGTCTGCCCACCCAGGCGACCGGGATCGGCGACTGGGCGAGGCTCTCGACGAGATGGGTGATCTCGTGCTGCAGGATGACGATCACGCCGTCGAGTGCTCCCGAGCGCAGGAACCGCGGGATCCGATCGAGGTCCTCATGATCGGCGGGAAGCAGAACCGGCTGCACCTCGCCGGCCGACAGGCCCTTCGCCGCCCCCTTGAGCACGGCCGTGAAGAACGTACCACTGAGACTGCCGAGCTCGTCGAAGGCGATGACCAGGCCGATCGAGCCGGCCCTTCCGCCGCGCAGCACCCGTGCGGCGAAGTTGGTCTCGTAGCCCAGTCGCCGAGCCTCGCGCGCTACGGCCTCCGTCATCGCCGGGTCGACGTTCGTCGCCCCGGCGAGCACGCGAGCGGCGGTGGCGCGTGAGACGCCCGCCGCCTGGGCGACGTCGACGATGGTGGGTCGGGCCATGGCTTCCCCTCCGAAGAAATGCACATCCGCCGTAGATCGATCTCACGATCACGTCGATCATTGCACGTACGCGTGCTCGGGACGTGCTGCGTTCTGACAGCCGCGCCGTGGAACGGCACCGCACGTCTCTGAGAAGCGCTTTCCGTGAGCAGGCTTGCGCTTTTCAACGTTGCATCGCTACTGTGGCTCGCGGACGAGAGAACGATCTCTCGCACGGTGAGATTCCGTCATCTCCCGCACTCACATGTCCCCCAAGGAAGAGGAGCAGTTGTGAATCGTCGCAAACTGGCCCTGCCCATCGCCGCCGTCGGCGCACTCGCGCTGCTGATCTCAGGATGCTCAGGAGGCTCCGGCTCCGGCTCCGAGGCCGGAGACCCGAACGCCGAGTTCGAGTTCTGGTCATTCACCGGAATCGGTCAGAAGGACTCGGTCGACCGGTACCTCGAGAAGAACCCCGACGCGAAGGTCAAGCTCTCGGAGGTCGGCAGCACCACCGAGACGGCGACCGCGCTGACGGCCGCCCTGGCAGGCGGTCGGGTGCCCGACCTGGTCATGATCCAGAACGACGACCTGCCGAAGTTCGTCGAGAACCCCGGCAACTTCGTCGACCTGCGCACGCTCGGCGGGGACGACATCGGCGACGGATACCTCGACTGGGCCATCGAGGGAGCCACCGCCGAGGACGGATCGATCATCGGCATCCCGACCGACGTCGGCGGCCTGGCCTTCGCCTACCGCGCGGACCTTTTCGAGCAGGCGGGCCTGCCCACCGACCCGGCGGAGGTGGCGGAGATGTGGTCGACGTGGGATGACTTCATCGCCATGGGCGAGCAGTACACCGAGGCCACCGGCGAGCCGTTCGTCGACAACGTCGAGACCTCGGTCTTCTTCTCCACGGTGAACCAGGTGAGCGAGAAGTACTACACGCCTGAAGGGGAGCTCGTCTACGACACCAACCCCGAGGTCGAGGAAGCCTTCGACGTCGCGGTGCGCGCCTACGAGGCCGGTATCAGCGCCGACATCCCGGCATGGTCCTCGGGCTGGGCGCCCGGCAAGGCCAACGGCGCGTTCGCCGTCACCACGGCGCCGTCCTGGATCCTCTCGGGCCTCAAGAACGACGCCCCCGACACCGAGGGCAAGTGGCGCATCGCCTCGATCCCCGGCGTCGGCGGCAACTGGGGCGGCAGCGTCATCGCCATCCCCGCCCGTGCTGAGAACAAAGAGGCGGCCTGGCAGTACATCGAGACGATGCTGTCGCCCGAGGGTCAGACCGAGCACTTCGCCGAGACGGGCACCTTCCCCGCGGCCGAGGCGGCGCTCGAGAGCGACGAGGTCAAGAGCTACACCGACCCGTTCTACGGCGACTCTCCGATCGGTCAGATCATGAGCGACTCGGTGATGAACTTCCAGTCGTTCTACAACGGTCCCGACACCAGTGCTATCGGCGGTGCGCTGCTGAACGCGCTCGTGGACATGCAGGCGGGCAACGTCGCGCCCGAGGATGCCTGGCAGACAGGCCTCGACAGCGCGAAAGCAGCCATCGGGGGCTGACCCCCTTCGACAGACGGTGGCCCGGCGCGCCCGGGCCACCGTCCCGACCGAGGCAGAGGAAGATGACCGTCACCGCTCCCGCGACCGAAACCGCCACCATCATCTCCGTGCGCAAGACCCGCCGAGCTGACCGACCGCCGTCGCGCATCCGGCAGAGCTTCGGCGAGCGCATCGCGCCGTACGTCTACATCGCGCCGTTCTTCGTCATCTTCGCGATCTTCGGGCTGTTCCCGCTCGTCTTCACCTTCTACGTGGCGCTGTTCGACTGGAACCCCATCGGCGAGCAGACCTTCGTCGGACTCGCCAACTTCGAGCGGCTGTTCCAGGACCCCCGCTTCTGGAACGCGTTCGTGAACACGTTCGGCATCTTCCTCATCTCCACGATCCCGCAGCTCCTGCTGGCGCTCGGGCTCGCCCACCTGCTCAACCACGCCATGCTCAAGTGGGCGAACTTCTTCCGCATGGCCCTGCTGGTGCCCTACATCACCTCGGTGGCGGCCACCGCGCTCGTCTTCGCCCAGATCTTCGACCGCAACTTCGGCCTCATCAACTGGGTCCTCGGCATCTTCGGCATCCCCGCGGTCAATTTCCTGTCCTCGCAGGTCGGGTCGTGGATCGTCATCTCGTCGATGGTGATGTGGCGCTGGTTCGGCTACAACACGCTGCTCTACCTCGCGGGGCTCCAGGCGCTCCCGCGGGAGATGTACGAGGCGGCCTCGGTCGACGGGGCATCCGGGTGGCAGCAGTTCATCCACCTCACCATCCCGTCTCTGCGCCCGATCATCATCTTCACCGTCATCATGTCGACGATCGGCGGGCTGCAGATCTTCACCGAGCCGCTTCTCGTGGCACCCGAGTCCGGGCTCACCTGCGGTGGCGGACGCCAGTGCCAGACGCTCGCGCTGTTCCTCTACGAGCAGGGCTTCGGGCAGTTCGAGTTCGGCTACGGCTCGGCGATCGGCGTCGCACTGTTCCTCATCGTCGTCGTCGTGTCGCTCATCAACTTCTACCTGACCACTCGCACCCGGAAGGCGCGCTGATGTCCGACGTCATCGATCAGGCGGTCCCGCAGGCGGGCCAGGAGGCGCTCACTCGTCCGCAGAAGCGTCGCCCCGGGCGCGGGGCCCGGGCAGGCCGCGTGTCGTGGCCCGTCTACCTGATGCTCATCATCGCGGTGCTCGTCAGCGTCTTCCCGCTGTACTACATGTTCGTCATCGCGTCGGTGGGGGCCTCGGCGGTCACCTCGATCCCCCCGCGCCTCTACCCCGGGTTCAACTTCTTCGAGATCGCCGGCAAGGTCTTCGACACCGTGCCGTTCTTCCAATCGCTGCTCAACAGCGTGATCGTGTCGCTGTCGATCGCGGTGATCGCCTCGCTGCTGTGCGCACTGGCCGGCTTCGCCTTCGCCAAACTGCAGTTCCCCGGCCGCAACGCACTGTTCCTGATCGTGCTGCTCACCATGACGGTGCCGGCGCAGCTCAGTGTGATCCCGCAGTACCTGATCATCTCGTGGCTCGACTGGGTCGACACGCTGCAGGCGATCATCGTTCCGGGGCTGGCGAGCGCCTTCGGCATCTTCTGGATGCGTCAGCACATGGCCACGACGCTGAACGACGAGCTCATGCAGGCCGCGCGCATCGACGGGGCCAACAGCTGGCAGATCTTCTGGCGCATCGGCTTCCCCGTCGTGCGTCCGGCGGCGTTCGTGCTCGGGCTCATCACCTTCACGGCGGTGTGGAACGACTTCATGTGGCCGTTCATCGTGCTGAAGTCGCCCGAGCTGTTCACGGTCCAGATCGTGCTGAAGCAGCTGCAGGCCAACCGTACGATCGACCTGGCGCTGACGATGGGCGGGTCGTTCATGGCCACCCTGCCGCTGCTGATCGTCTTCTTCTTCGTCGGCCGTCGCATGGTCGCCGGGATCATGGACGGAGCGTTCAAGGGCTGATGAGCGTGAACGCAGGCGTCGTCGACGAGGGTCGGTGGCGCGATACGACGCTGAGCGCGCGAGAGCGCGCCCAGGCACTCGTCGACGAACTGACTCTGGAAGAGAAGGTCGCGCAGCTGGGGTCGGTGTGGCTCACCGATTCCGCCGACGCCTTCGCCCCCAAGCTCGAGGGCGACGCCGACGCCTCCGACGCCGGTGACCCCTTCACCCACGGCCTGGGTCAGCTGACCCGCGTGTACGGCACGGCGCCGGTGACCGTGCCCGAGGGCGTGGCCCGGCTACGCGAGCTGCAGCGGAAGGTGATCGCGCAGCAGCGGCTCGGCATTCCGGCGCTGGTGCACGAGGAGTGCCTCACCGGTCTCGCCGCGTTCGGCGCCACCGCCTTCCCCACCCCGCTCGCGTGGGCCGCGAGCTTCGACGAAGATCTGGTGCGCGAGATGGCTCGCGCCATCGGCGAGGACATGCGTGCGATCGGCGTGCACCAGGGACTCGCCCCGGTCCTGGACGTCGTGCGCGACTACCGCTGGGGCCGCGTCGAGGAGACCCTCGGCGAGGACCCGTACGTCGTCGGTCAGATCGGTGCGGCCTACGTCGCGGGGCTCGAGAGCGCCGGCGTCATCGCCACCCTCAAGCACTTCGCCGGGTACGCCGCCTCGCGCGGAGCCCGCAACCACGCTCCGGTCAGCATGGGCCCGCGCGAATTCGCGGACACGGTGCTGCCCCCGTTCGAAACGGCGCTCCGGCAGGGCGGGGCCCGCAGCGTCATGACCTCGTACACCGACGTCGACGGCATCCCGAGCACCGCCAACCGCGAGCTGCTGGACGGCGTGCTGCGCACCGAGTGGGGTTTCGACGGCACGGTGGTCGCCGACTACTGGGCCGTGCCGTTCCTGGTGTCGATGCACCGGGTGGCCGCCGACGCCGCAGCCGCCGGTGCGCTGGCCCTGCGGGCGGGCGTGGATGTCGAGCTGCCCTCGACGGTGGCATACGCCGCCCTGCCGCGTCTGGTGCGCGAGGGGCTGGTGGACGAGAGTGACATCGACCGTGCCGCCGTCCGGCACCTGCGCCACAAGATCGAGGCGGGACTCCTCGACGGCGGGGCGATCGTCCCGGACGGTGCGGAACAGGTATGCCTGGACGGCGACCGCAATCGCGCGCTGTCGTCGCGGCTGGCCGAGGAATCGATCGTCCTGCTCAAGGACGACGGCACGGTCCCGCTGCGGCCGGGGGCGCAGATCGGCCTCATCGGCCCGGCCGCCGCCGAGTACCGCAGCCTGCTCGGCTGCTACGCCTTCCCCAACCACGTCCTCACCAAGTACCCCGGACACGACCCCGGCATCGCGATCCCCACGATCGACGACGCGGTGCGCGCCGAGTTCGAGGCATCCGTCGTCGTCACCGAGCCCGGGTGCGCGATCGTGGGCGACGGGAACGCCCGGATCGCGGAGGCCGTGGACCTGGCCCGCGACAGCGATGCGGTGATCCTCGTCGTCGGCGACGTGGCGGGGCTCTTCGGCGCCGGCACCTCTGGCGAGGGATGCGACGCCGAGGATCTGCGACTGCCCGGCCGCCAAGACGAACTCGTGCGGGCGGTCCTCGCGACGGGCACACCGACCGCGCTCGTCGTCGTGTCGGGCCGGCCGTACGCCCTCGGTGACTACGGCGCGGCGGGCATGATCGTGCAGGCGTTCTTCCCCGGAGCCGAGGGGGCCGCCGCCGTCGCCGGGGTCCTCTCGGGGCGTGTGGCCCCGAGCGGAAGGCTGCCGGTGCAGATCCCGCGGTCGCCCGCCGCCGCCGGCACCTACCTGCAGCCGCCTCTGGGCCGGCACAATGCGGGCATCACGGTGGCCGACCCCACCCCGCTGTACCCGTTCGGCTTCGGCCTCACTCCCGGTCGGATCGCCTATGAGGACCTCTCCACGCCGCTCATCGTCCCCACGACGGGAGCAGCCGAGGTGGCGGTGACCGTCGGCAACAGCGGCGAGGACTGCATCGAGGTCGTTCAGCTCTACGCATCCTTCCCGTCGTCGTCCGTGGTGCGCCCCGACGTGCAGCTGGTCGGGTTCGCCCGCATCCACGTGCCCGCCGGGCAGCGGCGCACCGTGCGCTTCACCCTCGAGGCGGCACGGCTGGCCGCCACCGGCGCCGATGGCCGCCTGGCCGTCGACCCCGGTGTCGTGGTGCTCTCGGCGGGGCCGTCGGCCGCCGATCGGCCCGTCGAGGCGCGGGTGCGTCTGTCCGGAGACCGGTGCATCCTCCTCGCCCGGGCGGGCCGGACCGCGTGGGCTGAGGACGGCACGGAAGGAAGGTCAGCGCAGTGACATCAGGACGGACGACATCAGCACCGGACCCAGGGATCCGCGTGCTCGTGTGGGGCGAGAATCACCACGACAAGCACGACGAGACGACGCAGCGGCTGTACCCCGACACCATGCACGGCACGATCGCGGCGGGGCTCCGCCGGCTGCTGCCGGACGACGCGGTCGTCGAGACCGCCACGCTCGACGACCCCGAGCACGGCCTGACCGAGGAGCGACTCGAAGCGACCGACGTGCTGTTCTGGTGGGGTCATCTGCGCCACGACGCGGTCGACGACGTCGTGGTCGAGCGCGTCCAGCGTCACGTCCTCGCCGGGATGGGGCTCGTCGTGCTGCACTCGGGCCATTTCTCGAAGATCTTCATCCGCCTCATGGGCACGACGTGCTCGCTGCGCTGGCGGCAGGCGGACGACCGCGAGCTGGTGTGGACGGTCGCGCCGACGCATCCGATCGCCGTCGGCGTCCCGCATCCGATCGTGATCCCCTCGCAGGAGATGTACGGCGAGTTCTTCGACGTGCCCGTCCCCGACGAGCTGGTGTTCGTCTCCACGTTCACCGGCGGAGAGGTCTTCCGCTCGGGCATGACGTTCTCGCGCGGTCACGGGCGCATCTTCTACTTCTCGCCCGGCGACCAGGAGTACCCCGTCTACCACCAGCCAGAGATCCAGCGGGTGCTCGCCAACGCGGCGGCGTGGGCCAGGCAGGTGCGCCCCCGCGTCGTCCCGCGCCTCACGATGCACCGCGCCGGCGAGTTCGACACGCCCCGCGAGTGGGACGGCGAGGTGCTCGCATGAGGGACGTCGTCGTCGTCGGCGCCGGCGGGATGGGACGCGCGTGGCTCGACACCGTCGCCCGCCGCGACGACCTCCGCGTGAGCGCGATCGTGGACGTGTCGGTAGAGACCGCACGTGCGGCCGCCGGCGAGCGCGGATGGGACATCCCGTGCGTCGCGTCGGTCGACGAGGCCTTCGCGGCGGCAGGACACCCGGGGATGCTGCTGAACGTCACCATCCCCGAGGCGCACCGCGCGGTCAGCGAAGCCGCCCTTCGGCAGGGCGTCCCGGTGCTCAGCGAGAAGCCCGTCACTCCGACGGTGTCGGACGCGCTCGCGCTCGCCGCGGTGAGCGAGCTCACCGGTGTGCTGCTCGCCACCAGCCAGTCCCGGCGGTACTCCGCCGGCATCCGCGCCTTCCGCGACGAGGTGGCCGCCGCCGGGGGCGCGGCGCAGCTGACAGCGCTGTTCTTCCAGAACCCGCGCTTCGGCGGATTCCGAGACGAGATGGAATCGCCCCTCCTCATCGACATGGCCATCCACACCTTCGATCAGGCGCGATACGTGCTCGGCGCCGACCCCGTCTCGGTGTACTGCGACGAGTTCTCGCCGCCGTGGAGCTGGTACCGCGGGGGCGCGGCGGCAGAAGCGGTGTTCCGCTTCGACGACGGCGCCCGCTTCTCCTACTCGGGCAGCTGGTGCGCCGACGGCCTGACGACCTCGTGGAACGGATCGTGGCGCGCGAGCGCCGCCGCCGGCTCGGTGACGTGGGACGGCGAAGCCGGGGTGAGCGCCCAGGGTCGCGACGGAGAGCCGCGGACGGTGCCGGTCGGGGACGGGGACGAAGGGCTCGATGCCGCGCTGGCCGAGTTCGTCGCCGCGCTGGACGGCGGCCCGGTCCCCTCCGGCGAAGTGCGGGCCAACATCTGGAGCCTCGCGATGGTCGAGGCCGCCCTCGCCTCGGCTCGGTCCGGTGAGTCGGTGCGCCTCGACGACGTCTTCGCCGCGGCATCCGCACACGCCGCCGAAGCGGCGCGGGGAGCGGGCGACCACGCCGTCGCCGAGGCGATCACGCGCTGGCGCGAGGCACCGCCGCGCTGACGCCCTTCAGTCGACCACCTCGACGTGCAGGACGGCCGCGCGCTCGGGGTGGAAGACGGGGAAGTCGAGCCCCACGATCCCGAGCGCGGCCCCGCTGAGCACGGGCGCCGCGGCGTCGTCGTCGCCGTCGAGCGTCGCCGCGTCGAGCCAGGCCGGCACCTGCCAGGGCGGACCCAGCGACTCGGGCGCGCTCGCCCTCAGCCGGTAGCGGCGGCTCGGGTCCAGCCCGGGAAGACGCAGGTGCGCCATCGCGTCGGCGCTGGTGGCCGGCGTGACGACGGTGTAGATCGCCTCGTCGCCGGTGGGCGACACGACGCCCCGCAGCGACGGGGCGGCGAGGTCGCTCGAGCCCGACACGGCTCGTCCGGTGGAGATGAGGTCGCGGTGACGACGCCAGCGCGCGATCCACGTCGAGAGCACCTCCCGCTCGTCGTCGGTCAGCTCGCGGATGTCCCACTCGATGCCGAAGTGCCCGAGGAACGCCACGGCACAGCGATACGCGAGCGTGGAGGTGCGTCCGGTGGTGCTCGAGACCGCCGAGGCCACGTGCGATCCCATCATCTCCGGCGGCACGAGCAGGCCCGTCCAGCCGAGGATGTGGAAACGGTCGACGGGGTCGTGACTGTCGGAGGGATGGATGCGGTCGGTGCGCTCGAGGATGCCGAGGTCGACCCGCCCTCCGCCCGACGCGCAGCTCTCGATCTCGAGCTGTGGATGCCGGTGCCGCAGCTCGTCGAGGAGCCGGTACACCGCCAGAGTCTGCTCGTGGACCGCCGGGGCGCCGGTGGCCGGATGCCCGGCGTCGACGAGATCGCGGTTGTGGTCCCACTTCAGATAGCTCACGCCGATCTCGGTGACGAGGGCGTCCAGCCGGCCGAGGATGTGCGCGTACGCGTCGGGATTGGTGAGGTCCAGCACCTGCTGGAAGCGGTAGCGTGCGGGCAGGGTGTCGCGGGCGCGGAGGATCCAGTCGGGATGGGCGCGGGCGAGGTCGGAGTCCTCGTTGATCATCTCGGGCTCGACCCACAGCCCGAACTCCATCCCCAGCGAGCGCACCCGATCGGCGAGGGGCCGGAGCCCGTCCGGCCACGCGTGCGGATCCGGCTCCCAGTCGCCGAGGCCGGCGCGGTCGTCCCGTCGCCCGCGGAACCAGCCGTCGTCCAGCACGAACCGTTCGACGCCGAGGGCGGCGCCCTGTTCGGCCAGCTCGGTGAGGGTTGCGGCATCCTGATCGAAGTACACCGCCTCCCACACGTTCAGGGTGACCGGTCGCGGACGCGTGCCGGCGCGATTGCGCTCCCGCAGGTAGGCGTGGAACCGAGCGGATGCCGCGTCCCACCCGTCGCCGTAGGCGCCGAAGATCCACGGGGACACGTACTGGTCACCGGCCTTCAGGCGCACCTCCCCGGGAAGGAGCAGTTCGCCGCCGCGGAACGCCAGGAAGCCGTCCGTGCGCTCCACGGCGTGCTCGTGGTCGCCGCTGAACCCCACGTGACAGAGCCATGTCTCACCGGTGTCGGCGGCGAATCCCGGCACGCCGAGGGCGAGGACGGTGGTGGCGTCCAGTCCCGTGCGGCCGCGGCGCGAGACCCGCGCATGGGTGCCGCGGACCACGGGGTGACGCTGCGGAATGCGCTCGTGAGCCCATCTGCCGCTGAAGTCGAGGATCTCGCTCGCACGCAGGGGCACCGGGAGTGCGAGCAGCGCTTCGACGACGTCCACCTCGCCCGCTCCGGTGCCGGTGTTGCGCACCCCTACACGTGTGCGCAGCAGGCCGCCGGAAGTGAGATCGATCTCCAGGGTGACCGCGATGCCGGCCCACTCGTCGCTCGCCTCGACGGTGATGCCCGCCGCTCCGAGCGAGGTCGCGCCGACGGCGGCCGCGGTTCCCGCCACATGAATCGGCGCGGCGCGGAAGCGCGGAGACCATGCGCGACCCCCGCGGTGCACGCTCAGCCCGGGTCGTCCGAACCAGCCGCGCGAGTGCTCCGGGAGCACGCTGGGTCGGTACGGCACGTCGGAATCCGCCGACAATCCGGGCCGATCGTCGATGGTGGCGAGCGTGCGCAGGTCGTCGTCCGACACGTCCAGGCGTGCGCCCCAGTGCACGATCGCCGGCAGCTCGTCCCCGCGCTGGGCCACCACCAGCGACACGTCGGCGGATGACAGGTGGACCACGCGAAGTTCGCTCATACCGACCATTGTGATGGTCGAGGGGCAGAGGAGTACAGTCAGAGATCGATCTCACCGAGGAGAAATCGTGACTGCGAACCCTGCCGCGCACCGGTCGGCCGCGCCCCGCCCTGCCGCCGACGCCCCTGGCTCGTCCGCTCCGGCCGCCACCGCCCTCGCGCCCGACCGGGTCCGGCTCACGTCCGGAACGTTCGAGAACCGTCGACGCCTCAACCGCGAGTACGTCGCGTCACTGACCGAGCGGAATCTGCTGCAGAATCACCTTCTCGAGGCCGGGGTCATCGATCAGGCCTGGCACCTGCATCCGTCGCGCGCCGACCTCGTCGACCGCGGTCTCGATCGCCACTGGGGCTGGGAGACCCCGGGGTCGCTCCTGCGCGGGCACTTCCTCGGGCACTGGATGTCGGCCGCGGCGCGCGAGGTCGCCACCACGGGCGACCCGCTGCTGCGCGGTCGTCTCGAGAACGTGGTGGCGGGGCTGGAGCGGTGCCAGGACGAGAACGGCGGCGAGTGGGTGTTCGCCACCCCCGAGTCGTTCCTGCGGCGACTGGGTGAGGGTCGCGAGACCTGGGCGCCCCAGTACGCGATCCACAAGACGTTCATGGGACTGGTCGACGTGTGGCGCGACCTCGGCGACGAGCGCGCGCTGGGGATCGCGCACCGCGCGGCGGGGGCGATCGCACGGTGGGCGCGCGGGTTCGACCCCGGCAGATTCCAGCAGATCCTGGAGGTCGAGACCGGCGGGATGCTGGAGGTCTGGGCCGATCTCCTCGAGGCCACCGGCGACGAGCGGTACCGGGACCTGCTCGACCGCTACTGGCACGGCACCCTCTTCGACCCGCTTCGGGCCGGAGAGGACGTGCTCACCAACATGCACGCCAACACCACGATTCCCGAGGTGCTCGGAGCCGCTCGCGCGTACGAGGTCACCGGCGACGAGCGGTGGCGCGAGGTCGTTACCGCCTACTGGCGGTCGGCGGTCGTCGAGCGCGGCACCTTCTGCACCGGAGGCCAGACCTCGGGTGAGATCTGGACGCCGCCCTTCGCTTTCGCCGCCCGTCGGGGGCCGAAGACCCAGGAGCACTGCTCGGTGTACAACATGATCCGGCTGGCGGACGTGATCTTCCGCTGGACCGGAGACGTCGAGGCGCTGGACTACATCGAGACCAACCTGCACAACGGCCTGCTCGCCCAGCAGAACCCGCGCACCGGCATGGTGGCGTACTTCCTCCCGCTCGAAGGCGGCGCGCGCAAGGAGTGGGGCAGCCCCACCGAGGACTTCTGGTGCTGCCACGGCACGCTCGTCCAGGCGCACACCCGTCATGCGCAGTCAGCGGTGTACGCCGGACCGGGCGCCGCCGTGACGGTGGCGCAGTACGTGCCTGTCCGAGCCGAAATCCCCGAGCGCGACGCGCGCATCGACATCGTCCTCCTCGACGACGCGCGGTACGTCGGCCCCGACGCCAATGCCGGACCCGGCGGCGACCGCCATCGTCCGCGCGCGCTGCGCGTGCGCGTCACCGTCACGGGAAGCGCGAACCGGGTGCGTCTGCGCGTGCCGGCGTGGATTTCGGCCGCGCCCCGCGTGCACACCGAGGCGTCTTGGCACCATGGCGACCGGTGGCTCGAGATCGATCATCCCGGGGGCGAGACCGAGATCGCCGTGGAGTTCCCCTTCGCCGTGCGGACGGTGCCGATTCCTGACGAGCCGGCGACGATCGCCTTCGTGGAGGGTCCGGTCGTGCTGGCGGGCCTGGTCGATCACGAGGTGTCGCTCATCGGCGATCCGGGCGATGCGGCCACGATGCTCGCGCCCGACGACGAGCGGCAGTGGACCCAGTGGCTGGTGCGCCATCGCAGCGTGGGGCAGCCGCAGGCGATCCGGTTCGTGCCGTTGCACGAGGTGGTCGACGAGCGCTACTCGGTGTACTTCCCGGTGCGCCCGGCGTAGCTGCGCCGATCTCTAGATCGCGGCGCGGGTCGAGCCGCGCTCGACGAGCTCGGTCGGCATGACGATCGCATCGGGTGCGACCTCTTCGCCCGCTGCGGAGCGGGCGAGGAGCCGCACCGCGGTCGCCGCCATCTCGCGGATCGGCTGACGGATCGTCGTGAGGGACGGATGCAGCCACCGTGCGCCTCGAACATCGTCGAAGCCGACCACGAGCACGTGGCGGGGGATGGTGAGCCTGCTGTCGGCGACGGCCCGATAGGCGCCGGCGGCCATCTCGTCCGAGCAGGCGAAGATCCCCACCGGCCCCTCGCCGCCGAGCTCCGACAGCGCCCGTGCACACGCGCGGCGAGCGTCCCACGCGCTCCAGTCCGCGCTCGTCCGCACGCACGGCGCATGGGGCGCGAGCTCGCCCAGGGTGGCGGTGAACCCCTCGACGCGCGCTCGGCCGTAGCGGTAGGAGGGGGCGCCGCCGATGACGACGAAGCGACGGGCTCCCCGCGAGATGAGGTGCTCAGCGGCCGCCGAGCCTCCTGCCCGGTCGGTCGTGCGGACGCTCGGCAGGGGCCTCGACGCCTCGGACGGCGGCTCCATCAGCACCAGGGGGATGCCGGCGCGCTGCATCGCGGCGATCTGCGCGCTCGTGGGGGTGATGAGACCGGTGACGACGCCGGCGGAGCCGCGGGAGCGGATGCGTTCGGGCCAGTCGTCGGCCGGGTCGTCCCGCTCAGCTGTCAGGACGAGGTCGTAGCCGAGCGACGAGGCGGTGGTGCGGGCGCCGGCGGTGATCTCCTCGGTGTACGGGTCGTGGAAGTGCCCGAGCACGAGGTCGAACATCAACGCGGTGCCGCGGCGCGGTCGGCCCCTCCCTGCGCCGGTGCCGGGATAGCCGAGCTCGGCGGCCGCGCGGAAGACCCTCGCTCGCGTATCGGCGGACATCTCGCCGCGCGCGCGGAGCGCCCGCGACGCCGTGGCGATGCTCACCCCCGCGCGCTCGGCCACCGCGCTGAGGGTCACCCGTGCACCGTCGCTCACGCATCGATTTTTGCGCAAAGTTCATCCGGTTCGCATCCGCGCGGTGGCATTGTGACGGCGTAGCACCCGTCGATGCGGAGGGATGAGGTCGATGACGACGACTCACGAGGGACGCCGCGCCTTGATCGTGCGCGGGGGATGGGAGGGTCACCGACCCGTCGAGGCGACCGAGATGTTTCTTCCGTTCCTCGAGCAGCGGGGCTTCGACGTGCGCATCGAGGAGTCCAACGAGGTCTACGCCGACCGCGACGAGATGGACCGCACCGACCTGATCGTGCAGTGCGTGACGATGTCCGAGATCTCGGCCGATGCGCTCAAGGGCTTGCGCGGCGCTGTCGAGCGGGGCACGGGACTGGCCGGGTGGCACGGCGGCATCGCCGACTCGTATCGCGACAGCTCCGACTACCTGCAGCTGATCGGCGGTCAGTTCGCCACCCATCCGTCCAAGCACCCCGATGCGCGTGAGGGTGACGAGCGCGACAACTTCCTCTGCTACACCGTGGATCTCACCGAGCTCGGGCGCTCGCACGAGATCATGGCCGGTGTGGAGGACTTCACCCTTCGCACCGAGCAGTACTGGGTGCTGAGCGACGACCTCAACGACGTGCTGGCCACGACCACGCACCCCGTCCAGCCGCATCACCCCTGGCAGCGCCCCATCACCTCGCCCGCCGTGTGGACGCGCGAGTGGGGGCAGGGCCGCGTCTTCGTCGCGACTCCGGGCCACAGCCTGTCGGTCCTCCGCGACGTCAGCGTTCGCACGATCATCGAAAGAGGGATGCTGTGGGCGACTCGCAGTTCCTGACGTCGGCCCGGCTGCGGGAAAAGCGAAACCCCCGCGATGTAGAAGCTACGCGAGGGTTCCTGGGGTGACTGTAACGATCACCCTTGTGGCTCCGACCGGCATCGATCCGGTGACCTTTCGATTTTCAGTCGAACGCTCTACCAACTGAGCTACAGAGCCGCACGGTGGTTTCTCTTGCAAGACCTGCCGCGTCCTAGACGAAAGGCCCTCTTCGAGAAAAGGGCCCGTCGCTCGGAGCGACCCTGACGGGACTTGAACCCGCGACCTCCGCCGTGACAGGGCGGCACGCTAACCAACTGCGCTACAGGGCCATGCTTATTGATTTGTGTGGAGTGACCCCAACGGGATTCGAACCCGTGCTACCGCCGTGAAAGGGCGGCGTCCTAGGCCGCTAAACGATGGGGCCGGGTGAACCTTGGGGGCTCACTGCCGAGGACCAAGCATACGTAATCGCCGGGCAAAACGCGAATCGAGGGCGCGCCGCTCTTGTGGAACGTGCGGCGGAGGCGGAGACTTGCGCAGTGACCGCTGCCCGAAGCGGCGGCGGACGTGCGCAGGTGGGGGTTTGCGCATGTTACCGATGTTGCTAGTGTGAAAAGAGTGACGCCGCGAGGGGAGGGTCCGGTGCAGCTCGATGAAGTCACCGCGAAAGCCTCATCCGACGATGCCGTCGACGACTGCGGCTGCGCTCCCACTCCGCTCGAGCAGCGTCGACTGTGGCCCTCGATGAACCGCCGCACCGCGCTCGGACTCGGCATCCTCGGCGTCGCCGCGCTCAGCGCAGGCGGCGCAGTGCTCGGGCCGCTGGTGAGCCCCGCGTTCGCCGCCGACTACCCTTCGTGGGACGACGTGGCCGCGGCCAGGGCGAACGAGGCCGCGAAGGCCGCCGAGATCGTCAACATCCAGAACCTGATCGCCGGGCTCGAGGCCGATGTCGCCTCGAAGCGGCAGATCGCGCAGCAGCTGGCCGACGAGTTCTACGTGGCGCAGCAGGAGTACTTCGATGCGGCCCTCCGCGCCGACCAGCTCCAGCAGCAGGCCGACGAGCAGGCGGCGGCTGCGCTGGACGCCACCAACAAGGCCGGACGCGTCGCCGCGCAGCTGTACCGCAACGGCGGCGACGACACGTCGCTCGAGCTCTTTTTCGCCGGGTCGGCCTCCTCGGCCGACGATCTGCTCGCGCGTCTGGGCACGATGGACAAGCTCGTCCAGCGCAACCAGGCGGTGTACGCCCAGGCCGTCACGGCACGGGATTCGGCACAGAGCCTCAGTGACCAGGCCGCCGTGCAGCGCACAGAGCGCGACCGCCTGCAGAAGATCGCCGAAGAGAAGATGGCGGCAGCCCAGAAGGCCGCCGACGAGGCGCAGGCCGCCCTCGACGCGCAGAACGCCAAGCGCGGCGAGCTCGAGGCGCAGCTGGCCGCCCTCCAGGACACCACCGCCAAGACGGTCGCCCAGTACGAAGAGGGCGAGCGCGTGCGCAAGGCGGCGGAGGAAGCAGCCCGCGCCGCCGCGGCCGCAGCCGCGCGCGCCGAGGCCGAGCGCATCGCGCGCGAGCAGGCGGCCGCCGGAGGCGGGGGCGGTGGAGGCGGCGGAGGCGGCGGCGGCGGAGGCGGCGGCGCGGTCATCGGGACCGGATGGGCTCGCCCGTCCTCCGGATGGCGCAGCTCCGGATACGGCCCGCGCACCGTGCAGTGCGGCAACAGCTACTGCTCGAGCGGATTCCACTACGGCGTCGACCTCGCCGCCGGGTGCGGGGCCGGCATCTACGCGGCATCCGCAGGACGCGTCGTCTACGCGGGCTGGAACGGCGGCTACGGCAACTACATCAAGATCGACCACGGCGGCGGCATCGGCACCGGCTATGCCCACATCCGCTCGGGCGGCATCTTCGTCGGCGTCGGCCAGTGGGTCGGCGCGGGGCAGCTCATCGCGAGCGAGGGCAACACCGGCAACTCGTTCGGCTGCCACCTCCACTTCGAGACGTACTGGAACGGCTACCCCGTCAACCCGATCTACTTCATGGCCGACCGCGGCATCTCGGTCTGACCCGCAGACGTCCCAGAACGACGAAGAGCGGATGCCTCGGCATCCGCTCTCCGTTTGTGCACAGGTCAGAGCGTGTTCGGTGCGACGCCCTCACCCTGGGTCTTGGTCTGGCCCTCGTGCTCGGCGAACCGTGCGAAGGCCTCGTCGACGAGCCGCTCGGCCTCGGCCGCGTCCGCCCACTCGTCGACCTTGACCCACTTGCCGGGCTCGAGATCCTTGTAGTGCTCGAAGAAGTGCGTGATCTCCTTCTGGGTGTACTCCGGGATGTCGGCGACGTCCTGGATGTGCGCCCAGCGCGGGTCCTTGGCGAGCACGGCCACGACCTTGTCGTCGCCGCCGGCCTCGTCGCTCATCTTGAGCACGCCGACGGGGCGCACCTGCGCGAGGATGCCGGGGGCCAGGTCGTGGTCGAGCAGCACGAGCACGTCGAGCGGGTCGCCGTCCTCGCCGAGGGTGTTCTCGAAGAAGCCGTAGTTGGTCGGGTAGCCCATCGGCGTGTAGAGGATGCGGTCGAGGAACACCCGGCCCGTGCCGTGGTCGACCTCGTACTTGATCTTGCTGTTGCGCGGGATCTCGATGACGGCGTCGTACGCGCCCATAGCGGTGCTCCTTCGAAGACTGTGGATTGCCGCGACAAGCCTAGTTCCGGTGCTCGGCCGGTCCCTAACTGCTCAACGCCGTCGCGAATCCGGGCGACACGCCGGTGCGCACCCCCGCGACGCACGGATCCTCGCGAGGGCGCGCGGCGTCGGCCGGTACCGTGGGTCGCGTGACCGACCGCCGACCCGGACTCGACCCCGCCGTCGCCGAGGTGCGACTGGCGGTCCGCCGCGCCCTCACCGGCCTCGCGCAGGGCTCGACGGTGATCGTGGCGCTGTCCGGCGGGGCCGACTCGCTCGCGCTGGCCGCCGCGACGGCGTTCGAGGCGCCGAAGCTGGGGCTGCGGGTGGCCGCGGTCATCGTGGACCACCGGCTTCAGGACGGATCGGCGGATGCCGCGGCCGCCGCGGCCCGGCAGGCCGAGGCGCTCGGGCTCGGGGCGCACGTCACCCGGGTCGAGGTCGGAGACGCGGGCGGGCCGGAGGCGGCTGCCCGCGACGCGCGCTACGGCGCGCTGCGCGCCCACGCCCGCGCGGCGGGGGCCACGGCCATCCTCACCGGTCACACGCTCGACGACCAGGCCGAGACGGTGCTGCTGGGCCTCGCGCGGGGTGCCGGGGCCACGAGTCTGCAGGGGATGGCGGATGCCGCGGATCTCGACGGCGTCGCGCTCCTGCGCCCGCTGCTGGGCGTGCGGCGGGCCACCACGCACGCGGCCTGCGCGGCCGCGGGGCTGACGCCCTGGCACGACCCGCACAATGCCGACGCCCGCTACGCGCGGGTGCGCGTGCGCCAGACGGTGCTGCCGGTGCTGGAGGCCGAGCTCGGGCCGGGCATCGCCGAGGCGCTCGCGCGCACCGCGGCCCAGCTGCGCGAGGACGCGGAGGCCTTCGACGAGATGATCGACGAGACCATCGAAGACCTCGTCGAGCATGCGGAGGCCGGCATCTCGGTCTCGGCCGCGGCCCTCGCCGCGAATCCCGCCGCTCTCCGCCACCGCATCATCCGTCATGTCGTGTCCAGCGAGTTCCACGAGAGCCTGACGCGCACCCAGACCCTCGAGGTCGCACGGCTCGTGACCGACTGGACGGGTCAGGGCCCGATCGATCTGCCCGGATGCCGCGCCCGCCGCGTGGGCGGCCGGATAGAGTTCACCGCCCGCTGACGCCGCGATCGCGGGGCCGGCGCTACGCCTGCGGACATGGGGAAATGTACCCCTCGGCCGCTGGATCCGACCCCGCTAGCGTGTGTCGAGACATGGCCGACGTCGCATTCGAAGACTCCGACTTCGCCGCGGCGACCTCGCACCTCACGCGGGCGGGAGTCGCCCCGGTCGACCCGTTCTGCCCGTCGCTCGCCGCCGTCGGCTCCGACGTCGTGGCGTCCGCGGTCGGCGACGTCGACGCACTGATCCGCCAGGCCATGAGCGCGCTGGCCGGGGTCGCGGCGGAGCTGTCGGCGGACGTCGACACCGTGCACACCGAGCTGCGCGCCCTGGATGCCCGGATGGCGGGGGCCGGCGCATGAGCCTCCCGGGCCTCGCCGCCGATCCCGGCGAAGGAAGCGTCGACGCCATCCGCGACCTCGCGGGGCTCTTCCGGGGCCGCGCGGCCGTCGAACGGGACCAGAGCGCATCCGCCCGCGCGGCGCTCGCGGCGCTCGCCGCCGTGACGGCTCGGAGCGTCGACGCGCTGCGGCCGCGCGTCACGGTCGCCCAGGGGCGGTTCACGGCCGTCGCCGACGCGGCCGACGAGGCGGCGGGGGTGCTCGACGGCTACGCCGACGCCGTCGCCGACCTCCAGCGCCGCGCGGAAGCCGCGCTCCAGCGGGCCGCGGCCGACCACGCGGCGATCGGCTCGCGGCGGGAGGCGGCTCTCGATGCGGCGTCGGAGTTCGTGGTCGGGTGGGCACTGGACTGGGACGACGTGCTGCCGTCGTGGCTGTACATCGACGACCCGTCGCTGCTCCACAGCTGGCAGGCCGCGATCGACGACTACCGGTCGTCGCGCGCCGCGTACAACGCTCTGCGCGAGGAGCGGGACCGGCTCGACGACGACACGGCCGCCCGGCTCGCGGCGATCCCGCTCATCACCGAGCTCACGCACGACGGCGCGGTGGGCAGGGGCGGGTTCGTGGCGGCGACCGCGCTGTGGGCGGGTGACACCGACGCCGTGACGGCGGAGCAGATCGCCGCGCTCGCCGATCCGGGTCTCGTGCGGCAGGTGTGGGACAGCCTCAGTCACGCCGAGCGGGAAGCGCTGATCGCCGGCGCCCCGCACGTCATCGGCAACCTCGACGGGGTCCCCATCGGCGACCGCGTCGCCGCGAACCGCCTGAACATCGAGGACGAGATCGCCGCCCGGCGCGCCGAGATCGAACGGCTGCAAGCCGCCCGCGACGCGGCGCTCGGCCGCGCGTATCACAGCCGCGACGCCGTCGAGCAGGCGTACGGGGCGCTCATCGCCGAGCAGCAGCGCCTCATCGACGCGTACGAGGGCCTCCTCACGCAGGAGATCCAGGTCATCGACGCGTCCGGTGCGAGCCGCACCGAGATCGGCGCCCGCGTCGTGGTCTTCGACCCGGCGCGTCAGGCGATCGCCACGTATCACGGCCCGCTCGACCCGGTCACCGGTGACATCCCGGCGTGGGTCACGTCCGTCGCCGTCTCGGTTCCCGGCACCGGCTCGGACATGACCGCGTTCGGAGACGCCCGCGCGGCCGACCTGCAGGCGGCGGCCGGTCGCACGTCGGCGGTGTTCCAGTGGGCCGGTGGCGCGTTCCCGCAGTCCATCCCCGAGGCCATGAGCACGTCGTACTCGCACGCCCTCGCTCCGCGCCTGCGGGACTTCACAGCGGGGATCGTGGTCCCGGCGGGCGCGACCACGACGGTGCTCGGGCACAGCTACGGCGGGGCGACGGTCGGCCTCGCCGAAGCCGCCGGCCTCCGCGCCGACCGCGTGCTGTACGTCGCCGCTGCGGGCATGGGCGACGGCGTCTCGGGCGTCGCCGATTTCCCGCATACTTCAGACGTGCCCCACTACGCGATGATGAGCCGCAACGACATGGTCGTGGGGCTCATCCAGGGTCGCGAGGGCGATCTCCACGCGCTGCACGGGCAGTCCACCCTGACCGCCGACGGCGTGATCCGGCTGGAGACGGGCGTGATCGACGCCGCTCGCGCCGACAGCGACGACATCGAGGACTACAACGTCCCGGGCAACGGCACGCCGAGCGCCATCGACAGCCACAGCTCGCTCTACACGCCCGGGTCGACGGCGTTCGAGAACATCGTGGCGGTCATCACCGGCGGCGATGCCGAGGTGTTCGCCGACGACGAGATCGTCGTCGCCGGTGGCCGCCCCATCGTGATCGACGGCATCGACCGCGACGACTACGAGCCGGTCTACACGGAGGTCGACTGAGGCATGCGCCGACTCCTCGCCGCCGCCGCCGCGGTCTTCTTCGCACTCCCCCTCGGAGGATGCAGCATGACGCCAGAAAGCCGGCTCGACGAGTACCACGCTGAGGCCGATCGGCTTCTCGAGGACACCGTCGCGCTGATCCCCGACGACCTCGCTCCCGCCTCGGGCTTCAGCGAGTCCGAGCCGCGCTTCGGCCCGAGCGAGGGATCAGCTGCGGCATCCGATCCCGCCTGGTGGCAGGCGCGCGAGAGCGTCAACCTGGCTCCGCAGACGGATGCCTCCGCCGACGCCGCCGCGGCGATCGCGGCGTCACTGGAGTCCGACGGGTGGCGCCAGGCCCGCGTGCGCGAGACCGAGGGCGGGGACCGCATCGCCGACGGCTTCCGGCGCGAGGTGGACGGCGACCAGTGGTACATCGAGGTCACCTGGGTCAGGACGAGACCCGAGATGGCGGAGGTCGTCGAGGTCCTCGTCGTAAGCCCTCAGACCGTTCGCGGCTCGGCCGCCACCGCCCCGTAGACTCGTCGCATGCGTGCGGCAGACGTCTCCAGCGAGATCACGGAAGTCCTCGTCACCGAGGAGGAGATCCAGGCCAAGCTCGAGGAGGTCGCCGCCCGGGTCGCCGAGGACTACGAGGGCAAGGACCTCCTGCTGGTGGGCGTCCTCAAGGGCGCCGTCATGGTCATGGCCGACTTCTCGCGGGCACTGAAGATGCTCGCGCCGATGGACTGGATGGCCGTGTCGTCCTACGGTGCCGGCACGAAGTCCAGCGGCGTCGTGCAGATCCGCAAGGACCTCGACACCGACATCCTCGGCAAGCACGTGCTCATCGTCGAGGACATCATCGACTCCGGTCTGACCCTCAGCTGGCTGCTGGAGAACTTCGCGGCCCGCGGCGCGGCATCCGTCGAGGTCTTCGCCCTGCTGCGCAAGCCCGAGGCGGCCAAGGTCGAGGTGCGCTGCAAGTACGTCGGCTTCGACATCCCGACCGAGTTCGTCGTCGGCTACGGCCTCGACTACGCCGAGCGGTACCGCAACCTCCGCGACGTCGCCGTGCTGGCCCCGCACGTCTATTCCTGACGCCCCCGCCGATTACGCCCGGGGCGAATGCACAGTCAGCGCCTAGGAAGCCCGCGATACCCTGATTCAACCGTCGACGGGCCCTTTCCGTCTGCGGCGGAACGTCGACGAAAGGGGTCGGGCTCTCGCCCGCACCATGGACTTCAAGAAGATCACACGCAATCCGCTCTTCTACGTCCTGCTGATCGGGGTCTTCCTCATCGTGGGTTTCTCGCTCATCTCGAGCCTGAACGGCGCGAAGCAGATCTCCACGCAGGAGGGGCTCGAGCTCCTCGCCGGTGACACCGTCGCCGAGGTCGTCAACACCGACGGCGATCAGCGCGTCGACATGACGCTGTCGAAGGAGTACGACGGCGCGAGCGACGTGCAGTTCTACTACGTCTCCGCGCGCGCCGACGAGGTCGTCGAGGCGATCAACGCGGCCGAGCCCGAGGACGGCTTCAACGACGCCGTCCCGCGCGCGACCTGGTTCGACGGCTTCATCTCGCTGCTCCTGCCGATCCTCCTTCTGGGCCTGCTCTTCTGGTTCCTGCTCTCCAGCGCTCAGGGCGGCGGCAGCAAGGTCATGCAGTTCGGCAAGTCGCGCGCCAAGCTCGTGACCAAGGAGATGCCGCAGGTCACCTTCCAGGACGTCGCCGGCTCCGACGAGGCCATCGAGGAGCTCGAGGAGATCAAGGACTTCCTGAAGGACCCGTCGAAGTTCCAGGCCGTCGGCGCCCGCATCCCGAAGGGCGTGCTGCTGTACGGCCCTCCCGGAACCGGCAAGACGCTCCTCGCCCGCGCCGTCGCGGGTGAGGCGGGGGTGCCGTTCTACTCGATCTCGGGTTCGGATTTCGTCGAGATGTTCGTCGGCGTCGGCGCCAGCCGCGTGCGCGACCTGTTCAACACCGCCAAGGACAACTCCCCGGCCATCATCTTCATCGACGAGATCGACGCGGTCGGCCGCCACCGCGGCGCCGGCATGGGCGGCGGTCACGACGAGCGCGAACAGACGCTCAACCAGATGCTCGTCGAGATGGACGGCTTCGACCCCAAGGTCAACGTCATCGTGATCGCGGCCACCAACCGCCCCGACATCCTCGACCCGGCCCTTCTGCGCCCCGGCCGCTTCGACCGTCAGATCGGCGTCGACGCGCCCGACTTCAAGGGTCGCGCCAAGATCCTCGAGGTGCACGGCCGCGGCAAGCCCCTCGCCGACGGCGTCGACCTCGAGGTCGTCGCCCGCAAGACGCCCGGCTTCACCGGCGCCGACCTCGCCAACGTCCTCAACGAGGCCGCCCTCCTCACCGCCCGCTCGAACGCGCAGCTCATCGACAACCGCGCGCTCGACGAGGCGATCGACCGCGTGCTGGCCGGCCCTCAGCGCCGCACGCGCGTCATGAAGGACAAGGAGAAGCTCATCACGGCCTACCACGAGGGCGGCCACGCCCTCGCGGCGGCGGCGATGAACCACACCGACCCGGTGACGAAGGTCACGATCCTGCCCCGCGGGAAGGCACTCGGCTACACGATGGTGCTGCCGCTGGACGACAAGTACTCCGTCACGCGCAACGAGCTGCAGGACCAGCTCGCGTACGCGATGGGCGGCCGCGTCGCCGAGGAGATCGTCTTCCACGACCCGACCACCGGCGCATCGAACGACATCGAGAAGGCGACCAGCATCGCCCGCAAGATGGTCACCGAGTACGGCATGACCGGCGACATCGGACCGGTCAAGCTGGGTCAGTCCTCGGGCGAGGTCTTCATGGGCCGCGACATGGGTCACGGGCGCGACTTCTCGGAGCGCATCGCCGAGCGGGTGGACGCGCAGGTGCGCGACCTCATCGAGCAGGCCCACAACGAGGCCTACCAGGTGATCAACGACAACCGCGACGTGCTCGACACGCTGGCGCTGGCGCTCCTCGAGAAGGAGACGCTGGACCACATCGAGCTCGCCGAGATCTTCAAGGACGTCAAGCGCCTCCCTCCGCGCCCGCAGTGGCTCTCCAGCGAGCAGCGGCCGCCGTCGTCGCTGCCGCCGGTGGACGTGCCGCACCGCCGCGACGAGGCCGGCCTCGCCGCGAGCGTCGAGGCCGAGCAGCCGGCGGCCGAGAAGGCGCCCAAGCGTCGCCCCAGCGGGCAGGCGCGGCCCGCGACCGCGTAGGCTCGGCCCGTGGCCGTCGATCGTGAGCGCGTCGCCGCGCTCGTGCGTGAGCTGCTCGAGGCGATCGGTGAGGACCCCGAGCGCCCCGGGCTGAAGCTGACCCCGACGCGCGTCTCCGACGCCTACGCGGAGTTCTTCTCGGGCGTCGGAGAGGATGCCTCCGCCCCGCTCGCGCACACCATCTCGGTGACCCGCGGACCGGCACCCGACACGCTCCCGTCCGGCGCCGTCATGCTCCGCGACATCCTGTTCCGATCAGTCTGCGAGCATCACCTGCTGCCCTTCCGCGGCCACGCACACCTGGCGTACCTCCCCGGCGAGCAGGTGGTCGGGCTGGGTGCGCTGCCGAAGGTCGTCGACATCCTGTCGTCTCGACCGCAGGTGCAGGAGCGCCTCGGCGAGCAGATCGCCGACGTGATCGCCGCGTCCCTCGATGCGCGCGGGGTGCTGGTCGTGCTCGAGGCGACCCACGAATGCGTGACGATGCGCGGTGGACGACAGCCGGATGCCTCGACTGTCACGATCGCCGCGCGCGGCGAGCTCGCCGAGCCTGCCGCCCGCGCCGAGCTGGTCGCGCTGATGGGCGCGGCCAGATCAGGGGCGCGCGGATGACGACGCTCATCATGGGCATCGTGAACGTCACGCCCGACTCGTTCAGCGACGGCGGACGCTATGCGGATGCCGAGGCCGCCGTCGCCCACGGACTGCTGCTGCGCGCACAGGGCGCCGACATCCTCGACGTCGGCGGTGAGTCCACCCGTCCCGGTGCCGAGCGCGTCGACCCGCGGGTGGAGCAGGACCGCGTCCTCCCGGTCGTGCGCGCGCTCGCCGAGGCGGGTGCCGTGGTGAGCATCGACACCATGAACGCGTCGACGGCCGTGGCCGCCGTCGAGGCCGGCGCCCGCATCGTCAACGACGTCTCCGGTGGCCTCGCCGACCCCGACCTCCTCGCCGCGGTCGCGCCGACGGATGCCGACGTCGCGCTCGGCCACTGGCGCGGCCACTCGGCCGACATGTACGCGCGCGCGCAGTACGAGAACGTCGTCGACGAGGTCGTGCGCGAGCTCCGGGGGCGGGTCGAGGCCGCGGCATCCGCCGGCATCGCCCCGTCGCGCGTGATCCTCGATCCCGGAGTCGGGTTCGGCAAGAAGGGCGCGCAGAACTGGGCCGTGCTGCACGACCTCGACCGGCTCGTCGGTCTCGGACCCCGGCTGCTGGTGGGGACGAGCCGCAAGCGGTTCCTCGCGGAGGCGCTCGAGGTCGACCCCGCCGACGTCGACGAGGCCCGCCGCGACCTCGCCACCGCGGTCACCAGCGCCCTGGCCGCCGAGGCGGGGGTGTGGGCCGTGCGCGTGCACGATGTCGCCGCGACCCGCGATGCTCTCATCGTGGCGCGCGGCTGGCGGGAAGGGATCCGATGGACTTCGTCGACGAGATCACCCTGACAGGCGTCCGCGCCTTCGGGTACCACGGGGTGCTCCCCGAGGAGCGGCGTCAGGGCCAGGAGTTCGTGGTCGACGCCACGCTGTACCTGAGCACGGCGGCGGCTGCGGCATCCGATGACGTCACCGACACGGTGCACTACGGCGACGCCGCCGAGCGCATCGCCGCGATCGTGGCGGGCGAGCCCCTCAACCTCCTCGAGAGTGTTGCCGCGCGGATCGCCGACGACCTGCTCGCCTACGACCTCGTGAAGATGGTGTCCGTGACGATCCACAAGCCTCAGGCGCCGATCCCGGTGCCGTTCTCAGACGTGTCGGTGACGATCCGCCGCGCGCGACCGGACGATGCCCCTCGGGCGGTGGCACCGTGAGCCGCCGCCTCGCGCAGGGCTTCGAGGGCGACACCGCGCGCCGCCGCCGCGATGCCGTCGAAGCCGTCGTCGCTCTCGGTGCCAACCTCGGCGATCGCGCAGAGACGATGTCCACGGCGATCAAGGAGCTCGCGCGCGTGCCGCTCGTCGGCGCCGTGCGGGTGTCCGAACCCATCGAGACGGTCGCGGTGAAGCAGGACGGGCCGGATGCCGCGGCCCCGGCGTACCTGAACGCGGTGGCGATCCTCACCACGCGCCTGGCGCCCTCGGTGCTGCTGGGCTACCTCCACGCCATCGAGGAGCGGCACGGCCGCACGCGATCCGGGCGGCGATCCGCGAACGAGCCCGGGTGGGAGGACCGCACGCTCGACCTCGACCTGATCGCCTACGGCGACCTGGTCAGCGACGACCCGCGGCTCCTGCTCCCCCACCCCCGGGCGGCCGAGCGCGAGTTCGTGCTCGGGCCGTGGCTCGCCGTGGACCCCGACGCGATACTGCCGGGCACCGGTCGCGTGGACGAGGCTCTCGGTCGGCTGCGGGGGGCGAACCGGCGATCGACCGACGAGGCGGCGCGATGAGGCGCACGAGCGCGGGCGTCCTGCTCCTCGCCGCCGCCCTCGGCGTGGCGGCCGGCTTCCTCCTGGACCAGCTGCTGACGTCGGCGGGCCGCCCGACGTTCACCCCCGCCGTCACCCTGCCGATCCTGCTCCTGCTGCTCGGCGCGGTGGTCGTGGCGCTGGCGGTGCCGATCCGCCGGGCGACGCGCGGCGGATCGACGACCGCGGTGAATCCGTTCCGCGCGGTGCGCATCGCGATGCTCGCCAAGGCGTCCAGCATCGTCGGCGCCGTCATCGGCGGGCTCGGCGCGGGCCTGTGGATCTTCCTCGCGACCCGGCCCGTCCCGCCGTCGCTAGGCTCGTTGGGAACGGTCATCGCGACGACCGTGTGCGGCGCCCTGCTGGTCGTCGCCGGTCTGGTCGCGGAGCACCTGTGCACGATCCGGAAGGACGACGATGACGAACAGCCCGGAGGCGACGACCCCGGACTCGAGCCGCGCATCCACGGCCACTGAGGCGGGGACCTACGACCGGATCGTCGAGCCGCGCTCGGAGAACCGCCTCGTCCTCGCGGAGGGCGTCTGGCACCAGATCTCGCCGAAGTACGTCAAGGTGCAGTACATCTCGTCGGGCTCGTTCCTCCTGATCGTGATCGCCGCCACCCTGGTCCTGACGCTGCTCATGCACCAGCTCTGGGCGTGGATCCCCGGGGCGATCATGACGGTGATCCTCGGGTGGACGCTCGCGATCCTGCCGCGGCAGGCCCGCTCGATCGGGTACCAGCTGCGCGAGGACGACCTGGTCTTCCGCCGCGGCATCCTTTGGCAGCGCTTCGTGGCCGTGCCGTACGGCCGCATGCAGCTCATCGACATCACCCACGGTCCGCTCGACCGGGGCTTCGGCATCGCGCAGCTGAAGTTCGTCACCGCGGCCGCGGCGACCGGCGTGACGATCCCCGGTCTGGAGCAGTCGACCGCCGAGACGCTCCGCGACCACCTGGTGCAGGTCGCCGAGAGCCGGCGCACGGGCCTATGACCTCCGTCGGGCCCAGTGCGCCGCCGCCGCAGCTGGTCCGTTCGCCCCTGAGCGACGGCGAATGGCACCGGCTGCATCCGCTCACCCCGCTCCTGCGGGGCGGGCTGTTCCTCATCGTGGTCATCGGCATCGTGCTGGCGAACCTGCGCGACCGGCTCGTGTTCGTCTTCCTGCCCTGGCTCGCCCCCGACATCGAATCCGAGGTGGGGGAGTGGGAGGGCGCCGGCGGCGACCCTATCGACTTCATCATCGCGAACAACCTCTACGTGATGGCCGGCCTCGCGGTGCTCGCCGTTCTCATCGTCGTCGTGGCGGTGTTCTACACGTCGTGGCGGTTCCACACCTTCCGGATCACCGAGGACGACGTCGAGGTGCGCAGCGGCATCCTGTTCCGCACGCAGCGGCGCGCGCCGCTGGATCGCGTGCAGGGCGTCAACCTGACGCGCCCGATGATCGCCCGTCTCCTGGGCATGGCGAAGCTGGAGGTGGTCGGGGCGGGGACGGATGCCAACGTCAAGCTCGAGTACCTGTCGACCGCGAACGCCGAGGCCGTCCGCGCCGACATCCTCCGCCTGGCCTCGGGGCGCCGGCTCGCCGCGGCGAGCCCGCCGGCGGATCCCCGCCACGAGGGCAGGGCGGCATCCCTCGGGCAGCGGGTCGGACGCGAGCTGACGGGCATGATCGAGGGGCCGGAGGCCCCGGTGGCCGAGGTCGAGTCGGTCGTGAACATCCCGCTCGGCCGGCTCGTGGCATCCCACGTCGTCAGCATGTCCACGCTCGTGCTGGTGCTCGCGGTCATCGCGGTCATGGTCGGCGTCAGCCAGGGCGTGACGTGGCTGCTCTTCGCCTTCGTGCCGGCGATCATCGGCATCGGCGCCTACTGGGTGCGCTCCATCGTCCGCTCCCTGCGGTACTCGATCGCACCCACCCCCGACGGGGTGCGGATCACCTTCGGACTCTTCACCACCATCACCGAGATCGTCCCGCCTGGACGCGTGCACGCCGTGGAGGTGACGCAGCCGATCCTCTGGCGCCCCGCCGGCTGGTGGACCGTCCGCATCAACCGCCTGACCGGCCGCAGCGTCACGGAGGCGTCGACCGACCAGTTCACCACGGTGCTGCCGGTCGGCACGGCGGCGGACGTCGAGCGCGTGCTGCGGCTGCTGCAGCCGTCGCTCCCCGACGACGAGAGGGCGCTCGTCGTGCAGGAGGGCATGTTCGGGCCCGGCGAGGACGACACCTTCACGAACACCCCCCGGCGTGCCTGGTGGATCAGGCCGCTGTCGTATCGCCGGAACGGCTTCCGCCTCACCGGCGACGTGCTGCTGATGCGGCGGGGCGTCGTGTGGCGCCGGCTCGTCATCCTGCCGCTGGCGCGGCTGCAGAGCTTCGGGCTGTACCAGGGGCCGCTCGACCGCGCCACGCGCGTGACCAACGTGCGGGCGCATGTCGTCGCCGGTCCGGTGTCGCCCTTCCTCGCCGCCGTCGACCGCGACAGCGCGCTGACGCTCTTCGACGACGTCGCACGCGGCTCGGTGCGCGCGGCCCTCGCCGATCGCACGCACCGCTGGGCCCAGGACGAGGCGGACGCGCCGCCCACGCCGGCGATGACGCCCCACGCCGGAGAGGGGGACGCGTGAGGTCGAGAGACGGAAGGCTCGGCGTCGGGATCATCGGCGCCGGGCGGGTCGGGCCGGTGGTGGGCGCCGCCCTGGGTGGCGTCGGGCATGCGGTCGTCGGGATCACCGCGGGCTCCGATTCGGAGCGGGTCGAGGCGGTCCTCCCGGGCGTGCCCGTCCTGGATGCGACGGAGGTCGTCCGCCGCAGCGAGCTCGTCATCATCGCGGTGCCCCACGACCAGCTCGAGGGGCTCGTCGCCGGTCTCGCCGAGATCGGCGCGTGGCAGCCGGGGCAGCTGGTGCTGCACACCGACCCGAGCTGGGGCACGGCCGTCCTCACCCCCGCCGTCGCGAAGGGCGCGATCCCGCTCGCGGTGCACCCCGCGATCGAGTTCACCGGGACAACCATGGACCTCCGTGCGCTGTCGAGCTCGTACGCCGCGGTGACGGCGCCCGGGCCCGTGCTTCCCATCGCACAGGCGCTGGCGGTCGAACTCGGCTGCGAGCCGGTGGTGGTCGAGGAACAGGCGCGGCCGGCGTACGGGGAGGCGATCGCGACCGCCCGGGACTTCTCCCGGTCCATCGTCCGCCAGGCGGCGGCGCTCCTCGCCCAGGCGGGGATCCCGCAGCCGGGGTCCTACCTGTACTCGCTCGCGCACACGACGATCGACCACGCCCTCGCGGAGGCCGGGTCCGGTCCCGTGGACGAGCCCCCCGCTACGATCCAAGGATGATCAGCACCGTCGACGGGCTGCGCGCCCGGATGGCCGAGGTCCGCGCCGCCAGACCGGAAGCGCGCGTCGCGCTCATCTCCACCATCGGCTCCCTCCACGACGGGCACATCGATCTCGTCCACCGTGCGCGCGAGGTCGCCGACGTCGTCGTGGTCTCGGTGTTCGTCAATCCGCTCCGCTTCGCCACTCCGGCCGAGTATGCCGCCTACCCCCGCACGCCCGACGAGGACGGCGAGCTGCTGCGCTCGCTCGGCGTCGAGATCGTGTTCGCCCCGGACGCGTCCGAGCTGCTGCCGAACGGGTCCGCCACGACGAAGGTCAGCGCCGGCGACCTGGGCCTGCGCTACGAAGGGCGTGCGCGCCCCTTCTACTTCGACGGGCTCCTCACCGTCGAGGCGAAGCTCTTCCACCTCGTGCAGCCGGACGTCGCCGTCTACGGCGAGCGCGACCGGCAGCGGGTGTTCCTGGTGCGCCGCATGATCCGCGACCTCTACTTCGACGTCGACGTCGCGACCGTCGAGACGGTGCGAGGCGACGACGGGCTGCCGGTGTCCACGCGCATGGGCATGCTCGAGCCGCGCGACCTCGCCGCGGCGGCCCTGCTCCCCGCCGCCCTCGACGCCGCCGCCGCGAACGCCGACCGGGGCGTGGACGCCTGCATCGCGGCCGCGCAGTCGGCGCTCATGGGGGAGCAGCGCATCCGCCTCGAGTACCTCAGCGTGGTCGACCCGTCGACCTTCCTCCCCGTCGACGAAGGCAGCAGCGGGCCGGCGGTCGCGCTCATCGCCGCGACGGTGGCCGGTCACCGCTTCATCGACAACGCGGACATCTACCTGGGCTGAGACGGGGGCGGGAGCGGGCGGCAGGCGTCCGCGGGGCCCGTCACCGCCGTGACGCACGCTCGGACAGGGCGGAGGTGGCGCTCGATAGACTTGGGAGTCCGCGTTCTGCGGCGAACATCCCCACCGAGGAGCCCATCCGTGACCGACACGACCTCGCCCGCCGAGACCGCCGAGCCGACCGAAGCCGAAGTCTTCGAGCAGAAGGCCGTGCGGCTGGCAAAGCGCGAGCGACTGATCGCCGAGCGGACGGATGCCTCGGGTGGCGCGTACCCGGTGAGCCTTCCGATCACCGACACCATCCCCGCGCTCCGCGAGCGCTTCGGCGACCTCGAGGCGGGTGCCGAGACCGGCGTCACGGCAGCCGTTGCGGGTCGTATCGTCTTCAGCCGCAACACCGGCAAGCTGTGCTTCGCGACGCTCCAGTCCGGCGACGGCAGCCGCATCCAGGCGATGGTCTCGCTCGCCGCCGTCGGTGACGAGTCCCTGCAGGCGTGGAAGGAGCTCGTCGACCTCGGGGACCACGTCTTCGTGTCGGGCGAGGTCATCTCGAGCCGGCGGGGTGAGCTGTCGATCATGGTGTCGGAGTGGCGCGTGGCGTCCAAGGCCGTGCTGCCGCTTCCGAACCTGCACTCCGAGCTCAGCGAGGAGACGCGCGTGCGCAGCCGCTTCCTCGATCTCATCGTGCGCGACCGTGCGCGCGACACCGTGGTGGCGCGCGCGAAGGTGAACGCCAGCCTGCGGGAGACGTTCGGGTCGCACGGCTTCCTCGAGGTCGAGACGCCGATGCTGCAGGTGCAGCACGGCGGGGCATCCGCTCGCCCGTTCATCACCCACTCCAACGCGTTCGACACCGACCTGTACCTGCGCATCGCGCCGGAGCTGTTCCTCAAGCGCGCCGTCGTCGGCGGCATCGACCGCGTGTACGAGATCAACCGCAACTTCCGCAACGAGGGCGCGGACTCCACGCACAGCCCCGAGTTCGCGATGCTCGAGGCCTACCTGGCGTACAGCGACTACAACGGGATCGCCGACCTGACGCAGGAGCTCATCCAGAACGCCGCGGTGGCGGTGGCCGGCTCGACGACCGTGACCTGGGCGGACGGGACCGAGTACGACCTGGGCGGCCAGTGGGACCGCCTGTCGATGTATGACTCGCTGTCGGAGGCGGTGGGGCGCAGCATCACCCCCGAGACGTCGTTCGCTGAGCTCGTCGCGCTCGCCGAGGCGGAGGGC
Source organism: Microbacterium sp. NPDC055455 (assembly GCF_053619935.1). NCBI lineage: Bacteria > Bacillati > Actinomycetota > Actinomycetes > Micrococcales > Microbacteriaceae > Microbacterium > Microbacterium sp. NPDC055455. The sequence continues at coordinate 926,347 of NZ_JBSHLB010000001.1, forward strand.
GTCGACCTTCCGCCGCACGCCATCCACGGCAAGCTCGTCGAGGAGCTGTGGGAGCACTTCGTCAAGCCGGGCCTGGACCGCCCCACGTTCGTCATGGACTTCCCGCTCGACACCAGCCCCCTCGTGCGCGAGCACCGCTCGATCCCCGGCGTGGTCGAGAAGTGGGACCTCTACACGCGCGGCTTCGAGCTGGCCACCGGGTACTCCGAACTCGTCGACCCGGTCATCCAGCGCGAGCGGTTCGTGGAGCAGGCCAAGCTCGCGGCGCGCGGCGACCTCGAGGCGATGCGCATCGACGAGGAGTTCCTGCGCGCGCTCGAGCACGGTATGCCGCCCACCGGTGGCATGGGCATGGGCATCGACCGCCTGCTGATGGCGATCACGGGGCTCGGCATCCGCGAGACGATCCTCTTCCCGCTGGTCAAGTAGATCCGTCGGGTCTCGGCGCGTCGCGTCGCCGTCGTCATCGGGGTGCGCCACGGCGGAACGCCCAGTCGGGCAGATGCCCGGCCTGCACGAACGACAGCACGATCTGCGACAGGCCGTGCTCCGGCTCGATCTCGCACGCCATCCCCGCGTACGCCGCGGCGTGCGTAGACCGGCCGAGCGCCCACGACAGCCACGCGCACATGGCGAGCGCACCGGGTCGCGCCTCGCGCGGGGCCACGGCCGCGGCGTGACGGCACACCTCCAGCGCCACCTCCAGGCGGGCGACGTCGGGAGTGTCGCCCTCCCCCCACATCCGCATCGCGAGGTGCGCCGGGTACTCCTCGCCGGACTCCCACCGCAGCTGGGCGTCCAGCGCCTCATCCCCGTCGGCGAGGTTCCCGCTCCACTGCACGAGCGCGACATCCCGCAGCGACGGCCGTGCGAGGCACCACACCAGGGCCGCGGAGTCGTAGGCGTCGCGCCCTGCGGGCCGCTGTTCGAGCGCGTCCTCGAAGAGGCCCGGGAGGTCGTCGAGCCGGCATGCGGTGCCGAGGGCGCGCGGGTCGATCCGGGTGTTCGAATCCGGTGCCGGGTCGCCCTCGTCGGCGTCGCCGAAGATCGGGCCGGGCACCGGCCCGAGGTCGCACGCGTGCCCGGCCGCCGGAGCGCGATCGTCGGGTGCGGGCGCCGCCTCGGGTGCGTGCGCCGCCTCCGGGAGGGGTGCCGTCGACACCCCAGGCGCTCCGCGGAGGCGACCGCCGGCGACGGCATCCGGCCCGCACAGCACCTCGACCGCGTCGTCGAGCGCCGTCAGCGCGCGCGCCACCCGCTCCTGCTCGCCCGGTGGACACTCCGGCAGCTCGGCGCCGCTCGCCTGATCGCCGTCCGCCGCACGCATCCCCTGCAGCTGCGTGCCGGCGCCCTCGAGATCCGACAGCGGCCGTCCGGACGCAGGGAGGTGGGAGTCGAGCGCCGAGCCCCAGCCGTCGGCGGCCACGCACAGCAGGTCGGTGACGCGCAGCCCGCAGGCATGCGCGCGGCGGTCGAGGGCGTCCAAGAGCTCGCGGTGCGGCATCCTGTCGCGGTCTTCGAACCGTGCGCCGGTGTACGCGATCGCGGCGACGGCGTCGGCCTCGGGCAGGCGGCATGCCAGGCCGATGACGGTGGCGGCGACGCCGTCGGTCTCGCCCCCGGCAGGCAGATCGAATCGCATGGCGCCCAGGCTGCGGGCGCCCTGGAACGGGATCACGACGAGGCTCTCGGAAGGGTGGTAGCCCAGCATGAGGGGGACGAACGACAGGAACTGCGCCGCGTCGGCGGCCTTGACGACTGTTGCGGGGGTCATGCGGACGACTCTCGCGGGACGCGCAGAGGGGCAGGAGCCGGATCCGCCGTTCGAGGAAACTCCGCGCCGGTGCCGCCTGCGCACAGGCCTGGGGAGGAGCCCCGGTCGGCCGGCGGCAGGAGGCCGCGGGGGACGGCGTATCCTGGATGGCATGGATTACTGGGTCGCGGTGCTGTGGACGCTCCTGCCGACCGTCGTCGTCTCGCTGATCTTCTTCTACGTCATGCGCAGCGCGATGCGCGCGGACCGCAACGAGCGGCGTCTGTACGCCAAGGTGGAGGCGCAGGAGCGCGCCAAGCGCGGACTGCCGCCCGCTCCGACCGGCGCCCCCGCCGACCACTGACGCGCTGAGCCCGCTCGGCGCGTCACCGCGTCAGGAGTTCGCCGCCGCCCGCGGGCGGACCCCCGCCAGCTCGAACGGGAACCGGGGCAGCGGCCCGATCGCCTCGTCCAGGCCGCCGAGGGCCCGCTCGAGCGCGTCGCCCACGCCCGCGACGATGCCGGCATCAGCCGGGCGCGCGTGGCGACGCAGCGACTCGACCGTCGTGTCGTGATCTACGGCGAGGAAGCGGCTGGTCCCCGGCGAGATGACGCTCTCGTAGTCGTGGAACTTGAAGTCGCCGCCGTTGAGCGGCGGCTCCAGCGACGTCCACGCGGCGGGGATCCCGTAGGAGTCGGCCACGATCAGGCCGTGCAGCGATGACGTGAGCACGACCGAGCACGCGGCGATCTCGCGTGTCGCCGCCGCTGCGCTCCGGCGCACGTCGATCACCCGCACCGCCTCGCCGCCCCGGCGCTGCAGCGCGGCGATCACCGAGCTGTCCCGGTGCGTGTAGTGCGGGACGATCCCGACGTCCCACCGCACCCGTGGCCGCCGGGCGATGCGGCTGACGAGCACGCCGGGGTCGCCGAGCGCGAAGGCGCCGCGGGCGCCGATCACGTCGGCGCTGTGGCGTCCCCGCACGGCCAGCACGTGCGCCTCGGGCAGCGGGCGAGGGTCGTCGCGGATGGCGCCCGCGCCCCAGATCGCGCCCGTGTAGCCGGCGTCGAGGCGCTGCAGCAGGCTGCCGACGCCGACGAGCCTGGCCCGCGGGAGGAGCTGCCGGACCGGGAGGAAGCCGTAGTGAGGAAGGAGCCACGACGTCAGGCCGTCGCCGAAGTTCTGCACGTCCTCCCACCAGTAGGCGGACACGAACCGGCCGGTCCGCCACATCCGAGGACGAGCCGCCGCGCTCGCGAATGCGCCGGCCGCTCGCACTCGGCGGCGCAGCGGAGACGTGTAGGACGGCGCCCTCACCGGCTGGGCTCTCCGGCGCGATGGGCGCGTACGCTTCCGGTCACGGTGCGATCCTCGCACATGCGGCGACCGCACCCGTCGCGGCCGGCCCGTCCGCCGCCACTGCCGATGCACGGCTTGTCGTCCGGCCCCCGATACGCTGGCCTCACCCGTCCCGACCGCGATGCGAGAGGCCTCCGCCGATGATCACCATCACGTTCGATGCGACGTGGTGGGCGGTGCTCGTCCTCCTGCTCGATCTGACGATCCGCATCGCGGCGATCATCATCGTGCCGCGCAACCGGCGTCCGACCGCGGCGATGGCATGGCTCCTCGCGATCTACTTCATTCCGATCATCGGTGTGTTCCTGTTCCTGCTGATCGGCAACCCCCGGCTGCCGCGCAAACGCCGGCGCAAGCAGGAGCGCATCAACGAGTACATCCACGACACCAGCGCCTCGCTGGACTTCGGCACGCTGCGCCCGCACGCCCCGTCGTGGTTCACGTCGCTGGTCACGCTCAACCGCAACCTCGGCGCGATGCCGCTCGCGGGCGACAACTCCGCGCAGATCATCTCCGACTACCAGGAGAGCCTGGATGCCATGGCCGACGCGATCCGCGCGGCCGAGAGGTACGTGCACGTCGAGTTCTACATCCTCCAGGCGGACGAGTCGACCGACAACTTCTTCCGCGCGCTCGAGGAGGTCGCGGCGCGCGGCGTGCCGGTGCGGGTGCTGCTGGACCACTGGGCCAACCGCGGCAAGCCGAAGTACCGGCAGACGATCAAGCGCCTGGACGCGATGGGGGCGCACTGGCGCCTCATGCTCCCGGTCCAGCCGCTGAAGGGCAAGTATCAGCGACCCGACCTGCGCAACCACCGCAAGCTCGTCGTCGTCGACGGACGGGTCGCGTTCACCGGCTCGCAGAACGTGACCGACTCGACCTACAACCTGCGCAAGAACATCCGGCGCGGCCTTCACTGGGTCGACCTGATGGCGCGCATCGAGGGCCCGGTCGTGGCATCCGTCAACGCCGTCTTCCTGAGCGACTGGTACAGCGAGACCGACGAGGTGCTCACCGACGACGTCGACCTCTTCGACGTCAGGAGCGGTCCGGGGGACCTCGACTGCCAGATCGTGCCGTCGGGCCCCGGGTTCGAGTTCCAGAACAACCTCAAGCTGTTCGCGGGCCTGCTCTACGCGGCGCAGCGCAAGATCATCGTGGTCAGCCCGTACTTCGTGCCCGACGAGGCGCTGCTGCTGGCGATCACGACGGCGTGCCAGCGCGGCATCCACGTCGAGCTGTTCGTGTCGGAGGAGGGCGACCAGGCGATCGTGTACCACGCGCAGCGCAGCTACTACGAGGCGCTGCTGCGTGCCGGCGTGAAGATCTGGATGTACAAGAGGCCGTACATCCTGCACACCAAGAGCCTCACCATCGACGACGAGGTCGCCATCATCGGCTCGAGCAACATGGACATGCGCTCGTTCGGTCTCAACATGGAGATCTCGATGCTGGTGCGCGGCGAGGAGTTCGTGCGTCAGATGCGCGGCGTCGAGGACATGTACCGGTCGCAGTCGCGTGAGCTCACGCTGGAGGAGTGGGAGAAGCAGCCGCTGCGCTCCACCATCCTCGACAACCTCGCGCGCCTCACGTCCGCGCTGCAGTAGAGACCTTCAGCAGCCCCTCGACCACGAGCCGGTCCACCGCCGCCCGCACGAGTGCGCTGGCATCGGCGCCGTCGGGGGCGCCGTGCGCCGCGGTGGCGGCCGCGACGAGCGCATCGAGGGGGACGCCGGATGCCGCGGCCCACAGTGTCGGCGCGATCCCGTCCAGGACGCGCACGGTGCCGCGGCCGACCGCGTCGCTCGTCAGCACGGCGATGCGGTCGGCGCCCGCGAGCTCGAGCTCGTCGACGCACGCCGCACGCGAGAAGAGGACCTCGCCGGGGGAGCCGCCCGGGATGGACGGGGGACCCGCCGGCTCCCGCACTATGGCCGGGGCGACCACCGGTGCGGCCGCTGCGCCGGCGAAGAGACCGGGCACGATCTCGGACAGGTCGCCGGCCTCGCGGTAGCGCACGGCGCGGATGCCGCCGGTCGCCTCCGCGACCGCGGCGATGAACCGCAGCGAGTCGGGGCGCTCGGCGAGGTGGCTGGACTGGGTCACGAGGTCGTCGAGCGCATCCGCCAGCTCGACCCGGCGGACAGCGGGGGCGCCGTCGTGGGCGGCGTCCCGGTGGAGCAGGACGATGGCGCGCACGCGCAGCTCGCCGGGGATCGGACCGAGTCCGACCGACGACGCGGAGCGCTCCACCTTGGGGGCGAACGGCTCCTCGATGATCGACAGCGGCTTGCGGTAGGCGACCACCCCGCCGTCGCGTGCGATGCCGATCGTCTCATCGGAGACGTAGCCGTAGTGCTGCCCCAGCCGACGCGATGCGGTCGTCTTCCCGCGCCCGGACGGCCCGACTAAGGCGACGACGTCTCCCTCGGGTGACGCGATCCCCGCCGCGTGCAGCATCCACAGATCCCTCCGCCGGGCGTCGATCGCGGCGCGCGTGACCTGCTGCGACAGCGCCTGCAGCATGCGGGTGCGGATCCCCGCGCGGGGGACCACGATCGCCGCGGGCTCGTCGGCGGGGTCGGTGGCGGCATCCGCCCACGCCGCCCGCACCGCGTCGGCGTCGCCGGCGTCGAGCCTCGACAGGTCGATGGCGACCGTCGTGCCGATGGCGCTGACGTGAAGCATCGCGGTCATCCTCGCAGTGTAGGCGAGGGCGGACCCGTGCCGATCCCGCCCTTCCCGGACGGAAACAGGCGCGAAAAACCGGTGCTCTACGCTGGTGCGGTGACATCCGCACCTGCTGGGGAGCGAACGGAGCGCATCGCGGCCATCGACGGCCTGCGCGCGTTGGCGTTCCTGCTGGTGTTCGCGTTCCACTCGTGGCAGTTCGCGGGGGCGCCGGACATCCCGGTGATCTCCACCGTGGTGGCCCAGAACATCCGTCCGGACTTCTTCGTGGTCCTGACGGGCTTCGTGCTGTTCCTGCCGTTCGCCCGTGATCCGTCGCGCCTCGGGCGATTCCGGACGCGGCCGTACCTGAATCGGCGCCTGCGCCGGATCGTGCTGCCCTACTACGCCGCTCTCGCGTACGCGATCCTGCTGCCGCAGGCGCTGGTCGTGATGATGAAGGCGCTCGGTCGCGAGGCCTCGTGGCAGCCGTGGCCGAGCATCGGCGACGTGCTGAGCCACGTCACCTTCACGCACATGTTCTTCCCTCAGTACTGGTCGACGATCAACGGCAGCCTGTGGACGATGGCCCTCGAGATGCAGCTGTACCTGCTCTTCCCGCTGGTGATGCTCGCCGCCGCCCGGTGGGGGCTGCGCGCGATCGTGGGCGCCATCGTCGTATCGGTGCTCTTCCGCATCGGCGTCGACCTCTTCCTGGGGGACGCCGGATTCTCCGTCGTGTTCCTCTGGGCCGCCTCGGGCCTCGGCCGGCTGACCGAGTTCGCCTTCGGCATGCTCGCCGCGGTGGTGGGCTTCCGCGTCGCCGGCCGCGTGCGACCGCCGCACGCCGTCGCGGTGCTCGCCGTCATGGTCGCGGCCTACTTCGTCGCCACCGAGCCCTTCTTCCGCGGGACGGTGCTGCCCATCCGCGACTTCGGGCTGTCGGTGCTGTTCGGCGGACTCATCGTCCTCGTGCTCACAGTGCGCCCGTTCGGGGCGGCTTTCGCATGGCGGCCGGTGTCCTGGCTCGGCTACCGGTCGTACAGCCTCTTCCTCATCCACCAGCCGACCCTCTGGTACGCCTCGGAGTTCCTGCAGAAGTTCCTCCGCGTGCCCGAAGGCGTGCTGCTGCTCATCCTGCTGTGGACCGTCGGCTTCGCCGCGGTGCTCGGGGTCGGTCTGCTGCTCTTCGTCACCGTGGAGCGGCCGTGCATCACGTGGGCGAAGCGGGTGCCCTCCAGTCGGGCACCCGTCCCGGCCCCGGTGGTCGAGGCGCCCGGCGCGGCGGAAGCCTCTGCGACCGACATCGCTGCAGACGGCGACGCGGGCGATGCTCCGCGTCCCGCCGGGGGAGATCGGCCGCCGAGTGCCTGAACTGTCGGTACTCATGCCGGTACGCAACGGCCAGGCCACGGTGAGCCATGCGGTGGCCTCGACCCTGCGGGCCCTGCCGCGCGACGCGGAGCTCGTGATCTGGGACGACGCGTCCACCGACGCGACGGTGAGCGTGATCGAGCGGATCCGGGACCGGCGCGTGCGGCTGATCCGCAGCGATCGCCCGCTCGGGGTCGGCGCGGCGCTGCGCGAGCTGACCGATCGCACCGACAGCCGACTCGTGGCACGCATGGATGCCGATGACATCTGCCTGCCGTGGCGGTTCGCCGTGCAGTCGGCGGCGCTCCGAGAAGGGCGCAGCGGCATCCTGTTCTCGTCCGTCGTGCGGTTCCGCACGTCGCCGCTGCGGGTGTCGCCGTCGGCGCCCGTCGGGATCGCCACCGCGGCGCTCCCCCTGCACCTGGCCGTCATGTGCGTGGTGATGCATCCGACGATGCTCGCCACGCGGCGAGCGGTCGAGCGGGCCGGCGGCTACCGCGACGTCCTCGCCGAGGACTACGACCTCTGGCTGCGCGCGGCGACCGCCGGCGTGCCGATGCGGCGGATGGCCCTGCCCGCCCTCGCCTACCGGCGCCACGCCGGTCAGGTGTCGGTGTCGGGCGAGTACACGCGACAGGTCAGTGCCGATGCGAGACTCGCGCAGTCCTACCGCGAGTTCGTGCGGACGACGCTCGATCTCGACACGACCTGGCTTCCGGCCCTCGGCGTGGACTCGCCCGAGAGCGAGGCCGCGGGCCGGGAGCTCCGCGAACGCCTCACGGCTCGATCGGCGGGCCTGTCCGCGTGGCAGCGGACACTGCTCGAGCGCACGATGCGGCGTCTCCCGACGTAGCCGGCATCCGGCGGATCACCCGGCGCGGCGCAGCAGTTCGTCCACGGCGGCGGCGGCGTCGGCGGCGCTGCGGGCGAACCGGACCGTCGGGAACCGCGCCAGGTAGTCGCCGAAGGCGGCCGCCAGCTTGCCGTTGGCATTGTCTCTGGCCACGACCGGTCTTCCGAGGATGGTGGCGAGCACGGCCGCGTGAAGCCGGTCGGTGACGACCACCCGGCCCTGCAGCAGGGTGCGCTCGGCGGCGCGCACAAGCGTTCGGGCGGCCAGCGCGTACCCGGGGTCGACCAGCGCGCGATAGAACCGGGGCATCGTCGCGGGAACGCGTTTGGCCACCGACCCGGGTGCCTTGGCGAGGCTCCATGTCGCCCTCTCGAGCGGCGAGTAGTTCCAGTCGACGGTGCGCCGCGACCACGACCCGACGGAGTCGACGAGCGTCTCACCCGTCGATTCGCCGTCGCGGCGGCGCAGCTCCAGGACGTCGACGCGCGGGCGCTGCGCCCTGCTCGGCTCGTATCCGAACGCGAGGTCGGGGCAGTACACCGCGTTCACACCGGGGAGCAGCTCCGCGGCGCGTCTCATGCTGCGCGTGTCCCGCAGGAGCACCGTGAGGTCAGGATGTGCGAGGTAGGCGGCGCGCACGCGCTCCGCGGTGCCGGGGGTCATCTCGATGCTCTGCGGAAGCTGGACGATGCGACGGCCGGGGAAGTCGGCGATCACCCGCTCGCGGAAGTGCTGGAACAGCGCCCACCGGTCGCCGAAGTTCCCGCCGCCGTGGAGGAGGATCGGCCCGTCGGGGTGCAGCGCCGAGAGATCGGCCGGCCGGTATCTCCCGGCCGTCGTCTGGTAGCGCAATGGCAGGCCGAGCCGTCGCAGGTAGGCGCGCTCACCCAGGTAGATGAGTGAGTCGCCGGCGTTGTCGTGCAGCGGGAAGTCGACCAGCGCCACGGGACGCCCCGCTTCGAGCAGGCCGCCGAGTGCGCTCAGCGAATCCCGCTGGAGATCTTCCTGGACCTGACGGCCGCTCACGCGGACGCCTTGCGGCCGCGCACCCGGAGCACGACCGCCTCGGCCGACTCGAGCGGCGCGCTCCCGACCGCCCACCAGGACAGCGCGGCGACATAGCGCCCGCGTCCTGCCCGCGCGGCCGCGGCGAGCTCGCCGAGGTTCTCCGCCGCGGCATGACGCCGATAGCGCCGGAGATTCTGCCTGAGCAGGGTCGCCAGCTCGCGGTCACCGCGCCGCGCGGCGCGAAGCTGCCCGCGCAGGCCGCGCACGGCGGCCTTCCTCCCCGGCAGCCCGCGGTTGGTGACGTTGGCGCTGTGCCGGCGGTAGCCGACGAGCTGCCGGTCGACGGCGGCGAACTCCCCGCGCTGCAGCAGCCGCAGGATGAGCTCGTTGTCTTCGGCGGGCTCCATCTCGGAGCGGCATCCGCCGACGCCCGTGTACGCGCTGCGGCTGATCAGCAGGGTCGTGATGCGGGGGAAGGTCACCGCGCCCGAGAGCATGTCACGAGCGGATGCCGCGGGCGCGGGCCACCCCGCGCCGAACGGCCGCCCTTCGGCGTCCATGTACCACCCGCCGGTGTATGCGGCGATGGCCTCCGGAGCCGCGGCGAGCGCATCGAGCTGGCTCCGGATGCGCTCGGGATGCCACACGTCGTCGTCGTCGAGGAACGCGATCCAGTCGCCGTGCGCGGCCGCGACGCCGGTATTGCGGGCGACGGACAGGCCCGAGGCATCCTGTCGCACGTACGTCACGCCCAGTTCCGCCGCGATGGTGGCCAGGCCCGGAGCAGGAGCGCCGTCGTCGACGAGCACGATCTCACCCACCGGCGCGGTCTGCGCGCGCACGGAGGCCACCGTCTCGCGCAGGTACCGGCCGTCGCGGTTCGTCGGGATGATGACGCTGACCGACCGCGAGTCCACGCGTCCTCCCCGGTTGCTCCCGCCTCGCGCGACTCCCGCGGCGAGTCCTGCATAGTGTAGACGGGAGGACGAACCGGATGGGTGCAGTCAAGCAGTCGGTGTGGCGGGCGTCCCGGCCGCTGCGGAGGGCCATCGCCCATGTCCGCTGGCGTGCGCGGCGGACGACGGCGGACGTCGTGGACCGGTTCCGCCGGGGCGACCGCACCGTGATCGCCACCCCGGGCGGCATGCGCTTCGGCAACTGGCTGTACCTCTGGCTCGCCGCCCATCAGCGCACCGCCGAGGGCCGCCCGACGCTCGTGCTCGAGGTTCCGGGCATGACTCCCTGGCTGGAGCGGTTCCCCGCGCTGTCCGCACTCACGATCCGCACGCAGGATCTCCGCTTCCACGATCGACGCGAATGGAAGGGCGGCGCCGCGCTTCAGCGCTTCGGCACCGACTTCACGCGCGAGGCGCTGCAGCGGTTCGTCCGCGAGGTGCTGGCCCCCGGCATCCCGACGACACCCCCGGCGCCCGTCGCCGTCAACGTCCGGCGGGGCGACTACTACGCCTACGACGGCTTCCGGGCGATGTACGGCATGGACATCGAGGGCTTCGTCCGCGAGGCGCTCGCCGAGATCGGGCCGGCTTCCGCCATCCTCGTGGTCTCGGACGATCCGCAGTGGTGCCGGGAGCATCTGGGTGGGATGCTGTGCGCCGCGGCGCAGGAGGTCTCGTACGCCGAGCGCGACCCGGTCGGGAACTTCCTGGCGATCGCCTCGGCCCCCACGCTGATCGGGACCAACTCGACGTTCTCGTACTGGGGCGGCTACGTCACCGACGCGATCCACGATGATGCGCACGTGGTCATGCCGAGGTTCCACGCGCGGATGGACGACGGGTGGGACGCATACCAGCTCGACCCGGCATGGACGGCGCTCGAGGGCTTCGACGGGCGTGAGGATCCCGCCGCCGGATCGCCCTCCGGCGGCGCGCGAGGCGCTGGATAGAGTGTGACGGTGAAGCAGTCCGAGGCGGCCGAGATTTCGGTGCCGCTCGCGGTGCGGCTGCTGCTCGGACGCGCGGCCGTGCAGGTGATCGCATCGGATGCCGGGGCGGACCTGCTCCACATCAAGGGGAACGCCGTCGACACGTCGCTGCGGGTGCGAGAGGCGCCGGGGACCGACATCGACGTCATGGCGCGACCCACCCACGTGCCCCGGTTGCACGACGAGCTCGTGCGGCACGGCTGGGTGGTGTACAGCTCGTTCCGCTACGGGTCCCCGTTCGGCCACGCGCAGACCTATCGCCATCCCGACTGGGGGTACCTGGACCTTCATCGCATGTTCCCCGGCATCCGGCTCGACCCCGAGGCGGCGTTCGACGAGCTCTGGCGCGACCACGGCACGCGCGATTTCGCGGGGACCGACGGCGCCGTCCCCTCCCTGACCGGTCAGGCGGTGCTCCTGGTGCTCAACGACGTGCGCTCCCGCAGGGCGGCCCGGGCGATCGCCACCTGGGTCGACCGGCCGGGTCTGGATCGCTCGGAGGTGTCGGCGCTGGTGGAGCGACTCGACGCGCGCGTGGCCTTCGCCGCGGCGACCGGCGATCTCGAGCGGTATCGCGGCGAGCGCGACTACCGCCTGTGGAAGGGCATCACCCAGGGCAGCACGCGCACGGGGGAATGGTGGGCGCGCGTGCGGGCGGCCCGCACGCTGCCGGAGGCGCTCGGCATCGTGGTGCGCGCACCGCTGGCCAACGTCGAGCGACTCACGCATCAGCTCGGACGCAGCCCCACGCGTGCCGAGGTGCTGCGCGCGACGGCGATGCGCCCCGTGCGCGCGGTGCGCGAGCTCGTGGCAGGCGTGCGACGGCGGGTCCGGCCGTGATGCGCGTCGGTCCTCGCGTGGCGGCCACCGCGTACGAAGGCAAGGTGTTCATCGCGCAGCTGCCGGACGGCCCGATCCGGGTACTCGAAGGCACGGCCGCGCTGATCTGGACGCATGCCCTCGCCGTGCCGCGCTCCGGCCTGGTGGCGGCGCTGGCGGAAGAGGTCGTCGGAGACCCCGCGACGGTCGAGGCCGAGGTGTCGGCGTTCGTCGACGCGCTGCTGCATCAGCGGCTGCTGGTCGAGGACGGGGAGGCATGATGCGCGCGCGCGCCACAGCGGTCGCGATCGGCGTCCTCGCCGTCGTGGCAGGCCTCCTCGCGATGACGGCGGCCCTCGTGGTGCCGGCGGGACTGCCCTACGACGAGCCGGCGCACTGGTCGAACGTCCTCTTCTACGCCGAGCACCTCGGACCTCCGGTGCTCGGAGACCCCGGGGTGTCGTACCAGGGCCAGCAGACGCCGCTCTACTACGCGCTCGCCGCGGTCCTCGTGCGCGTGGTCGGCGATGCGGATGCCGCATTCCTCGCGGTCCGGCTGCTCGGGGTCGCGGGTGCCGTCGCGCTGACCCTGCTGACGGCGGGGATCCTGGTGCGCAGCATCCCGAGCCGTCCCGTGGTGATACTGACCGGCACCGCCTTCATCGCGCTGAATCCGATGTTCGCCGTCATCGCGGGCTCGGTGCAGAACGACACGTGGACCCTGGTGTGGGCGTTCGCGCTGCTGTGGGCGGCGCTGCCCTTCGTCGATCCGTCGCACCCCGCTCTCCGTCCATGGGCGTGGGGACTGCTGCTGGGCGCCCTCGGCTCGGCGGCGATCCTCACGAAGCTGAGCATCGCGCCGCTGGTCGCGATCGTGCTCGTCCTGCTGCTGGTGCGGCGCCGGATCGTCATGGCGCTCACCGCGGGCGCGGTCGTGCTCGCCGCGTGCGGCTGGTGGATCGTGCGAAACCTCCTGCTCTACGGCGATCTGACCGGCCAGGCCGGCGTCGAGCAGGCCGGGTACGAGTTCGGACAGGGTGCCCTCGGCCCGCTGCACCTGGCGCGGTCGGCGCTGACCTACCTCTTCCTCCCGACGGAGTACCTGCGCAACTCGATCTCGGCGCCCTGGTGGATCGACGCCGTCGTGGTCGTGCTCGGACTGGCAATCGCAGCCGGCGGCGTCTTGCTCGCCGTGCGCGCGCGGCGCGACTGCGCTCCCGGTGCCGTGCTGCTCCTGGTCGTAGTCGGGGCGGTCTCGGTCGCGGCCTGGCTCGTGCAGGTGACGTTCGGCTGGCACGTCGCCTTCCGCACGGCGTACGGCGTGCTGCCGCTGGTGGCCCTGGCGTTCGGGTGCGCCACGCAGGCGATCCCCTCCCGCCGCGGCGGCATCGCCATCGGCGTGATGCTCGGGATGCTGCTGCTCGTCGTCGCCGGATGGGTGGCGGTCGCGGCATCCGCTGAACCCGCCCAGCTGGTCCCCTGATCGAGTGCGATACTGAATCGACGATCGGGAGGACCGTGGTCCAGGTTTCGGAGCGCACGCAACGAATCCGCGACATGCTCGGCCGCTGGTGGCCGGCGGCGTGGCGGTTCGTCCTGCTCGCCTTCGGAGCGGCGCTCAGCAGCTACCTGGTGCTCGATCGAGGCCTGCGCGACGGCGTGATCTCGGCCGTGATCATCGGTCTGCTGGTGATCGGCGTCTCGCTCATGCCCCGGCTCCCGCTCGCGATCGCGCTGCTGGCCACGCCGGGCCTCATCGTCGTGCAGCGCGTCGGACTCGGCGGGACCGATCTGACGGTGTCCGACGTGGCGCTGGCAGCGGCGTTCGGCTCGGCGGTGCTGTTCGGGACCTATCCGCTGAGCCGGCCCATGAAGCAGCTCCTCGCGCTGAACCTCGTCTACCAGTTCGCGACGCTGCTGACGGTGATCGTCAACCCGTTCCCGCAGAACACAGTGGAGTGGTTCCACGCGTGGCTGCTCATCTCGGGCGCACTGCTCGTGGGATGGGCGCTGGGCAGAGCCGGGCTCGCACACGCCGCCTTCGGGCTGCTGATCGGCGCGATGCTCGTGGTGGCCGTCGGCGTGCTCGTCACGGCCGTCCTCACATTCGCGCAGGGACAGTTCGTGGGAATCGCGCCCAAGTGGCCGCTGCCGATGCACAAGAACGCCGCGGGTGACCTCCTGGCGATCGGCGCGGTGGTGGCGCTGGTGAACCCGCGCTGGGCGGGCTGGTCCGACGGCGCGGCGCGGCTGGCGTTCTGGACGCTCACGACCGCGGTCGTGCTCACCCAGTCCCGGCAGGCGATCATCGGGCTGGTCGTCGCCGTCCTCGTCGTGACGCTGCGGCGTGGCGCCTCGCGGCGCTCGCGGCTGATCCTGCTGCTCGTGCTGCCGGCCGTGTGGTTCGTGGTCTCGATGGTCATCGACCAGATCGAGACGGGGAACCGGTTCAACTCGTTCTACGTGCGGATCGAGTGGATGCAGCAGGTCTACGCGCTGTGGAAGCACTCGCCGATCTTCGGACACGGCCTTCGGTACTGGTACGTCCATGAGTGGGCGCTCTTCCAGCCGCCGCAGGCCGAGCTGGAGGTGGTCGCCTCCGCGGGCGTGGTCGGGCTCCTGGCGTTCCTGGTGATGTGGGCGGGGTTCATCGTCGTGCTCTGGCGGGTGGATCCCGTCTTCGGCACGCTCGCGGTCGCCGCGGTGCTCAGTCGTATCGTGCAGGCGCAGTTCGACCTCTTCTGGGTGGCGGCTCAGGTGTCGGTGCCCTTCGTGGTCGCCGGGATCTGTCTCGGGGCGCAGGCGCTGCTCGCCTCAGAAGGGTCGGACGCCAGACGGGCGGATGACTTAGCATGGAGCATCCGTCCGAGCGGCCGGCAGGCGGTGCCCGCTCGGACCGGGAAGACGTGGGGGGAAGGCGCCGATGGAACTGCGTGACTACATGCGCGGATTGCGGCGCCATTGGCTCGCGATCGTGCTCATCACCCTGATCGGTCTCGGCACGGGATACGCCTGGACGCTCATCCAGACTCCCGTCTACGAGGGGTCGGCGAGCGGCCTGCTGAAGACGACCGTGGCCATCGAGGGCGGATCGACCACGACCATCTCCGTCGCGGAGGACTCCGCGGCGCGCGCCAAGGTGCCGACGTTCCTGGACCTCGCGCAATCCGAGCGCGTGGCCCAGGGTGCGATCGACGAGCTGGGACTGAGCACCACTCCGGCCGCGGTGATCAACCGGATCACGGTGACCAACCCGACCAGCACCTCGATCCTCAAGGTGAACGCGCAGGCCGCCACCCCCGACGAGGCCAGCGAGCTGGCGTCCGCGTGGATCGGCTCCCTCGCCGTCGTCGCCGACGACGTGCTCGGCGACGGGTCGGACGGCTCCTCCGCCGTGACGGTGGTCGCCTACGAAGCAGCCGGCAAGCCGACGAGCCCGATCTTCCCCGACGTGAACACCGCGCTGGTCGTGGGCGGCGTGCTCGGCTTCGGGTTCGGCGTGGCGTTCGCGCTCGTGCGCACCGTGTCGGACCGCAGGATCCGCATCAACGACGACATCGAGGCGCGCGTGGGCGCGCCGGTGGTCGGCACGATCCCGATCGCCGACGGCCTCACCCGTGAGTCGCGCATCGTCGCGCGCGCCGAGCCGAACGCGAAGGGCACCCAGTTCGCGGTGTCGGAGGCGTTCCGGTCGCTGCGGACCAACCTGCAGTTCATGGACGTCGACGATCCGCCCCGCACGATCGTCGTCACCAGCCCGCTGCCGGGCGATGGCAAGTCGATGGTCGCGGCGAACATCGCGGTGGCGCTCGCCGAGAGCGGGCGGCCCGTCGTGCTCGTCGACGGCGACCTGCGGCGCTCGACCGTGGCGAAGACCTTCGGGCTGCCCGACGGCGCCGGGCTCACCGACGTGCTCGCCGGCCGCGCGGACCTCATCGACGTGATGCACCGCACGCCGGTCTCCGAGAACCTCGTCGTGCTCACCGCGGGCAGCGTTCCGCCGAACCCCAGCGAGGTGCTCGGCTCGGCGAAGATGCGCACGGTCCTGAACGACCTCGCCCAGCACGCCATGGTCATCGTCGACGCCCCGCCGCTGCTCCCCGTCACCGACAGCGCGGTGCTGGCTCATCAGGCCGACGGCGCGATCCTCGTCGTCGGGCTCGGGAAGACGACGTACGACCTCGTCACCAGGGCCGAGGACGCCCTCGCCAAGGCGTCCGGTCGACTGCTGGGCATCGTGCTCAACCGCGCGCCGCTCAAGGGCGCCGACGCGTCGCCGTACTACGACTACCGCAAGGGCTACGACGGCACCCGCTCGCGGGGCGGGACGGATGCCACATCGGCCGAGCCCGCTGCGACGGCTGCGCCCGCCGCCGAGACGCCGGCCGCCGAGGCCGGTCCGGCGCGCCCGGCGTCCAAGAAGCGGTCGGCAGCCGCCAAGTCCGCCGCACCGGCGGCGTCCGCGGGTGAGGGGGATGCCTCCTCCCCGGCCTCCGCCGACACGGCGAACCAGGACTTCGAGTCGTTCATCGCCGGGATCGACGGGACCCCGCAGGGCGAGCCGCGCCGTCGCGCGGGGCGGAGCTGACCGGCTCGATGCCGCGAGCCGCCCGCCGAGTCGCGCTGATCTCGTCGTCGTTCGCGCCGTACGTCGGGGGTGTCGAGACGCACGTCGATCGCGTGGCGCGGGCGCTGCGCGACAGCGGGTGGACGGCGGAGGTCTGGACCGTGGATCGCGGTGAGGCTCTGGGCGTGGTCGACCGGGACGGCATCCGCATCCGCCACCTGCCGACGCCGCTGCCCGCGCGCTCCGTCGCCGCCATGGCGCGCTTCGCCCGCGAGGGCGGGGCCGCGCGCCGGGCGTGGGCCGGGGCGCACCGGGCCTTCCGCCCCGACCTCCTGAACATCCAGTGCTTCGGGCCGAACGGGCTGTACGGTGCCCGGCTGGCCCGCAGGACGGGGACCCCGCTGGTGGTGACCTCGCACGGCGAGACGCTCGCCGACGATCGCGGGGCGTTCCAGCGTTCCCGCCAGCTGCGCGACGGACTGCGCCGGGCGATCGGGGAGGCGGCGTCGGTCACGGCGCCGTCGGACTACGTGCTCGACGATCTCCGGCGCCACTACGGACTGGGCCGGCTGGACGGCCGGATCGTGCGCAACGGCGTCGACCCGCTCCCGCCCGCGTCGGGACGGCAGCCGCTCAGCGGTGCGTACCTGCTCGGGGTCGGACGCCTGGGCCGGATGAAGGGCTTCGACCTGCTCATCGAGGCCTTCGCCGATGCCGGTCTGGACCCCGCCGTCCGGCTGATCATCGGCGGCGACGGGCCGGAGCGCGGTGACCTCGTCGCTCTTGCGGCGGCGCGCGGGGTCGCCGACCGGGTGACGCTGCTCGGAGCGCTCGACCCCGCGGCGGTGGCGCAGAGCATGGCCGGCGCGCGGGCGGTCGTGGTGCCGAGCCGCGCCGAGTCGTTCGGAATCGTGGCGCTGGAGGCCTGGCGTGCCGGCACCGCGCTGGTGATGACGAGTCGCGGCGGCGCCGTCGAGTTCGTCCACGACGAGCGGGATGCGCTGCTGGTCGATCCGCTGGACCGGGCCGAGCTTGCCGGCGCGCTGCGGCGCGTGGTCGCCGACGAGGCGCTGCGGACGCGTCTGGCGGCGGCGGGCCACGCGCGCGTGGGCGAGTTCGCGTGGCCGGCGGTGGCTCGCGCCTACGCCGCGCTGTTCGACGAGATCGTCGACGCGAAGACGGGAGCCCAGCGGTGAGCTATCACGATCCTTGGCCGCGGCGCCTGCGCGCGGCGCGGCGGCTGGCGCAGGCGGCCCTCGTCCCGGAGGTGTGGCGGCACGGCCGCGTCGTGCCGGCGTACTGGTGGGACGGCCACCCGAACTTCGGCGACGACCTCACGCCGTGGCTCCTTCCCGCCTACGGCGTGGTGCCCGTGCATCGGATGCCGCAGCACGCGCGTCTCGCCGGCGTCGGAAGCGTCCTGGAGTTCCTCCCGCCCGAGTTCGATGGCGTGGTGTGGGGGAGCGGGCTGATGAGCGACGCGCCGCATGCGCTGCCGCACGCGCGCGTGCTGGCGGTGCGCGGCGCGCTCACCCGCGACCTGATCGGCGCCACCGGCGAGACCGCTTTCGGCGACCCCGGGCTGCTGGTGTCGCGCCGCACACGGCGACCAGCGCCCCGATGGGACGTGGGCTTCGTGCCGCACGGCCATCATCGCTCCCACGCGGGGTTCGCCGCCGTGGCGGCCGCGACCCCCGGCTCGCGCGTCGTGAACGTGCATCAGAGCGCCCGCCGCACGGTGCGGGAGATCGCGGCGTGCCGGGTCGTCGTCACGACGTCGCTGCACGGCCTGGTGACCGCGGACGCCTTCGGCATCCCCGCGGTGTGGACGACCCTCGACCCGCCCCTCGGCGGCGGAGACTTCAAGTTCCGCGACTACGAGTCGGTGGTGACGCCCGGCCGCACGCGGCAGGTCGCCTGGGACGACGCCATGGCACCCGCCGAGCTGGCCGGAGCCGCATGGTCGGCCGATGCCGAAACGGTGACGCACCTCGCTGACGGCCTGGTGCGCGCGATCGGGCGGCTGGACGACGAGGTGCCGGGGCTGCGCCGCTTCCCGCTGGGTGCGCTGCTCTCCGGCTGACGCCGCTCAGCGTCGCCAGGGGAGACGCTCCACGACGGCGCGCCGGCTGGGCAGCACCGCACGAGCGACCGGACCGAGGCGGGGCGGGGTCGCCGCGATGCCGAACTCCGCCGCGAGTCGCTTCGAGACGGGGCGGCCGAGCCCGCCGAGCGAGACGCCGGAGTGGTTCTCGCCCGTGCCGACCCGGTACAGCGCGCCCGCGAACGGAACCGGCGCGAGCGGGTGACCCGCCGCGGCGAGGTCGTCGGCGACATGCAGGTGCGATCCGAACCACCGCTCGAGACGGTCGCCCAGCCGGTCCTCGAGCTGCGCCTGCGACGCCCCCGCGTCCAGGTCGCGCGGCAGATCGTACAGATCGGTGCGGACCACGCAGCCGCTGCCGCAGTGGCGGTGGAAGTCGGGCTGACGGCGGAGGGCCCCGCGGTCGGCGGCCCAGCGGTACCCGCGCTCGATCCGCCACCCGGGGGCATCCGGCTGCTCCGCCGAGAGCTGGGCGAGGCGTCGCGAGACGAGGTCGTCCGCATCGAGGAACATCACGTGATCGGGCGAGCTCTCGCGGGCGGCGAGCAGTCCGGCGGCGAGCTTGGAGCCCTTGTCGCGCAGCACCGCCGCGACTCCGGTGCGCGGCCCGCCGAGGGTGCTGGGGGCCTCGAAGTCGACCTGCACCCAGTGCACGTCCGGTGCCAGCCGCGTCGGTCGCCGGTTGCCGACCACCCAGACGCTGTACGGGGCGGTCTGGCGCGACACCGATGCGAGCGTCTCGGCGAGGAGCGCCTCCACGCGGGCGTAATCGGCGCTGTTGCGGGGGTGCCGCAGCGAGGTGATGAATGCGAGCATCGGATGCCTCAGCCCACGCGGGCCCACACCCGGGCATGGGCGGCGACGCAGCGCTCCCACGTGAAGTCGGCGGCCCGGGCGCGTGCGACCTCGACCATGCGCTCGACGTCGGCGTCGCCCGAGGTCACTGCGAGGAGCCCGTCGGCGATGGCCGGCCCCTGCGGCGCCACCAGCAGACCGCCGTCGCCGACGACCTCGGGAAGCGAGCTGGTCGCCGCGGCCACCACCGGAACGCGGGCGGCCATCGCCTCGAGGGCGGGAAGCCCGAACCCCTCGTACGTGGACGGGACGACGACGGCCTGCGCGCTCGCCAGGACGCGGGGCATGACAGCGTCGGCCAGGCGCCCCGCCAGGACCGTGCCCTCGAGTCCCGCGAACAGGGCGCTGCGCCGCGGGTGCGGCGGCCCGCTGAGGACCAGGCTCAGCCCCGGCCGCTCCCGCCGCACGGCAGGCCACGCGGCCGCGAGGGCATCGAGGTTCTTGCGCTGCGCGGCGCCCCCGGCGTGGAGCACGAACCGTTCGGGCAGTCCCAGCGCGGTCAGCTCGCCCGTCGACAACGGCACGGCGTCGAAGAAGCGCTCGTCGACCCCGTTCGGGATGACGTGGACGTCCGACAGGCCGAGCAGGTCGTGCGCCTCCTGCGCCGTGAACGCCGAGACGCAGATGACCGCGGCCGCCCGTCGCAGCTCCTCGGGAGCGGCCGGCACCGGGGCGGACTCGTCGGGGAACCGCCAGGCCACCACGTCGTGCAGCGTGACGACGTCGGCGCCCGGCGCAGGCGGGAGCTCGAGGTTCATCCGGTGGGTGACGTCGTCCGCGCCGAAGAGCAAGCGGCCGATCGCGCGGCGCACGCGGGGGTCGGCGCGGGTCACCCGGGCGAGCGGGAGCCGGCGCGTCCCCGCGAGCGGTGACCGCAGGGATCGCACGATGACGCGCCGGACGGCCCAGGGCACGTCCGCGGTGGCATCCAACGCGGCCTGTGCGCGCCCGGCCACCTGCTCCTGGTACACCTGCGCGCCCATCGGCGCGTCGGTCGCGATGGTGGCGATGCTCAGGCGTCGATGCGATGCGATGCGGTGCCTCCGGAGGATCGGGGGACGCGGACGGTGCGCATCCGCCCACGAATCTAGTTGAATGGGTGCTCGGCGGCGATCAGGTCGCCTCGGACCGCGTTGGGAAGATCGCCGAATGACAGACCTGCGAGCGGTGGTCGTCGTCGCCACCTACCGGCGACCCGACCACGTGCGCACGTGCCTGGAGCATCTGGCCGCTCAGACCGTGAAGCCCGCGCGGACGATCGTCGTGGATGCCTCGCCCGACGAGCTCACGCGGGCGGTGGTCGCCGACTTCGAGGGCGTCGAGTACCGCCGCAACGACCACGGCGCCGGCACGCTCGCGACGTCGCGCGCGATCGGCATCGAGGGCGTGGATGCCGACGTCGTGGCCTTCATCGACGATGACGCGTACGCCTTCCCGGAGTGGCTCGAGGAGCTCCTGCGCCCCTACGACGACCCGACGGTCGGAGCGGTGGGCGGGCGTGCCCTGAACGGGCAGCCCGACGAGGCCGAGGAGGGCATCGGCCAGATCGGACTCCTGCTGCCCGACGGCCGGCTGACGGGCTACTTCGCCGCGGATCCCGGCCGGGTCGTCGAGACGGATCACATGCTGGGCGCGAACATGTCCTACCGGCTGGATGCCGCACGCAAGGTCGGCGGTGTGCACGACTTCTATCCCGGCACCTGCCTGCGCGAGGACGCCGACATGCCGCTGCGGCTGGGGCGCGCCGGGTGGCGCGTCGTGTTCGCACCTCGCGCGGTCGTGCGGCACGTCGCCGGGCAGTACGCCAAGGGCGTGCGCTTCGACTCCCGCTACCGGTACTACGGCGCCCGCAACCACGTGGTGCTGCTGGCCACGACGCTCGGCTACCGCGCCCCCGTCTTCCGCCGCTACCTCGGCACCGCGCTCCGCGCCGCGGGTCGCGACCTGCGCAGCGCCGTGACCGCGCTGAAGCGGCCGAGCTGGCGCGCGAAGCTCAAGGGCGTCGCGGGAGGATGCCGCCGCGCCGCGATCGGGATCGGCGGCACCGTCGCCGGCCTCGTGGCGAGCGTGGGTGCCGTGCGCGCCCAGACGCGGGCATCGTGAAGATCCACGCGTACGTGCTCGCCGGCGATCCCGCGTGGATCGGCGAGAGCATCGGCTCGTTCTACGGGCTCGTCGACCGGATCGTCGTCTCGTACGACGCGGACGGCCTGTCGTGGTCGGGGCATCCGCTCTCCACCGCCGAGTCGCTGTCGCGCATCGCCGCCGCCGACCCGGACGGCAAGGTCGTCCTGCGCCCCGGCCGCTTCAGCAACCCCGAGCTCATGGCGATGTGGGCCGAGACCGCGCAGCGGCAGGATGCGCTGGATGCCGCGTCCGAGGGGGCCGACTGGGTGCTGCAGCTCGACACCGATGAGATCGTCGCCGACCCGGGCGCGTTCCTCGCCGCGATCGAGACGGCCGACGGGCGCGCCGCGTCGGCCGTGGAGTATCCCGCACGCGTGCTCTACGCCCGCGCCCGGTCGGGGCGCTTCCTGGAGACGTGCGGTCGATTCTGGTCGACGCAGTCGAGCTACCCGGGCCCCGTCGCGGTGCGGGCCGGAACCACGTTGAGCCATGCCCGCCAGGCGGCGGGGGTGCCGGTGTACCGCGTCGACGTGGCGCCGTGGAACACCGATCCCGCGCGCCCGGCGACGACGCCCGTCCACCGGGTGATCCGCCGCGATCAGTCGATCCTGCATTTGAGCTGGGTGCGCACCGAGGCCCAGATGGCAGAGAAGCGCACCGTCTCCGGTCATGCGCGGGACCGCGACTGGGACGGCGAGCTGGGTCGCTGGCGGCGGCGGATGCGGCATCCGTTCCTCACCGCGGCGGCCGCGCCGTTCGCGCGCAAGCCGTTCGAGCGGTACCGGGTGGCCTCGCTGCCGGCGTTCGCGCGCCTCGACCCGTAGGCGTCAGTTCAGCTCGCCGAGCGCCACCAGCCGGGCGAACTCGGTGCTGGCGTCTCGCACCTCGGTGAAGGTGCCGGTGGCTTCGATGTGGCCGTCCTTGAGGAAGACGAGCGTGTCGGCGCCCCGGACAGTGGAGAGCCGGTGCGCGACGATGAGGATCGTCATACTGCCCTGAAGGCCTCGGAGGGTCTCCGCGATCTCGTACTCGGTGGCGTTGTCGAGCGCGGAGGTCGCCTCGTCGAGCACCAGCACCCGCGGGCGGCGGTACAGCGCGCGCGCGAGCCCGAGGCGCTGGCGCTGGCCGCCGGAGAGGCGGACACCGCGTTCACCGACGACCGTGTCGAGGCCGTCGGGGAGGGTATCGATGAGCTCGCCGAGCTGCGCCATCCGGATGACCTCGGCGATGCGCTCGTCGTCGATGCGATCGGCCGGGACGCCGAACGCGATGTTCGACCGCATCGTGTCGTTGACCAGGAAGACGTCCTGCGGCACGACGCCGAGACCGGCGTACCACGCGGCGCGGTCGGCGAAGATCGAGCGCCCGCCGCACTCGATGGTGCCCGACGTGGGGTCCTGCAGGGCCAGCACCAGGTCGAGGAGCGTGCTCTTGCCGGCGCCGCTGGATCCGACGAAGGCGGTCGTCGCGTTCTCGCGGATCGTCAGCGACAGGTCGGTGAGCACGTCGGTGGCGGAGTCCGCGTAACGGAAGGAGAGGTTCCGCAGCTCGATGTCGCCCCGGTAGGGAGTGTCGTCGATCGGCGTCTCGACGTGGGCGCCGCGCTGATCGAGCTCGGCCGTGGAGTTCAGGACGATCTCGAGTCCCACGTGGCCGGTGCGGATCGTCGCCATGTTGGAGCTGACGCGGTTCAGGGTGGGCAGGGCGCGGACCGCCGCGGCCGCGAAGACGCCGAGGACCGTCAGGGCATCGCCCGGCTCTCCCGTGGCGAAGAGCACGAGGGAGACGCCGCCGATCATCACCACGAAGCCGATCTCGAGCACGTAGCGGGGCGCTTCGCCGAGGATGCCCATCGTGCGACTGGCGTTCGCGCCTCGCAGACGCGCCTGGTAGAAGCCGTCCACGAACCGCTCCGAGCTCGACGTGAGCCGCGCCTCGCGGAACCCGTCGAGTCCCGGCATCAGGTACTGCCAGGCCTCGAGGGCCGCCTCGCTGGTGACTTCGCCGAGCTGCGATTGGCGCTTGCGGAAGATCCGCTGCAGTCCGACGACGAACCCCCCGAAGATCACGACGGTCACGATCGTCACGACCGGCGCGGTCCACGCCAGCACGGCGGTGATGGCGATGAGCATCATCAGATCCGTGCACATGCTGATGGTGGCCAGCAGCACGCCCGTGGCCTGTGCCGTGCTGGTGGAGATGTTGCGGTACACCTCGCTGAGGCGCCGGGTGCGATGGTCGGCGTACGGGGCGAGCACGTACCGCCGGAACATCCCGCGCGAGAGCGTCGCGGAGACGCGCGTCGTGCGCCCGAGCAGCCACCAGCGGAACAGGAGCGCCGCGACGCTCTTGCCGATGAAGAGGACGGCGACGGCGCCGGCGACGAGAGGGATGAGCTCCTGCGGCGTCGACATGCCCGTCACCCCCGAGATCCAGCCCAGTGCGCCGGTGTCGGTGTCGGCTCCGGCGATGAGCTGGGTGAGCGGGATCATCGCCGCGATCCCGAGGCTGTCGAGGACCGCGAGGACGAGGGATGCACCGACGGTGGATGCCGCCCAGCCGGCCGGGCGCGCGTCGGCGAGCTCCAGCAGCGAGCGCAGCTGCGGCAGCAGCCGGGTGGGAGGCTCGGGGGCTGTCATGACGACCTTCCGCCTGCGCGCTCGGATCGCAGGCCTTCCGCATCCTATCCGGGCGCACCGGGCGCAGGCTCGGGCCGCCACGGCGTGGGGCAGGCGCAATTCGCGTCATGACCTGGTATGGGGTGTGCGCGGAACGGGATGATGCGATACGATCCCCCCATCGCCTTCCGCGAGGAGATGGGGTCTGTCCGTCGCCGGAAGGGATAAGCCTGGTGCTGGGGGGGCCCAGGGCCTCGCCATAAATAGGGGAATATCGACGTCGGAATCCGGCGGCACCAGCTCTGGGAGGGACTGGGGAACATGGACGAACTCGAACCGCAGAAGTCCGGCGTCAGCCGCCGGACCGTGACCAAGGCCATGGCGTGGGCGGTTCCCGCCATCGCCATCGCCGCACCGGCTCCGGCCTTCGCGATCTCGGGCTCGCCGCCCGACGTCGTGATCGGACAGGCGTGCAAGCTGCCCGGTGCCAGCAACCAGGGCTGTGCCGGCGTCTACGCCAACTGTCCCGGACTAGACACCGACAAGGCGTACGCCTTCCCGATCCAGATCACCAACACCGACGATCAGATCATCTACATCACCGATGTCGAGATCACGACCGTGGGCGACCTCGATTTCGACGTCCGCTGCATCTCGCCGGCGTACTGCTCGCCGATCGCGGGTGGCGCCACGGTGACGATCTTCGTGTACGCGAACTCGAACAACAGCGCGAACACCGAGGAAGACGTCACCCTGACGGTCACGTGGGGACACTCCGTCGACACGACGGGCGGCACCTGCACGCTCACCGACAACGACCACACTCCGGTCGTCGCCGGCCCCGTGCACATCGACGCGTTCCCGCCGTGCTCGTCGCGGATCCCGTTCCCGACCGGCGCGCCGACCTGCACGCCGCCGTTCTACGAGCCCGCGTAAGGCTCAGTCACGACAGCGCCTGAGGCGCCGGGACTCGTTCCCGGCGCCTCAGCCGTTTCCGCACGACAGCCCCGCACGGTCGCATCAGGCGGGCTGCCGGGAACGGCCCCGCTACGCTCGAGTGGTCGCTCTTCGACCGGCCCGGAGGATTGCAGTGGAACGCAGCCTGATCCACGCCATCACCCCCGGCGACCACTTCTCGCCGCTGACCGGGTCGGCCATCCCGACGGTGGTGCACGGGCTGGCCGGCGCGGCGCTGCAGGCCGGCGCGCCGCGACACCGGGTCGTCGTGGACCGCTCGACGTGGCATCCGCGCTACGACAGCGCGGATGTGATCGAGTACACCGGCGCGCGCGCCCCCGACCGCCGCGCGCGGTACGCGGATGCGCTGCGCGGACGCCTCGGGATGCCGCGCACCGCTGTCGCCGCGTACTACCGACCGATCGCCGACGCCGTGGGGGCGCAGCCGGCGTCGGTCGTCCTCGCGCACAACGCCCCCATCCTCGTGCGGCTGCTGCGCGACACGCCGCACCGGGTGGTGCTCTACGCGCACAACGACCTGCTGCGCACGTACTCGCGCCGTGAGGCGGGGCGGATGCTGGGCTCCGCCGCGGCGATCGTGTGCGTGAGCGAGTCGCTCGCCGACCGTACCCGCGAGCGTCTGCCTCGCGCGCTGCACGGGCTCGTCCACGTCATCGGCAACGGCGTCGACACGGCGCAGTTCCAGCCCGACGGAGTCCGGCACGAGGGGGCTGTCCGCGTCATGTTCATGGGCCGCGTGATCCCCGACAAGGGCGCCGACGTCCTCCTGCAGGCGGTGCAGCGGCTGGACGCCGCGGGCCTCGAGGTGGTGATCGTCGGACGACCGGGGTTCGCGGCGGATGCCCCGCTCAGCGACCACGAGCGGGAGCTCCGCCGGCTCGCCGAGGCGTCCGCCGCCGCGGTGCGCTTCCAGACCTTCGTGCCCCGCGCGGAGCTTCCCGCCCTGCTGCGCACTGCGGACGTCTTCGTGGTCCCGTCCCGCTGGCCCGACCCGTCGCCGCTCACGGTCGGTGAGGCGCTCGCGACCGGGCTGCCGGTCATCGCCAGCCGCATCGGCGGGATTCCCGAGGCGATGGGGGATGCCGGGATCCTCGTCCCGCCCGACGACCCGGGGGCGCTCGCCGTCGCCCTGCGCGGGCTGATCGGCGACGGCGCGCGGCGGGCGGCGTTGGCCGAGGCGGCTCGCGCGCGCGCCGAGGAGCGCGACTGGTCGTGGTCGTGGCGGCAGCTGGAGACCGTGCTCGATCGGATGTGACGGCGTCGCAGCCGACCGGGCGTCAGCGCGGCGGCATCCGGTCGATCACGGAGCGCATGGCGGCAGCGCGGTCGTCCCAATCCGGGGCATCCCCCTCTGCCCCGTCGGGGAAGCGGCTCACCGCGGGCATCAGCGACGCGACCGCGGCGGGGAACGCGGATGCCTCCGCCAGCCGCACCCGCGAATCCGAGACATCCCGGAACCCGGCCACCGGCGTGGCGACGACCGGGCGGCCGACCGCCGCGTACTCGTACAGCTTGATGGGGTCGAGGCTGTCGGTGAACGGGCTGACGACATGCGGCACCAGCAGCACGTCGGCGTGCTGCAGATAGGCGACGACGTCCTCGCGCCGGCGCGGGCCGAGGAGCAGCACACCGGCGGCGCGCAGCCGTGCGGCGTCGGAGGGATCCAGGGCGTCGGGGCCGACCAGCACGACGCGGCCGCGGCCGGCGACGAGTCGCGCGGTCGCCACGCACACGTCGAGGTCGAGCCGGTCGCGGTGGAGCGTGCCGACGTAGACCGCGGCGACGGCCGGGAGGTCGCTCGGTCGCGGCCGCGGCACGCGGTACGCGGCCACGTCGACGGCGTTCGGGATGAGGTCGATGCCGACCCGTGCCGATGCCTTGCGTCGCACCAGCTCCTCCGAGCACGCGACGACCGCGGCGGCGTTGCGCAGCAGCCACTCCTCGCCGCGGCGGATGCGGTCCAGCTCCGCCCCCGGCCGCTCGGCGGCCAGCCAGTCGTCGGTCAGGTCGTAGAGCGTCGGCCAGCCGGTCGCCCGGGCGAGGTCGGCGGCGCGCGGATCGTTGAGCCACAGCAGCGGGCGCCGCATCCCCGCCGTCCCGGCGGCCCGGTGCACGGTGCGCGCGAGGCGCTGATCGGCGCGCCGGTCCAGTCGTCGCGGCAGCGCCTTCAGAGGTCGCACGCGCAGCAGACGCCCGTCGTAGCCGGCCGCGCGGGGGCCGAACGGGCGCGAGGGCCGGCGCCGCGACGCGAGGTCGTGGAGGGGATCCGCGGGCGGCTCGACGAACAGCACGCGCAGTGCGGGGTCACCGTCGAGCAGGCGCGAGACCAGGTGCTGGTTGCGGCGC
The DNA here is from genome assembly GCF_053619935.1 of Microbacterium sp. NPDC055455. Taxonomy (NCBI): domain Bacteria; kingdom Bacillati; phylum Actinomycetota; class Actinomycetes; order Micrococcales; family Microbacteriaceae; genus Microbacterium; species Microbacterium sp. NPDC055455. The sequence goes on from NZ_JBSHLB010000001.1 coordinate 953,724, forward strand.
CACACCTCGTCCCATGCTTCCAGCGACACCACCACGAGGTCGGTCATCGGCGCTGCCGCCGCTCCGCGTCGCCGCCCCGCCGCGCGGCGATCGCGCGACGGTACACGGCATCCGTGCCGGCGAGCTGCGCGGCGATCGAGAACTCGGCGCGCTGCCGCTCGCGTCCGGCGGCACCCAGGGCCGCCCGCGCGGCCTCGTCGTCGGCGAGGTCACGCAGCGACCGCGCCGCGGCGGCGATGTCGTCCGGCGGGAACAGCGCGCGCGGATCGAGACCTGCGAGGATCTCGGAATGCCCGCCCGCGTCCGCGGCCACCGCGGGAAGCCCCGTCGCCATCGCCTCCAGCAGCGACAGCCCGAGGCCTTCGACCGGACAGGGGGCCAGGAACAGCCCGGCCCGCCGATAGAGCTGTGCGACGTCGTCCCGGAATCCCAGGAGGTCGACCGCACCGTCCACGCCGAGCGACGCCGCATCCTCCTCGAGCAGCGCCAGCTCCGGTCCCGCGCCGGCGATCTGCAGGCGCCACCCGTCGTCCGCCAGGCCCGACGCGGCGAAGGCCGCGAGGCCGATCCGCGTGCGCTTCTCGGGCTGCAGCCGCTGCGCCATGAGGACCGTGCGGGATCGCGTGGCGTCAGCCGGCGCCGCGGCATCCGCGACACCCGAGTGCACCACGGTGCTCGGGATCCCGATCGAGCGCGCGACGGCCTCGCTGATCGCGATCTCGGCGTCGATGCGGCGTTCGATCGCCGGATACACCGGCCGGGGGGCGCGACTGCCGCGTCGCCGCGTGAAGTGGCGGGTCGCGACGAGGGCAGCATCCCGGCCGAGGAGGGCTGTCGCGGCGGCGGCATCCGCCGCGGTCATGTGCGTCGCGACGACATCGGCGCCCCGCGCGCTGCGGCGGATGAGGAGGATGTCGCGGATGCCGCTTCCCGACGCCGTGAAGCCGACGCCCGCGGCGTGCAGCGCGAGGGCCATCTGCGCGGGGTCGCCCCCGATCACCGCGACGCGATGCCCGGCGCCGGCCTGGGCGATCGCGAGGCGCCGCACGAACTGCTCCACGCCGGCGAAGCTGCGGGTGCGCACCACGTGGAGGATCTGCAGCGGGCGGTCGGTCATCGCGCCGCCTCGGCATCCCGCTCGGCGCGCACGTCCTCGAGCAGTGCGACGTACCGCTCCGCGATCGCGCGCCAGCCGAACGGCTCGGCACTGCGGCGGGCGGCCGCCGTGAAGCTCCCCGGCTCGGCGGCGGCCACCTGCTCCAGCCGCCGCGCGAGTTCGAGCGGATCCCGGTCGACGAGCCAGCCGTTTCGGCCGTCCTCGACGACTTCGGGCGCGATCCCCACGCGTGTCGCGACGACCGGCAGGCCGCTGGCGAGCGCCTCGAGGAACACCAGGCCGCTCGACTCGTACGAGCTGGGGAGCACGAACAGATCCGCGGCGGCGAGGTACGGCGCGAGGTTGGACTGCTGGCCGAGCAGCAGAACGCGGTCGGCCACCCCCAGCTCGTCCGCCTCGCGCTGGGCCCGCGCGACCATCGAGCGGGTGCCGCCGACGACGAGCAGCAGCACGGTCGTGGCGTGCACGAGCGCCTCAATCGCCAGCCGGAGGCCCTTGCGCTCGAACTCGTGCCCGACGAACAGCGCCACACGGTGCTCGGCGTCCAGCCGGAGCCGCTCGCGGGCGGCCCGGCGCTCCTGCGGGGTCGGCGGACGGAACCGCTCCAGATCCACGCCGTTGGGGATCACGACGGTGCGGGGGCGCACCCGCCCGAACGTGCGGGTGAGGGTCGAGACCTCGTCCTCGGTCAGGCACACGACCACGCGATGGGTGTCCGAGCGCAGCCGCGCGCGGTCGCGGACGAAGCTGAACAGGTGGGTGGGGTCGCGCACGAAGCCGCCGATCCCCGATCCGTGGGCGTGCATGGCGGCGAGCAGGATGCCGTGGTTGACGTAGACGTCGCCCGCGACCACCTTGCTGTGGCAGAGCGAGACGGCGTCGGGGCGCGCGGCGAGGAACGCCCGCGCCCTGCGGGTGCCGACCGTGCTGAACCAGAGCGTGCGCCACGACTGCAGCGCCCGAGCGCTCCAGCGCCCCCGGGCGCGGAACGGATCCGGTCTGCCGCGGCGGGCGGTGGCGAACGTGAAGCTCTCGACCTGATGGCCGAGCGTCCGGAACTGGCGGTCGAGATTGTGAGCGACCCCCGGAACGCCCGCTCCCGGCCCGATGAAGGGCGCGAGCTGGACGATGTGGACCACGCTTCACTGTACCGACGGCCCCCGCGCCGTGCGACGTCCCGGATGGGGCCGGTTGTAGTCTCAGGGCGGGGTTCGGTTCGAAGGGGAACGGCATGGCGGACGCGACCGTGCAGGGGCACATCCTCCCGGATGAGAGTCAGGCGCTCACCGGGTTCCGCTCGGCGACCCTCGAGAGCGGCGGATCACCGTTCACGCTGTGGTTCCGCGAGCTCGACGGCCGGCCGCTCGACGCGCGTCTGGCGGACGTGTACGTGCTGGGCTCGCTCCTGCACTGGATGGCCCGCGGCGGTGCGGTGCACGTGCACGGCGCGGTGAGCCGGACGCTGCTGAGCAACCTCGACGAGTGGCAGGCGGCGCTGCACTCCTGGCTGCCCGACGTGTACGACACGGTCACCTTCACGGTCGACGAGGTGGTGGACGCCGAGCCGGATCGCTCCGCGCGCGCCATCGCCGCCTACTCCGGCGGCCTGGACTCCTCATGCACCGCGATCCGGCACACGCGCGGCCTGGCCGGGTGGCGCACCGAGCCGCTGGGCGCGCTGCTGCTCGTTCACGGGTTCGACGTCGCGCTGGACCGGGCCGCCGAGTTCGAGGGGGCGAGCCTTCGAGCCGGCCGCGCCGCGGAGGCGCTGGGACTGGAGCTGCGCACCGTCTCGACGAATCTGCGGGACCTCGGCCAGGACTGGGAGATGGTGCACGGCCTGGCGATCGCGGCCGCCCTGCAGCTCTTCGCCCCGGAGTTCGGCGTCGGGCTCATCGGCAGCAGCGCGCCGTACTTCCGCCTGGTGGTCCCGTGGGGGTCGAATCCGGTGACCGATCAGTTCCTGTCGTCGGGTACGATGCGGATCTCTCACGACGGAGCGGCGCTGAGCCGCACCGCCAAGGCGAAGGTGGTCGCCACCGAGCCGGACGTCCTGGCCCTGCTGCGGGTGTGCTGGCAGGGAGAGCGGCTGTCGCGCAACTGCGGACGCTGCGAGAAGTGTGTGCGGACGTACTGGGCCCTCCACATCGCCGGCGTCCGGCGGCCGGCCTGCTTCGACGAGCCCTTCTCGGTGCCGCCGACCCGGGTGCGGATGCCGTCGCACAACATGTCGTACTGGCGCGAGATGCTCCGGCTGGCCCGGCTCGAGGGCGACGACGAGGCGATCCGCTACATCCTCACGCTGCTGCGGTACCAGCGCGCGCGACGCGCGCTGCGCAGCATCAGGCCGCTGCGGGCGGTCGCCGTGCGGGCCCGTCGGCGGCCGGGCCTGGCGAACCGGCTGTTCAGGTGACGGATGCCGCGCCGAGGCGGGCCTCGACGCGGACGGGGCCACGCCGGAAGGCCGCGGCCCGTCGCCGGGCGGCCGCACGGCGATCGCCGCGCAGCGCGACCGAGCGCGCCATCGCCCCGAGCCAGATCGCGGCCCTCGCCGCCTGCCAGCCGACCGGGCCGAAGTGCTTGCGGTAGAACCGTTCCTGCGAGGCGAAGAAGTGCGCCTCGCGACGCCGGGGGTCCGTGCTCGTCGCGGCGCCCGCATGCACCGCGCGCACCTCGTCGACGAGGGCGTGCCGCCAGCCGAGCAGGTGCGCGCGGTAGGCCCAGTCGGTCTCCTCCGCGTACAGGAAGAACCGCTCGTCGAAACCGCCGACCTGATCCAGCGCCTCCGCGCGCAGCAGCAGCACCGAGCCGATCACGTAGCGCGCCCCGCGCTGCCACCTTCCCAGCCCGGCCGCTTCCAGCCACGCGTTGAGCGGGGTGGGGAACGGCCACGCGACCCGGGCGGGGCGACCACGCTCATCCGTCTGCGCCGGCGCCACCGACGCGAGGCCGGGGTCGGCCGCCAGACCGGCGTGCAGCGCGGCGATCGCGTCCGCCGAGATGACGGCATCCGGATTCAGCAGCAGCATGTCCGCTCCCGCCACCATCCGGTCGCCGAGCGCGACGTTCACACCCGCCGCGAACCCTCCGTTGCGACCGGGATCGAGGTAGCGCACGCCGAGCTCGCCGCACAGCGCCGCGATCTCGGGCAGCGACGAGTTGTCGACCACGGTGACAGGAAGATCGCGCACCGGCTCCAGCGCCCTGCGGAGGAGGTCCGGGGCGCCATAGGCGACCACCGCGATCTCGAGCGCGCGCGGCGCACGAGCAGCGCCGCCGGGCGCTGCGTGGGCGCCGCGGCTGGTGATGCTGCCGTAGAGGTCGGCGTAGGCGCCGGCAACGGCATCCCACGAGCACTCCGCAGCGCGCGTCAGCCCGGCCGCCCGGAGCTCGGGCGCGCGTGCGGTCGCCGCCTCGATGAGGGCGCTCGCGAGAGCGGCCGCGTCGCCCGCGGGCACCACGAGCCCCGCCCCGCCGACGACCTCGGGGAGGGCGCCGGCGTCGCTGGAGACGACGGGGACTCCCGAGGCCATCGCCTCGACGGCGACGCGGCCGAACTGCTCGGTCCAGCCAGGACTCGGGAGGGACGGAACCGCCAGCACGTCCAGCCCGGTGTAGAACGCGGGGACGGCCTCGGGGTCGAGCGGGCCGAGGAGCTCGACGCGCTCGCCGAGGCCGCGGGCGGCGGCGTCGGCGCCGAGCTGCTCCGCGAGCGGACCGGCACCGGCGATCCGCAGCCGCAGCCGGGGGTCGTGCGTCGCGGCGTCGAGCAGGACGTGCAGGCCCTTCTCGGGCACGAGACGACCGAGGAACCCGACCGTGACCGGATCGTCCGTGGGCGGCGCCGACGGCCGCGGGGTATAGCGGTCGAGGTCGACGCCGAGCGGGATCACCCTGGCGCGGCCCGCGAATCCCTTGCCCTCCGCGATGCGCGCCGCGGCCGCGTTGCACGCCGAGATGCCGCTCGCATGCCGCAGCGCGTATCTCTCCAGCCAGCGGAACGGCGGCGGGTAGCGCTTCAGGATGTTCTGGGCGGTGTAGAGCACCACCGGTGCCTTGTTGCGCCGCAGCCACCGCAGCAGCAGCACCTCTGCCGTCGCGAGCGCGAAGGGCTCCTCGTGCACGTCGATGACGTCGTACTCCTCGGCCAGCGCCCGCCACAGCGGACGCGGGTCGTAGACGAAGAGCGCCGGATGCCGCCCCCAGGTGTCGACCGGGACCGCATGCTCGTCGGCTCCGGCGGTGAGCTGCGTCTCGGCGCCGCCGGCATGCCATCGCCGCGCGCTCAGCAGCGTCACCGTCATGCCGAGGGCGCGCAGGCTGCGCTCCCGGCCGCGCCAGTCGGCGACGGCGGCGCTGTGCGAGATTCGCAGGACGCGCACGGAAGGCCTCCTAGTATGCTTGCCCAGGCAACCCTATGTCCGGATGCTTCTGGACCGGGATAGTGAGGTGCCCGATTGGCCGATGACTTCGTCGTACTGGCGGTCTGCGCAGGAAACCTCCATCGTTCGCCCCTCGCCGAGGCGCTCCTGCGGCGCTGGGCGACGTGGTACCTGCCGTCGCCGCTGGCGCCGCACGTGCGCGCCATGAGCGCGGGGGTCGTCGCCCCGGCCGGGGTCCCCATGGGCGAGCGGGCCCAGCGGATCGCCGCGGCGCTGGGCGCTGACGGCTCGAGCCATACCGCCCGGCGTCTCACGGACGCCGACCTCAGAGGGGCCGACCTGATTCTCACCGCGTCGCGGCGCCTGCGCGACACCGTCCTGCAGCGGGAGCCCTCGGCGGCGCGCCGCACGTTCACGATGCGCGAGGCGGGCCGGATCGCGGCATCCCTCGATCCGGCGTCCCCCTCCTCGGTGCAGGACCTGCGCGACGCGGTGGGGCGCCTCGCCGACCACCGCTCACCCGGCGACGACGACATCGTCGATCCCGAAGGCCGTGGCGACGAGGCGTACGCCGCGATGGTCGCGCAGGAGGTGCCCGCGCTGGCGCGGCTGGCGCACCTGCTCTACGGGATGCCGGCCGGCGACGTCGAGCGGTATGCCGCCGTCGCGACGACCGGAGAGGGGATGCCCTTCGCGCCGGCGCCTCCCGCGACGAGGGACCCGGCCGCCCCGTGACCTCTCTGCGCGTGCTCCACCTCGATCACACCGCGGCGGCGGGCGGCGCAGAGCTGGCGCTGGTGCGCATGCTGTCGGCCCGGCCGGGCTGGCGGCCGTTCGTGCTCACGCCGCCCACCGACGGCTCTGTCTTCGATCCGCTGGACGGGGTGGTCGCGCGTGGGACGAGCGGCATCCGGCAGCCGGCGGGCGTCTCCTCCGGGCGGACGGGCGCAATCCTCGGTGCCGCCTGGCGCCTGATCGTCCAGGCCGCCGCGACCCGCACCCACCGCGCCTTCCGCGGCGCCGACCTGGTCGATGCCAACAGCGCCCGGGCTGCGGCGTACGGAGCGCTGGCGGTGCGGGGCTCGCGCACGCCCTTCGTCGTGCACCTGCGCGACACGGTCGATCCCACCGCGCTCGGCGGCGTCGGCTTCCGGCTGATGAGCCGCCTGGTGCTGCCGCGTGCCGACGGCGTGATCGCCAACTCGCGGCTGACGCTGCGGACGGCGTCGCCGTTCCTGCGCGAGGGCACCGGCACCGCCGTCATCCCGAGCGCCTCGGGGCTGCGCGCCGCGTCGGCGTCCGCGGACGGGCGCGAGCCCGGCCCGCTCCGCATCGGGATGCTGGCGCGCATCGACCCGTGGAAGGGGCAGGCGCTGCTGATCGAGGCGTTCGCCGCCGCCTTCCCCGACGACGCCGTCCTCGAGATCGCCGGCTCCGCACCGTTCGGGCACGAGCGGTACGCCGCGGAGCTTCGCGCACAGGCGGAGCGTCTCGGCGTCGACGATCGCGTCGAGCTGCTCGGCCACGTCGACGCGGTGGACGCCCTGCTCGCGCGCTGGGACATCGCGGTGCAGTACTCCACGCGCCCCGAGCCCCTCGGCCAGAACGTGCTGCAGTACCTGGCCGCCGGGAAGGCCGTGGTGGTGGCGGACGAGGGCGGACCCGTGGAGTGGGTCGACGACGGCGTCAACGGGCTGCGGGTGCGTCCTCGCGACCCTGCTGCGCTCGCGGCGGCGCTGCGCCGTCTCGCCGACGAGCCCGAGCTCCGCGACCGCCTGCGCGCCGCCGCCGGGGCGACCGCGGGCCTGCTGACCGACGCCGATGTCGCGGCCGCTCACGCGCGGTTCTACGCAGAGGTCGTACGCCGGCGCGAAGAGGGTGCGGGCCGTCGCCGCACCCGGTTGCCGCGCGAGTAGCATCAGCGTGTGATCGCTGCCCTCGCCGCCACCCTTCCTGTGATCCTCGCCGGCGTGCTCGTGGCCAGCGCCGTGGCGAAGCTGCGCGCGCCCGACGACCTGGTGGGCTGGGCCGAACTGGGCGTGCCGAAGGCGTTCCGCAGACAGTGGCTGCTCTCGTTCCATCCGTGGGGTGAGATCGCGCTCGGCGCCGCGCTCGCACTGCTCGGGGGGTGGCTGGGCCTCCTCGCCGCCATCGTGGCCGTCGTCCTGATGGCCGCCTATCTGTGGCTGGTGGTGCAGGCGAAGGGCCGTTCCGACGACGCGTCCTGCGCGTGCTTCGGCTCGCGACGCCGGATCACCCGGGTCACGATCATCCGCAACAGCTGGCTGCTGGCGCTCGCGCTCGCCACCGCCGCCGTCATCTGGACGGCACCTCTGCTGGGCGGGGCGCTCGCGCTCGCCGTCTCGGGCTGGTGGGGCACCCTGATCGCCGCGGCCGCGGCGGCGGTGACCGCCGCGCTCGTGCTCTGGCCCGACGCACCCCAGGCCGAGCCGGTCTCGCCCGCGGCAGAGCCGGCAGCCGCCGAACAGGTCGACGCCGGCGGCGAACTGGACTACATCCGCACCCGCACGCCCGCCGTACCCGTCTCGCTCGCCGACGGCACCCGCGTCAACCTCCGCGAGCTGACGCGCACGAAGCCCATGCTGATGCTGGCAGTCTCGTCCACGTGCGGCTCGTGCAGCGTCGTGATCGAGCAGGCGCCCGATTACCGCACGCTGCTGCCCGAGCTCGACGTCCGCCTCATGTTCACCCACCCGCACGACAGCGGACGCCTGAGCGAGCTCACCGAGCCGCAGTCTCTGCACGACCCCGAGCACTTCATCAGCGGCTCGATCGAGGACTGGAGAGTGCCCTCGGCGGTGCTGTTCGGCATCGACGGCCTGCTGGCGGGCGGTCCCGTCACGGGGGTGCGCGAGATCGAGGACTTCGTCGACGACGTGTACGAGAGCCTCCACGGCGTACGGCCGTCTCGATCCCACATCGCGTGAGCATCGCGCGGCGGCGGCCCTCGTCCCGCGGGGACGTTCATGGCATCCTGGCGTGAGACGACCGGCCGGGTCGCGACACTGTCACCAGTGACGGGTGCTGCGGTCGCGGCATCCGTCCCGTCGAAAGGTGCGCCCATGATCCGCCGTCTTGCTTCCGTCGCAGGCATGACACTCCTCGCCGCGGGGCTCCTCGCCGGGTGCGCGAGCACCGCCGGCACCGAATCCCCCGAGCCGGACGAGACGGTGCCCGCCGACAGCGAGGAGATCGAGGTCGAGGCCGCCTGGCTGGACGGCGGCCGCATGATCGGCATCGTGACGGAGGGCTCCTCGACCTGTGTGCCCTCCGCCGGCGAGGTGAGCTACGACAACGGCGTCCTCCAGGTCGAGCTCGTCGAGGCTCCCGCCGACACCGCGTGCACGAGCGACCTCGTGGCGCGGGCGACCGTCGTGGGACTGCCCGAGGGCATCGACACCACGCGCGAGCTCGAGGTGTTCGTCACCGGCGACGGCTACCACGGCGAGGCCGAGCTCGACCCGGTCCCCGGCCTCGATCAGAGCGGCGAGACCGACTACCTCCCTTCGGCAGGATGGACCGACAAGGACGGGCAGTTCGTCATCCTCACGTGGGGGTCGTCGACCTGCGTGCCGGCGATCGAGAACGTCGAGGGCTCCGGTCAGGAGGTCACCGTCACGTTCATGACGCCGCCCGAGGACCAGGCGTGCACCATGGACATGGCCCCGCGCGCGGTGGTGGTGCAGGTCGAAGGGGTCGACGACGACGCCGAGGTCACCGCGATCCTCACCGGCGGCGAGTTCGACGACGTGCGCGTCCCGATCGTCGGCCACGACTGATAGTGCGCGATTGCGGATGCCGCGGCCCGCGGCATCCGCAATCCACTCAGTCCGTCCGCACCAGCAGCTCGCCGATCTCGCAGTCCAGCGCGCGGCAGATGGCCGACAGCGTCGAGTAGCGGATGGCGCGGGCGCGGTCGTTCTTGAGGACCGACAGGTTCACGACCGACACCCCGACCAGCTCCGAGAGCCGGGTGAGGGTCATGCCGCGCTCCTCGAGCAGCTCGTCGAGCCGGCAGTGGACCCCGGTGGGCCCGTCGTCTTCGGCCGGGCTCACACGAGGCCTTCGGTCTCGCGCTGCAGGCGCTCGCCGATCTGGAAGGCAGCGCCGATCGCCGCGAGCGCGAGCATGCCGAACAGCGGCGCGAAGTCGGTGGAGAAGGTCACGCCGTCGTACGTGTAGTCGCTCACGGCAGACAGCGCGCCGTTCACCGTCATCGTGGTGAGCATCGAGCCGACGAACCAGCCCACGGCGAGGATGCCGGTGCCCAGGAAGATGAGGCGCGCGGTGCCGCGCTCGAAGGCGCGGCCGCGCGCGAGGCGCAGGCAGAACAGCGCGCCGACCACGATGCCGGCGATGATGGCGAGCGCGATGACGATCGGCTCGGCCCACAGCGCGAAGAGGGTGGCCGCCGCCGGCTCCGCGACCGTGACGGTCGCCTGCTCGACGGCGACCTGCACCGGCGCTCCGTCGGGGCCGATGGGAAGGTCGGCGGTCTCGCCCAGGAACGGGACGAGCACGGGGATGTCGGTCCCGCGCGCCACCTCCGCCAGCCGGGCGATCGCGTGCCAGGCCGTGAAGCCGATCGCGACCGCCCCGATGGCGACGGAGAGGTAGATCCCGACGCGATCGCTCCTGGTGGGCATCCTGGTGTCCGTCATCTCGATCGTTCTCCCATGCTCATATCGATAAACGTTGTTATCGAAAAACGATACGGTATGTGCGCCGCTCGCCGCAACCGGCGAGCCGGCACGGGCGCCGGCGGGGCGTGCGCTATGCCCACGGCGAACACGGCCATCCCGTCCGGGCCCGCTGGCTACCCTCGATGTAAGGCGCAGTAGGTCACACCGACCCGAGGCGTCCCGGAGGAGTGAACGATGTTCGAGAGATTCACCGACCGTGCCCGTCGTGTGGTCGTCCTCGCCCAGGAAGAGGCGAAGATGCTGAACCACAACTACATCGGCACCGAGCACATCCTGCTCGGTCTCATCCACGAGGGCGAGGGTGTCGCCGCCAAGGCCCTCGAGAGCCTCGGCATCTCGCTCGACGCCGTCCGCGAGCAGGTCCAGGACATCATCGGCCAGGGGCAGCAGCAGCCGACCGGTCACATCCCCTTCACTCCGCGCGCCAAGAAGGTGCTCGAGCTGTCGCTGCGCGAGGCGCTGCAGCTGGGCCACAACTACATCGGCACCGAGCACATCCTCCTGGGGCTCATCCGCGAGGGCGAGGGCGTCGCCGCCCAGGTGCTCGTCAAGCTCGGCGCAGACCTCAACAAGGTGCGCCAGCAGGTCATCCAGCTGCTCTCGGGCTACCAGGGCAAGGAGCCCGCCGGCGTCGCCTCCGGCGCGGGCGAGCAGACCCAGGGCACCACCCAGGGCGGCTCGCAGGTGCTCGACCAGTTCGGCCGCAACCTCACGCAGGCCGCGCGCGACAACAAGCTCGACCCGGTCATCGGGCGCGAGAAGGAGATCGAGCGCGTTATGCAGATCCTGTCGCGCCGCTCCAAGAACAACCCCGTCCTCATCGGCGAGCCCGGCGTCGGAAAGACGGCGGTCGTCGAGGGCCTCGCCCAGGCCATCGTCAAGGGCGACGTTCCCGAGACGCTGAAGGACAAGCAGGTCTACTCGCTCGACCTCGGCTCGCTCATCGCCGGCTCGCGGTACCGCGGTGACTTCGAGGAGCGCCTCAAGAAGGTCACGAAAGAGATCCGCACCCGCGGCGACATCATCGTCTTCATCGACGAGATCCACACGCTCGTGGGTGCCGGTGCCGCCGAGGGCGCGATCGACGCCGCGTCGATCCTGAAGCCGCTCCTCGCGCGCGGCGAGCTGCAGACGATCGGCGCGACCACCCTCGACGAGTACCGCAAGCACTTCGAGAAGGATGCCGCGCTGGAGCGCCGCTTCCAGCCGATCCAGGTCGCCGAGCCGAGCCTGCCCCACGCGATCAACATCCTGAAGGGGCTGCGCGACCGCTACGAGGCGCACCACAAGGTGCAGATCACCGACGGCGCGATCGTCGCGGCGGCGAACCTCGCCGACCGCTACATCTCGGACCGCTTCCTGCCCGACAAGGCGATCGACCTGATCGACGAGGCCGGCGCCCGCCTGCGCCTGTCGATCCTGTCCAGCCCGCCCGAGCTGCGCGAGTTCGACGACAAGATCGCCAACGTGCGCCAGCAGAAGGAGCAGGCGTCCGAGGATCAGGACTTCGAGAAGGCTGCGTCGCTGCGCGACGAGGAGAAGTCGCTCCTCGCCGAGCGTCTGCGCCTCGAGAAGCAGTGGCGCTCGGGCGACGTCGCCTCGCACGCCGTCGTCGACGAGGGCCTGATCGCCGAGGTGCTCGCCCAGGCCACCGGCATCCCGGTCTTCAAGCTGACCGAGGAGGAGTCCAGCAGGCTCGTCTTCATGGAGAAGGCGCTGCACCAGCGCGTCATCGGCCAGGAGGAGGCGATCGCCGCCCTCTCGAAGACGATCCGCCGCCAGCGCGCGGGCCTCAAGGACCCCAAGCGTCCGTCGGGCTCGTTCATCTTCGCCGGCCCCACGGGCGTCGGAAAGACCGAGCTGGCCAAGGCGCTCGCCGAGTTCCTCTTCGACGACGAGCACGCGCTCATCTCGCTCGACATGTCGGAGTTCGGTGAGAAGCACACCGTCTCGCGCCTGTTCGGTGCCCCTCCCGGCTTCGTCGGATTCGAGGAGGGCGGCCAGCTCACCGAGAAGGTGCGCCGCAAGCCGTTCTCGGTCGTGCTCTTCGACGAGATCGAGAAGGCCCACCCCGACATCTTCAACTCGCTGCTGCAGATCCTCGAGGAGGGTCGCCTGACCGACGGTCAGGGCCGCGTCATCGACTTCAAGAACACGGTGATCATCATGACGACGAACCTCGGTTCGTCGGCGATCGCCGGAGGCCCGGTGGGCTTCCAGGTCGAGGGCGACACGGGCACGACGTACGACCGGATGAAGGGCAAGGTCAACGAGGAGCTCAAGCGCAACTTCAAGCCCGAGTTCCTCAACCGCGTCGATGACATCATCGTCTTCCCGCAGCTGAACAAGGACGAGCTCCGCCAGATCGTGGGCCTGTTCACCAAGCGTCTCGGCGAGCGCCTGCTCGACCGCGACATGACGGTGGAGCTGACGGATGCCGCGAAGGACAAGCTGATCGACATCGGCTTCGACCCCGCGCTCGGCGCCCGGCCGCTGCGTCGCGCGATGCAGCGCGAGGTCGAGGACCGCCTGTCGGAGAAGATCCTGCACGGCGAGCTCAACCCCGGCGACCACGTGAAGGTCGACGCCGAGAACGGCGAGTTCGTCTTCGAGCATGGCCCCCGCGGCGAGAAGGTGGCGGTGGGCGTCGTGCACAACGGCGAGATCACCGCGACCCCCGATCTGGCCGCCAACGCCTAGGGCGGTCGCCGAGTCGCGACACGCAGTCGAAGAGCGGATGCCTCACTCCGAGGCATCCGCTCTTCGCATTCCCGGCCCGCCCCTCGCTCCACGCACCGGTCCCGGCCCTACGCTGGACGGATGAGCGAGTTCACGGTGCGGCCCGCGCGCACGCCGGACATCCGCCGCATCCAGGCGCTCCTCGAGCCGTTCGTGCAGCGGCGCATCCTGCTCGGCAAGGACCTCGTCGTGCTCTACGAGGCGACCCAGCAGTTCCTCGTCGCCGAGGATGCGCAGGGCGAGCTGATCGGCTGCGGCGCCCTGCACGTGATGTGGGAGGACCTCGGCGAGGTGCGCACCCTGATCGTCGCCGACGGGTGGCTGCGGCACGGGGTGGGACGCGCGCTCGTGGAGGGCCTGGAGGAGAACGCGCGCTCGCTCGGGCTGTCGCGGCTGTTCTGCCTGACGTTCGAGGTGGACTTCTTCACACGGCGCGGCTTCGAGCCGATCGGCGAGCAGGTCGTCGACCCCGACGTGTACTCGCAGCTCATCCGCTCGCCCGACGAAGGCGTCGCGGAGTTCCTGGACCTCGCGCACGTCAAGCCGAACACCCTGGGCAACACGCGCATGATCAAGCGCCTCTGACCCGCGGGCGACGCGCGCGCCGGCGGCTGCGCCCTGCCGGGTGGCGCGACCCGGGGCGCGCCGACCGGCGATGACGCCGCCCGGAGTTAGCCTGTCATCATGACCGGCACCACTCCGCGCCGCCGCCATTCTCCGGCGGTCTATCGTCGCCGGCGATTGGTGCTGCTCGTCGGGCTCCTCGTCGTCGTAGGCGTCGTGTGGCTGCTGATCGCCCAGCCCTGGCGCGGATCGGCCGAGGAGTCGGCCGCCGACGGGGATCGCGCGTCGTCGCAGAACTCGGCGGACTCGCTGCCGGTGCCGTCGCCGGGGGAGACCCCGGGCCCGTCTGAGACGGGCGCCGTCGAAGGTGCAGTCGTCGAGGGTGCGACGCCGGGCGCGACGCCTGCCGCGCAGCCCTGCGTCGCCGGCGAGATCACCGTGGAGCCGGTCACCTCCGCCGACGCGTTCACCGGCGACCAGAAGCCGCAGTTCTCCATCGAGCTCACCAACAACGGCCCCGACTGCACGCTCAACGTCGGCACCAGCGCGCAGTCCTTCACGGTCACCAGCGGCGACGACGTCTGGTGGCGCTCGACGGACTGCCAGAGCGAGCCCAGCGACATGATCGTGCTCGTCGCCGCGGGGCAGACGGTGTCCAGTGCGGCGCCGCTGGAGTGGGATCGCACCCGCTCCGCCGTGGGCACGTGCGGCGACACGACCCGGCCGGTCGCGCCGGGCGGCGGCGCGTCGTACCACCTGTCGGTCGAGATCGGCGGCGTCGCGTCGACGGAGCCGAAGCAGTTCCTGCTGTACTGAGCGCGTCCTGAGCTGCCGGGCGTGGGCGCGGGCGCGGCATCCGCTGTCCATCGCGGCCGCGGCATCCGCTGTCACCGGCCCGCCTCGGGCTCTTGGTCGCCGGCGCCGTCCACGGCGCTGGCCCAGACCCAGCAGCGGTATTCCTCGCCTGAGATCCGGAAGCGGATGGCGATCGCACGCGGCGTCCACATGCAGGCCTCCGCGTCGACCTGGATCGGCGTCCGGCCGAACCGCACCCACGCCTTGACGCGCTTGGGCTTCGGATCGGTGGTGCACGGCAGATCGTCCAGTTGCAGCTCGAGCCGCGAGAGCGTCTCGAGCGGGCCGCCGGCCGCGATGCGCTGCAGGATCCTCTCGTCCATCAGCCGGTCGTAGTGGTCGGCGTATCGCCTGTTCGTGCCCACCCGCCGGCTCCCTCCTCCGGCCTCCTTCCACTCTATCGAGAGTCGAAGATGTGTTCTATTCTCTTAACCCATGACGACCACGCGTATCGAACATGACGTAACCATATGGATGGCCGACGACATCCCCGCGCGCATGTTCTACGCGGGTCGCCGGTGGCGTGTGAGCGATGCGCCGACGCGGCTCCGCGAGTCGATCTGGGCCATGCCGCTGGAGCGCGGGCGCAGCATGTACGGCTGGCGGTTCCAGGCGACCAGCGACGACGGCGACGTGGTGGTGTTCGACGTCTATCGCGACGGCGAGGACTGGCACATCCACCACACGTACACGTGAGAAGGCGCAGACAGCGCGAAGCGGGGCTCCCCCAGGACGCCCCGCTCCGCTTCCCCACACCAGGGTGTCAGCCGAACACCTAGGGCTTGTCGCCGAACACCTCGGACTCCATGGCGTCGTACCCCTCCGCCTGGGGGTCCCAGTGCTTGCCACCGGAGAGGGCGTACTCCTCCTCCGGAGAGAGCACGAGACGGTGGCGGAAGTACAGGGCGAATCCGACGAGGATCACCACGTACACGATGGCGATCGCGACGATGGCGGGCCGGGCCGGCTCGTTGATGAAGAAGCCGAAGAAGATGAGCACCGACACGGCGCCGGCGATGACGGCGCCGGGGATGCCCCACGGACTGCGGTAGGGGCGGTGGGCGTCGGGGTACTTGCGGCGCAGGATCACGTACGACGCCATCTGCAGCGCGTAGGCGATGACCGCTCCCCAGATCGCGATGTTCAGCACGATCGCTCCTGCCACCCCGCCGGTGCCGCCGAGCGAGTCGACGAGCACGAGGGCGATGAAGCCGATCGCCGCACCGACCACCAGCGCGACCCACGGCGTCGCCCGCTTGCCGGTGAGCGACAGGAACTTCGGGTAGTAGCCCGCGCGCGACAGCGAGTACATGTTGCGGCCGTACGCGAACATGATCCCCTGCAGCGACGCGAGGAGCCCGATCAGGGCGAAGAGCGCCAGCACCGCGGCCAGCTCGTCGCCGACGATCGCGCGGAATCCGTCGAGCAGCGGCTCGCCGGCGCTGCCGGTCGCCTCCGCGCCCACGACACCGGTGTTCAGGAACAGCACGAGCAGGCCGGTGATGATCAGAGTCGTGCGGGCGATGAAGCCGGCACGGGGGATGTCGCGCTCCGGGTTGTGCGACTCCTCGGCCGCGAGCGGCAGCTCCTCGATGCCGAGGAAGAACCACATCGCGTACGGCAGAGCGAAGAGGATGGGGATCACGCCGTGCGGCAGGAAGGCGCTCTGTCCGGGATCGGGTGCGATGTCGAAGAGCTTGTCCCAGCTGAACTGGCCCGAGAAGAGCGCCATCGCCGAGAACACCAGGATGATGGCGATCGAGATGATCGACACGACGATCGCGAACTTGAACGAGATCGCCGCGCCGGCGGCGTTCAGCGCGATGAAGGCCGTGTAGAGGATGATCCACCACACCCACGTCGGCATCGAGAAGTTCAGCAGCTCGCTGGTGATGGCATCCGCGTAGGACGCCGAGAAGTACACGATGACCGCGGTCGTCGCGACGTACTCGATCGTCTCAGCCGCGCCGGTGACCAGGCCGCCCCACGGGCCCATCGCGGAGCGCGCGAACGAATACGCACCGCCGGTGTGCGGCATCGCGGCGGCCATCTCGCCGATCGAGAAGATCATGCCGTAGTACATGACGACGAGGATGGCGAAGGCGATGAGCATGCCGCCGAAGCCTGCGAAGCCGATGCCGAAGTTCCACCCCGAGAAGTCGCCCGAGATGACGGCGGCGACGGCGAGGCCCCACAGGCCCCAGACGCCGGCCGAGCGCTTCAGGGTCCGCTTCTGGAAATAGTCGTGACCTGCTCGCCTATAGGTCGCTCCTGCGACCTTCGACGAGCTTGCGGCGGCGGATGCCGGTGGCTTCGGGGTGGATGCACTGCTCGCTTGGGACATCGGTCCTCCAGTGATAGGCGAAGGGAGGCGCGCTCGGGTCGCGCGGCTTGCACGTTGTCGCCGATTGTGGCGCTATTGGTGGGCTGTGTCTACCTTTGAATCCGATTTTCGTTAGAGTGAGCGCGTGCCCGCGGCCGGGCATGGTCGCGTGCGCGACTGGTCGCACGTCGGGACTTGAGGAGGACGGATGCCGGGCAACCTCACCGTCGAGCAGTTGAACGACCGGATCGCGAGCGGCGACATCGACACGGTGGTGGTCGCCTTCGGCGACGCGCAGGGGCGGCTGGTGGGCAAGCGCGTGTCGGCGCGGCTGTTCCAGGAGGAGGTGCTCCCCCACGGTGCGGAGGCCTGCAACTACCTTCTGTCCGTCGACGTCGACATGAACACCGTCGACGGCTACGCGATGTCGAGCTGGGAGACCGGCTACGGCGACATGATGCTGCGCCCCGACCCGTCGACGCTGCGCGTCATCCCGTGGCTGCCGGGCTCGGCGCTGGTGATGGCCGACCTCACCTGGGAGGGTGGCGACCCGGTCGTGCAGTCGCCGCGCGACATCCTCGACCGCCAGCGGCAGCGCCTCGCCGACCGCGGCCTCGTCGCCTACTCCGGCACCGAGCTGGAGTTCATCATCTTCGACGACACGTACCGCGATGCCTGGGCCAAGGGCTACCGCGGCCTCACGCCTGCGACCGACTACAACGTCGACTACGACCTGCTCGCCTCGGGCCGCCTGGAGCCGCTGCTGCGCGACATCCGCCTGTCGATGGACGGGGCCGGGCTCTACACCGAGGGCGTCAAGGGGGAGTGCAACCTCGGTCAGCAGGAGATCGCCTTCCGCTACGCCGAGGTGCTCGAGACCGCCGACCAGCACGCCATCTACAAGAACGGCGCCAAGGCCATCGCCGAGCACCACGGCAAGGCGCTGACGTTCATGGCCAAGTTCGACGAGCGCGAGGGCAACAGCTGCCACATCCACCTGTCGGTGCGCTCCGAGGCGGGCGAGCCCGTCATGGCCGGCGACGGGAGGCACGGCTTCAGTCCGCTGATGGAGCACTGGATCGCCGGCATCCTGGCCACCCTGCGCGAGTTCACGCTGCTGTACGCGCCCAACATCAACTCGTACAAGCGGTTCGCGAAGGGCTCGTTCGCCCCCACCGGGATCGCGTGGGGCCTCGACAACCGCACCTGCGCGCTGCGCGTGATCGGCCACGGCTCCTCGCTGCGGGTGGAGAACCGGGTCCCGGGCGGCGACGTGAACCCGTACCTCGGCATCGCGGCGATCATCGCGGGCGGCCTGCACGGCATCGAGCACGAGCTGCCGATGCCCGACGCGCTCACCGGCAACGCGTACACGTCCGGGGTCGACCACCTTCCGACGACGCTGCGCGAGGCCGCGCAGCTGTTCGACCAGTCGGCCATCGCGCGCGCCGCCTTCGGCGATGACATGGTCGAGCACTATCTGAACCAGGCGCGCATCGAGGTCGAGGCCTACGACGCCGCCGTGACCGACTGGGAGAGGGTGCGTGGCTTCGAACGCCTCTGAGAACCCCGTGATCGGCCTGACGACGTATCTCGAGCAGGCCACGCAGGGGGTGTGGGACGTGCGCGCGGCGTTCCTGCCGCAGGTGTACTTCGACTCGGTGACCGCCTCGGGCGGCATCGCGGTGCTACTGCCGCCGCAGCACAGCAGCGCGACCGGCGTGCGGGTGGAAGACGCCGCCGAAGCCGTCCTGGACGGCCTCGACGGTCTCATCCTGACCGGCGGCCTCGACGTCCAGCCCGAGCTGTACGGCGCGGAGCGGCATCCGACCACCGACCCGGCGCGTCCGGATCGCGACGCGTGGGAGCTCGCGCTGTTCCGCGGGGCCGAAGCGCGACGGATGCCGGTGCTCGCGATCTGCCGTGGCCTCCAGCTGGTCAACGTGGCCCGTGGCGGGACGCTGCACCAGCACCTCCCGGAGGTGCTGGGCACCGAGCGGTACCGCGTCGGCGGAGGGGTCTTCGCCACCAACGAGGTGCACGTCGACGACGGCACGCGGCTCTCGGCGCTCGTCGGCGCGGGACCGATGGACGTCCACAGCTACCACCACCAGGGCATCGACCGGCTCGGCGACGGCCTCGTGGTCACCGCGCGCACCGACGACGGGCTGGTCCAGGCGTTCGAGTCGGACGGCGACGGCTACGTCCTGGGGGTGCAGTGGCATCCCGAGCAGAACCAGGAGGACCGCCGGCTGTTCGCGGGGCTCGTGGCCGAGGCATCCGTCTACGCGTCCCGGGAGGTCCACGCATGAGTGGGACGTTCACGCTCGTCAACCCCGCGACCGGGCAGCCGATCCGCGAGATCGCCCGTGCCGACGAGGCGCAGACGGATGCCGCGATCGCGCGTGCCGTCGCCGCCCAGCGTTCTTGGGCGTCGCTGCCGCCCGTGGCGCGGGCCGACGCGCTGCGTGCGTTCGCTCGCACGGTGGAGGCCCATGTCGAGGAGCTCGCGCAGCTCGAAGTGCTGAATTCGGGGCATCCGATCGGTTCGGCGCGGTGGGAGGCGTCGCACGTCGCGCAGGTGCTGAACTTCTACGCCGGCGCGCCC
Organism: Microbacterium sp. NPDC055455; assembly: GCF_053619935.1. NCBI lineage: Bacteria > Bacillati > Actinomycetota > Actinomycetes > Micrococcales > Microbacteriaceae > Microbacterium > Microbacterium sp. NPDC055455. Next base: position 973,036 of record NZ_JBSHLB010000001.1, read on the forward strand.
GAGCGGCTCTCGGGCCAGCAGATCCCGGTCGCCGGGGGACTCGACGTGACGTTCCACGAGCCGTACGGCGTCGTCGGCATCATCGTGCCCTGGAACTTCCCGATGACGATCGCGTCGTGGGGGTTCGCCCCCGCGCTCGCCGCCGGGAACGCCGTCGTGCTCAAGCCCGCCGAGCTCACCCCGCTGACCGCGATCCGCCTCGGCGAGCTCGCGCTCGAGGCGGGGCTTCCGGCGGGGCTGTTCGAGGTGGTCACCGGCTCGGGCTCCGTGGTCGGTCAGCGCTTCGTGTCGCACCCGGACGTGCGCAAGGTGGTCTTCACCGGGTCGACGTCCGTCGGCGTCGAGGTCGCGGCCGGCTGCGCGCGCGAGCTGAAGCCGGTCACCCTCGAGCTCGGCGGCAAGAGCGCCAACATCGTGTTCGCCGACGCCGATCTCGAGAAGGCGGCCGCCAGCGCGCCGGGCGCGGTGTTCGACAATGCCGGCCAGGACTGCTGCGCCCGCAGCCGCATCCTCGTCGAGCGCTCCGCGTACGACCGGTTCCTCGAGCTGCTCGAGCCCGCGGTGAAGGCGTGGCGCGTGGGCGACCCGGGTGACGAGCGCACCGACATGGGACCGCTGATCTCGGCATCCCACCGCTCCACCGTCGAAGGCTTCCTCGACGGTGCGGACGTCGCCTTCCGTGGGTCGGCGCCCGACGGCGACGGCTTCTGGTTCGCCCCGGCCGTCGTGCTCGCCGATCGCGGGGACCGCATCGCGCGCGAGGAGGTCTTCGGACCGGTGGTCGCGGTGCTGCCGTTCGACGACGAGGCCGACGCCGTGCGGCTCGCCAACGACACCATCTACGGGCTCGCCGGCTCGATCTGGACCGAGAACCTCGGCCGCGCCGTGCGCGTCTCGCGCGGGGTCAAGAGCGGCGTGCTGTCGGTCAACTCGCACTCCTCGGTGCGGTACTGGACGCCGTTCGGCGGCATGAAGGCGTCGGGCCTCGGCCGTGAACTCGGCCCCGACGCCGCCGAGCACTTCACCGAGACCAAGAACGTCTTCTTCGCGACGGACCGAGAGGGAACAGCATGGATCTGACGGCGAGGCTCAAGGACCGGGTCGCCATCATCACCGGCGGCGCGTCGGGCATCGGCCTGGCGACGGCGCGCCGGTTCGCGGCCGAGGGCGCACGCATCGTGATCGCGGATCTCGATCCCGAGTCCGGCGAGGCCGCCGCCGCCGAGGTGGACGGCGTCTTCCGCGGGGTGAACGTCGCCGACGAGGCCCAGGTGAACGCCGTCTTCGACGGCGTGGCCGCGGAGTTCGGCGGCATCGACATCGCCTTCAACAACGCCGGCATCTCACCGGCCGACGACGACTCGATCGAGACGACCGAGCTGCCCGCGTGGGACCGCGTGCAGGACGTCAACCTCAAGAGCGTCTACCTGTGCTCGCGCGCGGCGCTGCGGCACATGGTGCCGGCGGGCAGGGGCTCGATCATCAACACCGCGTCGTTCGTCGCGCTGCTGGGGTCAGCCACGTCGCAGATCTCGTACACCGCCTCGAAGGGCGGCGTGCTGGCCCTGACCCGCGAGCTCGGCGTGCAGTTCGCGCGTCAGGGGATCCGCGTGAACGCGCTGTGCCCGGGACCGGTGAACACCCCGCTACTGCAGGAGCTCTTCGCGAAGGACCCCGAGCGCGCGCAGCGCCGCCTCGTCCACGTGCCGATGGGCCGGTTCGCCGAGCCGGAGGAGCTCGCCGCCGCCGTCGCGTTCCTCGCCTCGGACGACGCCTCGTTCATCACAGCGACCGCGTTCGTCGTCGACGGCGGCATCACCAACGCCTACGTGACGCCGCTGTGAGGACCCTTCCGATGCCTTGCCCGTACCGTGTGCAGGACCGACCGGCCGAACCGAGGCGGAACTCGGCGTGTCGCGCGGGTTCGGCGGGATCCGTCCTGCGAACGGTACGGCGGAGAGGCGAGGGGCTGTGACCGACCCGCCGCTGCACGAGGTGCGCAAGGCCGTGTACCGGCCGGTGCGCGAGGGCAACGCCCTCGAGGACACCGTCGCGCGCATCGCGCAGACCATCCGGCTCGGCGTGGTGGCACCCGGGGAGTCGCTGCCGTCGGAGCGTGAGCTCGCCGTTCTCTACGCCGTCAGCCGCGACACCGTCCGCGAGGCGATCCGCGAGCTCGCCGACACCGGCTATCTCGTGCGACGGCGCGGCCGCTACGGCGGCACGTTCGTCGCCGACCCCCTGCCGCAGCCCCCGCACCCGCGGGACGTGACCGCCGCCGAGTTCGAAGACGTCCTCGGGCTCCGGCGCGTGCTCGAGGCCGGCGCAGCCCGCGCCGCCGCCGGCCGGACGCTCGACGCGTCGGCGCGCGACGTGCTGTGGGCGAGGTACGAGGCCGTGGCCGAGGCATCCGCCACGGACTACCGCAGGCTCGACACGCTGCTGCACCTGACGATCGCCGAGCTCGCCGGCATTCCGTCGCTCGTCGCGCTCGCCGCCGAGAACCGCGCGAAGGTCAACGAGTGGCTCGACACCTTCCCGCTCCTGCCGCGCAACATCGAGCACTCCAACGCCCAGCATGAGCACATCGTGACCGCCATCCTCGCGGGGAGAGCGGATGCCGCGGAGGCGGCGATCCTCGAACACCTCGCCGGCTCGGAGGCCCTGCTGCGGGGCTTCCTCGCCTGAGGGTTCCTGCTCCGGTGGCCGCTGGGGCGGCGGAGGGAAGGCCGTCCAGGCCGAAGCTACGCTGGAGGGGTGGCAGGCAAGAAGCGGGCGAAGAAGGCGAAGGAGCCGCTGGAGTTCCGCAACACCCAGCTGAGCGATGCGCTCCAGACGCAGGACATGGCGGCGGTCGCGTTCGCGCTGCGCCATGGCCCCACCGTCGTCCCGCTCATGCGCCCGGGGCAGCGCGACAACCCGCTCGACGTCGGCGAGGTGTGGACGTACCGCGACCCCGACACCGGCGACGTGGCCCTGCTGCTGTTCAGCGATGCCGCGCACAAGCCCGCGAGCCTGCCGCCCGGCGTCGCGCTGCAGTCGCCGGCGTGGCTGCGCGCGTTCCTCGGCGCGCACGAGGCCGAGATCACCACGGTCTTCTTCGACATCGCCGGACCCCACCCGCTGCAGGCCTCACCCGCCGACCTCATCGCCGCGCTCGACGCCTGACGCGCCCCAGCACCCAGCGTCCCCGGGTTTGGGGCGCGTCGCGCGCGTCTGGGGCGTGCCCCGTGCGCCCCGAACGACAGTGGTGCGCCCCAAACCCTGGTTGATGCGCCGGGTGGGTGCCCGCGCGACAGCGCCGGGCTTCATCGGTTTTGGGGCGCGTCGCGCGCGTCTGGGGCGTGCCCCGTGCGCCCCGAACGACAGCGGTGCGCCCCAAACCCCCGGTGACCCGCCGGGTGGGTGCCCGCGCGAGGGCAGCTCCGGGGGAGGGGTTTGCGTCGACGGGGATGAGCGGGCAGACTCGCCGGGTGGAATTCCTGCTCGTCGGAATCGTGTGCGCGGCCGGACTGGTGATCCCCATCGTGCTCGGGTACGCCGACCCTGGGCGTCGACGCCGGCCCCGGGGTCGCTGAGCCGACCGGCCGCACGCCGCGGGACCCGAGGACGTCTTCGCCCGGCAGGCTCCAGCGCTGAGGGGACCGGCCGAGCCTCAGAACTCGGGGACGTCTTCGCCCGGCCGGCCCTTGGACCGCGTCCGCACGTCGCTGACGGCGCCACCCAGCGAGCCCGAGCGGTGGTCGATCACGTCTCGGTACCCGAGACGCGCGCCTTCGCTGCGCCGTTGCGTCGCCTGGGTGACGGGCCGCACCTCGCCCGCCAGGCTCAGCTCGCCGACCACGGCGATATGGCGGGGAATCGTCCATCCTTCGACCGCGCTGGCCACGGCGAGCGCGATCGCGAGGTCGGCCGCCGGTTCGGCGAATCTCACTCCGCCGACCGTCGAGACGTACACGTCCTGATCCGAGGTCTTGATCTTCATCCGCTTCTCGAGCACCGCCAGCACGGTCGCCACGCGGGCGGCGTCGACCCCGTTCACGATGCGCCGCGGGTTGCCCGACTTGCTGTCGATCGTCAGCGCCTGCACCTCGACGGGCAGCGCGCGCCGGCCCTCCAAGGCGATCGAGACGCACGTGCCGGGCTCGGTGCTGCCGTGGCCGAGGAACAGGGCGCTGGGGTCGGGGACCTCGGCGATGCCCGCGCCGGTCATGTCGAAGCATCCGACCTCGTCCGTCGGGCCGAAGCGGTTCTTGAGCGCGCGCACGAACCGCAGCGACGTCTGCCGGTCGCCCTCGAACTGGCACACGACGTCGACCAGGTGCTCCAGGATGCGGGGCCCCGCGATCGAGCCGTCCTTGGTGACGTGGCCCACGATGATCGTGGGGATCCCGCGCTCCTTCGCGACGCGGATGAGCGTCGCCGCCACCTCGCGCACCTGCGACGGATGCCCCGCCATGCCCTCGGACAGGGCCGACGACACCGTCTGCACGGAGTCGACGATCAGCAGGTCGGGGGCGACGTCGTCGACGTGGCCGAGGATGGTCGCCAGGTCGGTCTCGCTCGCCAGGTACAGCTCGTCGTGGAGGGCGCCGGTGCGCTCGGCGCGCAGCCGCACCTGAGCGGTCGACTCCTCGGCGCTCGCGTAGAGCACGCGGCGCCCTTCGCGGGCGGACTGCGCCGCCACCTCGAGCAGCAGCGTCGACTTGCCGACGCCCGGCTCGCCGGAGAGCAGGATCGCCGCACCCGGAACGAGGCCGCCGCCGAGCACCCGGTCGAACTCACCGACCCCGGTCGTGCGGCGCGGCGCGTCGGACGTGTCGATGCGGGTGATGGGCTGCGCGGCGCGGGCCGCGCCGGGCGAGACCGGTGTGATCGAGCGGAGGATGCCGGTCTGCTCGGCCGCCTCGACGACGGTGCCCCACTGCTGGCATTCGCCGCAGCGGCCCACCCACTTGATCGTCGTCCAGCCGCATTCGGTGCAGCGGTAGGGCGCGGTCTGCGTCGGGCGTCGGGCTGCGGGCATGGGCCCAGCGTAGGCGCCCGCGGGGACATCGCCGGCGCGCGTCGCCGGGGTTCGTCAGGCGCGCAGCGAGTCGGCCACCTTCTTGAGCGCATCGGCGGACGCGTGGAACAGCTCGAGCTCGCGGTCGTCGAACCTCGTCTCGCGGATCGGGACCGCGCCGGTCGCACTCACCACCGAGGGCACCGACAGGGCCACCCCGTCGACGCCGTGGAACCGGCTGAGCACCGTCGACACGGGCATGACCGCGCGCTCGTCGTTGAGGATCGCCTCGATGATGCGGGCGCTGGACAGGCCGATGGCGTAGTTCGTCGCACCCTTGCCCTGGATGACCTTGTAGGCGGCGTCGCGGACGTCGACGGCGATGCGGTCGAGCTCTTCGACGGTCATGCGATCGCCGCGAGGGGTGACCCAGTCCAGGATCGGCACGGTGCCGATCGTCGCCTTGGACCACAGCGGGAACTCGGTGTCGCCATGCTCGCCGACGATGTAGGCGTGCACGCTCGAGGTGGAGACGCCGGCGCGCTCGGCGAGCTTCCACCGCAGGCGTGACGTGTCGAGCACCGTGCCGGAGGCGAAGATGCGCTCGGGCGGCAGGCCGGTGTCCTCCTGCGCGAGCACGGTGAGCACGTCGCACGGATTGGTGACGATGACATAGATCGCGTTCGGGGCCGCGTCGAGCAGCTGCGGCATCATCTTCTGCATGATCCCGGCGTTCACGCCGGCGAGTTCGATGCGAGTCTGCCCCGGGTGCTGCTTGGCGCCGGCCGTGATGACCACGACGTGCGAGCCCTCGACGACCGACAGGTCGCTGCCTCCGACGATGTCGCTCGAGCCGGTGAACTGCGTCCCGTGGGCGAGGTCGAGCACCTCGGCCTCGACCTTCTCGGTCGCGATGTCGTAGAGCGCGACGTGCCGCGCGGACCCCCGGATCAGCGCCGCGTAGGCCGCGCTGGACCCCACGCTGCCGGCTCCGACGATGGTGACTTTCGAGTTCTCGATCACAGCCATGCCGCCAGTCTGGCAGTGCGGGACGCGGTGCGGCCAGCGCCGGTGGCCGTGAGTATGGCGACGGCGAGCGGATGCCCCGGCCCGGCCGGGCCGGGGCATCCGTCGCCCGTCACGCGGGCGGTGTGTCGGCGGCGGTCTCGGGATTGCGGATGCCCAGGAACGACGTGATCCCGCCCGCGATCATGAGCGCGGCCGTCACGATCGCCGCGCGGTGGAAGCCGTCGAGGTCGAGCGCGCCGCCGACGATCGTGGCGAGCAGGGCGATCGCGATGAGGCCCGCGACGCGGGCGACGGCGTTGTTGACCGCGGACGCGATGCCGGAGCGCTCCGGTCCGATCGAGCCCAGGATCGCCGACGTCAGCGGCGCCACCGTGAGCGCCAGTCCCGCGCCCAGGACGACCATGCTCGGAAGCACCTGCCACCAGTAGGAGAAGTCCGTGCTCACGGTGAGCAGGAGCAGGGCGCCGGCGCCCATCGTGATCGGGCCGACGGTCATGAACAAGCGCGGACCCCACCGGCCGCTGAGCGTGCCCACGCGTGAGCTGAAGAGGATGAGGAGGATCGTCGTGGGCAGGCTCGCGAGCCCCGCGAGCGTGGCGGAGAGGCCGGCGCCCTCCTGCAGGTAGACCACCACGACCATGCCGTTGAGGGCGAGGGCGCCGTAGATGAACGTCGTCGCGATGTTGCCCGCCGAGAAGTTGCGGACCCGGAAGAGGTCCAGCGGCAGGATCGGGCTGCGCACCCGCCGCTGGCGCAGGATGAACAGCACGAACAGCACTGCGCCGAGCAGGAGCGGCACCCAGATCGCGGGAGAGGACCAGCCCAGGTGGGGCTGCTCGATGAGCGCGTAGACCATGCCGCCGAGGCCGAGGGTGCACAGGGCCGCGCCGAGCCAGTCGATCGAGGCATCCCGGTGCCGGGTGTCACGGAAGCCGCCCCGCGCGAGCAGCACCAGCGTCGCGCCGATCGGGAACACGTTGATGAGGAACGCCAGCCGCCACGACGCCAGGTCGACCAGGAGGCCTCCGATGAGGGGGCCGACGATCATCGCCGAGGTCGTCATCGCCGTCCAGACGCCGATGGCGCGGCCCTGCGCCCCGCCGGAGAAGTTCGACGTGATGAGCGCGAGTGAGCTCGGCACGAGGAACGCGCCCGCGGCACCCTGCACCGCTCGCGCGACGATCAGGAACTCGGCCGTCGGCGCGACCGCGATCGCGAGGGATGCCACGCCGAAGCCGATGAGCCCGATGCGGAGCACCAGCACGCGACCGTAGGCGTCGCTCACGGATCCCGCGACCAGGATCAGCGCGCCGAGGGTGATGAGGTAGGCGTCGACGACCCACTGCTGCGTCCGGAGGCCGCCGCCGAGCTCGTCGCTGATGGCGGGGAGGGCGACGTTGACGATGGTGCCGTCGAGGAAGGCCACGAAGGATCCGAGGATCGCGATCCACAGCACGAACCGCTGCGTCGTCGACATCGGATCGGTGACGGTCTGCTCGGCCCCGGATTGCTCGTGCGTCACGACCCCCACGCTAGACCCGCCCGGCGACACGGCGGTCGGTCCGCGCGACCCCGTGTGCGCGGATTCGCGGCATCCGTCCGCGTGTCGTAAGCTTGTCGGCGGTGACGTGTCCGAGCGGCCGAAGGTGCAACTCTCGAAAAGTTGTGTAGGGTAACCCCCTACCGTGGGTTCAAATCCCACCGTCACCGCCATTTTGGGCCAGATCGACTTCCTTCTCGGACAGTCTCGATCTGGCCCATTCCTTTGGTTCGGTCTCGTTCCTTCTCGGATGTGGGAACCGCCGCGGTCAGGGGTCTTCCCGAGGCGATGAGAGACACTTAGAGCGACCGTGTCGAGCGGGAACGAGACCGACTCAGCCGCCGAGCAGTGCTACGAGCCGCCCGCGCCCGACGATGACGTCGACGCCATGAAGCGCTTCAACGGAGCCGTACCGCGCCCGGACCCCGCGCGCTTCAAGCATGGGGGCGGTCATGCGGCTACCCAGTCGTCGCCGAGATAGGCGGCGATGACTCTGGGATCGCGGCCGACGGTGTCCGGGTCGCCCTGTGCCAGGAGACGCCCGGCGTCCAACACGACGACGCTCACTGGGATCGACTGGGCGCCAGGGCTCGGTCGCAGCTGCTGGCGGAGTCTCGCTAGTCGCCGTCAGCTCGCGCCGAGAAGGTAGTCGGCGACCGCGCGGGAGAGCTGTTCGAGGAAGACCTCGTCGGAGAGCGGACGAGGCGACTCGAAGTCCGAACCGTGCGTGATGCGCCGGGCCGTCATCGAGTAGAGCATCCGGAACGCGAAGTCGGCGGCCGTTTCGGGATCGGGATGCCGGAAGTCGTCTCGGCAGGCGAGCAGCGCGGCCTCGAACTGCTTGGCGACGCGCTGCGAGCCGTCGCGGCCGCGAACGAAGATCTCCGGGTCCTCGGGGCCGCGGCGCATGAACGCCCGGAGGATGCCGGCGTTCGCGAGCATCTGTGCCGATGTCTTGGTGACGACCTGCTCGATGTGTGCACGGGCTCCGCCGGGAGGCACGGAGGTCGGCGCGAGCCACACCTCCTCGCGGTCCATCCGGTCCATCTCCTGAGCGTGGATCGCGAGGAGCAGGGCTTCGCGGCTCGGGGCGCGTAGGTAGATCGATCCGACGGAGACACCGGCCCGTTTGCTTACCGCCTGGACGGTGAATCCGGGGAAGCCCTCCTCCTCGAGGATCTCCCGACCTGCCTGGAGCACGCGTGCGTAGGCCTCCTGGCTGCGCCGCTGCACCGGCTGGCGGATCTGGGAGTCGGTCTCAGACATCGGTTTCATCGTAGGCGTGCGCTCGAGGTGCTTGTCAGATCCGTGCTTGACAGCGTCGACATGGATGCTCACAATCTAACTAGAACACAGGTTCGTGTTCTAGTTCAATGAGGAACGAGGAAGCAGTGACCCCCACCGTTACCACCGCGGTCGCCCCCGGAGCATTCGGTCTCGGGACCTTCGCGGCCTCGGCTCAGACGTTCGTCGGGATGCTGCGCGATGGTCTCGTCTACGACACCCGCCCGTTCCTAGGACGGGACGCCACGATCCGCAGCCTCCTGCAGGACTGGGACGCCGCGATCGACACGCTCATCGAGGTTGCCCCGGCGCTCACGGGCGGAATTTCGCCCGACGCGCTGGAAGTGCTCCCTCCGGTGCAGCCGGTGGGTCAGATCCTGTGCGCGGGCGCGAACTATCGCGTCCACGTGGAGCAGATCGTGCAGAGCACGCTCCGCAATGCGGGTGACCCGCGCAGTGACGAGGAGTTGCACACCTTTGCGCTGGAGGCTGTTGAGCGACAGGCGCAGTCGGACCCGTTCATGTTCGTCGGGCTGCCCTCCGCCGTCTCCGGCGCCCACGACGACGTGATCCTCTGGACTCCCGGCGGCCAGCACGACTGGGAGCTCGAGCTCGGTGTCATCCTCAAGACGGCGGCGCATCGGATCTCGCCCGAAGAGTCGTTCGACCACATCGCGGGCTACGTGATGAGTAACGACATCACGGTGCGAGACGTGATGTCGCGTTCGAATGTGCCGTTGACCGACTTCGTCACCTCGAAGAACCGTCCGACCTACTTCCCGACAGGTCCGGTCATCCTGCCGTCTCGGTTCGTCTCGGACTACCGCCGGCTGAGGATCACACTGAAGGTCAATGGCGAGACGATGCAGGACGAACTGGTCGCCGACATCATCCACGGCGTCGAGAAGTGCGTCAGCTATGCCTCGCACTCGGCGCGCCTGTCGGCCGGCGACATGATCCTGACCGGGTCACCGGCCGGCAACGCCGGCAAGCACGGCAACCGCTGGCTCCGGCCCGGTGACGTCATGGAGGCGAGCGTCACCGGCCTCGGCACTCAAGTCACGCGGTGCGTCGCACCGCCCCAGTAAGACCCCCATCATCGACGAAGGAGTCACCAGAAAATGTCAGAGATCCTGCTCTCGCAGCTCGCGCACGTCGAGCTGTTCAGCCCGAAGCCCGAAGAGACCGTCGCGTGGATGAAGGAGATCTTCGGCCTCGAAGAGACCACGCGCGAGGGTCAGTCCGTCTACCTCCGCGGCTGGGCGGAATGGCTGCATTCCAGCCTGATCGTCACCGAGGCCAAAGAGTCCGGTATCGGCCGCATCGGCTGGCGCACCTATGGGGCAGAAGACCCCGAGACGATCGCCAAGCGCCTGCAGGATAGCGAAGAGCACGTCGGCTGGGTCGACGACTGGACCGGCCACGGCCGCACCTACCAGTACCGCTCGGCGTTCGGCCGCCACCTTCACGAGGTGTTCTGGGATGTCGATCTGTACGAGGCGCCCGAAGACAAGAAGGACCACGCCGTTCCCAACCGCCCACAGAAGATCCCGACCAGCGGCGGATCCGCCGTGCGGTATCTCGACCACGTCACGATGCCTAGCGCGAACATGGGGGGCGACATCGAGTTCTACAAGAAGCTCGGCGCGCGCCACACCGCCGAGACCGAGGTCGAGCCCGGCTTCTCGGTGTTCTCGACCCTCACCTGCAACGGCATCCGCTCAACCCACGACATCGCGCTCGTCCCCGACTTCAGCGGCATGACCGGTCGCGGCCACCACATCGCCTTCCGCGTCGACCAGCGCGTCGACGTCGAGCGCATGGCCGAGATCGCAGTCTCACACGGCACCCCGATTGAGCTCGGCCCCGGCGTGCACGGCATCGATGAGATCACCTACCTCTACCTCCGCGAGCCGGGCGGCTTCCGTATGGAGGTCAACTCCGGCGGCTGGGTCAACAGCATGCCCGACTGGGAACCCAAGACCTACCAGGCCGCCGGCGGCAACCCGGGCCAGTCGATCTATCGCAACGTCACGATGCCCGAATCCTTCTACGAGGCGTGGCCGCTGCCGCCCAAGGAGGCCGCAGAGAAGGAGCAGGCGGCGGTCAACTCTGAAGAGCTTGCCGACTTCTTCCAGCAGAAGCCCCAGGGCGTCTGACCGCTGGCGCGAGACCCGTACCGCTGAAAGTTCAACCGAGATCGATGACGATCTCAGAGAAGGAGACCGCAATGGCTGCGGTGAAGAAGGTGGCGATCGCCGGCAGTGGCGTCGCCGCAATGGCGGCAGCGATCCAGCTGGCCAAGCTCGGCGTCGGTGTGGAGGTCTTCGAGAAGAAGCCCGAACTGTCTCCGCTGGGCTCGGGTATCACGCTGCAGGGCAATGCCTTGCGGGCGCTCGGCCAGCTCGGCGTCTGGAATCAGGTGCTGGAGCAGGGGTATCCGGCCGAAGGCCTGGTCATCAGGGCACCCGGCCCGGGCGCTCCGGTCGTCATGTCCCTGCCCGAAGCGAAGACGGGAGGCCCTGACTACCCGGCTTCGTTGGGGATGTATCGGCCGGATCTGACCCGCATCCTCTACGCGGCCGCTGTCGCGCAGGGTGTGACCTTTCACTTCGGCGCGGAGCTCACCGGTCTCGCGGACCGGGGGGAGCAGGTCGAGCTGAAAGTCAACGGCGAGCCGGCCGGGGCGTTCGACCTGCTCATCGGGGCCGATGGCCTCCACTCGACGGTGCGTGAGCTGATCGGCATCGACGTCCGACCCCAGCGGACGGGAATGGGCGCGTGGCGGGCTTTCGTGTCGCGGCCCTCCGAGGTCGTGTCCTCGGAGGTGATCTACGGCGGACCGGTCTACATCGCCGGCTACACGCCCACCAGCGAAGACGCGATGTACGCCTTCCTCGTCGAGCCGGCCCAGGATCGTTCTGCCCTTTCGGACGAGGAACACGCACGTCTCATGTACGAGACATCCCTGCCGTACGACGGGCCGTGGAACGCGATCCGGGCCGATCTGCTCAACTCGCCGCAGGTGAACTACACGTGGTTCACGTCGCACCTCGTCCCGGATGCCTGGAATCGGGGGCGGGTCGTGATCATCGGCGATGCGGCCCACAGCTGCCCCCCGACGATCGCCCAGGGGGCGGCGCAGGCCCTCGAGGACGCACTCGTCCTCACCGAAATCCTCGAGTCACACGACCGGCTGGACCAGGCGCTGTGGGATGAGTTCCACGCCCGTCGCCTCCCGCGTGCGGCCACCGTGGTCGAGGCCTCGGTGCAGGTGGGGCAGTGGCAGATCGACGGTGACCAGCACGCGGACATCGGTGGCCTCGTCTACGCGGTCGCACAGAAGATGGCGCTACCGGCGTGAGCCGGCGGCGCTCTACGAAGATTCGCGGGGCCGTCGGGCGGCGGCGGCCCCGCCAAACCATCGGATAGCGACTACGAGGAGATGACAGTGACGACAGCAGAGGCACCCCCGGGGGACGATCTCCGCGACGTCGCGCTGGCCGTGCTGCGGCATGCCGGACTGCTCGACGAGGAGCCCACGGTCCAACCCCTGGCCGGTGGAGTCTCGAACGACGTCGTCGTGGTGCGGACGGCGCAGAGCGCGTTCGTGGTGAAGCGCGCACTGCCGCGGCTGCGGGTCGCGGAGGTGTGGGAAGCGTCGGCGGAGCGCTCCTACACCGAGGCCGCGGCGCTGCGGTGGGCTCACGGCGTGGCCCCGGACGCCGTACCCGGCGTCATCGCCGTCGACCGCGAGCACAATGTGCTCGTCATCGAGCTCGCCCCCGCTGGATACGGCGACTGGAAGCAGCAGCTGCTGGCCGGCGACGTTCGAGCGGATGTCGGCACGCGGCTGGGCGCCGTCCTGGCCGCGTGGCAGGTGGCGTCGGCATCCGATCCCGCGATTCTCGCGGAGTTCGACGACCAGGAAGCGTTCGGCCAGCTGCGCGTGAAGCCCTTCTACGCGGTCGCGGCAGAGCGCAACCCCACGGCCGCGCCGGTCATCGCGACGCTGGTCGAGCGGATGGCCGGCACCCGCGTGGCTCTCGTGCACGGCGACTTCTCGCCCAAGAATGTTCTGGCCGAGCCGCCCGTCGGCGGCGGCCTCTGGGTGATCGACTGGGAGGTCGCCCACACCGGGGATCCGCTGTTCGACGTGGCGTTTCTCCTGCACCACCTGATCTGCAAGATCATCGTCCGGCCCGACCGCCGACACGAACTGATGGCTACGGCGGAGAGCTTCGTGCAGACCTATTCCGACCACACGCGGGCGGCCCTCGGCGCCCTCGACCATCGCTATCTGCTCGCCCACGCAGGAGCGCTTCTGCTGGCGCGGGTCGACGGCAAGTCGCCGGTCGACTACTTCTCTCCAGCGCAGTGCGACCGAGCTCGTGCGCTGGCCCTGAACGTGCTGCGCGAGGCTCCTGACGGACTCGCTGAATTCTGGAGGATGACGAGTGTCTGACGCGATCGAGACGATCACCGCCTTCGAGGCGCTGGACTCACGGGGCCGTCCCACGGTGGGCTGCACGGTCGTGACGCGGCAAGGTGCCCGCGGCCGTGCGATCGTGCCATCCGGCGCCTCCACCGGCTCCCACGAGGCGCGAGAGCTGCGCGACGGCGGCGACCGCTACGGCGGGTACGGCGTCCGGCGAGCAGTCGCCAACGCGGAAGGCGAGCTGCTCGAGGCGGTGCGCGGAATCGACGTCACTGACCAGGGTGCCGTCGACATCGCGCTCAGGGCGGCCGACGGTACGGCGGACGGCGGTCGGCTCGGAGCCAACGCGATCCTCGCGGTCTCGGTCGCCGCTGCGCAAGCAGCCGCGGCCTCCCGCGGCCTCCCGCTCTACGCCGCCGTCAGCGATGGGCCTCGCACGCTCCCGATGCCGATGATCAACATCATCTCCGGCGGCGCGCACGCCGCTCGCGCGCTCGATGTCCAGGACTTCCTCGTCGTCCCCGTCGGTGCCTCGACGTTCGCCGAGGCGATCGAGACCGTCTCCCGTGTCCGCGCCGCCACCGGGGAAGTGCTGCGCGAGCGCGGTGCGACCTGGGCGCTCATCGCTGACGAGGGCGGCTACGGTCCGCAGCTGGCGTCGAACCGGGAGGCGCTCGAGGTGCTCTCGACGGCCTTCGAACGCGCCGGTCTCACCCCGGGTGATGACATCGCCATCGCCATCGACGTGGCCGCGACGCAGTTCCACTCCCCATCCGACGGCACCTACATCTGGGAGACCGAGGACCGCCGGATGCGTGCCGACGAGCTCGTCGAGGAACTCGCTGCCTGGTCAGCGGACTTCCCGATCGTCTCCATCGAAGACGCGCTCGCTGAGGACGACTGGGTCGGCTGGCGTACGGCGACGGAGCGGCTCAGCGGTATCCAGCTCCTCGGCGACGATCTTTTCGTGACGTCGCCCGATCGGCTACGCCGGGGCATCGACGAAGCGGTTGCCAACGCCGTGCTCGTCAAACCGAACCAGATCGGCACTCTGAGCGAGGCGCGCGAGGTCGTCGAGATCGCGCACGCCGCCGGCTACGCCACAGTGCTGTCGGCGCGTTCGGGGGAGACCGAGGACCATTGGCTGGCCGATCTCGCCATCGGATGGAACACCGGTCAGCTCAAGATCGGCTCCACGATGCGCTCCGAGCGCACGGCGAAGTGGAACCGCGTGCTCGAGATCGAGCGCGAGCTCGGCGACGACGTCGCCCTCGCCCGGCCCACATTCGGGACAGGCTCCTGACATGGCGACGATCGTGATCACGGACATCGCCTGGCCGAGCCCGGCCATCGAATCCGAGCTGGCGCGCGCAGCCGGCCACGAGATCCTGCCGGCGGAGTCCGACGAGCACCTGCTGACCCTCGCCCCGCAAGCGGATGCCATTCTCACCTGCTTCCGCCGGGTGCCGGCGCAGGTTCTCGACGCTGCGGGTCGGTGTCTCACGGTCGCCCGCTACGGGGTCGGCGTCGACAACATCGACGTCGCCCGTGCGACCGAGCTCGGCATCCTCGTCAGCAACGTCCCCGAGTTCTGCACCGAGGAGGTCGCCGACCACACCCTCGCGCTCACCCTCGCGACCCTCCGCAACCTGGTTCCTGCCTCCGATGCGACCCGCGGCGGCGGCTGGACGCCCGCGCCTGCGTACCCGTCCCGACGGCTCCGCGGCCTCGTGTTCGGAATCGTCGGGTTCGGCGCCACCGGCCGCGCGGTGGCAGAGCGCGCCGCGGCCTTCGGGTTCGAGGTCGTCGTCTCCTCTCGCGCGCTCGCGGCCGAACCCGGTGCGGCGCCGCCACCGGTGGCCCGCGTGGTCGGTCGCGATGAGCTGCTGCGCCTCGCGGATGTCGTGTCTCTCCACGTCCCGCTCAACGCCGAGACCCGTCATCTCGTCAGCGCCGAGGAGCTCGGGATGATGAAGGACGGCGCGCTGCTGATCAATGTCGGACGGGGAGGTCTCGTCGACACCGAGGCGCTTCGCCCCGAGCTCGAACGTGGCCGGCTGCGGGTGGCGCTCGACGTCACCGACCCGGAGCCCCTTCCTGCAGACCACTGGCTCCGGTCGAGCCCGGCCGCAATCATCACGCCCCACGTCGCGTTCGCCTCGGACGGCTCCCTCGTCGAGCTGGCCACGAAGGCGACGTCCAACGCGCTCGCCGTCCTCGCGGGCCAGCGCCCGGCATCCATCGTCAATCCCGAGGTCCTCACCTCGGACCTCCTCCGCATCACCCCGCAGTAACCCCGATCAGAACGCACTCGACGAAGAGAGCAGGTCTTTCATGAACAACAACTCCACCGAGCCCGTCGCCGTCATCGGCGCCGGTCCCGCCGGCATCGCGACCGCCCTGGCCATGCATGCCGTCGGGATCCCCGTGCAGCTGTACGAGCGCTACGCAGAACCGCGCGCGGCCGGCAACATCGTCAACCTCTGGCCACCGGCCGTTCACGCGCTCGAGCAGATCGGCGTCGACGTCGACGACATCGGGGCATTCTGCGAGTCGGAGTTCCGCAACTCCCGCGACAAGGTGCGCGCGCGGGTGAAGTTCCCACCGTCGGTCGTCGAGAAGTACGGTAACGGCGGCTTCATCGGACTCACCCGCCCCGACCTCTACGAGCGCATGGTCGATGCCCTCCCGCCCGGCATCCTCGTCGGAAACAAGCAGGTCGTCGGGATCGAGGACGAGGGCGATCACGTCGTCGTCCGCTTCCAGGACGACACGAGCATCACCACGCCACTCGTCGTGGGCGCCGACGGGATCAACTCGGTCGTCCGCGAGATCGTCTGGGGCCTTCCCCCGATCCGCGAGCACAACCTCCACGTCATCGGCGGCTTCACTTTCGACCTGCCCGCCGCTGTCAACCCGCGAGAGGCGATTCTCCGCCATTCCCGCACGGTGCAGGCCAGCCACACCGGCATCCGCAGCAAGGGCCGCGACGGCGCGGAATGGTGGGTACTGCAGGCCTGGGACGCGCAGAAGCCAGCCCCGGTCGATCTCAAGGCCCACGCGCTCTCCCTCGCGAAGGGATTCCCTCCTCAGATGGCGGAGCTCATCGCGAACACGTCAGAAGAGCACATCTTCCGGTGGCCGATCCGCGACCGCGGAGACGTTCCCAAAGTGTGGAGCAAGGGGCGTGTCACCTTTGCGGGCGATGCCGTGCACGCCACCAGCCCCTACGCCGCCTATGGCGCGGGCATGTCGATCGTCGACGGCTACTTCCTGGGCCAGACGCTCAACGGCGTCGACCTCAGCGACGCGGCCGCCCTTCAGAAGGCGCTCGCGCGCTACGAGGAACTCCGCGTCGAGCACACGGCCGGACAGGTGAAGCAGGCGTACATGCTGGGTCGCAACTTCCACCACGTCCCGGCACCCATGCGACCTCTTCGCGACGCCATCTTCGACCACACCAAATTCCTGCAGAAGGTGGTCGGCGACTCCAACCCGGCCGAGATCAGCGCGCAGCTCGACATCATGGGGGCGGACATCCACACGCCCGCGCCGGTCACATCCGCAGCGCGCTGAGCGCGGCATCCGATCCCGCCGCTCCCGCCCGTGTCAGCCGGGCGGGAGCGGTGGTTCCACGTGGAGCACGTTGTTCATCAGCGCGACTTTGACGTACTGCGCGCCCACGAACACGGCCTCCACAGCGCCCCGGGCGCCCAGCCCATCGTGGATGCGTTGCCAGAGCTCGTCGCCCACCGCTCCACGGTCGCTCAGGGCGTCGGCCAGCTCGAGCATCGCGCCCTCCAGTCCGGCCACCTTCACCTCGCTTGACCGCAACGCGGTCACGTCCGACGCCGAGATCCCCGCTCCCGCGGCGAAGAGCTGCAGGTGCACCCGCCATTCCGCGGTCGCGCCGTAGTTGTGCAGGACGCGCAGGATGAGCAGCTCCCTCAGGCGTGGCGTCAGTTCCGTCGCGTTGAGCACGCGCGCCGTCGCTCCTTTGAGATCGGCCAGCGCCGCCGGAGAGTGGGCGACCACCCCGAACAGCTCCAGAGGCCGGCCGTCGGGGAGCCGGTACGCGTCGAGAGCGGCCTCCGCGACCGGTTCGACTCTTCTGCGCGAGGACACGGACATGCTGGCTCCTTCGTGTGCGGATGATGTAACCTACCACCCAGACGGTAGGGAGCGCCGTCTGCACCGTCAGAGAGGTCGGATCGTGCACCACAACGACATCGCTCATGCATTGCTCGATCGCTATTACACCGACGCGGATCGGCTGGCCGACCGAGGCGTGGCGTCGCCCGACGACATCGATCTCGCGATGCGGCTCGGCGCCGGGTACCCCGCCGGCCCCTTCGAGGCGCGGGCAGGGCAACCCTCCGCCGCTCCGGATTCCCGCACGGTGGCGACGTCGGCCTGGTCGTCCGTGGTGATCGTCGGCACGGGCCACATGGCGTCCGGTATCGCCGAAGCCGTGGCCCGCGCGGGCAGCGCGGTCACGGTGATAGGCCGTGGCGCGGCATCCCTCGACCGCTCGCGGGCCGCGGTCACCGCCAACCTCGACCGGTCGGTGGGCCGCGGGCGCCTTTCGGCTCAGGATGCCGCAGCCGTCGTGGACAGGATCGGATTCCTGTCGGGCATCGATGCCCTGCCGGACGACACTGAGGTCGTCATCGAGGCGGTCGCCGAAGACCTCGCCGTCAAGCAGTCCGTGCTCGCGCAGATCGACCGATCGGCCCGGTCGGAAGCCGTCCTGGCGACGAACACGAGTTCGTATCGGGTCGCCGACGTCATGTACGACGTGTCGACGCAGCGGCGCACGCTGGCTCTGCACTTCTTCAACCCTGCAGCGGTGATGAAGCTCGTCGAGGTCGTGCCCGGGCCGGCGAGCGAATCCGTCGCCGCGGCGGCGGCGGACTGGGTGCGATCGCTCGGCAAAGCCCCGGTGCGCAGCGCCGACACCCGCGGCTTCATCGTCAATCGACTCCTGATCCCGTACCTCAACGATGCCGCGCGTCTGCACGAAGGCGGCCGACAGATCGCCGACATCGACGCCGCGATGACGGGCGTCGCCGGACTGCCCATGGGGCCCTTCGCCCTGCTCGACCTCATCGGGCTCGACGTCACGGTCGCGGCGCTTCGCTCGATGGCCGAGGCGGAGCCGGGCGAAGAACGACTGGTCCCCGCCGACATCCTCAGCCAGCTCGTCGCCGACGGCCGTCTTGGCCGCAAGAGCGGCGCGGGCTTCTACTCCCAGGGAGACATCCATGCACGATGACCTGCGCGAACGCACCCGGATCTTCATCGACGGGCGCTGGACGGCGCCGCTCGGCACCGAGCCGCCGATCGAGGTGACGGATGCCGCGACCGGCGGCCGGCTCGGCACGGTCCCGGCCGGCGGCGCCGGCGACGTCGATCGCGCGCTGGCCGCAGCGCAGGCTGCCGGCGACGAGTGGCGGCGCACCGATCCTGCGGAGCGGGCCGCCGCGCTGGAGGCCGTGCGCGATCATCTGTCGGCGCGCCTCGACGAGATCGCGGAGGTGATCAGTCTCGAGGTCGGAACCCCGGCCAACATCTCCAAGAAAGTGCAGGTCGGTCTGCCCCTGGCGACACTCCAGGGCTTCGCGGATGCCGCGCGGGCGTTCGCCTGGGAGCGCGCCGTCGGCAACTCCGCCGTGCTGCGCGAGGGCGCCGGCGTCGTCGCGGCGATCACGCCGTGGAACTACCCGCTGCACCAGCTCGTCGGCAAGGTAGGCGGCGCTCTGGCGGCGGGCAGCACCGTGGTGGCAAAGCCCGCCAGCGAGGCGCCGCTGGCGGCCTTCGCCTTGGCCGATGCCATCGAGGCGGCCGGCCTCCCCGCCGGCGTGTTCAACCTCGTGAGCGGAGGCGGGGCTGCCGTCGGCGAGGCGCTGGCCGGCGACCCGCGTGTCGACCTGGTCTCGTTCACCGGCTCGACCGCGGTGGGCGCACGCATCGCCGCCCTTGCCGCCGCGAACGTGACCCGCACGAGCCTCGAGCTCGGCGGAAAGTCGGCGAGCATCGTGCTCGACGACGCCGACCTCGAACGTGCCATCCGCTCCAGCGTGGGCAACGCCTTTCTCAACTCGGGGCAGACGTGCTCCGCATGGACCCGACTGGTCGTCCCTCGGGCGCTGCAGGACCGGGTGATCGAGATCGCGATCGCGTCGGCCGAGCGGCTCCGGCTCGGCCATCCTCTCGAGGACACCACGCGCCTCGGCCCCCTGGTGTCGGCGGCGCAGCAGCGCTCGGTCCGCGCGCACATCGACCGGGGTGTCGGGCTTGCCCGGCTCGTCACCGGAGGCTCGCAGCAGCCCGCCGCGCTCGACAGCGGCTTCTACGTCGCGCCGACGATCTTCGCCGACGTCGACAACTCCTCCCCGCTCGGTCAGGAGGAGATCTTCGGCCCGGTGCTGTCGATCATCCCGTTCGACAGTGAGGAGCAGGCGGTGGCCATCGCCAACGACAGTCCCTACGGACTCTCCGGCGGGGTGTGGAGCGTGGACGAGGACCGCGCGGCGGCGGTCGCGCGCCGCATCCGGACCGGTCAGGTCGATATCAACGGCGCGGCGTTCAACCCGGTCGCCCCGTTCGGCGGCGTGAAGTCGTCGGGGTACGGGCGCGAGTTCGGTGAGTTCGGGATCGAGGAGTTCACGGTGACGAAGGCGATCCAGCGATGAGCGCTGCCCACCTCGAGATCATCAGCCGGTACTACGACGGCTGCTCCACGGGTGACGTGCCACTCATGCTCGAGACGCTGCATCCTGATGTCGTCCACTACTTCCTCGCGCCGAACGTCGGCTCCGCACCGGTGGCGGGAGCCGAGCACCTGGCGCGGTACTGGCGCAAGGTCACCGGCATGATCGGCGCCACGTGGGTGGTCGACCACATCCTCGACGGTGTCGACGAGGCGGTGATCGAGTGGACGATGTCATGGATGCCGGCGGCCGGTGACGGGCCGGTCGCCACGAGGGGCGCGGAATGGTTCGTGTTCCGCGACCGTCTCATCTCGGAGATCCGCTCGTACTATCAGCAGCGACCCGAGACGACGGAGCTCGACGCCTTCCCGTATGCGGAACGGGACTACTCCACGGCCGGGCGACTGGCCAGCGCCATCCACCAGCCGCAGCCGAACAGGAGCGCCCGATGAGCATCGACGTCCACATCCACGAGCGGCGCGCGACGATCACGATCGATCGCCCCGACCGCATGAACGCGCTCGACGAGCCGACCCGGCTGGCCCTCGCCGAAGCCATCCGCGGATGCGGGAGCGACCCGGAGGTCGGTGCCATCGTCATCACGGGCGCCGGCCGCGCCTTCTGCGCGGGCCAGGACCTGGCTGCCGTCCACGAGCTCGACGATGCGCACGACACCGTCGCGCGCACCTACAACCCGATCGCCGCGGCGATCGCGGACACCGCGGTCCCCGTCATCGCCGCGGTGAACGGCGCCGCCGTCGGCGCGGGCATGGGCATCGTGCTCGCGTGCGACGTCGTCCTCATGTCCGAGAAGGCATCGCTCGCCTGCGTCTTCGGGAAGGTAGGGCTGGTGCCCGACACGGGCACGTCGTGGCAGCTGGTGCGCAGCGTCGGCTATCTGCAGGCCTTCGAGCTGGCGACGACGGGACGCCGGATCGGCGCCGAGGAGGCGCTCGCGCTGCGCCTCGCGTCGGAGGTCGTCGCGCCCGAGACTCTGCTGACGCGGGCGCACGAGCTCGCCGGCCGCCTGGCGAGCGGTCCGCGTGTGGCGCAGGAGCTCACCAAGCGCCTGCTCCGGACCGCTCAGGTCGCCACGCCGGCGGAGACGATGGAGCACGAGGCCGTCAGTCAGGGCATCGCCGCACGCGACGGTGAGCACCTGCGTCTGCGGGCGGCGTTCCTCGAACGATGACGGCGGCCGCGTCCCGACGCCCGGGATCGCCTGCGATATCGTGACTGCACATCAGGGGAGAGAATTCGTGAGCACCTCAGACGGACGACGGCCGATCACGTCACGGATGTCGGGCGACGCACGTCGCGCGCAGATCCGCGAGGTGGCCGCGGGGCTCTTCGACCGTTCCGGCTATCGCGACACGTCGATGGACAGGATCGCCGACGAGGTCGGCATCAAGAAGGCGTCGCTGTACTACTACTTCCCGAGCAAGGACCGCCTGCTCATCGAGATGCACGACGAGATGATCGAGCTCATCATCGCGTCGCATGAGGCGCGGAGGGAAGCCGGTGCCCCCACCGCGTCCGACCTGCTGCTCGGGATGATGACCGACATCATCTCCCTCCAGGAGACGCACCCCGGCTCACTGCGGGTCTTCTTCGAGCATTTCAAGGAGATCCCCGAGCCCGAACGCACGCGCGTCATGGATCGTCGAGCGGTCTACGAGCGGTACCTGCGCGAGGAGCTCCAGCGCGGGATGGACGACGGCGAGTTCAAGCAGCTCGACATCCGGTTCGCGACCTTCGCGATCCTCGGCATGGCCAACTGGTCGTATCAGTGGTTCCGGCCCGGGGGCGGCGCGACCGCCGAGCAGGTGGCGCGAGCCTTCTGGTCCATGCTCAGCGACGGTATCGCGGCTACTTGACCGCGATGGGGTTCACCGGTGAGCCCACCGCGCCCGTGAAGGGCAAAGGCTGCGCTGCGAGGAGGAACTCGTAGGTGCCGTCGAGGGCGCAGTCCGCGGCGAGTCGGTCGAGGTCCCACATCTCGCCGAGCAGCAGTCCCACATGCGGCAGGAGCACCTGGTGCAGGGGCTGCATCGAGTTCGGGAACTCGTTCGGGCGCACCTCCACGCCCCAGGTGTCTGTCGCCACGGCGGCGATCTCGCGGGCGTGCAGCCATTCCGCCGTCGTGAAGGACAGCCCCGGCGCGGGGCCGCCGGCGTACGTGCCCCAACCGATGCCGCGGCGTACGCGCGTGAGCTGACCGGTCCTCACGAGCAGGATGTCGCCGCGCCCGACCGCCGACGAGGCGCCCTGGGCCTCGATTGTGGTGTCGAGATCGGCGGGCGTGATGGCGTATCCATCCGGCAGTTCCCCACCGGCGAGGACACGGCCGACGTCGAGGAGCACGCCTCGACTGACCATCGGCTCCGACACGTGCTCGATGCCGGTCGCGAGGTCGCCCTCGCTGGTCACCGTGCGGGCGGCCACGCGGTTGTTCCACCCGATGCCGTGGTCGAACACGTGGCCGAGACCGTCCCACTGCGTCGAGCACTGTAGGGGCATGAAGACGCAGTCGTCGGCCACCGAGAGTCCATGCGGCAGGCCCATGATCTCGGCGGTGTCCAGGCCGGTGCTCGTCATCGTGTGGACGGGATTGACACGTCGCTTCCAGCCGTTCTGTGGGCCGTCGTTGTCGAACGGGAGCGACAGCGAGAACGTCTCGCCGCGCCTCACGAGCGATGACGCCGCGACGCGCTTGTCGGCGTCGATGAAATTGACGGTGCCGCGCGCATCGTCGGGGCCCCATCGATCCCAGTTGCTGACACGCGCCGATACCGACGCGATCGCCGCCTCGGCATCCGCGCCGTACGCGGCGACGGCGGGTGTGGTGTTGTCGGTCATGCGGTCTTCCTCAGGGTGATGCGCTCCATCAGCCGCGGACCGAAGAGCGCCTGCGCGCTCCCGGACGTGACGGCGGCGCGCGCGGCGCGGTCGTCGAGCGCTGCTTCGATGCGGTCGATCGGGTCGTCGACGCCCATGTCGAACGGGTAGTCGCTTCCGAGCGTGACGTGGTCCTCGCCGACGCTCTCGACGAGGAATCTCAGGGCGGGGGACGTGTAGACGAGCGCGTCGAACCACATCCGGCGCAGGTACCAGCTCGGCGGGTGCTCGCAGGTGCGGGCATCCTGGCGCTGATGCCACGCGTGGTCGGCGCGGCCGCTGTAGCTGGGCAGCCAGCCGCCGGCATGCGCGGCCCACACTCTGAGCCCGGGGAACCGGTCGAGCACTCCGCCGAAGATGAGCCGAGACAGCGCGAGCGACGTCTCGGTCGGGTTGCCGACGTGGTTGAACATGTAGCCGACGTCGAGGCGCGCCCCGAGGCTGCAGCCCCAGGGGTGGATGAGCACCGGGACGTCGAGCGCCACCGCCGTCTCCCAGAACTCCCAGAGCGAGGGGTGGTCGAGCTCCGTTCCGGGGGCTGCGGTCGTCGAGATCTGCACGCCGATCGCCCCGAGATCCTCGACCGCAGTGCGCAGCTGGCGCACCGCGAGGTCCGGAAGGTGGAGGGCGACGGTCGCGACGGGCACGAGCCGGTCCGGCTCCTGACGGCAGAAGTCGGTCACGGCCCTGTTCGCTTCGTCGATGTAGCGTTCGGCCAGGGGCCGCTCCATCCACGGACGCGCGATCGGCGTGGCGCTCACGGTTTGCACGTCGACCCGCGCCGCATCCATGGCGGCGAGCCGCTCGGCCAGCGAGGTGAGCCTCCGCCCGAGAGCCGCGAACTGCTCCCGGTTGTACGCCGCCGAGGCGGCACCGAGGGCCTGCCCATCGGCGGCCAACTGGTCGGCGAAGCCGGCTTCGCCGACCAGCAGCCGGTCGGCGTCGGGGGTCCCCAGATGAGCGTGGACATCGATCGTTCTCACAGTCCGAGACCTCCCTTGGCTTCTTCTCGCCGCCACGTTATCGTTCTCTTGGGACGCTATCAACCGTCCCGACGGTAGATTAGGAAGTGAGGCAACCGTGCGACTCGCAACGATGCGGAACGGTACCCGGGACGGCGCCCTGCACCTGGTCGCTGGCGACGGCACGCGTGCGGTGAGTGCGCAAGCCGTCGCGCCGACCCTGCTCGCCGCCCTCGAGGACTGGGAAGCGCTGGCGCCGGGCCTCGAAGAGCTCGGCGCCGAGCTCGAGGCCGGACTGGTGGAGACGGTGCCGTTCGACGAGACCGTCGCGCTCGCGCCGCTGCCGCGCACGTGGCAGTGGCTCGATGCCTCGGCGTTCCTCAACCACGGGGCGCTGCTTTCACGGTCGCTCGGGATGGATCCGATCGTCTCGCCGGTGCCGCTGATGTACCAGGGGATGTCGCACGAGTTCCTCGCGCCCCACGGCACCGCAACCCTGTGGAACCCGAGCGGTGACATGGACTTCGAGGGCGAGTTCGCGGTGATCCTCCGCGACACTCCCGCCGGCATCGACCCCGACACGGCGCTCGAGCACGTCGCACTCGTCACGTTCGTCAACGACTGGTCCCAGCGCGCGATCGTGGTCGAGGAGATAGGACGCCGGTTCGGCTTCATCGAAGGGAAGCCGGCGACGGGCATGGCGCCCATCGCGGCCACACCCGCTGAGCTGGGCGACGCGTGGCAGAACGGCCGGATCGCCGCGAGCCTGACGGTCGGGCTGAACGGCGAGCGATTCGGTGCGGTTCCGGCCGGCGAGATGGACTACACCTTCGGCGAGCTGATCGCGTACGCCGCTCGCACGCGCAACCTGGCAGCGGGCACCGTCATCGGCAGCGGGACGGTGTCGAGCACGCGGTACGCCGAGACCGGTTCCGCGTGCATCGCCGAACGGCGTGGCATCGAGATCATCGAGGAAGGCGCTGCATCGACGCCGTACCTCCGCGAGGGCGATCGCGTGACAATGCAGGTCGACCTCGACGGAGACGTCGTGTTCGGCCGGCTCGATCAGACCGTGGTCCGCCGATGATCGACAAGACGGTTCCGGATGCCGCAACCGCCGTCGCCGGCATCCCCAACGGTGCGACCGTCATGATCGGCGGCTTCGGCCGCGCGGGCGAGCCCGTCGAGCTCATCGACGCGCTCATCGCCTACGGCGCGCAGGACCTGACGATCGTCAACAACAACGCCGGAAGCGGCGACTCGGGCCTGGCCGCCCTCTTGGCTCACGGTCGAGTGCGCAAGGTGATCTGCTCCTTTCCCCGGCAGCACGACTCCTGGGTCTTCGACGGCCTGTATCGCGCCGGCGAGATCGAGCTGGAACTCGTGCCGCAGGGCAACCTCGCCGAGCGCATCCGCGCGGCCGGCGCGGGAATCGGCGCCTTCTATACGCCCACCGGGGTGGGCACGCAACTCGCCGAGGGCAAGGAACAGCGAATCATCGACGGTCGCACGTTCGTGCTGGAGCATCCGATCACGGCCGAGTTCGCCCTCGTCAGCGGCTGGCGCGCCGACCGCTGGGGCAATGTCGTCTACCGCAAGACCGCGCGCAACTTCGGACCGGTCATGGCGACTGCCGCGACGACCACCATCGTGCAGGTCGACGAGGTCGTGCCGGTAGGCGGCTTGGATCCCGAGACGGTGGTGACGCCGGGGATCTTCGTCGACCGGGTCGTGGCAGTGGGGGACCGCGCCTGGCTGCAGGACGGCGTGTTCGCCGGCGGTGTGGACGTCGAGGGTCGCCCGAGCATCGAGGTCGGGCCATGAGCGCCCGCATCACGCGCGAGCAGCTCGCGGCCCGTATCGCGCAGGACATCCCGGAGGGTTCGTACGTGAACCTCGGCATCGGGGCACCCACGCTCGTGGCGAACTTCCTCCCTGACGACCTCGAAATCATCCTCCACACCGAGAACGGGCTGCTGGGCATGGGCCCCGCGCCCGAGGCGGAGCGGATCGATCCCGACCTCATCAACGCGGGCAAGCAGCCGGTCACGGCACTGCCCGGGGCGGCGTACTTCCACCACGCGGATTCGTTCGGGATGATGCGCGGCGGCCATCTCGACGTGTGCGTGCTCGGCGCGTTCCAGGTGTCCGAACGCGGTGACCTCGCCAACTGGTCCACCGGCGCGCCCGGCGCGATCCCCGCCGTCGGTGGCGCGATGGATCTCGCCATCGGCGCGAAGAACGTGTACGTGATGACCGACCTGTGCACCAAGACCGGCGAGTCCAAGCTCGTCGAGGCCTGCACCTACCCGCTGACCGGTGTCGGCTGCGTCACACGGGTGTACACCGATCACGCGGTGTTCGACGTGACGCCCGACGGGTTCGCTGTCCATGAGGCGTTCGGCGACAACACCCTCGAGCTGCTCGCCGAGCTCACCGGATTGAAGCTCAGGGAGAGTCGGCTGTGACGCGGCAGTACAACACGATCCTCGTCGAGACGCGTGACCGGGTCGGCTGGATCACGCTCGATCGGCCGGAGGCTCTGAACGCACTCAACTCCGAGGTCATGCGCGATGTCGTGGCCGCGGCATCCGTCTTCGACACCGACCCGGGCATCGGTGCGATCGTCGTGACCGGATCCGCGCGTGCGTTCGCCGCCGGCGCCGACATCAAGGAGATGGACCAAGCATCCGGCGTCGACATGGCGCTACAGGAGCCGTTTGCCGGCTGGTCGCGGTTCGCGGCGGTCCGCACCCCGGTGATCGCCGCTGTCTCGGGCTACGCCCTCGGCGGCGGATGCGAACTGGCCATGATGTGCGACATCGTGCTCGCAGACCCTGCCGCGAAGTTCGGCCAGCCCGAGATCACCCTCGCGGTGATCCCGGGGATGGGCGGCACGCAGAGACTCGTGCGTGCCGTCGGCTACTACAAGGCCGCCGAACTCGTGCTCTCCGGCCGGATCATCGATGCGCAGGAGGCGGAGCGCATCGGCCTGGTGTCAAGGGTCGTCGCGGCCGGCGACCTGCTGGCCGACGCGGAGCGGACCGCGAACGCGGTGGCTTCGAAATCCCTGCCGGCGCTCTACGCCGCGAAGGCAGCGTTGGACGTCGCCCTGGAATCCTCGCTCGCAGAGGGGTTGCGGTTCGAGTCGAGGGCATTCGGATCGCTCTTCGACACCGCGGACCAGAAGGAGGGGATGGCCGCCTTCCGGGAGAAACGGCCGCCGGCATTCGTGCACCGCTGATCGTGCCGATGACCGGCGGGCGTCAGCTCGCGGCGGTGAGTCCGGCGCGGCGGGGCGCTTTCGGCCCCCGAATGGGCATCGTCCCCACGGCAGGTGGAGCCCGCTGAGGTGGCCGACTTCCGCACTACGCAAGTTGTCGCTGCGGGGACTGAGGA
This sequence comes from Microbacterium sp. NPDC055455, assembly GCF_053619935.1. Lineage (NCBI taxonomy): Bacteria > Bacillati > Actinomycetota > Actinomycetes > Micrococcales > Microbacteriaceae > Microbacterium > Microbacterium sp. NPDC055455. The sequence goes on from NZ_JBSHLB010000001.1 coordinate 1,000,304, forward strand.
GCTTCCGGGCCTGGGCCATTGACCGGCCGCAAATCGCTTCTCACACGTATGCCGCGGGCAGTTGCTGGAGTGCGGCCGCGTGGCCGAGCGGGTTGCCGTCTTCGATCCAGCGCGCCAACGCAGCGGGGGCGAAAAGATTCTCGGCCGCGAGAAGCGCTGCGCCGGCGACCCCTTCCTTCTGATCGAGGGAGGCGGAACGGATGACGAGTCCGTCCGTCGCAAGCCGCGTGCTTCGCCGCTGGATGACTGCGCTGATGATGTTCAGGAAGTCGTCGCCGGTGCGCAGCACACCGCCGCCGATGACGAGCTGGCCCGGATTGGCGAAGTTCACGAGGTTCGCCGCAACGTCACCGATCACGCTCGCGCGAGCCTCGATGAGCTCTCGCACGAGAGCATCCCCTGCCTGGGCGGCGGCGCCGATGTCGCCGAGAGTGACCTGGTGCCGCTCAGTCAACGCTTGTTCGAGTACAGGGCTTTCGGCTGCACGCCGGGTGGCCTCTGCGAGCAGCGACCATCCACCGGCGACCGCCTCGAGACATCCGACGAGCCCGCAGCGGCAGACCGCGTCCGGCGCATCCGTGATGTGCACGTGCCCGATCTCGCCGGCGCCGCCTCGCTGACCTCGGAGAAGTCGTCCGCGAGAAATGACCGCGGATCCGATACCCGTTCCCAGCTTGATGAAAAGCATGTCATCGGTTCGCGGCCCCGGACCGAACGTCCATTCGCCGATCGCCATGAGGTTGACATCGTTGTCGACCCACACTGGCGCATCGACATGCTCGCGCAGCCAGGCACGCGCACTGAACCCGTCCCATCCGGGCATGATGGGCGGCGAAACGAGGCGGCCCGTCGTCAGATCCACCGGTCCCGGCACGCCGACACCGATGCCCCACGCCCGCAGTCTCGGCTCGCGCGCCGCCAACGCATCGATGTGAGCTTTGACACGCGCCATCGTGGCATCCGGGCCGTTGTCGACCGACCAATCCTCGTGAGAGGTCGAGAGAAGTCGGCCACGAAGGTCCGCGACACCGACGGTGATCTCCGACGCCTCGACCAGCACCCCGAAGACGCGAGCGGCGTCCGCGTTGAACTCGAGCAGACGGGCCTGTCGGCCGCCTTCCGAGGCCGCGAGGCCGCCGTCGCGGAGAAGTCCGAGCCGCGAGGCGTCCTCCACCCGCTGAGTGACGACTTTCCGGGTGAGCCCGCTCACGACGACGAGCCTGGGTCGGGTCACCGCTCGCCCCGAGCGGACGAGGTCCACGACGTGCGCAAGAGGCGCGGCGTCGAGCGATGCCGCGGTGCCCAGCGACGCCCCGCCGAGCGGAGCATCTGCGGAGTCGAGGAACGGTCCCATGCTCATTGACCCAGCATATGACCCTCCGGGCACAAAGCACTGGGCTCGGCATGATCCTGCGTCGAGGCGGCCGGGCGCTGGGAATCACCGACGCGATGATGGCGCATCAGCGATACTTATGTGCCTCAGGGGCAAATCCTGAGAGAGTGGTGTGGCGGTTCTCGACCCGGCCGCTCTCGCGAGTTGGCGACAACGACGTCTCGAAAGGCTCGAAATGACACACCTCTCACCTGAATCTCGGCGCCGCGCACCGCTTCTCGCCGCGCCCCTGACAGCGATCCTGGTCCTCGCAGGCTGCTCCGCAGGCTCCGAGGCGGGGCCCGCGGCCACAGAAGACTCGGCACTGAGCGGATTCACCCTCATGTTCCCCAAGGCCAATGACGACGACGACGCGTACGGCCAGCTGGCTGAGCAGTACTCCAAGGAGACCGGCGTCGAGATCGAGCTGCTCCCGTACCAGGCAGAGAGCTACAACAACCAGCTCACCACTCAGCTCCAGGGCGGCAACGCGGCCGACCTCATGGTGCTCATCCCCGGCGGTGGACAAGCCGTGACCGTCACGACCATCGCGGACGGCGGTTTCCTCGAGCCGCTCGGCGATGCGTCGGCAGCCATCATCCCGGAGGGGCAGGAGGCCCTGTTCGGGATCGACGGCACCATTTACGGCCAGCCCACCGCACTGTCCCCGACCTCGCTGGTGTGGAACGGTCCTGCCGGCGAGGAGGTCGGCATCGACGAGTACCCGGAGAACTTCGACCAGATGCTGGACGGCTGCGCCGCGGCTCGTGACGGCGGCAAGACGGTCATGGTCATGGCGGGCGCCGTCCCGTTCAACACGGGACTCCTCGCGACGATCATCTCGGCGACGCGCGTCTACCAACAGGACCCGGACTGGAACGCGCAGCGGTCCGCAGACGAGGTCACCTTCGCCGAAAGTGGGTGGAGAGAAGTGCTCGATGACATCGTCGAGATGAATGACGCCGGCTGCTTCCAGGACGGCGTGGCCGGCGGAACCTTCGACTCCATCACCCAGGGACTGGGCGGTCAGACAGCCCTGACGGCGCCCGTTCCCGGCTCGGCGGCGGCTCAGATCAACCAGGCCGCCGGCCTCGAACTCGACGTCCGCGCGTTCCCCCCAGCCGACGGCCAGGAGCCGTACGCCGTCGTCTCGGCGAGTTACTCGTGGGCCATCAACGCCGCCGCCGAAGATGCCGCCAAGCGTTCAGCCCAGGCCTTCCTCGATTGGGCCGCGGAGCCCGCTCAGGCCAAGACCTTCGCGGACCTGTCCGGCCTGATCCCGATCTCGGGTGCTGACGCGTCCAACGTCGCGGCGGAGTACGCGCCGATCGCGGAGATGATCGAGTCCGGCTCATACACAGGCTTCCCCGTCGAGACGTGGCCCAACCCCGCTGTCTACGACGCCCTCAGCGTGGGCGTTCAGGGACTGTTGACCGGCCAGAAGACGGTCGATCAGATCCTGGACGAGATGGACGCCGCGTGGGATTCCTGACCTGACATGCAGTAGCGCTCAGCCAGCGCGGCGCATGTCGTCCTGCTGGGGCGCCCGCCTGCTTCGACCCGGGCGGGCGCCCCGCCACCTCATCTCACGCAGCCGAACCTGACGGAATCACAATGAACCCCAACCCCGATCCCATCGTCATCATCGGAGCCGGTCCCGCGGGAATGGCCACCGCGCTCGCCCTCCACAAGGTGGGACAACGGCCGATCCTCCTCGAGCGCTATCGCGAGGCGCGACCCGCCGGAAACATCCTCAACCTCTGGCCCCCGCCCATCAAAGCGCTGCAGGACATGGGCGTCGACACCGTGGACCTCGGCGCGCCGTGCCACACCACCTTCCGTGGCGTGAAGGGCAACATCCGGGCCGACGTCAAGATCCCCCCCGACGTCGTCGATGCCTATGGCGGTGGGTTCATCGGACTCCTGCGGCCCGAGCTGTACCGCCGGATGCTGGCCGCGATGCCGGAGGGAGTTCTCCGCACGGACGTCGAGGTCGTCGGGCTCGAGGACAACGGCGACGGCGTGACGGTCACCCTCGGCGATGACAGCGTGATCGACGCCGGCGTCGTCGTCGGCGCCGACGGAATCGACTCGATGGTCCGCGGTCATCTCTGGGGACCGAGCGAGAAGCGCGAGCACAAGCTGCACATCATCGGTGGATACACGTTCGCAGCGATTCCCGGCGTGGAGCGCAACGAAGTCGTCCTCACGCACGACCGGAGTGTGCAGGGCACATACTCCTCCATCCGCGACGGCGGCCGAGACGGCATCCAATGGTGGGTGCTGGAAGCGTGGGACCCCGCCGCCGAACCGCCCACCGACCTGAGACAGCACGCACTCTCGCTTGCACGGCGCTTCCCCGGTCCGCTGGCGGACCTTGTGCAGTCGACCGAGCCGGGGCACTTTCAGCGCTGGCCGATCCGAGATCGCACGCCTCTCCGTCAGTGGTCGAAAGGACGGATCACTCTGGCTGGCGACGCTGCGCACGCGACGTCCCCCTACGCGGCCTACGGGGCCGGGATGTCGATCGGGGACGGCTACACCCTCGGTCAGGAGCTCGCGGGCATCGACCTCTCCGACACGCCCGCCGTCATCGCGGCCCTGACCCGCTACGACGAGCGACGGATCGCGCACACGACGTCGCAGGTGCAGCAGGCATTCGTGCTGGGCAAGGTGTTCCACCACGCGCCGGCGTTCCTCCGGCCGGTCCGTGACTTCATCCTCGACAAGACGCCGATGCTGCAGAAGCAGGTCGGCGAGAAGAGCCCGGGCGAGATCGTCGCACAGCTCGACGAGATGGGAGCCGGACTTGTCGCGCGTTGAGCCGTGGCCGCCCGTCGACGAAGCGTCGGTGGCTCCCGACGTCATCATCGTCGGAACCGGGCCGGCCGGCGCCGCCTACGCGCGCATCCTGAGCGAGGAGCGCTCGGATCTTCTCATCTTCCAGTTCGACGCGGGGCCCGTGGTGAGCGACCCGCCGGGCGCTCACGTGAAGAACCTGCTGGACGACGAGGTCCGGGCGTCCGCGCAGCGGCGTTCCGAGGGTCCCGCGCCGACGGACCACGCAACGACCGACACGATGGACGGCTACGCATCGGACGCGGCGCGCATCGTGCGGCCCGGCACCTACCTCCTGGACGACGGATACCGGGTCGGTGACCAGGTCGGCCTGCCTGCGCTCGCGTTCTCGACGAACGTCGGCGGAATGGGTGCCCATTGGACATGCGCGTGCCCGCGACCCGGTGAGAGTGAGCGGATCGACTTCCTCCCGGACCTCGACGAACTCCTGGACGAAGCCGAGCGTCTTCTCGGCGTGTCCGCAGATCTCATGGCCGACGCCCCCTTGGCAGGTGAGGTCCGCAAGCGGCTGTCGGAGGGGCTCGATGGACGACGGACCCGAGCCGTCGGACCGATGCCCCTCGCCGTACGGCGCGAAGCGGATGGTCGACTGTGGTGGTCTGGATCGGATGTGGTCTTCGGCGACGTGACACGAGCCAACCCGAATCACCGGCTCTTCCCCGAGACCCTCGTGACGAAGGTGCGGACCGCGGCCGGAGAGGTTCGCGGGGTAGACGTGCGAAGCATGGTGGACGGGTCCAGCGCCAGCATCGACGCGCCGGTCGTCGTCGTCGCCGCGGACGCCTTTCGCACCCCGCAGCTGCTGTGGGCGTCCGGCATCCGGCCCCCGGCGCTAGGACGCTACCTCAACGATCAGCCGCAGGTCGTGCATGCCGTCAAGCTGCGGGATGTTCCGCCTCAGGCGGCGAGCCGCGCCGCGGGGCCCATCGACGAAGTCAGTGGAGTGTCGTGGGTGCCGTTCACAGATGACGAGCCCTTCCACGGCCAGGTGATGCAACTGGATGCCTCGCCCGTGCCGTACGACGGCGACATCCTGCCCGGTGAGGTGGTCGGGCTGGGGTGGTTCTGCGCGAAGGACATCCGTGAGCAGGACCGGGTCGAGTTCGACGATCAGGCACAGGACGGGTTCGGGATGCCTGCCATGAAGGTGCACTACGAGCTCACCGAGGCCGACCGACGCTCGATCGCCGCGGCGACCTCGCAGATGGTCGCGGTGGGCGATCTGCTCGGCGAGGCCGTCTTCGGCGACCCGATCGAATTCGCACCCGGCGCCTCCCTCCACTATCAGGGAACGACCCGCATGGGCGAACACGACGACGGGCGCAGTGTGTGCGACGACACCTGCCGCGTGTGGGGTACCAGGGGTCTCTATGTCGCGGGCAACGGCGTCATCCCGACCCCGATGGCCTGCAATCCCACCTTGACCACCGTCGCTCTGGCGGTTCGCGGTGCCCGAGCGATCGCCCGCTCCGCCGCCCCGACCCAGCCGAACGAAGAAAGGCTCCGAAGTCATGCTTGAAAGAGAGATCATCCAGAACCGCGGCGTGGAGAACGTCGTCGAAGAGGGAGAGATCACCGGCTTCAGATTTCTCATCCGAATGCCCAACTACCGTGGCGCCTACGGTCGCCTGATCGACGGGATCGATGTGCGAGTCGGCGACCGCCATTGGGAGCGAACCATTCCGCTGTGGACCCTGTACGGCACGCAGTACACCCTCGACGAACTCCAGGCTTCGCACCTGGACGTCCATTGGGATCTCGATGAATCCGCGGTCATCACCGTGCCGCAGCCCGGGGGCCTTGCTCCGGGCGTGCACGACCTCGACATCGAGATCGCGATCCATGCCCCCTACATACCGGCGAGATTCCAGCCGTCCCTGTTCCACGCCTCACGGAAGGTCACGGTGGTCGCATGACCGGCGAGAGCACGTTCAAGTACGGAGTATCGCTCTACAGCTACACCGGCGACATGAACACGGTCCTGACACTCGATGACGCGATGGCGGAGATCGCGTCGGTCGGTGCGACGGGCATCGAGATCCTCGGTGAGAGCAACATCCACCGATACCCCTCGCCGCCGGCAACGTGGATCGAGCACTGGTGGGAATCCTTGGAGAGGCACGGTCTGATCCCGACGAATTACTGCTCCTGGGTGGACATCGGACTCTCCCGCGGCCGCGACCTCACGCGTGAGGAAGGAGCCGACATCCTGCGGCGCGACATTCTGCTCGCGTCATCGCTCGGCTTCACGACTATCCGCCCCAAGTTCGGGGTGGTGAGCATGGAACTCGATCCGCACCCGGACTGGGAGCCGATCGTGTCGGCCAACCTCGATCTCGCCGCCGATCGCAACATCGTCATCTGCCCGGAGATCCACGCGCCGACCCCGATCAAACACAAGGTCGTCGACGATTACATCTCATTCATCGAGCGCACCGGCACGGGCCATTTCAAACTCATGATCGACACCGGCATCTTCCAGCGCGAGATCACGACCGCCGTCCAACCTGGCATCAGCGAGGACGGACACAAAGAGGGATGGATGCGTCCGCTCGCCGTCCCGATGAGCGACCTGGTCGATGTACTGCCTTACGTGGGATTCATCCAGGCCAAGTTCTTCGAAATCGACGAGCACCTCATGGATGCGCAAGTGCCCTGGAACGAGATCATCCAGACGCTTGTGACCCACGACTACGACGGATGGCTTTCCAGCGAGTACGAAGGAGATCGCGTCGCCTACCGCGGGCAGGAGCAGGTCCGGCGTCATCACGCTCTGATGCGTTCGATCGAACGCGACCTCCGCTCCGCCTGACGTCCACGCGCGGCGGTCGGCTCGATGGAAGCGGTCGCGCGGCCGCCGTTGAGCCGCGTCTAGGTCGTCTCGCGCACCACGAGGCAGGCGTCGGTCTCGGGGCCGGCGAGCGGAGGCGCTGAGCCGGTGGCTGCGCTGAGGGCGAGCTCGGCGAGGAACCGACCGAGACCTGCGTTGTCGACACGCACCGTGGACAGTGCGGGTACGAGGAGGCGCGCCAGCGGTGTGTCATCGTGACCGACGATCGCCAGCTGTCGAGGAACGGCGATGCCCGACCGGAGGGCGGCGCCCAGAATGATCCCCGCGATGTCGTCGTTGTATCCGACCACGCCATCGACGCCCCGGTCCATCCAGCCGCGCAGTTCGTCCGCCGCCGTCTGCTCGGTGATCGCGGCCTCGTCCACGAACCCCGAGCCGGTCCGTGCCCACAGCGTCTGTCGTGCGAGTTCGCGTCGCTGGGCGACGAGGTCCGCGACCCGCAGATCGGCCGAACCTGCGAATGCCAGCCGTCGACGCCCACGCTCGAGCAGGTGCTCCACCTGCAGTCGGGGACCGTCCGTGAACCCGAGAGTCGCGATGGTGCCCTCGTCACCTGCCGCCACAGGCGGGATGATCTGCTGAACACCGCTTCCACGGATCTCGGCGAGTTGCTCCGGTGTGAACGGCGTCATGGCCATGACGACGTCCGGGCGGAGCGTCTCCCACAGTGGCCGGGCCTGACCCCCTGGGTGCGGAGTCATCGTGACCAGCGAGTAGCCTGCCTCGTCCAGTGCGAGCGATGCCTCGTCGAGATGGGTCCGCATGCTGTAGTCGAGTGGCCAGTCCGGCAGGACGAGCAGGATGATCCGGGTCTTTCCGCTCGCCAGCGCCTGTGCAGCGCTGTTGGCGCGATAGCCGAGTCGCTTGGCCTCCGCCAGCACGCGGTCGCGGGTCGCAGCGGGAATGGTCTGGCCGGGAGTGTCATTGAGCACGAACCCGACGGTCGCCCGCGACAGGCCCAGCGACCGGGCGACATCGGCCGCCGTGACTCGCTTCGTCGATGGTCCTGCCATCATGGTCTCCTCTAGGACTTGCGCGCGCTAGTGGATACACCGTAGCATCCGTACCTAATCACTAGCACGCGCTAGCAATCAACCCCGACAATGGAGTCCTCCCGATGACCCCGAGCAACGACGAGCCGCTCATCACCCCGCTTCCCGCGACGATCCCCGCGCCGACGGCGAACGCCGTGGAACTGGACGAGGCGGCGCACCCCGCTCCGGAACTGCCCAAGGTGGGCGCTCGCTACATCTGGTTCATGGTGCTGGCGCAGTTCGGCGTCTTCATGGCCTTCATCACCCCTCTGGCGATCTCGCTCACGATCCGGGTCAACGCACTGGCCCCGGGCCATCCCGAATACCTCGGTTACATCACCGGCGCGGGCGCGCTCTTCGTGATGCTCACGTCGCCCTTCATGGGCATCTGGAGCGACCGCACCCGCACCCGCATCGGGCGCCGCCGCCCGTTCATGATCGGCGGGATGCTCGTGGGCGTGCTCTCCCTCGTGGTGATGGCACTGGCTCCCAACGTCTTCATCGTGGGCCTCGGCTGGATCCTCGCGCAGTGGGGCTGGGGCACCACGCTCAGCAACCTGCAGATCTCCACCGCAGATCGGCTGCCCGAGTCGCAGCGCGGCAAGGTCGCCGGCCTCACGAGCTTCGCCACACAGATCGCCCCGGTGTTCGGCGTCGTCCTCGCGCAGTTCTTCACGGGTGACCCGCTGCTGCTCTTCCTGGTCCCCGGAGCCGTGGGCGTGCTCTTCGTCGTGCTGTTCGTCGCCCTTGTGCACGAGGACGACAGCCGGGCACTCCCGAAGGACCCCATCACCGTCCTCCAGCTGCTGTCGAAGTACGTCTACAACCCCCGCAAGCACCCCGACTTCTCGTGGAACTGGCTCGGACGATTCCTCTTCTACACCGGCATCACGCTGAACACGACGTACACGGCGTTCTTCTTCGCAGACCGCCTCGGCATCACGGTGGAGTCCGTCGCGGGCATCATCGCGGCACTCAGCCTCGGCGGCATTCTCGCCGTGACGCTGGGCGCGATCGGTGGGGGATTCCTGTCGGACCGCCTCAAGCGCCGCCGGCTGTTCGTGCTCTTCGGCGGTCTGATCATGGCAGTCGGCATGCTGCTGCAGGCGTTCGCCCCCGACATCACCCTCCTGATCGCCGGTTCGCTGATCACCTCGGTCGGGCTCGGACTGTTCGCCGCGGTCGACCAGGCTCTGCTGCTGGACGTGCTGCCCGAGCGCGAGACCGATGCCGGGCGCTTCATGGGCATCACGGGATTCGCCACGTCCATCCCGCAGTCCATCGGCCCGCTGTTCGCGTCCGGAATCCTCCTCGTCGGCGTCACCGGAGACGAGCGCAACTACACCCTGCTGTTCATCGTCGCCGCGGTCGCGGTCGTCCTCGCCGGCGCCGTCGTCCTCCGTATCCGCTCCGTCCGCTGACCCGCTCACCCCAGAAAGCCTCACCGCAGATGTCTCTCACCGTCACGCCTGTCCGCTTCGAGCACCACCGCCATGCCCTCGGTATCGGCGACGCCCGGCCTCGCCTGTCGTGGATCACGACGGATGCCCCGGACGGGTGGTCGCAGGCCGCCTATGAGGTTGAGCAACGCGACGGTGCGAGCATCCGCGTCGAGAGCGGCGAGTCGGTGCTCGTGCCGTGGCCGTTCGACGCACTGCGGTCGCGGGAACGGCGGGAGATCCGTGTTCGGGTGGATGGGCACGACGGGTCGACCGGTGCGTGGAGCGAGTGGGCCGCCGTCGAGGCCGGCCTGTTGGAGGCATCTGACTGGTCTGCGCAGATGGTCGGCCCGGCGGACTCGGCGGTCGCCTCGCCGCTCGTGCGCGGATCCTTCGAGGCTGGACAGGGCGATGTGGTGAGGGCGCGCGTCTATGCGACCGGCTACGGCTTGTTCCAGCTGGAGCTCAACGGGCAGCGGGTCGGTGACGACGAGCTCGCCCCCGGGTGGACCGCCTACGAGTCCCGACTGCGCTACACCACCTACGACGTCACCGATCAGGTCAACGCCGGGGAGAACGTCATCGGAGCGTGGCTGGGGGACGGCTGGTGGCGCGGCCACCTCGGCTGGGGCGCCAAGAAGGCGCTCTACGGCTCGGAGGTGGGCGTGCTCGTCCAGCTGGAGGTCGACTACGCCGACGGCGCCCGCCAGACCGTCGCGAGCGGTCCGGACTGGATGGCCGGGACCGGTCCGATCCGGTCCGCCGACCTGTACGACGGCGAGGAGTACGACGCCCGCGATTTCGACCCGGCATGGTCGACGATCGACGCGCAGCCAGGCGGCTGGACCCCCGTCGCGCTGCGAGAGCTGGGAGAGGTGGAGCTGGTCGCACCGGACGGTCCGCCGGTGCGGGTCGTCGAGACGCGGGCGGTGCAGACGGTGCTGACGTCCCCGTCGGGCGGCACGATCCTCGACTTCGGGCAGAACCTGGTCGGCCGGCTGCGGATCACGGTCTCCGGCGACGCCGGCACAACGATCAGGCTGCGACATGCCGAGGTCCTCGAGCACGGCGAGCTCGCGGTCGAACCCCTGCGCGGTGCGAAAGCCACCGACACCTACACGCTCGCCGGAACAGGCGAGGAGACGTGGGCGCCCCGGTTCACCTTCCACGGCTTCCGATACGCCGAGGTCACCGGATGGCCCGGCGAGTTCGACCCCGCGGCGGTGACGGCGGAGGTGATGCACTCCGACATGCACCGCACCGGATGGTTCGAAGCGGACAACCCGCTGGTGGACCGGCTGCATGAGAACGTGGTGTGGGGGATGAAGGGCAACTTCGTCGACATCCCCACCGACTGCCCGCAGCGCGACGAGCGGCTCGGCTGGACCGGCGACCTGCAGGTGTTCGCCCCCACCGCGACCTATCTCTACGACTCCGCCGGGTTCCTCGTCTCGTGGCTGAAGGACCTCGCCGCGGAGCAGAGGAAGTACGGCGGCACGCCGATGGTGGTTCCCGCGGTCGTCACCGGCTACACCGGTCCGACAGCCGGGTGGGCGGATGCCGCCACCGTCGTGCCCTGGACCATCTACCAGGCGTACGGGGACCTCGGCGTCCTGGAGTCGCAGTTCGACAGCATGGCCGCCTGGGTCGACGAGGTGACCGCCGCCGCGGGCACCGACCGGGTGTGGAGCGCCGGGTTCCAGTTCGGCGACTGGCTGGACCCGACCGCACCGGCCAACCGCCCCGAGCAGGCCCAGACCTACCCCGAGATCGTCGCCACCGCGTACTTCGCACGCTCCTCCCGCATCGTGGCAGATGCCGCCGCACTCCTCGGCCGCACGGCGGAAGCGGAGAAGTACAGTGCCCTCGCGGACGAGGTCAAGGCGGCCTTCCATCGCGAGTACGTCTCCGGGTCGGGGCGACTGCTGTCCGACTCGGCCACCGCCTACGCCCTCGCGCTGACCTTCGAGCTCATCGATGACGCCGACCAGCGGCAGCGCGCCGCCGACCGGCTCGCGGAGATCGTGGCGGGCAACGGCTACAAGATCTCCACCGGCTTCATCGGCACGCCGATCATCACCGACGCGCTCAGCGCGAACGGTCATGGCGACGTCGCCTATCGCTTGCTGCTGCAGACGGATGCCCCATCCTGGCTGTACACCGTCGAACAAGGTGCCACCACAATCTGGGAGCGGTGGGACTCGCTGCTGCCCGACGGAACCGTCAACCCCAGCGGCATGACCTCCTTCAACCACTACGCCTTCGGCGCGGTCGCGGACTGGATGCACCGCGTCGTCGCGGGCCTGGCCGCAGCAGCACCCGGGTACCGACGCCTGCGGGTGGCGCCGCAGCCTCCCCGGCGTGGGCTCACCTCTGCTTCCACGACGCTCACGACCCCGTACGGCACGGCGGCGGCGGGGTGGGCGCTCGACGACGGTCAGGTGCGCGTCTTCGCGACCGTACCGGTCGGCGTCACGGCCGACGTCGTGCTCCCCTCCGGCCGCAGGCTGGAGGTCTCCGCGGGAGTGCACGAGTGGACTGAGCCGTTCGACGTCGAGCAGGAAGGCGCCCGCGTCTTCACGGTCGACTCGCGGATGGCCGACATCGCGGACCACAAGCCGGCACTCGAGGTGCTGACCGGCGTGATCGCCAAGTGGGTGCCCGGCGCGGCTGAGCACATGTCGGGCGGGCTGCGCGGCCAGGACGAGGTCACGCCGCGCCAGATCACCGGCATGCTCCCCGACCCCGCCGGCGTGCTCGCCGACCTCGAACGAGGTTTCGCGGCGCTGAACGCCGGGGAAGACATCCCGGCCGACATCTACACGCTCCCCGAGTCGACGCCGGACGAGGGTGACCTGCAGGAGAAGGCCGCGCTGCTGTCCGGCCGCGACTTCTGGTCCACCCGCGACAGCGCGGGGGTGGCGTCGATGGTGATGGTCGACGGCCCGCACGGTGTGCGCCGCCAGGACAGCAACGCTGACAATCTCGGGATGTACGCCTCGCTGCCCGCCACCTGCTTCCCGCCAGGAGTGGCGATCGGGTCCACCTGGGACCCCGCGCTGGTGCGCGAGGTCGGGGTCGCGCTCGGAGAAGAGGCGCGCGCGTTGAGCGTGAACATGATCCTGGGGCCGGCGATCAACATCAAACGGTCCCCGCTGGGCGGACGTACTTTCGAGTACCTCTCCGAGGACCCGCTGCTGACCGGCGTCCTGGCGACCGAGTACGTCCGCGGCGTGCAGTCCACTGGGGTCGGGACGTCGGTGAAGCACTTCGCCGCGAACAACCAGGAGACCGACCGCATGCGCGTCAGCGCCGAGGTCGATCCCCGCGCGCTGCGGGAGATCTACTTGCCCGCGTTCGAGCGGGTCGTCAAGGAGGCGGCACCCACGTCGGTCATGAGCGCCTACAACGCCATCAACGGCGTGTTCGCGTCGGAGAACCGCTGGCTGCTCACCGAGCTGCTGCGCGACGAGTGGGGTTTCGACGGCCTCGTGGTCTCCGACTGGGGTGCGATCAAGGATCGCGTCGAGGCGCTGCGCGCGGGGCTCGACCTCGAGATGCCCGGCACGGGCGACGAGGGCACCGACGCGATCCTTCGGGCGGTCCGGGACGGCCGCCTCGACCGTGCCGTCGTGGAGCAGGCCGCCACGCGAGTCGCGGCACTGGTAGACCGCACCCGCCTCACCGAGAAGCCGGCGACGTTCGACGAGGACGCGCACCACGCGCTCGCCCGCCGCGCGGCCGCCGCCGCCATCGTGCTGCTGCGCAACGAGAACCAGACCCTGCCCCTGCGGCCGGGGCAGACGGTCGCCGTTCTCGGCGCGCTCGCCGCCGAGCCGCAGTACCAGGGTGGCGGAAGTTCCCACGTCAACCCGACCCGCCTCGACATCCCGCTCGATGAGCTGCGCGTCGCGTTGGGGGCGGACAACGTGTCGTACGCGCCCGGCTACGCCGATGAGGGTGACCCGATCCAGCTGCGCTGGGACGCCGCCCAGGTCGCCGCGGCGGCCGACGTCGCCGTCGTATTCGTCGGCCTGTACGAGAAGGACCAGTCCGAGGGCTTCGACCGCACCAGCATCGACCTCCCCGCTGAGCACATCGCACTCATCGAAGCAGTGGCCGGCCGCGCAGGCCGCACCGTGGTCGTTCTCTCGAACGGCGGCGTCGTCGCGCTGGAGCCGTGGCACGACTCCGTCGACGCCATCGTCGAAGGGTGGGCGCTCGGACAGGCCGTCGGCGGGGCGCTCGCCGATGTGCTCACCGGGGCGGTGAACCCGTCCGGACGGCTCGCCGAGTCCATCCCGCACCGCCTGCAGGACACCCCCTCGTTCTTGAACTTCCCCGGAGAGCAGGAGATCGTGCGGTACGGCGAAGGCGTCTTCGTGGGCTACCGGTACTACGCGACCGCCGAGCAGCCGGTGCGATACCCGTTCGGCCACGGACTGTCCTACACGACCTTCTCCCACGAAGAGCTCGAGGTCGTCGCCACCGGTGCAGACAGTGCAACGGTGCGGCTCACCGTTCGCAATACCGGCCCCATCGCGGGTGCTGACGTCGTCCAGGTCTATGTCACCCCGGCGCCGTCGCCGGTGCGTCGACCGGTTCGTGAACTCGCCGCATTCGAGAAGGTGCATCTCGAGCAGGGCGAGGCGCGCACGCTGGAACTGACCCTGGACCGCCGGGCGTTCGCGTACTGGGACACGGTCAAGGACTGCTGGCGTGTGCAGCAGGGTGCCTACGAGGTCGCGATCGGCCGTTCCTCCGCCGATATCGTCGCCTCCGTCGCGATCGACCTGGAAGGCGACACCGATCGACCGGAGCCGCTGAGCTTGGACTCGACCGTCGGCGAATGGTTCGGCCACCCGACCGTCGGGCCGGCGCTGATGCAGGCGATGATGGCGAATGCGACCCCTGAGCAGCTGGCCGCAGCCGAGGACAACGGCAACATGCTGAGGATGGTCGAGTCCATGCCGATGGGGCAGTTCGCCCGCTTCCCCGGGGTGGAGATTCCCGACGACGCGCTCGACAGACTCGTCTCGCTCAGCCACACCCGCTGAGGGGCCCCGCATGGTCGCGCCGCCGGGACCCGGCGGCGCCTCGGTGCAGGCGCCGACGTATACGCCACCGACATCAACCAGGCCGAACGCCACCACGCCACGGGCCTGAACAGTTGGACTCACTCGAAGCGTCACACGTCAGAGTCCGCTTCCACGCGTCTCGTCGCCTGCGCTCTGGGACAGTTGCGCCCCGACGGCCCGATGGACGTTGCCGTGGACGTGGTCAGTGCCGATCCGATCGATGATGCCCTGGGCCTCGAGTACGTCGCGTACGCGGGGCTTGACTCGCGCCAGCCGCATCGTGACGCCCTCCGCTTCGGCCAGGTCGACGAGCTCGGTGAGTTTGGCTGCCCCCTGCGAATCCACGAAGGCGACGCCTTCCAGATCGATCACCAGCGCGGTGAGGAGCGGGTCCCCGGAGATGACCTTGCGGATGCGTTCATCGAACGCTTCGGCGGTTGCGAAGAACAGGCCGCCGTCCAGACGTATCACGGCGATACCGGCGATGGTCTCATCGGCGGGGTTGAGGTCGATGTCGCGGAAGACCTGGGTGCCGGGCTCACGGCCGAGCAGGGGCATGGCGGGCCGTGTCGAGACGTAGATGAGCCACCCGAGCGACAGTGCGATCCCGATGACGATCCCGAAGAGCACGCCCGCGGACAGCACTCCCACGACGGCCGCCACCGCGATCCAGAAGTCGAACCTGGACACGCGCCGCAGCCGGGAGAACTCTTTGAGGTCGATCATCCCGAACACGACCGCGTCGATGATGATGGCGGCCAGCACGGCCTTCGGCAGCTCTGAGAAGACAGGTGCGAGGAAGAGCAGCGTCAGGATCACCAGCGTTCCGGTGGTGAGCGACGCCACGGGTGTGCGCGCACCTGCGGATTCGTTGAGCGAACTGGCCGACAGACTCGTCGAGACCGGCATCCCTTGGACGAGGCCGGCGCCGACGTTGGCCATACCCTGGGCCACCGCCTCCTGATTCACATCGATGCGGTAACGGTGCCGGGTCGCGAAGGATCTGGCGTCGCCTGCCGTCTGAGAGAACCCGATCAGCAGCAGCGCCAATGCCGCGATGATGATTTCCGGGACGTTCCCCAGGACGATGTCGAGGTCCGGCAATTGCGGGACGGGCAGCCCGCTCGGCACGTCGCCGACCAGCCTCACTCCTCGCTCGCCCAGGTTGAGCAGCGCGGATGCGAGGAGCCCGCCGACGACGAGCACCAGCGCGCCGGGGATCTTGGGCGCCCAGAAGCGCAGCGCGAGGATCACCGCGAGGGCTGCCGCGCCGACCACCAGCGTCGGGAGGTGGATGGCACCCAGCCCGACGATCCACGACGCGAACTCCCGCCACACGTTGTCGCCCTCTCCCGAGGTGCCGGTCAGCTTGGGCAGCTCTCCCACGACCACATCGATCGCGGCTCCCGCCAGGAACCCGGTGACGACGGCCTTCGAGAGGAACTGGGCGATCCATCCCATCCGGAAGAGCGCCAGGAGCAGCAACAGGATGCCGGTCACCAGCGTGATCGCCGCGACGAGCTGAGCTGCATCACCGCCGGTGACACCGGTCACGATCACCACACCCCCGGCGACCGTTGCCAACGCCGAGCTCGGACCGGTGGAGATCTGACGTGACGTGCAGAACAGCGCGTAGATGATCGCCCCGGCCGCCGCAGCGTACAGACCGTTCTGAACTGGGATCCCCGCGATCTCGGCATACCCGAGGTTCTTCGGCACGATCATCGCCACGACGGCCACTCCCGCGATGATGTCCGCGCGCAGCCATCGCCGTTCATAGCGAGGCAACCAGCGCAGGATCGGGAGAAAGCCTGCGGAGCCGCTCTTCGCGCTTGTCCGCACAGTTGCCTCCGACCATCGGCGCGTCGGGCCGGTCGCCGGCAGGGTACGAGAAGCGCCTCGCCTGCACCGCCGATGTTCCCGGTACTTTCCTGACGGCATGCTACGTCTCGAAAGGACGCAGACATACCTGTGCATATTCCGGACCGGCGACCACGGGAGCCGAGACGGCGAGCGAGCTCTGACGGAACCCAGTTCGACGAACCGCTTTGCCATCGCTCGAAGGCACGCTAACGTTGAGAATTGTTGTTGCCTAGAACAAATCGCGAGCCAAGGATGCCTCATGACCGGCCTCACTGCGGAGAACTGGCCGATCGCGGCCGCCGCGCTTCCTTTCCCCGGCACCACCGCTGACGGACGCAGCGTCACCGACGCGGGCGCCGAGGAATGGGCGGTCACCCTGACCGAGATCGCCGATGCCGGGTTCGACCGTGTCGACATCACCGACTCGTGGCTGCGCGTCGGGGACCTGACCGCCGGCGGCCTGCGTGATCTTAAAGACGCGTCCGCGCGCGCGGGCGTCGTGCCGACGTCGATCTCGGCCATCCGGCGCAGCGTCATCGATCGCGCCGACGGCGACGCGAACCTCGCCTACAGCCATCGCACGCTCGACGCCGCCGCCGCGCTCGGAATCGAGACCGTGTCGTACGGCCTGCACCAGGCGCTGACTCCGCAGCAGCAGGAGGAGCTCTGGTTCTGGACGGTGCAGGGCCACGTCGACGACCCCGCGGACTGGAATCTCGCGGTCAGCCGGCTGAGAGAGCTCGGCAGCCACGCCGCGGAGCTCGGCATCCTGGTCTCCCTCGAGATGTACGAGGACACCTTCCTCGGCACCGCCGACTCGGCGGTGCGCCTGGTAGAGGAGATCGGTCTCGACAATGTCGGCCTCAACCCCGACATCGGGAATCTGGTGCGACTGCATCGGCCCATCGAGTCGTGGTGGGAGCTCGTCGAGAAGACGCTGCCCTACGCCAACTTCTGGCACGTCAAGAACTACGCGCGCGACGAGGCCACGGCACGCGGGACGTACTTCGCGGTGCCTGCGCCGATGCAGTACGGCCTCATCGACTACCGCCGCGCGTTCCGGTACGCGATCGCGCAGGGCTTCCAGGGCGTGATCTGCGTGGAGAACTACGGTGGCGACGGGCTGAGCGTGTGCGCCGACAACCGCGATTACCTGCGCCGGCACGTGCTCCCCAAGCGCGACGGCTACGTGCGGGGCGAGAGCAGGGTGCGCCAGCCCCGCCACGACGGAGGTGCCTCGTGACCCGCATCGCCAACGACCCGACCGAGTTCGTTCCGCAGGCCCTCGCCGGTTTCGTCGCCGCGCACGGCGACCTGGTCCGCGCCGTCGACGGCGGCGTCGTCCGCGCCGCTCCTGCACCGCGCGGCTCGGTCGCGCTCGTCGTGGGCGGCGGGTCGGGGCACTACCCCGCCTTCGCCGGCGTCGTCGGAGCCGGGATGGCGGCGGGCGCGGTGTGCGGCAACATCTTCACCTCGCCCTCGGCAGGGCAGGCCTATCGCGTCGCGAAGGCGGCGCACCGCGGCGGCGGCGTGCTCTTCAGCTTCGGCAACTACGCCGGCGACGTGCTGCACTTCGGGGAGGCGCAGGAGCGCCTGCGCGAGCAGGGCATCGACGCGCGCACGGTGCTCTGCACCGACGACATCGCCAGCGCCCCGCAGGACGAGCTGCACAAGCGCCGCGGCATCGCGGGCGACTTCGTCGTGTTCAAGATCGCCGGCGCGGCCGCCGAGCGCGGCGACTCGATCGACGACGTCGAGCGCCTCGCCCGACACGCGAACCACCGCACCCGCACGCTCGGAGTCGCCTTCAGCGGCTGCACGTTCCCGGGCGCCGACGAGCCGCTCTTCACCGTCCCGGACGGCATGATGTCGATCGGTCTCGGCATCCACGGCGAGCCCGGCATCCGCGACGTGCCGCGCGCCACGTCGGAGGACCTCGCCCGCACGCTCGTCGACGCGCTCCTCGCGGACGTCCCCGAGGAGCGCGGCGATCGCGTGGCCGTGATCGTGAACGGCCTCGGCTCGGTGAAGTACGAGGAGCTCTTCGTCCTGTACGGCGACGTCGCCGCCCGGCTCGAGGCGGCGGGCATCACCGTGGTGCAGCCGGAGGTCGGCGAGCTCGTGACGAGCCTCGACATGGCCGGGGCATCCGTCACCCTCTTCTGGCTCGACGACGAGCTCGAGGCGCTGTGGGCCGCGCCCGCGTACACGCCGGCCTACCGCAAGGGCTCAGTCGTGGTCGCCTCCGCTGCCGACGCCGAGGACGAGGACGAGGATGCCGCCGCCGAGACCGCCGGCAGCTCCGATGCCTCCGCGTGGTCCAAGTCCGCCGCCGCGGTCGCCCGGGCCTGCCTCGTGGCCGCACGCGACACGATCCACGAGCACGAGGCCGAGCTCGGCCGCATCGACGCGATCGCCGGGGACGGCGACCACGGCGTCGGCATGCGCACCGGCGTCGACGCGGCATGCGAGGCGGCCGACCCCGACGCGGGCCTTGCGGCGATGCTGGATGCCGCGGGCGAGGCGTGGAGCGAGAAGGCAGGGGGCACCTCCGGCGCGCTGTGGGGCGCGATGCTGCGCGCGATCGGCTCCGCGCTGGACCGCGATGGCGCCGACCCGCGCACGTCCGCCGTCGGCGCAGCGCAAGCGGCGCTGGACGCGGTGACCGCCCGCGGCGGCGCGAGCGTGGGCGACAAGACGATGGTCGACGCCCTCGATCCGTTCGCGCGAGTGCTCGCCGAGCAGATCGACGCCGGCGAGAGCCTGCCCGTCGCGCTTCAGACCGCCGCCCGGGCCGCGACAGACGCCGCCGCGGCCACGTCGGCCCTTCGTCCCGCCCTCGGTCGCGCGCGCCCGCTCGCCGAGAAGAGCCTGGGGCATCCCGACGCCGGCGCGACGTCGCTCGCCCTCATCGCGACGGCGATCGCCGAGGCATCCGCACAAGAGAACCTTCGAGAGGAACAGCGATGAGCGACACCCTCCGCATCGTCGTCGGAAGCGACGATGCCGGTTACGAGTACAAGTCCGCCCTGAAGGCGCTGCTGGAGGCCGACCCCCGGGTCGCCTCGGTCGCCGACGTGGGCGTCGCGGGCGACGAGCACACCGACTACCCGCACGTCGCCGTCGAAGCCGCCCGTCGCGTGGCCGCCGGGGACGCCGACCGTGCCCTGCTCATCTGCGGCACCGGGCTCGGTGTGGCGATCTCGGCCAACAAGGTGCCGGGCATCCGCGCCGTCACCGCGCACGACAGCTACTCGGTGGAGCGCTCGGTGCTCAGCAACGACGCGCAGGTCCTGACGATGGGGCAGCGCGTCATCGGCCTCGAGCTCGCCAAGCGCCTCGTGACGGAGTGGCTCGGCTATCGGTTCGACCCGTCCTCGTCGTCGGCGGCGAAGGTCGCCGCCATCGACTCCTACGACCAGCCCGGCGTCGCCGGAGACACCACCCAGAACCCGCACACCGTGGAGGCCCGCTCATGACCCGTATCGCCGTCGTCGGCAGTGGCTACATGGGTGGCGGGATGGCACAGGTCTTCGCGATGGCCGGCCACGACGTCGTGCTCTCGGACGTCACCGCCGAGATCGCGGCATCCAACCTCGATCGGGTCCGCACCGAGGCCGCGCAGTTCGAGCAGCAGGGTCTCTTCCCGGCAGGAGCCGCCGAGCTGGTCGCGCGCCACATCTCGGCCGCGCAGAGCATCGAGGAGGCCGTCGTCGACGCCGAGTTCATCGAAGAGGCGGTGCCCGAGCGGATCGAGGTCAAGCACGAGACGCTCCGGCGCATCTCGCAGGCCAACGCGCAGGCCGTCATCGGCAGCAACACCTCCACCATCTCGATCACGAAGCTCGCCGAGGCGGTGGCGAACCCGGAGCGGTTCCTCGGCGTGCACTTCTCCAACCCCGCGCCGTTCGTGCCGGGTGTCGAGCTCATCCCTCACCCGTCCACCGCCGAGAGCGCGATCGTCGTCGCCGAAGAGCTGCTGTCGCAGTGCGGCAAGGTCGGCGCGCGCGTCAAGGATGCGACCGGCTTCGTGCTGAACCGGCTGCAGTACGCCCTGTTCCACGAGGCGACGCAGCTCGTCGACGAGGGCATCGCGACGCCGGAGGACATCGATGCCATCGTCCGGTCGACCTTCGGGTTCCGGCTGCCTTTCTTCGGTCCGTTCGCCATCGCCGACATGGCGGGTCTGGACGTCTACGCGTTCTGCTACGCCTCGCTGCAGGGTGACTTCCCCGAGCGGTTCGCCACGCCCCCGATCCTCGCCGAGCGGATCGAGCGCGGCGAGCTGGGCACCAAGTCCGGTGCCGGGTTCCGCGAGATCGACCCCGCGCGCATCCCCGAGCTGGTGGCCTACCGCAACCGCGCCTACGCGAAGATGAAGGACCTCCTCGACGAGCTCGGGCCCTCGCCCTTCGAGGCGCCGGCCGATGGGGTGGCGCGATGACGACCGCTCGGCCGGACCTGACCCGCAACTGGGCATCGAACGTGGTCTACGGGCCGTCGCGGATCGTCGCACCGCGGTCCGTCGACGAGCTCGCCGAGGTGGTGCGCTCGGCCGACCGCGTGAAGGCCCTCGGCAGTCGCCACTGCTTCAACACGATCGCCGACACCGACGGTGTGCACGTCTTCCTCGGCGACCTCCCCGCCGAGGTGAGCATCGACGCCGAGCGCGGTGTCGTGCGCGCCGCGGCCGGCCTGCGGTACGGCGACATCGCGCCGGCGCTTCACCGCGAGGGATGGGCGCTGGCCAACCTCGCGTCCCTGCCGCACATCTCGCTCGCCGGAGCCGTCGCGACGGGAACGCACGGCTCGGGCGACGCCGTCGCCTCCCTTGCGGCGGCCGTCGCGGGCGTCGAGCTCATGACCGCCGACGGCGAGCTGCGCACGTTCCGGCGGGGCGACGCCGACTTCGACGGCGTCGTCGTCTCACTGGGTGCGCTCGGCATCGTGACGGCGCTCGAGCTCGATCTGGTGCCGACGTTCGAGGTCGCGCAGACCGTCTACGAGCGCCTGCCGCTGGATGCCGTGCTCGAGGACCTGGACGCGATCACCGGCCTGGGCTACAGCGTGTCGATGTTCCACACGTGGCGCGATCCCGGCACCGTCGACCAGCTGTGGGTGAAGCGTCGGGCCGATCAGGCCGGCGCACTCCCCGACGAGATCCTGGGCGCCCCGAAGGCGCCGGGCAAGCGGCATCCGCTCCCCGGCGTATCGGCCGAGAGCTGCACCGAGCAGCTCGGCGCCCCGGGGGAGTGGTACGCCCGGCTGCCGCACTTCAAGCTCGAGTTCACGCCGTCCAACGGCGAGGAGCTGCAGTCCGAGTTCCTCGTGCCCCGGCGCAACGCCATCGCGGCGATCGCGGCGATGCGCGACCTCGCCGGCCAGGTCGCGCCGCTGCTGCAGGTGTGCGAGCTGCGCACCGTCGCGAGCGACGACCTGTGGCTGTCTCCCGCGTACGAGACCGACGTCCTCGGCATCCACTTCACCTGGCAGCCCGACCAGCCCGGCGTCGAGCGGCTGCTGCCCGTCATCGAGCGTGCCCTGGAGCCCCTGGATGCGCGCCCGCACTGGGGCAAGCTCTTCACGCTCGACGGGGCGGCCGAGCGGATGCCGCGCCTCTATCGCCGCTGGGACGACTTCGCGGCGCTGCGCCGCCGCCTCGACCCGCGAGGCGTGTTCGCCAACGACTTCCTCTCGCGGCTCGGTCTCTGAGGAGCGGGTCGGACGGGGAGGCGGCCGGCACCTTCAGCGCTGGTCGCTCGACTGGTCGTGGTGCAGGTGGTCGCGGTGCTTCTCGGCCTGCCGCGTCTTGGTGACGGTGTCGATCGGACCGGTGACGGTGAGCTCGTCCTCCCAGCACTCGATGCCGGTGACGCCGGGGAGCCTGTCGCGCGTGAAGACCGGGTCGCGGCCCGCGCGCCGCTGACCGGTGTAGTCCTTGAGCAGCTTGAACGCGAGCCCGGACAGCAGGCCGATGGCGATGAGGTTCGTCAGCGCCATGAGGCCCATCACGCCGTCGGCGAAGTTCCACACGAGGTCGGCCCCCACCACGGAACCTGCCAGCACGGCGGCCACCACGAGCACCCGGTAGACGGTGAGCAGGATCGGGTTGGTCGAGATGAACTCGATGTTGGACTCGCCGTAGTAGTAGTTGCCCAGGATCGACGAGAACGCCAGCAGGAAGATGATCACGGTCAGCGCGATGTTCGACCATTCGCCCAGCGTGCCGACGAGCGCCCCCTGCGTGAGCCCGATGCCCTTGGTGGCTCCGGCGAGATCCGGCACCGACACCAGGATGATGAAGGCGGTGATGGAGCACACCAGGAACGTGTCGAAGTAGACCCCGAGGGTCTGGACGAGCCCCTGCTTGACCGGGTGCGTCACCGCGGCGCTCGCGCCGGCGTTGGGGGCGGAGCCGAGCCCGGCCTCGTTGGAGAACATGCCGCGCTTGACGCCGGTGAGGACGATGTACCCGAACGCGGCGCCGACGACCTCGTTGAATCCCCAGGCCGAGGTGAAGATCTCGGCGAAGACCGGGCCGATCCGGTCGACATGCAGCGCGACCACGACGATGCCCAGCAGCAGGTAGGCGATCGCCATGATGGGCACCAGGAACTGGGTGACCGAGGCGATCCGGCGGACGCCTCCGAACACGACCAGCCCGGTGAGCACCGCGATCCCGAGGCCCACGCCCCACGGCAGCCAGGGGTTGTCGCCCCCGATGCTCGACGTGACCGTCGCCGAGATCGTGTTGGCCTGCAGGGAGCTGAAGGCGAACGGGAAGCAGACGATGAGGATGACCGCGAACCAGACGCCGAGCCAGCGCGCCTTCAGGCCGCGCTGCATGTAGTACGCCGGCCCGCCGCGGAAGCTGTCCTTGTCGCGCACCTTGAACAGCTGCGCGAGCGAGGACTCGATGAAGCTCGACGCCCCGCCGATGAACGCCATCACCCACATCCAGAACACGGCGCCGGGTCCACCGACGGCGATCGCGGTGCCGACCCCGGCGATGTTGCCGACGCCGACCCGTGATGCCGCCGAGATGGTGAAGGCCTGGAACGCCGAGACGGACTGCGGATCGCCGTCGGCGTTGCGGGGCGTCTTGTCGGTGAGGGTGCGGAACATCTCGGGGATGAGCCGGAACTGCACGACGCCGGAGCGGATCGTGAAATAGAGACCCAGGAGAACGACGACCGGGAGGACGACCCACGTCCAGAGGTTGTCACCCCATGTCAGCAACCACGCGTTGACGGCATCCATGCCCGTCAGTATGGCGAACTCCGCGCCTGCCGGGGGAGGCGACGCGCCCGTGCCGCGACCCCGCCGCCATGGCTTCCACGTCAGATGAGCTGAGCGAACGCCTCGGCGTCGCGCGTCTTGCCCACCACGAGGATGGTGTCGCCCGCGCGCAGGACGGTGCGGTTGTCGGCGTTGTCCCAGGGGCTGTCGCCGTGCTGGAACGCGGCGATCGTGACGCCGTGGCTGCGACGGAGCCCCGTCTCACCGAGCGGGACACCCTGGACCGACGAGGGCGCGGGCGCCTTGACCATGGCGTATCCGGGCGCGATCTCGATGAAGTCCAGCGCAGCGCCGCGCACCAGGTGCGCCACGCGGCGGCCCATGTCCTTCTCCGGGTAGATCACCTTGCCCACGCCCAGCTGTTCGAGGATCAGCCCGTGCTGGTCGTCGACGGCCTTCGCCCAGACCGCCGGGATGTTCATGGTGAGCAGGATCGAGCACGTCAGGATCGACGCCGAGATGTCGCCGCCGATCGCGACGACCACGCGATCGAACTCGTCGACGGCCAGCTGCTCCAGCGCCTCGCGCTTGGTCGAGTCGGCGCGCACGACCTGGGTGAGCTGCCCGTTGAGCGACTGCACGAGATCCTCGGAGAGGTCGATGCCCAGGACGTCCGTCCCGCCGGCCATGAGCTCGAGGGCGAGCGCGCTGCCGAACCTCCCCAAGCCGATCACGGCGACGGAGTGGGCTTCGGCGGCCCGGCGCGAACGCGCGGATCCCGAGAACGCGGGGAATCTAGCCAATGGCGGGCCTCTCCTTCGGGTATTCGTACAGGACGCGCCGCTCGCGCAGCGCGATCGCCGACCCGAGCGTGAGGGGCCCCAGCCGGCCGAGGAACATCATCACGATCAGCACGACCTGGGCAGGTTCCGACAGGGTCGGCGTGATGCCCGTCGACAGGCCCACGGTGGCGAACGCGGAGACGGTCTCGAACAGCGCCCGATCGAGGTTCTCGCCCGTCAGCAGCATGAGCGATCCGGTGCCCGCGACGACCGCGGCCACCGCGATCAGGACGACCGTGATCGCCTGCCGGTGCACCGCCCGCGACAGCCGCTTGCCGAAGATGTTCACGGCTCCTTCGCCGCGCAGCTCGGTGAGCATGATGAAGAAGAGCACCGCGAACGTCGTCACCTTGATGCCGCCCGCGGTGCCTGCAGGCCCGCCGCCGATGAACATCAGGATGTCCATGCCGAGCCACGTCTCGTCATGCATCGCGGCGATGTCGACCGAGTTGAAGCCGGCCGTGCGCGTCTGGACCGACTGGAAGAAGCCGGCCAGCACCCGCGCCCACGGATCGAGGCCTCCGAGGGTGCCGGGGTTGTCCCACTCGATCACTGTGATGTACACGGACCCTGCGGCGAGCAGGACCACCGTCGCCCACAGCACGAGCTTGGTGTTCATGGTCCAGTGCAGCGGATGCCGGAACTCCTTGCGCAGCTGCATGATGACCGGGAAGCCGAGCCCGCCGAGGATGATCGCCGCCGCGATGGGGAGGCAGATGAACGGGTCGCCCACGAAGGCCATCAGGCTGTCGCTGTACAGGGCGAAGCCCGCGTTGTTGAACGACGAGACGGCGTGGAACACGCCGTGCCACGCGGCATCGCCGAGGGAGTAGCCGTAGCCCAGCAGGAACCGCAGGAACAGGACGACGAAGAGGGCGGCCTCGGTCGTCAGCGAGATGCCGACGATTCCCCGCACCACGCCGCGCACGTCGTCGAGACCGAGGACCTTCGCCTCGGCGGCCGCATACAGCCGCGATCGCACGGAGATGCGCCGGGCGAGGACGAGCCCGATCAGCGACGCGAAGATCATGATCCCGAGGCCGCCCAGCTGGATCAGCACCAGGATCACCGCCTGGCCGAACGGCGTCCAGAACGTCGGGGTGTCGACGACGACCAGGCCCGTCACGCACACCGCGCTCGTGGCGGTGAAGAGCGCCTCGACGGGGGTCGCCGCGCCGGGGCCGGCCTTGGCGACCGGTGTCAGCAGCAGCGCCGTTCCCGCGAGGATCGTCGCGGCGAATCCGCTCGCCACGGCCTGCGCCGGGTGCAGGCGGAGCCGAGAGGCCAGCTCTCGATTGCGCACCCGGCCCGGCCGTCTCATCGCCACCCGCACACGGTACTCGCGCCGCGACCGCCCGCCGGGCCGCCCTCACGGAATCCTCACGACGGCATCCGGAACGCGTACGAACGCCGGGACGGATGCCGCGCGCGAACGTCTCGGCGTCCCCGCGGCGTCAGCCGACGATCGGCCGTTCGGTGGGGAAGGAGAAGAGCATCTTGCGCTGCCTGACGGCCAGCGCTGCGGCCAGGCCGATCGGCCCGATGCGGCCGGCGAGCATCAGGATGGAGAGCACGAGCTTCCCGAACGCGTCGAGCTCCGCTGAGAGCCCGACCGACAGTCCGCACGTGGCGAACCCGGAGATGACCTCGAACAGGATCCGGTCCAGCGGCGCATCGTTCGTGAGCGTGATGAGGGCCGTCGCCCCGAGCACCAGCGTGGCGCCGAGGAAGGTCACGCTGATGGCGACTCGGAGCAGCCCGTTCGGGATGGTGCGGTCCGCGACGCTCAGATCCCGCGTTCCGCGGGCCTCGGCCGCGATGGCCAGGAACAGCACGGCGAGAGTCGTCACCTTGATGCCGCCGGCCGTGGATGCCGAACCGCCGCCGACGAACATCAGCGCGTCGCTGAGCAGCAGCGTGGTCGACGTGGACTGCGCCGTGTCGACGATCGCGAACCCGCCCGAGCGCATCATCGTCGAGGCGAACAGGCCGTTGAGTACCTTCTCGCCGACGGTGTAGTCGGCGATCGTCGCCGGGTTGCTCCATTCCGTCGCCGTCCAGGCGGCGGCGCCGACCAGCAGCAGCAGCGACGTGGTGACGAGGGTGAGCTTGGTGTGCAGGCTCCACCGCTTGCGGTTCCATCGCGTGTTGATGAGGTTGAGGAAGATCGGGAATCCGAAGCTGCCGACGAAGACGCCGATCGCGATCGGCGTCAGCACCCAGCCGTCGTTCCGGAACGGGATCAGACCGCCCTCGTGGACGGAGAAGCCGGCGTTGTTGAAGGCGGAGATCGAATAGAACAGGCCGTGCCACAGGCCCCTGCCCCAGCCCTCGGCGACGATGAAGGCGGGGGCGAGCGCGACGAAGAGGGCCCCTTCGATCGACAGGGTCGTCAGCACGACGATCTGCAACAGGCGCCGCACCTCTCCGAGTTCGGGGGATCCGATGTTCTGCTGGGCGAACACTCTGCCGCCGAGCCCCAGCTGCCGGGTGACAGCACGCGCCAGCAGGAGCGCGAGGGTCACGATCCCCAGGCCGCCGATCTGGATCGCGACGAGGATCACGATCCACCCGAAGGGCGACCAGTAGGTCGCGGTGTCGACCGTCGTCAGGCCGGTGACGGTGATCGCCGACGTCGCGGTGAAGATCGCGTCCTGCCAGGGTGCCGCCCTGCCGGTCGCCGTCGCGATGGGAAGCCGGAGCAGCAGCGAGAAGACCGCAGCCGCGCTGATGAACACGAGCACGGACGCGCGGGCGGGCGACCGCCTGATGAACCCGCTGAGGACCCGCTGGGCTCGCCGGAGGGGTCTCCGCTCGGAGGCTGTGGTTGAGGTCATCGAGGGTCTCTTCCAGGGACGGCGACGGACTGCCTCGCCGACCCGACTTCCCGGCACACCGGCCAGCACCATACCGCACCGGTCTTTCCTGCCACGATAAGCACCGCGCAGGCGGGCGGCCTCACCTCACCGCCGGCGCCCCTCGCGCGCGGTGACGTGCGCGCCGGCTGAGCCGACCGCGGGTCGCGTTCTCGACGCCGGGTTTGACGGCGCGCGCGAGGCCGCATACGCTCGGAAGCAACTTAGTGAACGTTCACTGTATTGAGGGAGCAACGATGCCATCCGCCACCATGCCCGAGCGAGGCGCCGCCCCGCTGCGATCGGCCATCATCGGGACGGGCGGCATCGCGCACGCGCACGCCGGCGCCATCGCGGGTCTGGCCCCGCGCATCGAGGTCGTCGCGGTCGCGGACGTCGACCGCGACCGCGCCGAGGCCTTCGCGCTGCGGCACAGCCCGCAGGCCTCGGTGTACGCATCGGCCGACGAGCTGCTCGCCGCGGAGACGCTCGACCTGGTCCATGTGTGCACTCCGCCGCAGACGCACGTGCCGCTCGCCATCGCGGCGATGCGGGCCGGGGTCCCGGTGCTCGTCGAGAAGCCGACGGCGCTGAGCCTGGCCGAAGCCGATGAGCTGGCCGCGGTGTCCGCGGAGACGGGCGTGCCCGTTCTCACGGTGTACCAGCACCGCTTCGGCCCGGCGGCGCAGCGTCTGCTCCGTCTGTTCGCGGAGGGTGCCCTCGGTCGCGCGATGGTCGCGACCTGCGAGACGCAGTGGTACCGCGGCCCGGAGTACTTCGACCTGCCCTGGCGTGGGCGGTGGCACGTCGAGGGCGGCGGGCCCACCATGGGTCACGGCATCCACCAGTTCGATCTGCTGCTCGCGGTGCTGGGTCCCTGGTCCCGCGTGTCGGCGTTCGCCGCTCGGCAGAAGCTGCCGACCGACACGGAGGACGTCTCGGTCGCCGTCGCGGAGTTCGACAACGGCGCCCTCGCGACGATCGTCAACTCCATCGTCTCGCCGCGCGAGAGCTCGCGCCTGCGCTTCGACTTCGACTGCGCGACCGTCGAGGTCGAGCACCTCTACGGCTACGCCGACGGCGACTGGACCTTCACGCCGGCACGCGGGCACGAAGAGCTCGCGTCGCTGTGGCACGCGTCGGACAGCCCGGAGACGACCAGCCATCGCAGCCAGATCGAGGCGATCGTAACGGCACTCGAAGAGGGGCGGGACCCGGGCGTGGGCATCGCCGACGCCCGGCGCACGCTCGAGTTCGCCGCCGCGACGTACGCGTCGGCGTTCCGCGGAGTTCCGATCCGTGCGGGTCAGATCACGCCGGACGACCCGTTCGCGACGGCGATGGACGGCGGCGCGGTGCCCTGGGCGCCCGTCAAGGAGCCGATCGGGGCGGGCGCGTGAGCATCCGCATCGACGATGACGGCGTCGGCGCGTTGAGCATCCGGGACGGCGATGTCGAGCTCGTCCGGTATACGTACGTCCCCGACACCGTCCAGTTCGAGTCGCCGAAGCCGTACCTTCACCCGATCCGCACGCGGGCCGGGCGACTGGTCAGCCTGTTCCGCCCCTGGGATCACGTCTGGCACAAGGGCATCGCATGGTCGCTGCCCGTCGTCGGCGACGAGAACTTCTGGGGCGGCGTCACGTACGTCAACGGCCAGGGGTACGTGCAGCTGCCCAACAACGGGGCGCAGGTACACCAGGGCGGCGGAGCGTCGACGGACGGAACGAGTGCCTCGTACGCCCACGACCTGCAATGGATCGCCGAGGACGGCAGGCGGCTGTTCGCCGAGCAGCGGCAGCTCGGCGCTCATATCCTCGACGACACCGCCTGGGCGCTCACCTTCGACACCGCGCTGACGAACGTCTCGGACGAGGGCATCCCCATCGGGTCCCCGACCACGCGGGGCCGGGAGAACGCCGGATACGGCGGCCTGTTCTGGCGCGGCCCCCGCTCCTTCACCGACGGGCTGGTCGTCACCGAGGGCGCGCGCGGCACCGGAGACGACCTCCGCGGACAGCGTCACGCGTGGATGGGCTACGTCGGCCGCCACGACGACATCGACGAGCAGTCCCTCGTCGTCATGGTCGACGACGCCCGGAATCCGCAGCATCCGCCGCAGTGGTTCGTGCGATCCGAGCCGTTCGCGTGTCTGAACCCCGCACCGTTCTTCAGCGAGGAGCTGGTCGTGGCGCCGGGCGAGACCGTCCGGTTCCGCTACGCGGTGGCCATCGCGGATTCCGGAGCCGACGCCGCCCCGGCGCTCGCCGCAGCCGCGGGGACGGTGCTCTGATGGCAGGCTTCCCCGGCGGGGTCGCGCTCAGCGAGCTCGCCGTGTACGACTGGGAAGCGGCCGACGGGTGCGTGGGCGGGACCCCCCACCTGCACACGGCATCGAGCGAGGGCTACGTGGTCGTCGCGGGCGCAGGGGCGGTCCAGACGCTGTCGTCCGTGGGCCGCGAGGAGCACCCGCTCGCTCCGGGCGACATCGTCTCGTTCACCCCCGGCACCGTGCACCGGCTGATCAACGGCGGAGACCTGCGTCTGCTCGTCGTCATGTCGAACGCCGGGCTCCCCGAGGCCGGCGACGCCGTCATGACGTTCCCCGACGACGTCCTCGCCGACCCCGAGGCGTACGCGCGCGCCGCCGCGCTCCCTGCGGGCGGCTCGGACGACGACCGGGCCGCAGCGGCCCGCGCGCGCCGGGATCTCGCGCTCGAGGGGTACGCGTCGCTCTGCGCCGCGATCGACGACGAGGGGCCATCGGCGCTCGAGCGCTTCCACCGCCGGGCTGCGGCGCTCGTGCAACCCCGCGTCGCGCGGTGGCGCACCATCTGGCAGCAGACCGTCGCGGCCGAGACGGATGCCACGCGCGCTCAGTTGGACGCACTCGAAGCGGGGCGGCGCGGAGCGCTCGGCGAGGCCGCGGTGACCAGGGCCACGCCACGCGACGCCCGCGGCTTCGGGATGTGCGGGCGCCTCACCACGTGGCAGTGGCCCACGCAGGCGATCGAGGACGGCGGGGTCGAGCGGCGAGCGTGATGCCGCCCGCCGCCGGGCGTCGCTCAGTGCCGGCGGGTCACGAGGTCTCCTTGCTGCTGCGGGCGGCGGACGCCTTGTCCGCGGCCGGCGTGGTCAGAGGGCGTGCCGGCGCGTCGCGGTCGCCGCGGGTCTTGATGAGGCTCGCCGCCGTCGCCACCGCGATGGTGCCGGCGATGAACAGCAGCGAGAACCAGATGGGGATCTCGGGGGCCCACAGCATCGGCTCGCCGCCGTTGATGAACGGGAGCTCGTTGACGTGCATCGCATGCAGCACCAGCTTGACGCCGATGAAGGCGAGGATCACGGCGAGCCCCTGCGCGAGGTAGACGAGGCGCTCCAGCAGGCCGCCGATCAGGAAGTAGAGCTGGCGGAGCCCCATCAGCGCGAACGCGTTCGCGGTGAAGACGATGTAGGCCTCCTCTGTCAGCCCGTAGATCGCGGGGATCGAGTCGACGGCGAAGACGAGGTCGACGAAGCCGATTGCGATGATCACGAGGAGCATCGGGGTGACGAAGCGCCGACCGTCCTTGACGACGGTGAGCCGATCCGCGTTGTACTCGTCGCTGACCGGCAGGTGGCGGCGCACGAACGACATGAAGCGGCCCTGAGAGGGGTCCGCCTCGCCGTGCGCGAAGGCCTGACGGTAGGCGAGGAACAGCAGCAGCGCGCCGAACAGGTAGAAGATCCACGAGAAGTTCTCGATGAGCGCGGCACCGACCGCGATGAACACGCCCCGCAGGACGAGAGCGATGACGATCCCGATCATCAGCACCTTCTGCTGATAGATCTTCGGCACCGCGAAGCCCGTCATCACGATGAGGAAGACGAAGAGGTTGTCGACCGAGAGCGCCTTCTCGGTGAGGTAGCCGGCGAAGTACTCGCCGCCGTACGTCCAGCCCGACATGACGCCGATGCCGACGCCGAAGAGCAGCGCGAGTCCGATGTAGAACGCCGACCAGCGGGCCGACTCGCCGATCGACGGCTCGTGGGGTCTGCGGACGTGGGCGAAGAACTCGTAGACGAAGAACGCGATCGTGACCGCGATCGTGATGAACCAGACGAGCGGGGTGATGTTCACAGGGATCTCCAGACCTGGCGTGATGGATGACGCCAAGGTCTTCTCCATCCCCTGATCGAGGACCGGTGACCCGGGATGCACCCTGCATCCGTAGTGACGAGTCGACCGCGCCGGAGTACTCCCCTTGCAGTCGGCAGATTACTGGGCCACGCCGATGTCTTCCTGAGAACCGGCCGAGAGGCGGCGCCATCGTCGGCCGCGCGCGAGCGGCGCGCTCACGAGCGGGCCGGCTCGACGTGGGAGCGGTAGACCTCGACGACCCGGGAGAGGTACGCCGTGATGATCGCCTGCTCCTGGGCGCTGAAGTCGTCGAGCACGGCGTCGACGTCGAGGATCATCGGCATGAGCACCGAAAGGGCGCTCTTGCGCGAGGTCTCCGTCGGCACCACCAGCACCCCGCGGCGATCGCTGGGATGGGGCTCGCGGGTGACATGGCCGAGTCCTACGAGCCGGTCCACGAGTGCCGTCGTCGACGCCGTCGTGATGCCGAGCCGGCGCGCGAGTTCACTCGGCCCGAGCGGCCCTGAGGCGATCAGGTGCTCCATGGCCTCGAGGTCGGTGGGGTTCACCGTCAGGTGCGTCCGCAGCCGCCGCTCGAACAGGTCGCTCACGGTGATGAGGTCGCGCAGCAGGCCGGTCGCCGGGCGCACGGGCGGGCCGCCCGCGTCAGCCTCGCGGGGCCGGCGAGAGGCGTCCGTGTTGCCAGCGACGACGGCATCCATGCGTCGATGATAACCCGAACTTGCGCAGTCTGACTTATATCTAGATAATCTAGACATTAGTTCTGCTAGGGAAAGGGCGGCCATGAACGGCTTCCTCCGTTTCGTCACCTCCGCGAAGACGTCGTGGATCGTGCTGGTGCTCGCCGGCCTCATCGCGGGCGGGTTCTTCGCCCTCGGGAGTGGGGCGGAATCGGAGACGGCGCCCACCGTGGGGCTGCCCGACTCGGCGGAGTCCGTGCAGGTGGACGAGCTGCTCGAGGAGTTCCCGAGTGCGGACACCACGTCGGCGCTTCTGGTGTTCGCCGCCGACGACGGAGACCTGTCGTCCGACGACGTCGCGCTGATCGGCGAGAAGACCGCGGGCGAGCTCGCCGACTTCACGCCGGACGGCTTCGTCCCGCCCGCCCAGATCTCGGAAGACGGCACGGTCGCCCTTCTCGTCGTCCCGCTCGACCCCGAGTCCGACGTCGAGCGCCAGGCCGAGCGGGCTGCGG
Source organism: Microbacterium sp. NPDC055455 (assembly GCF_053619935.1). NCBI lineage: Bacteria > Bacillati > Actinomycetota > Actinomycetes > Micrococcales > Microbacteriaceae > Microbacterium > Microbacterium sp. NPDC055455. The sequence continues at coordinate 1,033,072 of NZ_JBSHLB010000001.1, forward strand.
AGATCCGCGAAGCGGCCGCGGCCGATCTCGAGGACGTGCGTGTCTACCTGACCGGCCCCGAGGGCTTCGAGGTCGATGTGGCCGCAGTCTTCGCGGGAGCCGACTTCACCCTTCTCCTCACCACCGTCATCGTCGTCGCGGTGCTCCTCATCGTGACGTACCGGAGCCCCTGGCTCTGGATCGTGCCGCTCGTCGTCATCGGTCTCGCTGACGCGGTGGCGGGGATCGTCGCCAACCGGGTGGCCGCCGCCGCCGGAATCGCGCTGGACGCGTCGATCACCGGCATCCTGTCGGTCCTCGTCTTCGGTGCGGGCACCAACTACGCGCTCCTCCTGATCGCCCGATACCGCGACGAGCTGCGGCTCAGCCCCGATCGCCGTGAGGCGATGCGCCGCGCCATGCGCGGCGCCGGCCCCGCGATCATCGCGAGCGGCTCGACCGTCGCCCTCGCGCTGGCGACACTGCTCCTGGCGGAGATCGCCGGCAACCGGGCGTTGGGGCTCGCCTGCGCGGTGGGCATCCTCGTGGCCATGGCCTTCGCGCTCATCGTGCTGCCGGCAGCCCTCGTGCTGTTCGGCCGCGGCCTGTTCTGGCCCTACGTCCCCCGGTTCGGCTCGCGCGACGCCATCGCCCGCAGCCCGTGGGGGAAGCTCGGCCGTGCGGTGTCGCGGCGCCCGGTCGTCGTCGCGATGTCCGGCTTCGGCGTGCTGGCAGCGCTCGCGAGCGGGCTCTTCTTCGTCGAAGTCGGCCTGTCGCAGAGCGACCGGTTCCTCCGCGAGCCGGAGGCCGTGCAGGGACAGGAGGTGCTCGGCGATGCGTTCTCGGCCGGCACGAGCTCGCCGGCGGTCGTCGTCCTTCCGAGCGAGGATGCCGAGCAGGCCGTGGCGACGCTGTCCGACCTCGACGGCGTCGACGGTGCGACGGTGACCGAGGAGAGCGGCGATCTCGCCCGGATCGATGTCGTGCTGTCGGATGCCGCCGAGACGCCGGAATCCTTCGCGACGATCGAACGGATGCGCACCGCACTCGCCGACGCCGGTTCGAGCGACGCGCTGGTCGGTGGCCTGGACGCGAGATCTCTCGATGTCGCGCAGGCGCAGGCGCGTGACCAGGCGCTGCTCATCCCGCTCATCCTCGTGGTCGTGCTCGTCGTGCTCATCATCCTGCTGCGTGCGCTCGTGGCCCCGATCCTGCTGCTGCTCGCGGTGGTGGCGAGCTACTTCTCCGCCGTGGGGGCCAGCTGGTGGCTCTTCCAGTCGCCGCTCTTCGGGTTCCCGGCCATCGACACCAATGTGCTGCTGTTCAGCTTCCTGTTCCTCGTCGCGCTCGGCGTCGACTACAGCATCTTCCTGGTGACGCGTGCCCAGGAGGAGTCGCGCGTGCTGGGCACGACGCAGGGCATGATCCGGGCGCTCGCCGCCACCGGCGCCGTCATCACGAGCGCGGGCATCCTTCTCGCGGCGGTGTTCGCGGTCTTGGGCGTGCTGCCCCTGATCACCCTCACCCAGATCGGCGTCATCGTGTGCATCGGCGTCCTCATCGACACACTGCTCGTGCGCACCGTGATCGTGCCGGCCATGGCGTTCATCACCCGCGATCGGTTCTGGTGGCCGCGGCGTCCGGCCGTGTCCGACGCGGACGCGCGCGCGGCGGGCCTGGACGCTCTCGCAGAGCGTGCCGGCGAGCACGCCGGTGACGAGAGCGTCGAGGCCCCGGTGGCGGCTGTGCGCTGACTCCGCGGGCCGATCGGCCTCTCTCGGCCTACATGCAGTTACTGCGGTATAAAGTGCAGTCACTGTAAGTTTCTGAGAGAGGGACCATGATGACACCCCAAGCGGACGATGGGAGAGCCGCAAGCGGCTCGCCCGTTCTGGAGGCACGCGCTGTGACGCGCACCTATGGACGCGGTGAGAGCGCGTTTCACGCGCTGCGCGGCGTCGACCTCGCCGTGAAACGCGGCGAATCGCTGGCGATCGTCGGCAAGTCCGGGTCGGGCAAGTCGACCCTGATGCACCTGCTCGCGCTCCTCGACAGGCCCACCTCCGGCCAGGTGATCGTCGAGGGGACGGATGCCGCCACCCTCCGCGCTCGCGACCTCAACGCCCTCCGCAACTCCACCTTCGGCTTCGTCTTCCAGCAGTTCTTCCTCGCCGCCGGGCAGTCGGTGTTCGAAAACGTCAGCCTCCCCCTAGTGATCGCCGGAACTCCGGCCAAGGAGCGGCGGCGGCGGACCATGGCCGCGCTCGACGCTCTGGGAATCGCCGACAAGGCCGCCAACCGTGCGACGGACCTCTCCGGGGGGCAGAAGCAGCGCGTGGTGATCGCCCGCGCCCTCGTGGGCGAGCCGTCGGTGATCTTCGCCGATGAGCCGACCGGAAACCTCGACTCCGCAACGGGCGCACAGGTCGAGGAGATCCTCTTCGGGCTGCAGCGCGAACGCGGGATCACCCTCGTCGTCGTCACCCACGACCGCGAACTCGCCGATCGCTGCGGGAGGGCGGTCGCCATCGCCGACGGGCTGATCTCGACGGATGCCGCGACCGCGGCCGCAGCGCTGACGGAGGTGTCGCGATGAGGACGAGCGATCTGGTGCGCACGGCGGCCCGCAACGCTTTCCGCAGCCGGCTGCGCACCACCCTCACGGTGCTGAGCCTGTTCGTCGGCGCCTTCACGCTGACCCTCACGACCGCCCTCGGTGCGGGCGTCAACGACTACGTGGAGCGGCAGGTCTCGACCCTGAGCACGGGAGACGTCCTGCTCGTCAGTCCCGCCGCGACGACCGAGACCTCCGACGGCCCTGACGAGTTCGATCCGGACGGGCGTCAGCAGGCCGCCGCGGCCAATCCGCTGGCCGGCGGTACGCTGCTGAACGAGGACGATGTCCAAGCGATCGCCGGGATGGACGGCGTCCGCTCGGTCGAGGCCGTCAGCCAGGTCCAGATCGATTGGGTCCAGGCCACTGCCGACGACGCGACCAGGTTCGAGATGGACATCAACCCGACGTCGTCGATCGGGCGGAGCGACCTCGTCGCCGGCGCCCAGCTCGACCAGGAATCGGCCGGGTACGAGCTGGTGATCCCCGAGGAGTACGTCGCCGCACTGGGATTCGCCGACGCCGACTCGGCCGTCGACGCGCGTGTGATGCTCGGCTTCAGCGACGCCGGACTGGCCGAGCGGCAGGTCGAGGCCTCGATCGTGGGGGTGGCGCGGACGAGCCTGTTCGCGTCGGGCGCCGGCGCCAACGCCGCGCTCGTGGAGGAGGTCGCCGCCGCTCAGGCGATACCCGGGCAGCCTCGCGCGTGGCCGCTCGCGGTCGCCTACCTCGAAGGCTCCGGCGACGACGGAGCGGTGACTGCCGATGACATCGGCGCGGTCAAGGCCGAGCTGGCCGACGCGGATCTCGCAGGCCAGACCGTCGAGGACCAGCTCGGGGTCGTCCAGACCATCATCAACGGCATCATCGGCGTCCTCAGCGCCTTCGCGGTGGTCGCCCTCATCGCGGCGTCTTTCGGGATCGTGAACACGCTCCTGATGAGCGTGCAGGAGCGCACGCGCGAGATCGGACTCATGAAGGCGATGGGGATGTCGAACGGCCGCGTGTTCGGGCTGTTCAGTCTCGAAGCGGTGGTGATCGGGTTCCTGGGCTCGGCGCTGGGCGCGCTCGCCGCAGTCGCCGTCGGATCCGCGCTCGCCGGCTCCCTGTCGCAGACGGTCCTGGCCGACCTCCCGGGCCTGCGGATCCTCCTGTTCGAACCGGCGGGCGTCGCCGTGGTGATCGTCGTGATCATGGCGATCGCCTTCGTCTCCGGCGTGCTGCCGGCACGCCGCGCGGCCCGCCAGGACCCGATCGAGTCGCTACGGTACGAGTGAGCCGAGGAGCGCAGATCATGTCCACGTCACCGAGTCCACGTCGTCGCGACGCCGTTGCGAAGGCCGCGGCCATCGAAGCCGCGGCGGTCGACCTCGTGCTCGAGCACGGGTACGAGGCGGTGACGGTGGACATGATCTGCGCTCGCGCGGGCGTGAGCCAGCGCACGTTCTTCAACCACTTCAAGACGAAGGACATGGCTCTGATCGGCCCCGGTGCGCCGACCGTGGACGAGCGCGCTGCGCGCGCCTTCATCGTGTCCACCGGCCCGCTGCTGCGCGAGGCGACGCAGCTCATCCGGATCGATGCGGGTGCGATGGCGAGCGACCCAGGGCTCCTCGCCCGCCGGATCCGCGCGGTGGGTACCAACCCCATCCTGATGGCCCGTCAGATGGAGCGTCTCGCGTCGATCGAGCACGAGCTGCGCGAGATCATCCAGCTGCGACTGCAGACCCAGTACCCCGATGAGGCTCCCGACGACTTGGCCGATCAGGCCGACATCATCACCCACCTCCTCGCCGGGGTCATGCGCTACATCGGCCAGTCGTGGGCGCGTGATGTGGAGCGCGGCGCGGCACCCGCGATCGACCCGACCGCCATCGGCCACGCGCTCGATCGCGCCGTGCGCAAGCTCGGCTGACCGACGCCTGGCCGCATCATGGCGTGACGGTCGTCCCAGTCGTTCTCCGCACCGACCGGGGCGTCCGCCCCCGGTAGGTTGGGACGGTGCGGGAACTGTCGTCGGCCGGATTCGAGTTCGTGCGCGAGCGCCACCTGGCCACGCTGTCGACGATGGCGCCGTGGGGCGGCATCCATTCGGTCCCCGTCGGGTTCACACTCCACGACGGGATCCTCCGCGTCATCACGTCGCGCGACTCCCAGAAGGTGCGCAACGTGCTTCGGGACGGGACGGCGACCATCAGCCAGGTCGACGGGGCGCGGTGGCTCAGCTTCCCCGGCACCGCGACCGTCCACGACGATCCCGAGGAAGTCGCGCTCGCGGTCTCGCTCTACGCCGAGAGGTATCGGCAGCCGCGCGTGAACCCGAAGCGGGTGGCGATCCAGCTGCGGCCCACGCGGATCCTCGGCAGCAGCGGGCTGCGCCGGGACTAGGGCCGGGCGTCACTCCGGCCGCTTCTGCGGCAGGATCAGCGAGAAGCGCGTCGTGGGCGACGAATCCAGCAGCAGATGCCCGCCCAGGGCCTCTGCCAGTTCGGCCGACAGGGCCAGCCCGATCCCTTCGCCGCCTCCGGTGCTCTTGCCGGGGGTGCGCTGGAAGATGGCGTTGCCGGCGGGACGCGGCCCTTCGTCGCCGACGCTCACCGTCACGTAGCCGTTCGCGCGGGCCGCCGACACGCTGACCCTGCCCCGGCCGTGCTGCAGCGCGTTGTGCACGAGGACGTCGAGGATCTGCGCCGTGGGCGCCGGCGCGTCCACGGTGGTCACGTGCGTCGCGTCGACGCGGATCTGACGGCTCTTCGCCGCCGCCTGCGATCGCCACCGATCGCCCGCCTGCGTGAGCATCGGGGCCAGCGGCGTCCACGCGTCCGCACCCGGCGTGCCGCCTCGGGCCATCTCGAGCAGCTCGGCGATCGCCTCTGAGAGACGGTCGATCTCCCGCAGCGCGTGCTCCAGCTGCTCGCGCACCGGTGGCGGAGTCTCGGGCCACAGCGACAGGTCCTCCAGCTCGAGCCGCAGCGCCGTGATGGGGGTGCGGAGCTGGTGCGAGGCGTTCGCGGCGAACTCGTGCTCGCGCCGGATGCGCTGCTCGAGCGTGGACGCGCTGGTGCGCAGCGCCTGGTCGATCGCCCGGGCTTCGGGGATGCGCAGGTCCTCGGGCGCGCGCTCGAGCGTCCCCTCGCCGAGGTCGCGCGCGACGGCGGCCAGCCGGGTGAACGGCTGCGAGAGGCGACGCGCGAGCAGCACGGCCGCGACGGCCGAGACCGCCATGAGCGCCACGCCCAGGATCACCACGGGCATCACCGCTTCCTGCACCCGCCCCGAGATGACGTCGTCGGACCGGCCGAACTCCACCGTTCCGCCCCCCTCGACCTCGGCGGTCGAGACGATGTCGTCCGGTCGGGGGTTCACGCCCGCCTGCACGCGCTCGCCGTCTGCGTCGACATAGACGATGTGCTCGCCCTCGATGAGCAGGGGCTCGAGGAACTCCGCGGTCACCTCGGCCTCCGCCTCGCGCTCGGCCATCAGCACCGCGAGGAAATCGGCGAGACGCACGACCCGCCGCTCCTCGCTGGTCTGGATCAGGTCGGCGACGATGTACGCGCGCGGGATGCCGTACAGCGCGATGATCCCCACCGCAAGGGCCACGAAGGCGAAGACGAGGCGTTCACGCATCCGCCGCCCCGTCGTCGAGGCGGAATCCCACGCCCCGGATCGTGGTGACGCGCACATCCGCGCCGGACTCCTCCAGCTTCTGGCGGAGCCGGGCGATCGTCACATCGAGCGTCTTGGTGGAGCCGAACCAGTTCTCGTCCCACACCTCGTCCATGAGGCGTTCCCGCGTCACGACGGCGCCGCGGTTGCGGTCGAGCTGCTCGAGCAGATCGAACTCCTTGGTGCTCAGCGAGATCTCGCGATCACCGGCGAAGACCCGGCGCGCGTCGGCGTCGACGGTGAGTCCGGCCCCGGATGCCCGGACCGCGGTGGTCTCCGCCGTCCCAGCGGCCAGCAGCCCTGCGCTGCGTCGCAGCAGCGCCCGCAGCCGCGCGAGGAGCTCCGCGAGCGCGAACGGTTTGGCGATGTAGTCGTCGGCGCCGACGTCGAGACCGACCACCCGGTCGAGCTCCCCGTCGCGCGCGGTGAGGATGATGATGCCGCCGGCGAAGCCCTCCTCGCGCAGTCGTCGGCAGACGTCGAGGCCGTCCATGTCGGGGAGGCCGAGATCGAGCACCACCAGGGAGAAGCCGTCGCCGATGACCCGGCTGACCGCCGTGCCGCCCTCGGCCACCCGCTCGACCTCGTAGCCCTCTCGGGTCAGCGTGCGCACGAGCGGCACCGCGATGCCGTCGTCGTCCTCCACGACCAGGATGCGCTGCCCCACGACGTCGATGCTATCCAGGCTGTCGCCTCGGGCTGCGTCAGCCCCGCCTGGGGTGTCGCCCTGCTGTCGGCTCACTCAGAACTCCCGGTCCAGGTTGCCCGTCTCGGTGACGGGGGTGTTCGAAGAGGCGGTGCCGCCGAGGTCGGTGGCAGAGCCGGACGGCGTCCACACCATGGCGGCCGCCGATGTCGTCGGAGCGGTGCGCAGGGCGCCGCCGCCGATGAGGGAGCCGAGGGTGACCTGCACGACGGTCACCGGCAGGCCGTTCACGGTCGCGGTGGTCGCCGTCATCGTGGCGTTGAACGTCGACGTCTTGTTGCTCTTCACGTAGTCGCCCTTGAGGTTGACGGAGCCGAGGTTCACGAGCGTGCTCGTGCCGGGGACCAGCACGTCGACCGTGTCGCCGGCGTTGCCGAGCGAGAGCAGGTTGCCGTCGCGCAGGCGCAGCGTCACGGGCGCGCCGACGCCGTTCCAGCCGGCCATGATGCTCGCCGGGTTCATCTGCGTGCTGTACGTGAAGGTCATCGTGTCGCCGGCATCCAGTCGGCCCGGTGTCGTGCCGCCGCTCGCGGTCTGCACATCCGTGCCGCGCACGGCGCGGTTGTCGACGCGGCGCTGGGCGACCGTCGCGGACGTCGTCGTCTTGCCGGCGGAGTCCGTGAGCACGGCGCGGAAGTCGTAGAGACCGTCGGCGACCGATCGGGTGTTCCAGGCGCAGCTGTACGGGGCGGCTGTCGGAGCGCATACGGTGGTCCAGGCGGTCGTGCCGCTCAGAGTCATCTGGATGGCGACGTTCGCGACTCCGGCCGTCGAGTTGGCCGTCGCGGTGAGGCTCGCCGCTCCGCTGAGGAAGGCGCCCGGGTCCTCCATCGCCACCGATGCCACGGTGTTGTCGACGACGCGCTGTGCGATGACGGCGGAGGTCGTGATGTTCCCGGCCCCGTCGGTCGCGACGGCACGGAAGGAGTAGCTCCCGCCGGGCAGCGCGGTCGTGGCGTACCGGCACGAGTACGGCGGAGCGGTGACGGTGCACGCGTCCTGCCAGCTCGTGCCGTTGGCCGAGAGCTGGATCACGACGCGGGCGATGCCCGACGCGGCGTCGGAGGCGGTCGCGGCGAGCGTCACGGTGCCTCGCAGCGGCGACCCCGGGTCGGTCATCGCCACGGCGGGCGCCCCGTTGTCGACGAGGACGTCGGCGACGACGTTGGACGCGGTGGTCACGCCGTTGGCGGTGACGGTCGCCCGCAGGTCGTAGAAGTCGTCCTTGAGCGAGCCCGTGGCCCAGGCGCAGGTGTACGGCGACGTCGTCGTCGTGCAGACCGACTTCCAGATCCCCGTGCCCGCGACGGCGTACTCGAAGTTCACCGTGTAGGTGCCCGTGCCGGGGTTCTGCAGCGCGGCGGCGAGCGAGACGGATCCGCGCACGATCTCACCCGGGTCGGCGAGGACGATGCCGACGGCGTTGCCGACGGTGGCGCGCACGCTCGTCGAGGTGGTGACGTAGCCGGAGTTGTCGGTGGCGACGGCGCGCAGGTCGTAGGCGCCGTCGGCGGTGGTGCGGGTGTCCCACGCGCAGCTGTAGGGGCTCGTGGTGTCGGCGCAGAGCGTCGTCCACGTCGCCGCTCCGACGGCCTGGACCGAGATGACGACGCTGCGGATGCCGGTCTCGGCGTCCGCCGCGAGGGCGGTGATCGTCGCGGTGTCGCGGAGGGTGCCGGCGGGCTGCTGGACCGACACCGTCGGCGGCGTCCAGTCGACGGCGGCGCCGACGCGGTTCGCGCCGTTGGTGGTCTGGGCGGTGAAGGACGCCGACGAGAGGGCCGGTCCGAGCGGACCCCCGGCGACGAGCAGGACGGCCGCGAGCACCACGAGCACCGCGTTGCGGAGCGCGGTGCGGGTCATCGGGTTCTCCTCGTCGGACGGGGCGATTCCGACGCTACGCGCGGCCGGGTTACAGCCGTGCCACGGCAGCGCCTCACCCGCTCCACAATCAGCGTGGGCAGCCGTCGGCGACGCGGCGCGCGGTGGCCGGCCATGACGCGGTCAGGCAGGCGGCGAGGCCCGCGAGCAGGAGATCCCGTCCGTCCCACGGCGCGGCAGCTGCGCCGGGGATGCCTATGGTGTGGGTCAGGCAGACGCCGACCAGCGTCGCTGCGCCGATGAGGACCATGGCCAGCCGCGACTCGAAGCAGCGCGCGGTGACGAGGCGCAGGGCGGCGAGCACTCCCGCCGTGCCGAGGACGGCGGACACCAGCGCCGACGGGTCCCGGCGGGGGTCGCCTGCGGAGGCTGCCAGCAGGTGAAGTGCCGACAGGCCCACGAGGGCGGCCGTCGCACCCCCGCCGATCAGGCGGTGACGTGTGGAGGCGCGAAGGGGTGCCATGGGGAGCTCCGGGAAGGGCAGGTCGCCGGTGAGCGGGGACCGGCGGCGGTGGGGAAGGTCGTGGCCCGCGTTTCGGGTACGCGGGCCACGGGTCAGGAGGCGACGGGAGCCGGGGCGGCGCCGCGGCGCGGGCTGCCGGCGCGGATGAGGTCGCGGAGGAAGAGCAGGGCGATGAAGGCGGCGGGTACGCCGATCGCCAGCATCCGGATCATCGCATCGGACAGGGCGATGAAGATCCAGCCGACGAGGGGCACCCAGCCGACCACGCGGGGCTGGACGGCGTCGGCGAGGGTGAAGGTCCAGGGGTCGACGCCGGCGTTGGCGTCCCCCTGGGTGCGGAACACCCGCGACGGGCTGCCGTCGGGGTTCGGTTCGATCGAGACGATGCGGTGTGTGACGAGCTCGGTGATGCCCGAGTCGGCAGGGGGCAGGTACGTGATGACGTCGCCGGTCCGAAGCTCCGACACCGGCACCTGGCGCTCGAAGACGAGCGCACCTCGTTCGAAGGTGCCGGACATGGAGCCGCCGGTGATGACGTAGCGATCCATCCCGAGGAGGCCGGGCACGAACATGAGCGCCGCGATGATGGTGGCGATGATCGCGGCGATGGTGATCGCGGCGCTGCCGACTCGCTGGAACGTCTTTGCGGCGCTCATGTCGTGTCCCCCCTACCCCCAAGTCGGATTACTGGTTGGTGACCGTCGCGGCGGTCTGCGTGGCATCCCACGTGTAGGTCGCAGTGGCGGTCTTGCCCTGCTCCTCGTTGCCCGCGGTCTGGGCGAGCGTCACGCTGAAGGTGTACTCGCGGGCCTCCCCGGCGGCGAACTGGCCGAGGGCGACGGGACCGGCCGTGGTGAGGGCGCCGAAGGTGCCGCTCCAGACGGTGGTCGAGCCGTTGGTGATGGTGAGCTTGAGGTTGTCCTTGTTCGCGAAGCCGTTCGTTGCGCTCTCGGTCAGCTTGAGGACCGCGGCCAGCGAGCCGGAGTTCGTGATCGTGACCTTGCCGTTGACGGTGTCGCCGGGCTTGAGGTTGTCGAGGTTGAAGATCGCGCTGTTCGCCTTCGAGTTCTGCTGCGTCAGCGTGCCGGTGCTGTAGGCGTTGCCGGTGTTGACCGAGTTGGCGACGAAGTCGGCGCCCGAGCCCACGGTGATGGCGGCGGCGACCAGAAGGCCGGCGAGCGGAAGGAGGATGCGCTTGCGCGAACGAGCGGGCGCGGCGACCGGAGCGGCGGGGGTGGCGGGGGTGGCGGTGATGTCCATCGTGGGCGGGTTCCTGTTCTGAGAAGGGGTTCGTCGTGCTGTGGAAGACGCTACGAAGGCGCGGGCAACAGAACCCCCACAGCCGGACTACGACAGCGCCAGGGCTCGGACACACGCGTCCGCGGATGGCAACGAGCGGGTGACGGATGCCGCGTCCCGGCCGCGCCGGATCGCGCGGAGCCCCCTCGCGGTCGGGCAGGATGGCAGGAGCGCCCGGTGCCGAGCGGGCGGGGATGAGGGTCGACGGTGACGCTTCGCAGTTCGCACTGGTATGCGGGCGACGACCGCAACGCGTACATCCACCGCGCCTGGATGCGGCGTGGACTGCCGGACTCGGCGTTCACCGGCCGTCCGCAGATCGCGATCGCCAACACCGCCTCCGACCTGACGCCGTGCAACGCGCACCTGACCGAGGTCGCGCAGTCCGTGAAGAACGGCGTCTACGAGGCCGGCGGCATCCCGCTGGAGCTCCCGGTGATCTCGCTCGGCGAGACGAACGTGCGGCCGACCGCGATGCTGTGGCGCAACATGGCGGCCATGGCGACGGAGGAGATGCTGCGCGCCAACCCCATCGACGGCGTCGTGCTCCTCGGCGGATGCGACAAGACGATCCCGGCGCTGCTCATGGCCGCGGCATCCGTCGATCTTCCCGCCGTGGTCGTGCCCGGCGGACCGATGCTGACCGGGCACTTCCGGGGCGAGGCGCTCGGCTGCGGCACCGATGTGTGGCGGCTCAGCGAGGAGGTGCGCGCGGGCACGCTCAGCGAGGCGATGTTCCTGAAGAGCGAGTCGTCGATGATCCGCTCCAAGGGGCACTGCAACACGATGGGCACGGCGTCGACCATGGCGCTGATCGCAGAGGCGCTCGGGGTGGTCGTGCCCGGGGTGACCGGAACCCCCGCGGCGGACGCGCGGCTGCTCGAGGCGGCGCACCTGACCGGCGCGCTGGCCGTGGGCCTCGTGGCGGAGGACCGCCGGCCGTCGACGTTCCTCACCGAGGGCAGCTTCCGCAACGCGATCGTCGCGCTGGCGGCGATCGGAGGATCCACCAACGCGGTGGTGCACCTGCTGGCGATCGCGGGGCGGCTGGGCATCGACCTCACGATCGACGACTTCGACCGCGTCGGGGCCGACGTGCCGCTGCTGGTGAACCTGCAGCCGGCCGGCCGGTACCTCATGGACGACCTGTTCCGCGCCGGCGGGTTCCTCGCGGTGATGCGCGAGGTGCGCGACCTGCTGGACCCGGAGGCCCTCACCATCACCGGGCGCCCGTTCGTCGAGTACGTCGACGACGCCCGCATCTGGGACCCCGACGTCATCGCCTCGCGGGACGCGCCGCTGCAGCCGCACGCGGGGATCTCGGTGCTGCGCGGGTCGCTCGCGCCGGGCGGCGCACTCATCAAGCCCGCCGCCGCCTCGCCGCACCTGCTGAGGCATCGCGGCCGGGCCGTCGTGTTCGACTCGATCGAGGACTTCCACCGACGCGTCGACGACCCGGAGCTCGACATCGACGAGGAGTCCGTGATGGTCCTGCGCGGCTGCGGCCCGAAGGGCTACCCCGGCATGCCGGAGGTGTCGAACATGCCGCTGCCGAAGAAGCTGCTCGAGCGGGGCGTCCGCGATGTCGTGCGCATCTGCGACGGCCGCATGTCGGGCACCGCCTACGGCACCGTCGTGCTGCACGTGACGCCCGAGGCCGCCGCCGGAGGCCCGCTCGCCCTCGTGCAGAGCGGCGACTGGATCAGCCTCGACGTGCGCGCCGGCCGACTCGACCTCGACGTCCCCGCGGAGGAGCTGGCCGAGCGGATGCCGAGCCAGGCCACCGTCGACGGCTACGCCCGGCCCCGGCGGGGGTGGGAGCGCCTCTACGTCGATCATGTCCTGCAGGCAGACAGGGGCGCCGACCTGGACTTCCTGGTCGGCGCATCCGGATCCGAGGTGCCGCGTGAGTCGCATTGATCCCCAGACCGCGCCGAACCTGTGGGCGGGGCGATGAGGGCGCTCGTCGTCACCGGACCCGGCCACGCCGAGATCCAGGAGGTCGCGGAACCGGAAGCAGGCCCCGGCGAGGTCGTCGTCGATGTCCGGCGCGCGGGCATCTGCGGGACCGACATCGAGTTCTTCACGGGCGAGATGGCGTACCTCGGCACCGGTGACGCCGCGTATCCGATGCGCATCGGGCACGAGTGGATGGGCGTCGTCTCGGCCGTCGGCCCGGGGGTCGACCCGCTCTGGGTCGGTCGCCGCGTCACCGGCGACACCATGCTGGGGTGCGGGGCGTGCCGGCGCTGCGAGCATGGACGGCAGCACGTGTGCGCGCGCCGGCTCGAGCTCGGCATCCGCGGGGGCAAGGCGGGCGCGCTCGCCGAGAAGGTCGGGACGACCGTCTCGTCGCTGCACGGACTCCCCGAGCCGGTGGACGATGCGATGGGGGCGATGGTCGAACCGGGGGGCAACGCCTTCCGGGCCGTGCAGGGTGCGGCGCTGCAGCCCGGCGACCGCTGCCTCATCCTCGGCCCGGGCACGATCGGGCTCCTCTGCGCCATGTTCGCCCGCGCCGCCGGCGCCGAGGTGCACCTGCTCGCGCGCCACGAGGGGGCGAGGGCGTTCGCCCGATCGCTCGGCTTCGACCACGTCTGGACCCAGGAGCGGCTGCCGGAGCTGCCGTGGGACGCCGTGATCGAGGCATCCAACGCGTCCCAGCTCCCGGCGAAGGCGCTCGAGCTGGTCGAACCCGGCGGGCGGGTGGTCTACATCGGCCTCGCCGGAACCCCGAGTCTCATCGACACGCGCGACCTGGCGCTGAAGGACGTGACGGCGGTCGGCGTGCTGAGCGCCTCACCCGGGCTCGCCGGAACCATCGACGCCTTCGCGGCAGGGGTGGTCGACCCGCGCCCGCTCGTCGCCGCCACCGTGGCACTCGAGGACCTGCCCGCGATCCTGGCGGGTGAGCGGCCGGAGGGTGCCGGATCCGGTCCGAAGTTCCACGTCGCGCTGTGAGCGGGCTCGGCGGATCACCGCCGGGGCTCCGATGCGGGGCGCGTCAGGCGCCTTCGGCCGCGTGCTCGTCCGCGGCGGGCTCCTCGGCGCGGTGCGTCGCCGCCCACGAGGCGAGGAGACGCAGTCGCTCCGCGGAGGGCGACCCCGGCTCGGCGGTGTAGATGAGCATGACATGCCCGGGCTCGGCGGTGATCGCGAGCTCCTCGTAGGCCAGGATCAGCTCGCCGACCACCGGATGGTGGAACCGCTTCGTGCCCGCGCCGTGCGTGCGCACGTCGTGGGCGGCCCACAGCCGCCGGAACGTCTCGCTGCGCGTGGACAGCTCGCCGACGAGCTCCTGCAGCGCCGGGTCGTGCGGATCGCGGCCTGCCTCGGCGCGCATGACACCCACGCACATCTCGGCGAACCGGTCCCAGTCGGGGTAGAACTCACGGGCGGCCGGGTCGAGGAACTGGAAGCGGGCGAGGTTCGGCACACGTCCGCCGTCGCCGATGACGGGGGAGTAGAAGGCCCGGCCGAGCTCGTTCACCGCGAGCAGGTTCTGGCGCTGGTCGCGCACGAACGCGACGCCGTCGGTGATCGCCGCCATGGCCCACTGCAGGCTGGGGCGCGCCGCCGACGCGCGGGAGCTCCGGCGGCGCGGGCGGCCGCTGGTGGGGATGCCGTCCGCCGTGCGCGCGAGGTCGAACAGGTGCGCCCGCTCGGCGTCGTCGAGCTGCAGGGCCCGCGCGACGGCCTCGAGCACCGACGCCGATGCGCCGGCGATGCTTCCTCGCTCGAGCTTGGCGTAGTACTCGACGCTGACGCCCGCGAGGATCGCGACCTCGCCGCGGCGCAGCCCCGGGACGCGGCGATTCGGCCCCGCCGCGATGCCGGCGGCATCGGGCGTCACCCGCGCCCGGCGCGTCATGAGGAACTCTCGCACCTCGGCTCGGTTGTCCATACGAGAAGGCTAGATCGGCTCGGCCGCGCGAAGGGTGCCCTGTCGGTACATGTCTCATCAGGAACTCCCCCGGCGAGCGGCGGCGCGCGACGCTCGATGCATGACCGACACCGCCACTCCGCCGCGAAGCACGCGCACCCGGCTGCTGCCGACGCTGCTGCTCCTGCTCACGGTCTTCGGGCCGATCTCCATGGACCTCTACCTTCCGGCGCTCCCCGCGCTCACGAGCGAGCTCGGCGCAGCGACCTCGGTCGCCCAGCTCACCGTGACCGCATGCCTCGTGGGCCTGGCCGTCGGGCAGCTGGTCGCGGGTCCGCTCTCCGACCGGTTCGGTCGGCGGGGGATCCTCCTCGTCGGCATCGCGGCGTACATCGCGACCTCGGCGCTGTGCGCCATGAGTCCCACGATCGAGCTGCTCATCGCCGCGCGCTTCGTGCAGGGCCTCGCGGGCGGCGTCGGCATCGTCATCGCGCAGGCCGCCGGTCGCGACGTGTACTCCGGCGGCGCGCTCATCCGCTTCTACGGCCGGCTGACGGTGGTGGGCGGACTCGCCGCCATCGTGGGCCCCCTTCTCGGCGGGGTGCTCATCGCCGTCACCGACTGGCGGGGACTGTTCGCCTTCCTCGCGCTGATCGGCGCGGGCATCCTCGTCATCACGCTGCAGACCTTCCCCGAGACACTGCCGGTCGCCCACCGCACGCAGGGCGGCTGGACCCGCACGATGCGCGACTACCGGACGCTGGTGACGGATGCCGCGTTCCTCGGCGCCGTCCTCAACCAGGGCTTCCTCTACGCGGCACTCTTCGCCTACCTGGCAGGGGCGACTTTCGTGCTGCAGGACATCTACGGACTGACGCCCCTCGGCTACGCGCTCGCCTTCGGGCTGAACTCCGCCGGCTTCATGGTCTTCGGCTGGCTCGCCGGCCGCCTGGCCGAGCGCTGGAGCCTTCGCGGGACGCTCGTGGCGGGCATCATGGTCGCGGGGCTGGGCGCCGCCGGGCTGCTCGCATCCGGCCTGGCGGCGATGCCGCTCTGGGTCGTGATCGTCTCGCTCTTCGCGCTCGCGGTCGGCGTCGCCATCACCTCGCCCCCCGCGACCACCCTGGCCCTGGCCGACCACCCCCGCATGGCCGGCACCGCATCGTCGCTGCTGGGCATGGTGCGCTTCGGCTTCGGCGGCATCGCCGCCCCGCTCGTGGGGGTCGCCGGTGCGACCAGCATCCTGCCTCTCGGCGTCGTCACCGTGACGGCTGTGGCGCTGGCGGCCGTCGCCGACGTCGTGCTGACCCGCCGGTCCGCTCCCGCTGCGACCGTGGAGCAGGCGGGGGTGGCGGCATCCGTCGGCTGACCGCCTCCGAACCCCGAGACCACCCTCATCCGAACCCCGACAACAAGGAGCACCTCATGCGCGCCGTCATCATGACCGCACCCCGCGACGTCCGCGTCGAAGACCGCGACGATCCTGTCATCGTGGAGCCCACCGACGCCGTCATCAAGCTCGCCGCGACCTGCATCTGCGGGTCGGACCTGTGGCCGTACCGCGGCGACGACGAGGCCGACCACCTGCCGATGGGACACGAGTACGTCGGCGTCGTCACCGAGATCGGCGAAGACGTGCGCACCCTGACGGTCGGCGACTTCGTCGTCGGCTCGTTCTTCGCCTCCGACAACACGTGCGAGATCTGCCAGGCCGGGTACCAGTCGCGGTGCATCCACGCGTACCCGGTGGGCGCCATCGGCACGCAGTCCGAGTACGCGCGCATCCCGATGGCCGACGGCACCCTCGTCGCCACTCCCGGTCAGCCCGACCCCGACCTGATCCCATCGCTGCTGGCGGCCTCCGACGTGCTGGGCACCGGCTGGTTCGCCGCGGTCGCCGCCGAGGCCGGCCCGGGCAAGACGGTCGCCGTCGTCGGCGACGGCGCCGTGGGCCTCCTCGGCATCCTCGCCGCCAAGCAGCTCGGTGCGCAGCGCATCATCGCGATGAGCCGGCACGCCGACCGGCAGGCCCTGGCCCGCGAGTTCGGCGCGACCGACATCGTCGAGGAGCGCGGCGACGAGGGCGTGGCGAAGATCAAGGAGCTCACCGGCGGCTACGGCGCGCACAGCGTCATCGAGGCGGTGGGCACGCAGGAGGCGATGATGCAGGCCATCCGCGCGACCCGCCCGGGCGGCCACGTCGGGTACGTCGGCGTCTCGCACGACGTCTCGCTCGACGGGCTCGAGCTGTTCTTCTCGGGGGTGCACCTCCACGGCGGACCGGCCCCCGTGCGCCGGTTCCTGCCCGAGCTGATCCAGCTGATCTGGGACCGACGGATCGACCCGGGCAAGGTCTTCGATCTGACCCTGCCGCTCGACGAGGCCGCCGAGGGCTACCGGGCGATGGACGAGCGTCGGGCCACCAAGGTGCTCCTCACCGTCTGATCTCGCGGACCGGAGGGGGCGCCGCCGGCGCCCCCTCCCCGGGGGATGCACAGAAGCAGCGCTTCGCGCAACCCCATGGAGAGCGGCCGGGGGTGGTGCCTAACGTCGCGTCATGGCCGCACCATGCCCACTTCTCACCGCGCGACGCGAGGTCGGGCGTCGCGCACGCCCAGCGAGCGAGGCGCCGCGATGAGCGTGACGTCGCAGAACGACGCCGTCGTCGAGGCTCTCAAGGAGGCCACCGACTCGAGCGCGGACGGCGGACGGGGCCGCGCGCGGCGCAAGGAGCGCCCGCGCAAGGTCAAGGTCAAGCAGCACTACGACAAGCGAGAGGTGCTCGCCGGCTATCTCTTCATCTCGCCGTGGATCGTCGGGTTCCTGATCTTCACCGCCGGCGCGATGGTCTACAGCCTCTACATCTCGTTCAGCAACTACAACCTCGCCACCAACACGGCCCGCCCGGTCGGTGTCACCAACTACGCCGGCCTGTTCGAAGACCCGCGGGTGGGTGTCTCCCTGGCGAACACGCTGTTCTACGTGGTGCTGGCGGTTCCGCTCGAGATCGTCTTCGCCCTGATCCTCGCGATGCTGCTCAACCGTGTCGGCCGCGGCGCCGGCGCGTTCCGGACGCTGTACTACCTGCCCAAGATGACCCCGGCCGTCGCCACCGCGGCGGTGTTCTTCCTGCTGCTGAACGGCAACACCGGCGCGATCAACCAGGGTCTGCGCATCTTCGGCATCGAGGGTCCGCAGTGGCTCGTCGATCCCGCGTGGGTGAAACCGAGCATCGTGATCATGACGCTGTGGACGGTCGCCGGCACGATGGTGATCTTCCTCGCGGCGTTGAAGAACGTGCCGGTCGAGCTGTACGAGGTCGCCTCGCTCGACGGTGCCGGCCCCGTGCGCAAGTTCTTCTCCATCACGCTGCCGATGATCTCGGGCGCGATGTTCTTCAACATCATCGTGCTGTCGATCGCCGCCTTCCAGGTCTTCGACCAGGCGTACCTGCTGTTCTGGCGCGATCAGAGCAACGCCTCGCCCGAGGCATCCCTCTTCTACGCCATCTATCTCTTCCAGCAGGCGTTCCGGCAGTTCAACTTCGGGTTCGCCGCGGCGATGGCGTGGCTGCTCTTCGTCATCATCATGATCATCACGGTGATCCAGGTGAAGTTCGGCAACCGCTTCGTGTACTACGAGGGAGACCGCTGATGTCGGCGTCGCTGCAGACCCCCGGAGTGTCCCGGCCCACCCCCGAAGCCGCGGTGGCCGCCGCTCCGCCGCCCAGGCGCTCCC
Source organism: Microbacterium sp. NPDC055455 (assembly GCF_053619935.1). NCBI lineage: Bacteria > Bacillati > Actinomycetota > Actinomycetes > Micrococcales > Microbacteriaceae > Microbacterium > Microbacterium sp. NPDC055455. The sequence goes on from NZ_JBSHLB010000001.1 coordinate 1,051,304, forward strand.
GCTGGCGCCGCGGGCTCTCGCAGCCCAAGACCCTCGCCGGGCGCGTGGTGCTGACGATCCTCCTCCTCGGGTTCGCGCTGCTGTTCCTCTACCCGTTCGCCTGGCTGCTCGCGGCGAGCTTCAAGCCGCGCGGCGAGGTCTTCGACAACTCGCTCATCCCGAAGACCTTCGTGCCCGAGAACTACGTCGAGGTGTGGAACCAGCTGCCGCTGCTGAGCTGGATGTTCAACAGCGTGGCGATCGCGCTCCTGGCTGCCGGGACGGTGGCGATCTCGAGCTCGATCGTCGCGTTCGGCTTCGCGTACTTCCGCTTCCCGCTGCGGGGGCTGCTGTTCGGCCTGGTGCTGGCGACCATGATGCTCCCGGGCGCGGTGACGATGATCCCGATCTACCTGATCTGGAAGGAGACCGGGTTCCTCGGCACGTGGGTGCCGCTGTGGGGCATGAACCTCTTCGGCTCGGCCTTCTACATCTTCCTGCAGCGGCAGTTCTTCCTGAGCCTGCCCAAGGAGCTGTTCGAAGCGGCGCGCCTGGACGGCGCGAGCTACTGGGGACTGTTCTGGCGCATCGCGATGCCGCTGTCGATCCCGTCGTTCGTCATCGTGTTCCTGTTCGAGTTCCAGGCGAGCTGGAACAACCTCCAGGCCGCGCTGATCTACCTCAACGCCGGATCCGTCGACGAGTTCACCGCGCCCCTGGGCATCGCCTACGCGATGACGAAGTACAGCCCCACCGCCGGCGGCCAGGGCGACTACCAGTACGTGATGGTGGCGTCGCTGCTGGTCACGCTCCCGATGCTCATCCTGTTCGCCTTCGGCCAGCGGTACTTCATCGAGGGCGTGGCGACGCAGGGCAGGAAGGGATGACGGATGCCTCTCCGACGCTGACCTCGATTCCACAACCACACATCACGAACGCGAAAGGGAAACAGATGCGCAAGCGCATGATCGGAATGGCCGCCATCGCGGCATCCGCTGTCCTCCTCGCCGGCTGCGGCGGCGGCGGCAACGGCGGCGGAGTCACCGACGGCGACGTCGACTTCGAGGCCGAGCCGACCGGCGCCCTCTCGGCGTGGGGCTTCGAGAACGCCGACGACGTCGGGCAGTCCCGGCTGGACTACGCGGAGGAGCAGCTCCCGGACGTCGAGGTCGACCTCGACGCCACAGCGTTCGACGCGCAGAAGTTCACCACGCGCATCGCGGGCGGCGACGTCCCCGACGTCGTGCAGATGGACCGGCGGTACGTCACCCAGTACGCCGCGCAGGGTCTCATCGTCCCGCTCGACGCGTGCTTCGAGGCGCAGGGGGTCACCCCCGACGACTACTGGTACCCCTTCGTGGTCGACGACGTCCGCTACGACGACGCGATCTGGGCCGTGCCGCAGTTCTACCAGCCGCCGGCGATCATCCTGAACAAGCGCGTGATGGACGAGGCCGGTGTCACCAGCGAGGACATCGACACGTCGAACCCCGACGCCCTCCTCGGCGCGATCGAGAAGATGTACCAGGAGTCCGGCGGAGTGCCGACGCGCCTGGGCTTCGACCCGGTCTCGACGGGCCAGGCGCCGCTGTGGGTCCTCGGCATGGGCGGCCAGCTCACCGATGAGGAGGGTGCGCCGACGCTCGACGACCCGAGCAACATCGCGGGCATCGACATGCTCAAGCAGATCAACGACGCGCAGGGCGGTTACGCATCGGTGAAGAGCTTCACCGACTCGTTCGACACGTTCGGAGACAACAACCAGTTCGTCGCCGACCAGGTCGGCGCGCAGGTGAACGCGCAGTGGTACCCGAACGTGCTGTCGCCGTACGTCGACGAGATCCAGATCGAGGCGGTGCCGTTCAAGAACAGCGACGGCGAGCCCTTCTCGGTCACAGGCGGCCAGGCCTTCGTCATCCCCGCCGGTGCGGAGAACGCCGCCGCGGCCTGCGCGTGGATGATCAGCCTCACCAGCGAGGACGCCTGGGCGGCCGCCGGCGAGGCGCGCGCCGCGACGCGCGAGGAGGACGGCGGCATCAACACCGGGCTGTTCACCGGCGCGCCGGGCCCCGACCAGGCGATCCGCGACGAGTACGTCGTCGAGACGGGCAACGCCGGCTTCGACCAGACCATCGCCACCTACTACGAGGTGCTCGACTACGGTCGGTCGTTCGGCTCCTCGCCCGCCGGGCAGGACATCCAGAACGAGCTGAACAACGCCGTCACCGCGGCGCTGCTCGGCGACAAGACGCCCGAAGAGGCGCTCGCCGACGCGCAGTCCGCCGCGATGCGGGCGTACGAGAACGCGACGGCCGGCGGCTGAGCCGCCGGCCCACGCGGGGCAGTGGGGCGGGTCGACGTCAGGTCGGCCCGCCCCTGTTCGTTCGAGCGTCGTCCGCTCGGGCTCAGAGCCAGTGCCGCCGGCGGAACACCCAGTACAGCGTGATGCTCGTCGCGGCCATCAGACCGAGGGCCATCGGGTAGCCGAGCGGCCACGCCAGCTCGGGCATGTACTCGAAGTTCATGCCGTAGATGGTCCCCACGAGCGTGGGGCCGAAGAGGATCGCCGCCCACCCGGAGATCTTCTTCACCTGCTCGTTCTGCATGAGTGCGGTGTCCGTCTGGCGCTGCGTGACGATCGTCGCGTTGACGGTGAGCGCGTTGTCGAGGATCGAGCGGAAGGCCACCGTCTTGTCGACGATCCGCAGCGCGTGGTCGTGGACGTCGCGGAGGGCCCGCTGCAGCTCCACGTCGACCTCGTACTTCGGGGCGCCGCGCTGGAGCGCCTCGAGCATGTCGGCGAGCGGCGCGACGGCCCGCTGCAGGAGGATCACCTCGCGCGAGAGGTCGTAGATGCGCTTGGAGAGCGTGACGGCGCCGTTCTCGAACAGCGCGTCCTCGATCTCGTCGATGTCGTTCTCGACGCCGTCGATGACGGGCGTGTACTCGTCGACGACCTCGTCGAGGATCGCGTACAGCACGGCCTCCGGCCCCCGGGCCAGAAGCTCGGGCTCGCCTTCCATGCGATGGCGGACGCGGGCCAGGTCGGGGGACTCGGCGTGGCGGATCGTCACGATGAAGTCGGGCCCGACGAAGACGTGCAGCTCGCCGAACTCCACGCTCTCGGTCTCGTCGACGTACCGGGCGGGCCGGAGGACGATGAACAGGATGTCGCCGTAGCGTTCGAGCTTGGAGCGCTGATGCCCGGTGAGCGCGTCCTCGACGGCGAGACGGTGCAGCCCGAACTCGTCGGCGACCTGCGCGATCTCTTCGGGAGAGGGGCGGAACAGCCCGATCCACGCCATCCCGTGGTGTTCGCGCGTGTACTCGAAGGTCTCGCTGAGGCTCGACGGATTCCGGATCCGCTTCCCGGCGACGTACACGCCGTTGTCGACGATGGGCATCTGCCGATTCTTCTCGCCCCGCGACCGCGGGAGGTGCGACCCGCCGCAGCGGACCGATGCCGCAGCCCGGTGAACGTCGGACCGCGTGGGTACTCTGCCGTCATGACCACGGATCAGCGCGTGCTCGAGTGGCTCCTCGATTCCGACCCCGCCCTGCGCTGGCAGGTCGAGCGCGACCTCGCCGGCGCCCCGCCGGAGGTGTGGCAGGCGACGCGGTCGCGCGTGGCGACCGAGGGCTTCGGCGCGCGGCTGCTGGCGCTGCAGGGCGACGACGGCCAATGGGCGGGAGGGGCGTTCTTCCCGGCGGGCTTCTTCGGAAGCGCCGAGGCCGACGAGCCGGGCCAGCCCTGGACGGCCACCACGTGGGTGCTGAAGGACCTGCGCGAGTGGGGCCTGGACGCCCGGGCGCTCGCCGGAACCGCGGAGAAGCTGGCGGTCAACAGCCGCTGGGAGTACGAGGACCTGCCGTACTGGGGCGGCGAGGTCGACGTCTGCATCAACTCCTACACGCTGGCCGCCGGTGCGTGGCTCGGAGCGGACGTCTCCCGGCTCGTCGCCTGGTTCCCGGAGCATCGCCTGGCCGACGGCGGCTGGAACTGCGAGGCCGAAGAGGGCGACTCGGTGCGCTCCTCGTTCCACTCGACGCTGAACGCCGCCCGCGGCATCCTCGCTTACGAGCGGATCACCGGCGACGCCGGCATGCGCGACGCCCGCCACGGCGGCGAGGAGTATTTGCTGTCCCGGCGCCTCATGCTCCGTGCGTCGACCGGCGAGGTCGTCGGCGACTTCGTCAGCCGATTCGTGTACCCGAACCGCCACCGCTACAGCGCCCTGGCGGCGCTCGACCACTTCCGCGAGGTCGCGCTGCTCGAGGGCGGCCGGCCCGACCCGAGGCTGGCCGACGCGGTCGCCCTCGTGCGGGCGGCGCGTCAGCCCGATGGCACGTGGCTGCAGACGACACCGCTGCCTGGTCGCACCTGGTTCTCCGTTGACGTCGCCGAGGGCGAGCCGTCGCGCTGGCTCACCCTGATCGGCACCCGCGTGCTGCGGTGGTGGGACGAGGCGACCTGACGCTGCCCCGACGGCCGGCGCCCCGTCACTCCTCCAGCACCGCCAGGCGGCCGGTCGCGCGCGTCATGGCGACGTAGCGGTCGACGGCGCCCTCGACGCCGACCCCCCAGGTCGACGGCGCGACCATCACCACGAGGTCGAACTCGAGGCCCTTCGCCCCCTCGGCGGTGAGCGATCGCACGCGATCCTGCGGCGGGAATGCGGCGTCGCCGATCACCGCGGCCGTGCCGTCGGGGTGGGTGGCCAGCCACTCCCCGACGATCGCGTCGCGCCGCGACACCGGCGCGCGCAGCACCGGGATGCCGCTCGACCGGATCGACGTCGGCACGTTGGCGTCCGGGACGGCTGCGCGGATCACCGGCTCGGCCTCGGCCATCACCTCGCTCGGCGTGCGGTAGTTGATCGTGAGCGACGCGATCGACACCTCGGTCAGCCCGACGCGCCGCAGACGCTCCTGCCAGGACTCGTGGAAGCCGTGGCGTGCCTGCGCGCGGTCGCCGACGACGGTGAAGCTGCGCGACGGGCAGCGGGCCAGCAGCATCCGCCATTCCGCATCGGTGAGCTCCTGCGCTTCGTCGACGACGATGTGCGCGAACGGGCCTGCCAGCACGTCGGGATCGACCGCGTCGAGCACGGACTCGTCGACGAGGCTGTTGCGCAGGTCGTCCCCGTCCAGCCACTGCATCAGCTCGTCGCCGGCCTCCTTCAGCCGCTCGACGACCTGCGCCATGTACTCGCGCTCCTGCGCGAGCCTCGCCTCGCGCCGTCGCCGTCGGCGGGATGCGTCCGGGTCGCCGAGGCGCCGCCGCGCGGCATCCAGCAGTGGCAGGTCCGATGCCGTCCACGCGGCCGGCTCCGCGCGCTGCAGGAGGTGGACCTCCTCGGGGGTGAGCCACGGTGCGCACCGGCGCAGGTAGGCGGGCACCGTCCACAGGTCGGAGACGACGACGGATGCCTCCACGAGCGGCCACGCGCGCGCGAAGGCGCTGGTCAGGTCGTCGTGGCGTGCGAGTGCCCGTCGCAGCTGATGCAGCGGCACCTCCTCGCCGTCGACCTGGTCGGTGAGGATGTCGAGCACCGTCTCCCAGACCTGGTCGCGCGCCTCGTTGTGCGGCACGCCGGGCTCGGCGGATGCGAACGCCTCCGCCCAGTCGTCGGGAGCGAGCCGCAGCTCCGCCCACGGCGTCTCGACGAGCAGGCCCTTGGTGGGCGGCTCCTCGTAGAGGCGCACGGCGGGCTCGATCGCGTCGATCATGCGCGCGTCGGCCTTCAGGCGGGCGACGCGCGGGTCGGCCTCGGGCGGGGCCGCTGCCCCCTCGGCCACGAGGTCGCGCACCGTGCAGGTTCGCACGCTCTCCTCGCCGAGGCCGGGGAGGACGTCTTCGACATAGGAGAGGTACGCGGGGCTGGGGCCGACGAAGAGGACGCCGCCGCGCCCGCCGCCCAGGTGCGGGTCGGAGTACACGAGGTAGGCGGCCCGGTGCAGTGCGACGACGGTCTTGCCCGTACCGGGCCCGCCGTCGACGACGAGGCTGCCGCGCGAGCCGGCGCGGATGATCGCGTCCTGGTCGGCCTGGATCGTGCCGAGCACGTCCCGCATGCGCGGCGAACGGCTCGCGCCCAGGCTGGCGATGAACGCGGACTGATCATCGAGGGCCGCGCTGTGCGCGAATCCCTCCGCGGTGAAGACCTCATCCCAGTAGTCGGTCACCCGGCGGCCCGTCCACCGGTACCGGCGGCGGCTCGCAAGGCCCATCGGTCGCGCATGGGTCGCGGCGAAGAACGGCTCGGCCGCCGGCGTCCGCCAGTCGACCAGGAGGCGCCGGCCCGCGGGATCGGTGAGTCCGAACCGCCCGATGTACGCCGGCTCCGGCCCGTCAGCGGGAACCATGCGCCCCAGGCACGCGTCGATCGTGAAACGGCGCAGCGTGCGCAGTCGTGCGGACAGGCGATGGATCTCGAGGTCGCGTTCGAGCGCCGCCTGCCCATGTCCGCCGGGCAGACGACGGAGCGCGTCCAGGCGCTCCTCGATGGCGGCGACGGACTGGGCGATGCTCTCGGTGATCGCGGCGAAGTGGCGTTCGTCGTCGCCGATGAGCACAGGGTCGGTCTTGGCGGCGAGACGTTCGGGAAGGAGGAAAGGGCTGGTCCGGGTGGTGTTCACGGCATCGACTCCTGGCTGCTGCGCGACGCTGAGGTGCGGAGGGGTGGCGGAGGCAGCGCGTCGCGACCGACAGTATGCGCCGCCGTGGGGGCCTTGCCGCAAGCCCCGCACCCGCCGATATCCTGGGAGGGGCGGGGACGCGAGGGCGGGGACGGGGAGGTCTTTCGCAATCGGTGCATTCGCTCGTGTGACCGGCGTGTTTGTGGCATGGTTCGCGGGCCCGTAGGATCACCGACGTGACGGAGATTCTCCGTGAGTCCGGGCTGGGGGGCCCTGACCTGCAGGCTGTGCTTCTGCGCAGCAAGACCCAGCCGCCACCTGCTCGCCCGGGTGCGGTCAGCCGGCGCGGCCTGATCGAGCGTGCTCGCGCGAGCGGTGCCCGCGTCGTCTCGGTCACCGCCCCCGCCGGCTACGGCAAGTCCACGCTCCTGGCGGAGTGGGCGGCATCCGACGACCGCCACGTGGCCTGGGTCTCGCTGGACCGCACCGATGTCGACCCGGCGTCGCTGCTGTCGGTGATCGCGTCGGCATCGGCGTCGTTCTCACCGGGCGCGGCATCCGTCGTCTCCGAGATGCGCGGTGTCGGCACCGCGGCGCTGGGCCGCTCCGCACCGCTGCTGGCCGGCGCGCTCGCGGGCGCGCCGAGCGCCTTCGTCCTGTTCGTGGACGACCTGCACTGGGCGAACTCTCCCGACTGCCAGGATGCGATGGAGGTGCTCCTGGCGCGCGTGCCCGCGGGATCCCAGGTCGTGCTCGCCAGCAGGCGGGAGCCGTCGCTGATCGGACGCCTCCGCGCGGCCGGCGACGCCTGGGAGATCACCGCGGCGGACCTGTCGCTGGACCACGCCGCCGCGCGCGCCGTGTTCGAGCACGCCGGAGCGGCGGGCGTCGACGACGCCGACCTGCACACCATCGTCGAGCGCTGCGAGGGCTGGCCGACGGGCCTGTTCCTGTGCGCCCTGGTGGCGCGGTCGGGCGGCGACGCGGCATCCATCACCGGCGACGACCGCTTCGTCGCGGACTATCTCTATCGGGAGTGCGTCGCGCGCCTTCCCGAAGACACGCAGGTCTTCCTACGCCGGGCTGCCGTGCTCGAACAGCTCTCGACGGCCTCGTGCAACGCCGTGCTCGGCATCGAGGACGCACGCGCACGGCTGCGCGACCTCGAGGACGCCAACCTCTTCCTCGTCGGGATGGACCGGCACCGCGGGTGGTTCCGCTTCCACGCCCTGTTCCGCGAATTCCTCGAGACCGAGCTCGAGCGCGCCGAGGGCGCGGTGGCCGTCGCCGAGCTGCACCGCCGGGCCGCCGCCTGGCACGAGGAGCATCGCATGCCCGTCCAGGCCGTGGAGCACCTGCTGCTCGCCGGCGAGATCGAGAGCGCGGCCGGACGCATCGCCGAACTCGGCCTGCCGATGTACCAGATGGGGCAGGTCTCCACGGTCCGCCGGTGGCTGTCGGAGCTCGGCGACAGTCTGGTCCGCAGCTACCCGCCGCTCGTGGTGACGATGACGTGGACGGCGGTCCTCCTCGGCGAAGTGTCCGCCGGCGAACGCTGGGCGCGCATCCTCGACGCCTTCGATCTGGACTCCCTCCCCGAGGGCGACCGCGTGGCGTTCGAGTCCGCGCGTGCCATGGTGCGTGCCGCGATGTGCGAGCGCGGGCACGAGCGGGTCGTGGCGGATGCCGCCTACGCCGTGCAGCACGAGCCGACGACCAGTCCCTGGCGCGATCAGGCCCTTCACCTGTGGGGATCGGCCCGCCTGCTCGTCGGCGACCTCGCGGGGGCGGAGGACGCGTTCGACGAGGCCGTCGAGGTCGCCACGCTGGCCGGCAACCCCGACACCGTGATCCTCAGCGAGCCGGAGCTCGCACTGCTGGCGATCGACGCCGGGCGCTGGGGAGTCGCCCGGGATCACGCGCAACGCGGCGTCGGCGCCATCGACGCCAGTCACATGGACGGCTACCCGACCACCGCGCTGGCGCTGGCCGTCGCGGCCCGCGTGGCCATCCACGACGGCGAGCGCGACGAGGGGGCGCGGCTGCTCTCCCGCGGCATGCGGGCGCGCATCGGGTGCACGTACCTGCTTCCGTACCTCTCGATCCGCGCACGCGTCCAGCTCGCGAAAGCCCACGTCGCGATCGGGGACCGGTCAGCGGCGTGGCACCTCGTCAAGGAGATCGACGACCTGCTGCGCAGGCGACCGGACGTCGGCGTGGTCTCGGCGCAGGTGGCGGAGCTGCGCAGTGCGCTCGCGGCGGAGCCCGCCGCAGGCGGATCCGTTCCCCTGACGCCGGCCGAGCTGCGGCTCCTGCCGTATCTGCAGACGCACCTGACGATCGCCGAGATCGGGCAGCGCCTCTTCATCTCACGGAACACCGTCAGCTCGGAGGTCGGGTCGATCTACCGCAAGCTCGGGGTCACCACGCGCGGCGGTGCGGTCGACAGGGCGAGCGCGCTGGGACTCCTCGGCGGCTGACGCGCGCCGGACTCGGCAGGGTCAGAGCGCCGGCTCGGGAACGAGGTCGTCGCCGTAGCCGAGCGCCGCGGCGATCCGTGGTGCGGCGGCGACGACCCGGGGCAGGCCCACGACGCTCACCATCCCCTCGAGCACCGCCACGATCTCGTGCAGCGTGACCCCCGCCGCCACCGCGTCGTCGACTGCGGAGCGGATGGACGCGGCGGGTGCGTCGGTCGCGATGAGCGCCCCCATCCGCACGAGCGCCACGGTGCGGGTGCCGAGCGCTCCCGACCACCATGGAGCCCCGGATTCGCTCTCCAGCGCCGGGTCGTCGACGCAGAAGCGTCGCAGCCGTTCGACATCGTCCACCTGCCCGCCTCCGCTCCGAAACCCGGACAACTGGACCAAGTGCACAATGTGCGCCGATCGCGCGCACCATGCAGATCATGTGAACCAGGTGCCTGCGCCCCTTTCGCCATCGGCTTCACGCGATCCGAGTGATGTGGGGGCGGAATGCCGCTCGATACCGTGACGCGGGGGTCTCGGCCGGCTGCCCGTCAGCGCGCCGGTCGAGCGGGATGACTGCGCCGTGACAGGAGAAGACGATGACGCAAGAGAACCGGACGATCGTGGGCGCGCCCCTCCCGCCGGCCAGGACGCTGCCCTTCCCGCCCAAGACGTCGGGAAGCGTCGCGGGGCGCACGCTGGCGGAGTCCACGTACTCGCCGCTGCCGCCCTCGCGTCATCTCGGCGAGGACGCACCGAACATCCTGGTGATCCTCATCGACGACGCCGGACCTGCCCTGCCCGAGCCCCTCGGCGGGGCCGTGGCCACGCCGACCCTCGACCGGATCCGCCGCGAAGGGGTCGGCTTCAACAGGTTCCACACGACGGCGATGTGCTCGCCCACGCGCGCGTCGCTGCTCACGGGCCGCAACCACCACCGCGTGGGGTCGGGTCAGATCGCCGAGCTCGCGAACGACTGGGACGGCTACTCGGGGCACATCCCCAAGAGCAGCGCGACGATCGCCGAGGTGCTGCGCAACTACGGCTACTCGACGGGTGCGTGGGGCAAGTGGCACAACACCCCGGCCGAGGAGACCACCGTCGCCGGCCCGTACGACCGGTGGCCCACGGGATACGGCTTCGAGTACTTCTACGGCTTCCTCGCCGGAGAGGCCTCGCAGTACGAGCCCAACCTCGTGCGCAACACGACGTCGGTGCTGCCTCCCCGCACGCCGGAGGAGGGCTACCACCTCAGTGAGGACATCGCCGACGATGCGATCGGGTGGCTGCGCGACCACAAGGCGCTCACGCCCGACAAGCCGTTCTTCATGTATTGGGCGACGGGGGCGATCCACGGCCCGCACCACGTCATGAAGGAGTGGTCCGACAAGTACCGCGGCGCATTCGACGACGGGTGGGACGTCTACCGCGAACGGGCGCTGGAGGGCGCGAAGGCGGCCGGCTGGGTGCCGGACGACGCGGTGCTCACCCCTCGTCCGGAGAGCCTGCAGAGCTGGGATGACATCCCCGATCATCAGAAGCCCTTCCAGGCGCGCCTGATGGAGGTGTGCGCCGGCTTCGGCGAGCACGCCGACGTTCAGGCGGGCCGCGTTATCGACGCGCTGGAGGACCTCGGCTACGGCGACAACACGCTCGTCGTCTACATCTGGGGAGACAACGGCTCATCCGGCGAGGGGCAGAACGGCACGATCAGCGAGCTTCTCGCGCAGAACATGATCCCCACGACGATCGAGCAGCACCTCGCCGCACTCGATGAGCTCGGCGGGCTGGACGCCCTCGGCACGCCGGCGACCGACAACCAGTACCACGCCGCGTGGGCGTGGGCAGGCTCCAGTCCCTACCAGGGCATGAAGCTGCAGGCCTCGCACCTCGGCGGCACGCGCAACCCGATGTTCCTGAGGTGGCCCGGCCGTGTCGAGCACGACCCGGTGCCCCGCACGCAGTTCCACCACGTCATCGACCTGGCCCCGACCCTCTACGAGATCCTCGGCATCTCGCATCCCGAGTCGGTCAACGGCATCCACCAGGATCCGGTCGACGGGATCAGCTTCGCGTATGCCGTGGACGATGCGTCCGCCGAGGGCCGCCGCCGCACGCAGTATTTCGAGATCATGGGAAGCCGCTCGATCTACTCCGACGGATGGATCGCGTCGGCGACCGGCCCGCGGCTGCCGTGGGTGCCGGGCGTCCCTCCCGGTATCGCCGCCTGGACACCCGACCACGACGCGTGGGAGCTGTATCACCTCGACGAGGACTGGAGCCAGGCTCGCGACCTCGCGGCCGAGCATCCCGAGAAGCTCGCCGAGCTCAAGGAGCTCTTCGCCATGGAGGCGGCCAGGAACGAGGTCCTCCCGGTCGGTGCCGGGCTCTGGGTGCCGGTCTACCACCCGGAGTTCCGCATCACCGTGCCCTACACCTCGTGGGAGATGTCGGGTGACACCGTGCGCGTGCCCGAGTTCTGTGCGCCGGCGCTCGGCAACACACCCAACATCGTCACGATCCAGGCGTCGGTGCCCGATCGGGCGAACGGCGTGCTCTACAAGCTCGGCGGCGCGGGCGGCGGACTCACCTGCTTCTTCGCGGACGGCGTGCTGACGTTCGAGTACAACCTGTTCCTCGTGCAGCGCACCACCATCGCCACGTCGGCACCGGTATCGGCCGGCGACGTGACGATCGAGGTCGAGACGACGTACGTCGAGGCCAGGCCCGGAGGGCCTCTCTCGGTGACGCTGCGCGTCGACGGCGAAGCGGTGGCCTCGGGCGTGGTCCCGATCAGTGCCCCACTGCTCTTCTCCGCGAACGACTGCCTCGACATCGGGCGCGCGTACGGCGGCGCCGTGTCGAGGGCGTACGCCGACCGGATGCCGTTCGCGTTCGACGGGGAGATCGGCAAGGTCCGCATCGCGTACCAGACGTCGCCGCAGACGTAGGGTGCCGCTCGGCCGGGCGTGAGGGGTGTGCGCGCGGGGGTAGTTTGGAACGCGATCCAGACGCCGCACGACGGGAGACGACGACGATGCCCGACCTCGACCCCGATCGCGCGCGCCCCGGCGGCCTCGGCGCCGTCGCGGTCATCGGCGACGGACGCGTCGGCCGTGCGGTCGCGGCGGCGTTGCGCGGGGCGGACGTCGAGGTGACCGGCCCCCTCGGCCGTGGCGCGACGGCGGCGGAGGCCGACATCGTGCTCCTGGCGGTCCCGGACGCCGAGATCGCCGCCGCGGCCGCGCTGGTCGCACCCGGACGGCTCGTCGGGCACTTCTCCGGGGCCACGACCCTCGAGCCGCTGGCGCCGCACGAGGCTCTCGGCATCCACCCCCTCATGACCGTGGCGGGGGAGACCTCGTTCGCCGGCGTCCCCGCGGCGGTCGCAGGATCCACGCCCCATGCGCTCGAGCGGGCGCGGGCGATCGCCGAGGCGATCGGCATGACGGCGTTCGAGATCGCCGACGCCGACCGCGCCGCGTACCACGCGGCCGCCTCGATCGCGTCGAATTTCCTCGTCACCCTCGAGGTGTTCGCCGAGGAGGTGGCCGCGACAGCCGGCGTTCCGCGCGACGCCCTCGTGCCGCTGGCGCAGGCCGCGCTGGACAACTGGCGATCTCACGGCGCGGCCGCGCTCACCGGGCCCATCGCCCGCGGCGACGAGGGCACCGTGTCCCGCCAGCGGGAGGCCGTGCACGACAGGCTGCCCGCCCGCTCGGAGCTGTTCGATGCGCTCACCGCCGCGACGAGGGACCTTGCCGCGCGCGAGCTGCGAGGGGCGACGTCATGATCGTCGTGCGCACGGTGGCCGATCTCCGCGACGCGCTGCGCGGAAGGCGCGACGGGAGCATCGGGCTCGTCCCGACCATGGGAGCGCTGCACGAGGGCCACGCGACGCTGCTGCGCGCGGCGAGATCCGCCGATGACACCGTGGTGATGTCGATCTTCGTCAACCCGGCGCAGTTCGACGAGCAGACCGACCTGGCGGCTTACCCGCGCACCGAGGAGGCCGATCTCGCCCTCGCCGAAACCGAGGGTGTCGATGTGGTGTTCGCCCCCGACGCCGCGGAGGTGTATCCGCCCGGCTTCGCCACCACCGTCAGCGTCACCGGCCCGATCGCCGAGACGCTCGAAGGGGCGCAGCGCGGTCGCTCGCACTTCGACGGCGTCGCGACGGTCGTCACCAAGCTGCTGCTGGCAGCGCTGCCCGACCGCGCCTACTTCGGCGCGAAGGACGCCCAGCAGGTCGCCGTCATCCGCCGCCTCGTCGCCGACCTCGGCATCCCCGTGTCGCTGGTGGTGTGCCCGACGTCGCGCGATCACGACGGTCTTGCCCGATCGAGCCGCAACACCCGTCTCTCGCCCGAAGAGCGCGCGCGGGCGCTGGCGATCCCGCGCGCCCTGCAGGAGGTGACGGATGCCGCGGCCGCGGGCGTCACGGACGCCGAGGCTCTGCGGTCGCGGGCGCAGGCCGTGCTCGAGGCATCCGGAATCCGTCCCGACTACGTCGCGCTCGTCGACCCCGGCACCTTCGCGCCGATCGCGCACGTGGGCGGCCCCGTCCTCGTGGCCGTCGCGGGCCGCGTGGGGGCCACGCGACTCATCGACAACACCGTCGTCGCTCCCCGCGGCGTCCCGGCTCCTGGAGGTTCATGATGCGCGCCCCGGTGACGCTGCAGCGGCTCAACGAGATGAAGGCACGCCGCGAGCCGATCGTCATGGTCACGGCCTACGACTTCCCGACCGCGCGGACCGCCGAGCAGGCCGAGGTCGACATGGTGCTGGTGGGCGACTCCGGGGCGCAGGTCGTGCTCGGCCACGACTCCACGGTGTCGGTGACCGTCGACGAGATGCTGGTGCTCGCGGGCGCGGTGCGTCGCGGCGTGCGCTCCGCGTTCGTCGTGTGCGATCTGCCCTTCGGCTCGACGGAAGTGTCCGACGAGCAGGCCGTGACCACGGCGGTGCGCTTCGTCAAGGAGGCCGGCGCCGACGCGGTCAAGCTCGAGGGGGGCGGCGAGGCGCGGCTGAGCCGCATCCGGGCGATCGCCGACGCGGGCATCCCCGTGGTCGCCCATGTCGGGCTCACCCCGCAGACGGCCGTGGCGCTCGGCGGGCTGCGCGCGCAGGGACGCACCGCGGAGTCGGCGGCGCGCATCGTGCGGGAGGCGTTGGACGTCCAGGAGGCCGGAGCCGCGGTGCTCGTCATCGAGGCGGTGCCCGCCGACGTCGCCGCCGTCGTGCTGCCGGCCCTGCGGATCCCGGTGATCGGGATCGGCGCCGGGCCGGCCGACGGCCAGGTGCTCGTCATCCACGATCTGCTCGGCATCACCGAGGGGAAGACGGCCGCCTTCGTCAAGCGCTACGGCGCCATCGGGCCCGACATGGTCGCCGGCGTGGCGGCGTACGCGCGGGAGGTGCGCGGCGGCGTGTTCCCCGGACCTGAGCACGGCTACTCCGCGACCGATGCGGCGATCGCCGCGGCCCGCGAGGCGCTCGGCGCGGCGACGCGCGCGAGCGATCACTCCGAGACCTCCCTCTGAGCTCGCCGGCCGGGCGCCCCCGCTGCGCGCGGCACCGCTCTTCCCCCGGGGGTCGGCGGCGAGTAGGTTCCCGCTCAGGCGTCTCCCGACGTCGGAACATCACTCTCCCGAGACCCTAGGAGCAGCAGTGAACCATCGAACCAGGCGCGGCGCCACGATCGCCGTGTCCGCTCTCGTCGCCGGCGGCCTGACGGTCGCCGCGGTCGGCGCACCCGCGACGGCGGCCCCCGTGATCGACACGACGGCCCTGACCGACGCCATCACCATCGACGGGCTGAAGTCCCACCTGGCGGCGCTGCAGAGCATCGCGGATGCCAATGGCGGCAACCGCGCAGCCGGCACCAGCGGGTACGACGCGTCGCTCGCATACGTCAAGACGACCCTCGAGGCGGCCGGCTATCTCACGACGGTCCAGCCCTTCGAGTACACCGTGGTCGACTACGAGGGCTCGACGCTCACGCAGACCGCACCGGCGGACGTCTCGTACGACTTCATCGATGAGTTCTACCCGTTCGAGTACTCGGGCGACGGCACGGTGGAAGCCGCCGTCCAGGCGGTCGACGTGAACCTCGGCGGCGACCGGGCGTCGACCAGCGGCTGCGAGAGCGCCGACTTCGCGAACTTCGTCGCCGGCTCGATCGCCCTCCTGCAGCGCGGCTCGTGCGACTTCAGTGTCAAGGCGGTCAACGCCGTGGCCGCCGGCGCCGTGGGCGTCATCATGTTCAACCAGGGCAACGAGAACCCCAACGACGACCGGTTCGGCGTCTTCGGCGGCACCCTCAGCACGGCGGACTGGACCGCCGACCCCGTGCCGGTCGTGAGCACCTCGTTCGACCTCGGGGCAGCGCTGGTCGCCACGAGCGGGCTGGTCATGGAGATCAACGTCGTGACCACCGAGACCACGATCCAGACCTCGAACCTGCTGGCCGACACTCCGACCGGGCGCACCGATCGCACGGTCATCGTGGGCGCGCACCTCGACTCCGTGCCCGAGGGACCGGGCATCAACGACAACGGCTCGGGCATCGCGGCGCTGATGGAGATGGCCCTCCAGATCGATGCGCTCGGCATCGACACCGAGAACCGGATCCGCTTCGCGTTCTGGGGCGGCGAGGAGGACGGCCTCCAGGGCTCGAACCACTACGTGTCGCAGCTGAGCAAGGCCGAGATCAAGCAGCACGCCGTCAACCTCAATTTCGACATGCTCGGGTCGCCGAACGGCGGCCGGTTCATCTACGACGGCGACGGCGATGGGTTCGGCACGACAGGCCCCAACGGATCCGACATCGTCGAGAGCGTGTTCGAGGACTGGTTCGACGCGCGTGATCTCGACACGGAGCCGACGGCGTTCGACGGGCGCAGCGACTACTTCGCCTTCATCGGCGCCGGGATCCCGGCCGGTGGCCTGTTCTCGGGCGCCGAGGACCTCAAGTCGGCGGCGCAGGTGGAGTTGTACGGAGGCACCGCGGGGGTCGCGTTCGACCCGTGCTACCACCAGGCCTGCGACATCTACGCCAACATCAGCGACACGCTGCTCGAGCAGATGTCCGATGCTGCCGCCCACGCGACGCTCACGTTCGCCGAGACGCAGTCGGCGATCAACGGCACGGCCAAGGGCAAGGCGCTCGGCCAGTGGTCGCCCGAGTACAAGGGGCACCGCGCGCTGCGCTGAACGAGGTGACCGGACGGATGCCGCGGGCGCGGGCCTGCGGCATACGTCCCGCTCGTCCTACCTGGCCACGAGCGTCGTCTGGAAGCTGTACATGTCGGGCCGGTAGCAGTGGTGGCCGAACTCCACCGCGCGGCCCGAGGCGTCGAAGGCCACACGCTCCATCGTGAGCACCGGCCCGCCCTTGTCGATGTCGAGCAGTCCCGCCTCATCGCCGTGCGCCCGCCGGGCGCCGATCTTCTGGTTGGCCACGCGGATGGTCACGCCCCGCGCCCGCATGATCTCGTAGAGCCCCTTCTGCTGGAGCTGCTCGGTGGTGATGTCGGCGAAGTCCAGGGGCAGGTAGTTGGTGAGCACGGCGACGGGCACGCCGTCGGTGGAACGCTGCCGCCGGAGGTAGACGATGTCGGATCCGACCGGCACGCTCAGCGCGTCCGCCGTCGCGGGGTCGGCGGCGCGCGTGTCGTGTTCGAGCACCCGGGTGCCGGGCTCGTGCTGCGAGTTCTTGAGATCCTCGTACAGGCTCGTCAGCTCCACCTGCCGCGTGACCTGACCCTGCACCACCTGCGTGCCGATGCCGCGCCGGCGCACGAGGAGCCCCTTGTCGACCAGCTCCTCCATCGCGCGGCGGATCGTCGGGCGGGAGAGCCCGAGGCGCTGGCCGATCGCGATCTCGTTCTCGAGCCGCGCTCCCGGCGGGATCTCACCGGACCGGATCGCCTTCTCGATCGCGCTCGAGACCTGGAAGTACAGCGGCACGGGGCCGGTGCGGTCCATGCTCGAGAGGAAGTCGTCGAGCCTGACCACGTCGTCTGCCATCATCCACTCCAAGTCCCGACAGCATAATGTCCCGACAATGATACATCGCTACGCATTTGTCATACGCCCAGCGCGGGTGTGTCGCTTTCCGGAGGCGTTGTGCTATTGTCAGGACAAAGAGTCCGCCGAGGCGGCCCGAGGGCGCCGCAGAGAGTTGTACAGCGGGGTATGACCCAGAACACTCCTCCCTTCGACGTGCTGGCGTTCGGGCGCCTGGGCGTGGACATCTACCCCCTCCAGTCGGGCGTCGGGCTCGAAGAGGTCCAGACGTTCGGCAAGTTCCTCGGGGGCAGCGCCGCCAACGTGAGCGTCGCCGCGGCCCGCCACGGCCGGCACGTCGCGTTGATCTCGCGCGTCGGGGACGACCCGTTCGGACGCTATCTGCTCGCCGAGCTCGAGCGGCTGGGTGTCGACAACCGCTTCGTCGCGGTCGACGACACCCTCAAGACGCCGGTGACGTTCTGCGAGATCTTCCCGCCGGACGACTTCCCGCTGTACTTCTACCGCGAGCCGAAGGCGCCGGACCTCAACGTGCCGCCGGCGGACCTCGACCTCGACGCCGTCCGCGCCGCCCGCATCCTGTGGATCACCGCGACCGGGCTGAGCCAGGAGCCGAGTCGTGCCGCTCATCATGCCGCGCTGCAGGCGCGCACGGTCGGCCACACCGTCTTCGACCTGGACTACCGTCCGATGTTCTGGGCCGGCCCGGCCGACGCGCACGCTCAGATGACCCGTGCCCTGGAGCACGCCACCGTCGCCGTGGGCAACCGCGAGGAGTGCGAGGTCGCGGTCGGCGAGTCGGAGCCGGAGCGAGCCGCCGACGCCCTGCTCGAGCGCGGCGTTGAGCTCGCGATCGTCAAGCAGGGCCCGAAGGGGGTGCTGGCGAAGACCCGCGAGGAGTCCGTCGTGGTGCCCCCGCATCACGTGGACGTCGTCAACGGCCTCGGCGCGGGTGACGCGTTCGGCGGCGCCCTGTGCCACGGGCTGCTCGCGGGCTGGGACCTGGAGCGGCTCCTGAGGTTCGCGAACGTCGCCGGAGCCATCGTCGCCTCGCGCCTGGAATGCTCCACGGCGATGCCGACGGAGTCCGAGGTGGCAGCGATCGTCGGGGCGGGAGCATCCCGATGACCCGGTTCCTCACCGCGGACGACTTCGTCCGCCTGCGCGATCTGCGTGCCACGGCACCCGAGGTGATCCGCGCCTCCCTCACCGCCCGCCGCCGGCGCGACGTGCTGTCCGCCGACGGCCGCCTGTTCATCGTCGCGGCCGACCATCCCGCCCGCGGCGCGCTCGCGGTCGGCCCGAACCCCACCGCGATGGCCGACCGGTACGAGCTGCTCGACCGGCTCGCCATCGCGCTCAGCCGGCCCGGTGTGGACGGCGTGCTCGGCACGCCCGACATCATCGACGACCTCGCCGCGCTCGGGCTTCTGGACGACAAGATCATCGTCGGCTCCATGAACCGCGGTGGACTGCGCGGCGCGGCGTTCGAGCTGGACGACCGCATGACCGCGTACGACGTGCCGACGATGGTCGGCGCGGGTATCGACTTCGCCAAGACGCTGGTCCGCATCGACCTCGCCGATCCCGCAACGGTGTCCACGCTCACGGCGATGGCCGCCGCCGTCACGCAGGCCTCGGCCGCCGGGCTGCCGATCATGCTCGAGCCGTTCCTCAGCACGCGCGCGGACGGCCGCGTCGTCAACGACCTGTCGACGGATGCCGTCATCCTGTCGGTGGCGATCGCCTCGGGTCTGGGCGCATCCAGCTCGCACACGTGGATGAAGCTGCCCGTGGTGGACGACATGGAGCGGGTCATGGCGGCGACGACGATGCCGACGCTGCTGCTGGGCGGCGACTCCGGGGTCGATCCCGACGAGACCTTCGCCGCGTGGGAGGATGCCCTGTCGCTCCCCGGCGTGCGTGGGCTCACCGTCGGCCGCACGCTCCTGTATCCCCCCGACGACGACGTCGCCGCCGCCGTGGACATCGCGGCGGGGCTCGTCCACTCCGACCTCTCGACTCTCACGAAGGAACTCACATGACCGACACCCAGATCTCTCCCGCGACGTCCGACGTCGACTCGGACGTCCGCGTCATCTCGCACTGGATCGACGGCGCGGAGCGGCCGTCGGTCTCGGGGCGGACGGCGCCGGTGTTCAACCCGGCGACGGGTGCGGTGCAGGCTCAGGTGGCGCTGGCGGATGAGACGGAGGTCGATGCGGCGATCGCATCGGCGCAGGCCGGGTTCCAGGTGTGGAGCGGGTTCTCGGTCGCGAAGCGGCAGACGGTGCTGTTCGCGTTCAGGGAGCTGCTGAACGCACGCAAGCAGGAGCTGGCCGAGATCATCACCGCCGAGCACGGCAAGGTCGTCTCGGACGCGATGGGGGAGATCCTGCGCGGCCAGGAGGTGGTGGAGCTGGCATGCGGGTTCCCGCACCTGATCAAGGGCGCGTTCAGCGAGAACGCCTCGACCGGGATCGACGTGTACTCGCTCAAGCAGCCGCTCGGCGTGGTGGGGATCATCAGCCCGTTCAACTTCCCGGCGATGGTGCCGATGTGGTTCTTCCCGATCGCGATCGCCGCGGGCAACTCGGTGGTCCTCAAGCCCAGTGAGAAGGACCCGTCGGCGGCGCTGTGGCTGGCGCGACTGTGGCAGGAGGCGGGACTGCCGGACGGGGTGTTCACGGTGCTGCAGGGAGACAAGCTCGCCGTGGACGGCCTGCTCACCTCCCCGGACGTCGCCTCGATCAGCTTCGTGGGGTCGACCCCGATCGCGCAGTACATCTACGAGACGGCGTCACGGCACGGCAAGCGGGTGCAGGCGCTGGGCGGCGCGAAGAACCACATGCTGGTGCTGCCGGACGCCGACCTGGACCTCGTCGCCGACCAGGCCGTGAACGCCGGATACGGCGCCGCCGGGGAACGCTGCATGGCCATCAGCGTGGTTCTCGCGGTGGAGCCGGTCGCGGACGAACTGATCTCGAAGATCCAGGACCGCATCGGGCGGCTGCGGATCGGCAACGGCGCCGGCACCGACGGGGTGGAGCCGGACATGGGTCCGCTGATCACCGACGCGCACCGCGCCAAGGTCGCCGAGTACGTCGACATCGCCGAGGCCGACGGCGCGAGGATCGTGGTGGACGGCCGCGGCTGCACCGTCGACGGGCACGAGGACGGGTTCTTCTTCGGCCCCACCCTGCTGGACAACGTCCCCACCACCTCCCGGGCCTACACCGAGGAGATCTTCGGACCGGTGCTGTCCGTGGTCCGGGTGCAGTCCTACGACGAGGGGCTGGAGCTGATCAACTCCGGCCGGTTCGGCAACGGCACCGCGATCTTCACCAACGACGGCGGAGCCGCCCGCCGGTTCCAGAACGAGGTGCAGGTCGGCATGATCGGCATCAACGTGCCCATCCCCGTCCCCGTCGCCTACCACTCGTTCGGCGGCTGGAAGCAGTCTCTCTTCGGTGACGCGAAAGCCTACGGCGTCCACGGCTTCGACTTCTTCACCCGCGAGAAGGCCATCACCTCCCGCTGGCTCGACCCCGCCAGCCACGGCGGCATCAACCTCGGCTTCCCCCAGAACCACTGATCACCCCGATTGGGAGACATGAGCACCACCGACCAGCGCTGGTTCCACCGCCGCGGCGAGCTCGCCCGTGACGGGTGGGAGAGCGTCGTCGACGAGACCACTCCCGGCTGGGCGCACACCGGCATCCGGGTGGCCGAACTGGCCGAGACCGACTCGCTCGCGCTCGCGCCGACAGGGGTGGAGCGCATCGTCGTGCCGCTGGCCGGATCGTTCACCGTCTCGTACTTCGAGGGCGCCGAGACCACCACGGCGCGTCTGAAGGGCCGGGCGTCGGTGTTCGACGGGCCGACCGACGTGCTCTACCTCTCGTCCGCCGCGACCGCGGTGCTCACCGGCGCCGGCCGCGTCGCGATCGCGTCCTCGCCCACCGAGATCGTGAAGCCGAGCGTGCACGTCCCCGCCGCCGACACGCCCGTCGAGCTGCGCGGGGCGGGCCGCTCCAGCCGTCAGGTGCACAACTTCGGCACGCCGCAGGCCCTGGACGCCGCGCGGCTCATCGTGTGCGAGGTCATCACGCCCGCCGAGAACTGGTCGTCGTACCCGCCGCACAAGCACGACGAGCACGTCCCCGGCCACGAGTCGCGCCTCGAGGAGATCTACTACTTCGAGACCGCGCCGGTGGCCGGATCGGATGCTTCGCCCGAGGCATCCTTCGGCATGTTCAGCACCTACTCCTCACCCGCAGGCGAGATCGACATCAACGCGATGGTGCGCACCGGCGACATCGCGCTCGTGCCCTACGGCTACCACGGCCCGGCCGTGGCGGCGCCCGGGTACGACCTCTACTACCTCAACGTGATGGCCGGCCCCGACCCCGAGCGGGTGTGGCTGATCAGCGACGACCCCGCGCACGCGTGGGTGCGCGGCACCTGGACCGGGCAGGACGTCGACGACCGACTGCCGTTCACCGCCGACGACGAGGAAGGCAGCAGCTGATGGGCGCGACGAGACGGATGACGGTGAGCCAGGCCCTCGTGGAGTTCCTCGCGCACCAGTGGACCGTGGACGGCGACATCCGCGAGCGCACCGTCCCGGGGGTGCTCGGCATCTTCGGGCACGGCAACGTGGCCGGCATCGGCCAGGCGCTGAAGCAGGTCAACGTCGAGCAGCCGGAGCTCATGCCGTACTACCAGGCCCGCAACGAGCAGGCCATGGTGCACGAGGCGGTGGGGTACGCGCGCATGCATCGCCGGCGCGGGACGTTCGCCGCGGCGGCCTCGGTCGGTCCGGGCGCCGCCAACATGCTCACCGGCGCGGCGCTCGCGACGACGAACCGCCTCCCCGCGCTGCTGCTGCCCAGCGACACCTTCGCCACGCGCGTCGCCGACCCGGTGCTGCAGCAGCTCGAGCAGCCGTGGGACACCGGGCTGCAGGTGACGGATGCCTTCCGCCCGCTGTCGCGCTTCTTCGATCGCGTGCAGCGCCCCGAGCAGCTGTACTCGATCGCCCTCGCCGCCATGCGGGTGCTGACCGATCCCGCCGAGACCGGCGCCGTCACCATCGCCCTGCCCGAGGACGTCCAGGCCGAGGCCCTCGACGTGCCCGTCGAGTTCCTGCACGACCGCGAGTGGCACCTGCGCCGTCCGCTTCCCGAGCAAGGCCCGCTCGCGCGGGCGGTGGCGGCGATCCGCGGCGCGAAGAACCCGTTCATCGTCGCCGGCGGCGGCGTCCTCTACTCGGGGGCCGAGGACCAGCTCCGCGCGCTCGTCGAGGCGACCGGCATCCCCGTCGGCACCACGCAGGCAGGCGGCGGCTCCCTCGCGTGGGACCACCCGCAGTACGTCGGAGGCGTCGGCGCGACCGGCACCTCCGCCGCCAACCGCCTCGCGGCGGAGGCCGACGTCGTCATCGGCATCGGCACCCGGTACAGCGACTTCACGACCGCCTCGCGCACGGCGTTCCAGAATCCCGGTGTCGTGTTCGTCAACATCAACGTCGCGTCCTTCGACGCCTACAAGCACGGCACCGAGCTGCCGGTGATCGCCGACGCGCGCGAGGCTCTCCGCGAGCTCTCGATCGAGCTCGAGGGCTTCCAGGTCGGCCGCGACCACCGCGAGCGGATCGCCCGCGTGAAGGCGGAGTGGGATGCCGCGGTCGATGCGGCCTTCGCGCCGTCCGGGCTCGCCCTGCCGGGCCAGCCCGAGATCATCGGCGCCGTGCAGTCCACGAGCGCACCGGAGGACGTCATCGTCCAGGCGGCCGGCTCACTGCCGGGCGACCTCCACAAGCTGTGGCGCGTCCGCGACCCGCTCGGCTATCACGTGGAGTACGCGTTCTCGTGCATGGGGTACGAGATCGCCGGTGGACTGGGCGCGAAGCGCGGTCTCCTCGCCGACGGCGACGACCGCGACGTCATCGTCATGGTGGGGGACGGCTCCTACCTCATGCTCAACACCGAGCTCGTCACCGCGGTCGCGGAGGGGATCAAGCTCATCGTGATCCTCGTGCAGAACCACGGGTTCGCCTCCATCGGCCACCTGTCCGAGACGGTCGGCTCAGAGCGCTTCGGCACGCGCTACCGGGAGTACGACCCCGAGGCGCGTAACTTCCAGGGCGACGGCATCCTCCCGGTCGACCTCGCGATGAACGCCCGCAGCTACGGACTCGACGTCATCGAGGTCCAGCCCGGCGCCTCCGCCATCGACGACCTGAAGGCGGCGGTCGCGCAGGCGAAGGCATCCGACCGGTCCACCGTCATCCACATCAACAGCGATCCGCTCATCTATGCGCCCGTCGGCGCCGGCTGGTGGGACGTCCCGGTGGCCGAGGTCTCGACCCTCGAGTCCACGCAGCGGGCCCGTCGGGAGTACGAGGAGCAGCGGGTCACGCAGCGGCCGCTGCTGGGCTGAGCTCCGGTGCCGCGGCCTGCGGCATCCGTCATCCCCAAAACGAACGCCCCCCGCCTCGCGGCAGGGGGCGTTCGGCGCGGCGGCGCCCGTCAGAGCGTGGCGGCCAGCGGGTCGAAGTCCGCGGGCAGCGAGCCGACCTCGCCGAGGGTGCTCTTCACCTCGACGAACCCGCGGGACGCCGCGGCCTCCTCGATCGAGAGCAGGGTGTCGAGCACGTGGTAGCCGAACTCGCCGGTGGCGATGTGCGGGCGGTCCTCGCGGATCGAGCGCGCCATGTCGAGCAGTCCGAGGCCGCGGCCGGTGAGCACGCCCTCCTGCGGCACCTCGAGGATCTCCTGCTCGCTCACCGACGCGTCGGTCAGCGGACGGATGATCGAGATGTCGCCGCCGAACATGTTCGGGTCGGGGATCACGATCGTGCCCTCGGTGCCGTTGATCTCGACGATGCCGTGGCGCTTGAGCGGCGAGTCGGTGCTGTACAGGCTCTGCGCCTGACCGCCCTGCTCGAAGTCCATCAGCACCGACAGCGTCGACGGGATCTCGACCGGGAACTCCTGGCCGGCGAGCTCTCCCGACTTGACGGTGCGGGTCGGGACGCCCTGGAGCCCGAGGGCGGCGACCGACGCGACCGGGCCGAACACGTGCACGAGTGTCGAGACGTAGTACGGTCCCATGTCCAGCAGCGGCCCGGCGCCCTTGGCGTAGAGGAACGCGGGATTCGGATGCCACAGCTCCGGACCCTGCCACTGGAACGTGGTGGTCGCGAACAGCGGGCGGCCGATGTCGCCGCGCGCGATCGCGCGCTTCGCCGTCTGCACACCGGGGCCGAGCACGGTGTCGGGCGCGACGCCGACCCGCAGACCGGCCGCGCGGGCGGTGTCGAGCAGCCGCTGCGACTCCTCGCGGTCGATGCCGATCGGCTTCTCGGTCCACACGTGCTTGCCCGCGGCGATGATCGCCTCGGACACCTCCACGTGCACCGCCGGGATCGTGAGGTTCACGACGATGTCGATGTCGGGGTCGTTCAGCACCGACTCGACGCTGCCGCCGCGCGGCACGCCGTACTTGTCGGCCTGGGCCTTGGCGCGCTCCTCGAGAAGGTCGCCGACGGCGAGCACGCGCACGTCGGGGAAACTCGTGAGGTGCGTCAGGTACTGGTCGCTGATGTTGCCGGCGCCGATGAGGCCGACGCCGACGGGCTGGGTCGCGGCGGCCATCAGGCGGACACCTTCTCGTCGAGGAAGCGGCGGCTCTGCTCGACGGCGTCGAACAGGTCTCCGCCGAAGTGGTCGAACTCGACGATGGCGACCTCGAGGGCGGATGCCGCGGCCAGCGCCTCTTCGAGGGGCACGACGCCCTGGCCGGCGGGCACCTGGTCGGCCGGCGGGTAGGCCGCGACGGCCTCGGGGTCGAGCGTGCCGTCCTTGACGTGCACCGCGATCACGCGGTCTCCGAGCCGGCGCAGGAGCGCCGCCGAGTCGACGCCGGCGCGCGCCACCCAGTAGAGGTCGACCTCGAGCACGACGCGCTCGTCGAGCTGGTCGGCGAGCACCTCGAGACCGGTCTTGCCGTCGAAGGTCGCCTCGAGCTCGTGCGCGTGGTTGTGGTACCCGACGCGGATGCCGCGTGCGGCGCCGATCTCGGCGGCGGCGTTGAGCTGCCGGGCGATGTCGGCGATGTGCTCACGGCTCTGCCACAGGGCGGGGTCGGTGTAGGGCTCGATGACGGTGGTCATGCCGAGGGTGTCCGCGGCGTCGAAGACGGCCTCCGGTGCGGGGACCGGGCGGGTCGTCGTCGTGCCGTCGGGGTTCACGAACGAGGTCGACGCGAGGAAGGCGTGACCGGTGGGGGCGGCGATGCCGTTGGCCTTCAGCGCTGCCGCGAGCGGCTCGGCGCGGCGCACGAAGTCGTACGGCTCCGCGGCGGTGAAGCCGCGGGCGGCCAGTTCGGCGAGGGTGCCCTCGAGGTCGGCCTCGAGCGCGTCCTTCACGGTGAACAGCTGGATGGATGTCTGGACCGGCATCGGTCGCGCTCCTTCGTTGTCTGCTTCGACGGTTGTCGCTGTGGGCGGGAGCGGGTCGACCGATCCCGCCGACGATCACGGTACCACGAAAACCTCCACGTGGAGGTTTTCGTCGGATAGCATGGCCGCATGTCCGGCGACGAGCACCAGCCGGCCCCGCGCGGGTCGTATGCGAAGGGCGTCGCCCGACGTCAGGAGATCCTCGACCGCGCGATCGAGGTCTTCGCGCAGCGCGGCTCGGACCGCACGAGCCTGCGCGCGATCGCCGAGGAGGTCGGCGTCACCCATGCCGCGCTGAAGCACTACTTCGGGTCGCTGGAAGAGCTGCTCGTCGCCGTCTACCAGGAGTCCGAGCGACGCGGCGACGACGAGCCCTCCGCCGATCAGGACGAGACCCCCGTGGAGGCGCTCCGTCGCTGGACGGAGTCGAACCGCGAGGTGCAGGGACTCGTCCAGCTCTACTCGACTCTCGTCGCGACGGCGCTGGAGCAGGGGCATCCGGCCGCCCGCGAGTTCGCCACCTCGCGCTTCGCCCGCGTGCGCGCCGACATGGCCAGGCGGGTGCGTCACAGCCAGGAGGCCGGTCGCATCCGGGCGGATGTCGCCCCCGAGGCGGTCGCGGCCCTGGTGATCGCGGCATCCGACGGTCTGCAGACCCAGTGGCTCCTGGACGCCAGTGCTCCCCAGGACGCCGCGCTCGCCCTGCTCGACCAGCTGCTGGCGGCCCCCCGCGCCTGACCGGTCGCGCGCGCGGACGCCCGGGAGGCGTGCCCAATATATGACCTCCGGTTGCCGGCTCGTGCCGGCTCCTCCACAGGGGTGCGGCATCCGTCGACGTCGACCGATCCGTCGCTCGCGCGGGCGAGTCCGGTAGACGTGTCAGGAGCATGGGGCAGGGTGGAACCCGTGACACCGACGACGACCACCCGTGCCGAGGCCCTCGACGTGCTGAGGGCGCTGGTGGGGCGGGACGACGCCGACTTCCACGAGGGCCAGTTCGAGGCGATCGAGGCGCTCGTCGACGACCGGCGCCGCGCGCTCGTGGTCCAGCGCACCGGCTGGGGCAAGTCGGCGGTGTACTTCGTGGCGACGCTGCTGCTGCGCCGACGGGGTGCGGGGCCGACCGTGCTCGTGTCTCCGCTCCTGGCCCTCATGCGCGACCAGATCGCGGCGGCCGCCCGGGCAGGGGTCCGCGCGGTGAAGATCGACTCGACGAACGTGCACGAGTGGGGCGATGTGCTCGCGCAGCTCGACCACGACGAGGTGGACGTGCTGCTCGTCTCGCCGGAGCGGCTCAACAACCCTTCGTTCCGAGACGAGCAGCTTCCGCAGCTCGTCGACCGCATCGGCCTGCTGGTCGTCGACGAGGCCCACTGCATCAGCGACTGGGGCCACGACTTCCGCCCCGACTACCGCCGCCTGCGCGAGCTCATCGCGCGCATGCCCGACGGGGTCCCCGTGCTGGCGACGACCGCGACGGCCAACAGCCGCGTGGTCGCCGACGTCGCCGAGCAGCTCGACGCGGGTGCGCACCGCGACGGGCCGGCGGGGGATGCCGGACCAGGCGTGCTCACGATCCGCGGGCCGCTGGCCCGCGCGTCGCTGCGGCTGGGCGTGCTGCGCCTGCCCGACTCGCCGAGCCGCCTCGCCTGGCTCATCAGCCACCTCGGCGACCTGCCCGGCTCTGGCATCATCTACACCCTCACGGTCGCCGCCGCGAACGACACGGCGCGACTGCTGCGCGAGCGGGGCCACGACGTGCGCGCCTACACCGGACAGACCGACACCGACGAGCGGGAAGAGTCCGAGGCGCTCCTGAAAGACAACCGGGTGAAGGCCCTCGTGGCCACCAGCGCGCTGGGGATGGGGTTCGACAAGCCCGACCTCGGCTTCGTCGTGCATCTGGGCGCCCCGTCGTCGCCGGTGTCGTACTACCAGCAGGTCGGGCGCGCCGGCCGTGCGACCGAGTCGGCCGACGTGCTGCTGCTCCCGGGAACCGAGGACCGCGAGATCTGGCACTACTTCGCCACGGCGTCGATGCCCGACCGGGAGCGAGCCGAGCGGGTGCTGGCGGCTCTCGCCGACGCCGCGGGGCCGCTCTCGACGCCCGCGCTCGAGGCGGTCGTCGACATCCGCCGGACGCCGCTCGAGCTGCTGCTGAAGGTGCTCGACGTCGACGGAGCCGTCGCCCGGGTGCGGGGCGGCTGGATCGCCACCGGCGAGCCGTGGACCTACGACGAGGACCGCTACCGGCGCATCGCCGCCGAGCGGGTCGCCGAGCAGCAGCACATGATCGAGTACGAGGAGTCGCGCGGCTGCCGCATGGAGTTCCTGCAGCGCTCGCTCGACGACGACACCGCCGCCCCGTGCGGCCGCTGCGACAACTGCGCCGGCGCGTGGTTCCCGACCGAGATCGCGACGGGGGCGACGGATGCCGCCGCGGCCGCGCTCGATCGCGTCGGCGTGCCGATCGAGCCCCGGCGGCAGTGGCCGACGGGCGCCGACCGGCTCGGAGTCGCGGTGAAGGGCCGGATCCCTCCGGAGGAGCAGGCAGCCGAGGGACGCGCGCTCGCTCGCCTCACCGACCTCGGCTGGGGCGGCGCGCTGCGCGACCTCTTCGCCGCCGGCGTCGGGGACGCGCCGGTGCCCCCGAACGTGCTGCAGGCCTGCGTCCGCGTGCTCGCGGAGTGGGGCTGGGACCGCCGGCCCGTGGCCGTCGTGGCGATGCCGTCGCGGTCGAAGCCGCAGCTGGTGGACTCGCTCGCCCGCGGCATCGCCGAGATCGGGCGGCTGCCGTTCCTCGGCGCCCTCGACCTCGTGGACGGTGGCCCGACGGGCCGGCCGGGCGGCAACAGCGCATTCCGGGTGGCGGGCGTCTGGGGGCGCTTCTCCGCGGCGACTCTCGACCTTCCCGACGGGCCCGTGCTCCTCGTCGACGACCGCGTCGACAGCGGGTGGACCCTGACGATCGCCGCCCGCGAGCTGCGGCGGGCAGGCGCGGCCGAGGTGCTGCCCTTCGCCCTCGCGCTGCGCGGCTGACCCGCGCCCCCGTCGTCCACTCATGATGTCGCGTACGACTCGCGGTAGTCGGTGCGCACGGCGCACCGCGATTCGATCGCGACACCGCGATTCAGCGCGCGGATGACCCCTTATGTCGCCGCGTGTCGCCCTGTCGCGGCGTGTGTCGTCTCAGCGTTTCACCGAGTCGGGCGCCCGGCCAGCATGAGCGCATGCCTACCCCACTCATCTCGCCGACCGACCTCGCCGATCTGATCCGCGGCGGCACCCCGCCGCGGATCCTCGACGTGCGCTGGCGCCTCGACCGGCCGGAGGGCCGCCCGGACTACCTCGACGGGCACCTGCCGGGCGCAGTCTACGTCGACCTCGACAACGAGCTCGCCCGCCGCGGCGACCCGGGTGAGGGGCGGCATCCGCTCGCGTCCCGCGAGCAGCTGCAGGCCGCTGCCCGGCGCTGGGGGATCCGCACCGGTGACACCGTCGTCGCGTACGACGACGTGCACTCGGTCGCGGCGGCCCGCGCCTGGTGGCTGCTGACCCGCTCCGGACTCGCCGACGTGCGTGTGCTCGATGGCGGGCTTCGCGGGTGGCTGGCGGAGCGGCTGCCGCTGGAGACCGGCGACGTGCTGCCGCGCCCGCCGGGCGATGTCGTTCTCGATGACATCAGCGACGGCTTCGCCGACATCGACGGCGTGGAGGAGTGGCCCGACCACGGCCTGCTGCTGGACGTCCGCGCGCCCGAGCGATACCGCGGCGACAGCGAGCCGCTGGACCCCGTCGGCGGTCACATCCCGGGCGCGGTGAACCTGCCGACGACCGTGCACCTGTCAGCCGGGAAGTTCCGCTCGGCCGAAGAGATCCGCGCCGAGTTCGCCGCCGCCGGGGTGCGCGACGGAGTCGCCGTCGCCGCCTACTGCGGCTCGGGCATCGCGGCGACCCACACGGCGCTGGCCGGGGTGATCGCGGGCATCGACGTCGTGGTGTATCCGGGGTCGTGGAGCCAGTGGTCGCGCGCGCGCGGCCGCCTCGCCGCCGTCGGCCCGGCGCCCTCGCTGGACGTGGTGCCGGTATGAGCGAGCCTCTCATCGTCGGCGCCATGGTGCGCACACTCGGCGCGTACCCGTCAGGCTGGCGCTACCCCGGCGCGCACAACGACCCGCAGTCGGATGCCGCGGTCCTGCGTCGCATCGCACGCCTGGGCGAGGACGCCGACCTCGACTACCTCTTCTTCGGCGACTGGCTCGCGACCGGACCCGACCTGGAGTTCCGCGACCCCTACCTGCTCGCACGCATCGATCCGCTGAGCGCCGTGCTGTACCTCGCCGGGGTCACCGAGCGCATCGGGCTCATCGCGACCGTCAACTCGACGTACGCAGATCCGTACGCAGCCGCTCGCGCGACGGCATCCCTCGACGTCCTCACCGGCGGTCGCGCCGGCGTCAACCTCGTCACAGGCGCCGAGCCGCGCGCCGCGGCGAACCACGGGCGCGACGCGCACGCCGACAACGAGTCGCGCTACGACCGCGCCGACGAGTTCGTCCACGCGCTGCGGCTGCTCTGGGAATCGTGGGACGACGACGCGTGGCTCGCCGACACCGCTCGGGGCGTGCTCATCGACGCCGACCGGTTGCGCCCGGCCGCGTTCTCGGGCGCGCACGTGCGAGTCGAGGGGCCGCTGAACGTCGCGCGCCCACCGCAAGGGCATCCGCCGATCGTCCACGCCGGCACTTCGCCGCGTTCACGTGCGCTGGCCGCGACCGAGGCCGACCTCGCGCTCATCGCCGCGGGAGAGCCGGCCGTGGCCGCGGCGACGCGAGCCGGGCTGCGGACGCTGGCGGAGGCATCCGGCCGTGATCCCGACGAGCTCAAGGTCATCGTCCCGGTGCTGCCGGTGGTGGCGGAGACGGATGCCGCGGCCCGCGCGATCGTCGACCGGCTGCTCCTGCTCGTCCCGATCGACGACGGCTTCTCCGGCTCCGACGGGCGGCCGGCGTTCCCATCGAACCGCTCGCTGGCATCGTTCCTCGACATCGCCTGTATCGACGCCGACGACGCCGTGCGCGAGGCATCCGTCGACGACGCGGTGCCACGGCGGGCCGCGGCCCGCTTCGCGGAGCCGGCGGCGCGGACGCTCGACATCGTGCGCGGGCGCACCGGCCGGAGCCTCGACGGTCCGTACCCGGTCACGTGGCGTCACCTCATCGCCGCGCACGCCGTGCCGGCCAACTTCGTCGTCGGCGGTGCCGGAGCGATCGCCGATCACTTCGAGCTGTGGCGCGACTCCGGCGCCGCGGACGGCTTCAATGTGCTGTCTGCCTTCCAGCCGTCGCAGTTCGAGTCCTTCACGTCCCTCGCCGTGCCGGAACTGCGGCGCCGGGGCCTCATCGGCCGTTCCGGGGCGACGCTTCGGGATCGCCTGGGTCTCGGTGCGCCCCGGCTCGCGCGGGCCCCCGAACCCGCCGCCCTGCGTCGCTGAGCTCGCCGTATTACGTCCCGTGAACGTCGGTGACCCTCGTTTGCGCACGGTGAACAGCAGTGACAGCCCGATCGGCGGGCGACGGATGCCGCTCCCTAGCGTGGCCAGCACCCCTTCACCTCACCCGAATCACATAGGAGAACCCATGTCCCGTCCCGCATTGCGAATCGCCGCCGGGGCTGCCGCCCTGCTCGTCGCCGCGGCATCCCTGGTGGCGTGCGCGTCGCAGCAGCCCGCCTCGGAGGGCGCGGCGGCCGCAGCCGACGACCCCGTCCGCGGCGGCACGCTCACCTACCTCGAGCACCAGACGTACACGAACCTCTACCCGCCGCAGGCGGGCTTCTACCCCAACGGCGGCATCGTGAACAACATCACGGCGCGCCTGACGTGGCAGAATCCCGAAACGCTCGAGATCGAGCCGTGGGTCGCGACGGAGTGGACGGTGAACGCCGACGCCACGGAGTACACGTTCGAGTTGCGCGACGATGTCACCTTCTCGGACGGGACTCCGCTCGACGCCGCCGCCGTCGCGAAGAACTTCGACACGTACGGTCTCGGCAACCCGACGCTGGGACTGACGGTCTCGGAGGCGATCAACAACTACGCCTCGAGCGAGGTCGTCGACGCCGACACCGTGACGTTCCGCTTCTCGGCGCCGGCGCCCGGCTTCCTCCAGGCGACGTCGACCATCAACTCCGGCCTGCTCTCGCCGACGACGCTGGATCGTTCGCTGGAGGAGCTCGGCGCCGGAAACGCCGTCGACATCGTGGGCTCGGGTCCCTTCGTGGTCACCGATGAGAAGCTAGGCACCGACCTCACACTCGAGGCACGCGAGGATTACGACTGGGCGCCGCCGAGCTTCGAGCACCAGGGCCGCGCGTACCTCGACGAGATCCACCTCATCGTCACGCCCGAGGACAGCGTGCGCATCGGCTCGCTGCTGTCGGGCCAGGCCGACTACATCCGGTACGTGCAGGCGTTCGACGAGGCGCGCGTCGAGTCGTCGGGCTTCGACCTGTACGCTCCGCAGACCCGTGGTGTGAACAACGGGCTGAGCCTGCGGTTCACCAACCCCCTGCTGAGCGACATCCGTGTTCGTCAGGCCCTCGTCGCCGGTGTCGACAGCCAGGAGGTCGTCGACACGATCTTCACGGGCAACTACCCGCGAGCCACGTCTGCACTGAGCTCGTCCGCTCTCGGATACAAGGACGAGTCGGACTTCTATGAGTACGACCCCGAGAAGGCAGAGGAGCTGCTCGACGAGGCCGGGTGGGAGCCGGGAGCCGACGGCATCCGCGAGAAGGACGGCCAGCGCCTGTCTCTGGACGTCTACGAGGCGAAGCCGCAGCCGCTGTCGAAGCAGACGCTCGAACTCGTCTCGCAGCAGCTGAAGAAGATCGGCGTCGAGCTCAACGTGAAGTCGGCGGATGCCGGCACGTACGCCGAGGACATCAAGGACCCGCTGAAGACCCCGCTCTACCACTCGATGGTCGGACGCGCGGACCTCGACGTCATCAAGAGCCAGTACTACACGAAGAACCGCAACACGCTGCTGTCGGACGATGCCGAGCTCGACCGCCTGCTCGAGGCCGTGGCCTCGACGCCCGACGCGGAGGCGCGGATCGCGGCGTCGCAGGCGGTGCAGGACCATCTCGCCGAGCAGGCGTACGTCATCCCGCTGTTCGAGGAGCCGCAGGTGTACGGCGCAGCACCGTACGTCCACGGGATCGAGTTCGAGTCGGTCGCGCGTCCGCTGTTCTACGACGTGTGGCTTGAAGAGCAGCAGTAGGACTCGGGAGCCGAACCCATGAGCTACGCGCTCCGACGCGCCGGGCAGGCCGCGATCGTGCTGATCGCGGCCTTCACGGCCACCTTCGTCCTGCTGCAGCTGCTGCCCGGCGACGCCGTCCTCATCAAGTACGACAATCCCGAGCTGGGACTGACGCCTGATCAGATCGCGTCCATCCGCACCGCGTACGGCGTCGACTCGCCGTGGTGGGAGCAGTACTGGGCCACCCTCACCGGATACGCGCAGGGGGACTTGGGATTCTCCACGCAGTACGGCACCGGGGTCCTGCAGCTCATCGGGGAGGCGCTCCCGCCGACGGCGGCCCTGGCGACGCTCGGGTTCGCGCTGGCCGCGGTGCTCGCGTTCGCGGTCGCGTTCCTCTCGACGCTGTCACCGTTCGCGTGGCTCCGCCAAGGGCTTCAAGCCCTCCCGGGGGTGTTCGTGGCGGTGCCGGTGTTCTGGCTCGGCATCCTGCTCATCCAGGTGTTCTCGTTCGGCCTCGGCTGGGTGCCCATCGTCGGCGCCGATCCGGTGGCGGGCCTCATCCTCCCGGTGGTCACGCTCGCGGTGCCCATCTCGGCGCCCCTGGCCCAGATCCTCGTGCGCAGCATCGATGAGGTGCAGCTGCAGCCGTTCGTCACCGTCGTGCGGGCGAAGGGCGCGTCGCCGTCCTGGGTGCTGTGGCGTTCGGTCGCACGCAACGCCCTGCTGCCGACGCTCACGATCGCCGGCGTGCTGTTCGGCGAGCTGATCGGCGGCGCGGTGGTCACCGAGACGGTGTTCGGACGACCCGGCATCGGGCGCGTGACGGAGCAGGCGGTCGCGAACCAGGACATCCCGGTGCTGCAGGGGATCGTCGTGCTCGCCGCGCTGACCTTCGTCGTCGTGAACCTCCTCGTCGACCTGCTCTACCCCGTGCTCGATCCCCGGCTGCGCAGCGGCAGACGCGCTGCCCGCAACCGGTCCCCCATCGCGTTGCAGGAGGCGACCGCATGAACGCGCAGACCACGACAGAGGTCACGGATGCCTCCACCGCCGCGATCGCGCGGGACGAGGCCACCGGTGTGGTCCTCGATCCGGTCGCTCGCGATGCCGGGGCGCCCGACGGCCTGCCCGAGCGACGCGCGTCGGCCGCGCGGCTGTTCGCCCGCAGGCGGCGGCCGTCGTGGACGCTCGTCGCCGCGGTGGCGGTGATCCTCGTCGCGGTGCTGTGGGCGGTCGCGCCGTGGCTGTTCACGTCGCACGACCCGATCGTGGGAGTGCCTGCCGAGAAGCTGCTGCCGCCGAGCGCGGCGCACTGGTTCGGCACCGATGCGATCGGACGCGACGTCTACGCGCGCGTCGTCTACGGCGCGATCCATTCGCTGTCGGGGGCTCTCATCGCCGTCACGGTGGGGCTCGCGGCCGGCACGGTCATCGGCGTCGTCGCCGGGTCCGTCGGCGGCTGGGTGGATGACGTGCTGATGCGCCTTGTCGACGTGCTCCTGTCGATCCCCGGGCTGCTGCTCATGCTGTCGGTGATCATCCTGCTCGGATTCGGGACGGTCAACGCGGCCATCGCCGTCGGCGTCGTCAGCGTCGCGTCATTCGCACGAGTCTCCCGCTCCGAGGTCGTGCGCGTGCGCCGCACCGACTACGTCGAGGCCGCGTTCGGCAGCGGCGGGTCGTACGTCTCGGTGCTGCGCCGGCACGTGCTCCCGAATTCGACCACAGCCGTCGTCGGGCTCGGGGCCCTGCAGTTCGGCACCGCGATCCTCGCGATCTCGACGCTCGGCTTCCTCGGTTACGGCGCACCGCCGCCGACGCCGGAGTGGGGGCTGCTCATCGCGGAGGGACGCAACTACGTCGCCACCGCCTGGTGGCTCACCACCCTGCCGGGTCTTGTCGTGCTCGTTGTGGTGCTGAGCGCCAACCGCATCAGCCAGTCGATCGGAAGGGGAGCGCGATGAGCGTGCTCGACGTGCAGGATCTGCGCGTGTCGTATCAGACGCGGGCCGGACGCCGAGAGGTCGTCCACGGCGTGGACGTCTCGGTCGGCGAAGGGGAGGTGGTCGCACTCGTCGGCGAGTCCGGCTCGGGCAAGTCCACCACCGCTCACGCCCTCATCGGGCTGCTCCCAGAAGGTGGCCGCGTGGACGGCGGATCGATCTCGATCGGCGGTGTCGACATCACCGGATGGAGCCAGAAGCGGCTGCGCGCGGTGCGTGGCGCACAAGTGGGCCTGGTCCCGCAGGACCCGGTGTCGTCCCTCGACCCGGTGCGCCCGGTCGGCGTGCAGGTGGGCGAGATCCTCCGGCTTCACGGGGTGCGGGATGCCGCCACCCGCCGCGGCCGCGTGCTGGAGCTGCTCGACCGGGTCGGCCTCGACGACCCCGCGCTGCGGGCGCGTCAGCATCCTCACGAGCTGTCCGGCGGCATGCGGCAGCGGGTGCTCATCGCGACCGCGATCGCGCTGCGGCCGCGCCTGATCATCGCGGACGAGCCGACGAGCGCCCTCGACGCCACCGTGCAACGTCGCATCCTCGATCTCATCGACGATCTGCGGCGCGAGGAGGGCACGTCGGTGCTCCTCGTCACCCACGACCTCGGGGTTGCGGCGGACCGCGCGCAACGCATCGTGGTGCTCAATCACGGGCGCGTCGTCGAGCAGGGGCCGAGCGCCGGCATCCTGTCGTCTCCCGCTGTCCCCTATACGCGTCAGCTGCTCGCCGACGCGCCGTCCCTCGCGACCGGGGAGTTCCGGGGGCCGACGGCACCGCTGTTCCTGCGGGATGCTGCGGCCGCCGCAGCCGAGAACCCCTATGCCGTCGCAGCGGAGGGGCTGGTGAAGGAGTTCGCCGTGCACGGGCGTGGACGCGAGCCGTTCCGCGCCGTGGACGACGTGTCGTTCCAGGTGCGCCGGGGCACGACCCACGCGCTGGTGGGGGAGTCGGGCTCCGGCAAGACGACGACGGCACGGCTGGTGACGCGGTTCCTGCATCCTGACGCCGGGCGCATCCAGCTCGACGGCGCAGACATCGCCGGCCTGAAGGGCGAAGAGCTTCGGCGACTGCGCCGGCGCGTGCAGCTGGTGTACCAGAACCCGTTCTCGTCACTGGACCCGCGGCAGAGCGTGGCGCAGATCGTGGCCGAGCCGCTGCACAACTTCCGGGAGGGCACGCGGCCCCAGCGGAGGGCGCGCGCCGCCGAGCTCATCGACCGCGTTTCGCTCCCCGCCGACGTGCTCGAGCGCACGCCGCGGGAGCTCTCGGGTGGACAGCGTCAGCGCGTCGCGATCGCCAGAGCACTCGCGATCCGCCCCGAGGTCGTCGTGCTCGACGAAGCCGTCTCGGCCCTCGACGTCACCGTCCAGGCGCGCATCCTCGAGCTGCTCGAATCGCTGCAGCAGGAACTCGGTCTCAGCTACCTCTTCATCTCGCACGATCTCGCGGTGGTGCGTCGCATCAGCCACACGGTCTCGGTGATGCGCCGCGGGAGGGTGGTCGAGGCCGGCAGCACCGAGGACATATTCACCGCATCCGCCCATGACTACACGCGCGAGCTGCTGGCCGCCGTGCCCGGACGATCGGAGGTCGCGGCATGACCGTGTCGTCTCTCGCCTTCTTCACCCGCCTGCTCGACGACGCGCCCGCCTCCGAGCGATACCGCCTCGCCGCCGACCAGATCCGGCATGCCGAACGCTTCGGCATCGGGCGCGCATGGGTCGCGCAGCACCACTTCCGCGCGGCCGAGGGCGGCCTGCCGGCACCCCTCGTGTTCCTCGCCCACGTCGCCGCCGCGACGAGCGAGATCCGGCTCGGCACCGGCGTCATCACGCTGCCGCTCGAAGACCCGGTGCGCGTCGCCGAGGACGCCGTCGTGGCAGACCTGCTCTCCGGCGGGCGGATCGACCTCGGTCTCGGCAGCGGCGGCACCCCGTCGTCGTTCGCGCCCTTCGGTCAGGACGCGGCGGCCAAGGCCGCCGTCTACGACGCGAAGCTCGCGCTCCTGCTCGACGCACTCGCAGGGCGTGAGATCGGCGCGGGCAACAGGCTCTACCCCGATCCGAGCGCGGTGACACCGCCTACCGCCACACCCCTGTCTTCGCGCGTGTGGCAGGCGACGTTCTCCGCGGCGGGAGGCGCGCGCGCCGGCGTGCACGGCCACGGCCTGCTGCTGTCGCGCACGCAGCCTCGCGCGGCGGACGCCGTCGGCGCGACCCTCGCCGACCTGCAGCATCCGATCATCGACCGCTATCTCGACGCGCTCCCGACCGGCGCAGCGCCGCGGATCACGGCATCCCGCACCGTGTTCGTCGCCGACGACCGCGCCGACGCGGTGCGCTTTGCCGCGGTGGGGCTGCGCCGCGCGGCGGAGGGCTTCCGGCGCGCCGGACAGCACATCCCCGGCGACACGCTCGACGAGCTCATCGCCGCGACGGACACGCACCTCGGGACCCCCGAAGAGGTGGCCGCATCGCTTGCCACCGACACGACTCTCTCGCGGGCCACCGAGGTCGCCTTCCAGGTGCACTCGGTGGACGCCCCGCACGACTTCGTGCTGCGGTCGATCGAGCTGTTCGCCACCGAGGTCGCCCCCGCACTCGGCTGGAGAGCGCGCGAAGGAACCCTCGAACCACTCGGACGTCTCGGAAAGGAGACCCCATGACCACCGCGACCACCGACGTCGTCGACGAGCTCGTCGGCGTGCGCCGAGACGACGTGCTCGACGAGCTTCGCCGCCGGCGACCTGTCACGCGCGACCAGCTGCAGGCCAGCTACGACGCCCTCTTCGCACCGGTCGACGACAGAATGTTCGCCGTCGCCGACCGCGTGCTCGTCGCCGCGTTCGCGACGCGCTCCACGGCCGACGACGAGACGGCGCGCCACTACGCGGACGCCGCTCGCGACGCCGACTCCGAGCGTGCCGCGCTCGTCCTCGCCGAGGCATCCTTCGCCGCGACGGCAGGGCCGTTCGGTGCGTATCGCGAGGAGGGACTGCGGGGCGAGAGCAGCGAGGGCCGACGGTACGAGCCGTCCCCCGACACGCGCGACGTGCTCGGGGAGCGGCTCGCGGCCGCGCTCGCCCACACGCACCTGCTCACGTTCCGGCCACGTGAGGCGGATGCCGCCGATCACGCGCGTCTGCTCGAGGCGGGGTGGACCCCCGACGGGATCGTCACGCTGTCGCAGCTGGTGTCGTTCCTCGCGTTCCAGCAGCGCGTCGCCGCCGGGCTCCGCGCGATCGCCGCGACCCAGGAGGTCTCCGCATGACCGGCAGCACGACCGCATCAGCCGTCCTCGCCCACGATGCCGCGCACCCACACGCGTTCACGCGCGCGGAGGTGGGGTGGCTGCCGTGGCTCCAGCCGCTTCTCATCGAAGAGCTCACCCAGCGCCACTACGACGGTCTGGTCGACCGGCAGCGCGCCGGGAGCGACTACTTCCGGCTGCTGGCGCGCGACCCCGAGATCCTGCGTGCGCGCACGCTCGTCGACAAGGACATCTTCTACAACACGGCCGACGGGCTCCCGCGGGCCGAACGGGAACTCGCAGCCACCGCCGCTTCGCGGATCAACGGCTGCGTCTTCTGTGCCTCGGTGCACGCACGCTTCGCCGCCCACCACTCGAAAGCTCCCGAGCTGGTGGACCGCCTGCTCGCCGAGGGGATCGGCGCCGAGCTGGGCGAGCGCTGGGACGCCATCGTGGCGGCCGCCGCAGCGCTCACCGCGACGCCGCTCGCGTTCGACGTCGCTCACGTCGCGCGCCTGCGCGCCGCGGGCCTGGACGAGCTCGAGATCGCCGACGTCGTGCACGGCGCCGCGTTCTTCAACTGGGCGAACCGCCTGATGCTGTCGATCGGGCGTCCGGCCGCGCCGCCGGAGGAGAACTCGTGAGCACGTTCGACGCCCAGGCGACGCTCGCTGCTCCTCTCGGGGTCCGGGCGTGGCGCGATGCGGGGACACCGTCCGGGTCCACTGACCCCACGCCGGGTCCATCCGCGTCACGGCGGCTGCGTGTGGTCGGCGTCTCGGGCTCGCTGCAGGCACCGAGCCGGACGACGGCTCTGATCGGCGCGATCCTGGACGCCGTGGCGGAGCGGGTCCCTGCCGAGACCGAGCTGGTCGAGGTCGCAGCGCTGGGCCCCGGGTTCTCTGGCGCGCTGCGGCGCGCCGACGTCGCCACGGAGGTCGAGGCGGCGCTGCAGGCGATCGAGTCGGCCGATCTGCTGGTCGCGGCCAGCCCGGTGTACCGCGCCTCCTTCACCGGTCTCTTCAAGCATCTGTTCGACTTCGTCGGTCAGTACGGGCTCGTCGGCACGCCGGTGCTGCTCGGCGCCACCGGTGGGGGCGAGCGACACGCGCTCATGATCGAGCATCAGCTGCGCCCGCTGTTCGGCTTCTTCCAGGCGCTCACACTGCCGATGGGCGTGTACGCGTCGGATGCCGACTTCGCGGGCTACGAGCTCGTCGACCCCGCGGTGACCCGTCGCGTCGAACAGGCCGTCGACCGCTCCCTGCCGCTCATCGCGCAGGCCGCGCACGTCGGACGATCGGAGGACGTGAGGACCTGGTGACCCGGAACGGCCGACGGGTGCCGCGACCGGCGGGAGAGCGCCGGCTAGCGGCATCCGTCGCTTCCCGTCCGCCGTCGGACTAGACTGACGCGCGTGTTGACCTGTCGGTGTTGTCGCCCCTGCTGTTGAAGCCCGTGCTTCACGCAGACCTCCGCGACCCCGATCACTCCCCGTGCACCCGCGCGGCAACACCGAGGACCTACCCGTGCGTTACGCCGAAAGCGTGGCCGACCTCGTCGGCAACACCCCTCTCGTCCGCCTGACCCGTGTCACCGACGGCATCGCCGCCACCGTGCTGGCGAAGGTCGAGTACTTCAATCCCGGCGGCTCCGCCAAGGACCGCATCGCGCGCCGCATCATCGACGCCGCCGAGCGCGACGGGCAGCTGCGGCCCGGCGGAACGATCGTCGAGCCCACCAGCGGCAACACCGGCGTGGGTCTCGCGCTTGTCGCCCTGCAGCGCGGATATCGCATGATCTTCGTCGTGCCCGACAAGTTCGCCGGCGCGAAGGTCGACGTGCTGCGGGCCTACGGCGCCGAGGTCGTCGTCACCGACACCAGCGTGCCGCCGGAGGACCCGCGCTCGTATTACAGCGTGTCGGACCGCCTCGTGCGCGAGATCCCGGGCGCCTTCAAGCCGAACCAGTTCGCCAACCCCAACGGGCCGCTCAGCCACTACGAGACGACCGGGCCCGAGATCTGGCGCGACACGGACGGCCGCGTGACGCACTTCGTCGCCGGGATCGGCACGGGAGGCACCATCACCGGTACCGGACGGTACCTGCACGAGGTCTCGGGCGGGAGGGTCCGTGTCGTCGGCGCCGACCCCGAGGGCTCGATCTACTCCGGCGGCCCGATCCACGGCTACCTCGTCGAGGGCGTCGGAGAGGACTTCTGGCCCGACAGCTACGACCCCTCGGTCCCCGACGAGATCCACCGCATACCCGACGCCGAGACGTTCGCGATGACGCGCCGCCTCGCCCGCGAGGAGGGGCTGCTCGTCGGCGGGTCGAGCGGCATGGCCGTCGTGGCGGCGCTGCGCACGGCGCGCGGCCTCCCGGCCGACGCGGTCGTCGTCGTGCTGCTGCCCGACCATGGCCGCGGCTACCTCAAGCGCTTCTACGACGACGACTGGATGCGCGAGCACGGGTTCGACGTCGAGCCCGCGGCATCCGCTCTCGCCGACGACCGCACCACCGCCGAAGCCCCCCACGAAGGAGCGACCGAATGACCGATCACAACAGCGACGCCGGCTTCGAGACCCGCGCCGTGCACGCCGGCCAGGCGTTCGACCCGGCGACGGGCGCCGTCATCCCGCCCGTGCACTTCTCGACCACGTACGCCCAGGACGGCATCGGCGGGCTCCGCGGCGGCTACGAGTACGGCCGCAGCGGCAACCCGACGCGCACCGCCCTCGAGACGCAGCTCGCCGCACTCGAGGGGGGCGCGCACGCCCTGTCGTTCGCCTCGGGCCTCGCCGCCGAGGACGCGCTGCTGCGCGCCGCGCTCGAGCCCAGCGACGAGGTGCTGCTCGGCAGCGACGTCTACGGCGGCACGTATCGGCTCATCGCGCGCGTGCTGGGCGCGTGGGGCATCGGCGTGCGCGTCGTCGACATGAGCGACCTGGGCGCGGTGCGGGCGGCGCTCGAGGAGCGCCCCGCGCGCATCGTGTGGGTCGAGACCCCGAGCAACCCCCTGCTGCGCATCACCGACATCGCCGGGCTCGCGCGGCTGGGCCACGAGGCGGGTGCGCTCGTCGTGGTCGACAACACCTTCGCGTCGCCCGCGCTGCAGCAGCCGCTGTCGCTCGGCGCGGACGTGGTCGTGCACTCCACCACGAAGTACCTCGGCGGGCACTCCGACGTCGTCGGCGGCGCGCTCGTGCTGAACGACGACGCGCTGTACGAGCAGGCGAAGTTCCTGCAGTTCGCCGTGGGTGCCGTGTCGGGCCCGCTGGACGCGTGGCTCACGACCCGCGGCATCAAGACGCTGCCCCTTCGCATGTGGCGCCACAGCGAGAACGCGCACGCGATCGCCGAATTCCTCTCGGGCCACGGCGCGGTCGAGCGCGTGTACTACCCCGGCCTGCCCTCGCACCCCGGTCACGAGATCGCCGCGCGGCAGATGAGCGGGTTCGGCGGGATCGTCTCGGTGGCGCTGGCCGATGCCGCCTCCGCGCGCCGTCTCGCCGAGTCGACGCGCCTGTTCCAGCTGGCCGAGTCGCTCGGCGGGGTCGAGTCGCTGATGAACTACCCCGACGAGATGACGCACGCCTCGGTGCGCGGCACCGAGCTCGCCGTTCCTCCGGAGGTGGTGCGGCTCTCGGTCGGCATCGAGTCGATCGACGACCTCGTCGCCGACCTCGACCAGGCCCTCGACCGTCTCTGACGCCGCCCGCAGGCCGCCGCCGGCCGCGGCATCCGCGCGTATGCACCCCTGCCCAGTAACCACGATCTCGGCGAGTGACCACGTCACCGTCGCCGACAGCGTGGTCGTTCGACGACGTCGCGGTTACTCGGCGGGCGCCGCGGGGCGGCGACGTAGGCTCGGAGGATGACCGCGAGTCCCGGCATCCGCTCCTCCGTCCTCGCCGAGCCGCTGCGGATCGGGGCCGTGACGGTGCCCAACCGCATCATGCAGACGGCGCACTCGAAGCAGTACTCCGACCGCGTCGAGTCCGACCGCGAGACGGCGTACTACGTGCGGCGGGCGCAGGGCGGGTGCGGGCTCTTCGTCGCCGGCAACCACTTCGTGCACCCCACCGGGTCGATCCGCGGGTTCGAGGACGCCTACCGCCCCGAGAGCGTCGCGGCATCCAAGAAGATGACGGATGCCGTCCACGAGGCCGGCGCGAGGATCTTCGTGCAGCTCAACCACCACGGCGCGCAGGCGCAGCCCGACGGTCCGGACGGCCCCCGCGCGGTGTACGCCCCGTCGCGACTGCTCTCGCCGTCGACCGCGCACGCCACGCGCGAGATGGACCACGACGACATCGCGGCCTTCGTCGACGGCTGGGCGCTGTCGGCGGAGCACGCCCGCGACGGCGGGTTCGACGGCGTCGAGATCCACATGGCGCACGGCTATCTGCTGCACCAGTTCCTCTCGCCGCTCTACAACGCGCGCGCCGACGAGTACGGCGGCGACATCGAGGGGCGCACCCGCTTCCCGCGCGAGGTGCTGCGCGCGGTGCGCGCGCGGGTCGGCGACGACTTCACCGTCGGCATCCGGATCGTCGCGAACGAGTTCCACCCCGACGGCGTCGACGGCGCCGG
Organism: Microbacterium sp. NPDC055455; assembly: GCF_053619935.1. NCBI lineage: Bacteria > Bacillati > Actinomycetota > Actinomycetes > Micrococcales > Microbacteriaceae > Microbacterium > Microbacterium sp. NPDC055455. The sequence goes on from NZ_JBSHLB010000001.1 coordinate 1,093,998, forward strand.
AATGCGCGAGGTCATCGACCGGCTCCGCGCGGAGGCCCGCATCGACTTCCTCGACCTCGCCGGCGGCGGGTACCACAACGTCCACTACGTCTTCCCGTCCTCGCCGATGCCGTACTCCTGGCTGCGCGACGACGTCGCGGCCGTCAAGGCCGCCAACCCCGACGTGCCGGTCTTCGGGGTCGGCGCCGCGCGCACGGTCGAGGACGCCGAGGAAGTCGTCGCCTCGGGCATCGCCGACATGGTGGCGCTCACCCGCGCGCAGATCGCCGACCCCGACCTCGGCCGCAAGCTCATCGGACCCGGGACCGCGCCCGGACCGGGGCCCGCCGGCGTCGCGGAGCCCGGCATCCGTCACTGCATCCGGCTGAACCAGGGATGCCTCGGCCGCGGCAGCCGCGGTCTGGCCATGTCGTGCACCGTGAACCCGCTCGCGGGGCGGGAGCTCGAGCGGGGCGCGCGGCCCCGGGCGGCGACCGCGCAGCGGTGGGTCGTGGTCGGCGGGGGACCGGCGGGCATGCGCGCCGCCGTCGAGCTCGCGACCGACGGCCACGCCGTGACGCTCATCGAGCGCTCCGGCGAGCTCGGCGGCCAGCTGCGGCTCGCTCGCCGCGTGCCGGGGCGCGAGAGCGTCGGGCTGCTCGTCGACGATCTGGAGCGCGACCTCGCCGCCGCCGGCGTCGAGGTGCGGCTCGGCGTCGAGGCGACGACCGAGTCGCTGCGCGGACTCGGCGCCGACGGCATCGTCGTCGCGACCGGCGCCGTCGCCCCCGCGTCGACGTCGCTCGCGCTCGGGGGTGCCTACGCGGGCGGCTTCCCGGCGGCGGGCACGATCGACGCGTTCGCCGCGGTGTCCCGCACCGCCGGCGCCGAGACCGGTGCCCGGCCGCTCGGGCGGAGGATCGCCGTCGTCGACGCCGACGGGACCGCGTATGCCGCCGGCATCGTCCTGACGCTCCTGCCGCACGTCGACGAGCTCGAGCTCGTCACGCCGTTCGAGACCGTGTTCCCCCATGTCGGCGCCGGCTACGACCGTCCGCTGCTGCTCGAGCGTCTGGGCGCCCACCGCGGCTTCCGCCGGCGCACCGCCCACCGCGTCGAGGGGGTCGCGGCCGGTGCGGTCCGGGTGAGCGATGCGCTGACCGGCGTCGCCGACACGATCGGGGCGCTCGAGGCCGTCGTGGCGATCGAGCCGCGCGCGTCGGTCACGATCCCCGGCGGGATGACGGATGCCGCGCCCCGCGTCCTCACGATCGGCGACGCGTTCGCGCCCCGCACGATCGACGCCGCGGTGTTCGACGCCGTCGAGCTCGCGTACGACGTCGCCGGCCTGGCACGCCTCCGCGGCTGACGTCCGGACCCGTCGGGGCCCCAGGGGGCGCGATGGCTACGCTGGGCGCGTGGACCCCGTCGCCGCGACCCTCGTCATCCTGGCGCTGGCGGTCGTCGCCTTCGTGAGCAACCGCGTGCCGATCGGCGTCGTGGCGATCGGGGTGGCGCTCGCGCTGTTCTTCACCGGAGTCCTGACGCTCCCCGAGGCGCTGGCCGGATTCGGCGATCCGACGGTGCTGTTCATCGCGGCGCTGTTCGTCGTGAGCGAGGCGCTCGACGCGACCGGCGTGACGGCGTGGGCGGGCCAGGTTGTGATCGGCCGGGCCGGCAGCGGGCGCCGGTCGCTGGTCGTGGTGATCTCCCTCCTCGTGGCCGCGGTGACCGCGCTCATCAGCATCAACGGCGCGGTCGCGGCGCTGCTGCCGCTCGTCGTCGTGGTCGCCGCGCGGGCCGGGGTGCCGTCGTCGAAGCTGCTCATGCCGCTCGCGTTCGCGGCATCCGCCGGCTCCCTGCTCCTCCTCACCGGCACACCCGTGAACATCCTGGTGTCGGAGCTCGCCGCCGACGCGGGCGGGCGCGAGTTCGGGTTCTTCGAGTTCGCGCTCGTCGGCATCCCCGTGCTGCTCGGGACGGTCGTCATCCTGCTCCTCGGCGGCCGTCTGCTGCCCGAGCGTCCCGGCGCGCTCATGCCCGTCGACCTCGCCCGGCACGCGCGCGTGCTGCGCAAGCAGTACTCCCTCACCCTCGACACGGGCACGCTGCTCGGCCCCGACAGCGGGGTGACGGAGGTCGTCGTCGCGCCGCGCTCGCCGCTCATCGGGCAGCGCGTGTACGCGGGGATGACGACGCCCGACGGCGACCTGGTCGTCCTCGCCGGACGCCGCGGTGACGAGCACCTCACCGGCACCGGGTTCGTCCTGCAGGCGGGCGACGCCCTGCTGCTGCAGGGCACGTGGGCCGACCTCTCGCGGCGGGCGCGCCAGCCCGGCGTGCTGGCCGTCGACGACCCGGCCCTGCTGCGCCGGTCGGTGCCGCTCGGCGCGGGCGCCAAGCGCGCGCTCGGCATCCTGATCGCCATGATCGTGCTGCTCGCGACGGGTCTCGTTCCCGCCGCGGTCGCCGCGCTGCTCGCGGCGTGCGCCCTCGTGCTCACCCGCACCGTGAGCGTCCCGCAGGCCTACCACGCGATCTCGTGGACGACCGTCGTGCTCATCGCCGGGATGATCCCGCTGTCGACCGCCTTTATCAGCACCGGCACCGCCGAGCTCGTCGCCGGGTGGATGCTGGCGCTGCTGGGCGACGCCGGCCCTCACCTGGCGCTGCTCGCGCTCGGGCTGCTGACGGTCGTGCTGGGGCAGCTCATCAGCAACGTCGCGACGGTGCTGATCGTGGCCCCCATAGCGATCGCCGTCGCCCAGACGCTCGACGTGTCGGTGCAGCCGTTCATGATGGCGCTCGCCGTGGCCGGCGCGGCGTCGTTCCTGACCCCGATCGCGACACCGGCGAACCTCATGGTGATGGAGCCGGCCGGATACCGGTTCGGCGACTACTGGCGGCTCGGCCTGCCGCTCGTGCTGTTCTTCCTCGCGGTCGCGGTGCTCTACGTGCCGCTCATCTGGCCGTTCTGACGGCGCCCACCCACGACCGGGGGTGGGCGCCGTCCACCGGCCGGAGGTCAGGCCGCCGACCAGCCGCCGTCGCTGGCGAGGTTCTGGCCGTTGACGTTGACGCCGTCGTCGCTCAGCAGGAACGTGATCGACGCGGCGAGGCGGTCGGCGGTCACCGGCGGCGGCATGATCGCCATGCCGGCGCGCACGCGGTCGGCGCCGAGGGGCGAGTTGAAGGCGGCCTCGATGTTGGTGATCACCGGCCCCGGTGCGACGGCGTTGACGCGGATCCCGCTCGGGCCGTACATGAACGCGCTGGACTTCGTCAGGCCGACCACCGCGTGCTTGGACGCGGTGTAGGCGGCACCGGCCGAGGAGCCGCGAAGGGATGCCTCCGACGAGGTGTTCACGATCGAGCCGCTGCCCTGCGCGAGCATCGTGGGGAGCACCGCGCGCATGAGCTTCATCGTGCCCGTGACGTTGACCCGGAACACGCGGTCCCACACGGCGTCGGTGACCTCGCCGACCGGTGTCATGTCGTCCATGATCCCGGCGATGTTGGCGAGGGCGTCGATGCGGTCGCCGGCGGCCTCGACGATGCGGGCGACGCCCTGATCGTCGGTGATGTCGGCGGTGAGCGCCACGACGTCCGCGCCGGGATGCGCCGCGACGAACTCGTCCAGACGCTCCTGGCTCACGTCGACGGCGATCACGCGGCCGCCCTCGCGCGCGACGCGCGATGCGGTCGCGCGGCCGATGCCGGATCCGGCGCCGGTGACGATGACGGTCTGACCGGTGAACCGGCCCGACGTGATCTTCTCGGCCCACTCCGCGGCCGGCGCGTCGCCGGGGTCGGCGTCCGCCTCGGCCGCGATGCCGTCCGGGTTCACCTGGGCGACCAGGGCGTCCAGTGCGGCCTGGGGGAAGGCGCCGCCGCTCATCGCGACGAGGTTGCGGATCGGGAGGCCTGCCACGGGGGCGAGGGCGTCGGTGCTCTGGCCGCCCTGGGAGAGGAGGCCGCGCAGTGCGGGGCCGCCGGCCGGGTGGTCGAGCCACGCCTGGATGGTGGACGCTCCGGTGAGGAGCGCGGTGTCGGTGGTCATGAGTTCTTCCCTTTCTGCCGGCAGCGGGTCGTCCGGGATGCGGGTGCGGGACCTTCGGGGCGGCTCCTACCGGACATCTATGTCCGGTACTAGGCTACACCCGTGCCCCGCACAGCAGTCCCCGATTCGACTCCCCGCCGCAATCGCGGGCCGGCCGCGGCCGCCGACAACCGGCGCGCCCTCATCGCCGCAGCCCGCGAGGTCTACGCCGAGGGCGGTCTCGGCGCGCCGTTCAGCGCCGTTGCCAAGCGCGCCGGAGTCGGCCAGGGGAGCCTGTACCGTCATTTCCCCGACCGCACGGCGCTCGCGGTCGCCGTCTTCGAAGACAACGTGCGCGAGCTCGAGGAGTACTCGGCGGCGTCCGACCGAACGATCGAGGACCTGCTCGATCGCGTCGTCGATCAGGCCGTGGGCTCGACCGCGCTGATCCAGCTGGTCACGGCGGATCCCGCCGACGGGCGGGTCGCGGCGATGGGTGAGCGGTTCCGCGTGCTCGTCGACCGCCTGCTGACACGCGACCGGACGGCGGGGCGCGTCGGCTCGCACATCGAGGCGGAGGACGTCACGCTCGCGGCGGGGATGCTCGCCACCGAGCTGGCGCGGGCCGACCCGGCGCAGCGACCGGCGGTCGCGCGGCGTGCGCGGGCCCTTTTCGCCGCGGCGTTCGCCCCGCGATGAGGACCCAGTAGGCTCCTGCCATGGGTAGGTTCATCTACGACACGAACGCGAACGCGGTCGACATCGAGGACCGCACTCTCGCCCATCTCCGCATCGTCATGATGAACAAGCTGCGGCGCTCCGAGCCCTTCATGTTCGACGTCGAGATCGGGGACGGGAGCGGCCGTCGCAGCTTCTGGATCCATCCGTCGGTGCCGCTGCAGTTCCACTTCTTCGGCGGCCGCCAGCCCCGCATCAACCGGCGCTGGGTCGAGGAGCTCATGCGGACCGCGAGCGGCCCGAACGGGCTCACCGTCATCCCCGAGCCCGACGAATCCGAGTCCGACTCCGACGACTGAGCCCGCCAGGCGTCACAGGCGCGTCCACGCCTCCGTCAGCACGCTGCGCAGGATCTGCTCGATCTGATCGAACTCGGCCGGGCCGACCGTCAGCGGCGGCGCGAGCTGGATGACGGGGTCGCCGCGGTCGTCCGCGCGGCAGTACAGCCCGGCGTCGAACAGCGCCTTGGACAGGAACCCGCGCAGCAGCCGCTCGGACTCGTCGTCGTCGAAGGTCTCCTTCGTCGCCTTGTCCTTGACCAGCTCGATGCCGAAGAAGTAGCCGTCGCCGCGGACGTCTCCGACAATCGGCAGATCGGTGAGCTTCTCGAGGCTCGAGCGGAACAGCGGCGAGTTCTCGCGCACGTGCTCGTTGAGGCCCTCCTCCTCGAAGATGTCGAGGTTCTCCAGGGCCACCGCCGCCGAGACCGGATGGCCGCCGAAGGTGTAGCCGTGGTAGAACGCGCGGTCTCCGTGCGCGAACGGCTCGTAGATGCGGTCGCTCACGATGGTGGCGCCGATGGGCGAGTAGCCGCTGGTCATCGCCTTGGCGCACGTGATCATGTCGGGCACGTAGCCGTACGCGTCGCAGGCGAACATGTGGCCGATGCGTCCGAACGCGCAGATGACCTCGTCCGACACCAGGAGCACGTCGTACTTGTCGCAGATCTGGCGCACGCGCTGGAAGTATCCGGGAGGGGGCGGGAAGCAGCCGCCCGAGTTCTGGACGGGCTCGAGGAACACGGCGGCGACGGTGTCGGGGCCCTCGAACAGGATCATCTCCTCGATGCGGTCGGCCGCCCACACGCCGAACGCCTCGAGGTCGTCGGCAGGCGCGCCCATGTCGGCGGCGCGGTAGAAGTTGGTGTTCGGCACGCGGAAGCCGCCGGGCGTGACCGGCTCGAACATCTCCTTCATCGCCGGGATGCCGGTGATCGCGAGCGCGCCCTGCGGCGTGCCGTGGTAGGCCACCGAGCGGGAGATCACCTTGTGCTTGGTGGGCTTGCCCTGGATCTTCCAGTAGTACTTGGCGAGCTTGAACGCCGTCTCGACCGCCTCTCCGCCGCCGGTCGAGAAGAACACCTTGTTCAGATCGCCGGGCGCGTAGCCGGCGAGGCGGTCGGCGAGCTCGATCGCGGCGGGGTGGGCGTAGGACCAGATCGGGAAGAACGCCAGCTCCTCGGCCTGCTTGGCGGCCACCTCGGCGAGGCGGCGGCGGCCGTGGCCCGCGGCCACGACGAACAGGCCCGCCAGGCCGTCGATGTACTGCTTGCCCTGCGAGTCCCAGATGTGGTGGCCCTCGCCCTTGACGATGATGGGCACGCCGGGGCCGTCGGTCATGACGGACTGGCGGGCGAAGTGCATCCACAGGTGGTCTTTCGCCATCTGCTGCAGCTCCGCGTCGCTGCGGGCTGGGCGTCGGGTCACGGACTGCGCGGTGGTGGACATGGGAGAGCCCTTCCGTCGGAGGTTCTCCCACGCTACTCGCGTGCCCCACGGGCCCGGAGGGGACGTTTCGTCCGGTTCGGATGCCGCGGCCGTCGGTCCGTCCGGATGCCGTGCGCCGCGGCATCCGCTCTTCTCTGTGGTTCGGGTGTTCACCCCGTAGCGCCACAGGTCAACCGCGACTCCACAGGAGGTTGGAACGGTTCAACCTCCTGCGGAAGCGCGGTTGACCTGTCGGGATCGGGTCGGGCGCGGAGTCCGGTGACCCCGGGAGCGCTCAGGTCGAGCCGCGCTCGATGAGGCGGGTGGGAAGAAGGATCGGTCCAGGCGGCAGGGTCGCGCCCGCGGCGGCCTCGGTGAGCGCGGTGACGGCCGCCGCCGCCATCTCGCGGATGGGCTGGCGCACGGTGGTGAGCGGCGGCGTGAGCCAGCGGGCGCCGCGCAGGTCGTCGAACCCGACGACGAGCACGTCGTCGGGGATGCGCCGCCCGGTCGCCGCGGCTGCGGAGTACACGCCCGCCGCCATCTCGTCGGAGCATGCGAAGACCCCCAGCCGCTCTCCCGGCCGGAGGCCGCGCAGGACGGGCAGCGCGGCCTCGCGCGCCGCCGCTCCGCCCCAGTCGGCCTGCACCGCGACGAGGTCGGCGTCGGGGCGGACCAGGCGCAGCGCCTCGCGGAAGCCGGTGTTCCGTGCACGGCCGTAGCGGTACGGCGGCGACCCCAGCACCACCGCGAACCGGGTGGCGCCGCGTTCGGCCAGGTGCATCGCCGCTGCCGCACCGCCCTCCCTGTCGGTCGTGCGAACGCTCGTGAGACCGCGCGACGTCTCGGCCTGCGGATCCATCAGCACGACCGGGATCTCGGCGTCGTTCAGCGCCGCCAGCTGCGACGCCGTCGGCGAGATGAGTCCCAGCACCACGCCGGCCGAACCGCGCCGGCGGATGCGCATCGGCCAGTCGTCGTCGGGGGTGTCGCGCTCCTCGGTCAGCACGAGGTCGTAGCCGGCGGCGGCCGCGGCGCTGCGGGCGCCGGCGGTGACCTCGTCGGAGTAGGCGTTGTGGAACCAGCCGAGCACCAGGTCGACCAGGCGCGCGGATCCCGGCGGCCGCCCGCCGACGGCGGGGTCACGCGTGTAGCCGAGCGTGCGGGCCGTCGCCAGCACCCGACGTCGAGTGGCAGGGGCGAGGTCGCCGCGACCGGACAGTGCGCGGGATGCCGTCGCCACGCTGACCCCGGCCGCCGCCGCCACGGCCGCCAGGCTCACGCGCGCCGACACCGGATGCCTCCGCTCGACGCTTCCTCGTGAGACGTCACCGGACCGCCGCGACCGCGGGTGAACCCCACAGTCTCTTCGATCGGATGACGTCTCACGGCCATCGCACCACCTTGGCGCACGGTCGAGGTTTTGCGCAACATTGTCGCGACGCCGACCGGGCGATGGCATCGTCTGTGGCTGGAAAGGGCACACACCCGATGACGACGACGACATCACCGCTGCGGATCGCACTGATCGGCACCGGCTTCATGGGCCGCATGCACACCCACGCCTGGCGCACCGCTCCGCGCTTCTTCGACCTGCCGGTGACTCCGCAGCCGGCGCTGCTCGTCGGGCATCGCGCCGACGCCACGGCCGAGGCCGCGGCACGCTGGGAGTGGCCGGAGCACTCGGTCGACTGGCGCGAGGCCGTCGAACGCGACGACATCGACGTGATCGACATCTGCACCCCCGGCCAGACCCACGCCGAGATCGCGCTCGCCGCGCTCGCCGCCGGAAAGCATGTGCTGTGCGAGAAGCCGCTGGCGAACTCGGTCGCCGAGGCGGAGGAGATGACGGATGCCGCAGCCCGCGCCGGCGTCGTCGCCATGTGCGGCTTCAGCTACCGCCGCACCCCCGCGCTCACCCTCGCGCGCGAGCTCATCGCGGCAGGCCGTGTCGGCGAGATCCGCCACGTCCGGGCGCAGTACCTGCAGGACTGGCTGAGCGACTCCGACGCGCCCCACACCTGGCGGCTGGACCGTGACCGGGCGGGCTCGGGCGCGTTGGGCGACATCGGCGCGCACAGCATCGACACCGCGCAATGGCTCACCGGTCAGGACATCACGGCGGTGTCGGCGACCCTGCGCACCTTCGTGACCTCGCGGCCCCGACGCGGGGCTGTGGAAGGCCTGGGCGGCGTGGCCGCCGACACCACCGACCGGCTCCCGGTCACCGTCGACGACGCGGCGGCGTTCACCGCCCACTTCGACGGCGGGGCCCTGGGTGTCTTCGAGGCGACGCGCCTGGCGACCGGACGCCGCAACGCCAACCGCATCGAGATCAACGGCGACCGCGGCGCGATCGCGTTCGACTTCGAGCGGATGAACGAGCTCGAGGTGTACGACGCCGCCGCCGACGTCGCCCAGGGCTTCCGGCGCGTGCAGGTCACCGAGGCGCAGCATCCGTATGCCGGCGCGTGGTGGCCCGTGGGTCACGGACTCGGGTACGAGCACCTGTTCACGCACCAGGCGGTCGACTTCGTGCGCGCCGTCGCCGGTGAGATCCCCGCGTCGCCCACCTTCGCCGAAGCGACCCAGGTGCAGCGCGTGCTCGCCGCGGTCGAGCAGAGCGCCGCGCACGACAGCATCCTGACGACGGTCGCCGCCGGCGCCGTCGACGCCCCCGCAAACCCTGTGGAAGGAAACCCCTCATGACCCGCACCGCCCTCGTCGTCCGCGGCGGATGGGACGGCCATCACCCGGTCGAGGCGACCGAGCTGTTCCTGCCGTTCCTCCGTGACAGCGGCTTCGACGTCTCCGTGGAGGAGAGCCCCGAGGTGTACGCGGACGCCGACCGCATGGCGGGGGTCGACCTCGTGCTGCAGTGCGTCACCATGTCGCAGGCCTCTCAGGAGGCCGTCCGCGGGCTGCGCGACGCCGTCGCCGCCGGAACCGGCCTCGCCGGCTGGCACGGCGGGATCGCCGATTCGTTCCGGGCCAGCTCCGACTACCTCCAGCTCGTCGGCGGCCAGTTCGCCACCCACCCCTCGAAGCACCCCGACGAGGTGCACGGGGACCAGAGCGACAACTACCTCGAGTACACCGTCGAGCTCACCGACCTCGGCCGCACCCACGAGATCACCGCGGGCCTGGACGACTTCGTCCTGACGACGGAGCAGTACTGGGTGCTCCACGACGACCTCATCGACGTGCTGGCGACCACCACGCATCCGGTGCAGCCGTACCACCCCTGGCACCGCCCCATCACCTCGCCCGCGGTGTGGACGCGCGAGTGGGGACAGGGGCGCGTCTTCGTCGCGACGCCGGGTCACAGCGTCGACGTGCTGCAGGATGCCAACGTCCGCACGATCATCGAGCGGGGGCTGCTGTGGGCGGCGCGGTGACCGGGGTCGGCATCGTCGGGCTGGGCGTCATCTCGCGCCAGTACCTCGACACCCTCAAGGGCGTCTCGAGCGTGCGCATCGTCGCGGTGGCGGACCTCGACACGGCCAGGGCCGATGCGGTCGCCGAGACCATCCCCGGCGCGCGCGTGCTGACCACGGACCAGCTCGTCGCGGACCCCGAGGTCGACGCGGTCCTCAACCTCACGATCCCCGCCGCGCACGCCGAGGTCGCGCTCGCCGCCATCGCCCACGGCAAGGACGTCTTCGGCGAGAAGCCGCTCGCGGCGACGCTCCCCGATGCCGCGCGGGTGATGGATGCCGCGGCCGCCGCGGGCGTCCGCATCGGCGCCGCGCCCGACACGGTGCTCGGCACGGGCGTGCAGACCGCCCGTGCTGCGATCGATGAGGGTCTGATCGGCCGCCCGGTCTCGGCGTCGGCGATGTGGATCTCGGCCGGCCACGAGTCGTGGCATCCGCAGCCGGACTTCTACTATCGCGAAGGCGGCGGCCCGCTGCTGGACATGGGACCGTACTACGTCACGTCCCTCGTGCAGCTGCTCGGGCCGGTCGCCTCCGTCTCGGGAGCGGCGTCGCGGTCGCGCGACACGCGCGTCATCGGGTCCGGCCCGCGTGCCGGGGAGTCCATCGCCGTCGACGTCGACACGCATCTCACCGGCATCCTGCACCACGCCTCAGGTGCCCTGTCGACCGTGACGATGAGCTTCGACGGGGTGCGGTCGACGGCGGCGCCCATCGAGGTGCACGGCGTCGACGGCTCGCTCCTGGTGCCCGACCCGAACATGTTCACCGGCGACGTGCAGCTGCACCCCCGCGGCGGCGAGTGGCAGACGCTGCAGCCGTCGGCCGGATACGCCGACGCGGGTCGCGGCATCGGGCTCATCGACTTCGCCGCCGGCCACGCGCGCGCGAGCGGGGCGATGGCCCACCACGTGCTCGAGATCATGACGGCGCTCGCCGCCTCCGCCGCCTCGGGCGCGCGCGAACCGCTGCACACGACCGTCGAGCGCCCCTCCCTCGTTCCCCTCACCCCTGCAGACACCTGGAGAAGCCTGTGACCACGGCCCGCGCCGTCATCGACCTCGACGTCCCCGGCGACGTCATCAGCCGCCACCTCTACGGCCACTTCGCCGAGCACCTCGGCCGCTGCATCTACGGCGGCTTCTGGGTCCGCGAGGATTCCGAGATCCCGAACGTGCGCGGCATCCGCTCGGACGTCGTCGAGGCGCTCCGAGCGCTCGGCATCCCGAACCTCCGCTGGCCCGGAGGCTGCTTCGCCGACGAGTACCACTGGCGCGACGGCATCGGTCCCCGCGAGAGCCGCCCGCAGATGGTGAACACCCACTGGGGCGACATCGTCGAGAACAACCACTTCGGCACGCACGAGTTCATGGACCTCTGCGAGATGCTCGGCGCCGACGCCTATGTCAACGGCAACGTCGGCAGCGGCACGGTGCGCGAGATGAGCGAGTGGGTCGAGTACCTCACGCGCGACGGCGACAGCCCGATGGCGCGCCTGCGTCGCGAGAACGGCCGAGACGAGCCGTGGAAGGTGCCGTTCTGGGGCATCGGGAACGAGGCGTGGGGCTGCGGCGGCAACATGACCGCCGAGCAGTACGCGCTGGAGGCACGCCGCTACGGCACCTTCTGCCGCAACCACGGCGGCAACGAGCTCTACCGCATCGCGGCCGGCGCGTCGGACGACGACATCACCTGGACGCGGGCGCTCATGGAGTCGCTCGGATGCCTCACCTGCGGCTCCAACCCGTCCCCGGTGTTCCAGGGCGTGTCGTTCCACTACTACGCGCACGCCGGAGCGGGCATCAACACCGAGTCGGCGACGGAGTTCGACGCCGAGCAGTACTACGGCACCATGCGCAAGGCGATCGATGTCGAGCGCGTCATCCGCCGGCACGAGGCGGTGATGGACTCGTACGATCCCGACCGCAAGGTCGGCCTGATCCTCGACGAGTGGGGCACGTGGTGGAACGTCGAGCCGGGCACCAACCCCGGGTTCCTCTTCCAGCAGAACACCGTGCGCGACGCGCTCGTGGCCGCCGTGCACTTCGACGCCTTCCACCGGCACGCCGGGCGCCTGAAGATGGCGAACATCGCGCAGACGCTCAACGTGCTGCAGGCGATGATCCTCACCGACGACTCCGGTGCGATGGTGCTGACCCCGACCTACCACGTGTTCGAGATGAACCGTGGCCACCACGACGCCACGGCGCTGGGCGCCCACGTGCTGTCGTCGCCGTCGGCGTCCGAGGGCGTGCCGGGCCTGTCGGTCTCGGCCTCGACCACCGAGGGCGCGGCGCTGGTGTCGCTGTCGAACCTCTCGCTCGACGAGACGCTCGACGTGCGCGTCGACCTGCGCGGCCGGACCGCGTCGGTGCGCCGCGCGCGGGTGCTGACCGGGACGGATGCCGCCGCCCACAACACGCCCGAGACGCCCGACGCCGTCGCGCCGGCGCCGCTGGAGACGTCGCTCGACGGCGGCGTGCTCTCGGTGTCGCTGCCGCCGCACGCGTTCGCGACGGTGGAGCTCGACCTGGCGTAGCCGGCGCGGAGACGAAGAGGCCGCGGCGCATCGCCGCGGGCCTCCTCGCGTCCGAAGCAGCGGGCCGGCGGGTGGGCGGCATCCTCTCCTCCGCTTCCGTTCGACAGGTCAACCGCGCTTCCGCAGGAGGTTGGATCGGTTCACTCTCCTGTGGAGGGCCGGTTGACCTGTGGAACGGGCACGAAGGCGCCCCGCGGCGACCGGGGAGCAAGCTCGCGCCTGGGATGACGGCATCCCCTGGCTCCCTTCCGTTCGACAGGTCAACCGCGCTTCCGCAGGAGGTTGGATCGGTCCAACCTCCGGCGGAGGGCCGGTTGACCTGTGGAATGGGCACGAAGAGGGCCCCGCGGCGCGATGCCGTGGGCCCTCTTCGTGCGGTTCTCAGCGGGCGGCGAGGGCGTCTGCGCCGGTACGGACCGTCGCCATCGCCACCCTCGGGTCGGCCGCCGTGACGACGTGCACCTCGCCGGTCAGCTCGACCTGTACCTCGGCGTCGCGCCGGGCGCACGAGGGGCCGACCCAGAGCTCGATCTCGCCCGGCTCGACGATGCGGCGGCCGTCACGTCCGGTGAACGCGAGGCGCGTGGCCGGCACGGCGAAGCTCACCGACACCGACTCGCCCGGCTCCAGCGGCACCCGCTGGTACGCCAGCAGTTGCGCGACCGGACGCGTGACCGACGCGACCCGGTCCCGCGCATACAGCTGGACGACATCCGCTCCCGGCCGGTCGCCGGTGTTGGTGACGACGACCGACACCTCCAGGATGCCGTCGGTCGCGGCATCCGTCGCCGTCAGCGCTCCGCGCTCGAACGTCGTGTACGTCAGGCCGTGGCCGAAGGGCAGGGCCGGGGTGTTGTCGGCGCTCGTGATCTCGGTGGGGCCGCCCAGGACCGGGTGCAGGTACGTGTACGGCTGTGCGCCCGCCGACCGGGGGAGCGACACCGGCAGGCGCCCCGACGGCGCGGTGCGGCCGGAGAGGATCCCCGCGATCGCGGGGCCGCCCTCCTCGCCCGGGAAGAAGGCCTGCAGGACCGCGCTCGCGGCGCCCGGTCCTTCGAGCATCCAGCCGATGGCGTACGGGCGCCCCGAGACCACCACGACGGTCGTCGGCGTGCCCGTGGCGATCACGGCCTCGACGAGGCGGCGCTGTGCGCCGGGCAGCTCGAGGTCGTCGACGTCGTTGCCCTCGCCCACCGTGCCACGGCCGAACAGGCCGGCACGATCGCCGACGACGACGATCGCGACGTCGGCGGCGGCCGCCGCCTCCGCGGCCGCGGCGATCCGGCTCGTGTCGGGGTCCTCGACGTCGCAGCCGCGCTCGACCACGAGGTCCGCTCCCGCGAACTCGCCGCGCAGCGCCTCGGCGATGGTCGGCATCTCGAAGCCGAGCGGAGTGCCCGGGTGGTGCGCGAGCACGTGGTTCGCGAAGGAGTAGCACCCCATGAGCGATTCGGCCGAGTCGGCGTTGGGGCCGATCAGCGCCATCCGCCCGGGAGCCGAGAGCGGCAGCACGCCGTCGTTGGTCAGCAGGACGACGGATTCCTCGGCCGCCCGCCGCGCCAGGGCGCGCAGCGCGGGATCGTCAAGGTCGATCTCGGTGGGCGGCGTCTCGAAGTCGGCGTCGAGCAGGCCGAGCCGCTCCTTCTGGGCGAGCACGCGCAGCACGGCGCGGTCGACGAGCTCCACCTCTTCGGGATGAGCGGCGAGCCGGGCACGCAGCGGTGCTGCGAACGCGTCCGCGGTGGGCAGCTCGACGTCGATGCCGGCGCGGAGGGCCAGCACCGCCGCCTCGCCGAGATCGGCGGCGACGCCGTGCAGCGAGTGCAGGAACGCGACCGAGAAGTAGTCGGCGACCACGGTGCCCTCGAAGCCCCACTCCTCCCGCAGCAGCTCTGTGAGCAGCGTCGGGTCGGAGGCGACGGGGACACCGTCGATCTCGGCGTACGAGTTCATGACCGACTGCACGCCGCCGTCGCGGATGGCCATCTCGAAGGGCGGCAGCACGACGTCCTGCAGGCGGCGTCGGCCCATCTGGACGGGGGCGTGGTTGCGACCGGCCTGCGAGGCCGAGTACCCGGCGAAGTGCTTGAGGGTCGCATCGACACCGGCCGACTGAAGCCCGCGCACGTAAGCGGTGCCGATGGTGCCGACGACGTAGGGATCCTCGGCGATGCACTCGTCGACGCGGCCCCAGCGGGGGTCGGTGACGACGTCGAGCACCGGGGCGAGGCCCTGGTGGATCCCCAGCGCCGCCATGGACCGGCCGATCGCCGCCCCGAGCTCCTCGGTCAGCTCGGGATCGAAGGCCGCGCCCCACGCCAGCGGCGTCGGGAACGTCGCGGCCTTCCACGCCGCGAGCCCGGTCAGGCACTCCTCGTGCACGATGGCTGGAATGCCCAGGCGGGTCTGGGTACGCAGACGCCGCTGCTCCGCCCAGAGCCATTCGGCGCGCGCGACCGGGTCCACGGGCCGCGTGCCGTACACGCGGGTGAGGTGGCCCAGGCCGTGGGCCGTCGCCTCCTCGTACGGGCCGGTGTTGCCGCGCTCGCCGGCCATCGGGGCGACGACCTCGCCGCCCTTGTCGACCCAGTAGCCGACGAGCTGCGCGAGCTTCTCGTCCAGCGTCATCTGCGCATGGAGGGACTGCACCCGCGGCGAGACCGCGGGCATCACGACGTCGCTCATCCCTTGACCGCCCCCGTCAGGCCGCCGACGATCCGCCGCTCGAAGAGGCTGAAGAACACCAGCGCGGGCAGCATCGACAGCGACGTGAACGCGAGCACCTTCGCCGTGTCGACGGAGTACTGCGACGAGAAGGCCTGCACACCGAGCGGGAGGGTGAACTGCGCCTCGTCGTTCAGGATGAACAGCGGCAGCAGGTAGCCGTTCCAGCTTCCGATGAAGGCGAGGATGGCCACGGTGATGACACCGGGCACCGCCAGGGGGAGCACCATCCGCCAGAAGAACGACAGGCGACCGCAGCCGTCGATGTATGCGGCCTCCTGGATCTCGTCGGGGATCGCCCTCAGGAACGGGACCAGGATGATGATCGTCGTCGGCAGTGCGAACGCGATCTGAGGCAGGATCACCCCCGGCAGCGAGTTCATGAGCCCGAGGTTGCGCACCACGATGTACAGCGGCGTGATCGCCACCGTGATCGGGAACATCAGGCCCGCGGCGAACAGCGCGTACAGCGCTCCCCGCCCGGCGAAGGTGTACCGGGCGATGACGTAGCTGGCCATGAGCCCGAGCGCCACCGCACCCGCGGTCGTCGCGAGGGCGACGATCGTCGAGTTCAGCACCTCGGTCCAGAACAGCCCGCTGGTCAGGACCTCGACATAGTTCTGCGGGTTCCAGCTCACCGGCAGGCCCGACGGGTCGACGGTGATCTCGGAGTTGCTGCGGAAGCCGCCGATGATGATGTACAGCACCGGCCCGAGCATGAGCGCGATGATGACCAGGGCGATGAAGTACACCGCCGGGCTTCCCCAGGGGAGCTTGTTGACGTCGCGGCGGCGGGCGGGCACCGTGTCGCGGATCGTGATGGTCCGGGTGCTCATCGAGTCCGTGGAGCTCACTTGACGCCCCTCTCTGTGATGGCCCCCGCGGTGTCACGGCGCAGGATCGTGCGCTGGTAGATCAGGGCGACCACCAGCGAGATGACGAAGATGACGACGGCCACGGCGCTGCCGTACCCGAAATTGCCGGAGTTCCGTCCGGTCGCGACCATGTAGATCGCCATGGTGTTGGTTCCCGCCACGGACGACACGTATTGACCCCAGATGATGTACACCAGGTCGAAGAGCTGCAGCGCGCCGATGATCGAGAGGAACGCCCAGATGCGCAGCGTCGGGCCCAGGAGCGGCAGGGTGATGGTCCGCTGGATCTGCCAGTAGGACGCGCCGTCGATCGCAGCGGCCTCGTACAGCTCCTGGGGGATCCCCTGGAGCCCGGCGAGGAAGAGGATGACGGCGAACCCGATGTACTTCCAGGTGAGGATCGCCATGAGCGTCCAGATCGCGATGCTCGGGTCGGCGAGCCAGTCCTGCGCCAGCCCGTCGAGCCCGATCTTCTCGAGGAAGCCGTTCAGCGCTCCGTTCGTGGCCAGCATGAGGCTGAACCCGGTGCCGACGATGACCTCGGCGATCACGTAGGGGACGAAGATGAGGACGCGGATCACGGACTGACCGCGCATCCTGCGGTTGAGCAGCAGCGCCAGCAGGATCGCGACCGGGCCCTGGATCACCAGCGACGCGACGACGATGAAGAAGTTGTGCCCGAGCGCCTGCTGGAAGATCGGGTCGGTGAAGATCGTGACGTAGTTCTGCAGGCCGATGAACTCGGTCGCCGGGCCGAAGCCGGACCAGCGGAAGAAACCGTAGTACGCGGCCATGATGACCGGGAAGATCACGAAGCCGACGAAGAAGATCAGTGCCGGCCCCACCAGGATCATGACTTCGAGGCGGCCGGCCCAGCCCAGGCCTCGCGGGCGTCGGCGGCCTCGCGGCACCGACGGGGGCGGCGTGGTGCCGCCCCCGTCGTGCTCTGCAAGGCCGCGAGCGTCGGATGACATCTCGCGGGTGGACACGATCAGCCCTGCTTGCCTGCCGCGTTGACCGCGTCGACGAGCTGCTGCGGGTCGCTGTTGCCGGCGAGCATGTCGACGACCGCCACGTTGAGCGCGTTGCCGACATTCTGGCCGAGCACGGTGTCGAGCCACTGCGAGACGAACGGAGCGCTGTTGTACGCCTCGAGGATCTGCTGCAGGTACGGCTCGGTGACGGCTTCCTGCGCCACGGTGTTGACCGGCGGCGAGTTGAATGCCTTGTAGTAGGCGGTCTGCTGCTCGGCGCTGGCGACGAAGTTCAGGAAGTCCGCACACTCCTCCGGGGCGTCGACCGAGCACGAGTAGCCGTCGACGCCGCCCATCATCGAGCCCGGCTCACCCTCGCCGCCCGAGATCTCGGGGAACGGGAACCACGCGAGGTCGGGGAGCGGCTTCTCGTCGGGCGTCAGGGAGGCGATCACGCCCGGGTCCCACGCGCCCATGAGCTCCATCGCGGCCTTGCGGTTGGCGATGAGGCCGGCCGAGCTGCCCGCGCCCTGCTGGGGCTCGGTGGTGAGGAATCCGTCGTTGAAGGGGTCGATCGCCGCGAAGTCCTCGAGGTCCTCGCCGGCGCGCAGCCAGCACTCGTCGCTGAAGTCCTTCGTGTCGCCCGTCTCCTCGATGACCTCCGGGCTGCACTCCCGGATCGCGAAGAAGTAGTACCAGTGCGCGGCCGGCCACGCGGCCTTCGCGCCGAGGGCGATGGGCTCGATGCCCGTCTCCTTGAGGCTGGCCACCGCGTCCTTGAGGTCGTCGATGGTCTCGGGGGTCTCGGTGATGCCGGCGTTGTCGAAGGCGTCCTGGCTGTAGAAGAAGCCACCGGGCAGCACGGACAGGGGCATCGCCCACACCTTGTCCTGGTAGGTCTCGGCGGCGAAGGAGCCCTCCGGGATCTCGGCCTTGATGTCGTCCGAGATGAGGTCGGTGAGGTCCATCAGCTGGCCGGCGTTGACCATCGCGGTCATCTTGCCGCCGCCGCGCTGGAGGAAGATGTCCGGCGCGTCGCCGGCGTTCAGTGCCGTCTGCAGCTTTCCGTCCATGTCCTCGTTCTGGACCGACTGCATCTTGATCGTGACGCCGGGGTTCTCTTCCTCGAACGCGGCGATCGCGTCCTTCCAGAACTGCTGGCCGGGGCCCGTGGTGGAGTTCTGCCACAGCGTCATCTCGACGCTGCCGTCGCTGTTCTCGCCGGAGCCGCCCGCACTGCAGCCGGCGAGCGCGAGCGCGCCGGCGACGAGTGCAGCCGAACCCGCGAGGATCCTGTTGCGCTTCATGTGATTCCCGTTCTCTCCTTCGAGGAGCACCTCTGCTTCGCGGTGCCTTGGTCTGCGCGATTCGGGGTCGCGCGGTCCGGAGCTCGGCCCGGACCTGAAAAGTCTGAAATGGCAACAAAAGGTTTGTCAAACGTTTTCGAAAACGGTTTCGACCACGTTATGCTTTCGAGATCATGAAGCGCCGCCCCACCATCACCGACGTCGCCGCGGCGGCGGGCGTCTCGGTGGCGACGGTGTCGAAGGCGGTCAACGGCCGTTATGGAGTGGCCAGCGAGACGGTCGACCGGGTGCTCGCCGTCGTGGCGGAGCTCGGCTACGAGTCGAGCCTCATCGCCAGCAGCATGCGCTCGCGCACGACCGGCGTCATCGGGGTCCTCGTCGCCGACTTCGAGCCGTTCAGCGCCGAGATCCTCAAGGGCGTCGGCCAGGCGCTGCGCGAGTCGCGCTACGACCTCCTGGCGTACTCGGGGTCGCGCGGAGCGGCGGACGGCTGGGAGCGCCGCTCGCTGTCGCGGCTGAGCGGGACGCTCATCGACGGCGCGATCATGGTCACCCCGACCGTGGTGAACGTGGGGGCGGAGGTGCCGCTCGTCGCGATCGACCCCCACACCGGTCCCGCCGACCTGCCGACCGTCGAATGCGACAGCTTCGGCGGGGCGCTCCAGGCGACGCGGCATCTGATCGAGCTGGGCCACTTCCGCATCGGCTTCATCGCCGGCCGCCCCGACCTGCGCTCCTCCATCGCGCGCGACGCCGGCTATCGGCGTGCGCTGACGGATGCCGGACTGCCGATCGATCCGGCACTGGTGGGCTCGGGCAGCTACCGCCAGGACGCGGTGCGCATGGCGGCGCTGGAGATGCTGCGACGGCCTGACCGGCCGACGGCGATCTTCGCCGCGAACGACATCTCCGCGATGGAGATCGTCAAGGTGGCCGCCGAGCTCGGCCTCGACGTTCCCCGCGACCTCTCGATCATCGGATTCGACGATGTGCCGGAGGCCTCCAAGGTGACGCCGGCGCTGTCGACGGTGCGCCAGCCGATGCAGACGCTCGGCGCGGAGGCTGCGCGGCTGCTGCTCTCGCTCATGCAGGGCGACACCCCCGAGGTCACGCACGTGACGCTGCCGACCCGGCTCGTGCCGCGCGCCACGACAGCGCCGCCGCCCTGATCGCGGTGGTCAGCGCAGCGCGATGACGGACGGATCGCGCAGCAGTTCCGCGAACGCGGCCTCGGCCGCGCCGATCAGCAGCCGGTCCTCGGCCAGCGCGGCCGGCCGGATCTCCAGGTCCTCGCCGTTCGCCGGCATCGTCTGCGAGACGACGGCCTGCCGCAGCCCCGACGGGTCATGCTCCGCGAGCATCGCGAGGAAGCCCCCCAGCACCACGACCGCGGGGTTGAGCACGTTGACCGCGTTGGCCAGGGCGGTGGCGAGGATCCGGCGCTGACGGGCGATCTCGTCGAGCACGTCGGGTGCGTCCGAGGTGCGCAGCAGCTCGGCGAGCTCCGGCTCGTCGGCGTTGTGCCGCCCGAGCGCCGCGAGCAGGCGTGCGCGGCTCACCTCGTCCTCCAGCACGCCGTCTGCCGCCCGCCTGTCGGTGGGGGACGCGATGCCCGGACGGTTCTGGCCGAACTCGCCGGAGTACCCGGACGCGCCGCCGACCGGGATGCCCTGCACGATGAGCCCGCCGCCGATGCCGCTGGCGCCGCCGTTGAGATAGACGACGTCGTCGATGCCCCGGGCGGCCCCGAAGAGGTGCTCGGCGACCACGCCCATCGCCGCGTCGTTGCCCACGACCGCGGGGAGCCCGGTGGCGTCCTGGACCAGCTCGCGCAGCGCGACGTCCCTCCACTTCAGGTGAGGGGCGTCGCGGACGAGTCCGTCCGACCCGCGCACGAGGCCGGGCACGGCGATCCCGATGCTTGCGACGACCGATCCGGCGAGGTCGTCCCGCCGCCACGACGAGATGCGCTCGCCGATCAGCTCGGCCGTGCGCTCGGGGCTCAGCAGCTCCGTCATCTCGATGCGCTCGCGGCGGCGGACGCGGCGGTCGAGGCCGACCGCGGCGATCGACAGCGCGTCGACCTCGGGGTTGGCCGCAACGGCGATGACGCGCGGGTCGGCGGTCACCAGCGGAGACGGGCGCCCCACACGCCGGCTGGGATCGGGTGCGCGCTCTTCCGCGACGCCGGAGGTGACCAGGTCGCCGACGAGATCGGCGATGGTGGAGCGGTTGAGGCCGGTCGCAGCCGTCAACGTGGCGCGCGAGACCGGGCCCTCGAGGTGGATGAGGCGCAGCAGACGCGAGAGATTCGCCTGGCGGCTGCCGACCGGATCGTTCATCCCCTCACTGTAGAGGCGGACGTCGGCGGGCGATCAGCCGCGGGTCGGCGCTGCGGGCTTCTCCCGCGTCTGGTCCGCGACGGCTGAGGGGCAGATCGACTGCACCGCGGCGGCGAAGTCGAGTGTCTGGAGCACCTCGAAGGCGCGGTCGTAGCGCGCGCCCTGCAGCACGACGAACACGGCGCCGACGACGTCGATGAAGCCGACGGTGGCGCCGCGCACCTTCACCTCGTAGCGGTCGACGTCGATGCGCTCCCATCGCACGGCGGAATCCCGGGGAGCGGGCGGCTCCGGCATGCGGGGCGGCAGCTCGCGGAGCGAAGGCATGGCGCGCGAGCGGAGACCGCTGCGCCGTGCGGGTGAGGACGGCCTTTCGAGGACCATGGACCGCCTCCTCTCGTCGATGAAACGATCCTGGTCCCCGCACGATTCCGGCGCATCGGGGTTGACCTTGCGGGACAGTGCCGCTAAGCGATTCCGCGAGCCGGCGACCGTCACCCCGTGTTCTACCCGAGGCGGATGAATGCCGAGCCTCCCACCGGTGAACGCCCGGGTTCGCCGGTCAGGAGTGCAGCCGGAGGTCAGGACGGATACGGCGCCGTGCTGCCGCGCACCACGAGGTGCGTCGCCAGATCCATCCGCAGGGTCTCGGGCGTGGCGCCGTCGGCGAGTCGCAGCGCGAGACGGGTCGCCTCCTCGCCCATGCGTCGCAGCGGCTGGTGCACGGTGGTGAGCTGGGGGCTGACCCACCGCGCCAGCGCGATGTCGTCGTACCCGACGATCGACAGATCGTCGGGCACCCGCAGCCCCGCCGCCGAGCCCGCGGCGATCGCGCCGAGGGCCTGCAGGTCGCTGCCGGCGAAGATCGCCGTGGGCGGGTCGGGGAGCGCCAGCAGCTCTCGCGTGTGGGCCTCGCCGCCGGCCGTGTGGAAATCGCCGAACCGGATGAGCGCGGGGTCGATGCGAAGCCCCGCCGCGTTCATCGCCGACCGGTAGCCGTCCACGCGCGCGAGCGAGCACATCATGTCTTCGGGGCCGGTGATGGCTGCGATCCGGCGGTGCCCCAGCTCGATCAGGTGGCGCGTCGCCATCAGGCCGCCCGCCCAGTTGGCCGACCCGACCGACGGGACGTCGGGGGCCGGGTCGCCGGCAGGGTCGACGATCACGAAGGGGATGCCGCGCGAGCGGAGCTTGTCGCGGTAGCGCTCGGCGAGGTCGGAGAACACCAGCACCACAGCCACCGGCCTGCGGCGCAGGACCCCGTCGATCCAGTCCGCCGCGGGGGAGTGGCGGTCGCCGCTCACGGTGAGCACGACCGAGAGCCCGGCGGCGTGCGCGATGTCCTCGACCCCCTCGATGACCTCCATCGACCAGCTCGGCTCCAGCTCGTGGAACACCAGTTCGACGAACTCGCTGCGCGGGGTCTGGCTGCGCCGGGTGTAGCCGTGCCGGGCGAGGTGCTCTTCGAGCCGGGCGCGCGTGGCAGGCGAGACGTCGGGTCTGCCGTTGAGAACCTTCGACATCGTCGCGAGGGAGACGCCCGCCTCCGCGGCGATCTCTGCCAGCGTCACGCGCGGCGGTGTCGACATGGGCGGATCCTTGCGTCGTGGTGCGCCTGTCCTGGGCGTCGTCGCCGGGACCACGTTCAGGATGCCATACCGGGTCTCGCTGTCCGGTGCGAGGGGTTCCGGCTCGCTCACCAGTCGTGGATGGTGCCGTCGGCGAGGCGGTTGTACGGGAGGTAGGCGCGGATGTAGGGGTATTTGCCGCCTTCGTCGGTGTCGAGGTCGACACCGAGTCCGGGTTCGTCGCCGGGGTGGAGGAAGCCGTCTGTCCAGGTGAAGGACTGCTGGAACACCGCGTCGGTCTTGGTGCCGTGCCGCATGTACTCCTGGATGCCGAAGTTGTGGATCGCGAGTCCGAGGTGCATGGCGGCGGCCATGCCGACGGGGGAGATGTCGGTGGGACCGTGCATGCCGGATTTGATCTGGTACTGCGCGGCGTAGTCGAGCACCTTCTTCAGGTGGGTGATGCCGCCGGTGTGGGTGACGGCGGAGCGGACGTAGTCGATGAGCTGTTCACGGATGATCTGCTGGTAGTCCCAGACCGTGTTGAAGATCTCGCCGATCGCCAGCGGCGTGGTGGTGTGCCGGCGGACCAGGCGCAGCGCCTCCTGGTTCTCTGCGGGGGTGCAGTCTTCGAGCCAGAACAGGTCGTAGGGTTCGATGCTCTTGCCCAGCTGCGCGGCTTGGATGGGGGTGAGGCGGTGGTGGGCGTCGTGGAGCAGGGGCAGTTCCGGGCCGAACTCTTGGCGGACCGCTTCGAACACGGTGGGCACGTGCCGCAGGTAGGAGCGGGTGTCCCAGTCCTCCTCGTTGGGCAGGTCACCGCGCTGGGCGGGTTCGTGGTCGTAGCGGACACCGGTGTTGGCCTGGTAGGTCGCGTTGGAGGCGATGCCGTAGATCGACTTCAGGCCGGGCACGCCGGTCTGCACCCGGATGGCCTTGTAGCCCTGCGCCTGATGGGCGCGGATGGAGTCGAACAGCTCGGGCAGGTCCTTGCCGGACGCGTGCCCGTAGGCGAGCAGGCCGGTGCGGGACGCGCCGCCGAGCAGCTGGTACACCGGCATGCCGGCGGCCTTGCCCTTGATGTCCCACAGCGCCATGTCGACCGCGGCGATCGCGGCCATCGTGACCGGCCCGCGCCGCCAGTACGCCGACCGGTACAGGAACTGCCAGGTGTCCTCGATGCGGTGCGCGTCCCTGCCCAGCAGCAGCGGCACCACGTGCTCGCTGAGGTACGCGACCACCGCCAGCTCCCGCCCGTTCAACGTCGCATCGCCCAGCCCGGTCAGGCCGTCGTCGGTCGTGAGCTTCAACGTCACGAAATTGCGGTCCGGGCTGGTCACGATGACCTCGGCACGATCGATGATCATGTCGGTCTCCTCTTCTGTCGGTTCTACGGGTCAGTCCGCGGCGATCGCGGACGAGATGAGCTCGCGGTCGGCCGCGTTCGCTCCGGTCATCAGCCGGTCGAGCAGGCCGTCGGGGTCCCCGGCGGGAAAGGCCCCTCGCCGGGCACCCTCGGCCCAGTCGCGGATGACGGCGAGCGCACCGCCGGCGTCGTGGCCGGCGACGCGCTCGGCGGCGAGGACCGGCAGGATCCGCAGCCGCACCTTCGTCGCGGTGTCCACGGCGATCTGGCGGAGGCGGTGCGCGATCCGGCCGTTCTCGAAGCGCTCGACGAGGTCGCGCCGGTAACCGGCGGTGTCGGCGCCCCCGCCGACCGCGCGTTCGGCCTCGTCCCAGAACCGGTCGAGCACCTCGCGGCACGCGGGATCGGCCATGGCGTCCGCGACCGTCTCATGGCCGCGCAGCAGGCCGCGGAACGCCAGGGCCAGGTGCCCCCCGTTCAGCACGAGGAGCTTGCGGCGCTCGAAGGGTTCGATGTCGTCGACGAATCGGGCGCCGGCGTCCTCCCAACGCGGCCGTCCCGCCGGGAAGTCGCCGGCGAGCACCCAGTCCGAGAAGGGCTCCGCCACCACGGCGGCGTCGTCGCGGAAGCCAGTCGAGGCCTCGACCGCGCGCAGGTCCTCGTCGGTGGTGTGGGGGGTGATGCGGTCGACGCTCGTCGAGACGAATGAGACGGGCCAGGACGCGGCATCCCACCCGGCTGCGGCGGCGATGTCGCGGACGGCGCGGCGCATCGTGGCGCCGTTGCCGGGCAGGTTGTCGCAGGGGACGACGGCGATCGGTCCGCCGCCGCGAGCGGCCCGCTCGGCCAGGGCGTGGGTGAGCCGGCCGACCGGTGTGCGCAGGCGTGCCGGATCACCGTCGCGCAGCGCGGTGAGGTCCGAGGCGAGGTCGGGATCGGCGGGGTCGATGAGGCCGTCGGCGCCGAGGTGGTAGCCCGCCTCCGTGACGGTGAGGGTGACGATCGCCGTCGCGGGGTGCGACACCAGCTCGACCAACCGCGCCAGGTCGCTCGCGGGCCGGGCCTCGGCGATGCTGTCGACGAAGGCGAACCGGTCGCCGTCGCGGTCCCGCTCGATGAGGGTGTACACGCCACCCTGGGCCTCGAGCTGTTCGGCGACCCGCGGACCGCGGCCGGTGAATCCCGCGATCCCCCAGCCGGCGGCGTCGCCGGCGCGCGCGGTATACCACGCCTGGTGCGTGCGGTGGAAGGCGCCGATGCCGAGGTGGACGATCCGCACCGGCGCCGCGGGGCGGGCCAGCCCCGCGGTGACGAGCCGGTCGCGGTGCAGGCGGGTGAGGGGATCGGGCGTCATGACGCCGCCTTCGCGCCCACCGGCATCCGGTCCGGCTGTCCGACGCGGTCGCGGAGCCACTCCGCCTGACGCACCCAGTGCGCCCCCTCGCCGCCCTCGTGGCCGTTCCACGGGTACGCGACCACGTCGGCGCCGGCCGCCCAGTGGTTCGCGGCCGCGAAGACGCCCGAGGGCGGCGCGACGGTGTCCATCAGGCCCGCGCCGAAGAGCGCGGGAGCCGTCGCCCGCCGTGCGAAGGCCACGCCGTCGAAGTACGACAGCGTCTGGAACACCCGCTCGGCCGAGTCGCGATGCACCGAGAGATACCGCGTGAGCTCGGCGTGCGGGTCGGCGTCGGTGAGCCCGACCACGCGGGGGAGGTCGCACAGGATCGGCGCCGAGGGGAGCGCGCCGGCGAGCCCGTCGGACAGGCCGGCGGCCGCGATCGCGATCGCTCCGCCCTGGCTGTTGCCGGTGACCGCGATGCGCTCGGGATCGACCTCCGCGACCTCGCGCAGCGCGTCGACGGCCCGCACCGCGTCGGTGAAGACGCGCCGGTAGTAGTACTCGCGCGGGTCCTCGATGCCGCGCGTGAGGAATCCCGCCGTCGCGGGCCCGGCGCCGTGCGGATCGGGCGTCTGCCCGCCGGTCCCCCAGGTCGACCCCTGGCCTCGCGTGTCGACGATGAGCTGCGCGAAACCCGCCGTCGGCCAGTGCAGCCGCTCGTGCGGGAGGCCCCGGCCGCGACCGTAGCCGACGAACTCCGCGACGGCGGGCAGCGGCTCGCGGACGCCTGCGGGCAGGATCAGCCACGCGTGCACCGGTTCGCCCGCGAATCCGGGGAAGACGACGTCCTCGACGGTCACGAGGTCGAGCGGCGACGGCGCCGGAGAGCGACGGATGCCGCTTCCCGCGGCTCGCGACGTCGCGAGCGTCTCGCGCCAGAAATCGTCGAATCCGGAGGGCTCGGGGACCTCCGGGCGGTATGCCCGCAGCTGCGGCTCGGGCAAGTCGAAGTGCGCCATCGGCGGCGGTTCTCCCTTCATCTCGAGGGGCGCCCGACTCGGCGGTCCCTCGTCGGCGCTGCCAAATGAAAACGTTGACATTGCCTTCCCCAGAGGCTACCGTCATCGTGTATCGAACGGGAAGTCGAAACTTTCTGCACGAATCGAGGCCCTTCCGAGGCTGCCGACCACCCCGCAAAGGAGCGCAGTGTCCGTCAACAGCAACGTCGTCATCGCCGACGCGATCGAGCTGCGCGAAGAGGCCGAGGACGAGCGGCGCAACGCCGGTCGTGGCGGGCGCTCTCGCGTGCCGAAGCAGCGCACGACCTGGCGGCGAGCCCTCAAGAAGGACTGGCGGCTCTACTCGCTGCTGGTGCTGCCGATCGTCTTCCTGCTGATCTTCCGCTACGTGCCGATGGCGGGCAACATCATCGCCTTCCGCCGCTTCCGCCCGGGCGGCAGCATGTTCGGCGACGAGTGGGTGGGGTTGCGCTACGTCGAGCTCTTCATCAACGACCCGACCTTCTGGCGCGCGTTCTGGAACACCGCGATCCTCGGCGGACTCACCCTTGCGATCGTGTTCCCGCTCCCGATCATCCTCGCCCTGATGTTCAACGAGCTGCGGTCCCACCGGTTCAAGCGGGTCGCACAGTCGATCTCGTACCTCCCCCACTTCATGTCGATCGTCATCGTCGCCGGCATGGTGCTCCAGCTCACGGCGCTGCGCGGGTCGATCAACCAGGGGATCGAGTTCTTCGGCGGCGAGGCCATCCCCTTCATGCAGCTGCCCGAGTGGTTCCGCACCATCTATGTGAGCTCCGAGATCTGGCAGACGGTGGGCTGGGGGACGATCCTCTATCTCGCCGCGCTCACCACCATCGACCCGCAGCTCTACGAAGCAGCCCGTATCGACGGCGCGAGCCGCTGGCGGCAGATCTGGCACGTCACGCTGCCCGGCATCCGGCCCACCATGATCGTGCTGCTCATCCTCAACATCGGCACGTTCATGGCCGTCGGGTTCGAGAAGGTGCTGCTGCTGTACAACCCGCTGCTGTATCCGACAGCAGACGTCATATCCACGTACCTCTACCGGGTGGGCATCATCTCCAGCAACTTCTCCTACGCCACGGCGATCGGCCTGTTCGAGGCGCTGATCGGCCTGACGTTGATTCTGACCGCCAACGCCATCTCGCGTCGAACCGTGGGGACGAGCCTGTGGTGACCTCCAGCATCCGCACTCCGGTGCGCAGCCGCGCCGACCGCATCTTCCGGCCGTCGACCCACGGCGGGATCAAGGACTCCCGCAGCTACACGGCCTTCCGGGTGGTCAACGGCGTCCTCATCGTCGCCATCTGCTTCATCACGCTGTACCCGTTCCTCAACGTCGTCGCGCAGGCGTTCAGCTCGGAGGCGTACATCAACTCGGGCCAGGTGAACCTGATCCCGATGGGCTTCAACGTCACCACGTTCGGCTACGTGATGAGCGATCCGCTGTTCTGGCGCAACTACGGCAACACCGTCATCTACACGGTCGTCGCGACCGCGATCGCGATGGTGCTCACCACCTCGTTCGCCTACGCGCTGTCGAAGAGGCACCTGAAGGGGCGCGCCGTCTTCATCGGGATCGCCGTCTTCACGATGTTCTTCAACGGCGGACTGATCCCGAACTACATCCTCATCAACACCCTCGGGTTCAAGAACACGATCTGGGCGATCGTCATCCCCAACGCGATCAGCATCTTCAACCTGCTGGTGATGAAGGCCTTCTTCGAGAACTTCCCCGAGGACCTCGAGGAGGCCGCCGCGATCGACGGGCTCACCACCTACGGCATCCTGCTGCGGATCGTGCTGCCTCTCAGCAAGGCGGTGATCGCGACCATGGTGCTCTTCTACGCGGTCTCGTTCTGGAACTCGTGGTTCACGGCGTTCCTCTACATGGACCGGTCGGAGCTGTACCCCGTCACGGTCTACCTGCGGAATCTGCTTGCGGCTGCGACCGGCGGGGAGTCCCTCGGCGCGGGGATGGGCTCCGGCGAGACGGCGCAGGTCGCCTCCAACGTCAAGGCCGTGACGATGCTCCTCACCGTGCTGCCCATCGTGTGCCTCTACCCGTTCATCCAGAAGTACTTCGTCTCCGGGGTCATGCTCGGCTCCGTCAAGCAGTGACACCCTCCCACGGAACCACCCCCCAAGAAAGGAATCCCGATGACACAGCAGATACGACCGAAGGGACGCGCGCGACGCGGCGCGATGCTCGCCGGTGCGCTGCTCGCCGCCGGCGCCCTGGTCCTGAGCGGCTGCAGCGCGCCCGACGACGGCGGAGCCGCTGAAGGCGGCGACTTCGACTTCACCGGCAAGGACGTCGGAGCCATGGAGGACTACGGGGTCGGTGACACCTTCACTGCGACCGAGCCGCTCGAATTCGGGCTGTTCTATCGGGACCACCCCAACTACCCCATCGACGAGAACTGGCTGATCTTCGAAGAGCTCGAGGCGAACCAGAAAGTCACATTCGACGTCGTCAGCGCGCCGCTGTCGGAGTGGGATCAGCGCAAGTCGCTCGTGATCGGCGCCGGCGACGCGCCCGACATCATCTCCGTGACGTACCCGGGCCAAGAGGTCGCGTTCGTCTCGGGCGGTGCCATCCTCCCGGCGAGCGACTTCGTGCAGTACATGCCCAACTACATGGACAAGGTCGAGAAGTGGGACATGGAGGCCGACCTCGACCAGCTCCGTCAGGAGGACGGCAAGTACTACGTCTTCCCCGGTTTCCGTGAGGAGCCGCGTCCCGAGTACTCGTACGCGGTGCGTACCGACATCTGGGAGGAGCTCGGCCTCAGCCTCGAGCCGGCGACCTTCGAGGAGTTCGCCGAGCAGCTCCGCACCGTCAAGGAGGCCTACCCGGACCTTTACCCCATGACCGACCGGTGGTCGGCCAACGGGCCGATCGAGGGCACGCTCGGCTTCGTGTCGCCGAACTTCGGCACCTCGGCGGGCTGGGGCTTCGGCGAGGGTCTGTGGTGGAACGGCGAGGAGTTCGAGTACACCGGCGCGACCGACGGCTATCGCGACCTGGTCGAGTACTACGCCTCGCTCGTCGAGGAGGGTCTTCTCGACCCCGAAGCCATCACGCAGGATGATGACCAGGCCCTGCAGAAGTTCGCGTCGGGCCAAGCCCTCGCGATCGGGACCAACGACCAGGAGATCGTGCGCTATCGGTCGACGATCGAAGAGCTCGGAACGGATGCCGAGATCGGCATGATCCGCGTGCCCGCAGGACCCGCCGGCGACAACTTCCAGTCCGGCCAGCGGCTCGTGAGCGGATTCATGCTCTCGTCGGAGGTCGCGGAGTCGGAGAACTTCCTCGCGCTGCTGCAGTTCCTGGACTGGCTCTACTACTCCGACGAAGGACTCGAGTTCGCCAAGTGGGGCGTCGAGGGCGTCACCTACGAGAAGGAGGGCGACGACACCTGGGTGCTCAACGAGAACATCACCGCGATGGGCCTCAACCCGGGCGCGCCTGAGAACCTGCAGGCCGACTATGGCTTCTCCAACGGCGTGTTCACGCTCGTGCACGGATCGACGCTCGCCCTCGACCGGTCGATGCTGCGACCGGAGGCGCTCGAGTTCGTCGAGTCGATGTCGTCCAAGAAGGTCCTCGAGCTGCCCCCGCCCGCACCGCTCGACGAGATCGAGCGCGAGCAGGTGTCGCTGTACCAGTCGGCGCTCAAGGACCACGTCTGGCAGAACACGGCGTCGTTCATCCTGGGCCAGCGCTCGATGGATGAGTGGGACGATTACGTCTCCGAGCTCGAGGGCATGAACATGCCCGCGTACCTCGACATCGTCAACGCCGCGCAGGAGCGCTACGCCGCGAACAACTGATACGCCCGGTGCGGCCCCGCGTCCTTGTCTGGACGCGGGGCCGTTCCCGCGACCGGACGCCGGCTTACGGCATCCGCCCTCTGCCACCCTGCCGAACCGCCACCTGGAGCCGCGAACGATGACACTCCCCGCCATGGACAAGATCCCCTACGGGGGCGACTACAACCCGGAGCAGTGGGCCGAGGAGGTGTGGGACGCGGACCACCGCGCCTTCGACCTCGCCGGCATCGACCTGCTGACCGTCGGGGTGTTCTCGTGGTCGCTGACCCAGCCCGACGAGGAGACCTACGACTTCTCGGTGCTCGACCGCATCATCGAGCGCGCCCACGCGGAGGGGCGGAAGGTCTGCCTGGCCACCGGGACGGCCGCGGTGCCGCCGTGGCTGGCGACCGCGTACCCCGACGTGTGCCGCGTCGACTTCGAGGGGCGCCGACACGTCTACGGCGTGCGCCACAACGCCTGCACGAGCTCGCCGAACTACCGCCGGCTCGCCACGGCGATGGCCGGCCGGGTCGCCGAGAGGTACGCCGGTCATCCCGCGGTCGTCGCGTGGCACATCAACAACGAGTACGGCGGGCTGTGCTACTGCGGGCTGTGCGCGGCGGAGTTCCGCCTCTGGCTGCGGGACCGCTACGGATCGCTCGACCGCCTCAACGACGCGTGGAACGCCGCCTTCTGGTCGCACCGGTTCACGGACTGGGACCAGATCGTGCCGCCGAACATCCTCTCCGAGCACTGGAAGAGCCCGGACCACACGGCCTTCCAGGGGATCACGCTGGACTACCACCGGTTCAACACCGACAACATCCTGCGGTCGTACCGCGACGAGAAGGCGGCGATCCGCGAGCACTCGGACCTGCCTGCGACCACGAACATGATGGCGATCTACCGCCACCTGGACTACCACCGGTGGGCCGACGACCTGGACTTCGCCTCGTGGGACAACTACCCCACCGACGGGTCGCCGGTCTCGCGTCAGGCGCTCAGCCACGCGCTCATGCGCGGGATCAAGGGCGGCCAGCCGTTCTGGCTCATGGAGCAGACGCCGACCATGACGTCCACGCGCGACTACAACCCGGTCAAGCGACCGGGCCAGATGAGGCTCTGGTCGTGGCAGGCCGTCGCCCACGGCTCGGACTCGGTGCTGTTCTTCCAGATGCGCCACAGCAAGGGGGCGTCGGAGAAGTACCACGGCGCGGTCCTCAACCACGCGGGCCGCACCGACACCCGGGCGTTCCGCGAGGTCGCGGACCTCGGCGCGGAGCTCGCGGCGGTCGGGGACCGGCTGCTGGGCTCGCGGACGCCGGCGCGGGTCGCCGTGCTGTTCGACTGGGACTCTTGGTGGGCCCTCGAGATCTCGGACGGGCCCAGTCGGTTCGTCAAGTACGAGAAGCAGATGGTGCTCTATCACGAGGCGCTGTGGCAGGCAGGCGCCGTGCTCGACGTCGTGCCGGTCAGCGCCGACCTGTCGGGCTACGACGTCGTGGTCGCCCCGTTCCTCCACATGGTCAAGGGCGACACCGCCGCCCGGCTCGAAGCGGTCGCACGCCGCGGCGGCACCGTCGTGACCACCGTCCTCTCGGGACGCGTGGACGAGGACGACAACGCCTTCCTCCTCGACGTTCCCGGTCCCCTCGTCCCGATCGTCGGCGTGCGGGTCGACGAGACCGATTCGCTGCCGCCGGCGCAGACGAACACCGTCGTGCTCTCGCGTCCCGGTGAGCCCGAGGTGCGCAGCGAGGCCTCCCTCGTCTTCGATCTGGTGATCCCGCAGGGCGCCGAGCCGGTCGGCTCCTACACGCAGGACTTCTACGCCGGCACGCCCGCCGTCACCCGGAACGACATCGGCGACGGCTCGGCCTGGTACGTCGGCGCCTGCCTCGACCAGCGCGGCGTCGACTGGGTGATCCGCCACGCGCTGGGGGAGCAAGGGCTGCTGGGAGTCTTCGCCGACGTGCCGGACCTCGAGCACACGACGCGCGAGATCGACGGGCGCCGGTACGAGTTCGTGCTCAACCACAGCGGAGCCGAGGTGGAGGTGGACTCCCCGTTCACCGGGACGGACATCCTGTCGGGGCGCGTCGTGACCGCCGGCGAGCCCCTGCGGCTCGGCGTGAACGGTGTGGCCGTGATCGAGGCGGGCTGATGCCGGGTGCGCCGACGCCCGGCAGGATGGATCGCGTGACCACTCCCGCGTCGTTTCCGGACCCTCGCCAGGGCGCGTTCTGGCGCGCGACGACGGTGGTGTACTGGTACGTCGTCGTCGAGTGCTGCTTCCTGCTGGCGGCCGCACCGGGGCTCGCCGGCATCCTGCTGCTCGAGCGTCATCCGAGCAACATCCCGCTGTACGCCCTTTGCCTCGTGCCGCTCGGCCCCGCGTTCTCGGCGGCCGTCTCGACGATGGCGGCGCGGGCGTCGGCCGACGAGGCGAACGTCTGGCCGCGATACTGGCGCGCGTATGTCCGCAACCTCCGCGACGTGCTCTGGGTCTGGATCCCCGCCCTCGCACTCGCGACGGTGCTCGGCACCACGATCGCCTTCGGCACGGCGGCGGGCGTGGACCTGTTCTTCGGAGGGGCCGCGATCGTGCTGCTGGTCGCCCTCGCGCTGTGGTCGTCGCACGCCCTGGTGATCGCGTCGTTCTTCCGCTTCCGAGCGCGCGACATCGCCCGCCTCGCGCTGTACTACCTCGCCGCGAAGCCGCTCGTGACCCTCGGCGCCGCCTCGTACCTCGTGCTGGCGACCGCGCTCGTGACGTTCGGGTCGGACTGGATGCTGGCGCTCGCCGCCGTCGTCTTCGCGGTGTTCGCGGGCGCCAACGCGCGTCCGATGATCGCCGACGTCACGGCCCGGTTCACCGCCGACGCCGAGTGACGCCGGTCGCGCTCAGAAGATCGTGCGCCCGGCCTCGTCGGCGATCCCGGACTTGCGCCAGAAGTACGTGTTGATCTGATCGCGCCACTCGGTCGCCGAACGCAGCTGCTCCGCGAAGCGCTCCCGCCCGCGGGCGTGCACGTCCTCCGGCAGGCGGCCTTGCAGCGCGTCCCACGCCGCCACCATCTCGCGCACGCGCTCGACGCCGGCGAAGTGGGTGTCGTAGATGTGCTGGATGACCGTCCGGCCGCTGTGGAGCCGGTGGGTGTAGGGCACGTGATGGAAGAAGAGGATCAGCTCGTCGGGCACCGTGTCGAGGGACTCGTACCGGCTCGCCCACGGCTCGGCGTACTGGCCCGCGTATCCGGTGCCGGTCGCCACCGTGCGGTCGACGCCGATGCCGTCGCGATCGGCGAAGTGGTACGTGCCCCACGCGGAGTACTCGTAACCGTCGACGTCGGGGCCGTAGTGGCGGTTCAGCGGGCTCACCATGAAGCACACGCCGAGGGGTGCGGTGTACGACTCGTACGTCCGCCACGAGTCGTCCAGGATCGAGCGGATGCCGCGGCGCGTCGTCTCGTCCTCACCGAAGGTGAGTGCGATCCACTCGTCCAGGATCGTCCCGGGCTCGAGTGCCGGATCCCACGCCAGTCGCCCGTAGGCGTACAGGTTGGCCTGCGCGAGCGGGTGGCCCGTCCAGAACGCGTCCGCGCCCACGTTCGCCACCGCCGCGATCCCACCGCGGACGATCTGGGCGAGCTCCGGCCCGTCGTCGCCGGTCGGCCGGAACGCGAGGATCTCGCTCCACTGCGGGCCGAGGTACACCGCGTGCTGCTGCTGGCCGGTGTACTCCTGCGTCACCTGCAGCTCAAGGGCGACCCGCGTGCGGGTCATCGCCGGGATGACCGGCGAGACCGGCTCCCGCACCTGGAAGTCGAGCGGGCCGAACTTCACCTGCAGCACGACGTTGTCGTCGAAGCGTCCGTCGAGGGGCGCGAAGGTGTCGTAGGCGGCGCGCGCCCGGTCGGTCGTGCGGTCGCGCCAGTCCTGCCGGTGGTTGTAGACGAACGCCCGCCAGTGCACGAGGCCGTCGTGCGGCGCCAGCGCGCGGGCGAGCATGTTCGCGCCGTCGGCGTGGTCGCGGCCATACGCGTAGGGCCCGGGCTGCCCCTCCGAATCGGCCTTCACCAGGAACCCGCCGAAGTCGGGGATCCGCGCGTAGACGCGGGCCGCGGCATCCGTCCACCAGCGCTGCACTGCGGGATCGAGCGGATCCGAGGTGTCCAGATCGCCCAGCGTCAGCGGTGACGCGAAGTTGATCGACAGGTGCGTCCGGATGCCCCAGGGGCGGAAGATCGCGGCCAGGCGCTCGACGCTGCCGAGGTCGTCGGTGAGCAGGCGTGCCTCGCGCCGCCCGACGTTGACGTTGTTGATCGTGACGCGGTTGATGCCGATCGACGCGAGCAGCCGCGCGTAGCGCTCGACGCGCGAGAGGTCGTCACGCAGCATCCCGTCCTCGTAGAAGACCGACCCGTCGGCATAGCCGCGCTCGACCTGCCCCATATAGGGATGGACCGCGACGTTGTCCCAGTGGTCCAGCATCCGCAGCTCGTGCAGCGGCTCGTGCCGCGTGGTCCCGTCGCCGCCGCCGAGTGCGAGGTGCCGCACGTGGTGGAACCAGCCGTAGAGCGCTCCGTTCGGCCCGCCGTACGCGACCACGACCCGGCCATCCCGCACCTCGTGGACGAAGCCCTCGGCGCCCAGTCCGGCGGTCGGCAGATCCGCGAGACCGTGAGCGGCGGCGTCGTCGGCCGACAGGATCAGCACGTCCGCAGCGGTTGTGGCATCCGTCATCCCCGCCCTCGCCGCCTCGGCGCGGACGGTGTCGACCACGTCCCCTTCCCCGAGGACGGAGACGGTGCGGCCGCGCAGGGCCGCCAGGCGGTCGTCGGGCAGCCACATCGGGTGCTCGCGCACGGGATGGCCGGATGCGTCGGAAGTCATGCGTACCTCATCGTCGGTGGTGGGGGATGGATGCCGGCGCCCGGGGCTCACCAGTCGTGGACGGTGCCGTCGACCAGCCTCGCCGCGGGCAGGAAGGCGGGTTCGTAGGGGAAGCGCTCGGCGGCCGCGTCGTCGTAGTCGACGCCGAGCCCCGGGGAATCGCCCGGGTGCAGGAAGCCGTCGGCGAAGCGGTACGACGTGCGGAAGACCTCGTGGGTCAGCTCGTGGTGCGCCATGTGCTCCTGGATTCCGAAGTTGTGGATCGCCAGGCCCAGGTGCAGGGCGGCCGACATCCCCACCGGCGAGATGTCGGTGGGGCCGTGGCTTCCCGACTTGACCTGGTACTGCGCGGCGAAGTCGAACAGGCGCTTCAGGTGCGTGATGCCGCCGGTGTGGGTGACCGACGCGCGGACGTAGTCGATGAGCTGCTCCTGGATGAGGGTCCGGAAGTCCCACACCGAGTTCAGCACCTCGCCGATCGCCAGCGGCGTCGTCGTGTGCCGGCGCACGAGCCGGAGCGACTCCTGGTTCTCCACCGGGGTGCAGTCCTCCAGCCAGAACAGGTCGTAGGGCTCGAGCGCGCGCCCGAGCCGCCCCGCCTCGATCGGAGTCAGGCGATGGTGCACATCGTGCAGGAGCATCACCTCGGGCCCGAACTCGGCCCGTGCCCACTCGAAGAGCTCGGGGGCGTACCGCAGGTAGCGACGCGAGTCCCACCCCTCCTCGATGTGGAGGCCTGCGCGCTTGGCGGGCTCGTAGGTGTAACGACCGCCGCTCGCACGCGCGGAGGCGATGCCGTACCCGCCGCCCATCCCGGGCACCGCGACCTGCAGCCGGATCGCGCGATACCCCTCGTCGAGGCGCGCGCGGACGGAATCGCCGAGGTCCTCCAGGTCGGCGCCCGACGCGTGCGCGTAGACGAGGCATCCGTCGCGGGACGCTCCGCCAAGCAGCTGGTGGACCGGCATGCCCGCGAGCCTGCCCTTGATGTCCCACAGTGCCATGTCCACCGCGGCGACGGCGCTCATCGTGACCGGTCCGCGGCGCCAGTATGCCGAGCGGTACAGGAACTGCCAGGTGTCTTCGATGCGGTGCGCGTCTCGACCGATGAGCAGCGGCACGACGTGGTCGCGCAGGTAGGACGTGACGGCGAGCTCGCGGCCGTTCAGCGTGGCGTCGCCGAGGCCCACCACGCCGTCGTCGGTCGTGATGCGCAGGGTGACGAAGTTGCGGGACGGACTGCTGACCAGCACCTCCGCCGATCGGATGCGCGCGACCGTCGTCATGCGAGCGCCTCGGACGCCGGGTGGGACACCGCGCCGGCTGCCGCCTGGGCCGCGCCGGCGCGTCTCGGCGCGGGGTAGCTCTCGCGCGGCAGGGTGTAGGCGAGCTCGACCGCCGACTCGATGGCCTCGTCGAGGTCGAGCCGGTGCTCGGCGACCAGCCGGGCGAGATGCCCGGCGTCGATGCGGCGCGAGAGGTCGTGGCGGGCGGGGATGGAGCAGAAGGCGCGGGTGTCGTCGACGAACCCGCTCGTGTTGCGCAGGCCCGCGGTGTCTCCGATCGCCTCACGGAATCGGCGCATGGCGTCGGGCGTGTCGAGGAACCACCACGGCGCGCCGAGGCGCATCGCGGGGTACACGCCGGCGAGCGGGGCGAGCTCGCGCGAGTAGACCGTCTCATCCACGGTGAAGACGATGAGACGGAAGTCCTCGTGGTGACCGAACGCCTCGAGCACGGGACGCAGCGCGCGCGTGAACTCGGCGGCGACCGGGACGTCGTAGCCGATGTCGTGCCCGAAGCGCTCCGCGACGCCGCGGTCATGGTCGCGCATGACGCCGGGGTGCAGCTGCATCACCAGGCCGTCGTCGGTGGCCATCTCGGCCATCGCGAACAGCATGTGGCCGGTGAACGCAGACGCGGATGCCGGATCGATGCCGCCGTCACGTGCCGCGGCGAACAGCCTGCGGGCCTCGTCGGTCTCGAGCGGCGCCATGACGGCGGAGCGGTGACCGTGATCGGAGGCGCGGGCGCCCGCGTCCGCGAATGCCCGCCGTCGCGCGCGGAGGGCGTCGACGTAGCCGTCGTAGTCGTGCGCGTCGATCCCCGCGCTCTCGCTGAGGGCATCGAGCTGCCGGGTCCAGTCCCCGCGCACAGGCTCCAGGAGCGGGTCGGGTCGGAACGTCGGGATGACCCGGTCTCCCCACCCGTCCGCCGCCAGCCGGCCGTGGCCTGCGAGGTCGGAGGTGGCCGGGTCCGTCGTCGCGAGCAGCTCGATGCCGAAGCGCTCGAACAGCGCCCGCGGTCGGTACTCCGGGCGGCCGAGACGGTCCGCGATGTGGTCGTAGAGGGCATCCGCCGTCTCGGGGGAGGGGCGCTGCGGCGCCTCGAAGACCTCGGCGAGGACGTGCTCGAGCCAGAAGCGGGTGGGCGTGCCGCGCAGCGCCGGCCAGCCGGCGCAGAAGCGCCGCCAGATCGCGCGCGGGTCGGTCTCGACCGCCGCGCCGCGTGAGGCCCCCGCGCCGAGGTCGGCCACCGTGCGCACCCCCGAATCCCGCACCGCTCCGGGTGCGGTGGATTGCGAGACCAGCATGCGCACCAGGTAGTGGTCGGGGCTCACGAGCAGCGACGACGGGTCGGAGAAGGCCTCGTCGTCGGCGAGCATGTCGACGTCGACGTGACCGTGCATCGAGACGATGGGAAGCGCCGCCGTCCGATCGAGGATGCGACGGGCCAGAGCCCGCACGCCGGGGTCCGCCGGCAGGGCGCGATCGGGGTGCAAACGCTGCTGGGCGGTGGGCGCGTCGTCGCGGCCGTGGACCGACATGGGGGAGCTCCTCACGAATGTAAACGTTATTATCCTAGTGTCCATCTCGCATTCCGTCACCGGCGGTTGGGATGATGGAGCTCTGAACCGCTAGCGAGGTGTCCGTTCGACATGGTGACCGTCCACGACGTCGCGGCCCGATCGGGTGTCTCGATCGCCACCGTGTCGCGCACGCTGCGCGAGCCGCATCGGGTCTCGGGCGACACCCGCGACCGGGTCCTCGCCGCGATCGACGAGCTGGGGTACCGGCCCAATCGCGCCGCGGCGAGCCTGCGCCGCGGCCGCACCGGCGTCATCGCGCTCGTCGTCCCCGACATCGAGAACCCCTACTTCTCGTCGATGACCAAGGGCGCCCAGGCCACGTCGCGCGAGCGCGGGTACGGTCTGGTCGTGGTCGACACCACCGAACGCGCCGACGTCGAGGATGAGGAGATCCGCGCGCTGCGCTCGCAGATCGACGGGCTGATCCTCGTCTCGTCGCGGCTGTCGGACGAACGGCTGGCCGAGGTGGTCGCCGGGAACACGTGCGTCCTCATCAACCGCGATCTCGGCGACGACGGTCCGGCGACGCCGTCGGTGACGATCGACGAGTCGGCGGCGGGCCGGGCGGCCGTCGAGCACCTGTACGGGCTCGGCCATCGGCGCATCACATACGTCGGCGGCCCGGTGACCTCGTGGTCGCAGGCCCGCCGCTCGCGCAGCATCGCCGAGGCTTCGGCCGTTCACCCCGATCTCGCCCTGCACCAGCTGGACGACTGCACGCCGACGTCTGCCGGCGGGCGGGCGGTCGCCGACCGCGCGCTGCAGACCGGAGCGACGGCCGTCATCGCCTACAACGACCTGGTCGCGCTCGGGATGCTGGCGCAGTGGTCCGAGTCGGGGATCCGCGTGCCCGGCCAGGTGAGCCTCGTCGGCTTCGACAACACGTTCGTGACGGGGCTCGCCTCGCCGCCGCTCACGAGCGTCGGGGCCGACCTGCGCGAGCTGGGCGACGCCGCGGTCGAGCTGCTGCTGGAGCGGATCGACGCGCGCGGCGCGAATCCCGAGGGCGACATCCACCGGTCGCTTCACCCGCGGCTCGCCGTCCGCGCCTCCACGGCGCCGCCACCGGGCTGAGCCGCCGCGCCTGCGGGAGCAGGGGCCGACGCCGTCGAGTGGTCACCCTCGCGGGGAGGGGCGTCGACGGCATTCGACTGCGCCCCCGCCGTGACGGGGTGATCGGAGCCGACCGCCCTGGCCACCGCCTCGTCGATCCGACGCTGCACGCGCGCGGACGACCTTCGGCGCGCTCGCACGGTCAGGACGATCGCCCCCGACACTGCGGCGAGCAGGAGGATCTGCGACCACGGCACCGTCCAGACGGTGAACGACGTCGTCGACGCGGCGACCGTCCCCGGGAGCACGTCCTCGCCGACCGCCTCAGGTGTCACCTGCACTCCGCCGAAGCCGAGGAGAAGGGGCCAGACGTCGAACGTCGAGGAGGCCCGCACGACCTCGCCGGGGAGGACTTCGCTGATCGTCGTCGCTTCCGACACGGGTGCGATGCCGAACGGTCCCACGATCGTGGTGGTGGAGGTCGCACCGAGACGGACGTTGCCGGCATTGCCGAGGGTGTACTCGACGCGAGCCGTGCCGGGCGAGAACGGGTTCCACGACGGCTCGTAGGTGACCGAGACGGCATCGGCGGCGAGCGCGGTCACGACCGGCCCGTCGACCCGCAGATGCACGCGCACGCCCACGCGGCTCGCCATCTCGACGCCGGAACCCTCGGCGGGCACGAACTGCGCCACGAGTCCGGCGGGGTGATCGCCCGGTGAGGCGTCGGCGGGCACGGCGATCCGCAGAGGGATGACCACCGTCTCCTCGGCGGGTACCTCGATCGTCAGGGTCTCGCCCGGAGAGGGATCGTCGTCGCCGACGGCGCCGATGTCGATCCACGCACCGCCGTCGACCGGACGCTCGCCGGGAGGCAGCAGGTCGAAGCTGCCGTCGGGGGTGACGATCCCGTCGCTCGCGTAGACCGCGAACGTCGCGGGGTGCGGGCTGAAGTTGGTGAGGGCCACCTGATCGTCAGCGTTCCCGCCCGGCTCGATGACGTGGCGCAGGGAGATGCGGTCGTCGGCTCCGCTGTCGCCGTCTGTGCCGGCTGGGGAGAGCGACCAGGTCGTGCCGGGAGCGGTGTCATCGGCCACGGCACCGGACGGTGCCGCGATGATCAGGCCGACGAGGATCGCCGCTCCGGCACGGGGGAGCAGATGGGGGATATTCATCGCGGACTCCGATGTGAGCGGGGGGATACGTCGATGGGTGATGCGGGAAGGGGGCGCGGCCGACCTGGGGCGGCCGGCCGCGCCGGGTGGGGTGCGGGTCAGTCCTCGGGGAAGAGGGTGACGGTCAGCACGCCCGCATATGTGCCGGGTGCGGTGTCCACCGGCATCTCGAGGGCGAGGTCCGCGCTGAGCTCCGTCGAGCCGAACCGGCCTTCAGTCGACGCCCCCGCGAGCTGACTCGGGCCTGCCAGACCCGTGCCGCCGTCGAGGATCGTCGGCACCGCGTCACCCGCGGTCACCCCCGCACGCGGGGTGAGGACCTCGGGCGACCACCCGAGATGCCCGGCGCCCAGCACTTCTCCGCCCGCGTCGAAGTCGCTCGCCTGGCCCGAGACCGACCAGCCGCCGTCTCCCGCCTGCTCTGCGTTGCGCGAGTCGGTGACCGTCACGACGGGAAGCTCCCCCTCGAACCGGATCCGGTCGCCCGCGTTCGCGCCCTCTTCCAGCACGACCCCCTCGCCGAAATCGGCCACCGTCATCGACAGCGAGCCGGGCTCGCCGGGCTCGGCCACGGTCGCTTCGAGCGGGATCCCCTCGCCCGCCGGCTCCTGCGGCTCGACGACGAGCGTCACGAGCGACCGCGCGGGCAGCTCGAGGTCGGTCTTGCCGTCGGCGGTCGTGGCGATGCCCTCGCTCTGGACCAGCTGGTGGGTCTGGTCGTTCAAGTAAACCGTGGGCTGGCTGTCGATGTCGATGTCGGTCGAGATGGGCACGGTGCCGTTGTTCAGCAGCTGCACCACCCGCGTGCCGTCGGCGTTGTCGAACGCCGCGACCTTGAGGTCCGCAATGCCGTGCACCGCGTCGAAACGCACCGCCTCGGGGCGGATGAACCGGCTGAACGCGGCCATCCCGTAAAGCCGCGCACCCACCGTGTAGGTGTCGTTCTCGACGTCCACCACCATGAGGGATCCGGATCCGCCCTGGCTCACACCGAGCCACCACAGGTAGCCGGTCGCGTTCGCACGGGTCAGGGTGTCCATCATGTGATCCACCATGCGGATGCCGTCCGAGCCGGCGCCGGGGCTGCCGTCCCAGTTCGCGTTGAACTGCGTGAGGCCGGCCACGGAGGCGGCCCACTCCGACATCCAGAGCGGCTTGTCGGTCTCGAAGGTGGTGTCCGAGCGGCTGGCGTAGGAGTGAGCGGTGAGGACGTCGACCCACTGCGCCGCCTCGGCATCCTCCTGGATCGCACTGTGGTAGTTCTTGCCCTGACTCCAGCCGAACGACTCGCAGCACAGCAGGTCGTAGCCCGCAGCGTCGAAGACCGGTCCCGCCGTCTTGGTGAACTCGACCGCCTGCGCCGGAGTCAGCCGCATGGCCTCGTAGGTCGCGGTGTAGTCCGGCTCGTTCGCGAACGCGAGCCCGTCGATCTCGACGCCCTCCTGCTTGTAGAAGTCCGCCCAGGCGACGAGATAGTCGGCGTAGGCGTCCGTCCAATCCCCGCTCTCGCAGGTCGCACCGCTCAGACCGCACAGCGTTCCGCCGCTGGTGGGCGAGTTGTTCGTCTTCATGTAGCCGGGCGCGGTCCAGGCGTTGCCGTAGATGTACTCGACGCCGGCGGCCTCGGCCTCCTGGGCGAACCAGACCTGGCCGTTGTCGTAGCCGTCCCACTGATAGTTCGGCTCGGCATCCGGGCCGCCCGGGTCGGTGGGCTGGATCGACTGCATGACGTCGTACGTGTTGATCGACTGCCCGCCGATGCCGAGCCGGAGGATGGACGGGTCGACGCCCGTATCGCCGAGCAAGAGCTCGACGGCTTCCGCCTTCTTCTCGTCCGAGAGCAGGTTCAGGCGGTGCGTGCGCTGGAAGGCGGCGGAGTAGCCGAAGCCGTCGATGGTCTGCTGCACACTTTCGGGCTGCAGGTCGATCTCCGTCGCGTCATTGGCTGTGGCGATGGTGGGAACGGCCAGGGCCGATCCTGTCAGTGCCACAGCGGCGACTAACGACAATGTCTTCTTCACAGTTCTCCTTCGAAACTGTCGGCGTGTAATGTAAACGTTAACCTAGCCATGCGATGGAGCGAGGGTCAACGACTTTTATCCCTTTGATCAGGCACTGAACGCGCGGACCGTGGCCCGACCCCGCGGAGGCTCTTCCGCTCGCTCCTGCGCCCGGTTCTGGGAACGAATCGACGGTCTCGTCTCGATCGAGCGAACTGTGAAGGCGCAGAAATGAAACTTTCGGAACCCGCCGAGCTCGAGGCGACCACGGCCGGCGTCGCCGAGCAGTCCCCGCTGCGGAACGCCATCGCCACCGACTCCGACATCGTCGAGACGCTCGTCGCGCGCATGTCGCTCGACGAGAAGCTCGCCCAGCTCTACGGGGTGTGGGTGGGGGCCTCCGATGAAGGGAACGACGTCGCGCCCCACCAGCACGACGTGGAGGATCCCGTCGACCTCGACGCCCTGCTTCCGGCGGGCCTCGGTCAGCTCACAAGGCCGTTCGGCACCAAGCCGGTCGACGCCGGCGTCGGCGCGCTGTCCCTCATGCGCACGCAGCAGCGGTTGCGCGCGGCATCCCGCTTCGGCATCCCCGCCGTGGCCCACGAGGAGTGCCTCGCCGGGTTCGCCGCCTGGGGGGCGACGGCGTACCCCGTGCCGCTGAGCTGGGGGGCTACCTTCGACCCCGAGCTCGTGCAGCAGATGGCGCGGCACATCGGCGACGACATGCGCTCGGTGGGCGTGCATCAGGGTCTCGCGCCCGTGCTCGACGTGGTCCGCGACGCGCGGTGGGGCCGGGTCGAAGAGACGATCGGCGAGGACCCGCACCTGGTGGCGACGATCGCGACCGCGTACGTGACCGGTCTCGAGTCCGCCGGCATCGTCGCGACCCTCAAGCACTTCGTCGGCTACTCGGCATCCAAAGGCGGCCGCAACCTGGCGCCCGTGTCGGTCGGCGCGCGTGAGCTGCAGGACGTCCTGCTTCCCCCGTTCGAGATGGCGGTGCGCGAGAGCGGCGTCCGCAGCGTCATGAACTCGTACGCCGACATCGATGGCGTCCCGACCGCCGCCGACAGGTCCCTGCTCACCGACCTGCTGCGCGACGAGTGGGGCTTCGAGGGCACGGTGGTCGCCGACTACTTCTCCATCGCGTTCCTCAAGCTCCTCCACGGGGTGGCCGATTCGTGGGCG
Source organism: Microbacterium sp. NPDC055455 (assembly GCF_053619935.1). NCBI lineage: Bacteria > Bacillati > Actinomycetota > Actinomycetes > Micrococcales > Microbacteriaceae > Microbacterium > Microbacterium sp. NPDC055455. The sequence goes on from NZ_JBSHLB010000001.1 coordinate 1,136,980, forward strand.
GATGCCGCGGGCGCGGCGCTGGCGGCGGGCATCGATGTCGAGCTGCCGACCGTGAAGACCTTCGGTGAGCCGCTGCGGCGCGCCGTGGAGGAGGGAGTCGTCGATGCGGACCTCGTCGATCGCGCCCTGCGTCGCGTGCTGCGCCAGAAGGAGCAGCTCGGGCTCCTCGACGAGGCCTGGTCGGCCGTTCCGGACGCGCTCGCGGGCGCGGACCTGTCGTCGCCCGAAGCGGTGCGCGGCACCGTCGACCTCGATCCGCCCCGCAACCGCGCGCTGGCGGCGCGGCTCGCGGAGGAGGCGATCGTGCTCCTCCGCAACGACGGCACCCTCCCGCTCGCCCGGCCCGCGACGATCGCGGTCATCGGCCCCAATGCCGACGACCCCTACGCGATGCTCGGGTGCTACTCGTTCCCGACGCACGTCGTGACGCAGCATCCGGGAACCGAGATGGGCATCCGCATCCCGACCCTCCTCGACGCGCTGCGCGAAGAGTTCCCGGGAGCGCGGATCATCCACGCGCGCGGCACCTCCGTCGACGGGGGAGAGCGCGACGGCTTCGAGGCCGCCCTCGTCGCCGCCCGCGACGCCGACGTCGCCGTGCTGGCGCTCGGGGACCGCGCCGGCCTCTTCGGACGGGGGACGAGCGGCGAGGGATGCGACGCGCCCTCGCTGGATCTGCCCGGTGCGCAGCAGCAGCTGCTCGATGCCGTCCTCGACACCGGCACCCCCGCCGTCGCCGTGCTGCTGGCCGGTCGTCCCTACGCGCTCGGACGCGCGGCGAGCGAAGCGGCGGGAGTGATCGAGGCGTTCTTCGCGGGCGAAGAGGGCGCGGCGGCGATCGCCGGGGTGCTGAGCGGACGGGTCAACCCGAGCGGGCGCCTGCCCGTCAGCGTGCCGTCGTCGCCCGGCAGCCAGCCGACGACGTACCTCGCTGCCAAGCTGGCGCGCCGCACCGACGTCTCGAACATCGACCCGACGGCGGCATTCCCGTTCGGCCACGGGCTGTCGTACACGTCGTTCGCGTGGTCGCCGCTCACCGCGGACACCGCCGAGATCGCGACGGACGGCGAGCTGACGGTCGGCCTGCGCGTGACCAACGAAGGGAAGCGCGCCGGCAGCGACGTGGTGCAGCTGTACCTCCACGACCCTGTCGCCTCGGTGGCGCGGCCGCTGCAGAAGCTGATCGCCTACGCCCGGGTGTCCCTCGAGCCGGGTGAGGCTGCCGACGTCCGCTTCCGCGTGCACGCCGACCTCTCCGCGTATACCGGCTCGGCGGGCGAGCGCGTCGTCGACGCCGGCGAGATCGTGCTCTCGGCCGGCAGGTCCAGCGGCGACCTCGTCTCGGCGCACCCGGTGGTGCTCGCGGGGCCGGAGCGGCGGGTGGATCACCGTCGGCGACTGCGCGCCGGGATCGACGTCTCGCCGGCCGTCGACGAGGAGTGATGCCGCTGGACGGGGCATCCGTTCTGGTATAGGTTGTCGTCAGCAACATTTACCCGCAAAGGAGCGTCATGCCCACCCCCACCCGCGACGACAAGTTCTCGTTCGGCCTCTGGACGATCGGCTACAACGGCACCGACCCCTTCGGCGGGCCGACCCGTCCCGCCCTCGATGTCGTGCACGCGGTCGAGAAGCTCGCCGAGCTCGGCGCCTACGGACTCACGTTCCACGACGACGACCTGTTCGCCTTCGGCTCGACCGACGCCGAGCGTCAGACCCAGATCGACCGCCTCAAGGGCGCCCTCGCCGACACCGGCCTCATCGTGCCCATGGTGACGACCAACCTCTTCTCCGCTCCGGTGTTCAAGGACGGCGGCTTCACCTCGAACGACCGCGGCGTGCGTCGCTACGCCCTGCGCAAGGTGTTCCGCCAGCTCGACCTCGGCGCCGAGCTCGGTGCCAAGACCTTCGTGATGTGGGGCGGACGCGAGGGCGCCGAGTACGACTCGGCCAAGGACATCCGCGCCGCCCTCGAGCGCTACCGCGAGGCCGTCAACCTCCTCGGCGACTACGTCACCGACAAGGGCTACGACATCCGCTTCGCCATCGAGCCCAAGCCCAACGAGCCCCGCGGCGACATCCTGCTGCCGACGCTCGGCCACGCGATCGCGTTCATCGACTCGCTCGAGCGTCCCGAGCTGGTCGGCCTCAACCCCGAGGTCGGCCACGAGCAGATGGCCGGCCTCAACTTCGCCGCCGGCATCGCGCAGGCGCTGTTCCACGGCAAGCTCTTCCACATCGACCTCAACGGTCAGCGCGGCATCAAGTACGACCAGGACCTCGTGTTCGGCCACGGCGACCTGCACAACGCGTTCGCGCTGGTCGACCTGCTCGAGAACGGCGGCCCCGGCGGCGTCCCCGCCTACGACGGCCCGCGTCACTTCGACTACAAGCCGTCGCGCACCGAGGACGAGACCGGTGTCTGGGACTCGGCGGCGGCCAACATGCGCACCTACCTGCTGCTCAAGGAGCGCGCCGCGGCCTTCCGTGCCGACCCCGAGGTGCAGGAGGCGCTCGAAGCCGCCCGCGTGCCGGAGCTGTCGGTCCCGACCCTCAACGAGGGCGAGAGCTACGACGACTTCCTCGCCGACCGTTCGGCGTACGAGGACTTCGACGCCGATGCCTACCTCGGTGGCAAGGGCTTCGGCTTCGTCCGCCTGCAGCAGCTGGCCACCGAGCACCTGCTCGGCGCCCGCGGCTGAGGCATCCGTCCGTCGTCATACGCCCCGGCGCGCCCCCTCCCGTCGTTCACGTGCGCTGAATGCACGCTCTGCACCCGGTGCGGCGTACGTTCAGCGCACGTGAGCCGGGTCGGGGGCGCGCGAAGCGAGAAGGAGGAGCGATGGCTCTGGTGATGGGCGTCGATTCGTCGACGCAGTCGTGCAAGGTCGTGATCACGGATGCCTCGACCGGCGCTGTCGTGCGCCAGGGGCGTGCGGGGCACCCCGACGGCACCTCGGTCGACCCCGAGGCCTGGTGGACGGCGCTGCAGCGGGCGATCGAGGACGCCGGCGGGCTCGACGACGTCGAGGCGTGGGCGATCGGCGGCCAGCAGCACGGCATGGTGGCGCTGGATGCCGACGGCCGGGTGGTCCGCGACGCGCTGCTGTGGAACGACACCCGCTCCGCGCAGGCCGCCGCCGACCTCGTCGCCGAGTTCGGCGCCGACCTGCTCGCGCACCGCACGGGCCTCGTGCCCGTGGCATCGTTCACCATCACGAAGCTGCGGTGGCTGCGCGACCACGAGCCCGACAACGCCGCTCGCGTGGCGGCCGTCGCCCTTCCCCACGACTGGCTGACGTGGCGCCTGCGCGGCTTCGGACCCGCCGGCGAGTCGTCCCGCGGCGCGGTGCTCGACGAGCTCGTCACCGATCGCTCCGACGCCTCGGGCACCGGCTACTGGGACCCCGCGACCGGCGGGTACGACCGCGAACTGCTGATCGCGGCGCTCGGCCACGACGCGGTCCTGCCGCGCGTGCTCGGACCCGCGGAATGGGTGACGGATGCCGACGGCCGGCGCGTCGGCGGCGGTGCGGGCGACAACGCCGGCGCGGCGCTGGGCCTGGGCGCCGGACCGGGCGACGTCGTCGTGTCGATCGGCACCAGCGGCACGGTCTTCGCCGTCAGCGAGGAGCGCACGATCGACCCCAGCGGCACGGTCGCGGGGTTCGCGGACTGCACCGGGCGGTTCCTCCCGCTCGTGGCCACCCTCAACGCCGCCCGCGTCCTCGACGCGATCGGCCGCGTGCTGGGCGTCGACCACGCCGAGCTGTCGCGTCTCGCCCTCGCCGCCGAACCGGGCGCCGCGGGGCTCACCCTCGTGCCGTACTTCGAAGGCGAGCGCACGCCGAACCTGCCCGACGCGACCGCGTCGCTCACGGGCATGACGCTGGCCGCGACGACGCGCGAGAACCTGGCGCGCGCCGCGGTCGAGGGGATGCTCTCCGGGCTCGCTGCCGGGCTGGAGGCGCTCCGCGGCCTGGGCGTGCCGCTCGAGCGCGCCCTGCTCGTCGGCGGCGGCGCCCAGTCCGACGCGGTCCGCCGGATCGCCCCGCTCGTGCTCGGGCTGCCCGTCGACGTGCCCGAGCCGGGCGAGTACGTGGCGCTGGGGGCGGCGCGGCAGGCGGCATCCGTCCTCTCCCCTTAGGCGCGCACGCCGACACCGGGTGCCGGAGCCTCCGCGGCGGTACCATTCCGCCATGGCGGACACCTCCGCCGTGCTCGAGCGAGCGCGGACGGCATATCGGTCCGGTGACTGGGAGACGGCGCGGGACGGCTTCGCCACCGCGCGCGACGGGGCGGCGGCCACCGGCCCCGATCTGCGCGCGCTCGCGGCGTGCGAGTGGTGGCTCGGGCGGCAGGAGTCGTGCCTCGACATCCTCGACGAGGCCTACCGCATCCTCTCGGCGGACGGCGAGGCGATGGCCGCCGCGGAAGCCGCGCTCGTCATCGCCCTCGTACGGCTGACGCGTGCCGAGATGACGGTCGGCACGGCGTGGGCGCGCCGCGCGCACCGGATCCTCGCGGACCTCCCCGACGCCCGGGCGCACGCGTACGACGTCTACCTGACGGCGAGCATGGACCTCGACGCCACCGGTGCGCTGTGGCCCGCCGCGAGCGTGTCGCGGATGCGGCAGCTGGCGTCGTCGCTGCGCATCCCCGCGGTGTCGGCGCTCAGCGCCGTCGTGTCGGGGATGCACGCCATCCGCGCCGGCCGCACCGCGGAGGGCTTCGCCGAGCTCGACGAGGCGATGCTCAGCGTGGTGTCGGGCGAGCTCGAGGCGGAGTGGGCGGGCGATGTGCTGTGCACGACCATCCACGTCTGCCACGAGCTGGCCGACTTCCGGCGGATGGCCGACTGGACGCGCGCCGCCGAAGCATGGTGCGCGTCGCACGGCACCGATGTCGTCTACGCCGGGGTGTGCCGCGTGCACCGCCTCGAGCTGCAGTCGGCGAGCGGGGAGTGGGATGCCGCGGAGGCGGCGCTGCAGCGGGCATGCGCAGACCTCGCATCCGACCATCCCTGGGTCGCCGGCGAGGGGTGGTACCAGGTCGGCGAGGTCCGCCGGCTGCGCGGCGATGCCGCGGGTGCTCGGCAGGCGTACGACCGGGCGCGCGCGGCCGGTGTCGACCCGGTTCCGGGCGAGGCGCTGCTCGTGCTCGCGGAGGGCGACCTCGAGCGGGCGGCGGCGATGATCTCGACCTCGCTGGCTCAGCGCGATCGCCTGGGACGTGCGCGGCTGCTGCGCCCCGGCGTCGAGATCGCGCTCGCGGGCGGCACGCCGGAGCAGGCGCATCGGCTGCTCGACGAGCTCGAGGACGACGCGCGCGAATTCGGCAGCGACGGCTTCCGGGCCTGGGCCGCGCACGCCCGTGGGATGGCGCTGATCCACGCCGGCGACGCCGACGGTGCCATCAGCCGCCTGCACTCCGCGCTGGAGATCTTCCGGCGCCTGCGGCAGCCCTGGGAGCAGGCCAACGTGCTGTGCTGGCTCGCGTCCGCGCACGAGCGGCGCGGCGACGACGCCCTGGCCGCGCAGCTGCGCGACCAGGCCGGCGCGATCTTCGAGCGGCTCGGCGCTCCGCCGGTCGTGGTGCGGTCGGGGACGGCGCCCGCGTCCGACGGCCCGCTGACCGCCCGGGAGCGGCAGATCGTGGAGCTCGTGGCACAGGGCAAGTCCAACCGGCAGATCGCCGCGGAGCTCTTCATCAGCGAGAAGACCGTGAGCCGGCACCTGGCGAACATGTACGTGAAGCTCGACGTCGGCTCGCGCACCGCCGCGGTGGCCTGGTGGCACGAGCAGGGCGGGCCGCGCGGGCGGTAGGCCGATGCTCCCGGCGCGGGCCGGGCGGCGGGCGCCCGCGGCACGGCCGGCGCGGCGGTCTGCATGGAATGGTGCAGGCGCGTGGGCGAAGTTGCGCCGTTCGCCCGAGGCGGCCGCCCGGGTGGCGTCCGTAGCGTCGTCCCCAGACACACCCGATGGACCTCGACGAAGGAGACCACGATGTCCACGACGACGATCACCCGGACCGATCCGGAGGCGACGGCCGCGTTCGCGGACCGGCTCATGGGCGCCACGCTCGGCTGGTTCGACCTCATGGCGGTGCACCTGGGCTCGCAGCTCGGCTGGTATGTCGCCCTGTCGCAGCCGGGCGGACTCACGGCGGCGCAGCTCGCCGCACGCACGCGCACCGACGCCCGGTACGCCCGCGAGTGGCTCGAGCAGCAGGCCGCGAGCGGCATCCTGCACGCGGAGGACGCCGCGGAGCACGCCGGCCGCCGCTTCCTGCTCGCGCCCGGCGTGGAGGAGGTCCTGCTCGACCGCGGCAGCCTGTCGTACCTCGAGCCGCTCGCCCGCATGGCGGCGGCCGTGTCGGGGCAGGTGGACGCCCTGCTCGATGCCTATCGCACGGGCGGGGGCGTCAGCTGGGAGCAGCTCGGCCGGCACGCGCGTGAGGCGCAGGCCGATATGAACCGCCCGTGGTTCGAGCAGCTCCCTTCGCTCTTCGCGGGCATCGAGCGCATCGACGACGTGCTGCGGCGCCCCGGGGCCCGGATCGCCGACTTCGGGTCGGGCGGCGGATGGTCCTCGATCGCGCTGGCGCAGGCCTACCCGCAGCTTCGCGTCGTCGGCTTCGACATCGACGAGGCGTCGGTCGAGGCCGCGCGGCGCAACGCCGCGGAGGCCGGCGTCGGCGACCGGGTCGAGTTCCTGCTCTCCGACGCGGCGCTGGCCGCTTCGCAGGGGCCGTTCGACGCCGTCTTCGCCTTCGAGTGCCTGCACGACATGCCGCATCCGGTTGCCGTCCTCGCCGCGGCGCGCGAGGCGGTCCGCGACGACGGCATCGTCGTCATCATGGACGAGGCCGCCGAGGAGCGCTTCGCGCCGCAGGCGAGCGAGCTCGAGCGTCTGCTGTACGGCTTCAGCATCTTCGTGTGCCTCCCCGACGGCCTCTCTCACCAGCCGAGCGCCGGCACCGGGACCGTCATGCGCCCGGACACCCTCCGCGGCTACGCGCGATCCGCCGGCTGGAGCGACATCCGCGTGCTCGTGCCCGAGTTCGGGCTGTGGCGGTTCTACGAGATCGTCTGACCCGACGCCGCAGAACTTTCCGACCCGCGCCCGGCAGGGCGCGGGTCGGATCGCGGGGAGCGGCCACAATGAGGGGATGGCGAAGGATGCCGACGACCTCGATGCGATCGCGGCCGAGCTGTACGCGCTGCCACCCGCGCAGTTCACGGCCGCCCGCAACGCCCGTGCGGGACGTGCCGCGCCGGGCCTCGCCAAGCAGCTGAAAGCGCTGCGCAAGCCCACCGTGCCGGCGTGGAGCGTGAATCTGCTCGCGCGCGAAGGGCAGCTCTCGGAGGCACTCGAGCTCTCGGCCGCGCTCCGCGAGGCACAGGACGACCTCGACGCGGCCGAGCTGTCGCGGCTGGGCAAGCAGCGGCGCCAGCTGGTCGCCGCCCTGGCGAAGCAGGCAGCCGGCCTCGCCGCCGACGCCGGCGTCGCGCTCAGTCCCGCGGCCCGCGAGGAGGCCGAGAAGACGATCAACGCGGCGGTGATGGATGCCGCCGCCGCCGCCGCCGTGCTCACCGGGCGCCTCGTCAAGGCGCTGGAGGCGGGCGACATCGACCCGAGCGCGCTGGCCGACGCGGTCGGCGGTTCGGTGCCGGGAGTCGTCGCGCCGCCGCCGCGTGACGACCTGGCCGAGCGGCGCGCGCGCCGCGCGGCGGAGAAGGCCGCGCGGGAGGCCGAGCGCTTGGCCGGCGAGGCGGAGCGCGAGCTCGCCCGGGTCGAGACGCGCCAGGCCAAGGCCCAGGAGCGGGTCGATCACGTGCGGGAGCGCATCGACGATCTCCGCAGGGATCTGGCCGCGCTCGAGGCCGATGAGGATGCCGCCGTCGGCAAGCTCGACGCGATCGAGCGCGAGCGGGCCGATGCCGTCGCGAAGGCGCGCGCCGCCGCGAAGGAGTCCGAGCGCGCGCAGCAGGCGCTCGACGACCTCTGAAGGTCGTCCCGCCGCCACTCACAGCACACTCGTAGGCCGCCGTCCTACCGTGAGACCCATGGCGACTCCCGCACCCGTGGTGTCCGTGACGGCGACCGACGAGGGTGAGATCACGGTCTCGCCGAGCGAGCTGCGTGAGCTCCGCGACGAGCTGCAGCGGTTCATGATGGAGTACCGCTTCGGGCTGCAGGAGGTCGAGACCAAGATCGGGATCCTCCGCGAGGAGTTCCTGCTGACGCACGACTACAACCCGATCGAGCACGTCTCGAGCCGGGTGAAGTCCCCCGACAGCCTCGTCGAGAAGGTGCAGCGCAAGGGCATCGACGGGGACTTCGCCTCCATCCGCCGCAGCATCACCGACATCGCCGGCATCCGCATCACGTGCAGCTTCGTCGCCGACGTCTACCGGCTGTTCGACCTGCTCACCGCGCAGGACGACGTGCGCGTCATCCAGGTGAAGGACTACATCGCCGCACCGAAGCCCAACGGCTACAAGAGCCTGCACGTGATCCTCGAGGTGCCGGTGTTCCTTTCGACCGGACGCATCGAGGTGCCCGTCGAGGTGCAGTTCCGCACCATCGCGATGGACTTCTGGGCCAGCCTCGAGCACAAGATCTACTACAAGTACGCCACGCGCGTGCCCGATGAGCTGCTCGCGAGCCTCAAGGACGCCGCCGACAGCGCGGCCGAGCTCGACGAGCGCATGGAGCGCCTGCACCGTGAGATCAAGGGCGGCGGCGCAGGCGCTGCCGCACCCGTCGCGGTGCGCGAGATCGCCGCCGTCGCCGCGCCGGGTCCGTCGACGGATGCCGCGCCCGCGCGGCCCCGCGACGCCCGGGACCGGCCCGTCTCGCTGTAGCCGCTCGGTCGCCCCGCGCGAAGGCCGGGTGCGCGCCGGAGGCCTGCCGCTACCCTGAACCCGTGCATCTGGAACCCACGCTCATCCTCATCCCGGCGGTGGCGGTGCTGGCTCCGGTTCTCGCGCGGCTGGTCGGCCGGTGGCTGCGGGTGTCGATCGTGGTGTTCGAGCTCGTGCTCGGGATCGTCATCGGCCCCTCGGTGCTGGGCTGGGCGAGCGAGAACCCGTTCGTGGAGACGCTCGCCGACTTCGGCCTGGCGATGCTGTTCTTCGTCGCCGGCACCGAGATCGCGTTCGGGTCGTTCCGCGGCCGGCTGGGGCGCCGGGCCGGCCTCGGGTGGATCGTGAGCCTGGTGCTCGGCATCGGCCTGGGGTGGCTCATCGCACCGGGCGAAGCGGCGATCGTGATCGGCATCGCGCTCTGCTCGACGGCGCTCGGGACGCTGCTGCCGATCCTGCGCGACGCCGGCGAGCTGCACACCCCGTTCGGCCGGACCGTCGGAGCGCTCGGCGCCGTAGGGGAGTTCGGGCCGCTGATCGCGATCTCGATCTTCCTGGGAAGCCGCAACCCCGGCCTGTCCACCTTCGTCCTGATCGCCTTCGCGCTCATCGCCGCCGGCGCGATCTGGCTGGCGTTCCGCATCCCGCACGGGGCGATGCACGCCTTCGTCGCGTCGACCCTGCACACGTCGGGCCAGTTCGCCATCCGGGTCGTGCTGCTGATCCTCGCGGCGCTCGTGTCGCTGAGCATCGTGTTCGACCTGGACTTCCTCCTCGGCGCCTTCACCGCCGGGATCATCTGGCGCCTCCTCATGCGCGACGCCGGAGAGGAGGACGCCGCGGCCGTGGAGAGCAAGATCGAGGGCGTCGCGTTCGGGTTCATGGTGCCGATCTTCTTCGTCTACACGGGAGTGACGTTCGACCTCCAGGCGCTGCTCGACGAGCCCTCGCTGTTCCTGCTGCTTCCGGTCGGTCTTGCAGCTCTGCTGGTGATCCGCGGTCTTCCGTCGACGCTCGCCGCGCCCGAGGGCTCGACGCCGCGCGATCGGCTCTCGATCGCGCTCCTGGGGGCGACAGGCCTCCCGATCATCGTCGCCGTCACCGCGATCGGCGTCGAAGAGGGCGTCCTGTCGACGGGGCACCAGGCGGCCCTCATCGCCACCGGCATGCTGTCGGTGCTGCTCTTCCCCGTCGTGGCGATGGCGCTGCGGGGGGACCGCGTCGCCGGCGACGTGCTCCAGGACGACATGGCATGACCACTGCCGAGTTGTTGGACCGGGCCCGCGCGCAGCTGGCCGGAGCCCCGCGCGAGGCCCTCGGCGAGCTCGTCGTGCCCCGGCGGATCCTCGGCGTCTCGCGACCGCCGCGAATCGAGCCGCGGGGAACCGCGTGGCACCTGGGGGTGCTGCTGCTCGCCGACGACGCCGTGTGCGCGACGGGCGACGTCGTCCGCGCCCGTGCGGAGGCTCGGCGCGGGTACACCGCCGAGTCCCAGCGTCACCGCGCCGAGCTCGCGGCGGCGGCACGCCGCGGCGGTTTCGCGGAGGGCGAGACCGTCCACATCGGATGGCGGATGCTGCGGCCCGACGCCGTCGACAGGGGAGAGGCATCCGGTCCGCTCATCTCCGACGACGGCGTTCCCAGCATCCGCTGGAGCATCTCAGGCGGACTCATGCCGCTCGAGGCATACCTGTCCGAGCGGGTCGCACTGCTGCTCGATCCGCCCACCGGCGCGTAGAGCGCCCGCCAAGCGCTTACCAACGGGCCTGGGTCGGGTCAAGAGGTGGCCGGGCCTCTCGCGCGCGCCTACGGTGAGACCATGGCGCGACGCGACCTCCTCCGGCAGATCGTCGTCATCAGCGCGTTCTGCTTCATGATCGTCGCCGCGATGGTCGGCTCCGGCGTCTTCGGTGGGACATCCGTGGAGAACCTGCAGGACGGCGCGCTGGACGAGGACGGCTCGTATCTCGCCCCCGCGGGGCCGGCGTTCGCGATCTGGTCCGTGATCTACCTCGGGCTCTTCGCCTACACGATCTGGCAGGCGCTGCCGGCCCAGCGCCGCAGCGACCGGCAGCGCACGCTCGGGTGGCTCATCGCCGGCACGATGATGGTGAACGGGCTGTGGCTCGTCGCGGCCCAGTTCGGCTCGCTGGCGCTCACCGTGCTCGTCATCATCGTGCTGCTGGCCCTCCTCGGGGTGACCTTCCACCGGACGGTCATCGACCCGGCCGACGGCTGGCTCGACCGGCTGCTCGTCGACGGTGTCACGGGTCTCCACCTCGGCTGGGTGACCCTCGCGACGGTGGCCAACATCACGGCGTGGCTCACGGTCATCGGCCCACCCGAGTGGGAGGCATCCGCCGATCTCTGGGGCGTCGTCGTGCTGATCGCCGTCGCCGTGATCGGCCTCGGCATCGAGGCCGCCGGCGGCTGGCGGCTCGGCCCGGCGCTGGCGATCGCCTGGGGACTGTCATGGCTCGCCGTCGGACGACTGTCCGGCGAACCGCCGAGCACGGCCATCGGCATCACCGCGCTCATCGTCGCCTTCGCGGTCCTCGCGGCGGCCGTGATCGGCACGATCCTGCGCGAAGCGGCGTCCGTCCGCAACGCGTCGGCGTGAGTCAGGCGCTCGCGAACCGGGCGGCGAAGGCCTGCAGCAGCCGTGCCGGCTCGGTCACGGACGCCGCGAGCACGCGCGCGGCGATCGTGTCGAAGTGCGCCGACTCGAAGTAGCCGTCGTCCCGGTAGACCGCCATGCGCTCGGTGAAGGCCTTCGTCGTGGGCTCCGGGTGGAACTGGGTGGCGTAGAGCCGGTCGCCGACGCGGTACGCCTGGACGGGGCATTCCTCGTTCGACGCGAGCAGCACCGCTCCGTGCGGCAGCTCCTCGGTGCCCTCCTTGTGCGCGGTGAGCGCGGTGAAGCGGTCCGCGAGGCCGCCGAACACCGGGTCGGCCAAGGCGGCGTCGGTGAGCTCGATCGCGACGGGGCCGGTGTCCTCGGGGAAGGCGCGGCTCACCCGTCCGCCCAGCGTGCGGGTCGCGACGCCGATCCCGTAGCAGGTGAACAGCGCCGCCGGACCCATGCCCGAGGCCGCGTGCTCGGCGATGCGCTCGAGTTCGGCCTCGAGCCGCCGCTGGGCGTCGGTCTTGGTCGACTCGGGGTCGGCGACGTTGAAGGGGCTCCCGCCGATCAGGAAGCCGGCGTACTGGTCGAACACGTCGGCGGGCAGCGGATCGCGCACCAGATCGTGGCGGGCCAGGGCGTCCGCGTCCACGCGCATCGCGGCGCGGAAGGACTCGTATTCGGCTGCCGCCGCGTTCAGCTGCGGGCGCACGCAGACATAGAGCAGCGGCCGGGTGGTCATGCACGCAGTCTAGGTCTCCGCCCGCACGGCGGGCGAGGCGGCCGAAATCTGCGGAATCGGTCAGGTCGTCGCGTGTATCAGACCGACACTTCCGTGCTCGGGCATGGTGTGGACAGAATGGGCGCTATGACGCATACGGGCGCCGAGCCATCCGTCGACTCCGTGGAGCCGGCGCGATGGGAGCGAGCCGCCGCGCTGTTCGTGCGGTGGCGCGAGGGCGACAGCCGTGCGATGGATGAGCTCGTCCGCCTGATGACGCCGCCGCTGTGGCACGTCGTCCGGGCGTACGGTCTCGACCACGCGCTCGCTCAGGACGTCGTGCAGACGACGTGGCTGACGCTCGTTCGCCGTCACGAGACCATCCTCGACCCGCTCGCGGTGTCGGGGTGGCTCACGATGTGCGCACGCCGTGAGGCGTGGCGGGTCGGCAAGCAGCATCGGCGCGCCGATGCGACCGAGGCCGAGTCGCTCGAACCGCACCTTCCTGTCCACGAATCCGCCGAGCAGACGGCAGCGCAGGACGACGAGACGCGTCGCCTCTGGACCGCTGTCGGCACGCTCAACGACCGATGCCAGCGCCTGCTGCGGATCGTCGCGTTCGAGGACCGCCCCGACTACGCCCGCATCGCCGAAGACCTGGCGATGCCCATCGGATCGATCGGACCGACCCGTCAGCGCTGTCTCGCGAAGCTGCGCGCCGTTCTCGAGGGCGACGGATGGAGAGGGGACGACGATGGAAACTGAGGACTTCGCGGCCGATGCCGCACTGTTCGCACGCATGCGCCGGATGTGGGAGGACGTCGATCCGGTTCCCGCCGACCTGGTCGACCGCATGGTCGCCGCAGTGGCCGTCGAGGACCTCTCGCGCGAGTACGCGCTGCTGACCCTCGTGGAGGGGACGCTCGCGGCGGTGCGCGGAGAGACCGATACCGCGACGCTGCAGTTCAGCGACGGCACGACGAGCGTGCTGCTGCACGTGACGGCCACCGAGGGCGGCGGCCGGCGCGTGGACGGATGGGTGGATGCCACGGCGCTGGCCATCCGGCTCGTCCAGGACGACCGCGAATGGTCGGCCGAACCCGGCGAGCACGGTCGGTTCGCCTTCGAGGAGGTCACGCCAGGGGTGGCGCGGCTTCGCCTGGTGGTCCGCGACGCCGATGGGGCGATGCACGACTTCCAGACCCCGCAGTTCGAAGTCTGACACGCAGTTCCGAGAGACGGATGCCGCGGCCTGGGGGCCGCGGATTCCGCATGTGATGAGGGAGAAGACATGGCGAAGGGCGAGAGCGCGCAGCGGCGCACCTGGCGGGAGCGAGAGGTCGCGGGGGAACCGAAGGGCGTCGTCCTCGACCCCCGCCGCGAGCCGGTCCCCGGCCTTCAGGCGTACGACACGGTGTACGTGCCGGGGCACCTGGTGATCTCGGGAGACCCCGCCGCCGCCGAGGAGGCCCTGAAGGGGGCCGCGGCCAAGCTCGGCTGGGACGTCGAGGTGCAGCCGCTCCCGAGCGGGAAGGACACCGCGGCGCTCTCGCGTGCGCGGATCGTCCAGGCGCCGCGGGAGAACCGCGACGACGAGCCCGTGCCGCCCGTGGACGCCTGGCGTCTGCTGCAGCAGGCGCGCCGCGACGTGCTCATCGCCGAGCGCCTCGGCGTCTCCCCCCGCACCCTCGCGCGGCGGGAGGCGGCCGCGGAGGAGGTTGACTCCGCGGCGCGTGCGGCCGCGACGCGCAGCGTGTCGCTCGAGGCGGCGATCGCCAACGACCCGCCCCACCGCGCCGAGGCCGCGGCCGAGCCGGAGGTGAAGACCCGGCGTGCCCGCGCCGTCGACGATCCCGTGCTCGCACAGGTCAGCCTCGACCACGTGCTCGGCGTCGACCCGATCGACATGAATCCCCACGGCCGCACCAACCCCCACGGCCGCACGAATCCGCACGGGCGGACGAATCCGCACGGGCGCACCAACCCGAGCGGCACCGACGGCTACGCCTACCCCGGATCGGGCGGACTGGAACTCGTCACCTTCATCGGCGCTCCGCCGACCGACCGGCACACGCTCGCGGACGGCGGCCGGCGACCCGTCATCGCCTTCGCCGACACCGGCTGCGGCGAGCACCCCTGGTTCACCGCGCCCGACGGCCGGTCCGTCGTGCGCACGATCGACGCCGCGGACGGCTCCGGCGTCATCGGCGTGAACGACCCGGCGACCGACCCCGAGCGCTTCGGCGACCTCGCCGGCCCGCTCGACGGGTTCCTCGACGATGCCGCCGGGCACGGGACGTTCGTCGCGGGCGTGCTGCGCCAGGTCTGTCCCGACGCCGACCTCATCGCTATCCGGGTCGCCGACAGCAACGGCAGCGTCCTCGAGAGCGAGCTGATCACGGCGCTCGAGCAGCTGGCGGACTGGATCGACGCGGGGACGGAGGCGGAGCCGCACGTTGTGGACGTGCTGAACCTCTCGCTCGGCTACTACCACGAGACCCCCGAGGACGGACGGTTCAGCCTGCGCATGTACGAGGCGCTGCGCAGCCTCCGAGCCCGCGGCTGCGTGATCGTCTGCTCGGCCGGGAACGACGCGACCGAGCGTCCCACCTTCCCGGCGGCGCTGTACAACTGGGGAGACCCGCTCCTCAGCTTCGACGATCCGGACGGCGACGCCGCGCGGCACTTCGCCGTCGGTGCGCTCAACCCGCAGCGCACCTCGGTCGCGCTGTTCAGCAACATCGGGGACTGGGTGAACCTCTACGCCCCGGGGACGTCGGTGCTGAGCGTCTTCCCGTCCTTCGAGGGCGGCCTCCAGGCAGGCTCGCGCAACGACCGCGGGCAGCGCCGTCGCCAGAGCCTCGATCCGGACGACTTCGACAACGGCGACGAGGGAGGGTTCGCCGTGTGGAGCGGCACCTCGTTCGCCGCGCCGTACGTCGCGGGAACGGTGGCGGCGAAGCTCGCCCCGCAGCTGATGGGCGCCGCCGTCGCCGGACGCAGGAAGCACCCCGTGGACGAGGCGGTCGAGGCGATCACGGCGGTGGACCGATCGCGGCTCCCCTCCGGGTAGCGGCGGAGCGCGGCATCCGTCGTCGCTCCGCGGGCCCTCTTCGCGCCATGATTGCTCCATGGGGACTGGTCTCGACGCGGGGGCGTCGTATGCCCGCGGGGTCGAGCTGGCCAATCGGGGTCGCTACACCGACGCGAAGCGCGTGCTCGCCGAGGCGAGCGCCGCCGCCGAGCGCGACGGCGACCGGAATCTGACGGCCCGCATCGCGGGCACCACCGCGTATGTGCTCGCGCGCACCGGCGACGTCGACGCAGGCGAGCGGCTCTGCCTGGACGTGCTCGGTCAGGACGGCCTGGACGCCGTGACGATCGCGCAGCTCCACGGGCAGCTCGGCGCCCTCGCCCTCGAGCGCGGTCTGCTCGACGACGCGGCGGCGTGGCTCGACAAGAGCATCCGGGGGCTTCGGGACGAGCCGGTGCGCCAGGCCAACATGAGGATCAACCGGAGCCTCGTCGACATGCAGCGCGGTCAGCTCGACACGGCGCTGGCCGACCTCGCCGCGGCCGAGCAGGCGTACCGCGAGGCGGGGATGACCACCGAGGCGAACCTCGCGGTGCACAACCGCGGCTACACCCTGATGCTCGCGGGTGATCTCGTGGCGGCGCTGCAGACGATGCAGTCCGTTCGCGAGCCGCTGGACGACGCCTCCACGATGTGGGCGGCGGTGAATGAGCTCGACCGTGCCGAGGTGCTCCGCGAGGCGGGGCTCGTGACGGAGGCTGAGCGGAGCCTCTCGGCCGTGTCGGCGGCGTTCGGCCGGCACCGCGCACCGCGCGACAGGGCGACCGCCGACTACCATCTCGCGCGGTCGCTGCTGAGCCACGACCCGGCGCGCGCGGGCGCCGTCGCCGCTGCGTCCGCCCGCCGTTTCGCCGCCATCGGAAGTCCGGGCTGGGCGGTGCGGGCCGACGCGATCGGGCTCCGCGCGCGCCTGGCCGTCGGCCGCCTGGACCGCAGCGGGATGCCGGTGCGGGTGGCCCGCCGGCTGCCCTCGCGCGCGAAGGTCGCCGCCGTCGCCGAGAAGCTCGAGGCGCAGGGATTCCGCTCCGAGGCGGAGGCGCTCCGGCTGACCGATGCGCTGGCCCGCCTGCGCGCGAACCGCCGGGGGGCGGCGTCGGATCCGGGCACCCGCGTCGGCCCGCGCACGCCCCTGGAGGTGGGCCTGCTGGCGCACGAGCTGCGCGCGGCGCGCGCCGCCGACCGCGGCCGGGAGGGCGACACCCGCCGGCACGCCGCGGCGGGGCTCGACCTCCTCGACCGCAACCGGCAGTCCTTCGGCAGCCTCGACCTGCAGGTGTCGGCCGCCATGCGCGGCATCGGGCTGGCGACCACAGGCCTCTCGTCGGCGCTGCGGTCGGGCAGCCATGCCGCCGTCTTCGAGTGGTCGGAGCGCGCACGGGCACTGACGGGCTTCGTGCTGCCGCTGCGGCCCCCGCCCGACCCGCAGCTGGCCGCCGACCTCGCCGAGCTGCGGGTGCTGCGCACCGCCCACCCCGACGGCGACTGGCTGTCGGACCCTCGTGCCTCGCTGCTGAGCGACCGCGCCCGCCAGCGCCAGTGGTCTCAGACCGCCGCCGGCGAGCAGACCGGACGCGCGTCGCTCGACGACGCCGTCGGCGAGCTCGGCGACGGCGAGGTGCTCGTCTCATATGTGTTCGACGGCAACCAGCTGGCGGCGCTCGTGGTGTCGAAGCAGGGCAGCGAGCTCGTCGGATTGGACTGGGCGGCGGCGCGCTCGGCGCTGGGCGGCCTGCGCGCAGACCTCGACATGTCGGCGACCGTCGTCGGGCCGATGGCCGCGGTGGTCCGCCGCGGCCTGGACGCGCGTCTCGAGACGCTGTCGCAGGTGCTCTGCACACCGGTCGACGGGCTGCTCAGGCGCGCAGAGCGCGTCCTCATCACTGCGCCCGGCGTGCTCTCGGGAGTGCCCTGGATGATGCTGCCGGCGCTGCGGCGGCAGCCGATCTCGATCGCCTCCTCGGTCTCGGCCTGGCTCCGCGAGCGCTCACGCGAGTGGACGCCTCCTGGGTCGGCCGGCTTCGCGGCGGGACCGCGGGTCGCCCGCGGCGAGGAGGAGGTGACGGCCGGTTCGGCGGCCTGGCGGCAGGCCGAGGTGCGGACGGGCGTCGGCGCCACGGTCGCGGACGTCACTGCCCTGGCCTCGCGCGTGGACGTCCTGCACGTCGCCGCGCACGGCAGGCACGCCGCCGATAACCCGATGTTCTCGGGTCTCGAGCTGGCCGACGGCGCGCTCTTCGGATACGACATCGATCTCATCCCGCGTGTGCCCGACACCGTCGTCCTCTCGGCTTGCGAGGTCGGACGCTCGTCGGTCCGGTGGGGTGAGGAGGCGCTCGGGATGACCCGCATCTGGCTGCACGCCGGGACGCGCAGCGTGATCGCCGCTCCGGTGGTCGTCGCGGACGACAACGCGTGCGAGCTGCTGGGCGCCGTCCACGAGGGGCTCGCAGCGGGCACCGCGCCCTCGGTCGCGCTCGCCGAGGCGTCAGAGCGCACCGGCATCGTCGCCCCGTTCCAGGTTCACGGCGCCGGCTTCTGACCCGATCCACCGCGCTTGTATCAGGACGGATGCCGCGCACTCCTCATCATCGGACAGGCTCGGCATGCCGACGGGGGGTCGGGTGCGACGCGAGGCATTGGGGAACGCAGATCGGGCTGCGCGTCTCGGCGCCGGTCCGCGAGGGGTGCCGCGTGGGAACTGGGGCGGCACCCCTCTCCTCGCCCTGCGGAGTCAGTCGCGCGACGAGTTGGCGGTGCGACCTCGCACGATCCCGACGAAGGTCTCCACGGCGGCCGTGCTCCGCTCGGCCACCCACGCCAGCGCGACCGTCGACGAGGGGCCGTCGATGAGCGGCCGGTAGTCCGCGTCCTTGCGCCGGTGCAGGCGAGCCAGCGACATCGGGACGACCACGATCCCCACCCCGGCCGCGACGGTGGCGATCGCATCGGCGGTCTCGGCGGGAGGGTCGAAGGCCGGCGAGAGCGTGCCGGGGATCCGGATGCCGAGCACGTCGTCCCCGGGCACGATGAGCACCTCGCCCACGAGGTCGGCGGTGTCCAGCTCGTCCGCCGCGGTGAGGTGCGAGTCCGCGGCGCAGACGACGACCGGCACCTCGTCGTACAGCGGGATGACGTGCAGCCCGTCCTTGTCGATCGGGAGCCTCACCAGCGCCGCGTCGACATCGCCGTCCAGCAGGGCCCGCCGCTCGTCGTCGGTGGCCAGCGGCACCAGCTCCAGCGCGGTGCGCGGCATCCGCTCGTTCCACGTGTCGATCCACCTGCCGGGCGTCGCCCCGGCGATCGCGCCGAGCGTGAACACCGGCGGCGCCGGATCGCCGGGCGGAACGGGGGAAGGAGCCGGCGACGGCTGCGGCCGCCGGGACCGGGTGGGCCCGGGCTTCTGCGCACGGCCGGCGGTGTTGCCGCGCTTCGGCGGCGTGCCCCGTCCCCGCCCACCCGCGCGTGCCCCGCCCTTCGCCATACCGTTCAGCGTAGCCGGGGCGCTATCGTTCGCTCATGGTGGCGATCCTGGCGACGGTCTTCGCAGCGCTGGCCGCGCTGCTGCACGTGTACATCTTCGTGATGGAGAGCGTGCAGTGGACGCAGCCGCGGATCTGGCGGCGGTTCGGGGTGGCCGACCAGGCGGCCGCGGACATT
This sequence comes from Microbacterium sp. NPDC055455, assembly GCF_053619935.1. Taxonomy (NCBI): domain Bacteria; kingdom Bacillati; phylum Actinomycetota; class Actinomycetes; order Micrococcales; family Microbacteriaceae; genus Microbacterium; species Microbacterium sp. NPDC055455. Next base: position 1,155,944 of record NZ_JBSHLB010000001.1, read on the forward strand.
ACGAAGCCGATGGCGTACAACCAGGGCTTCTACAACCTGTTCCTCGCCGTCGGCGTCGTCATCGGTCTGGTGCTGGTCTACGCCGGTGCGGATTCCGCCCCGCTGCGGGCGGCCGGCCTCGCGCTCGTGCTCTTCAGCCTGGGCTCGATGGTGGCGGCCGCCCTCGTGCTGCTGACGACCGGCATGAAGTACCTGCGCGCGGCGCTCATCCAGGGGACGCTGCCGCTCATCGGCTTCGTGCTGTTCCTCTTCGCCTGACGCGCCGCCGATGGCTCAGTCGCACGCGCCCCAGCGGCCGGCCGACGCGGCGACCGCGGTGGACTCCAGCGATCGCAGCGTCGCCTCGTGCTCGCGGTTGGGCGAGTACACCTCGACGCGCGCGTCGCCGCGGGCCACGAGCTCGCCGTTGACGAAGCGGCCGTCAGGGGTCCAGACATAGAGCAGGGTCCTGCCGTACTGATCCTGCGGCTCGACGTCGGTGGTGACCCAGATGGTGGATCCCACTGGAACGAGCGACGTCAGGCTCGCTGTCGCCTCCGCGCCCCAGCACTCGACCTCGGGTGAGACCTCCGGCGTGTCCACACCGAGCAGACGCACGCGCGTCGTCTCCTGATCGGTGACGACCCGGTTGGGAGTGGCCACGTGGGCGCGCAGCGTGTCGCCGTCGTGGACGCTCTCGACGGTCATCTCGAACGCGTCGGCCGGGATCGCCGGCATGGCGCCCATCGGTGCGCCGACCGGGGTCTCCGCGGCGGGCGAGGGCGGAGGGGTCGCGTCCTGACGGCTGGAGACCCACCACAGTGCCGCGCCCGCGATGACGAGCAGCAGGGTACCGACGAGGACGCGCTTGATCACCCCGCGAGCCTAGGCGGTGGCGGCGACGCGATGACCCGTCACGCGGCGAGGCGGAGCCCCCGCTTGTCGGTGGCCACGCGCTCGCCGTCGCCGATCGTCTCGTCGTCGCCGATGAGCGAACCGCCGGCCACGCGGGCGTCGTGCCCGACGTGCGTGCGGACGCCGATCTTGGCGCGCGGTCCGATGGCCGCTCGGGGACCGATGTGAGCGTGCGGTGCGATCTCCGCGTCGGGGCCGATCACCGCATCCGATTCCACCCACACGCCGCGGCCGACGTGCGCGCCCGCGGCGATCTGCACCCCCGGTTCGACATATGCCCCCGCTTCGACGATGGCGCTCGGGTGCACCTTCGCTCCATGCGCGATAAGGCCACGGCCATTGGCGTGCTTCCGATAGCGGAGCGTCTCGCCCTGGTCGTTCTCGATGTCGACGTAGTTCTTGCCCACTGTCCCCTCCTGCAGCACCGGAAGGCGCTGAGTACAGGAATAACCTCAACCCTTGATGATTCATTCCCGCGCATCGGATGCTTTGGATGCACGGGGTTGCCAAATATTCGGAACGGGGCTATGAAGCGGATTGCGCCCGCGTCCGCGAGGGGTCGAGCGCGCACCGGGATGCTGCCGCGGGGTCTTCCCGGACAGATCGACCGGTTCTGCTCTAGGCTGTGGAATCACCCATCCCTCGAGCAGAAGTGTGGTGCAACGGTGCCCGACCGTCGCGAGGATCGCTCCATCCATACGGACCGTCTGGTCGCGGGATCGGCGCTCGAGACCCTTCCGACGATCCGCGAGGTCATCGCGCTCGACGCCGTCGTCCAGGGGGTGCCGGAGGTGCTCGTGGGCGACCAGGCGCTCGAGCGCCGCGTGCGGTGGCTCCACGTGTCCGACAACGCCGGTGTGGCACGGCTCCTCGACGGCGGCGAGCTGCTGCTCTCCACCGGTGCGTCGTGGCCCGAGGACGCGGCCGATCTGCGGCGATTCATCGGCGAGCTGGACGACGCCGGGCTCTCCGGCCTGATCCTCGAGCTCGGCACCCACTACCGCGACGTGCCGCCGGCGGTGGTCGAGGCGGCGCGGGAGCGGGGGCTGCCGCTGATCATCCTCCACCGCGAGCTGAAGTTCATCACGATCACCGAGGCCGTGCATGCCCGCATCATCACGGGGCAGACGGATGCGCTCCGCGCCCGCGACGAGGTGCGCGAGCGGTTCACGGCGCTCGTGCTGCGAGGCTCCCCCGCGGACTTCATCGTCCACCAGCTGGCGCAGACGCTCGGCGCTCCCATCGTCCTGGAGAACCTCGGGTACGAGGTCGTGGCCGCCGAGGTCCCCCTCGCGATGGAGGAGGAGCTCTTCACCGAATGGGAGCTGCGCTCGAGGTCCGCCCACCGGCGCTCGGAGCAGCGTCGCGAGCGTGGCGTGCCTGCCGGCCCCGACGACTGGCTCATCGTGCCGGTCGAGGCCCGCGGCATCCGCTGGGGGAATCTCATCGCGCTGCCCGGGCCCGAGCATCCCGCCGGGCGCACTGCCGTGCTCGAGCAGGGCGCGATCGCCCTCGCGGTCGGTCGGCTCGCCGACGGCGACGCGGACGAATGGGCCCGTATCGGGCGCCGCCGCCTCGTGGACGGTCTCCTCGCCGGTCGGTTCGCGGGAGTCGGAGGGGCCGCGGCGCGACTCGAGGCCGCCGGCCTGCCGCTGCGCGGGGCGAAGCTGTACGGCCTCGTTATCTCGGGGGCCCCCGTCGCGGCGGAGCGGGCGGATGCCGCGGCTCGCGCCCTGCGCGGCCGAGCCCTCGCCGGCTCGGCTCCGTCGGGGGTCGTCGCGCCCGCCGCGACCGTCCTCCTGTCCCTGCCGGTGGACGCAGTGTTCGACGACGACGCCGTCCTCGCCTTCGCGCGGTCGCTTGTCGAACCCGCGGACGCCGAGCGCGTGACGGTGTCGGTCGGGCGCGCGTCCGAGGGCATCGACGCGGCGCTCGCGTCGGTGCATGAGGCCGTCGACCTCGCCGGGGGCCGTCGGCGCCGCCCAGGTCGCGGGCCGCAGCTGCGTCGCGCGGAGAACCGCCCGCTCGTCCAGCTCGTGACGGCGCTGCGCGACGACCATCGCGTGCTCGAGCACGGGGAGCGCATGCTGGCGCCGCTCATCGCGCACGATCTCTCCCGTTCCGGCGACCTGCTCGACGTGCTCGAGGCCATGCTCGCCCACCCCGGCAACCGCACGGCGGCGGCGGCGGCATCCCATCTCTCCCGATCGGTGTTCTACCAGCGGATCGCGCTCATCGAGGAGCTGCTGGGCGTCGACCTCGACGACGGCGAGACCCAGACGGCGCTGCACCTCGCTCTGCTTGTGCGCAGGTCGGCGGGGCGGTGAGTTCTCCGTTGCTGAGCGCCACCACGGCGCCATCTGCAGACCCCACGGAGTGCCGTGCGCGATGTCGGACGTGGTCGCCATACTGAAGTCATGACATTCATCGAACATATGTGCGAAGCTGTCGACCGGCTTCGCGTGTTCGGGGAATTGGATGTCGAGGCGGGCGAGCTTCCCGCGTCTGCGTCGCGGCTGAGCGATGGATCTGTGCGCGAGCTGCTCGCCGAGACGAGCGGACTCGCGAAGCAGATCGCCGCATTGCAGGCAGTGCTCGCAGGGGTTGCCTCGGCGCGCTCTGCTCGCGACCGCGGCCACACCGGCTTCACGCAGCAGACCGGGCACCGCAATGCCGTCGAACTCCTGCGCAACCTGACCGGTGCGACGCGCAGCGAGGCGACGCGGGCGGTGAAGGTCGGCGAAGCGCTACTCGACGGCCTCGGGAGTGACGATGGCGTCGACTCTGCGCTGGACACGGATGCGACCGGGGGCAAGGAAACGCCCGTGATTTCGCCCCTCTGGCATGAGAGAGGTTCGCCGCGCGATTCAGCCAGCGTGGGCCTCGATGGACCACCGGCGCAGACGGGCTGCCGCGGGCGATAATCACCTTCGACGACGAGATGGGTGCCTGGGTTCGCGGCCTGCTCGATGCGGGACTCGCCCCTCGACGTGGCGGCCCACGGTTCGTCGCCGAGGATGAGAGAGCGGCGGCGGAAGACCTCGTGCGCGATCCACGCACCAACGAGCAGCTCGCCTATGACCTGCTCGTGGACGTCCTTCGCGCGGGCGCGCTCGCCGACGCCGTCGACGTGTACGGCACGAAAGAGGCGGGTGTGCGGCTGGTCACGATGACGGATGCCGTAACCGGCGAGCTCGTGCGGCGAGATGTGTTCGGCCGCCTCGTGACGACGGCGCACTCCGACGACGGCACCGTCACGCTTCCGGGGTCGGCTCTGGAGCGCGCGATCTGTGCGACGGGCACTGTCGAGGTCACGATCGACACGTCAGGCAATCCGCTTGATGCCGGCCGTGAGAGTCGCCTCTTCACGGCGAAGCAACGACTGGCGCTGGGGATCAGAGATGGTGGATGTCTCTGGCCAGGCTGCGATCGCCCACCCGCATACTGCGAGGCGCATCATTGCGAACGGTGGTCGGACGGTGGCCGTACGGATTGCAGTGTCGGCGTCCTGCTCTGTCGATTCCACCATCTTCACCTCCACAACCGCGGGTGGCGGATCAGCGGCGATGGCGGCAGCGCCTTCATGCTTCATCCGCCGCCGAACGTCGATGACAAGCCGATCCGGCTGCGCTCCAAGTCTCCGTTGCGGTGGCTCTGGGATCCACCGCCCGGTCGAACAGGTTGGCGTACCCCTCCCGCCTCGCCTGCGCAGGAACCGATCTTCCGGCGCAGCGCCTGAGCCGGGTTCGGCATCGACCCTCACGTGCTGGAGACCTGCGTGCGCACGCCCGTTCCACCGGTGGGCGATCACGCCGGCCTTGCGGCGCACCTCACCCGAGCTTGCCGCGCACCCCACCCGAGCGTGCGGCGTGCCTCACACGCGGTGCGGGTCGATCATCGTCATGCCGGCGGGCGTGGCGTGGTCGAAGCCGGGCAGCATCCGGGCCGCCTCGTCGAGGTCGATGACGCGCTCGATGAGGCGCTCGGGGTCGAGGGCACCGCTCTCGATCAGCGCGAGCATGCCGGGGTAGTCGGCGGCGGCCATGCCGTGGCTGCCGAGGACGTCGAGCTCCCACGCGATCACGCGCGCCATCGGCACGCGCGGATGCCCTTCGACCGGAGGCAACAGCCCGATCTGCACGTGCCGGCCGCGGCGGCGGAGGCTGTGGATGCCGTCGGCACAGGTCTGCTCGCTGCCGACCGCGTCGACCGACACATGCACGCCGCCTCCCGTGAGCTCGTGGACGGCGGCGGGGACGTCCCGGCCATCGGCTACGAGCACACGATCGGCGCCGAGCGACCGAGCCACGTCGAGCGCAGCCGGGTTCCGGTCGACCGCGACCACGCGCGCCCCGAGCGCCTTCGCGATCATCACCGCGCTCAGTCCGACGCCGCCGGCCCCGACGACCGCGACCCACTCGCCGCGCGCGAGACGCGCACGACCGACGAGTCCGCGGTATGCCGTGGCGAAGCGGCAGCCGAGGCTCGCGGCCGCCTCGAAGCTGACGGACTCGGGGATCGCGACGAGGTTCATGTCGGCCGCGTGCAGGGCGACGTACTCGGCGAACGAACCCCGGTGTGTGAAACCGGGCTGCTGCTGATCCGGGCACACCTGTGCCTCGCCGTTCAGACACCACTCGCAGCGCCCGCACCCGCACACGAACGGCACGGTCACGCGGTCGCCGACCGCCCACTTCTCGACGCCTGCGCCGACCTCGGCGACCACTCCGGCGAGCTCATGCCCGGGCACGTGCGGCAGGGCGACCTCGTCGTGCCCCGCCCAGGCGTGCCAGTCGCTGCGGCAGAGGCCGGTCGCGTAGACGCGCACCACGACCCCGCCGTCCGGCGCGCTCGGAACCGGGATGTCCCGGACCTCGGGCATCACACCGATGGCGTCGTACACGACAGCTCGCACCGCGACATCCTCTCATCCGGTTCGCGCCACGACCGACGGGATCAGCCCGCGAGGTACACCTTCCGCAGCGTCTCGCGCACCGTCCACACCGTGCGCATCCCCGCGGTGAGCCGCACGACCGATCCAGGCCGCAGCTCGATCGGCTCGAGAGCCGGGTCGTCGAACGACACCGTGGCGGCGCCCGCCAGCACGACGAACACCTCGTCCGCCTCGACATCCGTGGACGTGCCCGGCGTGTGCTCCCACACCCCGATCGTGTCGGTCAGCTCGACGAGGCCGGCGGCCGGCGCGCCCGCCACGACCAGCTCGGCAGGCAGCGGTTCGAGGGGGAGCGTCAGGGCGACGGCATCCGTCACCGTCCCGGGCTCGAGGCCGTCGAACGGCGACGTCACGAGTCGAACCCCAGTCCCAGCGCGTCCAGCGTCTTCAGCAGCAGGTTGCGCCTGCCCCCGTTGTGGTCGGCGCGGTCGAGGGACCAGCGGGTGGCGTTGATGCCGATCGACGCGGCGGGCTCCGGCGGAAACGGGAGCGGGCGCTTGCGCACCATCTCGAGCTCGGTGCGCTCGTTCGACACCCCGTCGAGCAGGTCGAGCATCACCTCTCCGGCGAACCGGGTGGAGCCGACGCCGAGTCCGGTGAAGCCCGCGGCGTAGGCGACGCGGCGGTCGCGCGCGGTGCCGAAGAACGCCGTGAACTGCGTCGACGTGTCGATCGCGCCGGCCCACTGATGGGTGAAGCGCAGGCCCTCGAGCTGCGGGAAGGTCGTGAAGAAGTGGCTCGCGAGCTTCTGCCAGGTCTCGGGCCGGTGCTCGTAGGCGGGGTCGACCCGGCGGCCGTAGCGGTAGATCGCGTCGTAGCCGCCGAACAGGATGCGGTTGTCCTTGCTGAGCCGGTAGTAGTGGAACTGATTGGCCAGGTCGCCGATCCCCTGGCGGTCCTGCCAGCCGACCGAGGCGAGCTGCGCGTCGGTGAGCGGCTCCGTCATCAGCACATAGTCGTAGACGGGCACGGTCATCAGGCGGTTGCGCTTGATGAGCGAGGGGAAGACGTTCGTGCCGAGTGCCGCGCGGGATGCCTCCACCCGGCCGTCCTCCGTCACCGCGACGACGCCGGGTCCGCTCGTGTCCAGCCCGGTGACGCGCGTCCGCTCGAAGATCTCGACGCCGCGCTCCTCGCACACGCGCGCGAGCTCCGCGGCCATCCGGGCGGGGTGGACCATGCCGCAGGTGTTCCGCTCCCACACCGCTGCGAGGTACGTGGGGGAGTGGACGGCGGCCTGCGCCTCGTCGCGGTCGAGGTAGACCACGCCCTCCTCGCCCTCGGCGGCCCACTCCTCGAGCCACTCGACCTGGTGCGGCTCGACGGCCGGTGCGAGCTGGCCCGTGCGCTCGAACTGGAAGTCCATCCCGTAGCGCGACTCGGACGCCTCGATGGCGTCGAGGTTCTCCCGCCCCAGGCGCTCCAGCGTCGGCATCTCGCCGGGCCAGCGGGACATGCCGTTCTCGTGGCCGTGCGTGAGGCTCGCCTCGCAGAACCCGCCGTTGCGCCCCGAGGCGGCCCACCCCACCCGCTGCGCCTCGAGGACGACCACTCTCGCATCGGGTTCGCGCTCGGTGGCCAGCAGCGCCGTCCACAGGCCGGTGTATCCGCCGCCGACCACCACGAGGTCGGCCCCCGTCGTCCCGGCCAGCGACGGTCGGTCGGGAGTGAGGCTCTGCGGGAGGTCGTCGCGCCAGAACACCGCGTGCTTCGCCTGGGCGAGGGAGTGCTGGACGACGGATGCCGCCGGCCGCTGTCGTTCGAAGACGGTGGTGCCCACGGGGATCAACTCCGATGCATGAGAGGTGCTCCCATCCTGGCCGCTCGCCGTCACGCGAGGCGGCGGGCGGTGTCGGGAGTTGCCGCCGCGGTCGGACAGGTTGTGTCGGACCGCCCGCTGATCGGTGCGGGGCGCCCGGTCGTCCCGGACCCGCGAGGTCAGCGAGCGGCGAGCTCGCCGACGAGCGCGTCCACCGTGCGGACGCGGGCGTACGTCCCGTCCAGCGCGGCCATGAACGCCACGTGCACCTGCTCGCCCGGCACGGTGCGACCGTCGTATGCGAGGTCGGGCGCCGCGCACGCGTCCTCCGCCACCGCGACGGAGAAGCCCAGATCGGATGCCGCGCGCACGGTGGCATCCACGCACATGCTCGACATCATCCCGGCCACCACGACCTCGTCCGCGGCAGCCGCGCGCAGCAGCGCCTCCAGGCCGGTGCGGAGGAAGGCGTTCGGCTCGTGCTTGACGACCACGTGCTCCTCGCCGTCCGGCGCCACCCGCCGGTCGAACTCCACGCCCGGTGTGCCCGGTGCGAAGAAGGAGGCATCCGCGTCGTCCGACACGTGCTGCACGTGCACCACCCGCTCACCCGTGGTGCGGAAGACGGCGAGGAGCCGGGCGGCGGCGTCGGCGGCAGCATCCGCGCCCACGAGAGGGTGCCGGCCACTGGGGAAGTAGTCGCGCTGGATGTCGATGAGGAGCAGGAGTCGGGTCACCGCAACAGCATAGAAGTCGGCGACCGCCGAACCGGCGACCGGGGATCAGGCGTCGGGAGCGGCGAAGACGCGCTCGCCCTCGACGAAGGTCTGCAGCGCATGCGTCGCGCCGATCTCCTCCGCGGGCCCGGCGAACGGATCGCGGTCGAGCACGACGAGGTCGGCGAGCTTGCCGACCTCGATGGTGCCCGTGACGTCGTCGAGGTGGTTCACCCACGCCGAGCCGGCGGTGTAGGCGGTCAGCGACGTCGCCAGGTCGATCGCCTGCTCGGGGAGGAACGCGTCGTACTCGCCCTCCTCATGGCCGGGGGCGGCCGTGCGGTTCACCGCGGTGTGGATGGCCGCCATGGGGTCGGGTGTCGAGACCGACCAGTCGCTGCCGGCGGCGAGCACCGCTCCCGCTCGCAGCAGATCGCCGAACGGGTACTGCCACGCGCTTCGCGGCTCGCCCAGGAACGGCAGGGTCAGCTCGACCATCTGCGGCTCGTACGTCGCCCACAGCGACTGCATATTGGCGGCCACGCCCAGCTCGCGGAAGCGGGGGACGTCCTCGGGGTGCACCACCTGGATGTGGGCGATGTGATGACGGTTGTCGCTCCGGCCGTTGAGCGCGATCGCGCGCTCGACCGCGTCGAGGCACTCGCGCACCGCGCGGTCGCCGATCGCGTGGAAGTGCACCTGGAAGCCCTCGGCGTCGAGGATCGGCACCGCCTCGGCGAGCACGGCCGGGTCGACGAACGAGATGCCGGAGTCGTCGGTGAAGTGACCATGGCCGTCGCAGTAGGGCTCGAGCATCGCCGCGGTGAAGTTCTCTGCGACGCCGTCCTGCATCACCTTGACCGAGGTCGCGGCGAACCGGCCGGCGCGGTAGCGGTCGCGGCGCTCGAGGATCGACGGGATCTGCTCGAGGCCCTGCGTGCGGTCCCACCAGATGGCGCCGACGACCCGCGCGGTCAGGGTGCCGTCTGCGGCGGCCCGGAGGTAGGCGGGGCCCGGGTCGCCGGCGTCGCCGTACGACCCGACGATGGCGTCCTGCCATGCGGTGATGCCGAACGAGTGCAGGTACCGCTGGCCGAGGAGGAGGGCGTCGGTGAGCCGCTCGAGGGGCTCCTCGGGCAGCAGGCGGTTGACCAGGGCCATGGCCCCCTCGTGCAGCGTTCCGGACGGCGTGCCGTCCGCGTCCCGCTCGATGCGGCCGTCGGCCGGGTCGGGGGTCTCGCGGTCGATGCCGGCCAGGCGCAGCGCGGCCGAGTTCACCCACGCGCCGTGCCCGTCGCGGTTGGGGAAGAACGCGGGGCGCTCGCCGGTCACCGCATCGAGGGCGGCGGCCGTGGGGGTGCCGCCGGGGAAGGCCGACATCTGCCAGCCGCCCCCGAGGATCCACTCGTCGGACGCATGGTCGGCGACGTAGCCGGCGATGGCCTCCAGGTACTCGGCGGCGGTGCCGAGCTCCGACAGATCGCAGCGCAGCATGTCGAGGCCGCCCCACACGGGGTGGACGTGCGCGTCCTGGAACCCGGGGATCAGCATCCGCCCCCGCAGGTCCACGAGCTCCGTCGACGGCCCGACGAGCTCGCGCACGTCGTCGCCGCCGACCGCCACGATGCGGCCGGCCCTCACCGCGACCGCGCTCGCGCGGGAGCGCACGGTGTTCGCGGTGAAAACGGGGCCGCCGGTGAAGACGAGGTCGGCGTGGGTCACGGAAGGTCTCCTTCTGAAGGTCAGCCGCCCGTCATGGTGCGGGCGATCTGCGTGGCCGAGTCGCCCGCCCGCCTGAGAACCAGCGCGACGAGCGCGAGGGCCACGAGCGTCAGCAGCAGCATGATCGTGGAGACGGCGGCGATCTCGGGGCGCAGGCCCGACCTCACCGCGCTCAGCACGTACACCGGCCACGGGGTGGTGCCCGAGACCTGCACGAAGGCGGCGACGATCGTGTTGTCCAGACTCAGCGTGAAGGCCAGCAGGAAGCCGGCGAGCACCGCCGGCATGGCCAGCGCCAGCGTCACCCTGCGGAACGTCGTGAACGGCTTCGCGTACAGATCGGCGGATGCCTCCTCGAGGTGGGAGTCCTGGCCCACCAGGCGCGCCCGCACGATGTACGAGACCACGGCCGTGGCGAACAGCGACGAGCCCACCGAGAGGCGCACGATGCCGTCGTTGAACATCGAGAGGCCGAGGTCCTGGCCGAGGAACACCAGCCAGGGCAGCAGCGCCACGGCGTCGACGATCTCGGGGGTCACCGATACCAGCAGGAGCAGGCCCAGGAACCACCACACCCACTTGCCGGGGTGGCGGGCCATGGCGATGCCGGCGAGGGTGCCGAGCACCGTCGCGATGACGGCGGCGATGAAGGCGGTGATGAGCGAGACCCGCACCGCGCTCTGGATCGCGGGCTTGGCCAGGATCGTGCCGAAGGCGTCGAACCCGAAGCCGTCCCACGACACGAGCAGGCGGCCGGTGTTGAAGGAGTAGACGACGATCACGATGATCGGCAGGAACAGGAAGAGCATCACCAGGACGCCCCACACGGTGAAGGCGATGTCCGACCACGATCGGCGTGCGCGGCGCCGCGGCGCCGCCGCCGTGCGGGTGTCGCGCTGCTGCGCCTGCAGGATCGTCTCGGTCGCGGTCATCGTCTCGGGGGGAGTCATGTCGTCACCTCCACGGTCGCCGCGGGCGCGGCATCCGTCGTCGCCGTCTCGGACACGGGACTCAGCACCAGCCGGTCGCGGCTGCGGAAGGGCAGCGCGATGAGCCCGATGAGCACGGCGGCGACGCCGATGGTCAGCATGATCACGAGCATCAGCAGCACGGCCATCGCCGAGCCGAGCGCCCAGTTCTGTGCGGTCTGGAACTGGCTCGCGACGAGCTGCCCGACCATGTTGCCCTTGGCGCCGCCGAGCACGGTCGCGGTGATGTAGTCGCCCATCAGGGGGATGAACACCAGCAGCACGCCGGCGACGATGCCGGGCTGCGAGAGCGGCAGCGTCACACGGAAGAAGGTGGTCACCTTGCCGGCGCCGAGGTCCTTGGAGGCCTCGCGCAGCGCCGGGCCGACGCGGTCGAACGCGACGAACAGCGGCAGGATCATCAGCGGCAGGTAGTTGTAGACGACGCCGATGACGACGGCCGTGCGGGTGTAGAGCAGCTCCAGCGGGCCGTCGAGCACGCCGATGCCCTGCAGCAGCGACGAGAGCCAGCCTTCCGGCGCGAGGATCACCTGCCACCCGATCGTGCGCACGAGGAAGTTCGTCCAGAACGGCACGAGCACGAGCGCGATGAGGATGCCGCGGCGCTGCGGCTTGACCTTGAACGCCATCCAGTACGCCACCGGCGCTCCGATGAGGAAGCAGAGCACGGTGCCGATGACGCCGACCCACAGCGTGTTCGCGAACGTCGCGAAGAAGGTCGGCGACACCGCCTCGACGTACCGGTCGAACGACAGGATGTCGTTGGCGTGGGTGCCGAAGACGCCCGGCTTGTACCCGAAGCTGAACCACACCACCATCGCGACCGGCGCGACGAAGAAGAGCAGGAGCCACGCCCACGCCGGAACGGCGAGCGCGGCCCCTGCGGAGCGGTTCTCACGCACCTGCTGCGGCCTTCATCTCGTTGTAGATCTCGACCCGCGTCGTCTGCGAGTCGTTGAGCTCCTGCTCGTGCATCGTCTCGAGCTGCTCGGGGGTGAAGAAGATCATGTCGGCCAGCTCCAGGCCGCCCTCCGTGGCCGCGGCCTCCATGTCCTTGCCGCCGACGTTGTAGCCGATGTAGTCCAGGTTCAGCGCGAGGTTCTCGGGTGTCATGGAGAAGTCGATGAACGCGTGGGCGGCCTCGGGGTGCGGGGCGCCGGCGGCGATGGCCCAGTTGTCCATCCACAGCTCCGTCTGCGGGCCGGGGAGCACCCACTGCCAGCGCTCGGGCTCGCTGGACTCGAGCAGGCCGAGACGGGCGTCGCCGTTCCACGCCTGCATGAGGACCTGCGTGCCCTGGGGGATCGCGTTGGTGCCCGGGTAGGAGTCGAACGCCGAGATGTGCGGCGCGATCTGCTCGACGAGGAACTGGCGGCAGGCCTCGAGCTCCTCGGGGTCGTCGGTGTTCCAGTCCATGTCGTTGGCCCAGAAGTAGGCGCCGATGATGCCGGCGGGGTCGTCCGACATCGCGGTCTTGCCGCTCGCCTCGTTCTGCGCGGCGTCGAAGAAGTCCCCCCAGGTGCTGAGCTCGCGGGTGATGACCGTCTTGTCGTACACGAATCCGGTGGTGCCCCACGCCTTGCAGACCGAGTAGTCGTTCTCCGGGTCCCATGCACGACCGAGGAACGCGGGGTCCATGTTCGACATGTTGGGCAGCAGGTCCTTGTTGAACTTGGTCAGCAGCTCGTTCTCGATCATCTGCGGGATGAAGACGCCGGTGGGCACGACGATGTCGTAGCCGGAGGTCCCCTTGGCGGCGACGAGCTTGGCGATGAGCTCCTCGTTCGAGGAGTAGGAGTCGAGCGTGACCTTGGGTCCCAGCTGGTCCGTGAAGGCGGCGATGACGTCGGGCGAGTCGTAGTCGCCCCACGTGTAGATGGAAAGGCTGTCCTCGAGGTCGCCGCCGGTCGCCTGCGGGGCGGGGGAGCCGCCGCCGCCGGGCGAGCAGGCGGCGAGCACGGTGGCGCCGCCGGCGAGGGCGGCCAGGCTCAGGAAGCGCCGGCGCGACAGCTCGCGGACGATCGAGGGCGCGGATCCTTCGGGAGCGAGGATGCGCAGCGGGTTCCGGGGCTGGGTCACGAGTACTCCTGGTTCGGGTCGGATGCCGGAAGGGCGGATGCCGCGGGGCGGCCCGCTCGTCGAGCACGGGGTTCGGACGGATTCGGGTCAGGCTGTCGGCGGCGCGATGTAGCCACCTTGCTCGGCGGCGCCCTCGTCGGCGGCCGGGAAGAGCAGCACATGGTGGGCGGCCCACGTGCAGACCACGGCGTCGCCGACCGTGAGCGGGGGCGCGTCGGGCGTGGGGCGGCGCACGATCAGGCTCTGGTCAGGGCCGAGTCGCACGAGGTACTGCATGGTGTCGCCGAGGTGCGAGACGCCGATCAGCTCGCCCCGCGCGGTGTTCGCCTCGGTCACGCCGGCCGCTCCCTCGCCTGCGCCGGCCGGGGCATCCCGCTCGATGCGGATGTATTCGGGGCGGACGGCCGCCTCACCCAGATTGGTCGTCGTGAGCACGGGGGAGGCCGCCCGCACGAGCGCGTGCGGGGAGGAGATCGCGGCGCCGGCCTCGGCGGTGGGACCCCGGAAGAAGTTCTGCTGCCCCACGAACGCGGCGACATAGGCGGACGCGGGACGGGCGTACACCGTGTCGGCGTCGGCCAGCTGCTCGATGCGACCCGACCGCATGATGGCGATGCGGTCGCTCATCGAGAGCGCCTCGCCCTGGTCGTGCGTCACGAAGATGAAGGTGATGCCCAGCCGCGACTGCAGGAGCTTGAGCTCGAGCTGCATCTCCTCGCGCAGCTGCCGGTCCAGCGCGCCGAGGGGCTCGTCGAGGAGCAGCACCGCGGGCCGGTTCACGAGGGCGCGCGCCAGGGCGATGCGCTGCTGCTGGCCGCCGGAGAGCTGCGCCGGCTTGCGGTCGCCGAAGCGCCGCATCTGCACCAGGTCGAGGGCCTGCGTGACCCGCTCGCGCACCTCGGACTTCGGCGTGCGCCGCTGCTGGAGTCCGTAGGCGACGTTCTCGGCGACCGACAGGTGCGGGAACAGCGCGTAGGCCTGGAACACCGTGTTGACGTCGCGACGGTACGGCGGGACGCCGCGCACGGGGCGTCCGGAGATGCGGATGTCGCCGGCATCCGGCTGCTCGAATCCTGCGATCATGCGCAGGGTCGTCGTCTTGCCGCAGCCCGACGGGCCCAGCAGCGAGATGAACTCGCCCGGCTGCACCGTGAGCGAGAGGTCGTCGACGGCGATCTGGTCGCCGTAGTACTTCGTCACTCCCGAGAGGACGACGGCGCCGCGGGCGGCCTCGCTGTCGGTGGGAACCTGCTCCGCCGGATTCGCCGCGGTCGCCGTGCCTGTGGACATCGTCACCTCGTGAGGTCCTTCTGATCATCGGGTCGCGCGACGTTGCGCGACCCCTATCGGGTGTGTCACGTATTCAATATCGCGCGGTGCCCCCCTGCAATGCGCCCGAGAGCGAACCAGACGATCCGAGGCGTCCCATGGTCCGCGCCTGACAGATCGTCCGGAGTTGTGTAACGGGCAGGCGACCGCGGCGTTTCAACGGCTCGACGTCGAGTGCGTCCGCGTCGGTGGCCGTCGGGCGACAGTTCGTCCGTCGCGCATCGTGATGAAAGCGTGGCCGTGCGGTCAGCGCTGACAGGTCGGGCACCAGAACACGATGCGCTCGCGGGTCGGGTCGGCGCCGAGGCTGCCGCCGCGGATCAGCGTCCCGCAGCGCCGGCACGGGCGGCCTTCGCGACGGTACACCCACGTGGAGCGGCCGGGTCGCGCGTCGCCGGTGAAGGTGCGCCCCGAGCGGTCGCGGTTCGCGCGGATCATGCGTGCCCCGAGGTCCACCGCGGCGGCGGTGTCGGTCTGGTTCGCGGGGGTGGTGGGCAGGATGCCGCGCACGAAGAGGATCTCGTTGGCGTACTCGTTCCCGAAGCCGGCCACATTGCGCTGGTCCTGGATGGCGACGTGGATGGGGCGTGTGTCGGCCGCGAGCCGTCTCGCCGCCTCTGCGGGGTCCCATGCGTCCGAGAGGGGGTCGGGCCCGAGGTAGCCGACGAGCGCGTCCTCCTCGGCGGTCGGAACGAGCGTGATGTCGGCGAGGTCGAACCCTACCGTCTCCCACTCCGCCCCGTCGGGCGCGGTCGCGCCGATGACGGCCCGGGCCCGGAACCCCGCGGCGTGCCAGCGCTCGCCGCGCCGGTAGACGTGCCATTCGCCCTCCATCTTGAGATGCGTGTGGAGGGTCCACGTTCCGATGCGGTGCAGCAGGTGCTTGCCGCGCGCGACGACGTCGTGCACGACCTCGCCGCGCAGGTCCGCCGTCGCCGCCTGCGGCACGCGAAGCTCGAAGCGCGTCACGGTCGCGCCCGCGAGCGCCGCGTTCAGCCGGCGCGCCGCACGGAACACGGTGTCGCCCTCAGGCACGGCACCTCCTGCCCGGCACCGGGCGCCGGCGCGGCGCGTCAGGCACGCGCGCCCTCGCGGAGCACGTCCCCGGCAGTCAGGCGGCGCAGCGTGAGACCACGCGGGGACTCGACGAATCCCGCCTCCCGCAGCGCCCGTCCGACGCCGGTGCCGTAGACGAACGCCCCGTTGACCTGCTCGACGGTGAGGGTGTCGAGCCGGCGCGCGCGCGACGTCGCGGCCAGGTCCCGGGCAGCGGCTGTGAGCACGGACTCGTCCGCGGTGAACGCCAGCGCCGATTTGCCGCCCCGCTCGAGGTACAGCGCGAGCTCTCCGTCGACCAGCACCACGAGCGCGCCGGCCTTGCGGCCCGGACGGTGTCCGACCCCCTCCAGCGCCGGCCACGCCAGCGCGGCGCCGTAGGGGTTGGCGGGGTCGGTGGCGGCGAGGGTCACGGCGCGCAGCGGCGGCGGATCGGGCAGGCCGGCGAACTCGCGCAGCCGGTCGACGGTGGCGGAGGCTGCGAACTGCGCCGCACCGAGCTTCTCGATCACGTACCCGCGGCGACAGTGTCCGGCCTCCTCGAAGCCGGCCAGGACGCGGTAGACCTGCGCGAAGCCGCCGGGGACGCCTTCGGACTGGACGGCGCCGCGCGTCACCACGCCGTACCGGTCGAGGAGCAGGCTCGCCGTCGCCGTCGCCCGCAGCGCCGCATCGGGCTCCGCCTCGGGCAGCAGCGACCACCGGCCGCCGATGGCGGGCGGGCGCGCGGGCACGGAGGACGCCACGGTGCGCACCGCTGCGCCACGGTACAGGCGGGCGCGCGGAGCCCGCCGGCTCACGCGGTGCGCCTGCGAGCCGCCCGACACGAGCGAGCGCACCGGCGCGAAGGTGTCGTTCGTGACGCGCCCGGACCAGGTCAGCCGCCACAGCGCCTCGACGACGGACTGCTCGTTCTCCGCGCCCGTGGTCTGCTTCAGCTGCGACGCGAAGTAGGCGCCCCCGCTCGAGAGCGCCGCGAGGAGCTGGGCATCGAGCGAGCCCGGAGCGGGCTCGTCCGCCCCGTCGGGAAGCGTCAGCGTCAGCGGCACGGCATCCGCTGGATGCAGCGCGATCCAGCCGTCCCTGCCCGGCAGGCTGCCGTGACCCGACCACACCACCTCACCGGTCGCCGTCAGCTCGTCGAGCATCCCCGGCGTGTAGTCCGCCACGCGTGCGGGGAGCACCAGCGACTCCCACGCACTGGCCGGGATGGGCATACCGGCCAGCTGCTCGACGACGGCGGCGACCCCGTCGACGCCGTCGAGAGGCCGCGTCACGTGCTGCCACACCGGAAGGAACCGGGCGTACGCCTGCTGCGGCACCGGTTCGACGCTGCCGCGGATCGCCGCGAGGGACCGCATGCGCAGCCGCCGGAGCACCTCCGCATCGCACCACTCCGCCTCGTCGCCCCGCGTCGCCGAGCCGTCCCCCGAGCCGGGCGGCGGATCGGGCAGGAAGAAGCCGCTCGTCACCCGGCCCTGCGACTCGAGCCGCTGCAGGGTGTGGCGGGCTACCGCCACGCCGATGCCGAGGCGGTCGGCCGCGGCATCCGCCGTGAAGGGGCCGTGCGTGCGTGCGTACCGGGCGATGAGGTCGCCGAGCGGGTCGGCGACGGGTTCCAGGAACGCGGTGGGGATGCCTACCGGCAGGGCGGCCCCGAGCGCGTCGCGCAGCCGGCCGGCGTCCTCGATCGCGGCCACCCGGGTGATGCCGGCGATCGTCACCGGTATGGCCCGGCGCGCCGTCACGAGGGCGTCCAGGAGAGCGGATGCCTCATCCGCCGTGGCGTGCCCGTCGGAGGAGCCGTCGGCGGCGGGCTCGAGCCGCGCCGCCACCTCGGGCGCGTCGAGCGGGCCGAGGATGCGCAGCAGGTCGGCGACCCCCTCGAGCCCGCGCGCCCGTCGCTCGGGATCGAGGCGCTGCGCCTCGCGCTCGAACTGCGCGATGACGTCGGGGTCGAGGAGCTCGCGCATCTCGACCTTGCCGAGCAGTTCCGACAGCAGCGCCGGATCGACCGACAGCGCCGCCGCCCGCCGCTCGGCGAGCGGAGAGTCGCCCTCGTACATGAAGGCGCCGACGTAGCCGAACAGCAGGTCGCGCGCGAACGGCGAGGGCTGGGCGGGCTCGGTCTCGATGAGCCGGATGCGCCGCTCGCCGATCCCGCGCATGAGCCGCAGCAGCGCGGGCACGTCGTAGACGTCCTGGAGCACCTCGCGCAGCGTCTCGAGGATGATCGGGAACGTCGGGTAGCGGCGGGCCACCTCGAGCAGCTGCGCGGACCGCTGCCGCTGCTGCCACAGCGGTGTGCGCTTGCCGGGGTTGCGCCGCGGCATGAGCAGCGCCCGCGCCGCGCACTCGCGGAATCGCGAGGCGAACAGCGCGGAGCCGCCGACCTCCTCGGTCACGATCTGGTCGAGCTCATCGGGGTCGAAGACGAAGAGGTCGGCGCCCGGCGGCTCGGCCGTGGCATCCGGGATCCGGGCGATGATGCCGTCGTCGCTGGCGACGGCGGAGCCGTCGACTCCGAGGCGTTCGCGGATGCGGGCGTTGACGGCCAGCGCCCACGGCGCATGGACCTGCATGCCGTACGGGGAATGAAGGATGACGCGCCAGTCGCCGACCTCGTCGCGCCCGCGTTCCACGGTGAGCTGACGGTCGGTCGGCAGAGTGCCCGTGGCCTCGCGCTGCTCGGCGAGGTAGGCCAGCAGGTTGTCCTGTGCGTACTCGTCGAGGCCGGCGTCGCGCAGACGCGCCTCGGCCTTGTCGGGCTTGGCCGTGGAGACCTCGCGCGAGAACTTGCCGAGCGCCTCACCGAGCTCGGCGGGACGTCCGATGCCGTCGCCGTGCCAGAACGGAACCTTGCCCGGCTGGCCGAACGCGGGCACGACGTTGACGCGGTCATGGGTGATCTCGACGATGCGCCAGCTCGTCGTGCCGAGGGTGAAGACGTCGTTGACGCGCGACTCGTAGACCATCTCCTCGTCGAGCTCGCCGACGCGCGCGTTCTGGGACTCGCCCGCGATGAAGACGCCGAACAACCCGCGATCGGGGATCGTGCCGCCGCTCGTCACCGCGATGTGCTGTGCGCCCGGGCGCCCCGTCAGCACGCCCAGGTCGCGGTCCCAGACCACGCGCGGACGCAGCTCGGCGAACTCGTCGGACGGGAAGCGCCCGGCGATGAGGTCGAGCGTCGCCTCGTAAGCGGAGCGCGGGAGCGAGCGGAAGGGGGCGCTTCGCTTGAGTGTCTCGTACCAGCCCTCGACGTCGACGGGCCCGATCGCGGCGGCCGCCACGGTCTGCTGGGCGAGGATGTCGAGGGGGTTCTGCGGGATCGCGATCGCCTCGATCTGCCCCGCGAGCATGCGCTCGGTCACGATCGCGGTGTGGAGCACGTCGCCGCGGTGCTTGGGGAACAGCGCCGCGCGGCTGACCTCGCCCACCTGGTGGCCCGCGCGCCCGATGCGCTGCAGACCCGATGCGGCGCTCGGCGGCGCCTCCACCTGGATCACGAGGTCGACGGCGCCCATGTCGATGCCGAGCTCGAGGCTCGACGTGGCGACGACGCACCGCAGGATGCCGGACTTCAGCTCCTCTTCGACCTGCGCGCGCTGCTCCTTGGACACCGACCCGTGGTGGGCCTTGGCCAGCACGGGGTCGGCGCCGGCCGTCGTGCCCGCCTGCGCCATCATGGCCGCGGGAACCGACGGGTCTGGGAGGTCGAGCCCGAGACGCTCGGAGTAGATCTCATTGAGCCGGCCCGTGAGCCGTTCGGCGAGGCGCCGGGAGTTGCAGAACACGATCGTGGAGCGGTGCAGCAGGATGCGATCGACGATGGCCTCTTCGACGTGCGGCCACACCGAGCCGGTGATCTCGGTCTCACCGCCGTCCGCCGCGCGCGGGCGCCCGGACGAGCCGTCGTTGAACCAGTCCTCGTCGATCGGCTCGGCGCCGGGATCGGCGGATGCCTCGGCCGAGGCATCCGTGCCGGTCCACGCGACGGGCCCGGACTGGTAGGCGCTCGGCGGAGGCGGCGGGTTGAGCATGTCGTCGATCGGCACGACGACCCGCATGTCGAACGCCTTCGACGCGCGGGGGGCGACGATCTCCACCGGTTCGGCACCGCCGAGGAAGCGCGCCACCTCGTCGATCGGACGCACCGTCGCCGAAAGCCCGATGCGCTGCGCGGGCGGGGCATCGGGCGCGAACGAGCGACGGAGCGCGTCGAGGCGCTCGAGGCTCACCGCGAGGTGCGCGCCGCGCTTGGTGGCCGCGACCGCGTGCACCTCGTCGACGATGACGGTGTGGACGTCGCGCAGCGTCTCGCCCGCGCGGCTCGTCAGCATGAGATACAGCGACTCGGGCGTCGTGATGAGGATGTCGGGCGGCGCCTGCACGAGCTTGCGCCTGTCACCCGCCGGGGTGTCACCGGAGCGCACTCCCACGGTGACGTCGGGCACCGTGAGGCCGAGCCGGCGCGCGGACTGGCCGATGCCCACGAGCGGGGAGCGGAGATTGCGCTCGACGTCCACGCCCAGCGCCTTGAGCGGCGAGATGTACAGGATCCGGGTCGCGGGGGCCGCGGCATCCGTCATATTCTTCTTCCGACCGGAGGCGGGCAACGCCACCGGGGCCGCGGCCTTGTCGTGGAACACCCTGTCGATCGCCCAGAGGAAGGCCGACAGCGTCTTTCCGGAGCCCGTCGGGGCGACGACCAGGGCGTGCTTGCCGGCCGAGATCGCCTGCCACGCGCCTGTCTGCGCGTCGGTCGGAGCCGCGAACGCGCCGCGGAACCAGTCCCGCGTGGCAGGACCGAATCGCTCCAGGACATCGCCCATCCCTCCATCTTCGTCGCGATCTCCGACATCGGGCCAGGCGGGGACGGATGACCGGGCCTCGCGTAAGCTCGGGTGGGTACGTGTCCCCCCGCACGCCCGCACCGCCCGAGGATCCTCCATGGAGTCGACGCCGTCGAGCAGGTCGGAATCGCCGACGCCGCTCACCCGCCGCACGAACCCCGCCCTCGCCGTCCGCTCATGGCCGGCCTCGCGCCGGGTGCGCACCTTCGGGCTCGGCGCCCTCTGCGGGGCCCTCGCCCTGTCGCTCGTGGTCGTGGTGACCTCGATCTTCGCCGCCTCCGGCGACCGGCCGCCCCTGCTGCCGGAGCCCGCCCCTGCATCCGACGTGCAGATCACGCCCCGACCCACGCCGACCGTGACGCCGGCCGCGCCCTCGCCGCGTGCCACCGTCGTCGCGCCGCCGCAGCCGGAGGAGACCGCGCCCGTGGAGGAGTCCACCGAGCCCGTCGTCGCTCCCGCGCCCGAGCCGTCACCGGAGGTCAGCGAGCCGCCGGTCGAGGACACCGCCGACGAGGGCCCGGGCAACAGCGGCAGCGCGCCGGGGCGCACGAAGCCGCCCAAGACCCCCTGAGCTCAGCTCTCGTCCGGCAGGAGGATCCACAGCAGCAGGTACATCAGGATCGAGACGCCGAAGAACACGGTCGAGGCGACCCACAGCACGCGCACGGGCACGACGCTGCAGCCGAAGCGGTCCGCGATGCCCTGGCAGACCCCGGCGATCATGCGTCCCCGTCGGGGACGAACCAGGCGATGCATGCGGCCATCATCGCGTGACCGGCGCCTCCCCGCCAGGGGGGGCCGTGCGTCAGCGCTCGGAGGGCACGAGGATCCACAGCAGGATGTAGATCCACAGCGGGAGGCCGAAGAAGATCATCGCGACCACGGTGAGGATCCGGATCAGCGTGACATTCCAGCCGAAGCGGTTCGCGACGGCGAGGCAGACGCCGGCGATCCAGCGGCCGTTCTGAGGTCTGACGAATGAGTTCATGACCCCATCCTGCGCGCAGGGACGCCCGCGCGCACTGGGGGTGGCCCCCGAACCGAGAGGGGGCCGGCCGCGGCATCCGTCGCCTTCCTTGAGGACGGATGCCGCGACCCTGCGTCAGCGCTCGGTGAGCGTGCCGTCGCGGTCGAGCTCCAGCACGAGGTCGACGCCGATGCGCTCGAGGAACGCGTCGTCGTGGCTGACGACGAGCACCGCGCCGCGGTAGGCGGCGAGGGCGGCGACGAGCTGGTCGACCGTGTCGAGGTCGAGGTTGTTCGTCGGCTCGTCGAAGACAAGCAGCTGCGGCGGCGGGTCGGCGAGCATCAGCCGCGCGAGCGCCACCCGGAACCGCTCACCTCCCGACAGGGTCCCCACCGGCCGCTCCACCGCCGCACCCCGGATGAGGAACCGCGCGAGCCGGTTGCGCAGCTCGACCATCGTCACCTTCGGCGCGGAGGGCGCGACGTTCTCGAGCACCGAGGCGCCGTCGTCGAGACCGTCGACCCGCTGCGGCAGGTAGCCGACGCGGTCGGTGTGCAGCTCGGCCCGTGCAAGCAGCGGGATCGACGGACCTTCAGCCGGACCAGGAAACACGCGCGGTGCAGATCCGCCCGCCGGTTCGACACCGGAGCCGACCAGCCGCTCCAGCAGGGTGGTCTTGCCGGCGCCGTTCGGGCCGATGAGGGCGACACGCTCCGGTCCCTGGACGATCCACGAGCGCTCGCCGTCACCGAGGGTCGCGATCCGACGGCCCGCGGGCACGCCGGGATCGGGAAGGTCGATCCTCACGATGTCGTCGTCGCGCACGCGGCGCTCCGCGGCATCGAGCGTCTCGCGGGCGGACGCCTCGCGGTCGGCCTTCTCGCCCCGGAGCTTGCCGGCCGAGACCTGAGCGGCCCGCTTGAGGTTGCCGGCGACGATCGGCGGCACCCGCTTCTCGAGCTGCGCCTTGCGGCCCATCGCCGCACGGCGGGCGATGGTCGTCTCGGCCTCGATCCGCTGGCGCTTCTCGCGCTTGACGGCCTGCCGCGCGGCGCGCTCGGCGTCGCGGGCGGAGCCCTGCTCGGCATCCAGCCATGCCCGCCACTGCGAGTACGGGCCGCCGAACACCGAGAGCTCGTTGTCGTACAGCTCAGCGGTGTCGTCGACCAGCTCCAGCAGCGCGATGTCGTGGCTGACGACGACGAGCGCGCCCCGCCACGAGCGCACCATGTCGTACAGGCGTGCCCGGGCGTCGCGGTCGAGGTTGTTCGTCGGCTCGTCCAGCAGCGCGATGGCGGCCCCGCGCAGACGGATGCCGGCGATCGCGGTGAGCACCGCCTCGCCGCCCGACAGCTGCCCGACGCTGCGGTCGAGCATGCCGGGGGCGAGCCCGGCCTCGGCCAGGGCGGCGTGCGCGCGGGCCTCGATGTCCCAGTCGGAGCCGACCGCGTCGAAGTGGCGCGAGTCGGCGTCGCCGGACTCGATCGCGCGCAGCGCGCGCAGGGGCGCACCGACGCCGAGCAGGTCGGCGACGGGACGGTCGACGTCGAGCGTGAGGCGCTGCGGCAGGTAGGCGGCATCCGCCGTCCGGGTGATATGGCCGGCGGTCGGCGCCAGCTCTCCGGCCACCAGGCGCAGGAGCGTGGACTTGCCGGAGCCGTTCCGGCCGACGAGCCCGGTGCGGCCGGCACCGAACGACCCCGAGACGTCGGAGAGCGCGGTGGTGCCGTCGGGCCACGAGAGCGAGACCCGGTCGAGGATGATGGCAGGGGTGAGGGTGTGAGCGGGCATGAGGCCTCCAGGTCGGTCAGGCGCTGACACCGACACCGCGGAGGTCGCCCAGGCGGGCCGGCCCATCGAAGGGCGCAGCACCGCAGGAGAGAAGCGGCGGATCGACGGCCAGCGCGAAGGATTCAAGCGCTGACGCGTCGAAGGTCGACGGAGCAGCGCGATTACAGCGCGGTAGCGTCGATCAGCTTCAAGGGAGTTCCTCACCGAGGGGACAAAGGCTGTGAGACACCATAGCGGACCATGCCGGGCATGACCAGTGACCGCCGTGCGCTCAGTCCGCGGCGTCGAGGGCCTCGAGCTGCTTGTCGAGGAAGACGCGCACGTCGGCGAGCTCCTGCTCCGACACGCTGTGGGTGAGGCCGGGGTAGACGCGTCCGCTCAGCTCCGCGCGTTCGGGAAGCCACTGCGTCGTGTGCTCGATGAGGAAGCCGGGGATGACGTCGTCGTTCGTGCCGCGGCCCCAGAAGACCGGCGGTCGGCGCTCGGCGAGCTCGGCGTCGCCGGGCAGCTCGCCGGGGGTGACGTAGCCCGACAGGTTCACCGCGAAGGCGAAGCGATGCGCGTCGAGGCGCATGGCCTGCAGGGACACCGCGGCGCCCTGCGAGAAGCCGAGAAGACCCACGGATGCCGCGCCCGGCACGTGCGCGTCGACCCAGGCGAGGACGGCCTCGGCGGCGCGGGTGACGTGCGAGGGATCCCGACCGTCCAGGCCGTCGATCGGATACCAGGAGCGGCCGGGAGCCGGCCACGGCGGTGACAGCGGCGCGGCGAGGCTCGCCACGGCGAACGGCTCGGGCAGGTACGCGCGCAGGGGATAGAGATCGTGCTCGTCGGCGCCGTATCCGTGGAGGAGCAGCAGCAGATGGCGCCCGGCGAGGTCGTTGCGATCGGCCGACCACAGCACGGCGTCGGCGTCGAGGACCAGCGCTTCCGGCATGCCCCCATCCTCCCACCTGACGTCGACACGTCCGGTGGACCTCGGGCGCCGGCGGCGCACCCGGGGTATACAGGAGTCATGTCCGTACGCACCCCCGACCCCGAACCTGCGGGCGACGAACCGTTCGGCCCGCCCGCGGGGAACGTCTCGAACCCCGCCTGGCTGAGCGACATCGAGCTCGAGGAGGCCCGCCGCCGCCTGCCGATGCTCTACGTCGAGGGCGTGCCGGTGCGCACCGACGGCATGGGGCAGGTGACCGCCGTCGGAATCCTGCTGCGGGCGACCCCGGTGGGGGAGATCACCCGCACGATCGTGTCGGGCCGCGTGCGGTACGGCGAGACGGTGCGCGACGCGCTCTTCCGCCACCTCGAGAACGACCTCGGGCCGATGGCGTTCCCCCTCCTGCCGCCGCAGCCGGTACCGTTCACGGTCGCGGAGTACTTCCCGCTCCCGGGGGTCAGCGCGTTCCACGACGACCGTCAGCACGCCGTCTCGCTCGCGTTCGTCGTTCCCGTCACCGGGACGTGCGAGCCCCGGCAGGACGCCCTCGAGGTGACGTGGCTGACGCCGGAGGAGGCGTCCTCCGACGCGCTGTCGGCCGAGATGGAGGGCGGCAGGGGCACGCTCGTGCGGCTCGCGCTGGCCAGCGTGGGCGCGCTGCGCTGAGGCATCCGCGTCATCCAGCTGGCTCTCGCGGAGCGTCCGCCCCGCCCCCTAGGCTCGCAGGATGACCCTCCAACCGCTGCCGTTCCCCGCCGACGCCGCCGGATGGGCCGACTTCGTCTCGGAGCGCCCGGCTCAGCGCATCGCCCGCGTACGGGAGCTCGACGAGCGGCTCAAGGGCGAGCCGGCCCTGTCTACGGCCGACCGGCTCGAGCTGTGGAACGACACCGAGCTCGCGCTCGCCGAGGCGCTCAGCGAGGCGTACCTCCTGAGCGAGGCGCACCCCGACGCGGAGGTGCGCGAGCTGGCCGAGGGGCAGGTGCAGGCCGTCGAGTCGCTGTCGGCCGCGCGCCTGCTCGACCGCGAGCTGTGGAGCGTGTTCGCGGATGCCCCGACGGACGGCCTCGACGCCGACCAGGCGCGGCTGCTCTCGCACCTGCTCCGCGACTTCCGTCGCGGGGGCGTGGAGCTCGCCGACAACGAGCGGGAGCGGGCGCGCGAGCTGGCGGACCGCGACACCGAGCTGTCGCTGACGTTCTCGCGCAACATCCGCGACGGCCGGCGCGAGGTCCAGGTGCCCGTCGCGGGCCTGGCAGGACTGCCGCAGGACTTCGTCGACGCGCACCCCGCCGACGAGCGCGGCTTCGTCACGCTGAGCACCGACTACCCCGACCTCATGCCGGTGCGCGACTACGCCTCCGACCGTGCGACGCGCCTGGCGCTGGTGGGCGCCTACAACGACCTCGCCTGGCCAGAGAACGACCCCGTCCTGGCGGAGCTGCTCGCGGTGCGCGCGCAGCGCGCGAGCCTGCTGGGCTACCCCGACTGGGCGGACTACGAGACCGAGACGCGGATGATCGGGGCGGGTGCCGAGATCCCGGTCTTCCTCTCGCGCCTGGACGACGCGTCGAAGCCGGCCGCCGACGCCGAGTACCCGCTGCTCCTCGAGCGGCTGCGCCGCGATGTGCCCGACGTGGACGCCGTCACGATCGCCGACTACTGGTACCTGGTGGGAGCGATCAAGCGCGAGCAGTACGACGTCGACGCCCAGCTCGTCCGGTCGTACTTCCCGTTCGAGCGAGTCGTGTCGGGCGTCCTCGACGTCACCGGCCGCCTCCTCGACGTCGAGTACCTGCGGGTCGACGCTCCGGCGTGGCACGACGACGTGCAGTCCTTCGACGTGGTGCGCGGAGGAGTCCGCCTTGGCCGCATCCACCTCGACCTGCACCCCCGCGAGGGCAAGTTCAGCCATGCGGCCTGCTTCCCGCTCGCTCCGGGCGTGGCGGGTCGGGTGCTCCCCGAGGCCGCGCTCCTGTGCAACTTCTCGCGCGGACTGCTCGAGCACGACGAGGTCGTGACGTTCTTCCACGAGTTCGGGCACCTCGTGCACGACATCCTCGGCGGCCACCAGCGGTTCGCCCGTTTCAGCGGCGTGGCCACCGAGTGGGACTTCGTCGAGGCGCCCAGCCAACTGCTGGAGGAATGGGCGTGGGACGCCGACGTGCTGGCCTCCTTCAGCGGCGACGCGGACGGCCGCCCGATCCCGGCCGATCTCGTGGCCCGCATGCGCACGGCCGACGGGTTCGGTCGCGCACTCGAAGTGCGGCGCCAGCTGGGGCACGCGAACGTGTCGTACCGCCTGCACGTCGACCGTCCCTCCGACCTGCAGGCCGAGACCGAGCGGATCTACGCCGCGACGAGCCCGGTCCAGCCGCTGCCCGGCCAGCACTCCTATGCCGGCTTCGGCCACCTCACCGGCTACGGCGCCTGCTACTACACGTACCAGTGGAGCCTCGTGATCGCCCGCGACCTGCTCAGCGGCTTCGGCGAGGGACTGATGGATCCCGAGGCGGCGCGCCGCTACCGCACCGAGGTGCTCGAGCGCGGAGGATCCCGCGACGCACGCGAGCTCGTCGAGGCGTTCCTCGGGCGCGCGTCGTCGTTCGACGCGTACCAGGAGTGGCTCGCGGGGCGGTGAGCGCCGCGCGTTTCGCGCACACGGCGAGGCGCGGTAGGGTTCAGTCACCCTGAGCGCAGTCACCCCTGCGACACTCACCCCCCGGTGTCGTCGAGGGCGATGCGGCCTCCGTCGGCCGCGCCCGGCGACCCGTTCGCCGTGCGACCGGCGGAACGCACCGCCGCCGCTGTATGCGGTCGCCGACACAGTGATTCCCCTCGCCCCTAGAAAGCAGAGTCACTCGATGTCCGAGCACGCCGTCAACCCCGGCACCACTGGTCCGGAAGACCCCAGCCCCTTCGACACGATCATCGGCGAGACGTCGACGACGTTCGGATCGGGCTTCACCACGACCTTCCGCGGCTACGACAAGGAAGAGGTGGATGCCGCGATCGCCGGCCTCGACGCGCGCGTGCGCGCCGCGGCCGACGAAGTCGCGCAGCTGAAGCAGCACCAGCGGCGGGCCGGCGCCGCCGTCGCGCAGAGCCGGGCGAAGGCCGAGCGTCTCGAGGCGGAGCTGCAGGTCGCGAACGAGCGGCGTCAGGCCGACATCGACGCCGCCATCGCCGCCCACCGTGCCGAGGTCGACACCGAGCTCGCCGCGCGACAGGAGCAGATCGACCGGCTGCAGGCCGAGCTCGCCGCAGCGGACGAGAACCGCCGCACCGAGCGCGAGCGCGCCGAGGCCGAGGCATCCGCCGCCCGGGAGGAGGAGGGCGACGCCCTGCAGCGCCTGCAGGCCGAGCTCGAACTCGCCAATGCCCGGCTGGCCGACGCCGAACAGCGGGTCCAGGCGCTCAGCGACGAGCTGGTCGGCGCCACGGGCGAGTCGCCCAACCGCCAGCAATTCGAGGAGGTGCTGCGCGTCGCGGAGGACCAGGCGAGTCTCCTCATCCGCAACGCCTCCATCCAGGGCGACCGCCTGCTCGAGGCGGCGCGCGAAGAGATCGCCAACCGGCGCGCGGCCGCGCAGGCCGAGGCCGACGGCATCATGTCGCAGGCCCAGCACGAGGCGCAGCAGATCCGGCTGAAGATCGACACCGAGCTGACCGCGCACGAGGCCCGCATCGAGCGCGAGTCCGCGCACGCCGCCGAGAAGATCTCGCAGGCCGAGCGCGAGGCCGCCGCCATCCGCTCGGAGGCCGAGAAGGGCGCGGCCGTGCTGCGCTCCACGGTCGCCCGCGAGACTGCGCGCGACCGGTCCGAGGCCGAGGAGGCGGTGCGCGAGCTGCGCCTGCGGGCGCTGGAGTTCGAGGCATCCCTCACCCGTCGCCAGGACGATGCGCACCAGGAGTTCCTCGTGCTCCACAACCAGGCGGTCGCCCATGCCGAGCGCATCACGCAGGATGCCAACGAGCAGGTCACGGCGTCGCTGGAGCACGCGCAGCGGGTCTCGGCGAAGGCGGAGGACTTCGAGCGTCTGATGCGCGCGCAGTCGCAGCAGATCGAGGCCGACGCGCAGCTGCGCGCCCGGGAGCACCTCGAGCAGGCGCACGTGAAGGCCGAGCGCATCATCGCTCTGGTCACGTCGCACTCCCAGTCCGTGCTCCGCGACGCCGAGGACCGCACGCGCACCCTGCGCTGGCAGCAGCACCAGCTCATGAGCTTCATGGCCGAGGTGAAGGAGCTCATCCGGCCCGAGACCGCCCTCGCGCCGGCATCCGTCACCTCTGCAGATCAGCCGGACGAGGAGACGACGGATGCCGCCCCCGGCCACTCCGCCGAGAACGAGGCGGTCGTGCCGGAGCCGAGCGAGGACGCGGCGGTCGTGCCGGAGCCGGGCGAGGACGCGGCCGTGGACGGTGAGTCGCAGGAGGACACGGCTGAGGGCGGCGAGGCGCACGAAGCCGAAGCAGAGTCGCACGAGGCCGGCGGCGAGGCGCACGAGGCCGAGGCCGAGCAGCACGAGGGCTGAGCCCCCCCGGGCCCCGGACCGCGCGCCCCGCGGTCCGGGAGCCGCGCGGTCCGGCTACGAGGCCGAAGTCTCCCGCGCGATCGCGGCGAGGAACGCGTCGATGTCGTTCTCGGACGTGTCGAAGCTGCACATCCAGCGCACCTCGTTCTTCGCGGCATCCCAGTCGTAGAACCGGAACGACGCGCGCAGACGGTCGGCGACGCCGGCCGGCAGGGTCGCGAAGACGCCGTTGGCCTGCGTCGGCTGGGTGAACGCGACCCCGCGGATCGACCCGTCGGCGAGGCCGCGCTCGATGCCGGCGCGCAGGCGCTGCGCCATCGCGTTCGAGTGGGAGGCGTTGCGCAGCCACAGGTCCCCCTCGAGCAGGGCGAGCAGCTGCGCCGAGACGAACCGCATCTTCGAGGCGAGCTGCATGTCGAGCTTGCGGAGGAACTTCAGGCCCTGCGAGGCCTCGGGGTTGAGCACGACGACGGCCTCCCCGAGCATGGCGCCGTTCTTGGTGCCGCCGAAGCTCAGCACGTCGACGCCCGCGTCGCGCGTGAACTCCCGGAACGGCACGCCGAGCGACGCGGCGGCGTTCGAGATCCGCGAGCCGTCCATGTGCACGTGCATCCCGAGGCCGTGCGCGTGCGCGGCGATCGTGGCGATCTCGTCGACGGAGTAGAGGGTGCCGAGCTCGGTCGACTGCGTGATCGAGACGACGAGTGGCTGCGCGCGGTGCTCGTCGCCCCAGCCCCACGCCTCGCGGTCGATGAGCTCGGGCGTGAGCTTGCCGTCGTCGGTCGGGACGGTGAGCAGCTTGATGCCGGCCACGCGCTCGGGCGCACCTCCCTCGTCCACGTTGATGTGCGCGGTCCCGGCCGTGATCACGGCGCCCCAGCGGGGCAGCATCGACTGCAGCCCGACGACGTTGGCGCCGGTCCCGTTGAAGACCGGGTACGCCTCGACGCCGTCGCCGAAGTGCCGGGCCATGACCTCCTGCAGACGCTCGGTGTAGACGTCCTCGCCGTACGAGACCTGGTGTCCGTCGTTGGCGGCGGCGATGGCCGCGAGCACCTCCGGGTGGATGCCGGAGTAGTTGTCGGACGCGAATCCGCGCAGGTTGGGGTCGTGGATGGTGGTCACGGGTATCCATTCTCCCGCGGCGACGGCGGGCGCGGCGGTGTCACAGCGAGGGGTCGGTGAGGTCGACGATCGTGTCGTTGGTCTCGGAGGCGTCGGTCATCCACAGGTCGGCGAAGCGCTGCGCCAGGGCATCCTCGAGTCCCGAGAGGCTCTTGGTGCGGAAGATGACGGATGCCGCGGCCAGCGGCCGCCCGGAGTCCTTCGCGGCCTTCGCGAAGCCCTGCGCGACGGCGCGCGCCCACGCCTCGCTCGCCGCCTTGACCGCGGCGTAGTTGGCGCCGCCGGCGAGCGGGCGCTCCACGGCGGTGGAGGAGACGATCGCGGTGCGCGCAGACGACGACCTCCGCAGGTCGGCGTCGAATGCCCGGCTGACGTGGCGCAGCGCGGTCAGCGAGCGCTCGAGGAAGCGGTAGTCGTCCTCCGTCTGCCCCGCCAGACCGCCGCCGCCGCGCCAGCCACCCACGAGGTGCAGCACCCCGTCCACGGCTCCGTCGGCCGCGTGGATCCGCTCGGCGAGTGCGGCGACGTCGGCCTCATCGGTCAGGTCGCACACCTCGGTGCGGACGCTGCCGGCCGGGTCGACGTCGGCGACGCCCGGCCCGGCGCCGAGGGAGGAGGTGAGCTCCTCCAGCTTCTCGGAGCTCCGCCCCACCGCGATGACGCGCGCGCCCGCCGCGACGAGTTCGCGGGTGGCGGCGAGACCGGACGCGCTGGTGGCCCCCGAGACGACCACGAGTCTGCCTGAGACGCTCATACCCCTACCCTTCCACGCCCGCTCTCCACCCCGCTCTGCGCTCCGCCGTCCATCGCCGAGATCGTGCGATCTCGTCGAATGACCACGTCGTCGGCGCCCACGACGTGCGTTCTCGGCGAGAACGTGCGATCTCGGCGAGAACGGTGGACCGAACGACGCTTCAGGAGTCGCGGCCGGTGATGCCGGCGGTGGACTCGATGACGGGCTTCATCTTCCGCTCGAGCGCCTCGAAGAACATCGACAGCGGGAACTCGTCGTCCATGACCGCGTCGGTGTAGCCCTTCGGCGGGCCGGCGAGGATCTCGTCGGGCAGTCCGCGTGCCCACTGCGACGCCGGGTTCGGCGTCAGGGTGCCGCGGACGAGGTCGTAGGCGGCGAGCCAGTGCGCGGCCTTCGGGCGGTCGATCGAGCGCCAGTAGAGCTCGTCGATCGCGTCGCCGAGCGCGACGACCGCGGCGGGCACGTCCTCCCAGTCGAAGGCGAGGGCCGTGTCGGTCCAGTGCAGTACGTCGCGCTGGTGCAGCCACGCGAACAGCAGCTGGCCGCCGAGCCCGTCGTAGTTGCGCACCCGCGTGCCGGTGATGGAGAACCGGAAGATCCGGTCGAAGATCACCGCGTACTGCACCAGCTTGGCGTGCTCGAGCAACTCGGCCTCGGCCTCGCTGAGCTCCGCCCCCTGAGCCTGTCGATCGGCCAGCCGCCGCTGGATCGCGACGCACTCGCGGAACGCGGTGAGGTCGCACCGCAGCTCCTCCAGCGAGTACAGGAAGTACGGCATCCGCTGCTTGATCATGAACGGATCGAACGGGAGGTCGCCGCGCATGTGGGTGCGGTCGTGGATGATGTCCCACATCACGAACGTCTTCTCGGTGAGCGCCTGGTCGTCGAGCATGCGGGCGGCGTCGGCGGGCAGGTGCAGCTTCGTGATCTCGGCGGCCGCGCGCACCACCCGGCGGTAGCGGGCGGCCTCGCGGTCCTGGAAGATCGCGCCCCACGTGAACGCCGGGATCTCGCGCATCGCGACGGTCTCGGGGAAGAGCACGGCGCTGTTCGTGTCGTAGCCCGGGGTGAAGTCCAGGAACCGCAGCGACACGAAGAGCTTGTTGCCGTAGTCGCCGGCCTCCAGCTGGGCGATGAACTCGGGCCAGATCACCTCGACGAGCACGGCCTCGACGTGACGATCGGACGATCCGTTCTGCGTGTACATGGGGAAGACGACCAGGTGACGGATGCCGTCGACCCGGTGCCGCTGCGGCTGGAACGCCATGAGCGAGTCGAGGAAGTCCGGGATGCCGAAGCCCTCGTCGGCCCACCGCTGGAAGTCGCGCACCGAGGCCGCGAGGTACTCCCCGTCGTGCGGGAACGCCGGGGCGAGCGCCTGGATGCCGGCGATGATCTCGGCGACCAGAGCGCGCGCCCGGTCGTGGGCCGCGGCATCCGGAATCGAGCCGTCCTTGATCTGCAGGTCCTGGATCGCGGTCGCCGCCGCCTTCAGGCGCAACCAGGCGGGCGACGCCTCCACGGGCTCGGCGGCCGATGACCGGGTCGCATCCTCGACGACCTCGGGTTCGCCGACGATGACCTGCGTGGTGCGGGTGGGAGCGGGCATGGTGAACCTCCGATCTTCGAGCGCGGTTTCTCTCTCGAGTCTAGAGAACTTCCCCCAGCGACATGATTCCGCAGGAAAATTTCCTGTCTGGGATAGAGTCGAGGCATGCCGAGCCTGGATGACGCGACCGACGCCGCCATCGTGCGGGAGGTCTCCCGCGACGCGCGCGCGACGCTCGCCGATCTGTCCGCCTCGGTCGGGCTGTCGGTGTCGGCCGTCCAGGCGCGACTGCGGCGGCTCGAGAGCCGCGGCGTCATCACCGGCTACCGGGCCCTCGTCGACGCCGAAGCGGTCGGCAAGCCCCTCGCCGCCTTCGTCGAGATCACGCCGCTCGATCCCGGCCAGCCCGACAACGCGCCCGAGCTGCTCGAGCACCTCACCGAGATCGAGGCGTGCCACTCGATCGCCGGCGACGCGAGCTACATCCTCCTCGTGCGCGTGGCCACCCCGCGTCACCTCGAATCGCTGATCCGCGACATCCGCGCGGCCGCGTCGGTGAACACGCGCACGACCGTCGTGCTGCAGACGTTCTACGAGAACCGCCCGATCCTCCCCGCCTGACCCTTTCCCGGCGAGCGGTGGGTAGTCTCGGCGCATGGACCCCGCTCTGCCGCCCCCCGCCGACGATCGCGGCCGGGGAGTGCTGATCGTGCGGAACGCGGCCTCCGGCTCGGCGGTCATCCGGTCCGACCCCGCCTCGATCTTCGCCGCGCGCCTGCCCGGGGCGCAGATCCGAGAGCTCGGCGACGACGAGGACCTCGAAGACGTCGTCGCGAAGGCGATGGCCGCCGACCCCGCCCCCGCGGTGCTCGGCGTCTACGGCGGCGACGGGTCGGTCTCGCGCATGGCGCACCTCGCCCGCCGGTACGACCGGCCCCTCCTCGCCATGCCGGGCGGCACGTTCAACCACTTCGTGCGCGCGCTGGGCCTCGACAGCGTCGACGCCGCGATCGACGCGTACGAGGCGGGCTCGACGGCCGAGGTCGGCGTCGCGGATGCGACGGCGGATGACGACGAGCCGCTCACCGTGCTCAACGTCGTCTCGGTCGGGGCCTACCCGGAGCTCATCGGGGAGCGCGAGCGGCGAACGAGCCTCGGCAAGTGGATCGGCGGCGTCGTCGCGACCGCGGTCGCGCTGCGCCGAGCCGAGCCGCTCACCATCGTGCGGGGCGGACGCCGCGCGCGCGTGTGGTCGGTGTTCGTCAGCGTCGGGCGGAACGACCCCGATCGCGTCGCCACGATGCAGCGGCAGGAGACCGAAGCCGGCGTGCTCGATGTCCGCATCCACCACGCGCGCGGGTCGAAGGTGCGCGCGCTCGCCTCGCTCGCCTTCGGCAAGCGCACGGCGGCCGTGCTGCGCGCCGTGCGCCTGTTCCCCCGCGACGAGGACGTCGAGCGCCTCGTCGTGCGCGAGCTCGACGTCCGCGTCCGCCCCGAGGCGGGGCATCCGTCCGTCTTCGTGCACGACGGCGAACTCGAGGAGCGGGAGGCGGGCGGCTTCACCCTGCGGTGCGTCGCGGTGCCTCGCGCGGTGACCGTGTTCGCACCGGCTCCTCCGGGCCCCTGAGCGAGCGAGGCGAGGCGGGTCAGTCGTGCTGCGGGAAGCCCAGGTTGATCCCTCCGTGCGACGGGTCGAGCCAGCGTGACGTGATCGCCTTCTCGGCCGTAAAGAACTCGAAGCCGTGCGGGCCGTACGCCTTCGCGTCGCCGAAGAGCGACGCCTTCCAGCCTCCGAAGGAGTGATACGCCACCGGCACCGGGATCGGCACGTTGATGCCGATCATGCCGACCGTCGCCTCGCGCTGGAAGCGTCGTGCGGCGCCGCCGTCGTTGGTGAAGATGGCGGTGCCGTTGCCGTACCGGCTCGCGTTGATGATGTCGAGGCCCTCTTCGTAGCCCTCGACGCGCACCACCGACAGCACCGGGCCGAAGATCTCGTCGGTGTACACCGTCGACGACGTCGGCACGTTGTCGATCAGCGTCGGGCCGAGCCAGAAGCCGTTCGCGTCTCCGTCGACCTCCACGCCGCGACCGTCGACCACGACCGAGGCGCCGTCGGCGCCGGCGACATCGATGTACGACGTCACCTTGTCGCGGTGCTGTCCGGTGATGAGCGGTCCCATGTCGCAGCCGCGGGTGCCGTCTCCGGTGCGCAGGGAGGACATGCGCTCGGCGACCTTGGCGACGAACTCGTCGGCGACCGTGTCGACGGCGAGCACCACCGAGATCGCCATGCACCGCTCACCCGCCGAGCCGAAGCCGGCGTTCACGGCGGCGTCCGCGGCCAGGTCGAGATCGGCGTCGGGCAGCACCAGCATGTGGTTCTTCGCGCCGCCGAGGGCCTGCACGCGCTTGCCGTGCGAGGTCGCCGTCTCGTAGACGTACTTCGCGATCGGCGTCGAGCCGACGAACGAGATCGCCCGCACGTCCGGGTGCTCCAGCAGCGCGTCCACCGCCTCCTTGTCGCCGTGGACGACGTTGAAGACGCCGTCGGGGAGCCCCGCCTCCGTCAGCAGGCCCGCGAGCCAGTTCGCGGCGCTCGGGTCTTTCTCGGACGGCTTCAGCACGACGGCGTTGCCGGCCGCGAGGGCGATCGAGAAGAACCACAGCGGCACCATCGCCGGGAAGTTGAAGGGGCTGATGATGCCGACGACGCCCAGCGGCTGACGCAGCGTGTAGACGTCGATGCCGGTCGAGACGTTCTCGGAGTACGCGCCCTTGGTGAGGTGCCCCACGCCGCACGCGAACTCGACCACCTCCATGCCGCGGGCGATCTCGCCGCGCGCGTCGGCGAGCACCTTGCCGTGCTCGGAGGTGAGGATCTCGGCGAGCTCCTCCTTGCGCGCGTTCAGCAGCTCGCGGAACGCGAACATCACCGCCTGGCGCTTGGCGATCGAGGCGTCGCGCCACTGCGCCCACGCCGCGGACGCGGCATCCACCGCTGATCCGACGTCGTCGCGGGTGGCGAACCGCACCCGCTTCTGGACCGTGCCGAGCGCGGGGTTGTACACCGAGCCGGTGCGGTCGGATGCCCCCGCCCACGGCCCGCCGTTCACCCAGTGCTCGAGGACCGCCGTGTCGGCGCCCACCGGGTCGGTGCGCTCCATCATGTCCGTCATTGTCGTGTTCCTCCTTCGGAAGCGCCGCAGGCCGACCCGGTCGGTCGGCCGCGACGCGATGCACGCGTCAGAAGAGGTCGCCTTCGACGCTCGTCAGGGCTTCATCGTAGATCGACATCGCCTTCTGCACCTCCTCGTCGGTGACCACGCAGGGCGGCACGACGTGGATGCGGTTCTCCGCCGCGAAGGGCAGCAGCCCTCGCGACGTCAGCTCCTTCTTGAGCTTCCCCACGACCTCGGCGCCGACCGGCTCACGGGTGTCGCGGTCGGTCACGAGGTCGAGCGCCCAGAACACGCCCTCGCCGCGCACTTCGCCGATGAGCGGATGCCGCGACGCCAGGTCGCGCAGACCGGGGCCGATCGCCTCCTCGCCGACGCGCCGGGCGTTCTCGACGATCCGCTCCGACTCCATCGCGTCGATCGCTGCGACGATCGAGGCCGCGGCCAGAGGGTGCCCCGAGTAGGTGAGGCCGCCGGGGAAGACGCGGTCGTCGAACGTGGCCGCGATCTCGGGCGAGATGATCACGCCGCCCACCGGCACGTAGCCCGAGTTCACGCCCTTGGCGAAGGTGATCAGATCGGGCACGACGTCGTGCCCCTCGAAGGCGAACCAGCGGCCGGTGCGCCCGAACCCCGCCATCACCTCGTCGAGGATGAGCACGATGCCGTAGGCGTCGGCCAGCGCGCGGACCCCCGCCAGATAGCCGGGCGGCGGCACCATGATGCCGGCGGTGCCAGGCACCGACTCCAGCAGCAGGGCGGCGATCGTGGAAGGCCCCTCCGACTGGATCACGCGTTCGAGGTGGTGCAGGGCTCGCTCGCACTCCTCCTCCGGCGTGGTCGCCCAGAACTCGGTGCGGTACAGGAACGGGCCGAAGAAGTGCACGTGTCCGCGGGCGTACTGGTTCGGCATCCGTCGCCAGTCGCCCGTCGCGACGATGGCCGCACCGGTGTTGCCGTGGTACGAGCGGTAGGTCGAGAGCACGGTGTCGCGACCGGTGTGCAGGCGTGCCATGCGGATCGCGTTCTCGATCGCGTCCGCACCGCCGTTGGTGAAGAAGACCTTCGCGAAGCCGGCGGGGGCCTTGTCGAGGATGCGCTGCGCGGCCTGACCGCGGTGGAGGTTGGCCGTGGCGGGCCCGATGGTCGCCAGGCGCTCGGCCTGCTCGCGGATCGCCGCGACGACGGCGGGATGCTGATGCCCGATGTTGACGTTGACCAGCTGGCTCGAGAAGTCCAGCATGCGATTGCCGGCGTGGTCCCACACCACCGTGCCCCTGCCGCCCGCGATGACGGGCAGGTCCAGGCCCGCCTGCGCGGACCAGGAGTGGAACACGTGCTCGCGGTCGAGCTCCTTCGCGAGGGCGTCGAGGTCTTCGGTCATGTGTCCACGTTCCCTGTTCGCGGAAGGCGGGTCAACGGCGTTTCGTCTTGCCTTGCCCCGCGCGGCGACCGGAGTGTCCGGTCGCCGCGCGGGTGCGGCATCCGCTACTGGCCGCCCTCGGTGAGCGTCACCTCGATCGGCGTGTACTCGCCCCCGACCTCGACGCCTTCCTCCTCGAGCTCGGCGAGCGCCTGCTCGATGTACTCGTTCGAGTACGCCGAGTCGGCGGGCTCGGTCGTGATGAGCTCGAGGTCGTCCTGGTTCTTGGCCGACAGCGCACCGGCCACCGTCTTGTCCCAGGCCGCCTCGTCCACGAGCCCGAAGTCGGCGCCCGTCCAGATGAGCTTGTTGACCTCGTTCATCTGCCACAGCTGGTGCACCGGCCCGACGGGGAACGCGGCCTCGGCGTTCGACGCGATGTCGTAGACGATCTCGGCCGCCTCCTCGGGGTCGTCGCGGGCGAAGATCCAGCCCTTCGTCACGGCCTTGAGGAACCGCACCGCCGCATCGGCGTAGGCCGGGTCGTCCTCGAGCCGCTGCGTGTCGGCCCAGATGGCGTCCTGCAGCATGGCGCCCTCGGTGTCCTCGTACGAGATGACGTCGAAGTCGTCGGGCTGGTAGAGCTCGCCGGTCTCCGGGTTCACGACCTCGAGGATCTGCGCCCACTCGTTGTACGTCATCGCCTGGGCGGCGTCGACGTCACGGTCGAGCAAGGCGTTCATCGAGAAGTCCTGGGTCGTGATCGACACGGAGGTGGAGTCGAGGTCCTCGGCGGCCATCGCGGCGAAGATCTCCCACTCGTTGCCGAAGCCCCACGAGCCGATGCGCTTGCCCTCGAAGTCGGCGACGGACTCGATCCCGTCGCCCTTCCACGACACCTGCAGCGTCCCGGACTTCTGGAAGACCTGCGCGATGTCGGTGAGCTCGACGCCCGTCGACTCGAGCGTGCCGAGCACCTTGGGCACCCATGCGATGGCGAAGTCGACGTCGCCGGCCACGAGCGCGTCCTGCGGCACGATGTCGCCGCCGGACGGCACGATCTCGACCTCGTCGAAGCCCTCCTCCTCGAAGTAGCCCTGCTCCTGGGCCACGTAGTAGCCGGCGAACTGGGCCTGCGGCAGCCACTGCAGCTGCAGCTTGATCGAGGTGAGCGGCTCGAAGTCCTCGTCTCCGCCTCCTCCGCCGTCGTCGGTGCCGCCCGACCCGGAACAGGCTGCAAGCGCGAGTGCCGCGACGGTGGCGACGGAGGCCGCGGTCAGGCCGCGTCTGATGCTGTGTCTCATGGCGTTCCTTTCGTGTGGTGCGTCGGGTACTGCAAACGCCGGTCAGGCCGGCGACCGCCTCGTCGCCAGGCGCTCCAGGAGCGAGGTCACGAGGAAGAACACGAGCCCGATGATGATGCCGCCGAGCACGTAGGCCCACGCCAGCGCGGCCCGGCCGGACTTGGCGTAGGTGGCGATGGCCGTGCCGATGCCGTCGGCGGGCCCGCCGAAGTACTCGGCGACGAGGGCGGCGATCACCGCCAGCGAGCTGGCGATGCGCAGGCCCGTCATGAGGTACGGGAGGGCGGTCGGGAGCGTCAGGACGCGGAACGTCTGCCAGCCGGATGCCGCGGACGAGCGCAGCAGGTCGCGGTGAACGGGCCGGGTCTGGCGGAGGCCCCGCAGCACGTTGACGAACACCGGGATGAAGGCCGCGATCGTCGCGACCGCCTGACGTCCGAACTGGCTCGAGGCGCCGAACATCGTGTTGAGGATCGGCGTGATCGCGACGATCGGGATGACGGCGAGGGCGGACACCAGCGGCGCGAGCATGCCGTCGACGGGCTTGGCCGCGGCCGCCAGCCCGGCGAACAGCAGCGCGAGGAGGGAGCCGACCACGAGGCCGATCAGAGCGTTCGTGGCCGTGATCATCATGTCGTCGAGGATGATCGGGAACCGGCGGACGAACTCCTCGGCGATCGCGATCGGGCTCGGCAGCATCCGCGGCGCGGTGCCGAGCACATCGACCCAGAAGATCCAGATCGCGAGGATCAGGACGCCGACGACGACGGGCGCCACCCACTTCAGCCACCCCGGAAGCTCGCGCTCGCCGGGCCCCGCCCCCGCGCCCGCCGGACCCGGCGGGGCGGGCAGCATCGTGGTCGCGGCATCCGTCATGATTCACTCGCCCTCGTGACGGGCGAGCCGTGCAAGGCCTCGCGGACGGCCGTCACGCGGTCGAAGAACTGCGGCGATTCGCGCAGCGCCTCGTCGCGCACCTCGCCGAGAGAGGTCTGGACCACGTCGGTGATGCGCCCGGGACGCGGGCTCATCACCACCACGCGGTCCGAGAGGAAGACCGCCTCCGGGATCGAGTGGGTCACGAACACGACGGCCGCCGAGGTCTCGGCGGCGATGCGCGTCAGCTCGGATTGCAGGCGCTCGCGCGTCATCTCGTCGAGCGCGCCGAACGGCTCGTCCATGAGGAGCAGCTTCGGGCGGGCGGCCAGCGCGCGGGCGATCGCGACGCGCTGCTGCATACCGCCGGAGAGCTGGTCGGGGTAGCGATCGACGAAGT
Organism: Microbacterium sp. NPDC055455; assembly: GCF_053619935.1. NCBI lineage: Bacteria > Bacillati > Actinomycetota > Actinomycetes > Micrococcales > Microbacteriaceae > Microbacterium > Microbacterium sp. NPDC055455. The sequence goes on from NZ_JBSHLB010000001.1 coordinate 1,195,078, forward strand.
CCGAGAGACCGACCAGCTCCGCCAGCTCGGCCACGCGGCTCGCGCGAGCAGCCTTGCCCGTGCCGTGCAGTTCGAGCGGCAGCCCGATGTTGGCGGCGACCGAGCGCCACGGCAGGAGGCCGGCCTGCTGGAACGCGATGCCGTAGTCCTGATCGATGCGGGCGCGCTTGGCGGGCTTTCCGAAGATCTGGAGGGTGCCGGACGTCGCCTGGTCGAGGTCCGCGATCAGGCGCAGCAGCGTCGACTTGCCGCAGCCCGACGGGCCGATGAGCGACACGAACTCACCGCCGGCGACCTCGAGATCGACGTCGGTCAGCGCGACGACCTCCCCGGTCTTCGTCGGGAACACCTTCCCGACGCCGGATGCGTGAACGGCAAGGTCGGTCATGCGGCGGCCTCTCCTCTGCGGTAGTTGGCAAGTCCGAGGCCGATGAGGGCCACCGAGCCGGCGGCGATCAGGCCGAGGGCGATCGAGCCGAACGTCGGCCCCCATGGAGCGGCGGGGTCGCTCGAGGCCTGACCCGCCAGCTGGATGAGCATGCGGCCGATGCCGCCGCGCATGCCGATGGAGACCTCCGCCACGACCGCGCCGAGCACCGCGTTCGCGGCGGCGAGCCGCAGCGCCGGAAGCAGGTGCGGGACGGCCGCGGGCAGGCGCAGCCGGAACAGCGTCGGCCAGTACCCCGCGGCGTAGCTGCTCATGAGGTCGAGGTGGATGCGGTCCGGCGACGCCAAGCCACGGAGCACCCCGACGGCCACCGGGAAGAACGCCAGATACGACGCGATCACCGCCACCGACAGCCACTGCGGCCACGTGCCGCCGCCGCGGTCGATCTGGTTGCCGATCGCATTGACGACGGGGGCGAACGCGATGAGCGGCACGATCTGGCTCACCACGATCCAGGGGAGCAGGCCCCACTCCAGCAGGCGCCACCGCTGCATCACCAGGCCCAGGAGTGCGCCCACGACCACGCCGATCAGCCATCCGACGGCGGCGATCCCCAGGGTGATGAGGGCGGCGCCGGCGACCGAGACCCAGAGCGCGGGGGTGTCGCCGCCGCTCGTGGGGGCGAACAGGCGCGCGACCATGTCCCACACGTGCGGCATCGCCCGGTCATGGGTGCGCGGGAGGATCATGAGCCCCGACCCGGACTCGCCGGGGACGGCGCCCACGACCACGCCGTCGGCGGGTCCGAGGAACTTGTACAGCTCCCACAGCACGATGACCGCCACCACCCCCACCGCGCCCCAGCCCGCGGCGATCCAGCCGCGGAGCTCGCCCTGACGGCGCGCCGACCAGCCGATGGGCCTCATGCCGGTGCCGACTTCACGACTTGGCCGTCACGTGGGTCTGCAGCGCCGGGATCACGGTCTCGCCGTAGACGCGGAGCGTCTCCTCCTTGTTGTCGTGCTGCAGGTAGCCGGCGAACTGGGTGACCCCCAGCTCGCGCAGCTGTTCGAGCTTGGCGATGTGGTCGGATGCCGAGCCCAGGATGCAGAAGCGCTCGACGATCTCGTCGGGGACGAAGTCGACGTGGTCGTTGTCGGCCTTGCCGTGGGTGTTGTAGTCGTACCCCTTGCGTCCCTCGATGTAGTCGGCGAGCGCGTCGGGGATGGCGCCGTGATGGCCGTACTTCGCGACGATGTCGGCGACGTGGTTGCCCACCATGCCGCCGAACCACCGGCACTGGTCGCGCATGTGCGCTTCGTCGTCGCCGATGTACATCGGGGCGGCCACGCAGAAGGCGAGCGAGTCGGGGTCGCGGCCGGCGGCGGCCGCGGCATCCTTCACCGTCTTGATCATCCACGCGGCGATGTCGACGTCCGCCAGCTGCAGGATGAACCCGTCGCCCACCTCGCCGGTGAGCGTGAGCGCCATCGGCCCGTACGCCGCCACCCACACGTCCAGCTGCGAGCCCCGGCTCCACGGGAACCGGATCGTCGAGCCGTGGTACTCGACGGGCCGCGAGTTCGCGAGCTCGCGGATCACGTGGATGGACTCGCGCAGCTCGGCCATCGTCACCGGCTTGCCGTTGGTCACCCGCACCGCCGAGTCCCCGCGGCCGATGCCGCAGATCGTGCGGTTGCCGTACATCTCGTTGAGCGTGGCGAACACGGAGGCCGTCACCGTCCAGTCCCGCGTCGCGGGGTTCGTCACGAACGGCCCCACCGTGACGCGCTTGGTCTCGGCGAGGATCGCCGAGTGGATGACGTAGGGCTCCTGCCACAGCAGGTGCGAGTCGAACGTCCACACGTGGCTGAAGCCGTGCGCCTCGGCGAGCTTGGCGAGCTGCACGGTGCGCGCGGCGGGCGGGTTGGTCTGCAGGACGACGCCGAAGTCCATGATCTCGATACGCTCCGCTCGATCGCCGGGAATCAGATGAGGTACTGCGAGAGGCCGCGCTTGAGGAAGCGCCCGTCGCCCTTGGAGCCGTGGTACCGGCCGCCGTCGACCACGACCTTGCCGCGGGAGATCACGGTGTCGACATGCCCGTCGATCTCGTAGCCCTCCCATGCGGAGTGGTCCATGTTCATGTGGTGCGTGCGGCCCTCGCCGAGGCCGATCGACGTGTGGCCGTTCGGGTCGTAGACGACGATGTCGCCGTCGGCGCCCGGCTGGATGACGCCCTTCCTGCCGTACAGGCCGAACATGCGCGCGGGTGTGGTGGAGGTCAGCTCCACCCACCGCTCGAGCGTGATCTTGCCCGTGACGACGCCCTGGTACATCAGGTCCATGCGGTGCTCGACCGAGCCGATGCCGTTCGGGATCGCGCGGAAGTCGTCGAGACCCAGCTCCTTCTGGCCCTTCATGCAGAACGGGCAGTGGTCGGTCGAGACCATCTGGATGTCGTTGGTGCGCAGCGCCTGCCACATGTGGTGCTGGTGGCCCTCCTTGCTGCTGCGCAGCGGCGTCGAGCACACCCACTTGGCACCCTCGAACTGCCCCCACTCCTCGCTGAACGCGCCCAGCTGCTCCTCCAGCGAGAGGTACAGGTACTGCGGGCAGGTCTCGCCGAACACGTTCCAGCCCTGGTCGCGCGCCCAGGCGATCTGGTCGACGGCCTGCTTGGCGCTCACGTGCACCGTGTACAGCGGCGCGCCGGTGAGGTTCGCCAGCATGATCGCGCGGTGCGTGGCCTCCTCCTCCATCTGCCAGGCGCGCGCGATGCCGTGGTAGTACGGCGCCTTCTTGCCGGCTTCGGCCAGCTGCGCCGCGAGCACGTCGATCGCCGGGCCGTTCTCGGCGTGCATCATCGTGAGCAGGCCGGTCTCCGCCGATACCTGCATGGCCTTGAGCACCTGCGCGTCGTCGGAGTAGAACACGCCGGGGTAGGCCATGAAGAGCTTGAAGCTCGAGACGCCCTCGTCGAGCAGGCCCCGCATCGCCGCGAGGGAGTCGTCGTCGACGCCGCCGACGATCTGGTGGAAGCCGTAGTCGATCGCGCAGTTGCCGGCGGCCTTCTCGTGCCACGCCGCGAGCCCGTCCTGCACGCGCTCGCCGTAGCGCTGCACGGCGAAGTCGATGATCGACGTCGTGCCGCCCCACGCGGCCGCCCGCGTCCCGGTCTCGAACGTGTCCGACGCGTTGGTGCCGCCGAACGGCAGCTCCATGTGGGTGTGCGCGTCGATGCCGCCCGGGATCACGTACTTCCCGGTCGCGTCGATGACCGTGTCGACGGATGCCGCGACATCCGTGCCCAGCAGCTGCGAGCCGGGCGCGAGCACGGCCGCGATGGTCTCGCCGTCGATGAGCACGTCGGCCTCGCCGCGTCCCGTCGCCGAGACGACGGTGCCGCCCTTGATGAGTGTCGTTGCCATGTCAGTCCTCCGGTGGCCGAGCCTGTCAGGCCCTCAGGGCTTCGCGATCTTCGTGTAGGAGTCGGGCCGGCGGTCGCGGTAGAACTGCCAGTCGTCCCGCATCTCACGCACCATGTCCATGTTCAGGTCGCGCACCAGCAGCTCCTCGTGGTCGCCGGATCCGCGCTCGCCGACGAAGTTCCCGCGCGGGTCGATCACCTGGCTGGTGCCGTAGAAGTCGACAGCGAGGTCGCCGTACTCGTTGTCCTCGCGCCCCACGCGGTTGGGCTGCAGCACGAAGTACCCGTTCGCGACGGCCGCGGCGGGACCCTCGACCTCCCACAGCCGGTTCGACAGCCCGGGCTTGGTCGCGTTCGGGTTGAAGACCATGTGCGCGTCGTTCAGTCCCAGCTCGCGCCACCCCTCCGGGAAGTGGCGGTCGTAGCAGATGTACATCCCGACGCGTCCGACGGCGGTCTCGAACACCGGGTACCCGAGGTTGCCCGGGCGGAAGTAGAACTTCTCCCAGAACCGGTCGAGGTGCGGGAGGTGGTGCTTGCGGTACTTGCCGAGGATGCTGCCGTCGGCGTCGACGAGCACCGCGGTGTTGTAGTAGACCCCGGTCTCGGCCTCCTCGTAGATCGGCAGCACCGTGACCAGGCCCAGCTCCTTGGCCAGCGCGGCGAACCGCTGCACGATCGGCCCGTCGGCGGGCTCGGCGAAGCCGTAGTACTTCTTGTCCTGCGTGATGCCGAAGTAGGGGCCGTAGAACAGCTCCTGGAAGCACACCACCTGCGCGCCCTGCGCCGCGGCATCCCGGGCGAAGCCCTCGTGCTTGTCGAGCATCGACTCCTTGTCGCCCGTCCAGGTGGTCTGCGAGATCGCCGCGCGTACCGTCGTCATCGTGTCTCCGTTCGTGAGCCGGCGCTCGCCGGCTCGTCGTCCGCGCCCCCGCGGGGGCATCCCTCGGGCTGGGACCGACGGGTCCGATCGATGGGGCGGCCCCGCACCACGATCCTGTCGACTGCACGTTTCCCGTCGGTTTCGGCCTGTGACGCGACAGTAAAGCCTCACCCGGTGCCGCGCAATGGTGGGTCCAGCAGACCTTATGGATACATCCGGCGGAGGATGCCATCGGGGCCGCAGGTACAGCGCGGGACGGATGCCGCGCCCGCTGGTCTCCCGTAACGTGAAACGGTGTTCCGCCGCCTGAAGACGTACCAGCTCGTCGTCGACGTCTCGCTGGGCGTGCTCTTCTTCCTCGCGGCGTGGCCGATCGAGCACGTCGTCACCGGCGCGACGGGCTACGGCGCACCGCTGCAGGGGACGTTCCCGGCGCTCGAGGCGTTCGTCATCGCCCTGTTCTTCGGTGCGGCGCTCGCCGTGCGCCGCCTCTCACCGGCGCTCGCGCTGGGGCTTGCGTGGGCGGGCGCACTGCTGCAGATGGGATTCGGGCGCCCGCCGGGCTTCGCCGACGTCGCGATCTTCGCCGTCCTGTACGCCACGGCGGCCTATGGCGGCTCCCGCGTCTATTGGGCGGGCCTTGTCTCGGCGCTCGTGGGCGCGCTGGTGATCACCGTCTACCTCGCGGCGGGGCCGCTGTACTCCGGCGGCCTCACCTGGCAGACGCTGCCGCTCGCGCTGGTGATGCTCGTGGCGGCCGCCTTCGCGCTGGGCCTGGCGTGGACGATCGGCGCGCTCGTGCGGACGGCGGTGCGCGCGCGGGAGAACCGCGAGGCGCAGCAGCGGGCCGAGGCCGAGGCCATCGCCGAGCAGGAGCGCGTGCGCATCGCGCGCGACATGCACGACGTCGTCGCGCACTCGCTCGCGGTCGTGGTCGCCCAGGCGGACGGCGCACGCTACGCGGCCGGATCCGATCCCGCGGTCGCGACCGAGGCGCTCGCCACGATCGCGAGCACGGCGCGCTCCGCCCTCGCCGATGTGCGGCTGCTCCTCGGGCAGCTGCGCCACCGTCAGGGCGACGGCCCGCAGCCGACGCTCGCCGACCTCGAGGAGCTCTACGCGCAGGTGCGGGCCGCCGGCGTGCGGCTGCGGGTCGACGTCGATCCGGCACCGCCCGGGGAGCCGCCGGGCGCGGTCCAGCTGGCCGTGTACCGCATCCTCCAGGAGGCGCTCACCAACGCCCTGCGACACGGCGCGCCCGGAGGTCCGGTCGACGTGCGGCTGGCGTGGCTCGCCGACCGTGTGGAGCTGGGGGTGCGCAACCCGCTGCCGCCCGGCCCGCGCACGCCGAAGGCGGGGCACGGCCTGATCGGCATGCGCGAACGCGCCCAGCTCGCCGGCGGCCGGCTCGACGCGGCGGACGAGGACGGCGCGTTCGCGGTGACCGCACTGATCCCGATCGGAGGACTCGCATGATCCGCGTCGCGCTGGTCGACGACCAGGCGCTCTTCCGCGCCGGCATCCGCATGCTCGTCGATTCGCAGCCCGACCTCGAGGTGGTCGCCGAGGCGTCGGACGGCCGCGAGGCCGTCGACGCCGTGCGCCAGACCCGGCCCGACGTCGTGCTCATGGACATCCGGATGCCCGTCATGGACGGACTGGCCGCCACCGCCGAGCTCCTCACCGACCCCGAGCCCCCGCGCATCGTCATGCTCACGACGTTCGACCTCGACGAGGCGGCGGCGCGGGCGATCCGCCAGGGTGCGAGCGGCTTCCTGCTGAAGGACGCCGACCCCGAGTTCCTCCTCGCGGCGATCCGCACGGTGCACGCGGGATCGGCCGTGATCGCGGCATCCGCCACCCGGGAGCTCTTCGCAAGATTCACGGATGCCGCCGCCCGCCCGGTCCCCGCCGCCTACGGCGAGCTCACCGAGCGCGAGCGGGAGATCTTCGCCCTCGCCGCGCGCGGCCTGTCCAACGCCGAGATCGCGGCGCGGGAGTTCCTCTCCGAGGCGACGGTGAAGACGCACATCAGTCGCATCCTGACCAAGCTCGCCCTCCGCGACCGGGTGCAGCTGGTCGTCTTCGCCTTCGAGCACGACCTCGTCTGACCGGCGGGATGCGGCGGGGAGGATCATCCCGGGGATGTAGACGGATGCCTCGCCAGGCGGACGCGCGCGACAGCAGGCGCTTCCTACCGTCGAGGACATGGAAATCTCTTCGACCGATCTGGGCCTCGCCGCCCGGGTCCACCAGCTCACCAAGACCTACGGCACCGGCGAGAGCACGGTCCGCGCACTGGACGGCGTGACCGTCGGCATCCGTCGCGGCGAGTTCACCGCCATCATGGGCCCGTCGGGCTCGGGCAAGTCCACGCTCATGCACATCATGGCCGGGCTCGACGCCCCGACCTCGGGCCGGGCATGGATCGGCGACACCGACATCACCGGCCTCAGCGATCTGGAGCTCACGATCCTGCGCCGGCGGCGCGTCGGCTTCGTCTTCCAGGCGTTCAACCTCGTGCCGACCCTCGACGCGCTGGGCAACATCCTGCTGCCGTTCGACCTCGACGGACGCCGCCCGACGACGCTCGAGCGGTCCCGCATCGACGGGCTCGTCGAGCGCCTGGGGCTGACGAGCAGGCTTCGCCATCGGCCGCACCAGCTCTCGGGCGGCCAGCAGCAACGCGTCGCGATCGCGCGCGCCCTCGCAACGGCGCCCGACCTGGTGTTCGCCGACGAGCCCACCGGCAACCTCGACTCCCGCTCGGGCCGCGAGGTGCTGGCGCTCCTCGCCGCCGCGAGCCGCGACCAGGGCCAGTCCATCGCCATGGTGACCCACGACCCGGTCGCCGCCTCGCACGCGGACCGCGTCCTGTTCCTCGGTGACGGCCGCATCGTCGCCGACAAGCCCCGCCAGAGCGCGGAGGAGATCTCGGCGTACATGCTGGCCTCCGAGCTCGGCGCGGCGGCGCCGGTGGCGGCGGCGCCGGTCGCCGCGGCTCCGGTCGCGGAGGCCGCCTCGTGAGCGCCGTCGCAGCGCCGACGGCGGAGCGCACGCCGGCGACCCGCGGGGCCGGGGCCGCGGTCGCGGCGCCTCTCGGATGGCTCCGCGAGCGGGGTATGGGCGCGAGCATCCTCGTCGCGGCGATCTCGAGCGCGTTCGGGGCGATCCTGCTCAGCGCGACCGGGTTCATCGCGGCCGTCCTCCGCGCCGACCCGTTCATCGGCGACAGCGGCACGCTCGCCGCGGTGCTGGGCATCATGAGCGTCCTGCTCATCGGCGTCGCCGTCTACGTCGCTGCCATCGTCACTGCCAACACGTTCGCCACGGTGATCGCCGGCCGCACCCGCCGGATCGCCCTGCTGCGGCTCATCGGCGCATCGGCGCGGTCGCAGCGCGCCGAGGTGGCTCGGCAGGGTCTCGCGGTGGGCATCGTGGGCGCGCTGCTCGGACTCGTCGGCGGCACGCTGGTGTCGTGGGCCGGGGTCGCCCTCGCCGTCGCATACCTCGGCATCGACGGCGTCCAGTACGCCGTCGTCCAGCCGGTGCTGGTGGTCCCGGCGACCGTCGTCGCCCTGACCACGTGGGCCGCGGCGTGGGCGGGTTCCCGCCGCGTGCTCACCGTGACGCCGCTGCAGGCGCTCGGCGGGTCGGTGGAGGCATCCCACGACGCGTTCGCGCGCCGCGGCCCCCGCAACGGCGCCGCCGTGGCGCTGTTCGCGATCGGCGGCGCGCTGCTGGTCGCGGGCATCGCGCTGGGCCTGCTCAGCCCCCTCGGCGTGGTGATCGCCTTCTTCGGCGGGATCTTCTCCTTCACGGGGCTCGCACTGGGGGCGACCCTGGTCATGCCGCCGGTGCTGCGGCTCGTCGGCAGGTGGTTCGGATCGTCCGCGACCGCCCGGCTCGCGGCCGAGAACGCGCTGCGCTACCCGGAGCGCTCCAGCCGCATGGCCATCGGCGTCGTGATGGGGGTCACCCTCGTGACGATGTTCGCCGTCGCCCTCGAGACCGTGAAGGCGGTGCTCACGACGTCGGCGGGCGGCGACGCGCCCGACGAGCTCACGACGCTGCTGGACACCTTCGCGGGGATCATGATGGGCCTGGTCGCCGTGTCGGCCGTCATCGCGGCCGTCGGGCTGGTCAACCTCCTGACGATCGGCGTCGTGCAGCGCCGCCGTGAGCTCGGGCTCCTCCGGGCGCTGGGCGTGTCGACGGGTCAGGTGCGTCGGATGGTGCTGCTCGAAGCGGCGCACATCACGATCGCCGCCACGGTGACCGGTCTCGTGCTGGGGATCGCGTATGGCTGGGCGGGCGCGCAGTCGCTCCTCGGCTCCGTGCCGATGCCGCCGTCGTTCTCGGCGCCCACGATGGTCGCGCCCGCGGTGCCGTGGCTGCCCGTGGCGATCATCGTGGCCGCCACCGCGGTGCTCACCCTCGTCGCGGCGGTGGTGCCGACCCGGCTCGCGACGCGGGTGGCGGCGGTCGAGGCGCTCGCCGAGTGAGGACGGATGCCGCGGCCCGCGCGCGCGGGCCGCGGCATCCGGTCATCCGTTCCCCGCCGCCGGGACCGGCCGGAACGGTCCCCCGGAGACCTCCGACACCAGTTCGACGTACTCCTCGCCGCCGACGAGGTCGTCGGTGGAGTAGAGGTCGGCGACCTCCTGCAGTGCTGTGACCAGGTGCGTCTGCGGGACCGCGTTGTCGCCCTTGCCGTGCACGCCCTGCCGCGTCGACATCACCGCGGCGAGCCGGGGCAGGCTGTCGGCGCGGTCCTTCCAGAGCGCGTGCAGCGAGCGCGGCGTGGCGTTGCGGCTGCCGTGATGGCCGACCTTGTACAGGTCGATCCGTGCAAGCCGCTCGCGCAGCCGCGGCTCGCCGGGGAGCTGGTCCAGCGTGTGCCGCCAGTTCTCGATCTGGGCGTCGCCGGGGAAGAGCAGCGACAGGCCGCCGATCTCGAGCAGCAGGATCAGGCTGGTGTTGTTCAGGGCGTCGTCGAGGTCGCGGACCAGCCGCGCGGCCGACGCGGTCCGCTGGTCGGCCAGGCGGTCGATCAGCCAGCGGACCGGACCCGGGCCGTGGGTCATGGGCGCCGGGGTGCCGGCGTCGGCGGCGGCGCCCACCATGCGCAAAGAGGCGTCCAGTGCGGTGAGCCAGTACTCCGGATCGTCCTCGCGCTGCTTCGCGACCCGCGGATCCTGGTCGACCGTCGGCGGGCCCAGCACCGTCGCCCGGAGCCCGGGGATCAGCGCCTCCATCCCGGACTCCATGCCCGCGTGGAGATAGCGCCCGCGGCCGTCGCGCGACAGCTCGTCGAGCAGGGCCACGGCCTCGGCGTTCTTGAGCTGGTCCTCCGCGGCCGTCCGCACCTCGTCGTCGAGGCCGGCGAGCCCCGCGAGCCGGGCGACGTGCTCCTGCGCCTGCGCGAGGAGCGCGGCGTAGCGCACCGACGCGCGGCTGAGGCCGGCCGGCGCGGCGCCGGCGTCCGGGCCGTCCGCCGTGGCCGACAGCTCAGGGTCCTCCGTCCACGACCGCAGCACGAGCGTCGGAGCGAGCCGCTTCATGATCGCCGCTCCGGCGTCGACCTCGAATCCCCTGAGGTGATCGCGATGACGGTGGCTCACCACGAGGACGTCGAGGTGGCCGCCGGTGTGCTCCTCGACGAGCGCGGCGACGTCCGCCATGCGGCCGCGGGCCATGCCCTCCCGCGGCGAATGGCTGGTGCCGTAGTCGATGAGGATGTGCCGGGCGGCGCGCCCGTCCTCGAGCGGCCCGTCGTACTCGATCGACACCAGGAAGCAGTCGCCGAAGCCGACCTGGTACATGCGCACGCGCGTGCGGACGGCGGCGCTCACCATGTCTCCCCCGAGCTGCGCTCGGTGCGGTGCAGCTGCGCGAACGTCTGCCCGCGCGCGGCGCTGTCCGAGAACCCGAGGCGCCGCGAGGCGTCGTGCCGGCCCGTCCGGGCGAGGTGGTCGAGCCGCTTCTGCTGGCGGCGCCAGTCGTCGAGACGCTTGTGGACGTGCAGCTTCAGGCGGCCGAACTGGTCGAAGATGAGCGTTCCGCCGCCGAACAGCTGGACGGGCGTTCGCGGGTCTATGGCCGGCGACAGCTGCAGCCCCGACTCGTCGGTGAACTCGCGAGCGGTCATCTCGGCCATCTGGACGTACGTCGCCACCGACTCGGGGACGATCAGCCCGTCGGGGCCGATCCGCTGCGTGGGCAGCACGGACTCGATCACGGTGTAGTAGTCCGTCGACACGTCCAGGCGGCGGGCGTTCTGCCACAGGAACCGGAACACCTCGTCGCGGTCGCTGCGCAGGCCGGCGAAGTTGATGCCCAGGTAGTAGGGCGGCAGCTCGGACTCCAGCACGTCGGTCACGCGGTTGGCGGAGCGCTGGATGCCGGCGCGCGCGAATCCCTCCACCAGGAGCTGCCGGTAGCCCAGGTCGTCGTCGGGCGCGACCTCGTTGTCGGCCAGCAGCACGGCGTTCAGCAGGTCGCCGAAGTCGAATTCGACCGGCGGCAGGTAGTCCAGACCCCGGATCAGCATCGTGAGCAGCTGGAACGCCGCCTTGGCGCCCTCCTCGGCGGCGCGCGCCCGGTCGAGGGTGATCCGGCCGGTCGCCCCCTCGCCGCGGGGCCTGGAGAACAGCGCCTGCAGGCGCTTGACCCAGATCTCGATGAGGACGTCGAAGGCGATCGCCACGAGCACCTCGCCGCGCCGATGCGGCTCGAGGAACTCGGGAAGCTTCGCCCAGTCCTGCGGCGGCGGGTTCAGCGCCGACTGGCGCAGCGCGCCGCGACCCTGGGTCAGCACGCTGCCGATCTGCTCGGCGACCCGGGCGAGCATGCTCCGCCGCAGCGCCTCGCGCTCGACGCGGCTGCGGGGGATCCGGCCGCTGCGGTCGGGCCGCCCGAGCGCCTGCTCGAGGACCGGACGCATCGAGAACACCGACAGCAGCGCCACGATGTCGGCGAACCCCTCGTGGAAGGCCGCCTGGTCGGGCAGGCTCGGCTCGAGGAACCGCCGGCGGAGGCCGTCGAGCACCGCGTGCGTCGTCTCGTGCACCACGACGTCGTGGCTCAGGCACGTGTACACCGCCTCGCCGCGGGGGTCCACCGGAGGCACGTAGCCGAACAGCAGCGCCCTGTCGTCGTAGGAGTAGAACGCGTTGGCCTCCGGGAACGCGTGCGGCACGAGGAAGAGCTGGTGGCTGCGGAAGCCCCACGGCAGCCGGCGCCCGAGCGCCGTCTCGAACGTGGCGAGCGTGCGCGCGGCGGTGGCGTAGACGTGCTGCGCGTGGAAGGCCAGATCGGTGCGCAGCACGTCGTCCGCGGCATCCGCGAACAGATCCTCCCTGCCCAGCGGCGCGTGCTTGACGTAGCGGCCGGTCGCCGTGTCGTAGTCGACGACGTGCAGCCGGGATCCGCGGGGACCGTCCTCCATCCGCGACCACGGCACCTTCACGTTCGCGGTGAGGATGCGCCCGTCGTCGCCGCTCACCGCGGGGTCCTGCGCGATGAGCCGCAGCGTCACGTGCGTGCGCGGCTCGTCGGCGGGCTCGGCGTACTGGACTTCGTCGGCCATGTCGCACCTCCCCAGGGTCTTGGGACCACATTGCAGTGGACCGCCCCGATGCGGAAGAGGGGTGGCGCGCGCACGCTGATACCCGCGGGGCCGGTCGCGCCGGGTGCCAGGTTCCGCGGCGTCCGTCAAGGCGGGTGCGGCCATCCGGCGGCGGGTGCAGGCTGGCCCCATGAAGATCGACATCGTTGAGCACGAACCGCCCTACCGCGTCGGCATCGTCATCGGCAGCCTGTCGCGCGAATCCGTCAACCGCCGCCTTGCCGAGGCGCTCCAGCGCCTGGCCCCGCGGGAGCTCGAGTTCTTCGAGATCGGATACGCCGACCTCCCGCTGTACAACCGCGATCTCGACGGCGACTACCCGCAGGTCGCGATCGACTTCAAGGAGGCGGTGGACTCCGCCGACGCCGTGCTCTTCGTGACGCCGGAGTACAACCGGTCCATCCCCGGCCCGCTGAAGAACGCGATCGACTGGGGCAGCCGGCCGTACGGGCAGAACGCCTGGGAGGACAAGCCCACCGGGGTCATCGGGGCGTCACCGGGCAAGATCGGCACGGCCGTGGGCCAGCAGACGCTGCGCAGCACGCTGAGCTACCTGAACGCACGGCAGATGACGTCGCCCGAGGCCTACATCCAGGTCACGCCCGGCCTCATCGACGACGACGCGCGGGTGACCGACGCCGAGACCGAGGAGTTCCTCCGCACGTTCATGCGGAAGTTCCTCGAATACGTCGCGCGCGTGCTGACCGTCATCCCGCAGGAGTGACGTCCGAGCCGGATGCCGCGGCCTCGGCCGCATCCGCCGGCTCGGGGTCGTGCGCCCACGTGGGCGCGAGGGCGCGGATGCGCGCGGCGCGCCACTGCCAGGTCGCCCACAGCATCGGCCACAGGAGCGCGGCGGTGGGTCCGCCGATCACGAGCCGGTCGCGCCAGAGGGTCTTGCCCGGCTGTCCCGGTGCCGGCGCCACGGCCATCTGGTGGTCCCAGACGTCGAGGCTCGCGAGGGGCCCCGTGAGCGGGATGCCGCTGTCGCGGAAGATGCGCACCTCGCCGCCCGGCCCGTCGACGCGCCGTTCGCTCGCGTGGATCAGCTGGCGGCCGACCGGCACCGACCCGAACGCCGACAGCTGCACCGGCACGTCATCGCCGGGCGACCACGAGGTCGGCAGCCCACTGGGGACGAGGGGCTCGAGGCCGAGCACCGGACCGTACAGCTCGGCCACCGCCCGTGGCGAGTGCAGCGCCCGCCACGCCGCGTCGGGGTCGCAGTCGATCACGAACTTCAGCAGGATCCGCATGCTCCAGTGTCGCACCCTGTGTGTCGGATGGTCGCGGCTCTCGCGCGCTTCGGCTGAGCACGGGCGGTCCGTGCCGGGGGGCCGGCCGAGGACCCGCGATCGCGTCGGCTTAGGCTGGACGGATGCCCGAGAGCCCCTTCGACCAGCAGCGTTACCAGGTCCGTCACGACTGGGGTGTCGAGGGGCTTCGCCGGCTCGCCCCGGCCGACGTCGTCGTGGTGGTCGACGTGCTGCGGTTCTCCACGACGGTGACGGATGCCGTGGCCCGCGGCGAGACCCCGCCGCTCGACGCCTCCGCGCACGCGGTGTCGCTGAACGGTGCGGCCGTCGCGGCGGCGGCGGCCGAGACCGGCGCCACCGTGCTGCTCGGATGTCTGCGTGATGCCCGCGCGGTCGCCGACGCGGTGCTCGATATCCAGCGCCGTCGCGCCGAACGCACGAGCATCGCCGTGATCGCCGCGGGCGAGCTCGCCGGCCGGTGGAGCGGAGCGCCGCTGCGGTTCGCCGTCGAGGATCAGCTCGGCGCCGGCGCCGTCATCGATGCGCTGGGCACGGTCGGCATCGACCACACGTCGCCGGAGGCGGCGGCGGCCTGCGAGGCGTTCCGCGGGCTGCGCGGCGCGGTGCGGCACCTCCTGACCGCCAGCGCCTCCGGACAGGAGCTCCTGGGACGCCCGGACCACCCGCAGGCGGCGTCGCGCGACGAGGTGCTGAACGCGGCCGCGGTGGATGCGGCATCCGTCGTCCCGGTGCTGCGCGAGGGCCGCTTCGTCGCCTACTGATCCCGCGGCGTCATCGCGGCGAGCCGCGTCGCACGCGTGATGTCGCGGCGGGTCCAGGCGAAGGCGTGGCGCTCGTCGAAACGCGGCGCGCACTTCGCGCAGGAGGTCGGGCGCGTGGCCTTGCGATGGCGGTAGGCGACGTGCCCGGCGGGGCAGACGCCGATCCACGGCGCGAGCTCCACCGCGGTCTCACCGTCGTGCGTGGTGCCACCGACGTAGCCGAGGTCGCGCGCGACCGCCTTCCAGCGGGGGCCGTGCCCGGCCCGGGGGCCCGCCAGCGCATGCGCGACCTCGTGCAGCAGCGTCTGGTGGTTGGTGTCGTCGTCGTACCGCGCGGCGAGGTAGCGCGAGACGCTGATGCGCTTGCGCGAGTAGTCGCAGAGCCCGGCGCGGCGCTTGGCGTTGTCGAACGCGAAGGTCCACGACCCGTCGAGGTGGGCGGCGATCAGGGCCTCGGCCCAGTGCCGCACGCGATGCAGTTCCGACATGACGCGAGACTAGAACGTATCTCCGACACTCGGGCCGGGGCGGGTCAGCTGGCCACCGAGGCCGCCGCGCGGCGCCGGTCGGCCGCGTCGATCGCGAGCAGCGTCGATTCGAGCTGGTCCTCGGTCGCCCCCGACTCCTGCCGGAGGAACAGCGCCCGCTTGAAGTCCTTGCGCGCCGCCTCGAAGTCGCCGGCGTCGTAGTTCACCTTGCCGCGATGCTGCAGCGCGAACGCGGCGATGCCGGCCCAACCCTGCCCCTCGGCCTCCTCGGCGCACGTCGTCAGCTCCTGATCCGCCGCGGCGTAGGCCTCGCGCGCCTGCAGCACGGTGGCGTGCAGGATGCGCGCCCGCAGCAGGTCCTTGCGGGTGCCGGCCATGCGGGCCACGCGCACCGACTGCTCCGAGACGACCAGCGCGTCGTCGAGGCGGTCGAGCACCTTCAGCAGCCACACCCGCTCGAGCAGGGCGGGGAGGCTGCGCTGCTCGCCGATCTCCTCCAGCCGCTCCTTGCACTGGCGCGGATCCACCTGCTCGCGGAGGGTGTCGGGATCGTACCCGCGGATGTAGCTCACGTCTGACTCCCTTCGCCGCGCCGATGGCTGCATCCAGTGTGCCTGGCGCCGCGTGGGTCTCCGTCGTGCCACGCCGAGTCGCGGCATCCGCCCCCTCGTCCGTCCCCGCCCCTCCCTCCCTCCCTCCCTCCCTCCCTTCTCCTCTCCTCTCACCCAGTAACCGCGATCTCGCCGAACGACCATGCCGTCGGCGCCCATGTCGTGGTACCTCGCCGAGTTCGCGGTATCTCGGCGGAGGGAGGAAGGGAGGGCAAAGGCGGGCGGGTGGGGGGGGTCAGCGGGTGAAGACGGATGCCGAGGGCTTGGGCGAGGGCGTCGCATCGGCGTCGGTGGCCACCCGCGCACCGCGCACGAAGTCGTCGAGCTCGCGGCCCTCGGCCACCTTGGCCGGGTGGGGGCCGGCGGCCATGAGCCGCGGCAGCCACTCGGTCGGGAGCGGGGCGCGCGAGGCCGCGATCACGAGGTTGCCGAAGCGGCGTCCCTTCAGGGTCTGCACCTCGGCGAGCACCACGACGTGCTCGAGCACGGCGCGCACCGTGGCGACCTCGCGGCGCGCGAACGCCAGGCCCGCGCCGTCGGCGACGTTGACCAGCAGCACGCCGTCCGGGGCGAGGAAGCGCGCCGCCTCGGTGAAGAACTCCACCGTCGTCAGATGCGCGGGCGTCTGGGCGCCCGAGTACACGTCCGACACGACGAGGTCCGCCGCGCCGACGAGACCGGCGGGCAGGCGGCCGAGCGCCTGCCGGGCGTCGCCGATCCGAACCCGCACCGACGCTCCGCGCGGCAGGGGGAGGTTCTCGCGCACGAGATCCCACAGCGCCGGCTCGAGCTCGACCACCTGCTGCCGGGACCCCGGCCGCGTCGCCTCGACGTACCGCGGGATGGTCAGCGCGCCCGCGCCCAGGTGGATCGCCGTCAGCGGCTGCCCCGGCATCCGCAGCTGGTCGATCACCGCCCCCATGCGCGCGATGTACTCGAAGTGCAGGTGCGTCGGATCGTCGAGGTCCACGTGCGACTGCGGCGTACCGTCGACGTCGAGCTCCCAGCCGCCGCCGAAGGGCGAGCGCACGATCCGCGCCAGGGTGCCGTCCGACAGTCGGGCAGTCGGTGCGGCCGGCTCGTCCCTCGCGCGTGCCATGGCCACCACGTTAGCCGCACCCCGTGCCTGCGTCGCGCCGGTTTGACACTTCTGCGCGCGAGCGTGCGGATGGGGTTGGCAGAACGCTGAGGAAGCGGCATCCGTCTTCACCGAAACCGAATCGAGACACAGGCGTAACCGACGGAGGGGTTCCGCGCGGGTAGCGTCGGAGGATCACTCCCCGATGAGGGCTGCGCGCACCTCTGCTCCACATCGATGTGCAGCGGAGCCCACACGACATGGAAGGTGCACAGCACATGCTCCACACCGCCAGAAGGCGCTGGCTCACCGGCGCCGCAGCGATCGCCGTCGGCGCGGTCGTCCTCACCGCCTGCGCGAGCCAGCGGGACGAGGGCGGCGCGACCGACGAGGCCGCCGACGTCGACTCGACGTTCATCTTCGGCTCCTCCGGCGACATCGCAGGCCTCGACCCGGCGATGGCGAACGACGGCGAGACGTTCCGCGTCTCGCGGCAGATCTTCGAAGGCCTCGTCGGCGTCGAGCCGGGCTCGGCCGACCCCGCCCCCGGGCTCGCCGAGAGCTGGGAGCAGTCCGAGGACGGCCTCGAGTACACCTTCCAGCTGAAGGAGGGCGTCACCTTCCACGACGGCACGGACTTCAACGCCGAGGCCGTGTGCTTCAACTTCGACCGGATGAACAACTTCACCGGCCTGGCCGCCACCGAGAGCCTCTCGTACTACTGGGGCAAGCTCATGCGCGGCTACGCCGAGACCGGCACGTCGATCTACGGCGGCTGCGAGGCGACGAGCGACACCGAGGCGGTCATCACGCTGACCCAGCCGTTCGCGGGCTTCATCCCCGCACTGTCGCTGCCGTCGTTCGCGATCCAGAGCCCCGCGGCCCTGGAGGAGTTCAGCGCCGATGAGGTCGGCGGCACGGCGGAGGCGCCCGTGCTCAGCGAGTACGCGCAGGGCCACCCCGTCGGCACCGGTCCCTTCAAGTTCGACGAGTGGGCACCGGGCGAATCGGTCACCCTCAGCGCCTACGAGGACTACTGGGGTGAGCAGGGCCAGGTGCAGGAGATCATCTTCCAGGTGATCGGCGACACCACCGCCCGCCGCCAGGCGCTCGAGTCCGGCTCGATCGACGGCTACGACCTCGTCGCGCCCGCCGACCTCGCCTCCCTCGAGGAGGCCGGCTTCAAGCTCGTCAACCGCGAGCCGTTCAACATCCTGTACCTGGCGATGAACCAGGCCGTGCCGGAGCTCGCCGACATCCGCGTGCGTCAGGCGATCGCCCAGGCGATCGACAAGGAGCAGCTCGTCACCCAGGTGCTCCCGGAGGGCACCGAGGTCGCCCGCGAGTTCATGCCGCCCGTCGTCATCGGGTGGAACGAGGACGTCACCACGTACGACTACGACCCGGAGGCGGCCAAGGCGCTGCTCGCCGAGGCGGGCTACGACGAGGCCAACCCGCTGACGCTGCAGTTCAACTACCCCGTCAACGTGTCGCGCCCGTACATGCCCAACCCGGAGCAGATCTTCACGAACCTGGCATCGCAGCTCGAGGCCGTCGGCATCGTGGTCACCCCCGTGGGCGAGGACTGGAACCCCACCTACCTCGACCGCATCCAGGGCGGCGCCGACCACGGTCTGCACCTGCTCGGCTGGACCGGCGACTACAACGACCCCGACAACTTCGTCGGGACGTTCTTCGCCACCCCCGGCAACGAGTGGGGCTTCACGAACGAGGAGCTCACCGCAGCGCTGACCGAGGCCCGCGGCCTCGCGAACGCCGACGAGCAGGAGGCGGCGTACCTCGCCGTCAACGAGCAGATCATGGAGTTCCTGCCGGGCGTCCCGCTGGCGCACCCGGTCCCGACGCTGGCCTTCGCCGAGCGCGTGACCTCGTACCCCGCCAGCCCCGTGCAGGACGAGGTGTACAACATGGTGGAGCTGAGCGAGTAAGGAAGGCAGAGCGGATGCCGCGGCCCCGGGCCGCGGCATCCGCTCCGGCTTCCCCGCCCGACCCGACGGCGCACCCGCGCCGCCCGTCCCCCGGAGAGAGCATCCGTGCTACGCACCATCGGGAGCAGACTGCTCCTGCTGATCCCCACCCTGTTCGGCCTGTCGATCCTGCTGTTCCTGTGGGTTCGTGCCCTTCCCGGCGGGCCCGCCGTCGCCCTGCTGGGCGAGCGGGCGACGCCTGAGGCCGTCGAGCAGATCAACGAGCAGTACGGCTTCAACGAGCCGATCCTCGTGCAGTACTTCACCTGGCTCGGCCAGCTCCTGTCGGGTGACTTCGGCGTCTCGCTGCAGACGCGCCAGCCGGTCATCGAGGAGTTCCTGCGCCGCCTCCCCGCGACGATCGAGCTGAGCGTCTTCGCGATCATCCTCGCCGTCGGCATCGGCATCCCCCTCGGCTATCTCGCCGCCCGCCGCCACGGCAGGGCGTCCGACCACGTCCTGGTCGGCGCGAGCCTCCTGGGCATCACCATCCCGGTCTTCTTCCTGGCGTTCATGCTGAAGTGGGTCTTCGCCGTCCAGCTCGGCTGGCTGCCGTCCGAGGGACGGCAGGATCCGCGGCTCGACGCGACGCACTACACCGGCTTCTACGTGCTCGACGGCATCCTGACGGGTGAGTGGGATGCCGCGTGGGACGCCTTCCTGCACCTGATCCTGCCCGGGATCGCGCTGGCCTCCATCCCGCTCGCGATCATCGTGCGCATCACCCGCGCGTCGGTGCTCGAGGTGCAGAACTCCGACTACGTGCGCACCGGCATGGCCAAGGGCATCTCGCGGTCGACGATCCGCAGCCGCTTCATCCTGCGCAACGCCATGCTGCCGGTCATCACCACGATCGGACTCCAGGTGGGCCTGCTGATCTCGGGCGCGGTCCTCACCGAGACCGTCTTCGCCTATCCGGGCATCGGCTCGTTCCTGGCGCGTGCGATCTTCACGCGGGACTACCCCGTGCTGCAGGGGTTCATCATCTTCATCGCGATCGGCTACGCCCTGATCAACCTGGCGGTCGACGTGTCGTACAGCTTCATCGACCCGAGAGTGAGGGTCTCATGACATCCGCGATGCTTCCCCCCGCCCCCAGCGGCGGGCCCGTCGACGACACCGCCGTCGACGACAAGGAGCTGCTGGCCGCCAAGACCGGCGGCGGCGGGTTCTGGCGCGACGTCTTCCGGCGCCTGCGCCGCAACCCCAGCGCGTGGGTGGGCGGCGCGATCATCGCCCTCCTCGTGCTGGTCGCGATCCTCGCGCCCTGGCTGGCGCCGTACGGTCCGACCGAGCTTCCCGGCCAGCGGTACATCACGCCGACGCACATCCCCGGGCCGGGCGAGATCCCCGAGTTCCCGCTGGGCCTGGACCGCTTCGGCGGCGACGTGCTGTCCAAGCTCATCTGGGGCGCGCGCGCCACGCTGATCATCGGCGTCGTCTCGACGGCGATCGGCCTCATCGGCGGCATGATCCTCGGGTTCCTGTGCGGCATGTTCGGCGGGTGGGTCGACACGCTCGTCATGCGCATCGTCGACATCCTCCTGTCGGTGCCGTCGCTGCTGCTCGCGGTGTCGGTGGCGGCGGTCCTCGGCCAGACGCAGGCCTCGCTGATGATCGCCATCGGCGTGGCCCAGGTACCGGTGTTCGCGCGCCTGCTCCGGGCCTCGATGCTCCAGCAGCGCAACGCCGACTACGTGCTGTCGGCGCAGACGCTCGGCCTCGGGCGCGGCAAGATCACGATGAGCCACGTGCTGCCGAACTCGGTCGGACCGGTCATCGTGCAGGGCACGCTGTCGCTGGCGACGGCCGTCATCGAGGCGGCCGCGCTGTCGTACCTCGGCCTCGGCGGCGACGTGCCACAGACCGCCGAGTGGGGGCGCATGCTCACCTATGCGCAGCTCGAGCTGGCCGTCGCGCCGTGGCTGGCGTTCCTGCCCGGCATCTGCATCACCATCACCGCACTCGGCTTCACGCTCTTCGGCGAGGCGCTGCGCGAGGCGATGGACCCGCGCACCCGGGCGCGCTGACCCGGGCGGCGGGGCCGAGGCGGCAGGCGTCGTCAGACGGCGATGTCGAGCTCGTTGCCGGGGATCGAGGCCAGCAGGCGCCGCGTGTACGGGTCGCGGGGGTTGGTGAAGATCTCCTCGGAGGATGCCGCCTCCACCAGCTGCCCATCCTTCATGACGCAGACGTAGTCGCTGATGAGACGCACCACCGCGAGGTCGTGCGAGATGAAGAGGTAGCTCAGGCCGTACTCGCGCTGCAGGTCTCGCAGCAGCGTCAGCACCTGGTCCTGCACCAGGACGTCGAGCGCCGACACCGGCTCATCGCAGACGATGAGGTCGGGGGAGAGGGCGAGGGCCCGCGCGATCGCGACGCGCTGCCGCTGGCCGCCGGACAGCTCGGACGGGTAGCGGCGCAGCATCGTCTGCGGCAGCGCGACATCGTCCAGCAGCTGCCGCACGCGCGCGGCGCGCTCTTTGGACGAGCCGCGCCGGTAGAACTCCAGGGGCTCGGAGATGATGCGCTCGATGGAGAACATCGGGTTCAGCGACGAGTACGGATCCTGGAAGATCGGCTGCACGCGCTGGCGGAAGTCGCGCAGCTGCCGGCCCTTGAGCGTCGCGACGTCCACGCCGTCGAAGCGCATGGCGCCGGACGTCGGCTCGATCACCTTCAGCAGCATGCGCGCGGTGGTGGTCTTGCCCGACCCCGACTCGCCGACGATCGCGACCGTCTCGCCGCGGGGTATCGCGAACGAGACGTCCTTCACGGCGGCGAAGTCCTCTTTGCTGCCCCGCACGCGGTAGATCTTGGTGAGGTCCTCGACCTCGACGATGTAGTCGGGCGCCGCGGTCGCGCCGCCGTCCCCAGCCGAGTGCGCGCCCGCGGGCGCCACGGGGTGCTCGGCGGGCGTCGGCCCGGTGAGGGCCGGTCCCGAGCCGGGCCCTGGGGCCGGCTCGTCGGCCGCCGCGTGCGCCTCGGCGGGGTGCGCGGCGGGGTGCTCGGCGGGGGTCGGGCCGGTGACGGCGGTCGCGGCATCCGTCGCTCCTGCCGGTGCGATGTCGGGCTCGGGAGCCTCCGGTGCGGCGGTGCGGAACACCTCGGGCCGCAGCCGGACGGCCGCCACCGACGGCGCCGCCTTGACGAGCGCCTGCGTGTACGGATGCTGCGGATCTTCGAGGATCTGGCGCGCGGGGCCCTGCTCGACGATGCGCCCGCGGTTCATCACGACGACGCGCGATGCGCGCTCGGCGGCCAGTCCGAGGTCGTGCGTGATGAGCATGACGGCGGTGCCCCGCTCGGCGGTCATGCGCTCCAGCTGGTCGAGGATCGTCTTCTGCACCGTGACGTCGAGGGCGCTCGTGGGCTCGTCGGCGATGAGGAGCTTCGGGTCGCAGGCCAGGCCGATCGCGATGAGCGCGCGCTGGCGCATGCCGCCGGAGAACTCGTGCGGATACTGCTTGGCGCGGTCGGCGGCGTCGGGCAGTCCCGCTGCGGCGAGCGTCTCGACCACCCTGCGGTCGACGTCCCGGCGCGTGGCGAGGCCGTGCGCGAGGAGCGTCTCGGCGATCTGGGTGCCGATCTTCGCCACCGGGTTGAGGTTCGACATCGGGTCCTGCGGCACGAGCCCGATCGACCGCCCGCGGATGGTGCGCATCACCGACTCGGGGGCGCCGACCAGGTCCTCGCCCTCGAACAGGATGCTGCCCTTGGTCACCCGGCCGTTGCCCGGCAGCAGGCCGATGACCGCCATGGCGGACGTGGACTTGCCCGATCCGGACTCGCCGACGATCGCCAGCGTCTCGCCGGCGGAGAGGTCGAGGTCGACGCCCTCGACGGCGTGCACCGGGCCGTCGATGGTCTGGAATTCGACGGCGACGTCGCGCACCTGGAGCAGCGGTGCTCCCGCGACGGCGCGTTCGGAGGATCGGGCCATGGGCTCCATCCTGCCTCGCGTCGCCGCGTTGCGCACGGACAGCGCGACAGCCTTTACCCATCCGTAACGCGTGCCCTCGGAGGGGCGAGCGGACGGTCTTGCGCACATCTCCACACCCTCGCGCCGGCGGCTCCGGCACAGCGGGCATTTGTCGCCCGCAACCGCCGGATCCGTGGAGTTGTGCTCACTGATCCGGCAGGCGACCGGCGGCAGTACCGTGGAGCACATGGCGGCGATCGACCTCAACGCGGACCTCGGCGAGACCGTCGGCGGCGTGCCGACGGCCGACGACGAAGCGATGTTCGCCGTCATCTCGAGCGCCAGCGTCGCGTGCGGCGGTCATGCGGGCGACGCCGCGTCGATGCGCGACGCGGTCGCCCGCGCCGGGCGGCACGGCGTCGCCGTCGGCGCCCACCCCTCCTATCCCGACACGGCGAACTTCGGCCGCGTGTCGGTGGTGCTCGACCCCGCCGACCTCGCGCTCATCGTCGCCCGCCAGCTCGCCGATCTCGTCGCATCGGGCGCCGACCTGCGCTACGTCAAGCCGCACGGCGCGCTCTATCACGCGGTGACGAGGGACCGGGAGCAGGCGGATGCCGTCGCCCGCGCCGTCGCCGATCGCGCGGCGCTCCTCGGCCGGCCCCTCCCCGTGCTCGGGATGCCCGGCGAGATCGCGCGCGCCGCGGCATCCGTCGGCCTCCCCTTCGTGCACGAGGCCTTCCTCGACCGGAGCTACCTGCCCGACGGATCGCTCGTGCCCAGGGCGCGGCCCGGCGCCCTGCTCGAGGATCCGGAGGCCGTGGCCGCACGGGCGGTGCGTCTCGCCCGCGAGGCGGTCGTCGAGGCGATCGACGGCTCGGTGATCGCCGCGGAGGCGGCCTCTCTGTGCGTCCACGGCGACTCTCCCGCCGCCGTCGACATGGCCCGCGCCGTGCGCGCCGCGCTCGACGCGGCAGGCGTCGAGGTGAGGGCGCCGTGGTGACCACTCGCCGCGCGCGTCGCCGCCGGCGTCGGGCGGGGGAGGCGGCGCGGTGACTCCCCGGGTCCGGCCCATGGGCGAGCGCGCCTTCCTGCTGGAGGTGGACGCGCTCGAGGAGGTCCTCGCGCTCCACGCGGCGCTGGCCGAGCGCCGGCCGGACGGCGTGGTCGACCTCGTCCCGGCCGCGCGCACCGTGCTCGTCCGTATCGACCCGCGCGTGCTCGCGCTGCCGGCCGCGCGGACGTGGGCGCTCGCTGCCGCGGCGGAGGCCGCGCCGCGAGGCCCGTCGGCGACGCGCGAGGTGGAGCTGGACGTCGTCTACGACGGCCCCGACCTCGCCGACACGGCACGACTGCTGGGAGTGAGCGCCGACGAGCTCATGCGCGCGCACGCCGCGGCGCGGTGGCAGGTCGCGTTCACGGGATTCGCTCCCGGCTTCGGCTACCTGGTCAGCGACGACTGGCCGTTCGACGTGCCGCGGCTCGACACGCCGCGCACGCGGGTCCCCACCGGGGCGGTCGGGCTCGCGGGGGCCTTCACGGGGGCCTACCCCCGCGACACTCCGGGCGGCTGGCGCCTCATCGGCACCACCCCGGCGCCGCTGTTCGACCCGGATGCCGCCTCCCCGGCCCTGCTCGCGCCGGGGACCCGCGTCCGCTTCCGTCCGCCGGCGCGTCGGGGGTCGGCGGCCCCGGGCGAGGCGTCGGCGCGGGGACTCGGGGCGTCGCGGCCGGGTGATGGCCCCCCGCGCGAAGCGGCGGACGGCGGATCGGGTGAGGCTGCGGGCGGGCGACCCGGTGAGGCGGCCGCGGGCGGATCCGGAGCGGTGGCGGCGGGCGGCATCCGGATCCTGGAGCCGGGGCTGCTGACGACCGTGCAGGATCTCGGGCGACCCGGGGTCGCATCGGTCGGCGTGGCGGTGTCGGGGGCGCTCGACCGCGCCGCACTGCGCACGGCGAACCGGCTGGTGGGCAATCCCGAGGGCGCCGCCGGTCTCGAGGTGACGATGGGCGGGCTGCGCGCCGTCGCCGAGCGCGACCTGTGGGTGTCGGTGACCGGTGCGTGGGGCGTCGTGCGGCTGGACGGCCGCGAGATCGACCCGTACCAGGCCCACGCGTGGCCGGCGGGTGCCGAGCTGCACCTCGACTGGTTCGTCCACGGCGCCCGGGGCTACATCGCGGCCCGAGGGGGCGTCGACGCGCCCCACGCGCTCGGCTCGCGCGCGACGGATCTGCTGGCGGGGCTCGGCCCGGCTGCGCTGCGCGCCGGCGACGTCGTCGGGGTGCGGGACGAGGTCTCCGCGCCGATCCCCGTCGCGCCGCCGGCCGCGTGGGGTGCGCCGCACGACGACGAGCTCGAGCTCGAGCTCGCACCGGGACCGCGCGCCGACTGGTTCGCCCCCGCGGCGCTGGAGGCCCTGTTCGACACCGTGTGGACCGTCTCGAACCACGCCGACCGGGTCGGCGCCCGCCTCGACGGCCCCGCGCTCGTGCGGGTGCGCGGGGGCGAGCTCGCCAGCGAGGGCATGGTGCCCGGAGCGCTCCAGGTGCCCCCGAGCGGGCGGCCGACGATCCTCCTCGCCGACGGTCCTGTGACCGGCGGCTATCCGGTCATCGCCGTGGTGACGGATGCCTCGCTCGACCTCGTCGCGCAGGCCAGGCCCGGAACGCGCATCCGGTTCCGCCACGCCCGTGTCGTCGTCTGAGCCGGGTTGATCCGGAATTCGGAGTTGCTGCGGGTTTCCGGAGCGCGGCGGGGTGTGGCATCCGGAATCCGTGGGATTGTCCGAAATTCGGATGCCGCGACCCGCCGCCTCTGCCCCGCCCGCCGCCTCTGCCGCCCCCGCCGCCTCAGTCGGACCCGGCCTCCAGCAGGTCGGCCGTGGCCCGCAGGATCGCCACGATCGCGGCCGTGCGGGCGTCGGCGGCGTTGCGCCGGCCGTCGGTCTCGACGCCGGCGGGCGCGGCGATCGACGCCGTGTCGCGCAGCGACGACAGCAGCGGGCGCGCGCCGAGCTCCTCGGCCGCGGACAGCAGCGGACGCTGCTCGTAGTCGTCGTCGATGATGTCGGAGACGGCCTTCACGAACTCGCGGTAGCTCAGGGTCGGGCTCTTGCCGAGGACCGTGAGCGCGGCGGTGCTGAACACGCCGCGGCCGTTCGTCTCGAGCGCGACCTGGTTGGGCTGGCAGGCGCTCACGAGCACCTCGCGGTTCGCCTCGTGCGGCCTGGGCGGCTCCGCGGCGCGGTCGGTCTCGATCTCGACGACCCGCGCCCACGCTGCGCGCCGGAAGGGGTCCGACAGGGCGGCGGCGCGCTGGGCGCGGTAGGCGTCCTCCTCCTCGGAGTCCAGCACCGTCATGCGCGCCTTCGTTCCGGCCGGGATCCTCTTCTCGTTGAACTCCGACCGCGTCAGCCCCCGGTTCACGGTCCCCGAATGGCAGGAGTCGAAGAACAGCGACACCGCGACGCCGTCGGGGATCGCGTCCCAGATCGCGCCGAGGTCGTCGTCGATGATGAGGTTGCCGTCGCGGAAGTCCACGGGGCACAGCGCCTCGTCGCTGGGTCCGAAGGAGTCGGTCTCGTCGCCGTCGAGGTCCGGGACGAAGGTGCCGTGGCCGGCGAACTGGATGGCGACGATGTCGCCGTCGCGCGCCGCCGAGACCTTGTCGAGCATGGCGCGCAGGATCTCGTCGCGCTTCGCGTCGGCGTTGCGGATCGACTCGACCTCGAAGCCCGCGTTCCGGAACGCCTCGCCCCACGCCTCGGCGTCGGCGACGCACCCGCTCAGCGGGTCCTTCGGGTATGCGTCGATGCCGACGCACAGCGCCAGCTTGCGCGGCACGGCCCCGCGCACGCCGGTCGGCTCCGGCCGCGGCGGGCGCATGGGCTCCAGCTCGACGCCGCGGCCCCGCGTCGGGAACACCGTGAGCCGCTCGGGCTCGTCGCTGTCGGGCACACCGAGGACGCGGCGCGCGAGGCTCATCATGGTCTCGACGTCGTTGTCGAACGCCCCGTGCGACGTCGCCTGGGTGCGGCTGCGGCGCCCGCGCGCCACCGGTCCGAGCACGAGGCGGGTGGGGTCGTCGCCGAGGTATCCCATCGTGCGGCCCGCCCGGCGCAGATGCTCCTCGAGTCCGAGGATCTTGGCGTCCCGCTCCGCCTCGAACGCGCGCGAGACGAGGTAGAGAAGGGACTTGCGGTAGACGCCGCCGGTGTTGTCCCGCTTCTCGTGCGTCTCGTCCATCGTGAAGATCGCGAGGTCCTTGATCTTCCCGGTCTCCGCCAGCGGCAGCAGCGTCGCCTCGAACGTGTCGACGCGCACCGCGGGAGCGAGGAAGGTGACGCTCGCGACGTGGTCCACGGCGTCGTCGCCGTCGAAGAGCCGCGGCACGAAGTGCGAGTGGTAGATCGAGCCGGCGCTGTGCCCGGCGATGTGCAGCTCGATCGCGCCCTGGTTGGCGGCCATGTACTCGCGCAGCGCCGCGGCGAGGATGTCCGCGCCGCCTCGCGTCCCGTCGGCGAGGGCGGGCAGGCACGAGGCCGCCGAGTCGAGCTTCATGTCGTCCCAGAACTTGCGTCCGCCCAGCACGCGCGCCGCGGCCTCCACCGCGCGGTCGGTGAGATCGGTGAAACCGCGGGAGCCTGTCGCCCGCCCCGACAGCACGTCGGCGAGGGTCGTCATGAGCCCGCTCTCCCACACCAGGTGGATGGGGTAGACGCCGTTCTTCTTCCACCACGCCGACTGGTGGTGCGCGGTCCGCAAACCCGCCGCCTTGTCGGTCAGCCCGCCGTGCGCCCAGATCAGCACCGGCACCGGGGGCGGCACGTCGCGGGCGGAGGCCTTCTTCGCCTGCTGCTCGACGAACGCCGCGAGGTCGACCTCGACCATGCGTCGCACGTCGTCGGCGGTCGTCGCGAACGCGTCGACGTCGGCCGGCTTGGCGCTGGACCTCTCGTCGAGCTTGCCGTCGGCGGTGTGCACGACGTGCTTGCGGAGCGCCGCGAGGTCGGCGGGGCGGAGATCCGCGGCGCGGGCGGCGGTGGTCGTGTCGGCCATGGTGTCACGTCCTGTCTGTTCGAGTGGCGGTGGTGCGGTGAGCCGACTTCGGTCGGCGGCGGTCAGCGGGGCTCGAGCCTCGCGCGAGGATCGGCGAACACGGTGAAGGCGAGCGACGTCAGGTCTCCCGCCTCGCGGGCGGCACGGCGGGCGGCCAGGACCGCCTCGCCGAGCGTGGCGTGCTCGCGCAGCGTCTGCTCGTAGAAGGTGCGCACGAAGGCGGCGGTGACGTCGTCGCGGACGGCCCACGAGCACCCGATGAAGACGCCGACGCCGCCGCGCAGGAACGCTTCGGCGAAGCCGCCCAGCCCGGTCGCCCCCGACCGCAGCCGGCCGACGTCGCACGCGCTCAGGAAGACGAACGGGGCGGATGCCGTGGCCTGCACGCCGTCGGGTTCGGGGAGGTCCCGCCGCGCATCCGAGTCGGTGTATGCGCCGGAGCCGTCGTCGTCCTCCGACCAGGTGGCGAAGGCGATCTCCTGGCCGAGCGGGGCCGCGTCGCGCCAGCGGCCGTGGCCGGCGAAGTGGAGCAGATCGAAGCCGCCGGTGATGGCATCCCGCAGCTGGGCGGGATCCGAGGCGGAGCGGGGCGCGGTGGCGAGGAGAGTGCCGAGCGCCGACACCTCCTCGCCCGCACGCGGCAGGCGATAGTCCGGATTGACGTACTCCGGCGCTATCGCCAGGACCCGGCCGGCATCCACGGGGACCACGGTCGGCCGCGGCGTCCCGTACATCCAGCGCATGAGCCCGAGGTCGCCGAGGAAGTACCGGTCGGGGTCGGGGCGCTGCGTCCCCACCGGCACCAGATGGACGATCTCCCACGGGATGTCGAGCTCCCCCGAGGTCTGCAGCACCACCTGCGAGAGGCGGCGGCGCTTGCGCCACAGCAGTTCGTTGATCTCGTCGCCGAGGAGCTCCTCGGCGATCCGGGCGCCGAGCGAGCGCACTTCGCGCCGGACGGTCTCGGCGGCCTCGTCCGGGTCGTCCTCGGCCTCGGCCACGAACTCGCGGCGGATCCGCGCGAGCTCCGCGTACACGCCCTCCACGTAGGCCGGCTTGTCGTCCAGGCGGACGACGTGCCGCTTCACCGTCCGCCCGATCTTCGCCGTGATGGCCAGCTCCGACCTGCCGCGCGAGATGGTCTCGTCCACGGCGATGGTGGGAAGGTCGGCGATCTCGCGGGGCGGGACGGCGACGGATGCCTCGACCAGCCGAGGATCCGGCGCCGGGTCGTCGGGCGCCTCGTCGGCCGGCAGGATCGCGGCGCTCACCGCGAGCACCGCCAGCGGGGTGACGCCCGGCGGCTGCGTGAAGGTGACGGTGATGTGGCCGCGCCCGGGCTCCTCCGGGACGAGCCGGAACACCAGCCGGCGCGGCTCGTCGGCGCTCGAGGGCAGCGTCGTCGTGACGACGGCCGGGGTGCCGTCCGCGAACGCGAAGCCCCGCAGCTGCACGCCCACCTCGATGTCCCGCGAGGGGTCGAAGCGGGCCGTGGCCTTCTTGCGCGAGGTGCCTCTCGTCGGTGCGAGCTCGGTGAGCGACAGCCGCACGACGGCGTCGAACGCGACACCCTCGACGACCTGCGCGGGAACCTCGGCGTCGACGAACGCCGGCACCGGCTCTGCGCCGTCGAGCGAGCCGGCGGGAGCGGTGCCGCCGCCCGACACGGTCCGGCCGGGAGGCGGCGCCATCGCGGGCGGTGCCGGCGCGGGCGGCGCCGACGGCGCGGGCAGCAGGTCGGGCGGGGGAGCGAGTCCGGGGGAGCGGCTGCCGACCCCGCGGCCGCCGATGCCGCCGCCTTCGAACTCCCCGTCGGGGGCGAACTCCTCGTCGGGCGCGAACTCCGGCACCTCGTGCATCGCCGGCGGCGGCGGGGGCTCGGCGGCGGACTCCGGGCCACCGCCCATCCCCATCCCGCCGCTGTCGACGTCCGCTTCGAGCCTGCTCATCGCGCCCTCGGATGCGCCGGCGACGACGGTCAGGTGGATCACCTCGCCGGCCTCCACCGCGAGCTCGACGGCGAAGCCGTCCTCGCGCGGCGCCAGGGGGAGGAACCGCGCTCTCCCGCCCTGCACCACGATGGCGGCGTAGCGGAAGTGGTCCGACCCGCGCACGCGGACCGTCACCGTGCCGCCGGTGAGCCCGCGCACCGTGGCGTCGGCCAGCGTCGTGATCCCGCGATGGTCGGGTGCGGCATCCGGGTGCGGCTGGACGTGCGCCGCCACGGCGTCGGCATCGCCTGCGACGTCGACGACGGCGCGCGGCGCATCCGGAATCAGAGCCATCTCGACCCCCTCGCTCCGGCACCCGATTCCCCACGAGCGCCGTCACCCCTGCGATCCGAGGAGCGCAGTCGGTGCACAGCATACGAGCACGCTCCCTGCCGCACCAGAGTCCCCGGAACGCGCGGCTGATACACCGGGAGAGCGGATGCCGCCACCGCGAGGGATGCGGCATCCGGCCTACCAGGCCTGCAGCCTGTCGGCGACGGCCTGGAACTCCTCCTCCGACAGCGCGAGCTGCACCGCCTCGGCCACCGTCAGCTCGGCGCCGGCGGCCTCGCCCGCAGCCACGCTCTGCGGGTCGCGCCCGCGGAGGATCTCGAGATACGGCGTGTGGACGGTGAACGCCTCGACGTCGAAGATGCCGATGCGCCGCCGGATCTCGCCGGCGGCGACCGCAAGCGCCGCGGCGCGCCACGCCTCGCCGTGGGCGGCGGCGACGGCGCAGACGCCCTCGAGCCCGTAGGCGACGCCCTCCTCGTAGTGGAGCCCGACGGAGACCAGCAGCGTGTGCACGAACTCGCGCTCGGCCTCCTCGATGCGGCCGAGCTGGAAGTTGAGCCGGGCGCGGAGATTGCCCGCCACGGACGTCGTGAACAGGTCGCTGCCTGCCTCGGCCACCGCGGTCGCGCGGTCGAAGTGCGCGCGGGCGTCGTCCGCGGCGCCCCGCACCCACGAGATGCGGCCGAGCGAGACCTCCGTGATCGCCTCCGCCCACGTGTTGCCGCGCTCGCGAAGCGTCACGACCGCCTGCTGGAGCTCGGACTCGGCCTTGTCGGCGTCGAGCGGGGAGAACTGCACACGCGCTGTCGCCCGGGCCGCGAGCGCCATCGCGGCGGCATCCTCGTCCCCGGACTCGGTGAACAGCCGCACGCACTCGCCCAGTCCCGCGACCACCTGCTCGCTGGGTCGCTGCCACATCTCGCCCCACAGGGCGAAGAACCACGCGATCGCCCGCGTGTGCGGTGTGATCGGCCGCTCGTGCTGCTTCTCGAGCAGCTCCAGCATCCACACCCTCACCTCGGCGAAGAATCCCGAGATCCACCAGTAGATCAGCAGGCTCCACGCGAAGTCGCCGGCGTCGTCGAGGCGGTCCGTGTACACGAGGTGCCGGACGGCCGCGCGGAGGTTCGGCAGCTCGAGCCCCAGCCGCGCGACCGCTTCGGCCTGCCCGGGGCCGCCGAGGTCGGGCGCGATGCGCGCGACGAGGGCGCGGTAGTGGTCGGCGTGGGCGCGTCGCACCTCGTCGGCGTCGCCGCGCTCCTTCAGGCGGCCGACGGCGTACTCGCGGACGATCGCCAGCAGCGAGAACACGCGGCGTCCGCCCAGCTCCGCCTGCTGGACGAGGGAGGCGTCGACCAGCGAGGCCAGCGCATCGAGCGCCTCGCCGTCCCAGGAGCGGCCGGCGCCCAGCGCCTCGACCGCCTCCAGCGTGAACCGGGTCGCGAACACGCCGAGATCCTCCAGGAGCGCGCGCTGCGCGTCGGGGAGCAGGCTCACGCTCCAGTCGATCGTCGCTCGCATCGTGCGGTGCCGTTCGGGCAGGTCGCGCACGGCCGCGGTGAGCAGCGGCAGGCTCTGCTCCAGGCGTGAGGCGATGCCGGCGGGGCTGAGGATGCGCACCTTCGCCGCCGCGAGCTCGATCGCCAGCGGCAGTCCCTCCAGCCGGCGGCAGATGTCGGCGAGGTCGTTCGCGTTGGCGGGGGTGACGTCGAAGTGGGGGTCGATCGCGCGGGCCCGGTCGACGAACAGCGAGACCGCCGCCGTGCGCGTGGTCCGGTCCAGGCTCGCGGGGCGGTCGCCGGCCGGCGTCGTCAGCGGGGGCACCTCGTAGACGCGCTCGCCGCGGATCCGCAGCACGATGCGACTGGTGACGAGGAAGGTCGCCGTCGGGGCGACGGTGTACAGCCGCACCAGGACGGGTGCGGCATCCACGATCTGCTCGAAGTTGTCGAGCACGATCAGCACCCGCCGGTCCTCGAGCGCGAGTGCGATGCGCTCCTCGAGCGCGGTCTCGCCGTTGTCGCGGATGCCGAGGTAGTAGGCGATCGTCGGGAGCAGCAGTCCGGGCTCGAGCACGCCCTCCAGCAGGGCGAAGTACACCCCGTCGGGGAACAGGTCCGCGCACGCGAGCGCGGACTCGATCGCCAGCCTGCTCTTGCCGATGCCGCCGGGCCCGATGAGGCTCACGACGCGATCGCTCCCCCGCGAGAGCAGCGTGCGCACCGCGTCGATGTCGTCCTCGCGCCCGATGGTCGTCGTGTACGGCACGGGCACCCGCCCGACGAGGTTCGGCCGGGAATCCGGCTCGGAGGTCACCGGCGCCTTCGACTCGTCGAAGCGTTCGGCCAGGAGCATGGCGAGGTCGCCGGCGACCTGGTCTTCGAGGTCCTGGGCATTGCGGAAGTGGAGGTAGGCGGCGGTGTCGTCGGCCTGGATGCGGGAGATGAGCTCTTTCAGGCGGTCGTCGCGAGTGTCGGTGTCTTTGACGTAGATGAGCTTGGGCATGCCGCGGGGGGCGAGGTTGTATTCGTCTTCGAGTCCGGACACGTTCTCGTCGGGGGCGACCCAGCCGTAGCTGTCGCCGTAGATCCCGACGAACACGTCGCTCTGGGCGAGGTAGGAGCGGTACAGGTCGCGGGGCGGGTGGGGTCTGGCGCCGAGTTCGAACATCACCGGTGCCAGGCGCAGCCGTTCGATCGCGGACCGCACTGCGTCGCGCTCCTCCGCGAGCTCGCGCAGCGTCGAGCTCACGAACACCCGGATCCGCTGATCGGGCGTGCGGATCACCGGATGCTGCTGCCCGCTCGTCACCACGAGGGCACCCTCTGCGCGACGCGCGCGTCGGCATCGGGGATCGCGATCGCGATGGCGTCGGCCAGGCTCATCTCCCTGCCCGCGCGCTCGCCGGCCTCGACGCTCGCAGGGTCGGCCTCGCGGAGCGCCGCGAGCGGCTCGAGGTGTATGGCGAACCCGGCGATGTCGTAGATGCCGGTCGACTCGCGGATCGTCTCGGCCACCGCCGCGAGGGCGCCGGCACGCCAGCCGTCGCCGTGGACCGCCGCCACGGCGCACATCCCCTCGATCCCGTACGTGGCGCCGTCGACGAAGTGCAGCCGGATCGACAGCGACAGCGTGAGGATGAACTCCTCCTCGGCGGCATCCCGCTCGCCGAGGAGGAACCGCAGGCGCGCGCGGTTGTTGCCGGACACGACGCGCGTGAAGGCGTCGTCGGCGGCATCTGCGATCTCCACGGCCCGATCGAAGTGCCTCATGCCCTCCGGTATGTCGCCGACCACGATGCCGAGCTGGCCGAGAACCGTCTCCGCCAGGGACTCCGCCCAGCTGTCCCCCACGGCGTGCAGCGTGGTGATCGCGTCGTGCAGTTCGCCACGTGCGACCTCGGGATCCAGGTCGGGGAACTGCATCCGCGTGGACGCCCGCGCGGCGAGGGCCATGGCGGCGGACTGCTCGTCGCCGGACTCCAGGAACAGCCGCACCGACTCGCCGAGCCCGTCGACCACCTGGTCGCTCGGGCGCTGCCACATTCCCGCCCACAGCGGGAAGAACATGGCGATAGCGCGGGTGCGGGGCGTGATGGGAAGCTGTGCGGCCATCAGCTCCTGCATCCACAGCCCGACGTCGGCGAAGAAGCCGCAGATCCACCAGTACGCCAGGAGCGTCCACGCGAAGTCGCCGGCGTCGTCCAGCCGTCCCGCCTGGACGAGGTGGCGGGCCGCCGCACGGAGGTTCGAGACCTCGAGCCCGAGGTCGGCGACGGCGGCGATCTGCTCGGAGCCGCGCAGCCGCGGCGCGATCCGCTTCACGAGGTCGAGGTAGTAGTCCGCGTGGGCGTTGCGCATCTCGTCGGCGGCCCCGCGGGACTCGAGGAGGTCGACGGCGTACTCGCGGACGATCACCAGCAGCGAGAACACCGTCCGGCCTCCGGACTCGACCCGCTGGACGAGCGAGGCGTCGATGAGAGCGGCCAGCGTCTCGATAGCCTGCTCTCCCCACGAGCGCCCCGCGCCCAGTGCCTCGACCGCCTCGAGGGTGAAGCGCGCGGCGAAGACCCCGAGGTCCTCGAGCATCGCGCGCTGCTCGGCGTCGAGCAGCCCGACGCTCCAGTCGATGGTGGCCCGCATCGTGCGATGCCGGTCGGGCAGGTCGCGCACCGACGTCGACAGCAGCGGCAGGCTCCGCCCGAGACGCTCGGCGATGTCGTGCGGCGAGAGCAGCCGGATCTTGGCCGCCGTCAGCTCGATCGCCAGCGGCAGGCCCTCCAGCCGCCGGCAGATCTCGATGACGTCGGCCGCGTTGTCCGTGGTCAGCGTGAAGCCGGGGAGCGCCACTGCGGCCCGCTCCGCGAAGAGCTGACAGGCGGCGGATGCCTCCGCCTGGGCGAGGCTCGACGGGACGTCCTCGCGGGGCGTCTCCAGCGCCTCCACCTCGAACACCCGCTCGCCCCGGATGCGCAGGACCGTCCGGCTGGTGACCAGGAAGCAGGCGCGAGGCGCGAGCGTGTAGAGGCGCACGAGCACCGGGGCCTCCTCGACGATCTGCTCGAAGTTGTCGAGCACGATCAGCACGTGCCGGTCGGCGACCGCCTGGGCGATGCGCTCCTCGAGCGCAGCGGCGCCGGTGTCGCGGACGCCGAGCACGTATGCGATCGTCGGAAGCAGCAGCCCCGGCTCGATGACGCTCTCCAGCGGCACGAAGTACACCCCGTCGGGGAAGAGGTCGGCGTTGGCGTGCGCCGCCTCGATCGCGAGCCGGCTCTTGCCGATGCCTCCCGGGCCGATGAGGCTCACCACCCGATGCAGGCCGCCCGCCAGGAGGGCCCGGATCTCGGCGAGCTCGCCCCCTCGTCCGATCGTCTCGGTGTACGGCGCGGGCACGCGGGCGGCGAGCGGGGCGGTGGACACGCTGATCGGCTCCGGCCTGCGGGACTGATCGAAGCGTTCGGCCAGGAGCATGGCGAGGTCGCCGGCGACCTGGTCTTCGAGGTCCTGGGCGGAGTGGAAGTGGAGGTAGGCGGCGGTGTCGTCGGCCTGGATGCGGGAGATGAGCTCTTTGAGGCGGTCGTCGCGGGTGTCGGTGTCTTTGACGTAGATGAGCTTGGGCATCTCGCGGGGGGCGAGGTTGTATTCGTCTTCGAGTCCGGAGACGTGCTCGTCGGGGGCGACCCAGCCGTAGCTGTCGCCGTAGATGCCGACGAACACGTCGCTCTGGGCGAGGTAGGAGCGGTACAGGTCGCGGGGCGGGTGGGGTCTGGCGCCCAGCTCGAACATCACGGGCGCGAGTCGAAGGCGCTCGATGGCCGACCGCACTGCTTCGCGCTCCTCCGCGAGCTCGCGCAGCGTCGAGCTCACGAACACCCGGATCCGCTGGTCGGGCGTGCGGATCACGGGGTGTCCCACCCCAGTCATGTGCATATATTGGCCCCATCCTGGGAAATCCGCCATCATTGCGGGCTCAGGCTTCGCCAAGCAGTGCCGCGGTGTTCGTGTTCAGGCGCTTCTCTTCCCCTCGGGCCGGGGCAGGAGTATGGTCCGGCGAATACGGCGTCGGAGTGGACGCCGGCCGCTCGGACCTGGGGTTCGTCGGGCGAGATCAACTGGGAGGGGAAACCTATGAGGAAGTCTTTGGCGTGCGCGGTCGTCGCGATCGGGCTGGTGCTGGGAAGCGGCGGAGCCGCGATGGCCGGTGAGGTGAACGGGAACGGCGATCCCATTCCGGGGGCGGGCAACGCCTCGTCGGAGTGCGCCTTCTCGGGGCAGGACACGATCGACTCGATCGAGAACCCCATGGACTCGCCGTTCTACAACCCCGCCTTCGACGACGACATGCTCGCAGAGCGGGGCAACCAGAAGAACGGCTACAAGGGCGTGCAGAGCTTCGGCATCTTCATGAAGGGCCCGGGCGTGAACGCCCACGTCGCCGGCTTCAACCCGGGCATGGCCTGCCGCGGCAACATGGAGGCGCCGCCGGAGGGGTGAGCAGTCCGCGCCGACGGCCGTCCTTCCCTGCGGGGAAGGGCGGCCGTCCCGCGTCCTCCCGGGCTTATACCGCAGCATCCGGAAGTTTTCAAGAATCCGAGTGGACACGGCGCGTCATGCGACGTATAGTTGGTCTTTGCGCTCTTGGATTCCCCCTGCCCTCATATGGTGGTCGGCTGTGCCTGCGCCCCCTCTCGTTCACGTGAGGAGTGCCGCGCGGGCTTCGGGGACGACTGAGCACTCCACCTGACGACAAGGAAACGAGCCCGACACGGGCCCACGGAGGTAATCCCCTTGGCTGCTGCGCGCAACGCATCCAACCCCACCACCACCCCTAAGAACGGACGCGGAGCATCCCGCCTCTCGTTCGCCAAGATCTCCGACACGCTGACGGTCCCCGACCTTCTCGCGCTGCAGACCGAGTCGTTCGACTGGCTCGTCGGCAACGAGGCCTGGAAGGCGCGCGTCGCCGAGGCCCAGGCCGCCGGCCGCACCGACGTGCCCGAGGTCTCGGGGCTCGAGGAGATCTTCGAGGAGATCTCCCCGATCGAGGACCTGAGCGAGACGATGCAGCTCTCGTTCACGAACCCCTACCTCGAGCCCGAGAAGTACTCCATCGAGGAGTGCAAGGAGCGCGGCAAGACGTACGCCGCCCCGCTCTACGTCGAGGCCGAGTTCATGAACCACCAGACCGGTGAGATCAAGACCCAGACGGTCTTCATGGGCGACTTCCCGCTCCAGACCGACAAGGGCACGTTCATCATCAACGGCACCGAGCGCGTCGTCGTGTCGCAGCTCGTCCGCTCGCCCGGCGTCTACTTCGACAAGACCCCCGACAAGACGTCCGACAAGGACATCGTGTCGGCGCGCGTCATCCCGTCCCGCGGTGCCTGGCTCGAGTTCGAGATCGACAAGCGCGACCAGGTCGGCGTCCGCATCGACCGCAAGCGCAAGCAGTCCGTCACCGTCTTCCTCAAGGCGCTCGGCCTCACCAGCGAGGACATCCTCGCCGAGTTCGCCGGCTTCGACTCCATCGAGGAGACCCTCTCGAAGGACACGATCCTCACCAAGGAGGACGCGCTCCGCGACATCTACCGCAAGCTCCGTCCGGGCGAGCAGGTCGCCGCCGAGGCCGCCCGCGCGCTCCTGGACAACTTCTACTTCAACCCGAAGCGCTACGACCTCGCCAAGGTCGGCCGGTACAAGATCAACCACAAGCTCGGTCTCGACAAGCCGCTCACCGATTCGGTGCTGACGGTCGA
Source organism: Microbacterium sp. NPDC055455 (assembly GCF_053619935.1). Taxonomy (NCBI): domain Bacteria; kingdom Bacillati; phylum Actinomycetota; class Actinomycetes; order Micrococcales; family Microbacteriaceae; genus Microbacterium; species Microbacterium sp. NPDC055455. Next base: position 1,232,135 of record NZ_JBSHLB010000001.1, read on the forward strand.
CGACATCGTCGCGACGATCAAGTACCTCGTCCGCCTGCACCGCGGCGACGTGACCTTCGACGGCGTGCGCGGCGGCAAGCAGGTGGAGATCCGCCTCGACGTCGACGACATCGACAACTTCGGCAACCGCCGCATCCGCGCGGTCGGCGAGCTGATCCAGAACCAGGTCCGCACCGGTCTGTCGCGCATGGAGCGCGTCGTCCGCGAGCGCATGACCACGCAGGACATCGAGGCGATCACGCCGCAGACCCTGATCAACGTGCGCCCCGTCGTCGCCGCGATCAAGGAGTTCTTCGGAACGTCGCAGCTGTCGCAGTTCATGGATCAGAACAACCCGCTCGCGGGCCTGACCCACAAGCGCCGCCTCTCGGCTCTCGGCCCCGGCGGTCTGTCGCGTGAGCGCGCCGGCGTCGAGGTCCGCGACGTCCACCCGTCGCACTACGGCCGCATGTGCCCCATCGAGACCCCGGAAGGCCCGAACATCGGCCTCATCGGCTCGCTCGCTTCGTTCGCGCGCATCAACGCGTTCGGCTTCATCGAGACGCCGTACCGCCGCGTCGTCGAGGGCAAGGTCACCGACCAGATCGACTACCTGACCGCCTCGGAGGAGAGCGACTACATCGTCGCGCAGGCCGGTGTCGAGCTGAAGGCCGACGGCAGCTTCGCCCAGGACCGCGTCCTGGCCCGTCGCGGCCAGGGTGGCGAGGTCGACCTCTTCCACGCGGAGGAGATCGGCTACATGGACGTCTCGCCGCGCCAGATGGTGTCGGTGGCGACCTCGCTCATCCCGTTCCTCGAGCACGACGACGCGAACCGCGCCCTCATGGGTGCGAACATGCAGCGTCAGGCCGTGCCGCTGCTCCGCTCGGAGTCGCCGGTGGTCGGCACAGGCATGGAGGGCTTCGCGGCCATCGACGCCGGTGACGTCGTCACCGCCGACAAGGCCGGCGTGGTCGTCGAGGTCTCGGCCGACGTCGTCACCGTCCAGCTCGACGAGGGCGGGACGCAGGACTACTTCCTCCGCAAGTTCGACCGCTCCAACCAGGGCACGTCGTACAACCAGCGCGTCGTGGTCTCCGCCGGCGAGCGCGTCGAGGCCGGCGAGGTCATCGCCGACGGTCCCGCGACCGAGGACGGCGAGCTCGCCCTCGGCAAGAACCTCCTCGTGGCGTTCATGACGTGGGAGGGCCACAACTTCGAGGACGCGATCATCCTCAGCCAGGACCTGGTGAAGGACGACACCCTCTCCTCGATCCACATCGAGGAGTACGAGGTCGACGCCCGCGACACGAAGCTCGGCAAGGAGGAGATCACCCGTGACCTCCCCAACGTCAGCCCCGACCTGCTGAAGGATCTCGACGAGCGCGGCATCATCCGCATCGGCGCCGAGGTCCGTCCGGGCGACATCCTGGTCGGAAAGGTCACGCCGAAGGGCGAGACCGAGCTTTCGGCCGAGGAGCGCCTGCTCCGCGCGATCTTCAACGAGAAGAGCCGCGAGGTCCGCGACACGTCGCTCAAGGTCCCCCACGGCGAGCAGGGCACGATCATCGCGGTCAAGGAGTTCAACGCCGAGGACGGCGACGACGAGCTCGGCTCGGGCGTCAACCGCCGGGTCGTGGTCTACATCGCCCAGAAGCGCAAGATCACCGAGGGCGACAAGCTCGCCGGCCGCCACGGAAACAAGGGCGTCATCGCGAAGATCCTCCCGGTCGAGGACATGCCGTTCCTTGCGGACGGCACGCCGGTCCAGGTCATCCTGAACCCCCTCGGCATCCCGGGCCGCATGAACTTCGGCCAGGTCCTCGAGACCCACCTCGGCTGGGTCGCGAAGCAGGGCTGGAAGGTCGAGGGCAACCCCGAGTGGGCCGCACGCCTGCCCGAGGGCGCCCGCGAGGCCGCTCCCGGCACGAAGGTCGCCACTCCCGTGTTCGACGGCGCCTTCGAGGAGGAGATCGCGGGTCTGCTGGACTCGACGAACCTCACCCGCGACGGTGAGCGCCTGATCGACTCGTCGGGCAAGACGCAGCTGTTCGACGGCCGCTCCGGCGAGCCGTTCCCGGCTCCGATCTCGGTCGGCTACATGTACATCCTGAAGCTGCACCACCTGGTGGACGACAAGATCCACGCGCGCTCGACGGGCCCGTACTCGATGATCACCCAGCAGCCGCTCGGTGGTAAGGCGCAGTTCGGCGGTCAGCGCTTCGGTGAGATGGAGGTGTGGGCCCTCGAGGCCTACGGCGCCGCGTACGCGCTCCAGGAGCTCCTCACGATCAAGTCCGACGACATCCTCGGCCGCGTCAAGGTCTACGAGGCGATCGTCAAGGGCGAGAACATCCAGGAGCCCGGCATCCCCGAGTCGTTCAAGGTGCTCATGAAGGAGATGCAGTCGCTCTGCCTGAACGTCGAGGTCCTCTCGGCCGACGGCACGTCGGTCAACCTCCGCGACACCGACGACGAGGCGTTCCGCGCCGCCGAAGAGCTCGGCATCAACATCTCCAGCCGCTTCGAGTCGTCGTCGATCGACGAGATCTAAGCGCGCCAGGTAACGAACGAATTTCCGACACAGGAGAACCAGTGCTCGAATCAACCACTTTCGATCAGCTTCGCATCGGCCTGGCCACAGCCGACGACATCCGTCGTTGGTCCTACGGTGAGGTCAAGAAGCCCGAGACCATCAACTACCGCACCCTGAAGCCCGAGAAGGACGGCCTCTTCGGAGAGCAGATCTTCGGCCCCTCCCGTGACTGGGAGTGCGCGTGCGGCAAGTACAAGCGCGTCCGCTTCAAGGGCATCGTGTGCGAGCGCTGCGGCGTCGAGGTCACCAAGTCCTCGGTGCGCCGCGAGCGCATGGGTCACATCGAGCTGGCCGCGCCCGTCACGCACATCTGGTACTTCAAGGGCGTGCCCTCGCGCCTCGGGTACCTGCTCGACATGGCGCCGAAGGACCTCGAGAAGGTCATCTACTTCGCCGCGTACATGGTGATCTCGGTCGACGAGGAGGCGCGCCACCGCGACCTCGCGACGCAGGAGAGCAACATCCGCCTCGAGCTGAAGACGCTCGCCGACCGCCGCGACGCGCGTGTGGCCGCCCGCCTCCAGAAGCTGGAGGAGGAGCTCGCCGCGCTCGAGGAGGAAGGCGCCAAGGCCGACCAGAAGAAGAAGGTCAAGGACGCCGCCGAGAAGGAGATGGCCGCCATCCGCAAGAACGCGGATGACCAGGTCACGCGTCTCGAGAAGGTGTGGGACGACTTCCGCAACCTCGAGGTCGGCCAGCTCAAGGGCGAGGACGAGATCTTCCACGAGCTGCAGGACCGCTTCGGTCAGTACTTCGAGGCCCACATGGGCGCGGAGTCGATCAAGCGCCGCCTCGAGAGCTTCGACCTGCAGGCAGAGGCCGACAGCCTCCACCTGCAGATCTCGGAGGGCAAGGGCCAGCGCAAGATCCGTGCGATCAAGCGCCTGAAGGTCGTCAACTCGTTCCTGGCGACGGGCATGAGCCCCGCCTCGATGGTGCTCGACGTCGTCCCGGTGATCCCGCCGGAGCTGCGCCCGATGGTGCAGCTGGACGGTGGTCGCTTCGCGACCTCCGACCTCAACGACCTCTACCGTCGCGTGATCAACCGCAACAACCGCCTCCGTCGCCTGATCGACCTCGGTGCCCCCGAGATCATCGTCAACAACGAGAAGCGCATGCTGCAGGAGGCCGTCGACGCGCTGTTCGACAACGGCCGCCGCGGCCGCCCGGTCACGGGCACGGGCAACCGTGCGCTGAAGTCGCTGTCCGACATGCTCAAGGGCAAGCAGGGCCGATTCCGTCAGAACCTGCTCGGCAAGCGCGTGGACTACTCGGGCCGTTCGGTCATCATCGTCGGCCCGCAGCTCAAGCTCCACCAGTGCGGTCTGCCCAAGCAGATGGCGCTCGAGCTGTTCAAGCCGTTCGTGATCAAGCGCCTGATCGACCTCGGTCACTCGCAGAACATCAAGGCGGCCAAGCGCGCCGTCGAGCGCACGCGTCCCGAGGTGTGGGACGTGCTCGAGGAGATCATCCGCGAGCGCCCCGTGCTCCTCAACCGCGCACCGACGCTCCACCGCCTCGGCATCCAGGCCTTCGAGCCGCAGCTCGTCGAGGGCAAGGCCATCCAGCTGCACCCGCTCGTCTGCGCCGCGTTCAACGCGGACTTCGACGGCGACCAGATGGCCGTGCACCTGCCGCTGTCGGTCGAGGCCCAGGCCGAGGCCCGCATCCTGATGCTCGCCTCGAACAACATCCTCAAGCCGTCGGACGGCCGCCCGGTCACCCTGCCTTCGCAGGACATGATCATCGGCCTGCACCACCTGACCACGGTCAAGGAGGGCGCCGCCGGTGAGGGCCGCGTGTTCGGGTCGGTCGGCGAGGCCATCCTGGCCAAGGACGAGGGCACCCTCGACCTGCAGGCGAAGGTCCGCATCCGCATCCCGGGTCTGGCCTTCCTCGAGGGCGAGGCTCCCGAGGGCTACGAGCGCCACGGTCTCGTGGACGCCTCGCTCGGCCAGGCGATCTTCAACGACACGCTCCCCAAGGGCTACCCGTTCGTGCGCGAGCAGGCGGACAAGGGCAAGCTGTCGCAGATCGTGAACAAGCTGGCCGAGGAGTACCCGAAGGTGGAGGTCGCGGCATCCCTCGACCGCATCAAGGACGCCGGCTTCTACTGGGCCACGCGCTCGGGTGTGACCGTCGCGCTGAGCGACATCCTCACGCCGCCGAACAAGGCCGAGATCGTCGCGGGCTACGAGAAGCAGGCCGCGAAGGTCCAGGGTCAGTTCGAGAAGGGTCTCACCACCGACGCCGAGCGTCGTCAGGAGCTCATCAAGATCTGGACCGAGGCGACCGACGAGGTCCAGAAGGCCATGCGCGACAACTTCCCCGAGGACAACACCATCAACCGCATGGTGTCGTCGGGCGCCCGTGGTAACTGGCTGCAGATCCGCAACATCGCGGGTATGCGAGGCCTGGTGAACAACCCGAAGGGTGAGATCATCCCTCGTCCGATCATCTCCTCGTACCGCGAGGGTCTGTCGGTGGCGGAGTACTTCATCGCGACGCACGGTGCCCGCAAGGGTCTGGCCGACACGGCCCTCCGTACGGCCGACTCGGGCTACCTGACCCGTCGCCTGGTCGACGTCTCGCAGGATGTCATCATCCGCGAGGAGGACTGCGGCACGACCAAGGGCCTCGAGTTCACGATCGCGGCCTTCGACTCGACCGGCACCCTAGTGCGCGACGCGAACGTCGAGAACTCGGTGTTCGCCCGCACGCTGGCGGCGGACGCCACGAGCCCGTCGGGCGACGTCGTCGCCTCGGCCGGTGAGGACGTCGGCGACGTGCTCATCGACAAGCTCGTCGAGGCGGGCGTCGAGTCGATCAAGGTCCGCTCGGTGCTCACGTGCGACTCGGCCGTCGGTGTCTGCGCGAAGTGCTACGGCCGTTCGCTCGCGACCGGCAAGATCGTCGACATCGGCGAGGCGGTCGGCATCATCGCCGCCCAGTCGATCGGCGAGCCCGGCACGCAGCTGACGATGCGTACGTTCCACACCGGTGGTTCGGCGTCGGCAGACGACATCACGCAGGGTCTTCCCCGCGTGCAGGAGCTGTTCGAGGCCCGCACCCCGAAGGGCGCGTCGCCGATCGCCGAGGCCGACGGCCGCATCACGATCGACGAGACCGAGAAGTCGAAGAAGGTCATCCTCACGCCCGACAACGGCGACGAGCCGCACGTCTACCCGGTCCTCAAGCGCGCGACGCTTCTGGTCGAGGACGGTCAGCACGTCACCGTGGGTCAGCCGCTGCAGGTCGGCACGCTGGACCCCAAGGAGGTCATGCGCGTGCAGGGCGCCCGTGAGGTGCAGAAGTACCTCGTCAACGGCGTCCAGGGCGTGTACCGCTCGCAGGGTGTGCCGATCCACGACAAGCACATCGAGGTCATCGTCCGTCAGATGCTGCGCAAGGTCACCGTGGTCGACCACGGTGAGACGACGCTGCTCCCGGGCGAGCTGGTGGACTTCAAGCGCTACCAGAACATGAACCGCGAGGCCGTGGCCGAGGGCAAGCGCCCCGCGTCGGGTCGTCCCGAGCTGATGGGTATCACGAAGGCGTCGCTCGCGACGGAGTCGTGGCTGTCGGCCGCGTCGTTCCAGGAGACCACCCGCGTCCTCACGCAGGCGGCCATGGAGGGCAAGAGCGACCCGCTCGTCGGCCTCAAGGAGAACGTCATCATCGGAAAGCTCATCCCCGCCGGAACCGGGCTTGCGAAGTACCGCAACGTCTCGGTCGAGGCGACGGAGGAGGCGAAGTCCGAGCGGTACCCCAACCGCATCTTCGCCTCGGACGGCGCGTACACCGACGCCGACCTGAGCTACGTCGACTTCGACAGCTTCTCCACCGACGGTTTCACCACCGATTACAACTAGACGCGACTCGGGTCAATGCGAGCGCCAGCGAGCGTTGACGCGAGGCGGGTCTAGATCGAGTAGGCGCTCCAGCGCCGTATCGAGATCTGCGTCACCGAGGTGACAGACGAAGGGCCCCGGCATCAGCCGGGGCCCTTCGTCTGTCTCGGATCAGGACGGATGCCTCAGCCGAGGCCCTGTCCGGTCGGATACTGGGCCGTGGGCGTAGAGGACGAGCCGCTCGAGGCGGTCTCCTTCACGTTCGACTTGACGCGCTCGGCGGTGTGCTGCGCCTCGTCCTTGACGGTTTCGGCCGATGCGGCGGCGGAGTCCTTGACCTCGTTGACGGCGTCCTTCGCCGGCTCCTTGAGGTTCTGGCCGACCTCCTGGGCCACGCCCTTGGCCTTATCCATGGCCTTGTCGACGAGCGGCTGCGCCTGGTCGCGCAGCTGCGTGCTCCACCGGCGCTCGGCGTTCGTCGCGGGGATGAGGCTCGCAAGGAGGAACCCGACGCCGGCGGTGACGAGGCCGACCACGAGCGGGGTGCCCTGGGTCTGCTGCCTGGCCCTGTCGGGAAGGTCCTTCACGGCGTCCCCTGCGGCGCCCAGCTTGTCTCCGACGGTGTGGCCGGCCGACGACGCGGAACTTCCCACGTCATCCGCTGCGCCCATCACACGGGTCCTCACGTCGCCGAGCCGCTGGCGGAAGCGCGTCTTCTGACGTTCCATGATCTTCGGGGGCGACACCTTGTCGGCGAGCGCATCGACGTCGCGGCCGAGCTCGTCACGGGTCACCTCGATCTCGGCACGGATCTGGTCTGGGTTGCTCATTATCGGTTCTCCTGATTTCTCTTGAGCGCCTCGGGGATCTCCTTGACGGTCTCCACCGTCTTCGGTGCCCCTTGCACGGTCTTCAGTCGCTTGCGCCCGACGGCGTAGAGGATCGCGGCGGCGATGCCCCACAGGACGGCCACGATGACGGCCGACCAGCCGAGGCTGTCGATGAGGTCTCCGAGCCCCCACCAGAGGGCGACAGAGAGGAAGAACACGGCCATGAGGCCGGCATATCCCGCTCCGCCCAGGAGGCCCGCGCCCTTGCCCGCGCGCTTGGCCGACTCGGAGAGCTCGGCCTTGGCGAGCTCGAGCTCTTTGTGCATGAGGGCCGACAGGTCACGCGAGACCTCGCCGACCAGGTCGCCCAGCGATGTCTCGGCCGCCTTCTGCTGAGACGGCGTGGGCATGTCCGTCATCGTCGTTCCTCTCCCGTCGCGGACCACTCGTCGGCGCCGCCGGTGAGACCGGGGTCGGCGCCCGCCGCCAGCGGGTCACCGGTGAGCGGGTCGGATGCGAGCGAGTCGCCGATGGGCGTGTCGCCCTCGTAGGCGCCCGCGCCGGTGCCGAGGCCCGCCGCGGTCGCGCCCGCCACCGAGCCGGTCGCGCCGACCGTCGTCCCGCTGCCGTAGGCCGGTCGCGCGGCGGCCAGCGTGCCCTGCGTCCCGTTCCCGCTGCGCGCGTCGGACACGAGGGCGCGCGTCAGGCGACCAGCCAGGACGCCGACGCCGGCCGCGATGGCGAGGAAGGCGCCCGTGTTGCGGCGGGCGAACGAGCGGACCTCGTAGACCACGTCGGCGGGTTCGCGCTGCTCCAGCCAGTCGGCCACGCGCCGGGTCTGCTCACCGACCGCGCGAACGGCGCTGGTCGCCATCCCGCCGGAGCCGGTGGCGGTGCCCGAAGCGAGCCCCTGGAGCTCGTCGCTCGTGCTGCGGAGAGCTCCTGCGGCCCGGTGCTGCTGGGTCGATGCCTGGTCGGACAGCTGCGAGCGGGTCTCGTCGAAGAACCCCCGTGCGGCGCGCTTGGCGTCGTGGGCCACGCCCTTCACCTCTTCGCCGGCGACACCGGCGACGTGCTTCGCCCCCGCGTCCACTTCGGCGACGGTCTCGACGGCGCGCTCCTTCATGTCTCCCGAGCCCGTGGTGCCCTGGCCCGAGCTCGTGCTCCGGTTCGCGTACGGGTCGGTGTCGTAAGTCGACATGCTCCTCCTCCATCTCACGTGCGGCGTCGGGCCGGCTGCCTGCCGGTCCTGGGGGATCCGCCGTGGCGTCTACCGTCCGTCGGATCGGGCCTCGCGACGAGGGGGTGGTGACCTGGGGGGTTGACGGGTATGCTGTGCCGCCCGCGCGCCCCCGCTCCGACCCGCGCTCGAGGCGGGCGAGGTCGACGGCGCGCTCGCCGATCCCGCCGCTGGTCAGGGCATCCTCGGGCTCCGCGCGCGCCGCGCCGCGCCATCCGCGTCCCCGGCTTACCGTGGAGTCGAAAGGTGGGGTCCATGGCGCGCGTCGGTGGTCGCAACTCGTGGATCGCGGTGCCCGCGGGACTGCTGTGCGCTGCGGTGCTGGGCGTGCTGGTGTGGCTGTCGCTCCCGATGATCCCCGTGGCGGTCGCCTGGGTGGGCGACACGCTGCGCGCCGCGACGTCCCCGCAGCCGCAGGCCACCCCCGCGCTCAGCCCTGCTCAGGAGGCCGCGGGCGGGGCCGCGATCGACTGCCGCACGCTGTACGCCGACGACCTGTGGAACGAGCTCATGTGGCGACCCGGGTCGCTCCTGGACCAGTCGGCTGCGCCGGCGGCCACGTCCGCGACGGCATTCGCCGATGCGGCGTCGCCCGAGGTGCTCGTGACCTGCACGTGGCGGTTCGACGACGGCGAGATCGTCACGACGCTGGCGAAGATCGACCCGGAGGCCTCGTCGATCGCCGAGGCCGCGCTCTCGGGCGACGGCTACGCGTGCCGCGCGGGAGAGCAGCTGACCTGCACCCTCGAGGACGGTGCCGTCCTCGAGGAGCACACCCTCCGAGACGGGCTGTGGCTGGTCAGCGTCGCGTCCCGCTGGCACCCCGAGGACTACGGCCCGCGCCTGGACCGCACCGTGTGGGGATGACCCGGCTCAGCGGAAGATGCTCGCCACGACGGCGTCCGTGTACCCGCTCGGCGCGAGATTCGAGTACACGGTGTCGATGAGGATGTCATCGCGCCAGAACAGCGTGCGCCCGTCGGTGACCGGGTACGTCTCGTTCTGCCAGGTCTTCTCGCATCGGGTGCCGCCGACCGGGGTGTAGCAGGCGTAGCCCTCTTCGGCCCCGAGCTGGTTGAGCATGTCCAGCGCCGGGCCGCGCGACATGTAGGTGATCGTCGTGATGAGGCCGGTCGTGTCGGCGGCGGGGTCGCGCCATACGCAGATCAGGCCGCCGCCGGGCTGCGGGCCGGACGACCCGAACGCGGGGTCGTTGAGGGTCCCGGATCCGGTGCGCAGGCGACGAGTGCAGCGAGACAGACGACGGATGCCGCCGCTGCGGCGGCGCGTGTCGCCCGGGGTGCCATGGTGCCAGGGTAGGGGCATCCGTCCCGCGGTCCCCCCGCACCGCGCCGGGCCTCGGCCGTGCCGCGACCCAATCGCCGCACACGCACGGCACGCCTCCCCGGGATGCGCGCCGCCCCGGGCTACTCTGCCTCTGCGGGGATCAGCCCTGCGTGAGGAGTGCCTGCGATGAGTGACCCCAAGTCGACCTACGGCGAGCCCGTGGATGAGCCTCGCGGCGTCGACGACGTCGTCGGTCGCGCCAACGAGGGCCTCGCCGAAGCCGAGGCCGCCGGCCGCGGCGCCGTCGTCGAGGACGACGCCGTGCACGCCTCGGCCACCGACTCCTCCGCCGACGCCCGTGGCGCCGAGGGCGGCGACGACCTCGCCTCCTCGTCCGAGCGGACCACGGACGCCGGCCTCGCGCCGGCCGCCTCCGCCTCGACCGCCGCCGCGCCGAAGGACGCCGAGCCCGACCCGTGGGACACGCCGGAGGCGGCGTCCCTGGACTACCGCTCCCACACCGCCGCGCCGGCCGCCGATTCGGCGCCGACCGCTGTGGCCGCGCCCGTCGTGACGCCCAGCGAGCCCGTCGTCGACGAGCGGGCGACCGCGCCGGCCCCGCAGCCGATCTTCGTGCAGGCGCCCGAGGCGCCGCGGCCGCGCGGAAACCGCGCGGCGGCCGCCGCCATCGGGCTGCTCGCCGCGCTCGCCTTCGCCGTCCTGTACCTCGCCGCCTGGCTCGGCTTCGGTGCCGTGACCGGCGACGTCACGATCCAGAACGTGGGGATCGCCGCCCTGGAGGCGCTCGCCACATGGTCGCTGTGGATTCCGACCGTGGTGTTCTTCATCGCTTTCTGGCTGCTCGGCGCGATCATCAACCGCGGCCGCTGGGGCGCGTGGGTCATCTTCGGCATCTTCGTGGGCATCGCCGCGTACGGCGGGCACATTCTGGGGGCTCTGTTCCAGGCGCCGTTCTGGGAGCTCACCGCCCGCGGGGGCGCCGAGCTGGTCGGCGCGGAGCTGCTCGCGCCGCTCGCCATCGCCGCGTTCGTCATCGGCCGCGAGCTCACCATCTGGTTCGGCGCCTGGGTGGCGTCGCGGGGCAAGCGCGTCACCGAGCTCAACATCGAGGCGCAGCGGGAGTACGAGCGCACGCTCGAGGCCGGTCCGCAGCTCGTCCGCGTGTAGCACCCGGCCTGCCGGTGGCCGGCACGCCGGCCGCGCACCCGTCGGTCCGTGCGGCGACGTAGGCTGGCCGCATGACCGCCGACCGCGGGAGCGGGGAGTCGCACGGGTCCGTGCGGCCGCCGGTCGCGCTCGCCTTCGCGAGCATGGCGTTCGCCGCGCTGGTCATCTTCGGGCTCGGCATGACGAGCCTCGCCACCGGGGAGGCCGTCATCGCGACACCGGGCCTCGGGCAGGTGCCGGGGATCGCGGGGGTCGTGTGCGCGCTCCTCGCCTTCGCCGGCGGGCTGTGGGCGGCCATCGGCAGGGCCGAGGAGCGGCATCCGTCCTTCTGGGGCGCCGCCTGGACGACGGCCGCGAGCTTCCTGGCCTACATCGGCGGGGTGTGGCTCGGCTCCCTCTTCACCGGCGCCGACCTCGGCGTCGCGACCGGGGTGGCGGGCCGCCTCGCGACCTCCTGGTTCGGCCTGGCGGTCGCCGCGTCGGCCTTCGTGTGCGCGTGGTCGGGCATCGCCCTCGTCCGCACCCGGGCACGGCGGCCGCGATGGCCGTGGGAGGACGAGTACGACGAATGACGCCGCCCGAACCGCGACGTCAGCGCGGGATCCGGGCGCGCGCGAGGGCCTCGTACTAGCGTTGTGCAGGTGGAGCGGTCCCTCGAGACCCAGGTCAGCCAGGCGGTGGACGCCTGGCTGGCGTGGCTGCCGCGCTGGGAGCCGGCCACCCACCGCGGCCGGACGGCCCCGTGCCGCCGGTGCTTCGGGTCCCCCGTGCTGTCGGCGGCGGGGATCGGGGCCGACGTCCCGCACGGCGTGCAGCACGGGCTCTCGACCCGGATCAAGACGATCGTCGATCGTGCCGTCGCCGAGTACACCGCGCTGAACCTCCCGATGCTGCAGGCCGAGCTCGACCAGCAGGCGGCGCGCAACCGCGCGCGCAGCTACCGGCCCGCCGAAGGCCTCGACCCCGAGTTCGAGGGTCTCCCGCTCGATCCCGACCCCCTCCCGGGCGCCCCGTTCCTCTTCACCGTCGCCGGGCTCGCCGAGGAGGCCGACGCCGACGTGCCCGCGCTGCCGCCGCTGAGCGAGGAGGCCAAGGCGGCGCTCCGTCAGGAGGTGGGGCTGGCCGACGACTACGCCAACATGGTCGGCCGCGAGGTGTGCACGATCCTGCTGCATCACCGGCTGCGGATCCAGGGGGCCATCGCCGAATTCGTCGAGCCGCAGATCGAGGCCATGCTGGCCGATCTGACGAAGTCGCTCGACGCGCCGTTCGACCCGCACGAACCGGGCGACGGCCACCGGCCGGACTGACGGCGCCCCCTTCCGCGAAGGGCGGCGCAGGCGGCGGGGATGCCCTCCACACGGCGGGGCGCGGAGCGCGGGTACGCGCAGGTGGTTTTGTTAGCATGGCCAGGTTTGTTGCCGCCTCTGCGGCGCGGGTCGTGCACAGGAGCGGACGGGGGATGCGGTGGCCACACGGCTCCCCTCGGCGCCTCCGATCCTCCCGGGCCTCGCCTACATCCGGCCGCTCGGCTCGGGCGGCTTCGCCGACGTCTTCCTGTACGAGCAGGACATGCCCCGCCGCAACGTCGCGGTGAAGGTGCTGCCCAGCGACGTGCGCGACCCCGAGCTGCGGCGCATGTTCAACGCCGAGGCCGACGTCCTGGCGCATCTGTCGGCGCATCCGTCGATCGTCACCGTGTATCAGGCGAGCATCTCCGCCGACGGTCGGCCGTACATCGTCATGGAGTTCTGCCCGGGGTCGCTGGCGCAGCGGTACCGCGTCGAGCGGATCCCCGTCGCGGAGGTGCTGACGATCGGGGTGCGCATGGCCAGCGCCCTCGAATCCGCCCACCGCGCGGGCCTCATCCACCGCGACGTGAAGCCCAGCAACATCCTCATCACGACGTTCGGCACTCCCGTGCTGGCCGACTTCGGCATCTCGGCCTCGCTGCAGCGCAGGAGCGGCGGCGAGGTGCTCGCGATGTCCATCCCGTGGAGCGCGCCGGAGGTCGTCGCCGAGCAGACCAGCGGCACCGTCGCCAGCGAGGTGTGGAGCCTGGGAGCGACGGTGTACTCGCTGCTGGCCGGGCACAGCCCGTTCGAGCGCCGCGAGCGCGGCCAGAACACCAAGGAGCTCCTCCGCCGCCGCATCGCGCGCGCCACGTACGTCGAGATCCCCCGCGCCGACGTGCCCCCCGCCCTGCAGAGCGTCCTCGCCCGTGCGATGAGTCGCGATCCGGGTCGCCGCTACGAGTCGGCCCGCGCCTTCGGCGAGGCGCTGCGCGACGTGCAGGCGGGGCTCGGCCTCTCGCCGACGCCGCTGGAGGTGCCCGGCACCGAGTGGGCGCCGGCATCCGTCCCCGTCGACTTCGCGGACTCGGGCCTGCGGGGTCCCGCCCGTTCGCGCGTCGACCGCGAGGTCACCCGCAAGGTCCGCGGCGGGGTCGAGCTCACGTCGCTCGCCCGCGACGAGGACACCGACATCTCGGCGCCCGCCGGCGGCCGCACCGCTGCCGTGCTGCCGTGGGTCGTGGGCATCGGCGCCGGTCTCGCCGTGGGCGCCGGCGCCGTCGTGGTGGCGCTCCTGGCCGCAGGGGTGCTGTGATGCGACGCGGGACGATCGCCGGGCTGGTGGCGACCGGCGCGGTCGTGGCGACGGTGATCGGGGTCAGCGTGGCATGGCCCGGGCTGGACGCGCAGGAGACGCCGGACGTCGACACCGCGGTGTGGGCGCTGCAGACCGGCGACGGCCGCCGCTACGCCCGCGTGAACACCTCGGTCGGCGAGCTGGACACGGTCCGCAGCATCAGCAACCCCGACCAGGTCGTGCAGACGGGGGAGGCCGCGTACCTGTTCAGCGACAGCTACAGCACGCTGACCCGCATCGACGCGGCCATGCCGGCCGATCTCGACGCGGAGGCGCTGCGGTCGTCGCAGAAGACGCCGCCGGGAACGACCGAGGCGGTGACCGCCGGCGACTACGTCGCCTATCTGACCGACTCGGGCGCCGTGTACGCGGGGCGGCTCTCGAGCGGGACCGCGGTGCAGGTCGATCCGTTCCGCTCGGGCGACGAGGACGCACCGCAGTACACCGCGGATGCCATCGCCGTCGATGCGCGGGGAATGCTCTTCGCCTACTCATCCGACGACGACTCGGTGATGCGCTACGACGTGCGCGCCGGCGACGTCCGCGAGCGGGAGCGCCTCGACGCCGACGGGCTGGGGGATCCTGCCATCACCGCGGCCGGCGACACGTGGGCCGTGATCGACACGGAGGACGGCGATGTGTGGCTGCGCGGCCAGGACGGACCCGCTCCCGCCCCCACCACCGGCGCCGTCGTGGTCGGCGCCCCGGATCCCGACGGCTCGGCGGTGCATCTGGCCGACGAGACCGCCCTGGTGCGGGTGCCGGCCGACGGTTCCGCGATGACCCGGGAGGTCGGCGGCTCCGACGGCGTCGTGCTGGGGACGCCCGCGCAGCCGGTCACCCACGACGGCGTGACCTACGCCGCATGGCTCGGACAGGGGGATGCCGGCGGACGGCTGTGGCGATCGGACGGCGCGGACATCCTGCTGGACTACGGGCAGCGTGAGCTCGGCGACGAGATCCGGCCGGTCTTCGTGGCGAGCGGCTCCGCGGTCATCCTTAACGACACCCGGTCGGGGTGGGCGTGGTCGGTGCCCGACGGCGAGCTGATCGCCTCCAGCCAGGACTGGAGCCTGGATGACCGGACCGATCCGGAGGCGGTGCCGAGCGAGGAGCAGCTGCAGGTCGTGCTGGATCCGAAGCCGCCGATCGCGGAGCCCGACGCCTTTGGCGTCCGCGCCGGCACCCTCGCGTCGCTGCCGGTCCTGCTGAACGACCACGACCCGAATGAGGACGTGCTCACGATCGATCCGGAGTCGGTGAGCGGGCTCGACCCGGCGTTCGGCGCGGTGACGGTCACCGACGATCGCCAGCGCTTCGCGGTGCGCGTGCAGCCCGGTGCGACCGGGTCGGCGACCTTCACCTACGCCGTCACGGACGGCACGACCGAGGGGGGACTGACGTCGGAGCCCACCACCGTCACGGTCACGGCAGCGGGCCCGGACGCCGACTCCGCCCCCGAGTGGTGCGGCGTCGAGCGCTGCCTCGTCGAATGGCCCCGGCCGGAGGTCGCCCGCGGCGGGACCGTGACCGTCCCCGTCCTGCCCGGCTGGGTCGACCCGGAGGGCGACCCGCTGCTCCTGCTGTCGGTCCAGAACACGACGGGACCCGGCAGCGTGGCGGCGACGCCGGGCGGCGAGGTGGTCTATCAGCACAGCGACAGCGGGGACGGCGGCGAGCAGCTGATCGAGCTGGCCGTGACCGTGGCCGACACCCGCGGCCGCACCACGGTGAAGGCCCTGACGATCACCGTGTCGCCGCAGCCGGAGCTGGCCGCCCAGTCGTTCGCCGTCACCGACACGGTCGCCTCGGCGATCACCGTCGATGTCGCCGACCACGTCACCGGCACGGCGGGGATGCTGTCGCTGGACTCCGTCCGCGTGCTCGACGACGCCGCCGCGACGGCGACCGTCATCGGCGGCTCGACGTCCTTCGACTTCAGCGCGCGCACACCTGGCACCTTCCGCGTCGACTTCACGGTCACCGACGGCACCAGCGAGGCGACCGGCACCGTGCGCATCACGCTGCTGCCCGCGGACGCCCCGGCGGAGCTCGCGACCTCGCCGGTGGTGGCGTTCGTGCACCCCCAGCAGGACGCGACCCTCGAGGTGTTCGATGCGGTCTCCAACCCGACGCGGCGCGTGCTGCTGCTGAGCGACGTGGTCGCCAGAGCGGATGCCGGAGCCACGCTGTCCGTCGACGCCGTGGGGCAGAACCACCTCCGGGTGGCGGGCACCACCGCGGACGGCGCGGCGGGCCGGCTCGGCACCGTCTCGTACGTGGTGAGCGACGGCACGGAGGACGCCGGGTCGAGCGTGACGGGCGAGGCGACGGTGTATCTGCTCCCACCCGCGCCCGAGCTCGCACCGATCGCCGTCGACGACACCGTGGTGGTGCGCGCGGGCGCGCAGATCGACATCCCCGTGCTCGACAACGACATCTCCCCGGCCGGGGGACGGCCGACCCTCAACGCCGCGTCGGTCCGGTCCTCCACCGACGTCGCGCTGGCCTTCGGCTCGGGCGACCTGCTGCGCTACCTCGCCCCCGGCGAGCCGGGGGAGTACGCCGTCGAGTACTCGGTGTTCACGACGGGCGCGCCCGCGCTCGCCGACACCGCCGTCGTGCGGGTGCGGGTGATCGACGACGACGCGAACCGCGCACCGGCGGCCGACACGCTGGAGGGGCGCGTGCTGAGCGGCCAGTCCGCGCTCATCGAGTTCGACGGCTTCGGCGCCGACCCCGACGGCGACGTCGTCACCCTCGACCGCATCGTGTCGCAGCCCGAGCGGGGCGCGGCCACCATCACGGCGGACGGGACGTCGATCCTGTACACCAGCGTGGCCGGCGACAGCGGTCAGGTCTCCTTCCGCTACCGCGTGGTCGACGCGTTCGGGGACACCGCCGAGGGCACCGCGCGCGTCGGCGTCCTCGACGGCGAGGCCAACCCGAGTCCGGTGACCTTCACGGACTACGTGCAGGTGCAGGCGGGCGAGGGCAGCACGATCCGGGTCAGCCCGCTGTCGAACGACGTCGACCCGACGATGGGCGAGCTGCGGGTGACGGGCATCCGTCCCGATGTCCCCGCGACGTTGATCGACGGCAGCGAGAATCCCGAGTTCGCCCGCCTGGAGCAGCGGATCGCAGAGGCCGACGACACCACGGTCGTGATCGAGGCCGGGGACGATCCGGGGACGATGTCGTTCCTCTACGACGTCGAGTCGTCGTCGGGCAACACCGGGCGAGGACTCATCGTGGTCCGCGTCGTGCGCGAGAGCGTGCCGGACTATCCGATCGTGGCCGACACCGTCCTCACCGTCGAGACCCGCGACGACTTCCGCCGCGGTGTCGACGTGCTCGAGGGCAAGGTGACGTGGTCGGGCGGCGACGTCGGCGATCTCGAGGTCTCGCTGTGGGGCGCGCAGAGCGGCGTCTCGGTGACCGGCTCCCGGCTGCGGGGCGAGCTGCCCGCGACCACGCGGCTGATCCCCTTCGCGGTGACCGGCCAGGGCACCTCCGGCGAGGTCGTGACCTACGGCTTCCTCCGCGTCCCGGGCGATGACGACGTGGCGCTCACGCTGCGCGCCGGTGCCGCGTCGGCCCAGGTCGCGGAGCTGGAGTCGACCACGTTCGACATGGGCGACCTGGTGGCCCGCCCGCGGGGCACGGCCGTGGAGGTCGGCGGCGACGTGCGGGCCTCCGGGGCACGCCCCGAGGCCCGGTGCGCCGTCGAATCGGGCACGGCCGTGCGCTACGACGCCGGGGCGGGCGCGCCGTGGGTCGACGCCTGCCAGGTGCCGGTGCGCCTCGTGGGCGACGAGGACTGGACGCTCATCTCGGTGCCCCTCACCGTCGTTCCGCGCGATCCGCAGCCCGAGCTGCGCCCGGGTTCCATCGCGGTGGGGCCGGGCGAGACGGCTTCGTTCGACCTGCGCAACATGACCACGTGGCAGCTGCGCGAGGACTGGGCCGGCATCGAGTACGCCGTCCAGTACGACGGCACCGCGTTCGACGTCGTGCAGGAGGGGTCGGTCCTCACCGTGACGGGGGCCGATCGCGCCCTGCCGGGCTCGGAGGAGGCGGTCCTCGTCTCCATCACCAGCCACACCTCGGTGACGCCCGCGCGCCTCATCCTGAGGGTGGGTGCCGCGCCGTCCACCCTCCCGCAGGGTGGGTCGGTCGTGCAGCAGTGCTCGCAGGCCGCGGGCGGCTCGTGCACCATCGGGGTGATCGGCGCGAGCGGCGAGGTCAACCCGCTGCCGCGGACGCCGCTCGAGGTCGTCGCGGTGCGGCCGACCGGCGCGTGCGCGGGCGTGGGCTTCCAGGTGGCGTCGGCGACGTCCATCACGGCGACGTGGACGGCGGATGCCCCGGGGGCGACGTGCACCGCGACCTTCTCGGTGCGCGACGCGCAGGGTCGTGTGACGAACTCGGAG
The DNA here is from genome assembly GCF_053619935.1 of Microbacterium sp. NPDC055455. NCBI lineage: Bacteria > Bacillati > Actinomycetota > Actinomycetes > Micrococcales > Microbacteriaceae > Microbacterium > Microbacterium sp. NPDC055455. The sequence goes on from NZ_JBSHLB010000001.1 coordinate 1,250,188, forward strand.
CGGGACGGCCGCGTGATGCTGGACCTGCTCGGGTACCCCAAGCCGCCGGCGAGCCTGGTGCAGACCGCCTATGCCGACGAGACGGTGACCCTCCGCGTGGATCCCGGTGAGGCGCGGCTGGCGTACCCCGGACTGTCGGGCTTCGTGGTCCGTGCCGCCGGGCAGGACGCCGTGCGATGCTCGGCGGACGGCGTGTGCCCGCCGATCTCCGCTCCGAACGGCGAACCGCGCACCTACGAGGTCAGGGCCGTCAACGCCGTCGGCGAGTCGCGCGGGAGCGTGCGCACCGTCGCGTGGGCCTACGACGCCCCGCTGCGGCCGGAGAGCGTCACCGCCGCCCCGGTCGTCACGGGCGACGGCACCGGCGGCGTCGTCTCGCTCGCCATCGAGGGGATCGACACGGCCGAGACCGGAAGCCTCGAGATCTCCAGCCCCGCCGGCGAGGTCATCCGCGTGCCGGTCGGCCCCAACCAGACGCGGGTCGACGTTCGTTCCTACCGGGTGGGAAGCAACACCTCGTCGCCGGTGACGGTGACGCCGTACTCCCGCTTCGACCTGCCTCCCGGCCTCGGAGGCAGTGCGTCCGGCGCGGCCGCGACGGTGCAGGCGAACGGGATCGGCAGCCCGCTCTCGCCGCAGCTGACACTCAGCTCGGCGTCCGACGGGGACGGCACGTCGACCGTGACCGCCCGCGCCGCCGCGACGGCGAACGGCGACGGATCGCGCCTGCGCTACGGGATCGTGCAGGACGGCCGGCGCTGCACCGTGCTCGAGGACGGCGAGACGGCGACGTTCCCCGGCCTCGCCGACGGCGAGGAGTACGCCTTCCGCATGTGCGTCGAATCGTGGTGGGACGGCACGTCGTTCGGGCACGCAGAGGCGACCGCGACCGTGCGGGCGCACCAGTCCGGCCGGGCGCCGGAGGGGTGGACGTTCGTCGTCGACGGCAGGCCGGACGTGTCGGAGCAGCGGGCCGACTGGGTGATCCGCGACGAGCCGACGACGACCGAGCGTCTCCCCAACCGCAACCGCGCAGAGTTCCAGGGCTGGGGCCCGGGCACGAGCGTCTTCGGGCGCGATCCGGTCATCCAGGTGCGCTACGTCCACGAGTTCTGGGGCACCGCGACGGGCTGGTCCACAGTGCGCCCGCGCGCGGGCAGCGCGCCGTACCAGGTGCAGGCGACGTGGCAGGTCGACTCGTGCGTCGGGGGGTCGCCCCTCACCGCGAGCGGACGGTCCTCCAACGCGCCGGACGGGTCGTCGGCGGCGTTCACGTTCGGCAACGGGGGTCTGCGCTACTTCGACGCCGAGGGCCGCCCGCTCGCCCATGAGGCCGGCACGTGGAACGTCCCCGTCGGCGCCGCGAGCGTCGAGGGCGTCGCGGTCACCGCCGCGTGGGACGCCCAGGGCTGGGGCCTCGCACCGGCCAGCACGACGTTCTCCGGCTCGTGCCAGCCGAACAACGGCAACCCTCCGGCACCCTGACCCCCGGGCATCCGCCCCTCCCATCCCGATCCCCGGGCCCACGACGAAGGACACGACATGACCATCACCCAGGAGCAGGCCGACTGGTTCGCGCAGACGTTCGGGCAGATCGCCGACAACGTCGAGCGCGCCGTGCTCGGCAAGCGCCACGTGGTGGAGCTCGTCCTGACGGCGATGCTGAGCGACGGGCACGTGCTGCTGGAGGACGTGCCGGGAACGGGCAAGACGTCGCTCGCGCGTGCCATGGCGCAGTCGGTGCAGGGAACCAACACCCGCATCCAGTTCACCCCCGACCTCCTCCCGAGCGACATCACGGGGCTCAGCGTGTACGACCAGAAGGAGGGCGTGTTCGAGTTCCACGCGGGCCCGATCTTCGCCAACATCGTCCTCGCCGACGAGATCAACCGCGCGAGCCCCAAGACGCAGTCCGCGCTGCTGGAGGTCATGGAGGAGGGCCGGGTGACCATCGACGGCGTGTCGCGCGAGGTCGGCGTGCCCTTCCTCGTGCTCGCGACGCAGAACCCCGTCGAGCAGGCGGGCACGTACCGGCTGCCCGAGGCGCAGCTCGACCGCTTCATGATGCGCACCTCGCTCGGCTACCCCGACCACGCCGCGACGGTGCGGATCCTCGACGGCGCGGCGATCGCCACGGCGGACCTGACCCCGATCATCACGCCGCAGGCCCTCATCGGCATGGCCGACCTCGCCGCCCAGGTGTACGTGGACGCCCTCGTGCTGGACTACATCGCGCGCCTCGTGGAGGGCACCCGCACGGCCGACGAGGTGCGGCTGGGCGTCAGCATCCGCGGCGCGCTCGCCCTCACGCGCGCGGCACGCACGCGCGCCGCCTCGCAGGGACGCGTGTACGCGACGCCCGACGACGTCAAGACGCTCGCCGTGCCGGTCCTCTCCCACCGCCTGATCCTGCACGCCGAGGCCGAGTTCGACGGCGTCACGCCCGAGACCGTGGTCGGACAGGTGCTGCTGGATGTCGTACCGCCCGCGAGGCGCGAAGCGGTATGAGCACCGCCCGGCAGCGAGACGCGGTGGGGTCCGCCCCGGCGCGGCTCACCCGCACGGCCCAGTCCACGGGGACGACGGGCCGGACGCTCACGACCGCCACGGCGACCGCGACGAGCGTGGCCCCATCGGGCCGCGGACGCGCGTTCGTGCGGTTGGCGGTGCGGGGGACACGGGTCTGGCGCGCGGCCGGTGCGGCGATCGGGGCCGCCGCGGAATGGGCGGGCGACACGATCCGGCCGGCGGGCGTCCTCGTGGCCGTCGCCGCCACAGCGGGGATGGTGCTGGGCATCGTCTTCGGCTGGGTCGAGTTCATGGTCGCGGGGGCGGCATCCCTCCTCCTGCTCCTCGCGGCCGTGCCGTTCCTGTTCGGCGCCCGCGCGTACGACGTCGACCTCTCGCTGACGCACGAGCGGGTCGTCGCCGGCGCCGGCGTGCACGGCAGCATCGCCGTCCGCAACGACGGCCACCGCATCGCCCTCCCCGGCCGCATCGACGTCCCCGTCGGTGCCGGTCTCGTGGAGTTCGGCGTGCCGCTGCTGCGTCCGGGGCACGCCGTCGATCAGCCGCTGGACATCCCGGGCCTGCGTCGCGGGATCGTGCGGGTGGGTCCGGCGACGACCGTGCGCAGCGACCCGATCGGGCTGCTGCGTCGCGAGCACTCGTTCCACGACGTGCACGACGTCTACGTGCACCCGAGGACGACCTCGCTGCCGTCCTCGAGCGCGGGACTCATCCGCGACCTCGAGGGCAGCCCGACGCGGCGCCTCGTCGACGCCGACATGTCGTTCCACGCGATCCGCGAGTACGCGCCCGGTGACTCCCGCCGTCAGATCCACTGGCGCTCGACGGCGAAGACCGGCCGGCTGATGGTGCGCCAGTACGAGGAGTCCCGGCGATCGCGCATGGCCGTCGTGCTCGCCGTGGCCGAGGCGGAGTACGCCGACGCCGACGAGTTCGAGCTGGCCGTCTCGTGCGCCGCATCGCTCGGGCTGCGCGCCGTGCACGACGCCCGCGACGTGCAGATCGTGACCGGCTCCGAGATCCCCCGCGTCGTGCGCGGTCGCCTCCGTGCGATCACCCGGATCCCCGCCGCCGCGCCCCGCCCCATGCTCGACGGCTTCAGCGGCGTCGTCCTGCTGGACGGCACGATGCCGGTGGCCGAGGTCTGCCGCCTGACGGCGGAGTCGACGGAGCGCCTCTCGATCGCGTTCGTCGTGGTGGGGTCCGCCGTCTCGCTGTCGCGTCTCCAGCAGGCGGCACTCGCGTTCCCCGCCGACACCGCCGTCGTCGGCGTCATCTGCGACGAGCGCTCGCATCCGCGCATGCAGCCGCTCTCGGGCATGACCGTGCTGACCGTCGGCACCCTCGACGACCTGTCCGGTCTCCTCCTGCGTGGGGCCGCCTCGTGAGCGCCCGGGAGCCGGCGACGGGAGGTGCGCCTCCGGCGCGGGAGGGGACGGATGCCGCGCCCCGCGGCGACGGCGGCGCGCTCGGGCTGCGCGGGTCGTGGTGGGCGCCCCGCATCGCGGCCGGCGTCGTGTTCACGGTGCTCATCGCGACGATCGCCGCGGTCGCGGCCTGGCCGATCTACCGCTCCGGCGGGCTCGTGGTCCTCGTCATCGCCGGCGTCGTCACCGGCGGCGCGATCGCCGCCGTGGCGCGCGCCCGGCGCTGGAGCGGCTGGATCGTCGCGGCCCTGCTGTCGGCGGCGGTGCTGGTGCTCGGGATCCCGCTCGCCGTGCCGTCGCGCCTGGGCGGGCCGAGCGAGCTGGCGCGCGGGCTCACCGAGCTCGCGAGCGGGCTGCTGTTCGGCTGGAAGGACCTGCTCACGGTCGAGCTGCCCGTCGGCGCGTACCGCAACCTCCTCGTGCCGGCGCTGGTGGTGTTCCTCATCGGGACGTGCGTCGTGCTCCTCCTCGCCTGGCGCGAGGACCGCGTCGCCTACGCGGCGGTGCCCGTCGCCCTCGTCATGGTGACGTTCGGGCTGTTCTTCGGACGCACCACCGTGAGCGCGCCCCTCGTCCTCGGCCCGGTCGTCCTCCACGCACCGCTCGAGACCGCGGTCGGCGTCGCGGGCCTCACGACCTGCCTGCTGTGGCTGGCCTGGCGCACCCACGACGAGCGCGTGCGCGCGCTGCAGCGCGCCGCGGCATCCAGCGGCGTCCGCATCTCGCGTCGTCCCTCTGCGGCGGACCGCCGGCGCACGGCGCTCGGCGCGTCGATGGTCGCGGGGGCTCTCGTCATCGCCGTCGTCGTCGTGCCGTTCGCCGCCCGCGGGGCGGAGCGCGAGGTCCTGCGCTCGGCGGTCGGCCCCGACATCGACGTCTCGGCCGAGGTCAGCCCGCTGTCGGAGTACCGCGCCCTGTACGCCGACGACCGGGCCGACGACGTGCTCTTCACCGTCGAGCCGGTCTCGGGCGCCCTGCCCGAGCGGCTGCGCATCGCGACCCTCGACGCGTATGACGGCGAGGTCTTCCGCTCCGGCGGCGAGGGCGCCGTCGAGGCCGGTCGCTTCGTGCGCGTGCCGTCGTCGCTGGACGCCGGGGACGGCTCGGCCGTCGTCGCCCGCATCCGCATCGACGACTGGGACGGCATCTGGATGCCGACGCTCGGCCGGCTGTCCGCCGTCGAGTTCGCCGGCGAGAGGGCGGCATCCCTGGCCGACGGCTTCTACTACAACGCGTCGGCGTCGGCCGGTGTGCAGACCGCCGCCGGCGGCCTCCGAGGCGGCGATCGCTACGTCGTCCGCGGCGTCCAGCCCGCGACGGACGATCTCGCCGGACTCGAGGCGCCGGGCAGCCCCGGCGGGGTCGCGGCGCCCGAGAGCCTGCGGGCGTGGATCGGCGAGCACGCGACCGGCGCGGACGGCGAGGCCCTCGCGGGCCTGGTGACGCTGCTGCGCGAGCGCGGCTACCTGAGCCACGGACTCACGCAGGACGAGGCGACGCCGGCCTGGGCCCGGGCGCTCCCCGACTACCGGTTCCAGCCGAGCGCATCGGGGCACTCGCTGGCCCGGATCGAGACGATGTTCGCCCGGCTGCTCGAGCGCGAGAGCGACCCGCGCGCGGCGGCATCCGGGAACTACGTCGCGGCGATCGGGGACGACGAGCAGTTCGCGGTCGCGACGGCCCTCATCGCCCGCGAGCTGGGCTTCCCGTCGCGCGTCGTGCTGGGCGCCCGCCTGTCGTCGGCCGAGCCCGGTCTCGCGACGTGCGACGACGGCGCGTGCCGTGCCCGGGACCTCTCGGCCTGGGTCGAGGTGCAGTCGGCCGACGGCGAGTGGGTGCCCGTCGACGTCACGCCGCAGTTCGCGCAGTCGCCGAGCCTCGAGGTCACCGAGCAGCGCGACCCGGAGAACGTGACGGAGGTGCGACCGGAGACCGTCGAGGAGGTCGTGCCGCCCGATCCCGCGCAGGAGGACACGGTCGACGATCAGGCGACCGACGAGGGCGCGGGCCTGGACCTTGCGTGGCTGTGGCCGGCGCTGCGGACGGCCGGCATCGCGCTGCTCGTGGCGGCGCTGGTCCTCGGCCCGTTCCTCGTGGTGCTGGGGGCGAAGGCGGCGCGCCGCCGCGGCCGCCGACGGGCTCGGAGCCCGGCGTCGCGCGTCGCGGGCGGCTGGGACGAGTACGTCGACGCGGCGCTGGACAGTGGCCGCCCGCTGCCCCGCGCGGGCACCCGCACGGAGCTGGCCGTCGCCTTCGACACGCCTGCCGGGATCGCCCTGGCGCGCGACGCCGATCGCGCGGTCTTCTCCCACGCCGCCGTATCGGACGAGGAAGCCCGCCGCTACTGGGATGCTGTAGACGCGGAGCGGCGCGCTCTGCGTCGCGCAAGGGGCTTCTGGCGAGGGGTCCGCGCGACCGTATCGTTGAAATCGTTGGTCCGCCCGCTGGCGCCCGAGAAGCGCGTCGGCACGAGATTCGCCGAAAGGGGGAGACGCCGGGCCGAGCCCGTGCGTCCCACGCCATGAACGCCACCGATGCCACTGGAGCGCTCTTCGGATCGCTGACCAGCCTGCTGCTGTTCGCCGGCCTCTACGTCTGGACGGCCCTCGCGCTCTCGGCGGTGTTCCGCAAGTCCGGCGTCGAGCCGTGGCAGGCGTGGGTCCCCGTGCTCAACCTCGTGGTGCTGCTGCGCCTCGCCGGCCTCTCGCCCTGGCTCCTGCTCCTCGCCCTCATCCCCTTCCTCGGCTGGATCCCGCTGCTGGTGGTGTTCGCGCTGGCCGTCTACCGCCTCAGCGTCGCGTTCGGCTTCGGTGCGGGGATGACGGTGCTGGCCATCCTCGCCTTCCCGGTGTGGGCCTCCGTCGTGGGCTGGGGGAGCGCGCGCTGGGTGGGCTGGGAGCAGAGCGGCTCCGGGGTGCGCCGCTCCTCCGACGCCGGTCTCCCGCCGCTGCCCCCGTTCGCCTCCACCACCCCGCACGCCGACACGGGTGCGTTCCCGCCGGCACCGCCCGCACCGGCCGCCGCGTCCGCCTTCGCGCCGCCGCCGGCTCCCGTCGCGACTCCGTCGCCCGCTGCGGCGTCGTCTCCCGCCGCGGACTGGCCGTCCGCCGGGGCCTCGCCGTCCGTCGAACGCGTCGCCCCCAGCTCGGCGGCGGACGCGTCGCCGGTCGCCCGGTCCGGTACCGGCCGTGCCGAGGACGGACGCGCGCCGCGCGCGGACGTCGCTCCGCCCGCCGGTGGATGGGCGCCGCCGCCCCTGCCGGGGCGTCCCGTCGCCACCACGCCGGCCCCCGCCGGTCGCGCGGACGACGCCGATCCGTGGCAGGGCTTCGCACTGGACTCGACCGATCACGGCGACGAGGTGACTGGGGCGTTCCCCGGCGCGCCCGCCCCGATCTCCGCCGTCCCGGCCGTCCCGGCAGCCGAGGCCCCCGCCGCGCCCGCTCCGGCGACTCCCGCCGGGCCGGCGCTGCCGCCGGCCGAGCCGGACGCCGACGCCGCCGCGCCGGCTCCGCTCGCGGCTCCCACGGCGCCGCTCCCGGCGGCGTCGGTGCCGGCCGCTCCGGTCCCCGCGGCGCGCGAGGAGTCGGCCGCGCCCGTGACCGACGAGGCCGACGACGTCTCCGCGCAGCCGCCCGTCACCCGGGTGCCCGCCGCCGCCCCCGGCCGCGACGGCTACGGGGGCTGGGCCCCGACCCGCTCTGCGGTGGACGACGCGGATGCGTTCCCCGAGGCATCCGGGCCGGTGTCGGCCGTCTACGGCGCCCCCGACGCGGGTGCACCGCGCGCGGCCCGCTCGTCGGTGTCGGCCTTCCACGGCAAGCCCGAGATCCCCGACGAGGACGACATCGACGCCCTCGACCAGACGATCATCGCCCGCCGCAAGCGCAGCGACTGGACGCTCGTGCCGCCCGCCGGCGAACCGGTGGCGCTGTCGGCCGACGTGGTGATCCTCGGCCGCCGGCCGGCGAGGGACCCCGAGTTCCCGCAGGCGCAGCTCGTCGCCATCCAGGACGGCACCGTGTCCAAGACCCACGCCCGGCTGCGGCTGCGCGACGACCGCTGGTACGTCACCGACCTCGACTCCACGAACGGCGTGCTGTTCGCCACCGTCATGGGCACCGAGGTCGAGGTCCCTCGCGGTGAAGAGGTCGAGGCCGGCGACCGGTTCCTGCTCGGCGACGCGGAGGTGCGCCTCCAGCGGAGCGACGGGTGATCGACCCCGACGACGAGCGCACCGCCTGGTCGCGGCGCAGGGGGCCCGCCGAGCCGGTCGACGATGTCACGGTGCCGCGTGCCGGCGCTCGCGGCGCCGCGTCGGCCGCCACCGGGGACGCGGTCGCCCCGGCCGCAGCGGAACCCGGCGAGCAGCCGACCGCGTCCGACGCGCCGCCGGGACCGCGGCGCCGCGGACCGGCGGAACCCCTCGACGAGTCGACGAGCACGCGCCTGCGCTCACGCGGACGCATCGACGCCGCCACCACGCAGACCGAGCATCGCGGAGCCGGCGCGGCCGCCCCGCCGCAGGAGGTGGGCGGCGACGTGCCGGCGGTCGGCGGGCGAGTGGCCCATGGCCCCTCGACGGCCGAGGCGTACCGGGCACGCGCCCTCCCGGCCACCCCGCCGAGGACGCGGGAACCGCAGCCGCGCTCGCCGCAGGCGTTCGTCGACACCGCGGCCGCAGCGGCCCGCGAGCGGCGGCGGACGCGTCGGCGAGCCGTGCTGCTGGTGGCCGCGGCATCCGTCTGCGCCCTCCTGGCGGTGACCGCGCTGGTCGCGCTGCTGACGATCGGCTGACCGTCAGGGGCGCGCGTTTGCCCACCCCCCGAAACCCACGTATCATAGATCGGGTGTGCGCTCACGCGCGCCGTCAACCGTGCCTCGGTGCGGCGAACGGTGTGGGCGCCGCATCTCAGGGACCGGCCTGCGAACAGGCCGCCCCCACGGCATATCCATCACACAAAGCGCGGAAGTCATTCTGCCGCGCCGATGGATCCACGTGAGCCCGCAGCGTCATGGATCGAAAGATCCGGATGCCGCGGGGGAGACCACGACGCTGTCACCGTGCAGCACAACAAGGAGAGAACGTGCCAACCATTCAGCAGTTGGTTCGCAAGGGCCGCTCGCCCAAGGTCGCGAAGACCAAGGCGCCCGCGCTCAAGGCGAACCCGCAGCAGGCGGGTGTCTGCACCCGCGTGTACACCACCACCCCGAAGAAGCCGAACTCGGCGATGCGCAAGGTCGCCCGTGTGAAGCTCCGCAACGGCACCGAGGTCACCGCCTACATCCCCGGCGAGGGCCACAACCTGCAGGAGCACTCGCTCGTGCTGGTCCGCGGCGGTCGTGTGAAGGACCTCCCCGGTGTCCGCTACAAGATCATCCGCGGTGCGCTCGACACCCAGGCTGTCAAGAACCGTAAGCAGGCCCGCAGCCGCTACGGCGCGAAGAAGGGCTGAGAAAGATGCCTCGTAAGGGACCCGCCCCGAAGCGCCCCGTCGTCAACGACCCGGTGTACGGCGCCCCCGTCGTCACCCAGCTCGTCAACAAGATCCTCGTCGACGGCAAGAAGTCGCTCGCCGAGTCGATCGTCTACGGCGCCCTCCGCGGCGTCGAGGCCAAGAACGGCCAGGACGCCGTCGCCACCCTCAAGAAGGCCCTCGACAACGTGCGCCCGACCCTCGAGGTCAAGTCGCGCCGCGTCGGCGGCTCGACCTACCAGGTGCCGGTCGAGGTCAAGCCTCACCGCGCCAACACGCTCGCCCTCCGCTGGCTCGTGAGCTACGCCAAGGGCCGTCGTGAGAAGACGATGACCGAGCGCCTCCAGAACGAGATCCTGGACGCCTCGAACGGCCTCGGTGCCGCGGTCAAGCGCCGCGAGGACACCCACAAGATGGCCGAGTCGAACCGCGCCTTCGCGCACTACCGCTGGTAACCAGCATCCCGCCGCTCCCGTGACCCACGGGAGCGGCGGACCCCCCGAAACCCGGTTGTCGAGCAGGCGCACGAGCGCCGTATCGAGACACAACAGCTAAGGACACCCCGTGGCACAAGAAGTGCTCACCGACCTCAACAAGGTCCGCAACATCGGCATCATGGCGCACATCGATGCCGGCAAGACGACGACGACCGAGCGCATCCTGTTCTACACGGGCGTCAACCACAAGATCGGCGAGACGCACGACGGCGCTGCCACCACCGACTGGATGGAGCAGGAGCAGGAGCGCGGCATCACGATCACGTCGGCCGCCGTCACCTGCTTCTGGAACAAGAACCAGATCAACATCATCGACACGCCCGGCCACGTGGACTTCACGGTCGAGGTCGAGCGCTCGCTGCGCGTCCTCGACGGCGCGGTCGCCGTGTTCGACGGCAAGGAGGGCGTCGAGCCCCAGTCCGAGACGGTGTGGCGTCAGGCCGACAAGTACGACGTGCCCCGCATCTGCTTCGTCAACAAGATGGACAAGCTGGGCGCCGACTTCTACTTCACGGTCGACACCATCGTCAACCGTCTGAAGGCCAAGCCGCTCGTGCTCCAGCTGCCCATCGGCTCGGAGAGCGACTTCGTGGGCGTCGTCGACCTCGTCGAGATGCGCGCGCTGGTGTGGCCCGGCGACGCCAAGGGCGACGTGACCATGGGCGCCAAGTACGAGATCCAGGAGATCCCGGCCGAGCTCGCCGACAAGGCCGCCGAGTACCGCGAGATCCTGCTCGAGGCCGTCGCCGAGTCCGACGAGGAGCTTCTCGAGAAGCACTTCGGCGGCGAGGAGCTGACGGTCGCCGAGATCAAGGGCGCCATCCGCAAGCTGACCATCGCCTCCGAGCTCTACCCCGTGCTGTGCGGCTCGGCGTTCAAGAACCGCGGCGTGCAGCCGATGCTCGACGCGGTCGTGGACTACCTGCCGTCGCCGCTGGACGTCCCCGCCATCGAGGCGAAGGACCCCAAGAACGAAGAGATCATCATCGAGCGCCACGCCGACCGCGAGGAGCCCTTCGCGGCGCTCGCGTTCAAGATCGTGACGCACCCCTTCTTCGGTCGCCTCACCTACATCCGCGTCTACTCGGGTCACCTCGACTCGGGCGCCCAGGTCGTCAACGCGACCAAGGGCAAGAAGGAGCGCATCGGGAAGATCTTCCAGATGCACGCCAACAAGGAGATGCCGGTCGACTCGGTCACCGCCGGTCACATCTACGCGGTCATCGGCCTCAAGGACACCACCACCGGTGACACCCTGGCCGACTCGAACAACCAGGTCGTCCTCGAGTCGATGACGTTCCCGGAGCCGGTCATCGAGGTGGCCATCGAGCCCAAGACCAAGGCCGACCAGGAGAAGCTGGGTCTGGCGATCCAGAAGCTCGCCGAAGAGGACCCGACGTTCCGCGTCGAGCAGAACGCCGAGACCGGCCAGACGGTCATCAAGGGCATGGGCGAGCTGCACCTCGACATCCTCGTGGACCGCATGAAGCGCGAGTTCCGGGTCGAGGCCAACGTCGGAAAGCCCCAGGTGGCGTACCGCGAGACGATCCGCAAGACCGTCGAGCGTCACGACTACACCCACAAGAAGCAGACCGGCGGTTCGGGCCAGTTCGCGAAGATCCAGTTCGCGCTCGAGCCCCTCGAGGTCACGGCCGACAAGACGTACGAGTTCGAGAACAAGGTCACCGGTGGCCGCATCCCGCGCGAGTACATCGAGCCCACCAACCAGGGCTTCCAGGACGCCATGAACGTCGGCGTGCTCGCCGGCTACCCCATGGTCGGCGTGAAGGCCACCCTCATGGACGGCGCGTCGCACGACGTCGACTCGTCCGAGATGGCGTTCAAGATCGCGGGCTCCATGGGCTTCAAGGAGGCCGTCCGCAAGGCGAACCCCGTCATCCTCGAGCCGCTCATGGCGGTCGAGGTGCGTACTCCCGAGGAGTACATGGGCGACGTCATCGGCGACCTGAACTCGCGTCGCGGCCAGATCCAGTCGATGGAGGACGCCCAGGGCGTCAAGGTCGTGCGTGCGCTGGTCCCGCTCTCGGAGATGTTCGGCTACATCGGCGACCTGCGTTCGAAGACCTCGGGCCGCGCGGTGTACTCGATGGAGTTCGACAGCTACGCCGAGGTTCCTCGCAACGTGGCCGACGAGATCGTCCAGAAGACCAAGGGCGAGTAACCCTGCACTCCGGGATGCCTCGGCGACGAGGCATCCCGGAGCACAACTTCACACAGAATCACCAGAACCGTCTCCACTAAGGTGGAGATATCCCCGTAGACGTCCGGTCGCAAACCAGTGCCCGGAACTTCTACATGACCGTCCTGAGGAGGACCCAGTGGCTAAGGCCAAGTTCGAGCGGACCAAGCCGCACGTGAACATCGGAACGATCGGTCACGTCGACCACGGCAAGACCACGCTCACCGCAGCGATCTCGAAGGTGCTCGCCGACAAGTACCCGTCGGCCACCAACGTGCAGCGTGACTTCGCGTCGATCGACTCCGCTCCCGAGGAGCGTCAGCGCGGTATCACGATCAACATCTCGCACGTCGAGTACGAGACCCCCAAGCGTCACTACGCTCACGTCGACGCCCCGGGTCACGCCGACTACATCAAGAACATGATCACCGGTGCCGCCCAGATGGACGGCGCGATCCTCGTCGTCGCGGCCACTGACGGCCCGATGGCGCAGACGCGCGAGCACGTGCTGCTCGCCAAGCAGGTCGGCGTGCCCTACCTGCTGGTCGCGCTCAACAAGAGCGACATGGTCGACGACGAGGAGATCCTGGAGCTCGTCGAGCTCGAGGTCCGCGAGCTGCTCTCGTCGCAGGACTTCGACGGCGACAACGCCCCCGTCGTGCGCGTCTCGGGCCTGAAGGCTCTCGAGGGCGACGCCGAGTGGGTCGAGAAGATCGTCGAGCTCATGGACGCCGTCGACGAGTCGATCCCCGACCCGGTGCGTGACAAGGACAAGCCGTTCCTCATGCCCATCGAGGACGTCTTCACCATCACCGGCCGTGGCACGGTCGTCACGGGCCGCGCCGAGCGCGGTACCCTCGCGATCAACTCCGAGGTCGAGATCGTGGGTCTGCGCCCGACGCAGAAGACGATCGTCACCGGTATCGAGATGTTCCACAAGCAGCTCGACGAGGCGTGGGCCGGCGAGAACTGTGGTCTGCTCCTGCGCGGCACCAAGCGTGACGACGTCGAGCGCGGCCAGGTCGTCGTGAAGCCCGGTTCGGTCACCCCGCACACCAACTTCGAGGGCACGGCGTACATCCTGTCCAAGGAGGAGGGCGGCCGTCACAACCCGTTCTTCACGAACTACCGTCCGCAGTTCTACTTCCGCACCACCGACGTCACCGGCGTCATCACGCTGCCCGAGGGCACCGAGATGGTCATGCCCGGCGACACCACCGACATGACGGTCGAGCTGATCCAGCCGATCGCCATGGAGGAGGGCCTCGGCTTCGCGATCCGTGAGGGTGGCCGCACCGTCGGCGCCGGCACGGTGACCAAGATCATCAAGTAAGTCCTTTCGGACGTCAGACGGATGCCGCGGCATCCGTCGCCGACAAGGGGTCGGGCTCTCGGAGCCCGGCCCCTTTCGTCGTTACCCCGGACTGTCGCCGGGGCGACGTGACAGGCCAGAATGGCCTCGGCGCACCCCACCCGGGGGTCGCGGTGAGGAGCCGGAATGGGTATCGAGGACATCGTCAACCAGGGGAAGGACTTCCTGGAGCAGAACAAGGACAAGATCGACGACGTCATCAAGTCCGAGCACGCCGAAGGTGTCAGCGACAGCGCTCTCGACGCCGCCGCCGAGTTCGTCAAGAAGGTCGCGCCCGACAGCGTCGACCAGCACGTGGACGGCGTGCGCGAGAACATCGACAAGGCCGTCGGCAACGAGTAGGGCTCAGAGCGAAGGGCGGTCCGCGAGGCGGACCGCCCTTCGTCCGCGCGTCGCGGGGGAGTATCGCGAGCGCGCCGCCGATCTGCGTCGAGCTTCTCTTCGGGGGTCAGAGAGCTTGCGCGACGACCGGCGGGGTCACGGGGGCGCCATGGCGCGCCATCCAGGTGGTGAGGTTCTCGTCGAAGCGCGGGCCGTCGAACTGCTGAGCGTGCCGCACGACCTCCTCCGTCGGCAGGGCGACGGCGCGCGTCGCGGCGGCGACGAGATCGCTTCGAGAACGGGGATCGAACAGCGCGCCGCCGACGCCCTCCCGGATGGATTCGCTGGCACCGCCGACGCGGTTGGCGATCACCGGCGTACCCGCCGCCATCGCCTCGACGGCGACGATGCCGAAGTCCTCGACCGGTGGGAAGACGAACAGGCCGGCGCGCTCCATCAGTGCGAACAGCATCGCGTCGGACGGCGCGACCTGCAGGTGCACGGGTACCCGCGCGGTGCGGCCGCGCTCGCGCAGCTCGCCCTCGAGCGGCCCCGATCCCGCGATGAGGACGGGCATGCCCAGCGCCTCGCCGGCCGCGATCACCAGGTCCAGCCGCTTGTACGGGATGAACCGGGACACCCCGAGCACGAAGTCGCGCGGGAGGGCGTCGAGCCGGCGCCGCTCGCGGTCGGTGAGCTGGTCGCGCCACGCGCCCGACGAGATGTACGAGACGTCGACCGGCGGATTGATGACCGTCGCCTCCACGCCCCACGCCCGCTGCACCCGCTGCGCCACGAAGCGGCTGTTGGCCGCCACGGCGGTCGCGCGCGCCGCGGTGCGCCGGTCGAGGGCCCGCAGCGGCGGGCCGGCGATCCGGGCGGCGAGGTTGTCACCCCGGCCGTCGAGCTCGGGCGCCCACAGGTAGCGGGCCGGGGTGTGCGCGTAGACGAACGTCGGCGTGCCGGGCTGGGTGAACTGGACGTGATGGGCGAACGCGTAGGAGCTCACCAGCGCCCAGTCGGGTGAGCCGTGGGCGGGGCGCCGCCACGCGAGCGGCATGAGCGGCAGCGCGAGCGCCTTGTGATGTCGTAGCGGCGTGCGGGCCAGCCACGTCTCGCGCACCTTGCGGCCGCGGTGCCTGCCGGGCGCGTCGTTCCACAGGCACAGGATGTCCGCGTCGGGGAACAGCCCAGCGAAGCGGTCGACCACGCGCTCGGCACCGCCGACCGCTTCGATCCATTCGGCGACGATCAGCCCGCTCATGCCGTCGTCCTTCCCGGAAGCAGCGCGGCGCGCGCGGTGCGGAGCATGATGACGAAGTCGCCCGCGAGAGTCCAGTTGTCGACGTACGACAGGTCCAGCCGCACCGACTCCTCCCACGACAGCGACGAGCGTCCGCTCACCTGCCAGAGGCCGGTGATGCCCGGTTTGACCATGAATCGCCTGTGCACATGGTCGGCGTACCGCGCCACCTCGCGGGGGAGCGGCGGCCGGGGGCCGACGAGCGACATCGACCCCATCAGGACGTTCACGAGCTGCGGCAGCTCGTCGAGGCTGTACTTGCGCAGGAACCGTCCGATCGGCGTCACGCGAGGGTCGTCCAGCATCTTGAAGAGCACCTCGTTGCCGACCTCGCGTCCGGGCTCGAGGCCGGCGAGCATCTCTTCGGCATCCGGCACCATCGTCCGGAACTTCAGCATCTGGAAGGCGCGGCCGTCCAGGCCGATACGGGTCTGGCGGAACAGCACCGGCCCTGCCGACGTCCTGTTGATGATGAGCGCGAGGGCGGCCATGAGCGGCGCGAAGAAGACCAGCGCGAGGGCGGAGACGGCGATGTCGGCCGTCCGCTTGAGGAAGCGCTGACCCTTGCTGTACCGCGGCGTCTCGACGTGGATCAGCGGCAGGCCCGCGACCGGACGGGTGTGGATGCGCGGACCGACGATGTCGGCGATGCTCGGCGCCAGGATGAGGTGACGGCGGTCGGCCTCGAGGGCCCACGAGATGCGCTTGACCCCGGACGGCGGGAGCTCGTCGGTGCTGGTCACCGCGACGGTGTCGGCCCCGGCGGCGTCGAGCGCCCCCAGAACGCCTCGGATGTCGCCGCGCACCGGGATGTCGGTGCCCGGCACGGTCTGCCCCGGCTGCCCGTCCGGGATGCAGGCGCCCACGACGTGGTAGCCGGCGCTCGGGGACCGGCGCAGCGCGGCGGCGATCTGCGCGACCGACTCGCTCGAGCCGACCAGGAGCACCGTGGCGCTCCAGTCGCCGCTGACGCGGCGCGTGATCAGCCAGCGCCGCCACGCCCAGCGCTCGATGAGCAGGAGCGCGATCCCCAGCGGGAAGCTGATGAGCAGGTACCCGCGGGCGACGTCCACGCGCAGCAGGAACGCCAGGATCGCGATGATCCCGAACAGGCGCGTGCTCACCGAGATGATGCGGGTGTACTCGGCCGACCCGCTGCCCGCGATCCGCGCGCTGCGCGAGTCGACGAGGCTCAGCGACCACATCCACACGGCCAGCAGAATCGCCGAGAACGCCCAGTACGACGCGCCCGTCAGGAACGAGTCCTCGCGGATCACCACGTTCGAGCTGTCGAGTCCGAACCACGCGATCTGCGTGCCGAACACGACCCCGGCGAGCACCGCGAGATCGCTCAGCCACAGCCGGCGCGAGTATCGATCCCGCCAATGGTCCGTGCCGGTCGGCCGCGCGGGTGCGCGATCGACGCGAGCGACGGTCTCCCCAGACTCGACCCGCTTCTTGGAACTTCTTGTCAATGCGTCGACATACGGCCTTTTAGCCGCGTCGACAAAATGCGACGCCACTGCTTTCCCTCCCCGTCGCAACCGCACGCAGTCCTTCGGGTCCTGCGTGCCGACGGAACTCCCCAGTTCGCCAGCGGTTGCGTGTGGTCATTCTGCCACGACCTCGCCGGTGCGGGAAGCACCGGGCGCAAACTCGGCTCGGCGAGCCTGCTCGGGCGGGTGCCAGGCTGGGAAGGCGCCGAGCATAGCCGCGTCCCGACACGCCCGAGTTTGCGACACGCCCGGGCTGCACGTAGACTAGTGAGGTTCCACATTCCGGCGCCCCTCTTGGCGTGCGCCGGATCACTGCCAGGGCAGTGCATAGGCAGCGCACATGCGCAGAGTCCTAGGCCGCGGGCAGCAGAACCACCACATCTCGAGTCCACCCACTGCGGAGCACCGTTTCGCGTGGGCGGAGAACGGATGACGGGAGCAGCGCTTCGGCGCGGCATCCGGATTGACATGAGAACAGCGGTGCCCCTCGACGGGCTCGGCGGCCGGAAGGTCGCCGGCCGCGAGAAATGTGCCCGGCGCGCAAGCGCCATGTGCGTCCAATGCCCGAGAGGTACGACGCGGAAAGAGAGTGAGCAGACTATGGCGGGACAGAAGATCCGCATTCGCCTGAAGTCGTACGACCACGAGGTCATCGACTCGTCGGCGCGGAAGATCGTCGACACCGTGACCCGTGCGGGCGCGACGGTCGTGGGCCCCGTGCCCCTTCCGACGGAGAAGAACGTGATCGCCGTGATCCGTTCTCCCCACAAGTACAAGGACAGCCGCGAGCACTTCGAGATGCGCACCCACAAGCGTCTGATCGACATCGTCGACCCGACGCCCAAGGCGGTCGACTCGCTCATGCGCCTCGACCTTCCGGCCGATGTCAACATCGAGATCAAGCTCTGAGGTTCGACATGGCTGACATCAACTCCAAGGTTTCCAAGGGCCTGCTCGGCACCAAGCTCGGCATGACCCAGGTCTGGGACGAGAACGGCAAGCTCGTTCCCGTCACCGTGATCGAGATCGCTCCGAACGTCGTGACCCAGGTCCGCACGCCGGAGAAGGACGGCTACAAGGCCGTCCAGATCGGCTACGGCCAGATCGACCCCCGCAAGGTGAACCAGCCCCTGACGGCCCACTTCGAGGCCGCCGGTGTCACCCCGCGCCGTCACCTCACCGAGATCCGCACCGCGGACGCCGCTGACTACTCACTCGGTCAGGAGCTCACGGTGGACGGCACGTTCGAGGCCGGCCAGCTGGTCGACGTCGTCGGCACCAGCAAGGGCAAGGGCACCGCGGGTGTCATGAAGCGCCACAACTTCAAGGGCGTCTCCGCCTCGCACGGTGCGCACCGCAACCACCGCAAGCCCGGTTCGATCGGCGCCTCGTCGACCCCGAGCCGCGTTTTCAAGGGCATGCGCATGGCCGGCCGTATGGGTGGCGAGCGCGTGACCGTCCTCAACCTCACGGTGCACGCCGTCGACGCCGAGAAGGGTCTGCTGCTCGTCAAGGGCGCCGTCCCCGGCGCGCGCGGCCGCATCGTCTACGTCCGCAACGCAGTGAAGGGTGCCTGATCGCATGGCTGACTCGACTCTCGCGCTCGACGTCGTGAACGCAGACGGCAAGAAGGCCGGCTCCATCGAGCTGCCCGCCGCGCTGTTCGACGTCAAGACGAACATTCCGCTCATCCACCAGGTCGTCGTCGCGCAGCTCGCGGCGGCTCGCCAGGGCACCCACTCGACCAAGCGTCGCGGTGAGGTCTCGGGCGCCGGCCGCAAGCCCTTCAAGCAGAAGGGCACGGGCAACGCCCGCCAGGGCTCGATCCGCGCGCCGCAGATGACCGGCGGTGGAATCGTGCACGGCCCGAAGCCGCGCGACTACTCGCAGCGCACCCCCAAGAAGATGATCGCGGCCGCCCTCCTCGGCGCGCTCAGCGACCGCGCCCGCGGCGAGCGTCTCCACGTCGTGGAGTCGTTCGGCATCGAGGGTGCTCCGTCGACCAGGGCCGCCGCCGCGGTGCTCACGGGTCTCGGCGCCGTCAAGAACGTGCTCGTGGTGGTGGACCGCTCCGACGACATCAACGTGCTGAGCGTCCGCAACATCCCGTTCGCGCACGTGCTGCCGTTCGACCAGCTCAACGCCTACGACGTGCTCGTCTCGGACGACATCGTCTTCACCAAGGCCGCCTACGACGCGTTCGTCGCGTCCAAGACCGCCACCACCGAGGAGGCCTCGGCATGACCGCCGTCAACAAGGACCCGCGCGACATCATCCTGAAGCCGGTCGTTTCGGAGAAGAGCTACGGGCTCATCGACGAGGGCAAGTACACCTTCCTCGTCGACCCCCGCGCCTCGAAGACCGAGATCAAGCTCGCGATCGAGAAGATCTTCGGCGTCAAGGTCGCAGCGGTCAACACGCTCAACCGCACGGGCAAGGCTCGTCGCACCCGCTTCGGCACCGGCAAGCGCAAGGACACCAAGCGCGCCATCGTGACCCTGAAGTCGGGCACCATCGACATCTTCACGGCAGTCGGCTGACGGTCGGGACAGAGGACTAGAGAACTATGGCTATTCGCAAGTACAAGCCCACGACCCCGGGTCGCCGCGGCTCGTCGGTGGCCGACTTCGCCGAGATCACCCGATCGACGCCCGAGAAGTCGCTCCTCCGCCCGCTCAGCAAGACCGGTGGCCGCAACAACCAGGGCCGCATCACCACCCGCCACATCGGCGGTGGCCACAAGCGTCAGTACCGCGTCATCGACTTCCGTCGCAATGACAAGGACGGCGTCAACGCCAAGGTCGCTCACATCGAGTACGACCCCAACCGCACCGCGCGCATCGCGCTCCTGCACTACTTCGACGGCGAGAAGCGCTACATCCTCGCGCCGAACAAGCTGGCGCAGGGCGACATCGTCGAGTCGGGCGCCTCGGCTGACATCAAGCCGGGCAACAACCTGCCGCTGAAGAACATCCCCACCGGTACCGTGATCCACGCCATCGAGCTCCGCCCCGGCGGCGGCGCGAAGCTGGCGCGCTCGGCCGGCACGTCGGTTCGCCTCGTGGCGAAGGACGGCCCCTACGCCCAGCTGCGTCTGCCCTCGGGCGAGATCCGCAACGTCGACGCGCGCTGCCGCGCGACCGTCGGCGAGGTCGGCAACGCCGAGCAGTCGAACATCAACTGGGGCAAGGCCGGCCGCAACCGCTGGAAGGGCATCCGCCCGACCGTCCGCGGTGTCGCGATGAACCCCGTCGACCACCCGCACGGTGGTGGTGAGGGTAAGACCTCCGGTGGTCGTCACCCGGTTTCGCCGTGGGGTCAGGCCGAAGGCCGCACCCGTCACGCGAACAAGGAAAGCGACAAGTACATCGTCCGTCGTCGCAACGCCGGCAAGAAGCGGAAGTAGGAGTAGAGGAAGATGCCTCGCAGCCTTAAGAAGGGCCCCTTCGTCGACGAGCACCTGCTTCGCAAGGTCGTCGTCCAGAACGAAGCCGGCACCAAGAACGTCATCAAGACCTGGTCGCGCCGTTCGATGATCATCCCGGCCATGCTGGGTCACACCATCGCCGTGCACGACGGTCGCAAGCACATCCCCGTGTTCGTGACCGAGACCATGGTCGGCCACAAGCTGGGCGAGTTCGCGCCCACCCGCACCTTCCGCGGCCACGTGAAGGACGACAAGAAGGGCCGCCGCCGCTGACGCGGGGGCAGAGGAGAGAGAAATGGTGGAGTCCATCGCACGCGTGCGACACATCCGCGTGACCCCTCAGAAGGCTCGTCGTGTCGTCGCGCTCATCAAGGGCAAGCAGGCTGAGGAGGCCCTGGCCATCCTCAAGTTCGCGCCGCAGGGTGCGAGCGAGCCGATCTACAAGCTCGTCGCCTCGGCGATCGCGAACGCTCGCGTGAAGGCCGACAAGGACGGCGAGTACCTGGACGAGCAGGACCTGTACGTGAAGAACGCGTACGTGGACGAGGGCACGACGCTCAAGCGTTTCCAGCCCCGTGCACAGGGCCGCGCCTTCCAGATCAAGAAGCGCACCAGCCACATCACCGTCGTGCTCTCGACCCCCGAGGTCGCGGAGACGGCGCCGGCTGCCAAGAGCAAGAAGGCGAGCAAGTAATGGGACAGAAGGTCAACCCGTACGGCTTCCGCCTCGGCATCACCACGGACCACGTGTCGCGTTGGTTCTCGGACTCGACGAAGCCCGGACAGCGCTACGCCGACTACGTGGCCGAGGACATCAAGATCCGTCGCCTGCTGACGACGTCGCTTGACCGCGCCGGCGTGAGCAACATCGAGATCGAGCGCACGCGTGACCGCGTCCGCGTCGACATCCACACCGCCCGCCCGGGCATCGTGATCGGCCGCCGCGGCGCCGAGGCCGAGC
This sequence comes from Microbacterium sp. NPDC055455, assembly GCF_053619935.1. Lineage (NCBI taxonomy): Bacteria > Bacillati > Actinomycetota > Actinomycetes > Micrococcales > Microbacteriaceae > Microbacterium > Microbacterium sp. NPDC055455. The sequence goes on from NZ_JBSHLB010000001.1 coordinate 1,271,198, forward strand.
GCATCCGTGCCGACCTCGAGAAGCTCACCGGCAAGCAGATCCAGCTGAACATCCTCGAGGTCAAGAACCCCGAGGCCGACGCCCAGCTCGTCGCGCAGGGCATCGCCGAGCAGCTCACCGCTCGCGTGGCGTTCCGCCGCGCGATGCGCAAGGGCCTGCAGGGCGCTCAGCGCGCCGGCGCCAAGGGCGTCCGCATCCAGGTCTCCGGCCGCCTCGGCGGCGCCGAGATGAGCCGCTCGGAGTTCTACCGCGAGGGTCGTGTGCCGCTGCACACGCTGCGCGCGAACATCGACTACGGCTTCTACGAGGCCAAGACCACCTTCGGCCGCATCGGCGTGAAGGTCTGGATCTACAAGGGCGACCTGACCAACAAGGAGCTCGCTCGCGAGCAGGCCAACCAGAAGCCGGCGCGCGAGCGCGGCGACCGCCGTGGCCCCCGTGGCGACCGTGGCGACCGCGGTGACCGCGGTGACCGCCGCAACGAGGCCCCCGTGGCAGAAGGAGCGTCGGCGTAATGCTCATCCCCCGCAAGGTCAAGTACCGCAAGCAGCACCACCCCGGCCGCTCGGGCCAGGCCACCGGCGGCACGAAGGTCTCCTTCGGCGAGTTCGGCATCCAGGCCCTCACGCCCGCGTACGTGACGAACCGTCAGATCGAGTCCGCTCGTATCGCGATGACCCGTCACATCAAGCGCGGCGGCAAGGTGTGGATCAACATCTACCCCGACCGTCCGCTCACCAAGAAGCCGGCCGAGACCCGCATGGGTTCCGGTAAGGGCTCGCCGGAGTGGTGGGTCGCGAACGTCAAGCCGGGTCGCGTCCTCTTCGAGGTCGCCGGCGTCAACGAGGAACTCGCTCGTGAGGCGCTGACCCGTGCCATCCACAAGCTGCCTCTCAAGGCACGCATCATCAAGCGCGAGGAGGGCGACGCGTAATGGCGATCGGCACCAAGACGCTCGCTCCGAGCGAGCTCGACACGTTCGAAGACCAGCGCCTCGTCGAGGAGCTGCGCAAGGCCAAGGAAGAGCTGTTCAACCTGCGCTTCCAGTCGGCCACCGGCCAGCTCGAGAGCCACGGCCGCATCCGTGCGGTCAAGCGCGACATCGCGCGGCTCTACACCGTGATCCGTGAGCGCGAGCTCGGCATCCGTGCCACGCCCGCTCCGCTGGAGACGGCGACGAAGGCGAAGAAGACGAAGGCCAAGAAGGCGGATGCCGCCGACTCGGCCGCGAAGGAAGAGGCCGAGTGATGGCTGAGAAGAAGCAGGCCGAGGTCGCCGCCAAGGGCCACGAGTCGGCCGAGCACGACGTGCGCGACGCGGACGCCCGTGGCTACCGCAAGGCCCGCCGCGGCTACGTCGTCAGCGACAAGATGGACAAGACCATCGTCGTCGAGGTCGAGGACCGCGTGAAGCACCCGCTGTACGGCAAGGTCATCCGCCGCACCTCCAAGGTGAAGGCGCACGACGAGGGCAACACGGCCGGCATCGGCGACCTCGTCCTCATCAACGAGACCCGCCCGCTGAGCGCGACCAAGCGCTGGCGTCTGGTCGAGATCCTGGAGAAGGCCAAGTGATTCAGAACGAGTCCCGCCTCAAGGTCGCCGACAACACGGGTGCCAAGGAGCTGCTCACCATCCGCGTCCTCGGTGGCTCGAACCGCCGCTACGCGGGCGTGGGTGACATCATCGTGGCCACCGTCAAGGACGCGATCCCGGGCGGCAACGTCAAGAAGGGCGACGTGGTCAAGGCCGTCGTCGTCCGCACCGTCAAGCAGACCCGTCGTCCCGACGGCTCGTACATCAAGTTCGACGAGAACGCCGCCGTCATCCTGAAGAACGACGGGGAGCCCCGCGGCACCCGCATCTTCGGACCGGTCGGCCGTGAGCTTCGCGACAAGAAGTTCATGAAGATCGTCTCGCTCGCACCGGAGGTGATCTGACCCCATGGCCAAGATCAAGAAGGGCGACCTGGTTCAGGTCATCTCGGGCGCCAAGCCCGAGCGCGGCGGCGACCGCGGCAAGCAGGGCAAGGTCCTCGAGGTCCTTGCCGAGCAGAACCGCGTGATCGTCGAGGGCGTGAACTACGTCACCAAGCACAACCGCGTCGGCCAGTCGCAGCGCGGCACCAAGACGGGCGGCATCGAGACGATGGAAGCCCCGATCCACATCTCCAACGTCCAGCTCGTGGACCCCTCGACCAAGAAGCCGACCCGTGTCGGCCACCGCGTCGAGGAGCAGACGAAGGACGGCGTGAAGCGCAACGTCCGCGTGCGCTACGCGAAGAAGTCAGGCAAGGACCTCTGAACATGAGCACCACTGCCGTGGAGGCTGGCAAGATCCAGCCCCGCCTGAAGCAGAAGTACAACACCGAGATCAAGAAGGCCCTGCAGGACGAGTTCGGCTACGCCAACGTCATGCAGACGCCCGGCCTGGTCAAGGTCGTCGTGAACACCGGTGTCGGCGAGGCAGCTCGCGACAGCAAGGTGATCGATGGCGCGGTCGACGACCTCACCAAGATCACCGGCCAGAAGCCGGTCGTGACCAAGGCCCGCAAGTCCATCGCGCAGTTCAAGCTGCGCGAGGGCCAGGCCATCGGCGCGCACGTCACCCTCCGCGGTGACCGCGCGTGGGAGTTCATCGACCGTCTGGTCAACCTGGCGCTGCCCCGCATCCGCGACTTCCGCGGCCTGTCGGGCGCCCAGTTCGACGGCAACGGCAACTACACCTTCGGTCTCCAGGAGCAGTCCGTGTTCCACGAGATCAACCAGGACAAGATCGACCGCGTCCGCGGCTTCGACATCACCATCGTGACGTCGGCGAAGACGGACGACGAGGGCCGCGCGCTCCTGCGCCACCTCGGCTTCCCGTTCAAGTCGGACGACGCCCAGGCGTGATCCATTGACGGATGCCGCGACCGGCGCGAAGGCGGCGGTCGCGGCATCCGATCCCATAACTGAACACCGTCATCATGGAAGGTCGTCTGTCGTGTAACGGCAGCCGAAACCTCGTGAACAAAGGAATCAACTCATGACAATGACAGACCCGGTCGCAGACATGCTGACCCGTCTGCGCAACGCGAACTCGGCGCACCACGACTCCGTGTCGCTGCCGAGCTCCAAGCTCAAGACCCACATCGCCGAGATCCTCAAGCAGGAGGGCTACATCTCGTCGTGGGAGGTCAGCGACGCACGCGTCGGCCAGACCCTCACGCTGACGCTCAAGTACGGCCCGAACCGCGAGCGGTCGATCGCCGGCATCAAGCGCGTCTCCAAGCCCGGTCTGCGCGTCTACGCGAAGTCGACCGAGATCCCCCGCGTGCTCGGCGGGCTCGGCGTGGCCATCCTGTCCACCTCCTCTGGCCTCCTCACGGACCGCCAGGCCGAGCAGAAGGGCGTGGGTGGGGAAGTCCTCGCCTACGTGTGGTGATCTGACATGTCGCGTATCGGTCGTCTTCCGATCGACATCCCCGCCGGTGTGACCGTCTCGGTCGAGGGTCAGGATGTCGCCGTCAAGGGCCCCAAGGGCGAGCTGTCGCTCACCGTGGCCCGTCCCATCGAGGTCAAGGTCGAAGAGGGCCAGGTCGTCGTGACCCGCCCCGACGACGAGCGCTCGTCGCGCTCGCTGCACGGCCTGACCCGCACGCTCATCAACAACAACATCATCGGTGTCACCCAGGGCTACTCCAAGGGCCTCGAGGTGGTCGGCACGGGTTACCGCGTCGCGCAGAAGGGCACGTCGGTCGAGTTCGCTCTCGGCTTCTCGCACCCGGTGCTCGTCGAGGCGCCCGCCGGCATCACGCTGACGGTCGAGGGCAACAACAAGCTCACCGTCTCGGGCATCGACAAGCAGGCTGTCGGCGAGACCGCGGCCAACATCCGCAAGATCCGCAAGCCCGAGCCGTACAAGGGCAAGGGTGTGCGCTACGCCGGCGAGGTCGTCCGGCGCAAGGCCGGAAAGGCTGGTAAGTAACCATGGCTGTGAAGTCGAAGTCCGACGCGCGCGCGCGTCGTCACGCCCGCCTTCGCAAGAAGGTCGTCGGCACCCCCGAGCGTCCGCGCCTGGTCGTCACGCGCTCGGCGCGCCACGTCTTCGTGCAGATCGTCGACGACAGCAAGGGCCACACGCTGGCCTCGGCCTCGACCCTCGAGACCGACCTGCGCGTGTCCGACGCTGACAAGACCGCCAAGGCCCGCAAGGTCGGCGAGCTCCTCGCCGAGCGCGCGAAGGCCGCCGGCGTCTCGGACGTCGTGTTCGACCGTGGCGGCAACCGCTACGCCGGCCGTGTCGCGGCGATCGCCGACGGCGCCCGCGAGGGAGGTCTGAACCTGTGAGTGACAACAAGGAGAACATCGTGACCGACCAGGCTGCAGCCGAGGCTCAGGCCCCGGCCGCCGAGGCGCCCGCCGAGCGCGAGCGCGAGCCGCGCCGCGGTGGTCGCGAGCGCAACCCCAACCGCGACCGCGGTGGCCGCGACCGCAACGAGAGCCAGTTCCTCGAGCGCGTCGTCACCATCAACCGCGTGTCGAAGGTCGTCAAGGGTGGCCGTCGCTTCAGCTTCACCGCGCTCGTCGTCGTCGGCGACGGCAACGGTGTGGTCGGCGTCGGCTACGGCAAGGCCCGTGAGGTGCCGCTGGCGATCTCGAAGGGCGTCGAGGAGGCCAAGCGCAACTTCTTCCGCGTGCCCCGCGTCGGCTCGACCATCCCGCACCCGGTGCAGGGTGAGGCCGCTGCCGGTGTGGTGCTGCTGCGCCCGGCCGCTGCCGGTACCGGTGTCATCGCCGGTGGCCCGGTGCGTGCCGTGCTCGAGTGCGCCGGCATCCACGACGTGCTGTCGAAGTCGCTCGGCTCGTCGAACACGATCAACATCGTCCACGCGACGGTGGAGGCCCTGAAGCAGCTCGAGGAGCCCCGTGCGGTCGCCGCACGCCGTGGCCTCGACTTCGACCAGGTCGCCCCCGCCCGTCTCGTCCGTGCCGAGGCTGAGGCCGCGGCCGCTGCGAAGGCAGGTGTCTGATGGCTGCGCGTCTGAAGGTCACGCAGGTCAAGTCCAAGGTGAGCGAGAAGCAGAACCAGCGCGACACGCTGCGTTCGCTCGGTCTGAAGCGGATCGGCGACTCGGTCGTCCGTCCCGACGACGCGCAGACGCGCGGCTACGTCCGGACCGTCGCCCACCTCGTCAAGGTTGAGGAGATCGACTGATGGCTGAGAAGGCCGAGAAGAACGAAGCCGTCGAGGCTGAGAAGAAGGCCCCGAAGAAGGCTGCCGCCTCCAAGGCCGCCTCCTCCAAGGCCGCCGACAAGGCCCCCGCCGCCGCCAAGGCCGACAAGGCTGAGAAGGCTGCGCCGGCCAAGAAGGCGCCGGCCAAGAAGGCTGCTGCCAAGAAGGACGTCCCGGCTGCGCGCCCGGGCGTGCTGAAGGTGCACCACCTGCGTCCGGTCCCCGGCTCGAACACCCCCAAGACCCGCGTGGGTCGCGGTGAGGGCTCGAAGGGCAAGACGGCCGGCCGCGGTACCAAGGGCACCAAGGCCCGCTACCAGGTCAAGGTCGGCTTCGAGGGCGGGCAGATGCCGCTGCACATGCGCACCCCGAAGCTCCGCGGCTTCAAGAACCCGTTCCGCGTCGAGTACCAGGTCGTGAACCTGGACAAGCTCGCGGAGCTGTACCCGGCCGGTGGCGACGTCACCGTGGGCGACCTCGTCGCCAAGGGTGCGGTGCGCAAGAACGAGAAGGTCAAGGTGCTCGGCACCGGCGACATCTCGGTGAAGCTCAACGTGGCGGTCGACAAGGTCTCGGGCTCTGCCGAGCAGAAGATCGTCGCCGCGGGCGGCACCGTCAAGTAATACGCGCGCAGTGGGGGTCGGAGCTTGCTCCGGCCCCCACTGGGTTACCCTGGACGTCGGCACGTCTGCGTGCCGATGCCCCCCACTGGAGGAATCCTCTTGTTCAGCGCCATCGCGCGGATCTTCCGCACTCCTGACCTTCGGCGGAAGATCGCATTCACCCTGGCGATCATCGCCCTGTACCGCTTCGGTGCCCACGTGCCCGCGCCGTTCGTCGACTTCCCGAACGTGCAGTCGTGTCTCCGGCAGTCCGCCGGCACCGAGGGTCTGCTGTCGCTGGTCAACCTCTTCTCGGGTGGCGCTCTGCTGCAGCTGTCGATCTTCGCGCTGGGTGTCATGCCGTACATCACCGCGACGATCATCGTGCAGCTGCTGCGCGTGGTCATCCCGCACTTCGAGACCCTCTACAAGGAGGGCCAGGCGGGCCAGGCCAAGCTCACGCAGTACACGCGGTACCTGACGATCGCGCTGGCGCTCCTCCAGTCCACCACCCTGGTCACCGTCGCCCGCAGCGGTCAGCTGTTCGGCGTCACCGGCGTGCCGGAGTGCGAGAACCTCCTCACCGAGGAGGCGTGGTGGGCGCAGCTCCTCATGATCATCACGATGACGGCCGGCACCGGCCTCATCATGTGGTTCGCCGAGCTGGTGACCGAGCGCGGCATCGGCAACGGCATGTCGCTGCTCATCTTCACCTCCATCGCCGCGGCCTTCCCCGCCTCGATGTGGGCGATCTGGCAGTCGCGCGGCTTCGAGGTCTTCCTCCTCGTGCTGGCCGTCGGCATCGTGGTCGTCGCGCTCGTCGTCTTCGTCGAGCAGTCGCAGCGCCGCATCCCCGTCCAGTACGCCAAGCGCATGGTCGGGCGCCGCACCTACGGCGGCACCAACACGTACATCCCGATCAAGGTGAACATGGCCGGCGTCGTGCCCGTCATCTTCGCCTCGTCGCTGCTGTACATCCCCGCACTCATCGCGCAGTTCAACCAGCCGCAGCCGGGCGAGGAGGTGCCGGGCTGGGTGCAGTGGATCCAGGCGTACCTCGTCACCGGCGACAACGCGCTGTACATGCTGCTGTACTTCCTGCTCATCGTCGGCTTCACGTACTTCTACGTCGCGATCACCTTCAACCCCGTCGAGGTCGCCGACAACATGAAGAAGTACGGCGGGTTCATCCCCGGCATCCGCGCCGGCCGCCCGACCGCCGAGTACCTCGACTACGTCCTCACGCGCATCACGCTCCCGGGCTCCATCTACCTGGGTCTGATCGCGCTCCTCCCGCTCGTCGCCCTCGCCACGGTCGGCGCCAACCAGAACTTCCCGTTCGGCGGAGCCTCGATCCTCATCATCGTCGGCGTCGGACTCGAGACGGTGAAGCAGATCGACGCGCAGCTTCAGCAGCGCCACTACGAAGGGCTCCTCCGATGACCCGACTTCTGATCGTCGGCCCGCAGGGTTCAGGCAAGGGCACGCAGGGCGTGCGCATCGCCGAGGCGTTCGGCATCCCCGCCATCTCGACCGGCGATGTGTTCCGCGCGGCGGTCGCAGAGGGCTCCGAGCTCGGCCTGCAGGTCAAGGCCATCATCGAGGCGGGCGACCTGGTCTCCGACGAGCTGACGAGCGCGGTCGTGCGCGACCGCCTCGCGCAGGCCGACGCGGCGGAGGGCTTCCTGCTGGACGGCTACCCCCGCAACATGGCCCAGGTCATGCACCTCGACGAGTTCCTCGAGGGGCGCGACGAGTCCCTCGACGCGGTGATCGAGCTGGCCGTGCCGCGCGACGAGAGCATCGCCCGCATCGCCGGGCGCGCCGCCGAGCAGGGCCGCAGCGACGACACCGAAGAGGTCATCGCCAACCGCCTGGCGATCTACGAGCGCGAGACGGCGCCGATCCTCGAGGTGTACCGCACGCGCGGCATCGTCGACGACATCGACGGCGTGGGCTCGCTCGACGAGATCACCGACCGCATCATCGCCGCGCTCGAGGCGCGCGGCCTGGTGCGCGTCCCGGTCTCCTGAACGTGTCGCTGCGCCGCTCCATCTACAAGTCCCCCGCCCAGCTGCGGGCGATGGTGGAACCCGGTCTCATCACCGCCGCCGCCCTCGACGCGGTCCGCGGCCTGATCGCGCCCGGCGTCACCACCGCGGAACTGGATGCCGCGGCATCCGAGGTCATCACCGGCCGTGGGGCGAAGTCGAACTTCCAGATGGTCCGCGGGTACCGCCACACCATCTGCGCGTCGGTCAACGAGCAGGTCGTGCACGGCATCCCGGGCGACCGCGTGCTGGCGCCCGGTGACATCCTGTCGATCGACGCCGGAGCCGAGTACAAGGGGTGGAACGGGGACTCCGCGTTCACCGCGGTGCTGCCCGACGAGACGCGCCCCGCGGTCGTCGCGGAGCGGCAGCGCCTGTCGGACGTGACCGAGGGGTCGCTGTGGGCCGGCATCGCGTCGCTCGCGACCGCCCGCCACCTCGGCGAGGTGGGCGCCGCCATCCAGGAGTACATCGAGGCGAACTCCCCGGAGTCCGGCGCCTACGGCATCCTGCGCGAGTACGTCGGGCACGGCATCGGCCGCAAGATGCACGAGTCGCCCTCGGTGTTCAACTACCGCGTCGCCGATCCGGGGCCCGAGGTGCGACCCGGCCTCGTCCTCGCGATCGAGCCGATGGTCGTCATCGGCGACCAGGCCACCTTCATCGAAGACGACGGGTGGACCGTGTCGACGCTCGACGGCACCGCCGGCTCCCACTGGGAGCACAGCGTGGCCGTGCACGAAGACGGAATCTGGGTGCTGACCGCACCCGACGGCGGAGCCGCGGGCTTGGCGCCCCTCGGCATCACGCCGCGTCAGATCGCCTAGGGAGGCTCTCGAAATGGCACAGGCCGGCGCACGCAAGGTCAACTGGTTCGCGATCTGGGTGACCATCGCCGTGGTGGTGGCGCTCGTGCTCGTCGCGGTGCTCGTGGTGACGCTCAACAACCAGGCCGCGCCCAAGCCGCTGCCCACCGAGGTCAACCCTCCGTCGGCGTCGAACATCGACACCGAGACCGGTGCGATCCTCGTCGGCGAGGGCGAGGACCGCCTCGACACCTACGTCGACTTCATGTGCCCGGTGTGCAACCAGTTCGAGCAGGTGTACGGCGCCGAGATCGAAGGCCTGGTCGACGACGGCAGCATCACGCTCGGCATCCACCCCATCTCGATCCTCGACCGGCTGTCGAACGGCACGCAGTTCTCGACCCGCTCGGCCAACGCCGCGTATTGCGTGGCCGAGGCCGACCCGGACGCCTCGCTGCCCTTCCTGCAGGCGATGTTCGAGAACCAGCCCGCCGAGAACACCGACGGCTTGACGAACACCGAGATCCTCGAGATCGCGTCGGGCGTGGGCGTCACCGGGATCGACTCGTGCGTGAACGACGGCAGCTACGCCGGCTTCGTCACAGCGATGACGGAGCAGACGCCGGTGCAGCCCGGACAGTCCGGCATCGCCACGCCGACCGTCGCCGTGAATGGCGAGGTCATCTCCAACTCCGACCTGCCCCCCGCGGGCGCGCTCGCGACCCTCTTCGAGTGACCGGATGCCGCGCCCCGCGGCATCCGCCCCTCCTCCCACGCGCGTCGGCGCACGCGGGCGCCCGGCGCGCCCGGGCGTTCGCCGCACGCGGGCGTCCGGCGTGGGCGGCCGCCCGGCGTGGGCGCCTGGCGTGGGCGGCATCCGTTCCCCAACATTCAGGGTAAACACCGCGTGCGCGACGAGACACCGTGCGGCACCGTGGTGTGCCGTCGCGTTTGCGGTGTATCGCCCGCTCGAGGGACCGTGACGGGTCAGCGGGCGACGGGTCAGCGGGGCGACGGGTCAGCGGCGCGGTGGATCAGCGGCGCGCTGCGGGCGTGCCGGCCGCGGGTGCGCTGGGGACAACGGGCGTGCGGGAAACGGCGGGCGTGCGCGGGAGAGAGCGCGGGTTGGCCCGCATGGTCGCGAGCAGCCGGCTCCGCGGTGCGGCGACCCGCGGCACGCCGAGCCGTTCCAGCTCGCCGATCACCGGCGCGACGGCCATGCACGCAGCCCAGTCCCACCGACCGAACTCCCGGCAGTGCCGTCGCAGCCGGTCCTCGCGCCGCTTCTCGGCCTGGACGCCCTCGAGGGTCTCCTCGGCGGTCGCTCGGACGTACTTGCCGTAGCCGTCGGATTCCGCGACGGCCTTCGCGCTCTCCCACCAGAAGTCGGTCCGGTCGGTGATGCCGTCGGTGACGAACACGCGCTGGAGGTCTGGCGGCTCGAAACCCGACCAGACGATCACCGCGCGGCTGACGCTCTCACCCGGCGACTCAGCACGCGCATCGACCATGGGCAGCAGAAGGTTGCGCAGCGCGCGCCCGCGCGTGTTCGGAAGGGCCGCGGCGGCCGCCTCGAGGTCGGCGACGGCGAGCATCCCTCCTTGCACCCGCGACACCGCCGCATCTCCGACGGCAAGTCCGAACGGTGGCGGCAGCACGCGCATCAGATCCGCCGTCGTGGTGGCGGGCGTCGTCATCGTGTGGGCGCCGAGCGTCACGGTCTCGGGGACGGCGACGCAGCTGTGCACGAAGACGTCCCCGAAGCGTCGCGACCTGGTCCGGGCCAGCGCGTACACGTGGATCAGAGCAGGCTCGCCGAAGACGGGTAGCCCGAGCAGCGCGGCAGCGGACTCGTATGCGAAGACGGCGTCGGAATTCACCAGCGCGTACGCGTGCACGCGCGCGAGATACCGCTCCCAGGGGCGCAGCGCGTCCCATGCCGGTCGGGCGGCATAGACGCCGGTACGCACGCGGTGGAAGTGCGCGCTGTTGCGGAGCCCACGCGTGCCGGCGAAGGCGTCACGGACGCTGACGAGTTCGATGGGCGAGGGCCGGACCACGCCGACCGGCAGAACCTGTGCCATGCGGCCATGGTCGTGGCCGCGGCATCCGCTCGTTCCGCGCCTGCGCTCAGACGTGAGGAACTCGCGCCCCGTGCCCGAGGTTGCGCCCCCGTGGAGGAAGGGCAGACACCGCATCGCTCGCGAGACACCGCGCCCGAGTGTGGCGCCTCGTCGCGAACGTGGTGTTTGCCCTGGAAAGGGGGTGCGCAGACGTCGGGGGAGAACGGATGCCGCGGGCGCTGGGATGCCGCGGGCCTGGGGCACCGCGGTCCGGCCGAGTCGGGGTCCTGGGGATGCCACGGGCCCGGCGATGCCCGCCACCCGAGGGGAATCCTGAGCGGCAGCCGTGACGGCGCGGCGGGCATTTGCCGAGGCATCCGCTATCACGTATGCTTGATCTTTGGTGCGTTGCGCCTTCATCGGCGTGTCGTCGCACCGACATCCCATCCACCCGCAGACCGACCGGTCTGCACAAGTGTTAGCGAGCGTATGGCGAAGAAAGACGGTGTCATCGAGATCGAGGGCGTCGTGTCCGAGGCGCTGCCCAACGCGATGTTCCGCGTCGAGCTCACCAACGGACACAAGGTTCTTGCCACGATCTCAGGCAAGATGCGGCAGAACTACATCCGCATCATCCCCGAGGACCGTGTGGTCGTGGAGCTCTCGCCCTACGACCTGACGCGCGGTCGCATCGTCTACCGCTACCGCTAGACCGGTCGAGAAGTAACGCCCCACGCGGCACACGCACGCGTGCCCGGCGAAGACAGCGAAGAGAAGAAATCATGAAGGTCAACCCCTCCGTCAAGCCCATCTGCGACCACTGCAAGGTCATCCGCCGCCACGGTCGCGTCATGGTCATCTGCAAGTCGAACCCGCGTCACAAGCAGCGCCAGGGCTGAACGGATGCCGCGCCCCGGCGCGGCCCGCGACTCACAACTCAATACACACACAGGCAGCATCAGAACCCGCACCGCGGGGGACACCTCGGGCGGAGGCCCGGGCACCGATGCTGCTCCACACCTCCACTCACTCCTAGGAGAGCCGCATGGCACGTCTTGCCGGCGTCGACATCCCGCGCGACAAGCGCGTGGTGATCGCCCTTACCTACATCTACGGCGTTGGCCGTACCCGCTCGAACGAGATCCTCAAGGCGACGGAGATCGACGAGAACATCCGCGTCAAGGACCTCAGCGACGACCAGCTCATCGCACTCCGCGACTACATCGAAGGCAACTACAAGGTCGAGGGTGATCTCCGCCGCGAGGTCGCCGCCGACATCCGCCGCAAGGTCGAGATCGGCTCCTACGAGGGCCTGCGCCACCGCCGCGGCCTCCCGGTGCGCGGTCAGCGCACCAAGACGAACGCCCGCACCCGCAAGGGCCCGAAGCGCACCGTCGCCGGCAAGAAGAAGGCGCGCTAAGGCGCGGCCCCCAGGTTCAGGAGAGCAAAGCAATGGCACAGGCCAAGTCCGCCGCGCGCAAGCCGCGCCGCAAGGAGAAGAAGAACATCGCGCTGGGCCAGGCCCACATCAAGTCGACGTTCAACAACACGATCGTCTCGATCACCGACCCGTCGGGCGCCGTCATCAGCTGGGCATCGTCCGGTGGCGTGGGCTTCAAGGGCTCGCGCAAGTCGACGCCGTACGCCGCCGGCATGGCCGCGGAGTCCGCTGCCCGCCAGGCGCAGGAGCACGGTGTCAAGAAGGTCGACGTCTTCGTGAAGGGCCCGGGCTCGGGCCGCGAGACCGCGATCCGCTCGCTGACGGCTGCCGGCCTCGAGGTCGGCTCCATCCAGGACGTGACGCCGCAGGCCCACAACGGCTGCCGTCCGCCCAAGCGCCGCCGCGTCTGACTTCCCGCCCTTCGACGGGCTCAGGATCCGTATCGGTCACTGAGCCCGTCGAAGGGCTACCGCACGCTTAACGGATGCCTCGATCCGAGGCATCCCCGAGTAAAACTCAACACCTCACCCACCGCACGTGTCATATAGCGGGCACGTGATCGAAAGGAACACATAGTGCTCATCGCACAGCGTCCCACTCTGACCGAGGAGAAGGTCGGGGAGTTCCGCAGCCGTTTCGTCATCGAGCCGCTGGAGCCCGGCTTCGGCTACACGATCGGCAACGCGCTGCGTCGCAGCCTCCTGTCCTCCATCCCCGGCGCGGCCGTGACGTCGATCCGCATCGACGGCGTCCTCCACGAGTTCAGCACCATCCCGGGTGTGAAGGAGGATGTCACCGAGATCATCCTCAACATCAAGCAGCTCGTCGTTTCGAGCGAGCGCGACGAGCCCATCACCGCGTACCTGCGCAAGACCGGCGCCGGTGAGGTCACCGCCGCCGACATCTCCGCTCCCGCCGGTGTCGAGGTGCACAACCCCGAGCTGGTCATCGCGACCCTCAACGACACCGCGAAGTTCGAGCTCGAGCTCACGATCGAGCGCGGCCGCGGCTACGTGTCGGCGACGCAGAACCGCAACGAGTACGCCGAGGCCGGCCAGATCCCGGTCGACTCGATCTACTCGCCGGTGCTCAAGGTCTCGTACCGCGTGGAGGCCACGCGTGCGGGTGAGCGCACCGACTTCGACAAGCTCGTGCTGGACGTCGAGACCAAGTCCTCGATCGCCCCGCGCGACGCCGTCGCGTCGGCCGGTCGCACGCTGACCGAGCTCTTCGGCCTGGCCCGCGAGCTCAACGTCGAGGCCGAGGGCATCGAGATCGGCCCGGCGCCGGTCGAGACCGTCCTCTCGAACGAGCTGTCGATGCCGATCGAGGACCTCGACCTGTCGGTCCGCTCGTACAACTGCCTCAAGCGCGAGGGCATCAACACCGTGTCGGAGCTCGTCGCCCTTTCGGAGACGCAGCTGATGAACATCCGCAACTTCGGTCAGAAGTCGGTCGACGAGGTGCGCGACAAGCTCGTCTCGCTCGGCCTGTCGCTGAAGGACTCGGTCCCCGGGTTCGACGGCGCGCACTTCTACGGCGGCTACGACGACGAGACCGTCTGAGTTTCGGCTTTCGACCTTTAAGACACTGGAGTAACTGAGAATGCCCAAGCCCACCAAGGGTCCCCGCCTCGGAGGCGGCCCCGCCCACGAGCGTCTGCTGCTTGCGAACCTGGCCGCCGCGCTGTTCACCCACAAGTCGATCAAGACGACCGAGACCAAGGCCAAGCGCCTGCGTCCGCTCGCCGAGCGCCTGATCACGTTCGCCAAGCGCGGCGACCTGCACGCGCGTCGCCGGGTGCTGTCGGTCATCGGCGACAAGTCGGTCGTGCACGAGCTCTTCACCGAGATCGCGCCGCTGGTCGCGGACCGTGAGGGCGGCTACACCCGCATCACGAAGGTCGGCAACCGCAAGGGCGACAACGCGCCCATGGCCGTGATCGAGCTCGTGCTCGAGCCCGTCAACCCGAAGCCGAAGTCGGCCAAGAAGTCGGCTTCCGCCGCCGCCCCGGCCGCGGCCGAGGAGGCCCCGGCCGAGGAGACCACCGCCGAGGAGTCGAACGTGAGCGAAGAGCCCGTCGAGGACACCACTCCCGAGGAGTCGGCCACCGCGGCCGGCGCCGAGTCGCCCGAGGAGGGCGAGGCCGCCGAGGCTGCCGCCGAGGACGCCGTCGTCGAGGACGACAAGAAGTCCGAGTGATCGGACGCCGGGCGTCGCCGCCCGGCAGGTCGCGGCATCCGTGCCCGGCCACCCTTGCACCGCGAGACCCGTCACCCGTCAGGGTGGCGGGTCTCGCTGCATCTTGCCCGCGCTGCGCGACCCTCGCGCCGCCTGCGCCCATCGCTCTCACGCGGTCGCGGGGCCGCCGCTCGGCCTCCCCGCGGCTACGGCGACGGCGTGAGGTCGAGCTGCAGGCCGCGGATGAGGTCGTTCGCATAGGCGCGGCGCTCCCTCGCGAGTTCGTCGACGGCGGCGGCGACCGTGTCGGCGAAGATGCGGCCACCCGCGTCGCCGGGGTGGATGCGGTCCTGGGCGAGCAGGTTCTCGTGCGCCGCGATCGCTCCCGACCAGTCGGCGACGATGACGTTGCGGTGCGCGTCGGCGAAGGCAGCGAGCTGGGCGTTGACGCCCGGGATCCAGTCGCGCGGCGCGTGGGCGTTCACCAGCACGAGACCCCGCTCGGGGCCGATCGCGTCGGCGAGCTTCTCCAGTGCGCCGGGGTCGACGGGGCCGTTCGTGCCGAGCGCCACCACGACGTACGGGCGCAGCCGGTCGGTCGCGGTGAGCGACCCCAGGATGCCGGGCCCGGCCCACATGGACCGCGAGACCTCTGCGTCGATCTCGATGCCGGGGAGGCGCTTGACGAGTCCGCCGGCCGACGCCAGCATGACGGAGTCGCCCACGGCGGTGATCTGGTCTCCCGCGACCTCGTCGTTGGCGGGCGCGGCGGCCGTGGCATCCGTCTGCTGTCCCGATCCGGGCGGAGGCGCCACGGGGGCGGGTGGGCGTTCACGCATCGCCTCCGCCAGTGCCTCGCGGCCCGCCTCGACCGCGGCTTCGGCGCTGGACTCCTCCGGCGCGGCGGCGAGCGCGGCGCCGGTGCCGGCCAGCACCAGCACGCCCGCCAGGGCGACGCCGAGCGCGCGCAGGCGCGCCCGAGGCCCGCCGCGGAGCCGCCGGCGCAGCATCCGAGCCGAGGCGCCGAAGCCCAATCGGCGGACGGGCGTCTCGACGAACCGGTACGAGAGAGCGGATGCCGCGCCCGTGACGCCGAGCACCCCGAGGCCCAGCCACACCGGGACGGCGGCGACGGTGGCGTCGGGCGCGAACACGGCGACCGCGAGCACCAGCAGCGGCCAGTGCCACAGGTAGATGCCGTAGGAGCGGTCGCCGATCCAGCGCAGCGGCGCGGCGTCGATGCCGCGCCCGAGCCAGGAGCCCGGCCACACGCCCGCCACGATGACGACGGCGCTCAGCAGGCTCGCGACCAGGAGCGCGCCGGGGAAGGTGGCGGCGCCGTCCTGCGGCGGCATCGACGCCAGCACGACGACACCGCCGATCGCCAGCACACCCGCCGCCCCGGTGAGGTGCCGCGCGACCGGCGAGAGCGCGAACGGCCGCCGCAGGAGCGGCGGCAGCGCGAAGGCGAGCGCGACGCCCAGGAGCAGCCCGAAGGCGTGCGTGTCGGTGCCGAAGTAGGCGCGGGTGGGGTCGTCGGCACCGGTGACGACCACGCCCATCCAGACCGCCGAGACCGCGGCGAGGCCCGCGGCCAGCGCCGCGCGGAAACGTGCGCCCGGCAGCAGGAGCAGCAGCGGAAGCAGCAGCGGCCACAGCAGGTAGAACTGCTCCTCGACCGCGAGCGACCAGACGTTGCGGAACAGCTCCGGCGTCGTCGCGGCGAAGTACGTCTCGCCGCCGGCGATGGAGAGCCAGTTGTAGCTGAAGGTGGCGGCGCCCACCACTTGCGCGCCCAGGCGCACCAGCACGTCTCCGCCGACGACCCAGGCGAGCGTCGAGCAGACGCCGACGACGAGTGCGAGCGCCGGCAGCAGCCGCCGCGCGCGGCGCTGCCAGAACCGGCCGAGCGCGATGCGGCCCGTGGCGTGATGCTCCCGCAGGAGCAGGCTCGTGATGAGGAACCCGCTGATGACGAAGAACACGTCGACCCCGACGAAGCCGCCGGGAAGGACGGCGGGCGGGAACAGGTGGTACAGCACCACCAGGATCACGGCGATCGCGCGGAGCCCGTCCAGTCCCGCGAAGCGGGCGGCGGGGCGAACGGCGGGCGCAGTCGACGTCATGGCTGGTTGTACGAGGAGGGGAAACGGCAAGTCTACGCGGCCCGCCTCAGGACGCACGGCAGCCGCCCGCGGGTCGGGGCCGCGCGAGGCGACCGCGCGGCGGGCGAATAGGGTGGAGTCCGTGCGCATCCGGCTCGACATCGCCTACGACGGCACGCACTTCCGCGGGTGGGCGCGTCAGCCCGGGCTGCGGACCGTGCAGGAGACGCTCGAGTCCGCGCTCGCCCGCGTCGTCGGCGGCGACCCCCGCCTCGTCGTCGCCGGGCGCACCGACGCGGGCGTCCACGCCACCGGGCAGGTGGCGCACGTCGACCTCGACGACGCCCAGCAGAGCCGCATGCTCGCCAGGCACGCCCGGCCGGGCGCGGGCGCGCAATCGCCGGACGACCGCGCCGCGGCGCTGGCCGCACGGATGAGCGGGGTCGTGGGCGCGTACGCCGACGTCGCCGTCCTCGGCTCCCGCATCGCGCCGGTCGGCTTCGACGCGCGCTTCTCGGCGGCGTGGCGTCGGTACGAATACCGCATCGGCGACACCGTGACCGGGTACGACCCGCTCGAGCGTCATCGCACCACGTCGGTGCGCGCCTCCTTGGATGCAGAGGCGATGGATGCCGCGGCCCGCGCGCTCATCGGGCTTCACGACTTCGCCGCGTACTGCAAGCCCCGCGAGGAGGCGACCACGATCCGCACGCTGCTCGAGTTCGACTGGCGACGCGACGGCGCCGGCGTCCTGGTCGCGAACGTCAAGGCCGACGCGTTCTGCCACAGCATGGTGCGCGCGCTCGTCGGCGCGTGCGTCGCGGTGGGCGAGGGCAGGCTCGACATCGACGACGTGGTCGACATCCGCGACGCGCGGGAGCGGGTGCCGGAGGTCAAGGTGCTCGCCGCGCGCGGTCTCACCCTGACGGAGGTCGGCTACCCCGCCGACGACCTGCTCGGGCAGCGCGCCGAGCAGACCCGCGCGCGCCGCGACCGGGAGTAGGCCGCCTCACCGGACGGGCTGCGCGCGCTCCCAGCGGTGTCCGCCCGCGCGCTGCGCACGCTCCATCGCCTCGTGGGCCGCCGCGCTGAGGGTCGCGAGGTCGTACGCGCCGTCGGCAGTCTTGGCCCAGCCGACGCTCGTCGAGAACTCGACCGCGAGCGGCTGATCCGGGGTGACCGTCGAGACGCGGTCGAGGAGGTCGCGGATGCAGTCCCGGATCGCTCCATCAGGTCGGGAGATGAGCACGAAGTAGCCCGACGGACCGTCGGCGCCGATGTCGGCGTCGGCGGGGAACGACGCGCGCACGTTGGCGCGGAACCGCGCGAGGATCCGCCGGAAGGCGACCTCGCCTCCGGCGACGCGCAGCGAGTCGGTGTCGTCGAGCGACACGCTCAGCAGCGACCACCCGGACTCGTTCGACTCCCGCGCGCGCGCGAGCCGGTCGGCGGCGACGGCCGGGAAGGGGTCGGCGGGCTCTTCGGACCCCGCGGCGTCGGGGGAGCGGGCGAGCGACAGCAGCGTGACGATCGCGCAGGTGAGGTAGGCCAGGAGCCCGATCGCCTTGAGGTCCGGCAGCGCCGGGGCGGTGAGGTGGGAGCCCAGCGTCACCGTGGCCGCGATCAGACTGGCCACGGCGATGAGGGGAAGCGTCGCCGAGGCGATCGTCAGCGGCAGCAGCCGGCCCATGCTGCGCTCGTCGCGGTGCAGCAGCTCAAGCGCCGACAGCGCGGCGAGCGCCGCCGAGGCCACGTAGGCCAGCGAGAACACCAGTGTGTGGGCGTCGGTGCCGTCGGTGACCGCGTACGCGACGCCGGCGACGAACCCGAGGGCCGGGCCGAGCCAGGGCAGCGATCGCTTGTCCTGGTCGGCCCGCAGCCCCGACCAGACCAGCGCCGGCGCGCCGAGCGCGAAGCCGGCCGAGGCGTCGGCGAGCTGGTGCAGCGATGCCGCGTTGGCGACGACCGTGCCGTAGGCGGACAGCGTGACCTGGAGGAACATGAGCGACCACAGGAGGGTCGCCAGGCGTGGGCGGTAGAGGAATCCGAGCCCGATCATGATCATCGACATCAGCGTCGCCAGGACCGCCAGCACGACGGCGTCGTCGAGGCTCGAGTAGGTCATGAGGCCTCCGCGGGGATGCGCACCGTGACGGTCGTTCCCGTGCCGGGCTCGCTGGCGATGTCGATCGTCCCGTCGTGCGCCTCGATCACGTCGCGCACGATCTGCAGGCCGATGCCCGTTCCGGGGATGCCGCTGTCGACGGCGGCGGCGGAGCGGAAGTAGTGGTCGAACACGCGCGGGAGGTCTGCGGCGGGGATGCCGATGCCGCTGTCGGCGACCACGAGCTCGACATCAGTGCCCGTACGTCGTGCCGAGACCTCCACCGTCCCGCCGGGCGGTGTGTACTTGACGGCGTTGCCGAGCAGGTTGTCGGCCATCTGGCGGAGGCGGAATGCGTCGCCCCAGATCAGCACCGGCGGGCCGGGCGAGAGGGAGAGCGCGACCCGCCGCTCCGAGGCGTTCGCAGCGAACGACTCCACCGAGGCGTCCAGGATCGCCCGGAGGTCGGTGACCGCGCGCGCGTCGCGGTCGGCGCGGGTCGTCGCGTCGGTCGGCGCCGAGAGGATCGAGGTGATCAGATGCATCATCCGCTCGCCCGATTCCTCGATGACGGCCAGGCGCCGCCGCACGTCGGAGTCGAGGTCATCGCGCTCGAGAAGCCGGTCGGCGTGGCCCAGGATGCCGGTGAGCGGATTGCGCAGCTCGTGGGAGATGACCGCCGCCAGCGCATCGCGTCGCCGGTCCGCCGTCAGGAGGCCGGTGACGTCCTCGGCGATCAGCACCGTGCTCGGCTCCTCGTCCTCGCGCGGCTCCTGACGCCGGCTCGTGACCGACAGCGCGTGCCAGTTCCCCTCGACGTCGTACAGCCACACGCGCTCGGCATCCAGCTCCTCGCCCCGCGCGGCCCGTGCGTACGTCCGGGCGCCTTCTCTCAGCGCCGTGCCGCGCAGCCCGTCGTACTCGATCGAGCGGGGCGGCTGACTCGGGTCGGCCCCGTCCAGTCCGTAGAGCTCACGGTACGCCGTGTTGGAAGAGATCAGCTCCCCGGACCGGTTGATGCGGGCGATGGCGATGTGAACCCCGTCGAGGGTCTCGCTCACGCGCCGCCGTTCGATCGAGGCGGTGTCGAGAGAGTGACGGATGCGTCGGGCCTGACGACGCAGGAGCGTGCGGTAGGCGTGGCCCTGGCGGGCGGTGGCATGCACCGTCGCGCCGACGAACGCCAGCGCCAGGAGCACGATGAGCACGCGGAGGGCGCTCGCGGGCGTGGTGCCCGAAGCCAGGATCTCGGCGACGCCGATCGCGCCCACGAGCGCGAGTCCGACGGCGAGCCGCCCGAGGCTGAACAGCGCCGCCAGCCACGCGATGGGGACGACCCAGAGGTGCGAGAGGCGCAGGTCGGTGCCGAAGGTCAGCAGGCCCACCCAGATGATGTCGAGGTAGGGCAGCACCGTCGCGGCGGACTCGGGGTACTTGTGCCAGGGCACGATCAGCGCGGCGACCGTGGTGACGAAGACGCCGGCGACGCCGATCGCGAGGGGTGGCACGACCAGCACCTGCGGATCCATGATCGCCGTCAGGACGGTGATGATCCCCACGACTGCCCCGAACGACAGCTGCCAGATCCAGACCGTGTGGACGCGGCTGTCCGTCTCGCGGGGATCGTAGACCGGGTCGGAGGACCGGGTGAGTTCCGTCGTGGCGTGCACGCCGACCGCCTATTCGCGCGCGGCGGCGGACGTGAGGCGGTAGCCGACGCCCCGCACGGTCTCGATGTACCGCGGATCGCCCGGGTCCTCGCCGAGCTTCCGTCGGAGCTTGGCGATATGGGTCTCGATCGTGCGCATCTCGACCTCGGTCACGGGCGCGTCGGCCGCGCCACGGCTCTCGCCGCGCGACACGCGCACCAGCTCCTCCTTGGTGCGCACCCGGCGGCCGGTCGACAGCAGCGCCGCCAGCAGGTCGAACTCGGTGCGGGTGAGGCCGACGTCGACGCCGCCGCGCTCCGCGATGCGCGTCGACGGGTCGACGACCAGGTCGTCGTGCACGAGCGCCGCCCCGTCGGAGGCGGGCGCGGGCGGGCTCGGAGAAGCGCTCGAGTCGCCGGCACCGGCCTTCGGCGAGGGCGCGACCGACTTGGACCGTCGCAGCACGGCATCGATCCGCGCCCGGAACTCGCGGGCGCGGAACGGCTTGGCGACGAAGTCGTCGGCCCCCGACGAGAGTGCGAGCACGGCATCCGCCTCATCGGTGAGCGCGGAGACCACGATGATGTGGGTGGCGCTGCGATCGCGGATGCGCCGGGTCGTCTCCAGGCCGTCGATCCCGGGCATGTTGATGTCGACCGTCGTGATGAGGGGCTCGTGGACCGCCACGGCTTCGATCCCCTCCGCGCCCGAGGATGCGCCGAAGGCGGTCAAGCCCGCCGACTGGAAGATGTCGACCAGCAGATCCCGCACGACGTCGTCGTCTTCGATCACCACGGCGGCTGCCGACATGGCCTCGCTCATGCTGTCTCCTCGCGTCGCACCTGCCCGAATTGTTCCACACGCCCCCTCGGCCCGCGCGGCTGAGCCGGACGGGACGCGCCGGGCATCGCTCACTGTCGCTCCGACTGGCTGAGCAGCCGCTCGACGACGGTGGCGCCGACGCGCTCCCACCGGTCGCCGCCCTTCTCGCTCGCCAGCGCCGCGGCCTCCCGCGCGGTGTACACCAGCGCGTCCAGTTCGTACCCGAGCACCGAGGCGGGCGCCCAGCCGGCGCTCGCGGTCGGCCGGATGGGCATGGCGCCGTGCACGTCGAGCGAGGTGACCCGCTCGAGGCTGGTGCGCAGCAGGTCGCGCACGGCGGCGTCGGGCCGGGGGACGAGGACGACCACGGCGCCGGGGGCGGGCGCACCCACGTCGGACTCCGCAGGGAAGACCCCGCGCACCTCGTCGACGAGCCGCTCCGAGAGGTTCGCGAAGGCGGGAGCCCCGGCGGTCTGGCGGATGTCGGCGGCGTCGTCGAGGCTGAGGTACACGACCGACCAGGGCTCGGAGGTGCGCGCTGCGCGCAGCAGGCGATCCTGCGCGATCCGCTCGAACTGCTGCCACGCCGTCGAGACCGTGGCGATGCGGCCGAGACCGCTGTCGCGGGCCGTCGTTCCGACCACGGCGATGAGCGCGCACGCCACGTACACCAGCATCCCCACCGATGACACCAGCCGCACGAGGGCGAAGTCGTCGCCGCCCGACGGCGGGAAGACGAAGCCGGCGACGAGGGTCGCCGCGCCGGTGACCGAGAAGGCGATCGAGACGATGCCGAAGGGCAGGAGCAGCTTGTCGCTGCGCCGGGAGGCCGCCGACAGCCAGTCCATCACGAACAGGGCGGCGAAGACGGATGCCGCGAAGAAGACGGCGCGGTACGCCACGGTGAACCACACGATGCCGTCGACGGCGGCGAGGGTCACCGCCGAGCCGGCGGCGACCACCGCTCCGGTCCAGACGAGCGGACGGAACCGCCATGCCGCTCGGAAACCCGACCAGAGGAACGCCGGCGCGCCCATCAGCGCCCCGAGCGAGGCGCGGCGCAGCGCTTCGGAGCCGGAGACTTCCCCGGCCACGACGCCGTAGGTCGCGAGCATCGCGAGGGTGAACGCGATGCTCCAGTACAGCGTCGCCGTTCCCGGTCTCACCAGGAACGCGATCCCGATCGTGAGCATCGTGGCGAGCGTCGTGATCACCGCCTGCGCGATGAGGAGCTCCACGCCCGATCCGACGATGAGGTCGGTCATGCTCGTCCTTCCGTGCTGCGCGACGCGGCCGAGCCGGTCTCCAGCTCCGCCGCCCGCGGGAGGCGCACGGTGACCGTGGTGCCTGCGCCCGCCTCGCTCTCGATGGTCAGGGTGCCGCCGTGGGCGCGCACGATGTCGTTGCTGATGCCGAGCCCGAGGCCGGTGCCGCCCGACGTCTTCTTCGCCTCGGCGGTGCGGAAGTAGGGCGTCAGGATCAGGGGGAGGTCATCGGCGCCGATGCCGATCCCGGTGTCGGAGACGGTGAGCGCCACGGTGTCGCCCTCGGTCGCTCCCACGATCCGCACCCGCCCGTCGCGCGGCGTGTACTTGATGGCGTTGCTGACGATGTTGTCGACGACCTGACGCAACCGGAACCCGTCGGCGGTCACCCACAGCGGGTCGTCCGCCTGCAGGTCGATCGCGATGTCGCCGGCCGCGGCCGTCGGGCGGAACGACGTGACCGAGTCGAGGAGGATCTGGCGCAGGTCGAGGTCGTCGAGCGTGTCGCGCCCGGAGAACCCGCGGCGGGACGTCGAGCCGAGGCTCTCGGTCATCTTCAGCATCCGCTCGCTTGCGGCGACGATCGACCGGAACCGCTCGCGCGTGCGCGGTGTCAGGTCGTCGAGCTCGAGGGCGAGCTCGGCGTTGCCGATCAAGACGGTGAGCGGATGCTTCAGCTCGTGCGACGCCATCGCGGTGAAGCGCTCCCGCTCGCGCTCGGCGTACGTCAGTGCGGTGACGTCGTGCACCAGCAGGAGGATCGAGGACTCCTCGTCGCCGCGCGCGGCGAGGCGCTTGGCGGTGACCGAGAGGGCGCGCCACTCGCCGCCCGCGGTGAAGAGCCACACCGACGCGTCCACGAACGTCTCGCCGCGCGCGGCGCGTGCGAACGGACGCTCCGAGAACGGCACGGGCATGCCGCGCAGGCCGGTGTACTCGACGGAGCGCGCGGGCAGGGTGAGATCCAGCGGGTCGAGCCCGTACAGGCGCGAGTAGGCGTCGTTGACGGCCAGGACGGCGCCGCCCTCGGAGATGCGCACGATGCCGGTGTCGATGCCGTTGAGGATCTCGGTCGTGCGCCGCTCCTGGTCGGAGCGGCGGTCGAGCGTCGCCGTGAGCCTGCCGGCCTGCCGGCGCAGCAGGCGGCGCAGGGCGCGGGTGCGACGCAGCGCCAGGTGCGACGTGATCCCGATGAACGTCAGTGAAAGCAGCACGACGAAGGCCCGCAGCGCCGCCATCGTGCCCGTGAGCATCGCCGAATCGATGAGGATGATGAGCCCGATGAGCGCGAGCATCGCCGCCAGCGCGGTCGCGCGGAAGTGCATGGCGACCCACATGACGGGAAAGCCCCAGAGGTAGCCGAGGCGCAGATCCAGGTCGCTGGAGAGCAGGCCGATCGCGACCGCGTCGGCGAAGGGCACCGCGAGCACGGCGGAGGCGGGGAGCTGCGACCACGGCAGCGCGAGCACGGCCAGCGTGAGCAGCACCACCGCGAGCGTTCCGACGAGGAAGGTCCACCGGCCGAAGATCGCGGGCTGCAGCGCCATCGCGAGGACGGCGGTGATCAGCACGCTCGCGGCCAGGACGAGCTGCGTCAGCCAGATCGACCGGGTGCGGGCATCGGGCGTGCGCACGACGAACACTGGTCGTGCAGCCCCGGTAGCCATGACGCGATCCTATTGGCCCGGCCCGCCCCTCCCCGCCGAAGTGACAGAGAGTCGGAGAACGCCTTCTTGCGGATCTCTTGCGGAAACCTTGCGCCGGTGCTCGCGCCGCCTCGGAGGCCGCTTGCGGTAGGCGGGGGATGCTTGGTGCGTGCCGGAGAGACCGGCCGAGAAGCGAAAGCGACGAACGTGTCAGACCAGGTCCCGCTCACCCGCAGCACGCGGACGATGCGCGTCAGCGAGGGAACCCCTCTCGCCGAGCACACCGCCGCATCGTGCGGGTCCGCCGATGACCTGGGGGCGGTGCTCGATGACACCTCGGCGCATCGGTCGTCGATCGGCTGCGTGGTCCCGGCGCGCAACAAGGAGGACT
Source organism: Microbacterium sp. NPDC055455 (assembly GCF_053619935.1). Taxonomy (NCBI): domain Bacteria; kingdom Bacillati; phylum Actinomycetota; class Actinomycetes; order Micrococcales; family Microbacteriaceae; genus Microbacterium; species Microbacterium sp. NPDC055455. The sequence goes on from NZ_JBSHLB010000001.1 coordinate 1,295,540, forward strand.
CGATCGCCCAGGTGCTCGAGGCGCTGCTCGGCCAGACCCGGGTGCCGGACGTCATCCACGTGGTCGTCAGCAACACGTCCGACCGCACCGTGGGCATCGCGTCGTCGTATGCGGGACCGCACGAGGTCGCGACCGAGCTCGGGGAGCAGTTCACCGAGGTGTTCGTCCACGACATCGGACGGATCCCCGGCACGCGGGCCGGCGCGCTCAACTACGGCTACACGCTCGTCGAGGGCCACGACTACCTGCTGGGTGTCGACGGCGACGTCGTCGCCGACGTCACGGCGGTCGAGCACCTCGAGGCCGAGGCGACCTCCGACAGCCGCATCGGCGGCATCTCGGCGATCTCGTCGCTCGGCGCCCTCTTCTCGATCTTCTTGACGCAGGCGCTGCGCGACGTCATGAACGACAACCACCGGTCCACGCCATGGATCGACGGTTCCGAGGACGCGGACACACTGTCGCGGCAGCTCGAGAGCGCCGGCTATCTCAGCCGGGTCGTGACGGAGCGGCAGGCGCTGTCCATGCTCTTCAGACTCATCCGTCGAAAGGGCGGGTGCAAGGTCTGATCCGGACCCGAAGCGGATCAGAACTGGGGAAGACGCCGGGGAGGGGAGCCCCGGCGAGGGGGAGGCGGAGAGGGTGCCCGTTTGGGGAAGCGGGCACTCTCCCGGAACGCAGCCGCGGAGGCATCCGCTCGTCTGGGGCGGGCGGATGCCTCCGCCGCGGCATCCGTCGATCAGACCGCTTCCGAGGTCAGCCGGTAGCCGACGCCGCGCACCGTCTCGATGTACCGCGGGTTGGCGGCGCTGTCGCCGAGCTTGCGGCGCAGGTTGGTCATATGGGCCTCCACCGCCCGCTTGTCGGCGTCGCCGACGAAGTAGCTGGTGACGTAGGACTCTCCGCGCAGCACCAGGGTGAGATCGGCCTTGCTGCGCACGCGGCGCTGGGACTCCAGCAGCGTGGCGAGCAGGTCGAACTCGGTGCGGGTGAGGTCGAGCTCCTCGGCGCCCAGGAGCACGATGCGGTTCTCGGGGTGCAGCCGCAGATCGCGGTGCGCGAGCCATTCCGCCGAACCGTCGACGGCGGGGACGGATGCCGCCACCGCGGGCCCGGCAGACTCCGGCACCGCCGGGGTCCAGGTGGTGGTCTGCTCGACCGGCTCGGCCGGCTCGGTGCTCGTGCGGGCGCGACGCATCAGCGCCTCCACGCGGGCGCGGAGCTCCCGCGGCCGGAAGGGCTTGGGAAGGTACTCGTCGGCGCCGGCGCCGAGGCCCGCGATGACGTCCGCCTCGTCGTTGAGTCCCGTCAGCATGATGATGAGGGTGTCGGACTGGGCGCGGATGCGCTTGGCCGCCTCGATGCCGTCGATGCCCGGCATGTTCACGTCGATCGTGGTGAGGACGGGCTGGTAGGTGAGCACGGCCCGGACGCCGTCGATCCCGTTGCCCACCGAGACGGTGGAGAACCCGGACGACTCGAGCACTTCGGCCAGCACGTGACGGATGTCGGCATCGTCCTCGATGATGACGGCGGTCTTCGGCACGTCGGGTGGGGTCGACATGGGAGGTGTGTCCTCTCAGGCGGTTGGACAGCGTGCACCGATCACCGACCCCAGCAGCGGACCCCGACGCGTCGCAAGTACTCCCGATGCTACACAACCCGCGAATGCCTGGTCGGGCGTCAATCCACGACGCGTGCGCGGATCCGACCGACCGCCTCGCCTCCGAGCCGTCGCGGGGCTCAGGCCGTCCGGGGACGCGCGCCGCGCAGGCGCACCGCCGGTGCGGCGCGGCGCACCGCAGGTGCTGCGGAGCGGGCGCGCGAGGCGGCACCGGTCTTCGAGCCCACCAGCTCGAGCAGGGCGGCGGCGAGCGGACTGGCGGAGGACGCCTCGGCCTCGAACGCGCGGGCGACGATCGTCGCGGCGCGCTCGAACTCGCTGGCCTTCTCGAGCGCGGCCCGGCGTTCGCCGACGACGCGGTCGGCGGCGGCGTACTCGGCGCGCAGCCGCGCGCGCTCGTCCTCGTCGAGCCCGCGGCGCTGGGCCGTGCGCTCGAGCGCCTCGCCCGCGCGCGTGCGGGCGGCCACGCTGCGGCGCAGCTCGCGCTCGGCGGCCTCGCGTGCGGTGCGGCTGGCGGTGAGGGCGTCGGTGAGGTCGGCCCGGACGGTGCCGGCGGAAGCGGAAGCGGACATGGGATCCTCCTGGGTCGGGTCTGTCGTGACGGTTCACGGTCGGGCGCCGTAGTGCGGCACACCACTTCAGAGGCGGGGCATCCCGTTTTCGTACATCCCGTGCGCGATGCTCGGAGCGTGGTGAGAAGTCACGACATGGTCTTGTCAAGGCCACCCGGCGCCCGGGCCTGCGGAATAGGCTGGCCCCCGACATGAAGGTCATCTCGTACAACCTGCGCAAGCACCGGGCAGCCGGTGAGCTCATGCATCTGGTCGAGCGTCACGGCGCCGACGTGCTCTGTCTGCAAGAGGCCGACACGTCCGACATCCCGGACGAGATCTCGGGCCTCCGTCTGGCGGACTCCACCCAGCGGAACCGTCTCGGCCTCGCCGTGTACTACCGCGAGAACACGTATCGCGCCGTCGAGGTGCGGGCGCTGGCGCTCAAGAAGTCGCTGCACGACCGGGTGCTCAAGCCCGCCGAGGAGAGGCTGCTGGGAGTGCGGCTGCACGACATCGACGAGAACACCGACCTCATCGTGGCCTCGTTCCACGCGGCGCCGCTGACCGCGCTCAACTCGCTGCGCCGCCACCAGATCCGCACGGCGCTGTCCGAGCTGCAGCAGCTGGGCGAGGGGCTGCCGGCGCTCATGGTCGGCGACTACAACTATCCGGTGTTCAAGGAGCACCTCAGCCAGCACGTGCGCGAGCAGGGGTACGAGCTGAACCTCAGCGACTCGCGCACGTACACGCGGTACCGCTTCTTCCGCGGCCACTACGACTTCGCCACGTCGATCGGGTTCGAGATCGACCGGGTGCGGACGCTCCCGCAGGGGCTCAGCGACCACCTGCCGATCCTCGTGACGGCGCATCCCGCCGCCGGCGTCCGCCGTGTCGTCGAGGTGGCGGAGGCGGAGTCGGGCGCCGCCTGACCCTCCCCGGCGTCGTGAACCGTCAGGTGGCGATGAGCGTCGGGTCGGGGTCGGACCACTTCTCGAGGCCCTGCACCACCCAGAACGCGAAGAACAGCGTGAGGGCGGCCGCCTCGAGGATGAGGACGATCGGGATGCCGGAGCCGTCCGCCTGGGGCAGCAGGATGACGTACGCCACGAGCACCAGCACGAGGCCGACCGCGATCGCGGTGTAGAGGACTCGGAAGACGGGCGCGGGCCGGGGTCCTCGCCGGGGGAAGGCGCTGCGCAGCGCCACCGCGGCGAACAGTGCGAAGAAGAGCGTGGTCGCGACGAAGTGGCCCTGCTGGAGGAAGAGGTCGCGCGCGAACGCCCAGGTCAGCCCGGTCGCGGCGAGGATGACCGCCGCGATGAGGAGCGACGTCCACACCGCGGGCAGCGACACCTGCCGCAGCGCCGCGAGGAGCAGTGCGACGAGCAGGACGAGCACGCCCAGCACGAGGTAGACCGCGACGCCGTTGGCGGCATCCGCTTCATATTCCGGCGGGAAGCAGCGCTCCGCGCACGAGACGGCCACCCCTGGCACGGCGTCCGGCGGGATCGTCGTCGGAACGAGCGCGATCAGCGGTGCGAACAGCGCGGCGGCGTCCAGGAGCGCCCGCTCTGCGCCGCGGCCTGACAGCGCGACGAGGGCGAGCGACACGGCGATGAGCGCACCGACGAAGACGTTGCGGGCGGGCGTGTAGAAGTAGTCGCTGACCGTCGTGAGCCAGCCATAGGTCGCGGCGGCCTGGCCGATGGCGACGAAGATCGCGACCACGGTGCCGGCGACGCCGATGCGGAGATACCGGTAGGTGCGCTCGAGCGAGGTCGAGACGACGACGTCTGGTGCGGCCACGGGCTCACGATATCCGCTCCCGCCGGTAGACTCGCCGCACACTGCGCGGCATCGTCGCGGCGCCCGACCGAGGGGAGCCGCGATGACGGATGCGCCCCTGTCGTTCGACCGGTCACCCGATCGGGGCGCGGACCGCGCGAGACGGACCGGCCTTCGCCTCCTCGTCCTCTACGGTGCCGTGCTGGCGGTGATCGCGTTCTGGCCGACGCCGGTGGATCGGGACGCGACGGGACTGCTGCGCGAGATCGCGCGCGTCGTGCCGCTGCTGTCGTACGACGTCGTCGAGTTCATCGCGAACGTCGCGCTCTTCATGCCGCTCGGCGTCCTGCTCGCGCTGGCGCTGCCGCGCCGCCGCGCACTGGTCGTGCCGGTGGCGCTCGCCGTCACGATGATCATCGAGCTCGGGCAGGCGGCGTTCCTCGCCGAGCGCACCGCGAGCCTGAGAGACATCTTCGCCAACACGCTGGGGGCGGCGCTGGGGCTGCTGATCGTGGTGATCGCCGAGCGGGCGTCGTCAGGTGCCGTAGTAATAGCGAACCGAATCGCGCGACCCGGCGACGGCGAGGACGTAGAACGCCAGGGGTAGGCAGACGGCCACGATCACGGTGGCGACAAGAACAGTCATAAGGGCACGGAGCAAGAGAGGTCACGTTCGGGGGAGACGACGCGGGGTGCCTTCCAGCCTACGAGCCGTCGGCGTCGGCTCTTGACGAGGCGGTGTCCCCTTTTCGGGGGACAAGCGCCGACGGCGGGGTGCGGCCCGCGCCGAGTGAAGTCGCGGTGTTCTCACAACCTCGGACGGTTAGCATGGCACCGTGCAACCCCAAGATGCGCCGATGGGCGAGGAGAACTCTCTGCGTCGTCACGCGCGTCAGGCGACCGTGCAGGCCGACACGGCCCCGGCGGCGGCATCCGACGATATGGCCGACCTCTACGAGCCCGATCCGGCACCGGTCGGACGGCCACGCAAGCGTCGTGTCTGGCTGTGGGTGGTGCTCTCGATCATCCTCGTTCTGCTCGTCGCAGGCGTGATCGCGGGCGTGCTGGCCATGCAGTTCATCTCCGAGGCGAAGGTCGCGCGGTCCGCGCTGGAGCGGGCGAAGACCGGGATCACCGCCCTCAACTCCCAGCTGGGGTCGGAGGACCCGACGAAGCTGGAGGCGACCGCCGCCGACATCACGGCGAATGTGAAACTGGCTGCCGAGACGGTGGACGGCCCGCTGTGGGACATCGCCGCGCGTGTGCCGTTCGTGGGGCAGAACGTCGACGCGGTGCAGCGGGTGACTCGCGCGGTGGACGTGCTGGTGCTGCGGGCGCTGCCGCCGGGCATGCAGTTCATGTCGACCGCCGACCTCGACAAGCTCACCGTCGAGGGCGGCGGCATCAACCTCGAGCCGTTCCGGCAGGTGCAGGGCTCGATCCCCGAGATCGCCTCCGCCTTCGCCGACGCGCAGGCACTCGTGGCTCCCATCGACCGGGCGTCGCTGCTGCCCGAGGTGGGCGAGCCGATCGCCGACATCCTCGATGTCATCGGCGATGCCGCCCCCGCGCTCGCGGTGGCGGAGAAGTACCTCCCGACGCTGCTGAACATCGCGGGATCGGGCGGCACGAAGACCTACCTCCTGGTCTTCCAGAACAACGCCGAGATCCGCGCGACCGGCGGCAACCCGGCCTCGACCATGATCGTCACGATGACCGACGGCAAGCTCGGGTACGCCGACCAGGCGACCTCGGCGACCTTCTACGAGGCGGGCACCCAGGGCAACGAGTACATCTCGCTTCCCGCCGAGACGACCGGCCTCTACCTGCCGACGCTCACCCGCCACAACCAGGACTACAACTTCACCCCGGACTTCCCGACCACGGCTCAGCTGTTCCAGGCGATCTTCGCCGACACCACCGGGCAGTCCTTCGACGGTGTGATCTCCATCGACCCGGTGGTGCTCTCGCACATGCTGGCCGTCGCCGGCCCCGTGACCCTGAACACGGGCGAGCAGCTCAATGCCGAGAACGCCGTCAAGGTGCTGCTGAGCGACTCGTACGAGATCTACCCCGACGGGGCGACATCCGACGCGTTCTTCACCGACACGGCCAAGCGCGTGTTCGACCACCTCACCGCGGCGTCGTGGGATCCGCTCAAGATGCTCGACGCGCTGGAACAGTCGGCCGAGGAGCAGCGGGTCTACCTCTCGTTCACGGACCCTGCCGCGCAGGCGCTGGCCGACGAGTTCGGCCTCGACGGCGCGCTGAAGCCCGACAACACGACCCAGACCCAGGTCGGCATGTACCTCAACGACTCGTCGGTCGGCAAGCTCGAATACCACCTGTCGTCGACGGTCAACGCCTCGTGCGACCCCGCCGCCCGCACCATCACCACCACGATGACGCTGCACAACGGCATCACCGACGACATCAAGAGCGAGTACACGCTCGGGTGGCGCAACGACAACTACGGGCTGCCGCGGACGACCATGATGCTCGACGTGCTGTTCTTCGCACCGCCCGGCGCGCAGATCACCTCCACCGACCCTGCGGTCGGTCAGGTGGCACGGTGGGAGCGCAGCGGTGTCGAGAAGGGCAACACGGCGCTTAGCAAGACCGTGTTCGTGCCGAAGAACGAGACGGTGACCGTGTCGTACACGGTCGCGCTGCCGCAGGGCGAGCTCGGTCCGCTGAACCTGCGTTACACACCGACCGCCAACGCCACCCCGGTGACCATCGACTCGAGCTGCAACGCGCTCTTCCCGCCCGCCGCTGGCTGAGCAGGCATCCGGCGCGAAACGGTGCGTCGGTGGCGCATTCCGGGACTTCCGCTCGATTTCACAGATCCGTCCACGTCGGGCGGACTCGCCGGGGCTAGGATCGCATCGATCGATGGCCACACCCGACGGTCGCGGCATGTGGGATGCCGTAGGCCTGAGGCCGAGAAGATGCTTGGGGCATCGCTGGGAAGAACGTGTCGGAACGACGCCTGCGTCTGTGGGAGACGCCAAGTGACAACGCCGGATCAGACCGCGCGCAGCGGCTCGGCGTGCCTGCGCTCGAACCTGTCGCCGCTGTCGGCATCGAGTTGGAGTCGGATGCCGGCGGGTTCACCGTGCGCAACGTCTCGGACTCGGACCATTCGGTCCTCATCACACTGATGGCGCGCGCACGCGGAGCGGATGAAGCCTCGGCCCGTGCGCGACTGCTCGTGCTGACGTCGTCCCGATCTGCGGCGGCGGTGCTGCGTGTCGCGGCGGCGGACGACGCCGCGTACGCGTGTCTCTGGCTCGGCGACATCGAGGCCCATGAGCGCGCCGCCGGCGACGTCTCGGCCGCCCGTTCCGGGGCGGTCGTATTGCCCCTGCGTGCGGGTGCCTCATACCGGCTGGCGCACGAGCCCGCTGCCCTGCAGCAGGGTGTCGTCGTCGCCGCGATCGCCGCGCTGGGGGTGGGCATCGACGGGGCTCTCATCCCCGTCGAGCGCGGGCCCTCGGCATCGATCGGCGAGCGGCCGGTCCTGCCTCTCTGAGCGGGCCGGGGCGCCTCAGGTGTTCGCCGCGTCGGAAGAGGTGCCACCGCGGGTTGACCCGGGGTTGGGAGCGTCCGCCCCGGAAACGCTGAAGGTCGCCATGGCGATCACCGGCAGCGACCACGCGGCGGTCTTCATGACGCTCCGCCGGCCTGCGACGAGTGGTCCGGTGGTCGGCGACGCCTCACTGTCGACCATCTCTGCTCCTCTGGGTCCGTCGGATTCGGGACCTCGTCACGACTCTGCCGATCGGCGGCGAGGGAGATGGACGCGCTGGCGCGCGACAGCGGGGACGTGTCGCGGATTGACGCCTCGGTGACCGGCGGTCGTCTCAGCGCGCGCGGGCGGCCTGCGGAGTCGGGGCGCCGATGGCGTGCAGGCCCCGTCGCATCGCCGCTGCGTTGGTGAAGCCGGCGTGCGTGGCGATCTGCGACGTGGTCAGGGCGTCGTACCGCGGGTCGCGCAGCAGGGAGAGGGCCAGTTCGGCGCGGACATTGCGCAGCTCGGCGGCAGGAGACGTCCCCTCCTTGGCGAACAGCCGCTGCAGATGGCGCGTGGACAGGTGCAGGTCTCGTGAGAGTTCCTGCAGTCCGTACTCGGGGTCGGCCCGGTTCAGCAGCATGAGCATGCGTGCGCGGTGCATCGGGCGGACGGCGTGGAAGCCCGCGGCATCCGTCTCCCGATGTTCGAGCAGGACGCCGTAGGCCATCTCGACGAGCAGCCGCTCGACGACGTAGTCCGAGACGCGGGTCTGGACTTCGGGCCGCTGCGCGATGGACTCGGCGAACCCGTGCAGTCCCGTTGCAAGGGCGGTGCGCGAGAGTTCCACGGGCTGAGGCGCCGGCGGCACACTCGTGTCGATGACGGAGTCGGTGTCGAGCCAGACGACGGTCGCGAGGGCGTCGGCCGTCCAGCGCAGCAGCGCTGTGTGGGTGTTGTGCAGCAGCACGCCCGCGCGGCGCGTCGGAGACGTTTCGCCGAGCGCGAGGCCGCCTTCCGATGCGAAGACGACGGCGGTCAGCGGGCGGTCGGCAGGCTGCGCGCTCCAGCGCCACGTGGGGGTGCGCACGCGGTGGGCGCTGACGACGGCTGTGCGGTATTCCTGCACGCCGATGAGGCCGTGGCCTGTGGCCTCCGGGCCGAGATGCGCGGTGAGTGCGCGTCGAAGTGCTCCGTTTGGCATGGTGTCCGATCACGTCAAATTGATGTGGTCGACCGCAGCTTCGTCGCGAGCAGCCTCAGGGGAGTCTAATGGACGACTTCCGGGGGCTCCATTACGCGACCCACCAGGGTGTCGAGGAGCGTTATGCGCCTACCTGCATCGACAGGACGACCGGATGCCTGCCGGCGAGGTGAGGACGCGTCCCGGAAACATCTCCTGCCTACTGTGGCGGCGGGGGAGCTTCGTCCGAGAGGAGGAGTCTGCGATGGGTCGACGAACACGTGCGCGCCAGCGTCGCTACGAGGACGCGCGGGAGCCGTTCCTGCTGCGGGAGTTCGGGGGCGCTCCTGGGTGGATGCTGATCATCGCCCTGCTGATCGTGGCGGGGATCGTCGTCGCCGCGGTCCTCAACCTGGCGTGAGCAGCAGGCGCGCGCGACGTGAGCGATCATGCTCGCCGGCGCGCGCCCTGCGCAGGCTTCAGCCGTCAGGGACGCCCCATGCCGCGGTAGTCCCACCCCGCGTCGCGCCACGCTGCGGCATCGAGACAGTTCCGGCCGTCCAGGATGATGCGCCCGGTTGCGAGGGTGCTCGCGTGCTCGGGCGAGAGCTGCCGCCGGTACTCGTCCCATTCCGTCACCACGATCACCGCGTCGGCGCCTCGCAGCGCTTCGTCGCGGTCCTCCACGTAGTTGAGCTGCGGGTGGATGCGACGCGCGTTCTCGATCGCCGCCGGATCGGTGATCGTGACCCAGGCGCCGAGGCCGTGCAGCCGCACGGCGACGTCGAGTGCCGGCGAGTCGCGGATGTCATCGCTGTGCGGCTTGAACGCCGCACCCAGCACAGTGACGTTCTTCTTGAAGACCGAGCCGCCGAAGGCTTCCACTACGAGCTCCACCGCGCGATCGCGGCGCCGGAGGTTGATGGCGTCGACCTCGCGCAGGAAGGCGATCGACTCGCCCTTCCCGAGCTCTTCGGCGCGCGCCGAGAACGCACGGATGTCCTTGGGGAGGCATCCGCCGCCGAATCCGATGCCGGCTCCGAGGAAGCGACGGCCGATGCGCGCGTCGTGTCCGATCGCGTCGGCGAGCTGCGTGACATCGGCGCCCGTGACCTCGGCGATCTCAGCCATGGCGTTGATGAACGAGATCTTGGTGGCGAGGAAGGCGTTCGCGGCGACCTTGACCAACTCGGCGGTGGCTCGATCGGTGACGATGAACGGCGTGTTCTTCGCAATGGACGGGTGGTAGACCTCGCGCAGGATGTCCGCCGCCCGCTGGCCGAGTTGTCCCTCGGGGACACCCGCCACAAGGCGGTCGGGGTCGATGGTGTCCTGAACGGCCCACCCCTCGCGCAGGAACTCGGGGTTCCAGACCAGCGTCGCGCCGGTCTCCTCGATCCGGGGGGCCAGCCCCGCCGCGGTCCCGACGGGAACCGTCGACTTTCCGGCGACGACATCACCCTCGGTCAGGTAGGGGAGCAGCCCATCGACGGCGGCGTTGACGTACGTCAGGTCGGCCGCGTAGCCGCCGGCCTGCTGCGGCGTTCCCACGCCGATGAAGTGGACCTTGGCCCCCTCGGCCGCGGACATGTCGGTGGTGAACGTGAGCTTGCCCGACTCGATGCCCGCAGCGAGGATCTCCTGCAGTCCGGGCTCGAAGAATGGCGCCTCACCGCGCGAGAGCGAGTCGATCTTGCGCGCGTCGACGTCGATGCCGACCACCTCGTGGCCGATCGACGCCATCGCCGCGGCGTGCACGGCACCCAGGTAGCCGCAGCCGATCACAGACAGACGCATGGAAGCTCCTCATGTGTAGGGGACTGCCACGCCGGCGGACCGTTGGCGGCGAAGAGGCAAGACTTTCCTATCAGAGTGTGTAGGGCAGGCCCGGTAGGAAGATCGGCGGGGACTATCGCGCGCCGGGTTCGAGCGCGGATCTCGGGTCCGCAGTGCCACTCGATCGCTCGCCAGGCCTCGCCGGCCTGACCTCCGTCCTGGACTAGTTGCCTGATCAACGCCCCACTCTGCGCGACCGGCAGCACAGTCTGCCTGAGCACAACTAGCAGTCAGCGAACGTGGCCGACTGCGAGCGATCCCAGTTTGTCGTGAGGTGGATCAATCGTGTCGTGCGTCGTAAACATAAACCGAATGGTCGCTCTGCGGCTCTGCCAGGTCGCTTTCTTGACGCCGTTGCATCGTATGGTTGGCGTGCATCCCAATGCTGTCGGTGCGCGGACATACGGCGATTCGGGAGGCGGTTCATCATGACCAGATCAGTGGCCATACTGGGAACGCGAGGCTATCCCAGCTACTACGGAGGCTTCGAGACAGCGGTTCGCAAGCTCGCCCCGTTCCTCGCCGAACAGGGTTGGGACGTCACTGTTTATTCTCGCGAAGGCGCGGTCCGAGAGGATGATCCCTTGCGGGACCCGCGTGTCAAGGTGGTCTACACCTCTGGTCTGGAACGAAAGTCCGCGAGCACTCTCAGCTTTGGGTACACGGCGTCGCGCCACGCGATTCGAGCTCGCCCGGACGTGGCGCTCGTCATGAACGTCGCCAATGGCTATTTTCTCCCTTCTCTAAAGCGCGCCAGCATCCCGACCGTCGTGAATGTCGACGGTATCGAGTGGCACCGCGCTAAATGGGGGCGTTTGGCGAAGGCCATGTTCAAGCATGGCGCAACGCTAACTGCAAAGTGGGGCGACGCTCTCGTCTTCGACGCCCTAGAGATCGGCAGATTCTGGAACGAACAATTCTCCCGGGATGGTTGGTACATTCCCTATGGTGGGGACCCAGTACCGCCGCTCCCCGTCGAGCCCGGATACACAAGCGGCGACTACGCGCTCGTCGTGGCCCGGTTTGTGCCTGAAAACACGATCCCCGAGTTCATCGAAGCGACGACTGAGATCGCTACCTCTCACCGCGTCGTGATCGTGGGCTCCAGTGGTTATGGCGGCGAGATCGAGACGCGAGTACGTGAACTCGTCGCTTCGAACGAGAACATCGCTTGGCTCGGTCACGTGAGCGACGATGCGCGGCTGCACGCCCTCTGGCAACACGCTGGTGCGTACTTCCACGGACATAGCGTGGGCGGCACGAACCCGGCACTGGTGCAGGCAATGGCAGCCGGTGCTCCCGTGGTCGCTCGCGATACCGTGTACAACCGGGAAGTTCTCGGTCAGGGTGGCCACTTTGTGCCGCCGGATCCGCACAGCATTGCTATGGGTGTCCGAAGGATGCTAACTGATCAAACTCTGCGCAATGAGTCTCGCCGTAACTCGTTGCAGAGAGCTCAAGCGGAATACACGTGGGAATCGGTTTGTGCCCGATATGAGGAAGCGTTGCTCTCTGTGATTGAGCACTCGAAGGCGGTCCGTGAGTACGTCTAATCGGACGCTCCGTCTCATCCCCGAGCTCAGGAACTACCACATTGCGAACCGAGACGACCTTTCGCCATCGGACACATTCTACTTCGAACGCAAGTACGACCTAGTCGGCGAGATCCCCGACACTTTTCAGCAGGTCGCGTTTAGACGCGCGTTGCGACTCGCGCTCAGTGGCCGTTACACGCAACTCGTGATGTGGGAGCCGCTCTGGGTGAGGCTGCTTCCGAAGCACGGCATTGTCATACTTGCATGGAAGCTCGGGACTATCCGTCGCCGGCCGGTTCTCAGCTTCGCGATGGAGAACAATAGTCTTGCATCACTGATGACGGGGGGCCGATCCCTGCCGCGTTGGGCTGTGGCCGCATTCGGGTGGGTTCTAGGCTCCTATATTCGGTTTGCTTACGCGAGAATCGCCTATGCGAGCGATGGCGCACGCCGAAACTATGAGCGACTTCCCGGAGTCCGCCAAATTACCAGTACGACGATACCGAATCTGCCAGCCCGAGGCCCGCTGAGCGCCGCAGACGGAGCGCCGGGCACAGTCGTGATGGTCGCACGAATGGAGTCCCGGAAGGGAACAGGCGTGATCGTCCAGGCGTGGCCGGAAGTTGAGAAGGCCAATCCCGACGCGAGGTTGCGCATCGTAGGTTCCGGTCCAGACAGTGACCTGATCTCGCGTTGGGCTGCGGAGTCTCCTGATACGCGTGAGTTTCTGGGCGCACAGGCGCACGAGTCGGTCATGCGGATTGTCGCCGACGCTCAGGTTCTCGTCCTGCCGTCAGTACGCGACGGACGGTGGCGCGAACAGATCGGGCTACCGATTCACGAGGCACTCCTCAACGGACTTACGGTCGTCACGACCGACGAAACAGGGCTCGCTGATTGGCTCGCCTCGCGGGGCCACTACGTCGTCCCGATGCAAGCCGTCGTAGACGCGCTCCCAGCTGCAATCCTCGGAGCACTCAACTCTCCGATCTCGCGTCATGAGGTCGTTTCACAGCTGCCCGATCGTGACGCGCGGGTGGTCGCCGACTTGTGGCTTACCGGAGCGTCCAATGCGCCCTGAGAGTCGCGTCGTGGTAGTCAACACTCTCGGTGGCGCACTTGCTCATTACACAAGAGAGCTGGTGCACGACTTAGAAGAGTCTGCCATCGAGGTTGAGGTGGTCGCCATCGACGAACCGTCTCAGACGAACGGCTCTTCGCTCCAGTGGCTGCGAGCTTACATTCGTGCCCTGCGGTTCGCGAGACGACTAAGGCGACCGATCCTCGTCACATGGCCGTTACTGGGATACATCGATCTGTTGATTCTTCGCGTGTTCGCGGGCCGGAGGGGCTCGATAGTCGTCCACGATCCGCGTCCACTGGTTGCCGCTTATGGATATGGAAGACTGGCACAAGCCGTCGGGGCGCTGGTCAGCGCTCAACCCATCATTGTGCACTCCATCCAGGCTCAGCAGGCCGTCGAAAACCGGCGACTTCGCGGATCGGCGCAACTCGTTGCTCACCCCATGCTCCGGCCGATCGAGAAGCATCGGGAGGCCGGCGCCGAGAGACTGGTGCGTGTACTCGGCCAGTTCAAGCCCGACCGTGACCTTGACGTGCTGCGGGACCTCGGTAGCCGTATGTCGAACGTACGTCGCGAGGTCGTGGGGCGAAGGTGGCCGAAGATTGACGGCTGGTCGGTGCGAGACGAGTTCGTCCCCGAGAGCGAGCTTGCCGAGCTGCTCACAAGCAGTGACGCAGTTCTCGTGCCCTATCGACGGTTTTTTCAGAGCGGCATCGCGATCCGTTGTCTTGAAGTCGGAACTCCCGTCGTCGGTCCCACGGGCACGAGCATGGACACATTGCTCGGCGTTGCCTCGCAATTGCTTGCCGCGGATGACTGGGTGCCGTGCGTTGAGTTTGCCGTCTCCGAGGAAGGACTCGCGGCCGCTGCCAACGCCGCGGCCGCCTGGTACATTCGGGCGGTTTCTGACTGGAAGTCGTGGGCGCAGCGACAGGGAGTCCACAGTGACTAGACGCGACGAGCTCCTGCGGCGGGCCGTATCCATCCTCGAGGAAATCGCGATGGAGTTGCGGAACCGGTTTTCTCGCCGTCGCGTGGTCGCAGCCGATGGTGAATCTGTCGTCAGCCTCACGAGCTACGGCACACGGTCGCTCCGCGTCTATCTAACCATCGAGAGCATCGGCCGGGGGCGGACGCGACCTCGGCGGTTGCTGCTCTGGCTTGACGACGGGCAGATCCTCGCTCATCCCCCAAAGCAACTCGTTCGTCTTCAACGTCGTGGCCTCGAGATACTCGCCACCCGCGACCTCGGCCCCCACAAGAAGTACTTCCCGTATGTGACATCGAACGAGCTTTCCGCACCCCTTGTGACGGCGGACGATGACGTCTACTACTCCAAGCACTGGCTGGAGACGCTCGAACAAGCCCACATTGACGCGCCCGATGATGTAATCACTCTACGTGCTCGGTGGATCCGACTCACGGACTCGGGAGTCGCGCCATATGCGCGGTGGTCGCGCGCTCCCCTCGGGACTGCCTCGCCAAGGGTGTTTCCGACCGGCATCGGTGGCGTGCTCTACCCGTCTGCCGTGCAGCGTGCGTTGCGCGACGCCGGCGACGCGTTCGTTGATTGCGCTCCGCGCGCGGACGACATCTGGTTACATGCGACGACGATTCGCGCCGGTGCAGTCGCGCGGCAGGTGGCCGCGCCAACTCGTCTCGAGATCATCCCGGTTCGCGCTGCTGGCGAAAGTGGACTGTGGGAATCCAATGTTGTCAAGAGCGGCAACGATATCCAAGCGACGGCTACCTATTCCGCCGATGACCTGGCACTCTTGAGAAACGCCGACGCCTCTGGGGATCGCCGGACTGCTTCCTAATTCGATTGGCAGGGCTTGAGGTGTTCTCCAGGGTTCGAGGCGCACGAATGCTCGTAGCGACCGCTGTTTCCGCGCTCCTTGTTTTGACCGCGTCCGTCGGTGGAACGCGTCCCGCATTTGCCGCGGCAGACGACACGACATTGATTATCAGGTCGGCAGACTTTTCCGCGATCGCCACCTCCCAGGAAGGACTCATCGTCGATTGGCGATCCCAGATTCGGGATAGGGCTGAGCTTCTCCTCGGGAAGGAGCCGGTCGCCTACAACTCGCAGGACCTTCTCGAGGGTTCGCGCGAGATCCTGCGGCGCACGTACGACCTCGGGTTCATGTGGCGAATCACTGGTGATCAGCGCTACGCTGCCCGACTCGCTCAAGAGCTCGAAGCTGCTGCGGCGTTCCCGAAGTGGAACCCGAAGGACGACCTCTCTCTCGGGGAGATGGCGCATGCGACAGCAATAGGGCTGGACTGGCTTCGCAACTACCTATCGAGCCAGCAGCAGACGACTATTAGCAGCGCAATCGTCCTCAAGGCACTCGAGCCCGCGGCGGAGCAATACTCCAACCCTGCCTCGAGCCAATGGGTCAACGCCGAGGGCAACTGGAACGTCGTCGTGAACGCTGGCGTATCGCTCGCTGCGCTGGCCGTGAGGGACTTCGAGCCGACCCTGTCGGGACGCGTGCTCGGCTCCGCACGTCAGAGCATCAGATCGGGACTTCGCGCCTACTCGCCCGATGGCTCCTACTTCGAGGGACTGACCTACTGGAACTACTCGACGACTTACCTAGTCACGCTGATTGCAGGCCTCAGGACTGCCGCGGCAACGGACTGGGGCCTCCTCGACGTTCCCGGGATCCGCCAGACATTTCAAGCTCCGACGCATCTGCTCGGACCGAGCGGGCGGTCATTTGCGTACGGTGACGCATGGAGCACCGAATCCTTCACAGAGCCGCTTCTCGGTCTTGCGTCACTGACTGGTGATCCGATGGCCCTGCGGCAAGCCGTGGTGGGTTACGGTCGCTCATCCGCCGACAACGTTTCAGCGCGGTCGCTCATCTGGTACCTGCAATCAGCCGATCTCGACGCACCTGACGTGCCCTTGGACCATTCCTTCCCCGATACCGGAATCTTTGCGGCGCGTTCGGCATGGGATGATTCGCGTGCTTCGTTCCTCGCGTTCAAGGCGAGTAGCCGACTCGCGAACGGCCACACAGACCTCGATGCAGGCACGTTTGTGTATGACGCGCTTGGAGTCCGCTGGTTCTACGAGCTCGGCGCCGACTCGTACTCTCTGCCTGGGTACTTCGACACCACGGGGGGGCAAAGGTGGGGGTACTATCGCAAAGCGCCGGAGGGTCAGAACAGCCTTGCGTTCGACGGCCACCTCGCTTCCTCCGCTCGCGCCAGTTCGGCGTCCTTCACTGCATTGCGCCCCGACGTTGCAGCGGCAGTCGCGGACCTCAGCGACGCCGCGCCCGCTGGGGTTTCGTGGAAGCGCGGGGTGAAGCTATTCGATGGTAGGCAGCAATTGCTCGTTCAAGACGAGGTCCAGGCGGGGACCCCGACCTCATTCTGGTCGTATTTCCACACGCAGGCCGACATCGCGCTGGCCGAGGATCGAAAAAGCGCTGTTCTATCTCTGGATGGACGTCAAGCGCTCGTGCGGCTGGTATCGCCCGTTGGTGCAGTCCTGACCGGAACAACCGCGACTCCGTCGCCAACTTCTCCTCAGTCGCTCGCGCAAGATGGGAACGCCGCATTCAATAAGCTTGCTGTCCGAATAGAAGACACCCGCTCAACAACCGTCACCTTGCAGGTGACACCCCTCGTGCCCGGCCAAGCGCCAGCGTCGCGGGCAGGGGTGGTCGCCCTGTCGGCGTGGACGTCGACACGCGAGAGCGCAGCACTGACGAGCCTCAAAGTGGGCGGCATCCCTGTTCCAGACTTCAGGGCCGATACTCTCCGATACACCTGGGGAACGGGAACGCAGGACGTTGTCCGAACAGTGTCCGCCACCGCGCCGACCGGCTCCGCGGTCACCGTGAAACAGGCTACGGGATTGCCTGGCTCGGCAACTGTGACCGTGACGCGGTCGGGGGCTATACCGCAGACGTACACCATTAGCTTCGTTCGCGCCGCGATGACTGTTGCCGGAGTATCGGCGACGATCTCGACGAACGCCGCAAACGTCGTCGACGGCGACCTCTACTCACGGTGGACAGCCTCGGGCTTCCACCGGGTCCATCTCGACCTTGGCGTCGTGAGACGCGTCAACCACGTCGAGGTCAATTGGGGGGTTGGTGGAGCGAGCGGCGTGCCATACAACATCCAGGTCTCCTCAGATGGGGCATCCTGGCAGGTGGTGTTCGAGGGCACTGCCACCTCGACGCGAGCATTTCAATGGGCGTCGTTCAATACGGGACCTCGAAACGCTCGCTATGTCCGGATAGGCGTCAACCCAGACGGGCAAAGTCGCAAAGTGGTCATCAACGAGGTCCGTGCTTACGGAGACAACGACCCGTACTTCGCCGAGTCCCCTGTAACAGCCAAGCCGGAGCTTAACGTCCCGGCTATACCGGAACTTCATGTCGGGGATTCTCATCCAGTTTCCACGAAAGTCAATGATGCCCCAGCCGCGGTCGGCGCTGTCAGTCACTCGTCGTCGAACACCGCCGTAGCACGGGTATCTGCCGACAGGGTCGAAGCCGTCAGTGCAGGGCGAGCAGTAATCGTGTCAGAGGTGTCGGCGTCCGGGTGGCTTCTGCGCGAGTACACCAGCGTGACCGTCATCAACACCTCAGAGGTTGTGCTAAAGCCTTCCGCAGATGCTCATGTGCAAGGTGGTGCCCCAGGAGACACGAACTTCGCTCGATCCCTCAAGATGTATGTCAGGCATATTGACGCCTATCCCCAATTCGATCGGTATGCCTATGTGTCGTTCGACCTAAGTGGGATAGCCGCTGCGGAGATCGAGTCTGCGGTACTTTCAGCCACTGCAAAAGTCGAGGATCAGGGAGGGCGGGTCGAAACGCTGAATGCGCGCGCGGTCAGTTCGGTATGGGACCCGTCCGTGTTGACCTTCAACAACCGCCCAGCCATGGGAGGGACGGTTGGATCCATGCAGATCTCTCCGATCGCCGCTCGCGTCAGCATGGATCTGACGGACTATATGAAGTTGCGCGCCGGAGGAGTCGCTTCGTTCGGCATCACCCAAGATGCTCCGGCAGGCGGGGTAGGACAGCTGAGCGTTATCGACACTAGTCGCACCAGCAACTCTCCCACGTTGACCATCACGCTCCGCGATCCGGGCGCACCCGTGCTGGCCACCCCATCGATCAGCGTCGCGCGCACTGATAGCGGTAGTCAGGACGGTTTTGTTATGGGTGGGGCTTCTGGCTCCGCCGGCTCAACCGCGATTGTTCAAGCATTCGCTGCACCGACTGGCCAGTGTCTTCCGGTTGCCGAATCCGGAAGCCTGATCGGAGAGACCGAAGTTACTTTTGACGCATCCGGCATGGCCGCTTACACGGTCAGTGGTGGAGTCCCGACGGGAAGCGATGTGTTCGCTCGCCTGACACAGGGTTCCCGAGTGTCCACGCCGTCAGCATGTCAGACACCTGATGCCGGTGAGGTCGTGTTGACGCCGTCCGCTGATGTGCATGTTCAGGGGGGGTCAACAGCGGATACCAATTTCCGTCGTTCGGTTCAGATGTACGTGAGGCATGTAGATGCCTACCCGCAATACGACCGCTACGCGTACCTGTCGTTCGATCTTGCTTCGATCGACGCAGAGCAGATCGAATCCGCTGTGCTATCCATGACAGCGATGCTGGAAAGCCCCAGCGACCGCACTGAGACCCTGAATGCTCGCGCAGTCAGCGCATCATGGGACGCGGCCACACTAACGTTCAACACCCGGCCCGCGCTCGAAACAACGCTAGGCAGTATGTCAGTTTCAAGCAGCATCTTCCGTGGAGAGATTGACCTCACCGAGTACATGCGCTCACGCGCCGGCGGGGTCGCGTCCATAGCGATCACACAGGACGCCCCTTTCGACGGCATTGGTCTCTTGAGCGTTGTTGACAGCAGCCGATCGAGTAACCCGCCCACACTCACTATCACCTTCACGGGGTAGCTGCTCACGCGCGGCCCTCGACACGCTTCATTGCACCGACACGATTGGACAATTCCTTGTCGACCAGCCCCAGCCTGTACTGGTTCTCGCCCATGCATTCGGCTCGGAGCGCGCTTTCTGAGCTGCGACAGCACGGGAGCGCGTGGCTTCGACTCGTCAGCCCGCGACGGCCGAGGGTCTCGAACTACGGAGACGAGCTAAGCCGCTTGATCGTCGAGCGTGTCTTGGGCGAAGGCGTGCGCTGGGCGACCATCGGTGCTGCTGACATGGTTGCTTTGGGATCGGTGATTGACCTGTACAACTCGAGGGCGGGTGCCGGTCGGATATGGGGAAGCGGAATCGCTGACCCTGACCGTGAGTACGACCTGGACAGGATCGCACCGGCAGTCATCGGCGTGCGGGGCCCGCTCACGCGCGAACGTCTCGGCCTGCCGGCGACCACCCCGCTTGGTGACCCAGGCCTTCTGGCACCGCAGTTCTGGCAGTTCGGATCCCGCCAGCGCAACCTCATGGTGCTCGTGCCACACTACAGCGCATTCAATACTGCGGCTGGGCGTGACGCAATCAATACACTTCGACGGAACGGATTTACCATCGCGCCGCCGAACATGAAGCCAGAAGAGATGATGTCCCTGATTGCCCGCGCTCAGTATGTGGCCAGCTCAGGACTGCACGGGATCATCCTCGCGCACGCGTTTGGTACGCCCAGCACGCTCGTAAGCCTTAAGTCCCGCACCGCCACTTCCCCCGCTTTTAAGTATCGAGATTTCTTCAGCTCGATTGGGATCGAGCCTCGGCTCGTCGATTGGCGGGCCACTCTTCCGAGCGACAACCGGTCGATCGCCGAGCGGAAAACCGCGCAAGATCGGCTCGACGCGGCTCAAGGGGCAGTTGCGCAGCTTACCCGTGAGCTGGAACTGTCTGCGACCGCCCTGACGAACGACGCGTCGCGCACGACCACGTGAGCAGGCGAGACGCGGCGCTTGATGCGCTCCGAGTCCTCGGCATAACCGCGGTCGTTGCTGGACATGTCTGGGACAACCAGGCGATTCGCGAACTCATTTATACGTGGCATGTGCCACTCTTCTTCGTTCTCAGTGGTTACTTGTGGAAGCGGGGGCGCTCCGTTCGGGCCGAGGCAGCGAGTCGGTGGCGCACTATCGGCCTGCCGTACGTGGCGTGGCTTGTGATCATTGCAATCCCCTTCTTGATCGTGAACGCTCAAGGCGGTACGGACGTTCTTGCTCAGACCGTAAGGATCATCGCAGGCGGCGCCTACATTGGCCGGCCATTCTCGGCGTTCTGGTTCATGACTGCCCTGCTCATCGCGTGCGTCGTCTTTCGATGGCTTGAGCGATTCCCGCCGATAATGGCGTGGTCCACCGCGCTCTTCGGACTTGGTTTGGCGACTTTCGTGCCGAACCTGGTGGCCAAGGTGCCGCTCTCCGGAGGTGTTGCGGTAGCCGCCATCACCTTCCTCCTCATCGGCCAGGCCATGCGAGATCTGCGTCATCGCATCGGTCGGCCCGTCGTCGTCGGCTTTGCGTTGCTCTGCCTTTCAGCGGCGCTCATCATCGCGCAAGTTGCCCGACCACTTGACTTGAAGCGATCCGACTTCGGTACGCCGATTTTGAGTCCGTTCGTCGCCGCTGCGATCTGCATCGGACTCATCCTCCTTAGCGAGGCGATTTTCGCGAAGGCTGAAGGATGGCTCCCACGCACGCTCACATCGCTAGCGACCGTCGGCACCGTGGTTGTTCTCAGTCACGCCGTCGTGCTGTGGATACTTGATACTCCCAAGAATGGCTCGTGGCTGGACTTCCTGCCCGCGCTGACGATTCCATGGGTGGCCGCGTGGTTGCTTGCCCGGACGATGGCGTCGCCAGTACTGGTTGGGGCGCCGAGATTCGTCGCGATCAATCCGATGGGACGCTCCGTATAGCGAGCGGGCGAACCTGCTTGGGATCGCTCTGCTACGTCGTCCCCATCACTCGAAGCGGCACTACCCGCGCACAGGGTTCGAGTCGCGCAGGCGGCGGCTTCGGTTTGCTTCCGGTTAAGACGAATCGCGAACGCGCATCAGCCGATTGAGCGAGCGGGACCTCATCCCTAGGCTGCTCGATGTGCGGGCTCAGGGAGGTGCGCGTTCGTCTCATGATCCTCGGCATTCGCCACGGCTGGCGCTGCCAGCGAAGCGAGAGCCACGAACGCCCAGAGAATCGCGGCACTGGCACTGTTCGTGGCGAGCGAACTGAATGTCTGGACCATGACGAGAGCTGTAAGTGCGGCAAACCGAGCTCCACCAAGAGCGTTCCGCCCAAGGAAAATGAACGCCAATGCTAGCGCGAAGTACCCAACGCTGAACAGCACGCCATAGTCCACCGAATACATCAAGCCCGCGCTCTCGAGCGAAGAACGCAAGCCCTCCTGACGTTGAAATTCAGCCGACCCACCGGGGCCCCACCCCACAATTGCGAACTCGCCGACCCGGCGACCGAACGCCTCCATCGCGGCGAAGCGCACTGAGCTGGATCCGCCATCGTCGGCGAACTTCTCGAAGACATTGGTTGCGAGTGGTCCCTGGAACACCAGAATCGCGGCAACGGCGCCACCCGCCGCGGCGGTCACGCGGGCGCCAACCGTGCGACCCTTGCGGAGGACGATGAAGGCTCCGCCGATCAGCGCGGCGATCAACCCGGTTCGACTCTCCGTAAGCATGATCCCGCCGATGATCGCCGCGAAGAGAACGAACTGAAGCAAGCCCGAGCGGAGCGTGACGAGCAATGGCACCGTGCACGCGAGAAGTAGGGAGAGAACGAGCGGATGGTCAGTCGTCCCCATGCCGCGCGTGTAGTCGCTGGTGAACCAGTAATACGCGGCGAACTGATCCACGAAAAGGAAAGGTGCGCCAGCAATCCAAGTGGCGAAGGCAATCGCGATCTGCGCTAGAGCAAGGAGGATCACTGCGTTCCGCAGCGGGGACCGTACATCGCCCCACGCCATGCTGGTCCTGATCAGAACGAGCATGACCCACGGAGCCAGTACGGTATCAGTAGGAACTGTCGCACCGTTGGCAGCGAACCTGAGGCAAACGAACAGGAATCCCAGGAGCGCAAGCATAGCCAGGTAGAGCAAGGGGTGGGAGCCGAGTTCGCCGAAGAGTTGCCTCGGCCGAGCCAGCACGCAAAATGCGAGCGCGACGAATGCGATTATTGTGCCCGGGTGGCCGCTCCCGTCGGTTATGGAGCTCCCCATAACGAAGGGGACCAGTACGTACGCGGCCACCATGGCGATGGGTACGACGCTGGCCCGCCTGATCCACCAGATCGCAAGAACGACAGCGACCGCGGCCCAAACAGCAAGCGCCACGTGGTCTCCTTTCGGGGCGGGTTATCGTGCGCGAGGCAGGCGCGTTGCTTTGGCGAGGAGTTCGAAGTCGCTACGCCGGGGCAGTAAGAAGTCTTTCACGGGCAAGCCGAACCCCCGCTTGAGCCAGAACAGGTTTAGACCACCGGCGATGACGTTCGCGCCGAGCTGAGCCGTCGCGGCGCCGAGACTTCCCAGCCAGGGCACGAGCGCGAACATCATGGCGACGTTCGCGACGAGCGCGACAGCGAGGGAGGCGCTGCGCAGCTCCGGACGGTGACGCGCGTTGAGCCCTTGGCCCGCGATCGATCCCGGATTACCGAGAGCTACCGCGGCAAGGAGTACCCACAGAGTAGGAAGGGCCGCTCTGAACTCTTCCCCGAACAAGAATGGCACGGCCCAGATCGAGAGCAGACCGATCAATATGGCCATGACCGCTGTGACGATCGTGGATACGCGCGTTGTGTCTGCCAACCGCTTCGCATCTGACTTACGAGACTCGGTTGAGAAGACCACGGTGGAAACCGCTGCATTGAAGATGAGGGCCGCCTCACTGATCGTCGCCGCCACCGCGAAGAGACCCAGCTCGTAGGCGCCGGACAAAGGAACCATCAGGGTTTGACCGATCCGAATCAGGAGAATCCCGCTGAGCGAACCAAGCCAGACCCGAGCGCCGTACGAGAGGACCGCAAAGCTCGAATGAGCCGTGTCTGATTCGGGTCTTTCTGTTCTCTTGCCGAACGGCAATGCGAAGTACACGACGATCCCGGCGAACGTCGTGACAGACATGATCAACGTTGCCGAGATCAGGTTCAGTGAGCCGGCAATCCACATCGCGCCGAGCGCTGCAAGGCGGATGATGGCCGACGTGAGCTTCTCGGACGTCACCAGCCACCATCGCTGCAACCCCAAAGCGAGCGCGCGCAACCCCGCAAGAATCAAAGCCGGCGTAACGGCAAGGCTCGCGAGGGTGATTAGCTTCGCGAGATCCTGATCCCCCGCAGCGAGCACGGGGCTCAGTAGCGCGATGAGCGTCGTGCTCGCGAGACCGGCGAAGCCCAGGAGAACCAATGACACCGCGATCATGCGAGCTTCTCTCGGGGCGCGTCGCGAGGTGAAGTACGTGATCGCGCTAGGCAACCCCAGCGTGGCGGCGTTGCTCGCAAGCAAGAGCGGTGCAGTCGCGGCCGCCAGCTCTCCTCTGCCAGCAACCCCGAGCGAGAGCGCCAGCATCGGCGCCGTCAGGAGGCCGACTGCAGGAGCGATGATGTTTCCCACGGCTGTGATCGCTACGGCACGCTTGGTACTCACTCCACAACATCCCTTGCATAGACGCTGGCCAGGGAACGGTGGTCGTCTTGCCGCCATCTTAGGATTGGTGCGGCAGTGAGCTGGCGAGCCGTTGGTCGCCATCGCCTCATCCTGCCGTCTTGCGGCCTATTCGCCCGTATATGTCGCCTCATGGACCGCGTTGTGCAAGGGTGTGCGGCGACGATGTCTAACTCCGCCGCGACTCCTGACGCTCGGCGGACGCCAGCAGCAAAATCCATCAGATTGATCCGGGACGACCAGATCGGCGGGCCCTCCACCGCGGCGTATGTCGGGCTAGCCATCACCGTGATCTCGTTCGGGCTTGGCCTGAGACATCTGAAATGTGGACTTCGCTGGTTCGGGCAGTGCCCCACGGGACGAGTCGTGCGGCAGCATCGATCGGCTTTTGTACGACCGATCCGAAGAGCGCTCTCCACAATGGCGTGAGTTGCACCTCCACAGCCCTGTGCAGAAGCCAAGCGCTGAGTATCAGCCCGGCGAGCATCAAGGCGATCACGACCCAGAAGTTTTCGTTGGTCGCGAACCGATTGAGTATGACGTAGCCGATGTGCGCGTGAAGCAGGTACATGGGGTAGGTCACAGCCCCAAGCCACCGCGATCCCGGTACCGAAAAGCCTGCCACCCGCGGAATCAGTGCGCAGAGGACGACGCCGAAACAGACGAGGTCGAGGGCTATCCGAATGGTGGTCCCGCCGCTGTCCACCTCGGGCGTCCCCCACCCGGGAATACGGCTGATGGTGAAAAGGATCGATGTGGCGACCGCCGCAACAAGTCCCGCGAGACGGTACAGGCTGAACCCGTGGCGCCTGATGAGGTCGATTATGGCTCCCCCTGCGAAGTAGCAGAAGTACCCGCTGAAAAGCGGTACGGAGGCGACGCCGATCAGAGCAAGAGCAAGCATGCTCAGCGCCCACCCTGGAAGAATCACGGGGAGCCACTTGCGGAATCCCAGAAAGAGTACTGCGAACACTGCCGCGTAGAACACGAGCTCTAGGCTGAGCGTCCAGTACACGCCGTCAATTGGTGGCTCGCCGAAAAGCGCGGGCATCATCGTTACGTTCGCGAGGAACTGCGAGACGGTCACACCGAACTCCGGTGCTCCGGCGAGCGCGACAACACCTGTCGTGACGACCAGGGCAACCCAGTAGGCCGGGTAGAGCCGCAGCGCCCGTCCCGCTGCGAACTTTCCGGCGGAGCCCCTACTTGCCGAGAATCCGATCACGAAGCCACTGATAACGAAGAACTGCGCAACACCGATGGAGCCGTACTTGGCGATGTCCCCCGCTGGGGTGAGGCTGACGGTCGTCACCTTCTCGCCAGCGACCCCGTTGTATAGCCAGTGGAAGGCGACGACTGACAGCGCCGCGACGAACCGTAGGACGTCAATGTACTCGACGCGAGTCGAAGGACGTCGACCGAGCGGCTCAATCTCTGCCATGCGTTGTCCGTTCGCGAGGGAGGCGTATGAGCGTCAGGCGGCCGTCGAACCGGGGGCCAGGACGGCCTTGCCGGTCTTCAGGATGATCAGGAGGTCGCCCAGGAGCGTCCAATTCTCCACGTAGGAGAGGTCGAGGCGCACCGAGTCCTCCCACGAGAGGGTGGATCGGCCGCTCACCTGCCACGCGCCGGTGATGCCGGGCTTGGCGAGGAACCGGCGATGCACGTGGTCGGCGTACCGCTCCACCTCGCTCGCGAGCGGCGGCCGCGGACCGACCAGAGACATCGAGCCGCCGATCACGTTGAAGAGCTGGGGCAGCTCGTCGAGGCTGTACTTGCGCATGAGACGACCGACGGGGGTCACCCGCGGGTCGTTCGACATCTTGAACAGCACCTCATTGCCGACATCGCGCTGCTGGTCCTGCAACTGCGGCAGGAGTTCCTCCGCGTTCTGCACCATGGAACGGAACTTCAGCATCGTGAACTCGCGCCCGCCGAGCCCGATCCGGGTCTGACGGAAGAACACCGGACCATCGCTGGACAGCCGCACCGAGATGGCAAGGAACACCAGCAGCGGGCTCAGGAGGACGACGCCGACGAGGCTCGCCGTCAGGTCGGTCGCGCGCTTGAGGAACAGCTGGCCCTTGCTGAACCGTGGCGTCTCGACGTGGATCAGCGGAAGACCGGAGACGGGACGCGTGTGGATGCGAGGGCCCGCGATGTCGACGATGCTCGGCGCCAGGACGAGGTGCTGCCGGCCGGACTCCAGGCCCCACGAGATCTGCTTCACCTTGAAGGGCGGCAGCTCGTCGGTGCTCGTCACGACGACGGTGTCGGCACCGACGGCCGCCATGGCGCCGGCGACGTCGTTCACATTGCCCATGACGGGCACGTCCGAGCCCTCGATGGTGGCGGCCACGCGCCCGGTCGGCACGCAGGCGCCGACGACGTGGTAGCCGGCGCGCGGAGAGCGCTGGAGCTCATGCGCGATCTGCGCCACCGAGGCGTCGGAGCCCACCAAAAGCACTCGGGCGGAGTACTCGCCTCTCGCGCGCCGGGCGAGAAGCCAGCGACGCCAGACATGCCGTTCGGCGAGAAGCAGCAGGGCGCCCGCCGGCAGTGCGATCAGAAGGTAGCCGCGCGCGACGTCCAGCCGCAGCAGGAACGAGGCGATGATCACGACGCTGAACACCACGAAGCTCGCGTTCGCGACCCGCACGTACTCGGTCGAGCCCGTGCCGACCACTCGCGGGCTGCGAGAGTCGGCCATGGTGAGGCCGATCATCCACAGGGTCATGAGCACGGCCGAGAAGACCCAGTACGACACGTCCGTCAGGCGGCTGTCGGCGCGGATCGCGACCTGTGCGCTTCCCGTGCCGAACCAGACGAGCTGCGTCCCGTAGACGACCGTGATGAGGACGAGGAGGTCGCTGACCCAGAGCCGACGCGCGTAGCGTGTCGCCCAGCTCCTCGGCGCCGCCGCGGGGCGCTCGAGGGCGGCCTTCTGCGGGGAAGGGGCGAGGACCGGGTCGGAGTCACGGGGACGGCGTGCCGGTTCCGCCGAGGACTCGGGAGACGGCGCGACCGGGCGGGATGATTCGACGTTCACATCAACTGTCACGGAGCCCCCTTATGCGATCCGGCGCCAGGAGACTCACTCGGGCGCGGTGTAGCAGGGCGCCTGTTGAGGTCGCCTGCGAACCCTCCCTTGTCTTCAGGAGGCTACTTGGGGGGTGCCGCGAGGCTGAGCCACCCGCGCGTGCTTGGCGCGATCCGGAACCTCCGGTGTCGCGAATTGACGCTGGTGTCCGCCGAACGGATGACACCACCCGGAGTCGGTTCGCGCGGCTCGACCGCTCAGCGAGGGGCGACGGCGCGGGCGAGGAACAGTGCCACGGCGTCGGCCGCGGGGGCGAGCTGCGTCGCCGACTGCTCGTACACTGCGGCGGACTGCCGGTAGGGGTCGATCACATCGAGGTCATCGGGGGAGGCGACCGGCTCGACCACGCCACGCAGCGCCGAAGCCAGGTCCACCGCCGCACGAAGCGCCTCCACCGCGTCCGTCGATCCGGCGACCTCGGCGCGAAGCTCGTCGTCGCTGATCCCCGCCGCGATGTGGGCGAGTTCGCGGATGGTAAAGGTCTTCCGGGTCGCCGCCGGGGTCAGCTCCACGAGGGCGCGCCGATGCTCGCGCGACATCGCCAGCACGAGATCCGCACCGCGGATCAGCTCGACCGTCACCTGCTGCGCGACGTGGGCGGCGGCATCCGTCACCCCCAGGCGATTTGCCCACTCGAGCGCCGGATCGGGCATGCCGACCCCCACCAGGGCGCTCACTCCGGCGCTCTTGACGGTGACGATCGACGGGTTGAGCCGCGCGCGCAGCAGCTGCTCGGCGAGCGGACTGCGGCAGACGTTGCCGGTGCAGACCGTGAGGATGCGGAACGTCATCACGCCTCCGCGGCGCGGGCCTTGCGCAGCTCGGCGCGCGTCTGGCCCTTCTCGCGGATGTCGTGCGTCGCGCTGTAGGTGTAGCTTCCGTAGCCGTAGCTGTCGGGGCCCTTCGTCGGCAGCATCGTGACGATGATGCCGAGCAGGCGGCTGCCGATGCCGTCGAGCGCCTTCACGGCGCCCTCGAGCTGCGGCTTGCGCGTCGAACCGGACGCGGCCACGAGGATCGCGCCGCTCGTGAACTTGGAGACGACGGCCGCGTCGGTCACGAGGAGCAGCGGCGGCGCGTCGACGAGGACGTAGTCGAACGCCTCGGTCAGCGCGTGCAGGGTCTTCTGCATCGCCTGGCTGCCGAGAAGCTCCGACGGGTTCGGGGGGATACGGCCGGCCGGCAGCACGAACAGCTTGCCGCGCCCCCAGCGCTGGAGGACGTCCCTCAGCTCCGCGTGTCCGATGAGCACGTCGGTGAGACCGACGCCGCCCTCGATGCCCATGTACTCGGCGACCTTCGGCAGGCGCAGGTCGCCGTCGACCAGCGCCACGCGGGCTCCGGTCTCGGCGAGGGCGATCGCGAGGTTCGCGGTGGTCGTCGACTTGCCCTCGCCAGGGCCTGCGCTCGTGATCACGAAGGACCGCGATCCGCCGTCGTGATCGACGTCGACGAACTGCAGATTGGTGCGCAGCGTGCGGAACGACTCGGCGCGAGGATTCATCGGGTCGGAGTGCACGATGAGCGGGCGCTTCTTGGTGTCGGGGTCGAACGCGATGCCGCCAAGCACCGACTTGTCGGTGACCTGCTCGATGTCGTGGGTCGAGTGGATGCGCGTGTCGAGGACGGTGCGCAGCACCGCGAAGCCGACGCCGGCGGCGAGGCCGACCAGGAGGCCGAGGGCGATGTTGAGGGGAGCGTTGGGGCTGGACGCGGAGGTCGGCACCAGCGCGGGCTGGATCGTCTCGATGCGGACGAGGCTCGGCGCTTCTCCGTCCGGCTTCTCGAGCTCATTCACGACGACGTCGGCGAAATTCGCGCCAACCGAGTTCGCGATCGCCGCGGCCTGACCCGGGTCCTCATCGGTGACCGTGGCCGAGATGATGACCGTGTTCGGCGGGACGGAGGCCGACACGTTGCGCGAGAGCTCGGACGAGGTCACATCCAGGTCGAGGTCGTCGATGACGCGATCCA
Organism: Microbacterium sp. NPDC055455; assembly: GCF_053619935.1. Lineage (NCBI taxonomy): Bacteria > Bacillati > Actinomycetota > Actinomycetes > Micrococcales > Microbacteriaceae > Microbacterium > Microbacterium sp. NPDC055455. The sequence goes on from NZ_JBSHLB010000001.1 coordinate 1,324,377, forward strand.
GCACGACGGCGCTGTTCACCACGTCGACGAAGCTCGTCACCGCCTGCCGTGCGTAGTTCGTGCCCTGCGCCAGCTCGCCCACGAGGGCGCTGTCGGTCGATCGCACCGACACGTAGAGCTCGGTCGTGGCCTCGTACTCGGGCGTCTTCAGCAGTGACCAGCCGAAGCCCACAGCGGCACCGAGAACGGTGAGAGAGAGGATGAGCACCCAGTTGCGGTGCAGGATTCGTACGTAGTCGCGCAGTTCCAAAATCTCGTCCCTTTCAGCGCGTTCACAGAGCCGCGACCACCAGGACCGCGCGCGGGGTGAGCGCGCGCGGCTCGCTGCGGCGATTGTATCCTTGCCGTGCACGTCGGCCGACACGCGCAGCACACCTTCTCCGGCCGGTCCATTCGAACCAGGGAGGCTTGGTGAGCACGCTCGACGATCTCTTCGGTGAGGCGGGTCACACCGCATCGCCGGGGCCCGGGATCGACCCCCGGGAACGCGAGCGGCTGCGGCGTCTGGTCGGCGCAGGAGCCGCCGGCGCGGCGAGGCCCGCGGGGTCGACGCAGGGGCGAGCGAGCCTCGCCGACATCGTCGGAGAGGCAGGAGCCGCCGCTCCTGGCCCCCAGCGTCAGGCGTCGGCCGCCCCTGTTCCGGACAAGTCCGCGGCGCGGCCCCGGCGGCAGCGCTCTCGCCGCCGGACGCCCGCTGACTGGGTGAACGCTCTCGTCGCGACCGTGGCCGTCGCGGCGGTTGTCGGCGTCGGCGCACTCGTGCTCGTCGAGCGCACCACCCAGGACGACGTCGCCCAGGCTGCGCAGAGTCTTCGCCAGCAGGAGGCCGAGGTGCGCAATCGTGCGACGACCCTGCAGACGTCGCAGGGGCTCTACAGCACCGCCATCACGGATGCCGCAGCCCTGGCGGCGGAGGCGGATGCCGCCCTTGTAGGGCTGGAGGGCAAGAGCGATGAGGCCGCGCGGGCGACGGCGGTGCAGGCACTCGACGCGTTCGGCAGCGCGCTCGCCGGACACCAGGCCGCCGACGATGCGGTGGAACTCGGCCGCGCGACCCCGGAACCGACGGACCTGGCATCCGTCGCCGCTGCGCTCGACGACGTGCGCGAGGCCTCGGAGGCGATCGACGAGGCGATCGATCGCACCCGGGAGGCGAGGTCGGCACTGACAGCCGCCCAGGATGCCTTCAGAGCGGCGCTCGCTACGTTCGGGGCCACCCTGCCGGCGTCCGCCGCCGAGGTCGTCGACGAGAACCTCGCCGCGGTCGAGTCGTACCGGGAGGCAGTCCGCGTCACCGCGGATGACGTGGGGGTCGCGCAGGGTCGAGGAGAGAGCGGCCTGGCCCAGATGGTCTTGTACGGCCAGGCGGTGGATGCGCTTCGCGCGGAGAACCAGCGCGTTCTCGACCTGAGGTCGCAGATCCGTCGCGACAGCTGGACGCCTCCCCAGGTGGTCGAGCCGCCGCCGCCGGTCGAGGAGGAGTCCGTGCCGCCGCCGCCCGAAGGGGAGGTCACGGAGCCGGGCACCGACCCGGGGATCATCCCCGGCCCGCCGATCCAGCCGGTCCCGACCGACCCTCCGAGCTGAGGCGCGCCCCGCGATTCCGCCTGACGCCCGCGACGCCTGTCGCGCAATGGACGGAGGGTGGCGCGAAACGGTGTACCCTGAGTCGATTCGGCCGTGACTTAGGGAGGGCGCGCGCCGTTGACTCCGATGCCCCCGATCAACGTCCCCAGCGACGACGGCTCGTCACCCCAGGCTTCCCCAGCCGACGGTGGCGAGGTCCGAGCGCGCGCTCTGGCGGACTTCTTCGGGGCGGAGTCACGTGGTCCGGTGGCGGAGGGGCAGGTTCACGACCCGACCACCGCCGACCGGCTCGCCGAGTTCTTCGCACGACCGCCGCGCCGGGATCCGGTCGACGCGCCTGTCCCGGCGCAGGGGGCACCGGCGCCCACGCTTGATCACGCGCCCGCGCCCGATCCTGCGGGCGCGGAGTTCGATGGCGTGCCCTCTGAGGCCGATCGGATCCCGGCCGACGACGCCGAGCCCGACATCGCCGACGCCATCCCGCCCGCAGCCCCAACCGACGACGAGCTCTTCGCGCTCGATGACGACGACCTGCTCTCGTATGACGCCGACGACCTCTTCATGTTCGACGCCGACGGTGAGCTGATCCCGCTCGACGATGCGCCCGGCGTGCCGATCGAGGCATCCGCTCCGCCATCGGCGGTCGCTCCGGAAGCCGTTGCGGCAGCCGCGGTCGTGGCCGGAGACGCCGAGGCTGTCACGGTTCCGGGTCGCGCCGCTGCGGGCGTCGCGCCGGCGGGACGATCCGCCGAGCGACGCCCGCCGTCTCAACGTGCCACGAAGCGCGAGGCGCGGCGCGCGGCGAAGGCGGCGGCGGCCGCGCAAGCGGCCCAGGGCGAGTTCGCCTCGACGCCGCGTGGAATGCGAGCCTGGAGCAAGGGCACGTGGTGGTCCGTGGGGATCGCGGTCGCGCTCATCCTGATGCTCGTGGCCGCGAGCATCACCGTGTCGCAGCTGCTCCAGGCGCAGGCCGAGGAGCTCGCCGCGGCGACCGCCGAGTTCGAGGCCGCCGCCGACGCCGCCGACGAGCCGGTGCCGGCGATGGAGGCGGCGTACGCGGAGTACGACACCACCGCGGCAGCCGCCCGCGCCGCGGCCGACAGCGCCACGCCGGCACTCGCAGCGGTCGCGGGGATGAGCGACCAGCCCGCGCTCGACGCGGCGAACGCGGCCGCAGGTGCCGTCATCGCTCTTCTGGACAGCACGACGCTGCCCGAGCGGCCGGCCGCCTATGACGCCCCCGACGTGACGACGATCGACGACGTGCAGTCCGCGGAGGATGCGGCGGCGGACGCCCGCGCCTACTCCGCCGCCGTCGCGGCGACCACCGAAGAGGTGAAGGCGGCGACCGCCGCGGTGACACAGCAGGTCACCGCGCTGACCGAGGCGCAGCGCGCGCTCGGAGCGACCCTCCCCGCCACCGCCGAGGGGATCGCCGCCGAGAACGACCTGGCCTTTCAGAGCTTCCGTGACGACGTCATCGCCACGGCGGCCGCGGTCGGCGCCGCGAGGAGCGCGGGAGCGAGCGGCGACGCCGAGCTGCTCGCCTATGCCGCCGCGGTGACCGCGCTGCGCGAGGATCAGCTGAGGGCGGAGGAGGCATCCCGCCGCTTCTTCTCGGCACCCGTGACGCCTGAGCCCGAGCCGGCGCCTGAGACGCAGGAGCAGCCGCCCGCCGAGGAGCAGCCACCGCCGGAGGAGCAGCCACCCGCGGATCCGGTGGAGCCGATCGTGCCCTGAGCCCCTGCCGCGCCCGGGCGCGCGCTGACGGTTTGGACGAGGCATCCGGATGCCGTAGACTCGATCTTTGGTGTTCGGCTCAGCTGACCCGGCACCGCGAACGTGAGCCCTCCACTGGCGCCCTTCGACAGGCTCAGGAACCGGAAACCGGATCTCCGACTGCCGAAGCACCCCGGAGTGGGATTCACGAACCTCTCCGTTCGATCAAGAAAGCAGCACTACTGTGACGCGCACTTACACCCCCAAGGCTGGCGAAGCCCAGCGCGAGTGGCTGGTCATCGACGCGACTGACGTCGTCCTCGGCCGCCTCGCCTCGCACGCCGCCGCGCTCCTGCGTGGCAAGCACAAGGCCACCTTCGCCCCCCACGTCGACATGGGCGACTTCGTCATCATCGTCAACGCCGAGAAGGTCGCGCTGACGGGCCAGAAGCTCGAGCAGAAGAAGGCCTACCGCCACTCGGGCTACCCGGGCGGCCTCAAGTCCGTCACCTACTCGGAGCTCCTCGAGAAGAACCCGGTCCGCGCCGTCGAGAAGGCCGTCCGCGGCATGCTCCCCAAGAACACCCTCGGCCGCGACCAGCTGTCGAAGCTCAAGGTCTACCGCGGTGCCGAGCACCCGCACGCGGCGCAGAAGCCCACCGCGTACGTTTTCGACCAGGTCGCCCAGTAAGCGCCGCACAGAACAGGACACACTGATGGCGAACATCGAAGAAACCCCCAGCAGCTACTCCACCGAGTCCCAGGTCGACGAGACCGCCGTCGCCGCCGAGCGCCCCGTGCTCTCGGTGTCGGGCGCAGCCGTCGGTCGCCGCAAGCAGGCCATCGCCCGCGTGCGCGTCATCCCGGGCTCCGGCACCATCACCGTCAACGGCCGTGCGTTCGAGGACTACTTCCCGAACAAGCTGCACCAGCAGCTCATCACCGACCCGTTCACGGTGCTCAACCTCACCGACGCGTACGACGTCATCGTCCGCATCTCGGGTGGCGGCCCCTCGGGCCAGGCCGGCGCGCTGCGCCTCGGCATCGCCCGTGCGCTGAACGAGATCGACGTCGAGAACAACCGCCCGACCCTCAAGAAGGCCGGCTTCCTCTCGCGCGACGCCCGCGTCATCGAGCGCAAGAAGGCCGGTCTCAAGAAGGCCCGCAAGGCGCCGCAGTACTCGAAGCGCTGATCGGCTTCCTCTCCGCATGCCGATCTTTGGCACGGATGGGGTGAGGGGGCTGGCCAACGGCCCCCTCACCGCCGATCTCGCACTGACCCTGGCCCAGGCGACCGCTGTCGTCCTGGGCCAGGGTCGTACGGCCGAGGCGCGTCGCGCCGCCGGCAAGCGCCTCACGGCCGTCGTCGCGCGCGACCCGCGCGTGTCTGGCGAGTTCCTCTCGGCTGCGGTCGAGGCAGGGCTCGCGTCCTCGGGCGTCGACGTGTACGACGCCGGTGTGCTCCCCACGCCCGCGACCGCGTTCCTCATCGCCGACATCGATGCCGACTTCGGCGTCATGGTGTCGGCATCCCACAATCCCGCTCCCGACAACGGCATCAAGATCTTCGCCACCGGCGGTGTGAAGCTGCCCGACGTCGTCGAGGAGCGCATCGAGCAGGCGATGCAGGGGCCGAAGCTGCAGCCCACCGGGGCCGGCGTCGGTCGCATCCGCCGCTTCGCCGACGCCGAGGACCGCTACGTCGTGCACCTGCTCGGCTCGCTGCCGAACCGCCTCGAGGGGTTGCACGTCGTGCTCGACTGCGCGCACGGCGCGGCATCCGGCGTCTCTCCCGAGACGTTCCGCGACGCCGGCGCGAAGGTCACCGTCATCGGCGCCGACCCCGACGGCCTCAACATCAACGACGGCGTCGGATCCACCCACCTCGATCTGCTCGCCGAGCACGTCGTCCGCGTCGGAGCCGACGTCGGCATCGCGCACGACGGCGACGCGGACCGCTGCCTCGCCGTGGACGCGGAGGGCCGCATCGTGGACGGCGACCAGATCATGGCGATCCTGGCCGTCGCGATGAAGGAGCGCGGCGCCCTCAAGGACGACACGCTCGTCGCGACCGTCATGAGCAACCTCGGCCTGCACCGCGCCATGGACGCCCACGGCATCCGCCTCGAGACGACCGCAGTCGGCGACCGGTACGTTCTCGAGACGATGAACAAGCACGGCTACTCCCTCGGCGGCGAGCAGTCCGGGCACGTCATCATGAGCGAGTTCGCGACGACCGGCGACGGCCTGCTCACGGGCCTGCACCTCGTGGCCGAGATGGCACGCACGGGCAAGACGCTCGCCGAGCTGGCGTCGGTCATGACGGTGTACCCGCAGGTGCTCGTCAACGTGAAGGGCGTCGACCGGACGCGCGTGGGCGATGAGATCGTGCAGGATGCCGTCGCCCGCGCCACGGCAGAGCTCGGGCTGTCCGGGCGCGTGCTGCTGCGCCCCTCGGGCACGGAGCCGCTCGTGCGCGTCATGGTCGAGGCCGGTTCCGAGGACGACGCACGTCGTCACGCGGACGCCCTGGCCGACGTCGTGCGCGAGCGCCTCGCGCTGTAGCCGCCTCTTCACGGGAAGCCCGGCCGTCCTCGGACGCCCGGGCTTCCCGCATTCGCGGCCGAGGTGTCTGTCACGGCGCATCCGCCTGCATCGGGGCGATCGCCGGCGCTAGCCTGGGGGCATCCGAAGGGAGCCATCGTGGGTGAAGCCATCGTCGTCGGAATCACGGATGCCGCCGTCGCGCGTCGCGCGGTCGATTGGGCCGCGCAGCGCGCGAGGGAGCGCCGGCAGCCGCTCGAGCTCGTCACCGTCGTGGGAGGCGCCGTCGGCGCCGTGGGGGAGGACTCGGTCCTCGCCGCCGCGCTCGAGGAGGCGCGCGAGCGCGTGGAGCACGAGGCGTCGCGCATCGCCGCGGACGGGCTGGTCGTGCGGACGCGCGTCGAGCGCGGCAACCCGGTGGCGAAGCTCGTGGACGCCTCGGCCGACGCGGCGCTGCTCGTGATCGGCAGCGACTACCCGGGCCAGGGATCGCGGGCGGCCCGGGGCGCGCACGGCCTGCGCATCGCGGCGGGAGCCCACTGCCCGGTCGTCGTGGTTCCCGACGCGGACGCCGCCGGACGGTCGGGCGTGGTCGTCGGGGTCGACGGCTCGCCGGTGTCGGAGAAGGCGGTGGCCTTCGCCGCGGACGAGGCCGACCGCCTCGGCGAGCCCCTCATCGCCGTGGCGGTGTGGACGCCCCTCGAGGCGCCGCGCAACATGGGGTCGTATCCGGCGGAGTACCTCGAGAACATGGAGAAGCTCACCGCCGAGGCCCTCGCCCTTTCGCTGGCCGGGCTCGGCTCGCGCTACCCCGACCTCGAGATCGTGCGGAAGGTGGAGCGCGGCTACCCGTCGCAGATCATCAACGGGCTGGCGGGCTCCGCGCGGCTGACGGTGGTCGGCTCGCACGGCCGCGGCGCGCTCGCGCGATTCCTGCTGGGCTCCATCAGCCAGGAGGTGCTCGGCCGCCTGGCGACCGTGACCGCGGTCGTGCGCTGAGTCGCGGGGAGCGGGGCTGCGGTGCGGCTAGAAGTCGCGCGTCCGGGTCTCTCGACCCCGCCCTCGTCAAGCCGCGATGTCGTAGGTATGTTCTAACCTGACGGTATGCTTCTCGACGCGGATGCCTACGAGCCTCCGATACCGGACGCGCTCGACCTCGTGGTCGAGGTGGCGGACATGATGTCGATCTTCGCCGCTCAACGGTTCGTGCGGGTGGAGGCGATGCGCCGAGAGGCTATGGCGGATGCCGTCGCCCGCGGTAATCGCTTCACAGACGTCGTCGAACGCGGGGTCCGGCTGGAGCTCGCTGCTGCGCTGCGCACCACCGAGTACGCCGCGGGTGAGCTGATGCGCATGGCTGAAGCGATCGTTCAGCGGTACCCGTCGGTCCTCCAATCGTTGCGGCGCGCGCGGATGACCGAGCGGCACGCCGAGATCCTGGTCACAGCTGTCGACGAACTCGAACCCGAGCTGCGTGCCGCGCTGCTGCCCGAGGCCGTCGAGCTGGCGGAGTCGATGCCGGTCGGTTCGTTCCGGCGGCTCCTTCGCCGGCGGATCGACGCCTCGCGCGCCGTCTCGATCGCCGAACGTCACGAAGCGGCGGTCGCGTTGCGCAGGGTCGTCGCCGAGCCCGCTGCCGACGCGATGTCTTGGCTGCATCTCTACGTGCCCGCGGTCGAAGCACAGGCGATCTATGCCCGTGCGACCTCCATCGCGAAGGTTATCGTCGCGCACGAGAGTGAGAGTCGCTCGCTCGAGCAGGTGCGCGCCGACGTGATCTGCGACCTGCTGATCGAAGGTGTGACGGATGCGCACCCCGACGAGGCCCGCGGCATCCGCGCAACGGTGGCGATCACCGTTCCTGCGCTCTCGCTGCTCGAGGAGCACGACCGTGCCCGCGAGGCCGCCGGCCTGGCGCCCGCCGTGGTGGAGGGTGTGGGGCCGATCCCTCTCGAACGAGCGCGCGAGCTATGCGGCGGTGTGGAGGGATGGATGCGGATCCTGGTGCACCCCGAGACATCGACGGTCCTGTCGGTTGGTCGCGAACTCTATCGACCGCCGGCTCCGATGCGACGGCTCGTGCAGTGGAGGGCCGAGCGATGCATGGCGCCGGGATGCGGGATGCCGGCCTCGCGGTGCGAGATCGATCACACCGTCGCCTGGGAGTCCGGGGGTGAGACTCGCATAGACAACCTGAACCCGCTCTGCCGCGGGCACCACAAGGTCAAACATCACGGTGGGTGGCGGGTGAGACAGGTGCGCGACAGCGGCGGCGCGCTCGAGTGGATATCGCCGGCCGGTCGACGGTATGTGGTGCCACCGGAAAGACCACTCCATATGCCCGCCTTCCGGCCGTCGGACGCGGTCGGGGCTCCGTTCTAGCCGCGTCCCAGACCGGCGAAACGCATGCAGGTCGGATTCCGTGCCATCGGTACGTACCAGGCCGCGCGCCGTCGGTCGCCTCGCCCCAGGCAACGGGGGGCGTTTGCGCGAGGCGGTGCGTGAGACGGGCGGCGGTCGGGCCCCTCACACAGCCCTGCGCCGCCGCGCGCTCACCGGGAGTGCGGCGCGGCCTAACCTGGAGGAATGGGGAACGGTAGGGCATCCGGGGCCGGACGCGCGCGGGTCAGCGACGTCGCGGCGGCCGCGGGAGTGTCGCCGACGACCGTGTCGCACGCACTCAGCGGCGCTCGCGCGGTGAATGCCGACACCCGCGAGCGCATCCTGGCGGTCGCGCGCGAGCTCGGCTATGTGCCCGACAGGGTGGCGAGCGGGCTGCGGCGACGGCGCACCGGCGTCGTCGGTCTCATCGGCGACGACCTCGCGGCGACGCCCTTCGCCGGCCGCATCATCGAGGGGGCACGACGCGCCGGCCTCGAGCGCGACGTGCTGCTGATGGTGGCCGAGAGCGGAGGCGACGCCGATGCCGAGCGGGATCTGGTCGCACGGTTCCTCGCGCAGCGCGTCGACGGGCTGCTCATCGCCCGCATGTACCACCAGCGCGTCGAGCGGCCCGCCGTGCCCGACGGCTTTCCGGTCGTGCTGGTCGACGCGGCGCCCGAGCCCGGATGGGAGGTCGATGCCGTCGTGCCCGACGAGGCGCAGATCGCGACACTCGCCTGCCGGCGGCTCACCCGCGACGGGCACCGCGACATCGCCTACGTCGGCACGACCGACGAATCCCGCGCCGCCCGCGGGCGGCTCATCGGCATCCGCTCCGCACTGGGCGACGAGGGCATCGCGCTGGGCGACGACCGGCTCGAGCTCTGCGCGTCCGACGCCGCCGGCGGCCGGGAGGCGGGCGGGCGCCTGCTCGACCAGCGGCATCCCCCGAGCGCGATCATCTGCTTCAACGACCAGATCGCCATGGGCGTGATGCAGGCGGCCGCGAGGCGTGGCATCCGTGTTCCCGAAGGGCTCTCCGTCGTCGGCATCGACGATCTGCATCCCGTGGCAGACGCGCTCGATCCGGGCCTCACCACGATCGCGCTGCCGCACGAAGAGATGGGGCGATGGGGGATGGCGCGGCTGCTCGACCGGATCGACGGGACGGTGTCGGCACCGGCTGAGAGCCTGCACCTCCTGCGGGGATGGCTGGTGGAGCGCGCGTCGGTCGTGGCGCCGGCGACGACGCCGCGACGGTAGCGCGCCTCGGCCTATCGAGGCTCCGGCTGCCGGTCGATCGGCGCAACGCGCAGCGGCGTGAGGAAAGCGTCGCTCACCGACACCGAACCGTTCGCCCCCTCGATCCGCAGCCCGCGCTCGCCGGCGGTCCCGAACGTCGCCATCGTCAGAGCAGCCTCCCCGCCGCCGGCGAACACCTCGACGGAAGCGGCATCCACCACGATGTCCAACGAGACCCGCCCGTCTCTGGACGCCACCGGCGCCGTGCGCACCATGCGATAGGCGTCGGGCATCTCGGACGCGGCCGCGTCGGCGTCGCGCGCGACGAATGCGACCTGGTCGCGGAAGTCGTATCCGACCGTCGCGAACGTCCCGTCCCCGCCGAGCACCTTTATGCGCAGCTCGCCGTCCTCCTCGCTCGCCGCCTCCAGCCTCAGCCGGTACGCGCCCGACGCCGGAGTGGCGACGTCGACGCCATGGCGCTCGTCGATGCGCACATCATCGACGGCCGCGGGCTCACCCTCCAGCGCCCGCAGCCCGGGAGCAGGCGACGAACGCAGGGTCGCCCGCTCGCCGTCCGACCGCAGCGTGAGGGAGCGCACGAGCGAATGCGAGCCTCCGTGCCAGTCCTCGGTGGGGAACTGCCCGGCATACGCCCAGTTGTTCATCCAGCCGATCCCATATTGAGTCGCCAGGCGCTCCTCGACGCTCATCCGCGGATCATCCCATGTGACCGACGCGTAATAGTCCGCACCGCGGTCGAGCCACTGATGCCCGGTGCCGTCGGGAGTGAAACGCTCACCGTCCCACTCGCCGATCCAGTAGGCCGTGCCCGTCGTCATACCCTCGGCGGCACCGTTCGCACCGGCGACCAGCACCCAGCGCACGTCATCGGGATCTCCGTCGACCGACATCGGGAACAGATCAGGACACTCGAGCACACCGAGGCCCGACGTCGAGAAGTCGGACGTGTACGTCCAGTCCCGCAGATTCGGCGACGTGTAGAAGCCGATCCGATCATGCTCGGCCAGCGCCATGACCCAGTGCCCGGCCGACTCGTCCCAGAACACCCGGGGGTCGCGCCAGTCGGCGACTCCGGGGTTGTCCATGACGGGATTGCCCTCGTACGACGCGAAGCTGTAGCCGCCGTCGCGGGAGAAGAACAGCGACTGCCGCTGCACCCCGTCGACCTGCTGCGTGACGAGCGCGATGACGGCGCCGGGGCCGAAACCTGCGGTGCCCCTCTCGTCGACGACCGCGGTGCCGGTCCAGATGTCGCCCAGCCCGTTGCCGTACTTCTCGATGGCGACGCCCTCGTCCTGCCAGTGCACGAGGTCGGTCGACGTCGCGTGGTACCACGCCGTGCCGTTCCCGTCAGGATGGTCCGCGTTGTAGAGGTAGTAATAGTGCCAGACGCCGTCCAGCAGGAACGGCTTCTGGGGGTCGTTCATCCAGTTCCGCTCCGGCGTGATGTGCACGGCCGGTCGATGAGGCGACCAGTCGGCGGGCCGCTGGAACCCGTCTGAGGCCGAGGACCCCGGTGCCGGGCGCACCTGGTGGTCGTCGTCCGCGGAACGCGTCAGGGCGGACACCGCAGCGAGCACCACTGCGACCGCTGCCAGCGCGGCGGCCACGAGCACGAGCGCGCTGCGGCGCCGGGGCGTGGGCAGAAGGTCGTGGGCGGGCATGTCGGCTTCCTTCCGTCGGGATGTCCGTGTCGGAGCGGCGGAACGGATGCCTCGGCACGAGGCCGTGCCGAGGCATCCGGTCGTCGGATCACTTGATGGGGGTGACCTTGCCGCCGGGGTTGATGTTCAGGTTCGCCGGGACATCTGCCCATCCGCCGAGCCCGCCGTCGCCGTAGGAGTAGTCGACGCTCGTGTCGTCGCCGGAGATGTCCACCTTCACCGTCGGAGCCAGCGTGCCGCCGCGGACGAAATCGTCGTGCGTGCCGATGGTGTCGATGAACGACTGCACCAGACCGCCGGGCATCACGTAGTGCGAGTAGGCCTGGAAGGCGCCCGGGTGCTGGTTGTAGTCCGGCGCGAAGGGCTGGCCCTGCGCGTAGTTCAGGTTGGTCGGGTTTCCCAGCGCGAGACCGGAGCCGCCGTTGAGCGGCTGGAAGTCGGAACGGATGCCGTCGCCGACGAATCCGTAGACGCCCTCGGGTCCGTCGATCCCGGCCGCGAACGTGCCGCGGTGCGTGATGGTGAAGAGGTACGCCTTGCCGTCTTTGAAGATGAACTGCGGGCGCTCGGTCTGGTCGGTGACGCAGTTGGCCGACAGGATCGGCGGGAGGAACTCCCACTCGGTCAGGTCGTCGTTGGTCGCCTTCGCGAGGCCGACGTTCGCGATCTGGTACGGCGCGCCGGACGCGTTGACCTCGTCGACCGTCTCGGCGAACGGGTCGCCCGGCTGGTAGCCGAGGTCCTCTTCGGCGCAGTAGGCCTCTTCGCGGGCCATCGCGGTGTTGCCCTCGAACACCATGTACGTCTCACCCGGGTTGGCGGGGTCCTCGAACGTGAACGGGTCGCGGAAGTTGAAGAACGGGTTCTGCTCGCCCGTCTGGTAGTACGTGCCGTCGGCCCGCAGCAGGTCGTGCACCTCGTCGAAGCCCGTGAGCTTGACGCCGTTCCCGGTGGCGTGCACCTTGCCGACGCTCAGCGCCAGACGCGGGTCGTAGGGCTTGCGGTCCTTGCCCTGCTCGTCGCGGTAGAAGGCCACGTCGGTGAAGAACAGCTTCACCTCGCCGCCCTTGAACACCCGTGCGGAGCCCGACCACTGGGTCTGGTGGCTGAAGGACTTGTCCTCGAAGATCTCGCCGGTCACGCCCTCGTCGAAGACGAGGCCGCCGTAGGTCCAGCCGCCGTTCTCCGGCCGCTCGTCGGCGGGGATGCCGGCGGGGCGGAAGAAGTAGCCGATCTTGGCGTACACGTGGCGCTCGTCGAAGCCGAGGCTGCGGTCGGCGACCAGCGAGAAGATGACCTCCTGGCCGTTGATGGAGTACTGGTTGCCGTCCTCATCGGTCAGCGGCCAGGTGTCCCACACCCAGACCTGCTCGTTGGACATGTCGGGGAAGTCCTGCGGGACCTCCGGCATCGTCAGCGACGAGGGCATGGAGTTCTCTCGAGACGGGGTCGTCGGGTCCGATAGGCGCTTGAGCTGCCGGGCGTCGGCGCGGGTCCACTTCGCGGTGAAGTCGTCCTCGGGGGCGTACGCCTCCTGGGTGTGCGTGGTGGGCTGAGGGCCGTCCTGGAGGTCGGGCAGCGCGCCCGCCGTCGACGGGGTCGCCACAGCGGCAGCAGGGAGGCCGACCAGGGCCGAGGCTGTCACGGCGACAGCCGCGAGCCCCCCTGTCAGAAGACGCCTGCCGCGCTTCGGGGGAGTGTTCATGAGTCGTTGCTCCTTCGGTGGGGAGTAATGCAAATCGATTTGCATCACCTATTCATATAAACACGATCGCGCCGGCCGCGCATGTCGTCCTTTCGGGGGACATGCCTTTCCCGACTTCGCACTTGACGCCGAGCGCGACAGCGGTTCATAATCAGTTTCGTTCGATAAATCGATTTAGCACGAGGGAGTGTCGACGATGGCCCGGGCTCGGATCTCAGACGTGGCGGCGGCAGCCGGTGTGTCTGTGACGACCGTGTCCCTCGTCATGAACGACGTCGAATCCCGCATCTCGGAGGAGACCAGGGCACGCGTCCGCGAGGCCGCCCGCTCCATCGGATACGCTCCGAGCTCGGTCGCCCGCGGGCTGCGCACCCAGCAGACCCGAACCGTCGGACTCATCTCGGACCAGATCGCGACGACGCCGTTCGCCGGCGACATGCTCGCCGGCGCGCAGGACGCCGCGCGCGAGAACGACCACCTGCTCTTCCTCATCGACACCGGCGGCGACAGCGCCATCGAAGCGGACGCGATCCGCGCACTGTCCGCGCAGCAGGTCGACGCGATCATCTACGCGTGCATGTGGCACCAGATCGTCCCGGCCCCGACCGGACTCCCTGCGGCGGCGGTCTTCCTCGACTGCCGGCCCGAGGGCGGGGGATTCCGCTCCGTCGTCCCCGACGACCGCGCCGGGGGCGCGGCGGCCGTGCGCGAACTGGTCGCCGCGGGGCATCGGCGCATCGCCTACATCGACACCGACGACAACCCCATCGCCTCGACGCTGCGCCACGAAGGCTACCTCGAGGTCCTCGCCGAGGCCGGCATCCCCGTCGACCCCGCCCTCCACGTGCACGGTGAGACGACCGCCCGCGGCGGACGCGCCGCATTCGAGCGGCTGCTCGAGCTTCCCGAGGAGCAGCGCCCCACCGCAGTCTTCTGCTTCAACGACCGTATGGCGGTGGGCGTGTACATCGCCGCGCACCGCCGCGGCCTCGACATCCCGCGGGATCTGTCGGTCGTCGGGTACGACGACCAGCAGCTCGTCGCCGCGGAACAGGATCCCCCTCTGACCACCATCGCGCTGCCCCATTACGACATGGGTCGCTGGGCGATGGAGGTCGCACTCGGCGTCCGTGCGGAAGGGGATGAGGACGCCGCGCACCTGATGGAGTGTCCCGTCATCCGACGAGACTCCGTGGGCCCGCCGCCGGCACACGTCGGCAAACAGAACCGGCGACGGGCTTGACACAACGAGCGGCCGCCGAAGGCGGCCCCCGACCGATGACCTACGCAGGCGTAGGTCACAAGAAAAGGAAACCACAACCATGCGCACAAGGACCCCGATCCTCGTGTCTGCCGGACTGGTCTCGGCCCTTGCCCTGACCGGCTGCGGGCAGGCCGGTGAAGGCGAGACCACGACCGATGACGGCCGCACCCAGTTGACGATGTGGACCCACTCCGCCGGCAACCCGGCAGAGCTCGAGGTCTACGAGCGGATCATCTCGGACTTCAACGACTCCCAGGACCAGTACCAGGTCGTGCACGAGTCGTTCCCGCAGGGCGCCTACAACGACGCGATCGTCGCGGCCGCAGCATCCGGCGATCTTCCCTGCCTTCTCGACCTCGACGGGCCGATCATGCCGAACTGGGCGTGGGCGGGCTACCTGCAGCCGCTCGAGCTGCCCACCGAGCTCACCGACTCGCTGCTGCCCACCGCGGTCGGCGTGTGGGACGGCGAGATCTACTCCGCCGGCTACTGGGATGCCGCGCTCGCGATCTTCGCCCGCCAGTCGGTGCTCGAGGAGAACGGCATCCGCATCCCCACCATGGAGGAGCCGTGGACGCAGGATGAGTTCGGCGAGGCCCTCGCCACCCTGAAGGCGAGCGGCTACGAGACGCCGATCGACATCGGCGCCGAGGACACCGGCGAGTGGTGGCCGTACGCCTACTCGCCCCTCCTGCAGAGCTTCGGCGGCGACCTCATCGACCGCGAGAGCATGCTGACCGCCGACGGTGCGCTCAACGGGCCCGAGGCGGTCGCGTGGGGCGAGTGGTTCGCCGGTCTCTTCGCCGACGGGTACGCCGACAACGGCGGGACCGTGGGCAATCAGGAGTTCGTCGACGACGAGGTGGCGCTCAGCTACACGGGCGTGTGGAACGCCGTCGCCGCGCTCGACGCGGTCGGAGACGACCTGCTCATCCTGCCCCCGCCGGACCTCGGCAACGGACCTGCGATCGGCGGCGGCTCGTGGCAGTGGGGCATCTCCTCGGAGTGCAACGACGCCGACGGCGCTCGCGAGTACCTCGAGTTCAGCTTCCAGGACGAGTACATCACCGAGTTCGCCGACAAGCAGGTCGTGATCCCCGCCACCGAGGCGGCCGCGCAGGCATCGGAGTACTTCGGCGACGACGGCGCCCTGCGCCCGTTCGTAGAGTTCTCGCAGGAGTACGCGGTGCTGCGTCCCGAGACCCCCGCCTACGCGGTGATCTCGGCCACGTTCGAGACCGCTGCGAAGGACATCATGAGCGGCGCCGACGTGCAGGAGACGCTCGATCGCGCGGTGTCGGACATCGACGCCAACATCGAGTCGAACGACGGCTACGGCTTCCAGTGATCCGCCGCGCCGGCGGGGGCCTCATGCCCCCGCCGGCGCATCCTCAGAGAGACCTGCCATGACTGTCACTCCACCGACGGTCGCCGCCGAAGAACCTCGGCGCGAACTCCGTCGCTTCCGCTCCATCAAGGGGCGCGAGACGTGGGCAGGACTCGGGATGATCGCCCCCGCCGGCATCCTCCTGGTCCTGTTCCTGATCATCCCCGTGATCCTCGCCTTCACGCTGTCGTTCACCAACGCGCGACTCATCTCACCCAACCCGCCGCGCTTCGTGGGGATGGACAACTTCGTCCGCGCGTTCACCGCCGACCCGCTGTTCGTGCAGTCCGTCGGAAACACCGCGATCTTCGCGCTGGTCGTCGTGCCCGTGCAGGCCGCCCTCGGGCTTCTGCTGGCGGTGCTCGTCAATCGGCGCATGCGCGGGGTCACCGCCTTCCGTGTGATCTTCTTCATCCCCGTCGTCACCTCGATCGTCGTGGTGTCGATCCTGTGGAAGTTCATGTATCAGCAGGACGGCCTGATCAACTCGATGATCGACGCCCTCACCTTCGGCCTGTGGTCGGGCGTCGACTGGCTGAACGATCCGCAGACCGCACTCGGCGCGATCATCTTCATGTCGATCTGGCAAGCCGTCGGATTCCACATGATCATCTGGCTCTCGGGTCTGCAGACGATTCCCGAGGAGCTCTACGAGGCCGCCCGGATGGACGGCGCGAGTCCGTGGCGCCAGTTCACGAACGTCACCTGGCCCGGCCTCCGCCCGACCATGGTGTTCGTGCTCGTCACGATCACGATCGCAGCGCTCGGCCTGTTCGTGCAGGTCGACGTGATGACCCAGGGCGGCCCGCAGGGCGCGACCTCCACCATCGTCTTCCACGCGGTGCGGAAGGGCTACGAGCAGCAGGAGATCGGCTATGCCGCCGCGATCTCGCTCATCTTCTTCGTCGCCGTGCTGATCATCGCGCTCATCCAGCGCCGGTTGACGCGAGAGAAGGACTGAGTGATGTCCGAAACCCGAACCCTCACCACCGCATCACGCGGGTCGGAGCGCCCTCGACGCGTCCGGACCACGGCGAGCGAGAAATCGCATCGGCTGCGCGGCAAGATTTTCGTGTACGTCGCGATGTCGCTGTTCGGCGTGCTGTTCCTGTTCCCGCTCGTGTTCATGTTCGTCTCGAGCCTCAAGCCCGACGCGCAGATCCTGCAGGACATCGATTCGGTGAACGCGTTCCTCCCCACCGGAGACATCAGCCTCGCCAACTACTTCGGCGTCTTCGATCGTGTGCCCGTCGCGCGGTTCCTGTTCAACTCCGTGTTCGTCACCGTGCTCACCGTCGGGTTCGGCCTCATCGTGAACTCGATGGCGGGGTTCGCGCTGTCGCGCCTGGAGTGGAAGGGCCGCATCGTCGTCCTGGCGATCGTCATCGCGACGCTGATCGTGCCGTTCGAGACCATCGCGGTGCCGATGGTCTACTGGGTCGCGCAGCTGCCCACCCTCGTCATGGAGGGCGGCGTGCTGAAATACGACTTCGGCTGGCTGAACACCTACGAGGTGCAGATCGTGCCCTTCATCGCGAACGCGTTCTCGATCTTCCTGTTCACGCAGTACTTCTCCACGATCCCGAAGTCGCTCGACGAGGCCGCCCGCATCGACGGCGCCAGCTGGTTCACGATCTACCGCCGCATCCTGGTGCCGCTGTCGGGCCCCGCGTTCGCGACGGTCGCGATCCTGACGTTCCTGCCGGCGTGGAACCAGTACCTCTGGCCGCTGATGGTGGTGCAGAAAGAGGAGCTGCGACCGGTGATGGTCGGCATGCAGTACTTCTTCCAGCTCAACACCGCGTGGGGCGAGGTGATGGCGTACACGTCGCTCATCACGATCCCCGTGCTCATCGTGTTCCTGGTGTTCCAGCGGGCGTTCGTGAGCAGCATCGCGGCGAGCGGGGTGAAGGGATGACGACGGATGCCGCGCCCCGCGGCGGCCCCGGACAGGTGGGCGCCGCCGCACCCCGCGTCTTCGTGATCGGCGAGGCTCTCGTCGACATCGTCCATCGCGCGATCGGTGCCGTGGACGAGGCCCCCGGCGGGAGCCCGGCCAACACGGCGCTCACCCTGGGCCGCCTGGGCCGGCGGCCGGCGCTCGTCACGCGCCTGGGCGACGACGAGCGGGGGCGGCGGATCCGACGCTGGCTCGAGGTATCCGACGTGGAGGTCGCCGCCTCGGCGGCCCCGCGCACGGCGACGGCGACCGCGCACCTCGACGCGGCCGGGGCCGCCACCTATTCCTTCGACCTGGAGTGGGACCTCGGCGCCGAGGTGAGCGGACTCGAGGGCGCGCTCGCCGCGACGGCGGACCTCGTGCATGTCGGCTCGGTCGCGACGGTGCTCGCCCCGGGGGACGCGCAGGTCGTGGCCCTGGTGCGGGCGGCCCGCCCGCGCGCGCTCATCACGTACGACCCGAACATCCGGCCCTCGCTCGTCGACGACCCCGCGCGCGTGCGCGCCCGGGTGGACGACCTCGTCGCCCTCGCCGACGTCGTCAAGGCGAGCGACGAGGACCTCCACTGGCTCGCACCCGGGCGCGATGCCGTCGTGATCGCACGCGAGTGGGTGGCCCGCGGTCCGGCGCTCGTCGTCGTCACCCTCGGCTCGCAGGGCGCGATCGGGGTGACCGCCGACGGCGAGGTGGTGGTCCCGGGGATCCCCACCGACGTCGTGGACACCGTGGGCGCCGGCGACACGTTCATGGGCGCGCTCATCGACGGCCTGCTCGAGCGCCGCATCACCGGAGCCGACCTGCGGGCGCCCGGGGGCGGCATCCGCTCCGCCGAGGTGGCGGCGCTGCTCGAGCAGGCCGCGCGCGCCGCCGCGATCACCGTGTCGCGCCCAGGCGCCGACCCGCCCCGGCGCGACGAGCTCACCGTCGCGCGCACGGCGTGACCCCACCTCTCACGGCCGCGCCGTGACCGACCTCTCACGGCCGCGACGGCCGTGAACCGACCGCATGTCGCGCGATCGACCGACCGCGCGCAAGACCTCGAAGGATCACTGTGTTCGACCTCCCCGGCTCCTGGGTATGGGACTTCTGGTTCGCCGACGACGGCGACCGCTACCACCTCTTCTTCCTCTACGCCTCGCGCGCGCTGCGCGACCCCGACGCCCGGCACTACCGCGCCTCGATCGGTCACGCGGTCTCGACCGACCTCGTGAACTGGACCCAGGTGGAGGACGCGCTCGTGCGCAGCGACGCCCCCGCGTTCGACGACCTCGCGACGTGGACGGGCTCGGTGGTGCGGCATCCGGACGGCACGTGGTTCCTCTTCTACACCGGCGCCACGGCCGCTCCGGACGGCAAGAACATCCAGCGCATCGGGTACGCGACCTCGCCCGACCTCCACGTGTGGACCAAGGCCCCTGGCCCCGTGCTCGAGGCGGAGGGGCCGTGGTACGAGAAGCTGTCCAGCGGCGCCTGGCACGACGAGGCGTTCCGCGACCCGTGGGTGTTCCCCGACCCCGAGGGGGACGGCTGGCACATGCTGCTCACCGCGCGCGCGCCGGAGGGCCCGGTCGACGGCCGCGGCGTCATCGGGCACGCGTGGTCGGCCGACCTGCGCACGTGGGAGCTGCGCGAGCCCCTGTCGGCGCCGAGTCCCGGGGGCTTCGGGCAGCTCGAGGTGGTGCAGGCCGAGGTCGTCGACGGCAGGCCCGTGCTCATCTTCTCGTGCCTCGGCGACCAGGCCACGGCCTCGCGCCGCGGCAGCCACGGCGGCACGTGGGCGGTGCCGGCGGAGAGTCTCCTCGGGCCGTTCGACGTCGACGCGGCGTACCCGCTCACCGATGAGTCGCTCTACGTCGGCCGGCTGCTGCGCCGCCGGTCGGACGGGCAGTGGCTGCTGTTCGCCTTCCGCCACGTCGGCGAGGACGGCCTCTTCGTCGGAGGCGTCACCGACCCGATGCCGGTGCGCTGGGAGGGGGACCGGCTGGTGCGGCAGGTCCGCGAGCGCGTGGACGAGGCGCCCCTGGCGGGCGGCTGACCCCGAGCGGGAACGAGGCTGCGCGGACGTCCCGGGAAGCTCGACTTGAGATATGAGACTTCCAGTCTCTAGAGTGGCGAGGGCGCGCGGCCATTGGGGTGGCCTGCGTGCTGATCCGACCGACGGCTCCGTGCCGCTTCGTGGGTCTCACGGTGCCGGGTTGTGGGGACCCGGCACCGCGACCCCCGCGGACGCCGGTGCGGCGCGCGGTCGCGGTCGGGGCGATAATCGAGGCGTGCACCCTCCTGATCCACCCCGGACGCGTCGGCCTGCGGGCGAGACCCGCGCGCTGATGCTCGAGACCGCGGTGAAGCGGGTCGAGGCCGAGGGGCTGCTGCTCGACTACTCCAACATCGCGCTCGAGGACCTCATCCGCGTGGCGGGGGTGCCGCGGTCCACCGTCTTCCGGATCTGGCCCGATCGGGGGGCCTTCGTCGCCGATCTCGTGCGGGCGCTGTTCGACGCCGACCCAGGGTTCGACACCGGCTTCGACGGCGAGACGCTGCAGCTGCTGCAGGGGGCCATCGCGCAGGGCGCGGCGGACACCGACCAGCCCGCCGGTGTCGGCCGCGGCGTGGCGCTTCGCAGGGTCGTCCGACTCGCCGTCGCCCACAACGTGGTCGCGGTCGAGCACTCCGTGGCCTACCGGGCGTACAAGACCATGTCGGCCGCACTCGCGAGCGGCGACGCCGTTCCCGGCGGGCACGAGATCAGAGCGCTGCTCTCCGAGATCGAGGACAGATACTGCGAGCGCATGGCCGAGCTGTACCGGACGCTCAACGGCGCGCTCGGCGTCCGGATGCGCCCCGGGGTCGACGAGCGCGACCTCGCCGTGGCGATCATGGCCACGATCGACGGCATGACCGATCACCGGCGCATCAACCCGGCGATGATCGACGCGCCCCGCGTCGTCACCATGGGCCCCGAGGGTCCCGAGGAGTGGCACGTCGCAGCGCTCGCCGTCTACGGCATCTACGCGGCCTTCACCGAGTTCGACGAATGACCCGCCCCTGAGCGGGTGACCCGCCGCTGAGCGGCTCGGCTCACCAGCCCAGCTCCTCGATGTAGCGCAGCAGCACGCCCTCCCGCAGCGCCCACGGCGACACCTCGAGCTCATCGACATCCAGCGCGCGCATCGCCTCGTGGAGCACGACCGCGCCCGCGACGATCTGGAAGGTGCGGTCCGCCGTGATGCCGGGCAGCTCCTGGCGGGCGGACGCGGGAATGCGCGCGAGCCGCGGAATCCACGAGCCGAGGGCGTCGCGCGGGAGCAGCATCCGCTCGATCCCCGACCATCCGGGCACCGGATAGCCGACCAGCTTCGCCAGCGACCGGATCGCCTTGGACGAGCCGACGACGTGATCGGGCCGGGGCAGCGCGCCGAACGACTTCGCGACGGGCGCGAGGGTCGCGCGCGCGTGGTCGCGGAGCCTCTCGACGGCGGCTTCGCCGGGCGGGTCGTCGGGCAGGAAGCGCACGGTCATGCGGCCCGCGCCGAGGGGGACGGATGCCGCCGACTCGGGCAGCTCGTCCGCTCCGGCGGCGATCTCGAGCGAGCCGCCGCCGATGTCGAAGAGGAGGATCTGGCCGGCCGCCCAGCCGAACCAGCGGCGGACGGCGAGGAAGGTGTAGCGCGCCTCGGTCTCGCCGCCGAGCACCTGGAGCGGCTGGCCGAGCGCCTCCTCGATGAGCCGGATGACCTCGGAGCCGTTCTTCGCCTCGCGGACGGCGGAGGTCGCGGTGGCCAGGAGCTCGTCGACGTTCTCCGACGCCGCGACCTTCCGGGCCTGCGTGACGGCGTCGACGAGCGCCGTCACGCCCTCGTCGGTGATCGAGCCGTCGGGCGCGAGGTAGCGCATGAGCCGCAGCACGGTGCGCTGGCTCGTGGTCGCGAGAGGCCTGCCTCCCGGACGGGCGTCGGCCACGAGCAGATGGACGGTGTTCGAGCCGATGTCGAGGACTCCGAGGCGCACCCGTTCACCCTAGCGGCGCGGCCCCCCGCGCCGTTCCCGCCCTCGACCCTTCAGGGCATACACCGCATCGGCGACGAGGCACCGCGGAGCGGCGTGGTGTCTCGTCCGGGATGTGGTGTTTCGCAAGGTCGTTCAGGGCATACACCGCATCGGCGACGAGGCACCGCGGGGCGGCATGGTGTCTCGTGCGAGATGTGGTGTTTCGCAGGGGGCGCTGGGTCAGAAACCGCAGCAACGGAGGGAGGCCGAGGGCGCGGCATCCGTCACGCGTGCGCCACCGGATACGATGGGCGCGATGTCCGCCGATGAAGCGACCCTGCACGAGACGGGCGTGGTCGCCCCCGCTCTGTCCCTCTACCGCGAGATCGAGCGCGCCGACTGGGCGCGACTGGCCGCCGGGGTGACGCAGCCGCTCAGCGAGACCGAGATCGTCCAGATCCGCGGGCTCGGCGATCGCCTGGACATCGCCGAGGTCGCGCAGGTCTACCTGCCGCTGTCGCGGCTGCTGTCGCTGTACGCCGAGTCCACCAAGCGCCTGGGAGCCGAGGAGTCGGCGTTCCTCGGCGAGACGGACTCCACGACGCCCTTCATCGTCGGCGTCGCCGGCTCGGTCGCCGTCGGCAAGTCCACGATCGCCCGCCTCCTGCGCGAGCTCACCAGCCGCTGGCCGGGCACGCCGCGCGTCGAGCTCATCACGACCGACGGCTTCCTGTACCCCAACGCCGAGCTCGAGCGGCGGGGGCTCATGGAGCGCAAGGGCTTCCCCGAGTCGTACGACCGCCGAGCGCTCGTGTCGTTCCTCACCGAGGTGAAGAGCGGCGCCCCCGAGGTGCGCGCCCCCTTCTACTCGCACATGCGGTACGACATCGTGCCCGATGCGGTCATCACCGTGCGCCGCCCCGACATCGTGATCGTCGAGGGGCTCAACGTGCTGCAGCCGCCGCCCACGCCCAACGACGTCGCGGTGAGCGACCTGTTCGACTTCTCCATCTACGTCGATGCGGATGCCGCGCACATCGCCCAGTGGTACGTCGAGCGCTTCCTCGCGCTGCGTCGCGCCGCGTTCAGCAACCCGAACTCGTTCTTCAACGTGTTCGCGCAGCTGTCCGACGAGGAGGCCGTCGAGCGCGCCCTCGGGTTCTGGAACTCCATCAACCTGCCCAACCTCGAGGAGAACGTGCTGCCCACGCGGCACCGCGCGAACCTGGTGCTGCAGAAGGCGGCCGACCACACGGTCGAGACGGTGCTGCTGCGCAAGCTCTGACGCGCGGCCGATCGAGCGGATGCCTCCAAGGGAGGTGCGCCCGCGCCCGGAGGGTGGTTGACATCCGACCCGGGCAGGGCCAAGTTCATAGATGACACCGCCCGATGGGGTGGGCGGCGTTCGAGTCTGGCGCTCTTCGCACCGCCGTGCCGCATGCGGCGCGACGGTCCGTGCGGTTGCACGTGCTGTCACACCACGCTCCATCCGTCGTCCCAGGGGGTGGGATGGACGAGTTGCCCGCCCGGCTGCTCCGGGCCGCGCTCCAGTACATCGTCGGGCGCCTGCGCGCGATCCCGACGCCGGCGAAGCTGCAGGAGCTCGTCGGCGGCGCGCTGCCGCCCGACACCGCTCCCGTCGCCGCGCGCCTCGCGGCAGGTCTCGTCCAGGCCGACCTCGCGGAGGCCAAGGCGACGGCCGGCGACATCGCCGGCGCCGCGACCGCGGCGTGGGCCGCGGTCAAGGAGTTCTTCGCTGCAGCCGCTCTGCTCGGCGTGGACGCGACCGCCGCCGCGAAGAAGGCCGTCGACGCCCGGCCGCCGGGTGCGCTCGTCAGCCGGCTCGGCCTGGAGCAGCCCACCGCCACGGCCGCCCCCGACAAGGTCGAGCTGGCGTGGGCGCGGCGTGACGTGCGCGTCGCGCTGTTCCGCGCCGGCACCATCCGCCTCGCCGTCGGGCTGTCCGACACCGGTCTGCGCATGTCGGTGCGCGGCGGCGAGGTGCGCATCGACCTCGGGGAGCGCACCGACGGCGTGCTGAAGATCCTCGTCGGCGCCGCGGGAAGCGCCGCGGCCGACCTGGAGCTCACCGTGGACCACCGCGGGCTCACCGCCGGCGGCAGCCTCGGGCCGATCGAGCTGCCCGCGCGCCTGGAGGCGCAGGTGGTCGACCTCGAAGGGATGGAGCTGGCGCTCGAGCCCTCGGGCGCCACCGTGGCGCTGACCGTGCGCAGCCGGCTCGCCGTCGACGTCGCGGGGGTGATCGGCGCCCGGGTGGACGGCTCCGGCGTGCGGCTGGTGCTCGACCCCGGGCGCATCCTCAGCGGCGCGCCGCCCTTCGGCGAGGGGGCCGGTGCCATCGTGCCGGTGCTGCCGCGGGGCATCGGCCTGTCGCTCAGCGCGGGCCCGGTGAAGGGCTCGGGCTACCTCCTCGTGCTCCCCGACGGCTACGGGGGCGTGCTCGATCTCGTCCTGGGGCCGGTCACCGTGACGGCGTTCGGCCTGCTTCGCTCGCGCGGCGCCGACGGGATGTCGTTCGTCGCGGTGATGTCGGTCAGCTTCGCCGTGCCCATCGAGCTCGGGCTGCTGTTCACCCTCAACGCGGTCGGGGGGATCGTGGGGCTCGGGGTGACGGTCGATCCGGCCGCGATCTCGTCGGGGCTCAAGGACGGCGTGCTGGACAGGCTGCTGTTCCCCGAGGACGTCCGCAAGGCCGCCCCCACGATCCTGCAGACCCTCGGACGCGTGTTCCCGCCTCGGGCCGGCGGCTTCGTCATCGGACCGATGCTGCGCCTGGGCTGGGGCCGTCCCGTCACGCTGATGACCCTCGATGTCGCCGTCCTCCTCGCCGCCCCCGATCCCGTGATGATCGTGCTCGGGCGCGCGCGCTGCGTGATCCCGAGCGAGAGCGCGGCGATCATCGACCTGCGCGCCGCCGTCATGGCTCAGGTCGGCCGGGGCATCATCCTGCTGCGCGCCGAGCTGTACTCCTCGCGGATCGGGTTCTTCTCCGTCTACGGCGGCATCGGTATGCTGGTGCGCTTCGGCGACGACCGCACCGTGGTGCTGAGCGCCGGCGGATTCCACCCGACGTACACGCGCAAGCCGCCCGAGCTCGCCGACCTCGGCAGGATCGGCGCCGAGATGTCGCCGCCGATCGGGCTGCAGTTCCGCGTGCAGGGCTACGTCGCCCTCACGCCGAACACCGTGCAGTTCGGCGGCTCGATCGAGCTCGCCTACTCGGTCGGGGTCGCGGCGGTCCGCGGCGGGCTCACGCTCGACGCGCTCATCCAGTTCGACCCCTTCGGCTTCGAGGTCGACGCCACCGCCCGGGCGCACGTCGAGGCGCTCGGATGCTCGCTGTTCGGCGTCTCGCTCTCGCTGCACCTGTCGGGCCCGAGCCCCTGGCGCGTCCGCGGCACGGGCAAGGTGTCGCTGCCGTGGCCGCTGCCCGACCCGAGCATCTCGTTCGGTCCCGTGCAGTTCGGGGACGCGTCCGCCCCCCTCCCGCCGCCCACCGTGCGTCCGCTGGCGCTCGTGGCGGAGGCGCTGCGCGATCCGCGGGCGTGGCAGCGCATCGACCGGCAGGGCGTGCGGTCACCGGTGCGCCTGGCCGCACTGCCCGACGGCGCCCTGGTGATCGAGCCGTGGGGCCTCGTGCGCGCCAGTCAGCGGCTCGCGCCGCTGGACATGACGCTCGACCGCTGGGGCGCGGCATCCGTCCAGCCCGCGGGGTGCCGTCTGGCGCTCTCGGGCGCCGTGAAGATCGGTCCGGACGGACCGGGGCGCACGGATGCCGATCACTCGGCCGTCGCCGAGACGTTCGGGGTGGGCCAGTTCATGACGCTCACGAAGGACGCGCAGCTCGCCGCCCCGGAGTTCGAGGAGCGCACCGGCGGCTTCGCGATCGACCCGGCGGACGCCACGACGCAGGCCGGCGTGCTGCGCGGCTTCGCCACCGACGCGACGATGACCTACGACGACTCGTGGCCGGGGGCGCCCGAGAAGAAGCGGGCCGGCGTCGGCTTCTTCGACCTGTCGGGGTGGGCGCGCCTCGTGCTGGAGGCGGGGCCGGCCGGCGCGACCGGGCTGCGCATCGGCGACAGCTACCGCGCCGACGACCTGGAGCGGCGCATCGCGGTGCGGCCGGTGAGCGAGACGCGGGTCACCGACGTGCGCACCGGTGCCGTCATCGCCGAGTTCGCGCCGTGGACCGACGCCGTCCACACCGCAAGCGGAGCGCTCGGCGGCCTGGCCGCCATGACCAAGGTGGCAGCGACATGAGGGCGGCGGAGTCATGAAGGTCTTCGACGTCACCGCCCGGATCCCAGCGATCGCCCCGGAGGACGCGGGCGCGGCGAGCTTCACCTTCCTGCCGTACTTCCGCACCGGCGCGGCCGCCGGCATCCGGCAACCCGTCTTCACCGAGGGCGCCCGCGCCCGCACCACCGTCGACGTGTCGTTCGCGCTCACCGACGGCTCGGGCAGCGAGACCGTCTCGCAGCCGATCACGCTGCGGGGCCCGGGAGACGTGCTGGGGATCGATCCGGCGCAGATCATCCGGCGCCACCCGGCGCCCGGCACGGGCAATGCTCCCACCGGCGACCTCGTCCACGTGGAGTTCGATGCGCCCGACCTGCCGTGGATGTTCACGCCCGCGGCGCCCGCGTCCGGCCGCCTGCCGCCGTGGCTGCGACTGGTCGTCGTGCCCTCCGCATCGATCGTGCGACAGGTGGCGCCCGCGGGTCCCGACCTGCCGCCGGCGGTCGAGGTGCCGGTCGCCGAGCTGCCGCCGCCCGAGGACGCGTGGGCGTGGGCGCACGCGCAGGTGTCGGGCAAGGGTCACGACGACCAGGCGCTGACGCGCCACCTGGGGTCGCCGCAGCTCAACCTGTCGCGCCTGGTGAGCCCGACCCGGCTGCGTCCGCACGAGCGCTGGACCGCGCTCGTCGTGCCGACGTTCGAGGCCGGACGGCGCGCCGGCATCCGCGGCGGAACGATCGACTCGCTCGCGTGGGCGTGGGGGCCGGGCGGCGCCGACACCGTCGTGCTGCCGGTGTACGACCGGTGGGAGTTCGCGACCGGCGACGAGGGCGGCTTCGAGGAGCTCGCGCGCAGCATCGTGCCGGTGCCGGCGGCCGACGGGCTGGGCCGGCGCTGGGTCGACACGTCGCAGCCCGGAAGCGGCGTCACCGTGGCCGCCGCCGACGGCCCGCGCGCGGTGCATGGCGCGCTCATCGCGCCCACCGCGTCGGGCGAGCCCGAACCGTCGGATCAGGGACGGTGGGATGCCGCGGCCACGGCGCGGCTGCGAGCGCTCGTCGATGCGAGCACCGACCCCGCGGCGGACCCCGAGGTGGGGCCGCCCCTGTTCGGCGGCGCCCACGTGCTGACGGACGTGCTCCCGGCCGATGCCGGCGAGCCGCGCTGGCTCGCCGAGCTCAACCTGGATCCCGCCCACCGCGTCGCGGCGGCCCTCGGCACCGCCGTGGTGCAGATGGACCAGGAGCCGCTGATGGCCGCGGCCTGGTCGCAGCTGCAGAACGTGCGGGAGGCCAACGAGGTGCTGCGCGCCGCGCAGTTCGCCCGCGTCGTGTCGACGGCGCTGCACCGGCGGACGATCGAGCGGATGCCGTCCGCTCCGCTCCTGGCCGCCACGGCGCGCGCGCACGCCCAGGTCGACCTCGGCGGGATCACCGTGCGGGCGACGGTCGCGGCCAGCGCCCTTCCGCCGGCGGCGCTCGGCGGCGCGCTGCGCCGGATGGCCCGCCCGCTCGGGCGCACGGCGCGGTTCACGGCAGCGGACGAGCGCGTGGCGCAGAGCGAGCGCCTCATCGCCGACGGCGACGCCGGCGCCGACTGGGTCCTGCCCGTCGCCGGGCCGGCGACAGGCGCGACGAGCGAGCTGATGGCGCACCTCGAAGAGGAGGACGTCTCGCTGCTGAGCGGGGTCACCGACGACGACGAGACGACCGCGCTGCTGTCCGAGCTCCTCGACGCCCTGCCGACCCCCGACGAGGTGCGGGCGCTCGAGGACACCCCGGGGCTGCGCGTGCACCTGCGACACCTCGGCACCCTCCTCGGCACGGCGTGGCAGCTGTCCCGCACGCGTGACGAGTGGGAGCTGCCCGGCCCCGGCGTCGCCCGCTTCCCGAAGACGGGCGCCGACCCCGCAGATCTCGGGCCGTTCGAGACGCGGCTGCTCGAGGAGGGCGTGTTCGAGCCGCTGTTCGCCGCCCTCGACGAACGCGGGTACGACGGAAACCACCCGTTCGAGACCACCCCCACGCCCGACCACCTCATCCCGATCATCGAGCGTCCCGGAGAGGACCTGATCGCCACCTTCGGCGAGGCCGCGACGGGCGCCGCGCCCGAGCCGGTCGAGCCGCCGCGCGAGCGCCTGGACATCCCCGCGCTCGACCTGGTCGGCTTGCTTCGGCCGCTGTTCACGGTGCCGCGGCGGGCGCGCACGCGCCTTCCCGGTCTCGCCGGACTGTTCGGCCGCGACCCCGACGACCTGGAGCGGGTGCTCGCGGCGCCGGAGTTCCGGCATCCGCTCTACGAAGCCCTCAGCCGGTACGACCGGGAATGGCTGATGCCCGGCGTCGCAGCCATCCCCGAGCCCGACATGGTGACCGCCCTGCAGACCAACGCCGCCTTCGTGGAGGCCTTCCTGGTCGGCGCCAACCACGAGTTCGCCCGCGAGCTGGTGTGGCGGGAGTACCCCACCGACGGCCGGGCCACGAGCCTGCGACGATTCTGGACGCCGGAGCCCGACCTCCTCGGCGGGGTGCATACGATGCGCACCGGCGAGCTCGGCTCCCACCTCGACCCGGCGCGTGCCGGGAAGCTCGTGTTCGTGGTGCGCGGCGAACTGGTGCGGCGGTTCCCGAACGTGCTCGCGAACGTCGCGGCGTCCACGAACGTCGACTACCCGGTCGAGTACGCGTCGCGCCCGGTGGCGAGCCTCTTCCGGCTCGCGCTGACGCCGAACCTCCTGCTCGTCGCGGTCGACCTCACCGCCGTCGCCGCGGCCGCCGCCGACACCGGCGGGGAGGCCCCGAACGCCGGAGCGTTCTGGTTCACGCTCGCCGAGCACGTCGGTGCGCCGCGGTTCGGCCTCGACGAGATCGACCCGCCGGCCGGCGTGACGCCCCCGCGCGACGGTCTGGCCTGGGGGCACTGGCTGCCCGCGGGCGCGCGGCACCTGCCGGCCACGGTGCCCGCGACGACGGACGCGCCGGCGGTCGCCGAGACCGCGGCGAAGGTCGCCTGGGCGCTGTTCCAGAAGCCGGCGCGCGTGGGGTTCCGGGTGCGGACGCTGATCGACGACATCTCCACCGAGCGCGAGGACGACCATGGGTGACGTGTGGGCCGAGGTGGATCCGTCGGTGCCCGTGCTGCTGGTGCCGGTGCGCGTCGAGACGCAGTCCCGGCACGCCACCCGCGACGGCGAGACGGTCACCGAGCTGCGGGTGCGCATCTACCCCGACGACATCGCCGTCGACGACGCGACCGGTCGCGCGGCGCTGCTCCCAGACGCCTTCCGCGTGGTCGCCTGGCAGGACGGCGTGCCGTCCGCGGCGGACGGCGAGCCGGTCGACCTCGACGACCTCGGCGTCCGGCTCGGCCACCTCGGCGCGCCCGGCGAGGATCGCCTGCAGGCGGAGGCCGAGTTCCGCGAGCGCGCGCTGGCGCTGCAGGCGCTCGCCGAGGAGGCATCCGGTCCCGCCGACTGGATGCGCGACTACGACGTCGCGGTGCAGCGCGGGCTCGCGGTGACCGTGACGCTCGAGCGGGGGGACGCGACCGTCGATCGGCTGTACGTGTGGGGGGTGCGCCAGGCGGACCCGGATGCCGAGCCCGGCGTCGTGCTCGCCGCGCTGCGCGCCCACGGCGATCGGGCGCTCGTCGGCCCGGGGACGCCCACGAACAACACCGAGTCGGCGCGGTCGGGCTGGAGCGCGGGGGCGACCCCGCCGGCGCCGAGCCCGGGCACGGGCGCCGCCGTCGCCCGTGCGCTCGGCATCGACGACCCGGCCGCGTTCGACGACTGGCCCGCCGGCGCCGACGACGGCGAGCCGGCCAGGGCGATGGCGGAGGTGCTGTGGCCGGTCACGTGGGAGGCGTGGCTGAGCGATGCGCTGCCCGCCCGTGCCCTGTCGCCCTTCGACCGGTGGGACGTGCGCGAGCATCTCGCCGACTGGGTGCGTCCGTCCGGTCCACTTCCGGCGGTGCGTGCCGGCCGCCAGCCGTACGGACTGCTTCCGGTCACGCTCACCTCCCGGTATGAGCCGGTCGCCCCGCGGCGGCCGGGCCGCCCGGATGCGCTCGTCGCGTTCGCGGTGCGGGCCGCCCGCGGATGGTGGACCATGGCGGCACCCCCGCCCACCGTGATGGACGGCGACCTCGCCGCGGCGCTTCCGAGCATCCTCGGACTCGCCCCGGCGAGCCGCAACGTGCGCGTGCGGCGGGTGCTGCGCACCGACAACGCGCTCGGCGCCTCGCTGAAGCGCTCTTCTCCGGGCCTCGAGGAGGAGCGCGCCGACATGACCCGCGTGCTCGAGGAGCGACTGCGGATCGGACTGGGATCGCTGCGCCGGATGCCGCATCTCGGCCGGCCCCGCATGCTCGGCCTGCCGCTCGTCTCCGAGAGCGACGAGGACGCGCTGGAAGCGCTCGTCGACCACGACGACCTCACCTTCGAGGACAGCGTGCTCCAGGTGCTCATCACGGTGGCTCGCTCGACCTCGCTCGCCGCCGCGCGCGCGGCGCTCGCCGCGATCATGCGCCCCATGGACTTCGGCGAGGAGGAGATCGGGATCGTCCTGCGCGAGCCGCAGAGCGGGCTCGGCACTCAGATCCGCGAGCAGCTGGCGGAGCGGCTGAGAGGGAGCATGCAGCCGGGGCCCGACGCTTCGGAGGAGGAACTGCGGCTGGACGCGGTCATGGCGGAGATCACCGTGCCCGACCTCTTCGACCTCGAGGGCATGACCTCGAGCGACCGCCCGCGGCACGAGCTCGGACTGCTCCGCGAGCGCGAGCAGGAGATCATCGAGGCGCTCCGGCGCTCGCCGCTGTCGGATCGGCTCTTGTTCGCGTTCAGCGACGCGCACCGCGTGCGGGAGCTGGCCGCCATGATCCTCGACTACCTCTTCGCCACCGACACCGCCTCGCGCGTGCGACTCGGGCTGGCGCGGCTGCGCGGGCAGGAGCTGACCCAGCGCGAGCGGGTGTTCGCCGGAGCGCTGGATGCCGCATCCCACCGGCTGGACGCGTGGGCGACGTCCCTCGCGACCTGCAGACTCGACCGCCTGCGCACGGACCGGCCGCGCGGGCTCGCCGTCGCGTCGTACGCGTGGCTGGAGGACATCGCACTCACGCCGCGCCCGGCGGACCCGGACGAGGCCGTGCGCTCACCGGGCGTGGGGTGGCTGCAGGCGCCGTCGCCCCAGCACGCCGCGACGGCCGCGGTGCTGCGCAGCGCACGCCTGACGCACGCGCCGGGCGACGGCGCGGGAGCCGCCCTCGAGATCGACCTCAGCAGCACCCGGGCGAGGGAGGCGATCGACGTCGTGCGCGGCATGCGGCAGGGGCAGCAGCTCGGCGCGCTGCTCGGCTACCGCTTCGAGCGCTGGCTGCACGAGACCGACCTGTCGCTCAACCGCTTCGTACCGGCGCTGCGCGCCCTCGCCCCGCTCGTGGTGGGCCGCGAGACGCCGGCGACGGCCGGCGACGACGACGCGCTGGCGTACACCGGCTCGGTGGTCGACGGCGTCGCGCTGCGCGACAAGCCGGCGCCGGCGGTCGAGGCCAAGCTCGCGAGCCCCGGACCGGGCGTCACGCCCGCTGCGCCCGGCGAGGTGGCCGACGTCCACGCGCTCATCGCGCGGCTCGACGAGGTGGCGGATGCCGTGGCCGACCTGCTCCTCGCCGAGGGCGTGCATCAGCTCGCGGGCGGCGACGCCGCGCGCGCGACGGCGGCGATGAACGCGATGTCGGGTGACACGCTGCCGGAGGAGCCCGAGGTGCCGCGGTCGCCGCTCGAACGGCACGGCGTCACCGCGCGCGTCGCGGTGATCGGCGGCACGGGCGCGGGCGGCCTCGAGGCGGCGGGCGGGTGGGTTCCCGGCATCCGCTCCCGTGCCCATCCCGTGCTCGAGGCGTGGTGCCGCGACGTGCTCGGCCCCGCCGACCGCATCGCGATCCACCTCCGCGGCAACAACTCCGTCTTCCTCTCGGCGCTGCGCCTCGGAGCGCTCGATCTGGTGCTCGCGGCGGACGGCAGCGCCGACGGCCTCGCCCGGTTCTGGGCGCGCTGCCGGCGCGCCCGGCCGTCGCTTCCCGCCGAGCCCCCGACCGGGAACGCCGCGCTGCGCCCAGGACGCATCAGCCTCGGCGACGCGTGGGAGCTCGCGACGGCCGCGCGCGCCGTGCTGACCACCGCGCGACCCCTCGAGCCGCGGGATCTCGTCGCCGCCGGCGGCGCGGCCGCACCGGACTTCGCCGTCGACGAGGCCGAGCTGACGGCTCGCGCCCAGCGTGCGCGCGACGACCTCGCGGCACTGGTGGGTTCCGTCCCGACCACCCGGGCCGCGCTGCTGCGCCGTGCCGACGAGCTCGCACTCGTCGGGGTCGGCGACGGCACCGACCCGGCGGCGCTCACCGGAACCGCCGAGGAGGGGCGGGTGGTCCTGGAGGCGTACGTGTCGGGCCTCGATCAGCTCCTCGCCGGGCGGCTCGCCGCCGCCGCGACCGCGCCGCCCGCTGAGGCGCTCGCCGAGCTGCTGGGCGGCGTGCCCGTCGTCCCGCAGCTCGACCCGACCGGCCCGCCCGAGCTCGCCGGGGCGCTGCTTCCCGTCGCGGGACTGCCGGTGCGGCGGTGGATGGCACGCCTGAGCACCGTGCGCCCCGGCGTCGCGGCGTACGCGACGCTGTCGGCGCTGCGTTCCGCGACCGAGCGCGCCGGTGCACTGCGGGCGGCCGTGTTCGGGGCGGACCGGTGGGTCGGCGACGCCGCCCCACCCGCGGCATCCGTCACCACCCTCGTCTTCGAGCCCACGGCGCGGTTCGCGCCGACCGGGACGATGGCGGGCTTCGTGGTCGACCAGTGGGCCGAGCACCGGCCCGCGCGCCGCACGATGAGCGAGGGGGCCGACCCGACGCGCGAGGACCTCGTCTCGACCGGACTCGCGGTGCACGCGAACGCTCCCGGCGCCCGCGCCCCGCAGGCGCTGCTGCTGGCCGTCTCGCCCGACGGCGGCGGCTGGACCGAGGAGCGCGTGATCACGCTCCTCGACGAGGTGCGCGAGCTCGTGCGCATGCGGCTCGCGACACCGGCCGACGTCCCGGAGCTGGGTGAGCTGCTGCCGGCGATCGGGGTGCCCCACTGGTCGGTGTTCGACGAGCACGTCGTGGACCCGCGGCTGTTCCTGTCGCCGCAGAACATCGTCTCGACGTTCACGAAGGGAGGCTGACGGTGGCAGGCATGTTCCGCGCGGTGCCGTTCCCCGGACGCGGCGGCATCCGTCCGTTCACGACG
Organism: Microbacterium sp. NPDC055455; assembly: GCF_053619935.1. Lineage (NCBI taxonomy): Bacteria > Bacillati > Actinomycetota > Actinomycetes > Micrococcales > Microbacteriaceae > Microbacterium > Microbacterium sp. NPDC055455. The sequence goes on from NZ_JBSHLB010000001.1 coordinate 1,357,384, forward strand.
AGGATCGAGCCCAACCCGGTGAGCGGAGACCCGGCGACGGGGCTCATGGCGCAGGTCTGGGACCCGCTGTGGCTGCTCGGCCGCCAGTGGCAGCTCGGCGAGCTCACCGGCGAGGACACCGGCACGCCGCTCGCGGTGACGGTCGACGCGCAGTTCGATCCGCTCGTGGCGTGGCATCCCGGCCCGTTCGACGGCGCGGAGTCCGGATGGCGGGCGCTGGATCCCGGTGAACTGCTCGAGCCGCTGGTCGAGGACGAGTCCGCGCACCCGCTTCCGCCTCGGGCGGCGGCCGCGGTCGCCTGGGCGCTGCAGGACGCGCTCGCCGAGCTGGGGGAGACGGCCGCCGTCGCGGCGCTCGTCCGGCGCTGCGGGGTCAAGAAGGACGTCAGCCCGGCCGAGGGCGAGCCGGCGGGGGACTGGGCGGGCGTGAACGGCGTGCTCGCCGGCGCGGCGCTGGACGCCGCGCGGGTCGCGGACGCGTTCTCCGGCGGCACGCCAGGGTGGTTCACGGCGGCGCTGCGCCCGGGGGCTGCCCGCCGGCGCGTCGCCATGGCCGCCGTGGCGGAGTGGCTCGCGTGGTACGCCGCCGAGGTCGAGCCGGCGGCGACGCCGTCGAGCTGGATCCCCGGCCGGCTCGAGTACGAGTTCGCCGTCGCGACCACCGGCGCCGTGCTGCACGCGCCCGCGCACGGCGGGGGCGAGATCGGCTGGGCGGCGTTCGATCTCGAGCCCGACCGGGATCCGCCCGACGCCGGGGACGCGGAGGCCGTCCCGCTCACCCGCCACCTGCTGGCATCGCAGCTGACGTTCCCGGGCATGCCGACCTCGCGCTTCTGGGAGTTCGAGGACGCCGACCTCGACCTCGGCCAGGTATGGGCCGACCCGCACGAACTGGCTCGCGTGCTCGTCGTCGAGGCCGCGCTCGTCACCGGCGACGACTGGCTCGTCCTGCCGGTGGACTGCCCGCCGGGAGGGGTGCTGCGGGTGCAGCGCGTGACGTGGCGCGACACCTTCGGCTCGCTGTGGTTCGCCGACGAGCAGCCGTCCCCTGTGCCGCCCGGCGGGTTCGCCGCGCCGTGGCGCATGTACGCCGTCAGCGAGGCCCGCCGCGGAGGGCCGGGCGGTCGCGCCGAGGTCGCCGGGATCCTGGTGCCCCCCGCGCCGGCCAGCACGCTCGGCGGCGCGCCCGTCGAGGACGTGCGGTTCGTGCGCGACGAGACCGCGAACCTGGTGTGGGCGATCGAGCAGACCGTGCCCGCGCCGTCGGGCGATCCCGCGCCCGTCGTGCCGCCGCCCGCGCCGGCGCTCCCGCCCATCGACCCCGGCGACGAGCCCGTCGACCAGGTGCTCGGGTACGAGCTGGTCACGTTCGTGCCCGCGAACTGGTTCCCGTACGTCTCGCGCGTGGGCGAGCGCGGCGTCTACCTGCAGCGGGCCGACCTCGACCGCGGCGACCAGACGGTGCAGCCGGCGGGCGTGCTGCTGTCGGAGGAGCAGCAGCGGATCATCTTCGCCGGCGAAGTCCCGCGGCAGGGGGTGCGGGTGCAGCGGACCCCGCGACTGGCACGCCGCGCCGACGGCTCGTGGGTGCAGTGGACCGCCCGCTCGGTGCGCCCCGCCGCCGGCGAGGGCGAGAGCGGACTGCGCTTCGACCGCACGCGACGCCCCACCGGCTGACGACGAGCCCCGCGACGCGGACGGTGACGGATGCCGCGCGCCGCGGCATCCGCTATTCGTTCAGTCTCCTCGCAAACCGCCGCGCTTACCATTGTCGGCATGTGTGGAATCGTCGGATACGTGGGCCCTCGCCAGAGCCAGGCCGTTCTGATCTCCGGGCTCTCGCGGCTCGAGTACCGCGGCTACGACTCCGCGGGCATCGCCGTCATCGACGGCGACGGGGGCCTGGGCATGCGCAAGCGCGCCGGCAAGCTGAAGGTGCTCCGCGACGACCTCGCCGCGCACCCGCTCGCCGACGGGACGACCGGCATCGGGCACACCCGCTGGGCGACGCACGGCGGCCCCACCGACGGCAACGCCCACCCGCACCTCGCCGACGACGACAAGCTCGCCGTCATCCACAACGGCATCATCGAGAACTTCGCCGAGCTGAAGGACGAGCTGCTCTCCGACGGCTTCACGTTCCGCAGCGAGACCGACACCGAGGTCGCCGCGGTGCTGCTGGGCCGCGAGTACCGCCGCACGCGCGACCTCGTCACCGCCTTCCGCGCCGTGGTCTCGCGCCTGGAGGGCGCCTTCACGCTCCTCGCCATGCACGAGGACCAGCCCGGTCTCGTCGTCGGCGCCCGCCGCAACTCGCCGCTGGTGATCGGCCTCGGTGAGGGCGAGAACTTCCTCGGCTCCGATGTCGCCGCCTTCGTCGAGCACACCCGCAACGCCCTGGCGATCGGCCAGGACCAGATCGTCGCGATCACGCCCGGCGGCGTCGAGGTCACCGACTTCTCGGGCAACCCCGTCGAGGTCGAGCCGTTCGAGGTCACCTGGGATGCCGCCGCCGCCGAGAAGGGCGGCTGGTCGTCGTTCATGGCCAAGGAGGTCTCGGAGGAGCCGGAGGCCGTGGCCAACACGCTGCGCGGCCGCGTGCGCGACGGCGAGGTCGTCATCCCCGAGCTCGACGGCCTCGACGAGCTCTTCCAGGGCATCTCGCGCATCATCGTGATCGCCTGCGGCACCGCGGCGTACGCTGGCCAGGTCGGCAAGTACGCGATCGAGCAGTGGACGCGGATCCCCGTGGACGTCGAGCTCGCCCACGAGTTCCGCTACCGCGACCCGGTGATCGGCGCCGACACCCTGGTGGTCTCGATCTCGCAGTCGGGCGAGACCATGGACACACTGATGGCCGTCAAGTACGCGCGCGAGCGCGGCGCCAAGACGCTGTCGATCTGCAACACCCAGGGCGCGACCATCCCGCGCGAGTCCGACGCGATCGTGTACACGCACGCGGGTCCTGAGGTCGCGGTCGCCTCGACGAAGGCGTTCGTCGCCCAGATCACCGCGCTGTACCTCATGGGTCTGCACATCGGGCGCATCCGCGGTGCGGTCAGCGCCGCCGACGCGCGCGACCACGTGCGCGAGCTCGAGGCGATCCCGGGCAAGATCTCGCAGATCCTCGAGCGCGAGCAGCCGCGCATCGAGCACTTCGCGCACTGGATGGCCGACACCCGCTCGGTGCTGTTCCTCGGACGCCACGTGGGCTACCCGATCGCGCTCGAGGGCGCGCTCAAGCTCAAGGAGCTCGCCTACATCCACGCCGAGGGCTTCGCCGCCGGCGAGCTCAAGCACGGACCCATCGCACTCATCGAGCCCGGCCAGCCGGTGTTCGTCATCGTGCCGTCGCCGCGCCAGTCGGCCGAGATGCACAAGAAGGTCATCTCCTCGATCGAGGAGATCCGGGCGCGCGGCGCCCGGGTCATCGCGATCGCGGAGGAGGGCGATGCCGCCGTGCTGCCCAAGGCCGACGAGGTGCTGCGCATCCCGCTCGCCGGACCCTTCTTCGAGCCGCTCCTCGCGGTCGTGCCGCTGCACATCTTCGCGATGGGCCTCGCCACGGCGAAGGGCCTCGACGTCGACCAGCCCCGCAACCTCGCGAAGTCGGTCACGGTCGAGTAGCGGCATCCGGCCCTCGCGCTCCGGTCCCGGCGTCGTCGCGTCCTGTGGCGTCCTCCCGACCTCACACACCGTCGAGGAACCGCGTACTCGGCGAGATCGCACGCTATCGGCGCCGATGTCGTGGTCGTTCGCCGAGTAACCGCGATGTCGGCGGGTCCCTTCATCCGCCCTCTCGCTGTTCCCCTCGTCGTCGCCTCACCCCGTTCTCCTCACCCCTTCCCCTCACCTCACGCCCTCACCCGGCCGTCGAGTAACCGCGTACTCGGCGAGATCGCACGCTATCGGCGCCGATGTCGTGGTCGTTCGCCGAGTAACCGCGATGTCGGCGGGCAAAGGTCGGCGGGCAAAGGTCGGCGGGGGAGGTGCGGCCGTCGCGGCGCGATAGTCTGGCGGATGCCGCGTCCGCGGCGGCAGGAGGACCACATGATCGTCGGGATCGGCGTCGACCTGGTCGACATCCCGCGGTTCGAGCGGACCATCGAGCGCACCCCCCGGCTCGTCGAGCGCCTCTTCTCGGACGCGGAGCGCGTGCTCAAGCCGCACTCGCTCGCGGCCCGCTACGCCGCCAAGGAAGCGCTCATCAAGGCGCTCGGCGGCTCGGACGGCGTGCACTGGACCGAGATCGAGATCGCGTCCGAGGCATCCGGTCGACCCGTCTTCTCACTCTGCGGCTCGACGGCCGCCGTCATCGCCGAGCGGGGGATCACCGCGCTGCACCTGTCGCTCTCGCACGACGCGGGCCTCGCGACCGCCTATGTCATCGCGGAGTCCGCGCCCGGCGTCGCGTCCGACGACACCGGCACCGACACCGGCACCAGCGACGCCCCCGACACCACAGGGGACCGCGCATGAGCCGCCTGCCTGCCGGCGCCCTGCGCGAGGCGACGGTCGACGTCGGCGCGATCGAGGACAACGTGCGGCACCTCCGCCGGCTCACCGGCTCGGAGATCATCGCGGTGGTGAAGGCCGACGGCTACGGGCACGGCGCCGTGCGATCCGCCAACGCCGCGCTGGCCGGCGGCGCCGCGCGCCTGGGGGTCTCCGACATCACCGAGGCGCTGGCGCTGCGCCGTGTCGGCATCGATGCCCCGATCGTCGCGTGGCTGCACGCGCCGGACGCCGACTTCGCCGAGGCGGCCGCCCTCGGCATCGAGCTCGGCATCTCGAACCTCGGCCAGCTGCAGAAGGCTGCGGCCGCGGCATCCGGCGACCGTCCCGTCGGCGTCCACCTGAAGCTCGAGACCGGCCTCTCGCGCAACGGCATCGCGCCCGACGACTACCGCGTCGTCTTCGCCGAGGCGGCGCGCCTGGAGCGCATCGGCCGCATCCGCGTGATCGCGCTCTTCAGCCACCTCTCCAACGCCTCGGCCGCCGACGACCGTGCGGCGCTGACGGCGTTCGAGGAGGGCGTGGGGGTGGCCGCCTCGCTGGGGCTCGCCCCGCCGCTGCGGCACATCGCCGCGACGCACGCCGCGATCGACCTGCCCGAGTCCCGGCTCGGGTGCGTGCGCATCGGCATCGGGCTGTACGGGCTCTCGCCGTTCGACGACCGCACGTCGGCCGACCTCGGCCTGCGCCCCGCGATGACCCTGCGCGGCGCGGTGGCGGCGGTGCGCCGCGTGCCCGCCGGCAAGGGCGTGTCGTACGGCTACGACTACCGCACCGACCGCGAGACGACGCTCGCGCTGGTCCCGCTCGGCTACGCCGATGGTGTTCCCCGCCAGGCGTCCGGCGCAGGCCCCGTGCTGATCGACGGGCGCCGGTTCACAGTGGCCGGGCGGATCGCGATGGACCAGTTCGTCGTGGACGTCGGCGACCACCCGGTCTCGGTCGGCGACGAGGCCGTGCTCTTCGGCGACCCGACCCTGGGCGCGCCGTCGGCGACGGAATGGGCGGATGCCGCCGGCACGATCAACTACGAGATCGTGACGCGGGTCGGACCCCGCGTGGCACGGCGGCAGGTGTCGGAATGACCGGCGACGACGACATGACCGGGAACGACGACGGCGCCCCCGTTGTTGCACCCGGCGTGAAGGCGACCCAGGGAATCGACGCACTGGCGGGCACCCGCGAGATCACCTCGCCCGAGGCGATGGAGGCGCTCGGCGAGGAGATGGGACGGATGCTGCGCCCCGGCGACATGGTGGTGCTCACCGGCCCCCTCGGGGCGGGCAAGACGACGCTCACGCGCGGCATCGGCCGCGGCCTCGACGTGCGCGGACCCGTCCAGAGCCCGACGTTCGTCCTCGCGCGCACGCATCCCTCGCTCTCCGGCGGCGCTCCGCTGGTGCACGTGGACGCCTACCGACTCGGCTCCGCCGCGGAGCTCGACGACCTCGACATCGACTTCGACGGCTCGGTCGTGATCGTCGAGTGGGGACGGGGACTCGTCGACGGCATCCGGGATCACTGGTGGGACGTCGAGATCGAGCGCGAGTGGCACGGCCGCGGCGTCGACACCGCGTGCGGCACGACCGCCCACGACGCCGAGCTCGACGCCGACAGCCCGCGGCGGGTGTCGATCGCCCGGCGCCCGTAGCCGACGCCCGAGGACGGCCGACTACCCTGGAAGGGTGATTCTGAGCATCGACACCTCGCTCGGCTCCGCCGTGGCGGTGGTCGAGCTCGACGGCGTCATCCGCTCGGAGGTGCAGAGCCCCGACCCGCGCGGTCATGCCGAGGTCATCGGCACGCTCATCGAGCGGGCGCTGGCGGAGGCATCCGTCGATCCCTCCCGGATCACGCACGTCGCCGCGGGCATGGGGCCGGGGCCCTTCACCGGCCTTCGCGTGGGCATCGCCGCCGCGCGCACGTTCGCGCTCGGCCGCGGCGTGCCGGTCGTGCCCGTGCCCAGCCACGACGCCGTCGCGCTCGAGCTGCTGCTGCACACCGCGCTCACCACGGACTGGGGGTACGCCACCGGCGCCGAGGACGCCGACGCCGGCACATTCGCGGTGGTGACCGACGCCCGCCGGCGCGAGTTCGCCTACACCGTGTACCGCGGCATCGACGACGACGGCCTGCCGATCCGCACCGCCGAGCCCGCACTCGCCCCGCGCGACGATCTCGACGGCGTGCTCGCCGGCCTGGGCGCCGCGCGGCGCGACGCCGATCGCATCCCCGCCGCCATGCTCGCGCTCGCGGCGGCCCGCGCCCTCGCCGCCGGGCGCAGCCTCGCGTCCGCCGACGCGCTGTACCTGCGCTCGCCCGACGTGACGCCCTCGCTCGCGCCCAAGCGGGTGATCGCGTGACCCTCCGCGCCGCCACGGGCGACGACCTCGCCGCCATCATGGCGCTCGAGCGCGCCTCGTTCCCCACCGACGCGTGGTCGGAGGCGATGATGCGCGAGGAGCTCGCGTCGCCGCACGGCTGGTACGTTGTGGACGAGGAGGCCGGCCGGCTGCTCGGCTACGCCGGCCTGCGGGCGGTGAAGAGCGCGAAGGATGCCGACGTCCAGACCATCGCGATCGCCGAGGCGTCGCGGGGCCGTGGTCGCGGCCGGGCCCTTCTTCGGGCCCTCCTCGATGAGGCCCGCCGACGCGGCGTGGTCGAGGTGTTCCTCGAGGTCCGCGCCGACAACCCGGTCGCCCAGGCGCTGTACGCCTCGGAGGGCTTCCTCGAGATCGGACGCAAGCCCCGCTACTACCAGCCCGACGACGTCGACGCCGTGGTGATGAAGCTCGACCTGCGCGGCTGGGCCGCGGCGCGGCATCCGTCCGCTCCGGCTGAGTCCGCGATCCGGACTTCGGACGATCGCACGCTTTCCGGAGCGGATCGCCCCCAGGATCCGGAAAACGGCGGGACCTCCGAATTCCGGAGCGGCGGGGCCTGGGAGGGGGGAGTGTGCACGTGAGCGCATCGACGTTCCCGGCCGAGCCGCTCGTGCTCGGAATCGAGACGAGCTGCGACGAGACGGGCATCGGGATCGTCCGCGGGCGCACGCTGCTGTCGAACACGATCGCCAGCTCCATGGACGAGCACTCCCGCTACGGCGGCGTCGTTCCCGAGGTCGCGGCGCGCGCGCACCTGGAGGCGCTGCAGCCGGCGATCGAGGCGGCGCTCGCCGAGTCCGGCGTGGCCCTGGCCGACCTGGACGCCGTCGCGGTGACGAGCGGGCCGGGACTTGCCGGCGCCCTCATGGTCGGCGTCGGTGCGGCCAAGGCGCTCGCGGTGTCGCTGGACAAGCCGCTCTACGCCGTCAACCACCTCGTCGGCCACATCGCCGCCGACATCCTGGATTCCGAGGCGCCGCCGCTCGAGTACCCCACCGTCGCGCTGCTCGTGAGCGGAGGCCACACCTCGCTCCTCCTCGTCCGCGACCTCACGAGCGACGTCGAGCTGCTCGGCGAGACGATGGACGACGCCGCCGGCGAGGCGTTCGACAAGGTCGCGCGGCTGCTCGGGCTGCCCTATCCGGGAGGTCCCGAGATCGACCGCGCCGCGGCATCCGGCGACCCGCACGCGATCACGTTCCCCCGCGGGCTGTCTCGGGCGTCCGACATGGCGCACCACCGCTACGACTTCTCGTTCTCGGGGCTGAAGACCGCGGTCGCCCGGTGGGTGGAGCAGCGCCGTGCCGCGGGCGAGGAGGTGCCGGTCGCCGACGTCGCGGCGAGCTTCCGCGAGGCCGTCGTCGACGTGCTCGTCACGAAGGCGCTGGCGGCGTGCCGCGACCACGGCGTGCCCCGCCTGCTGCTCGGCGGCGGCGTGATCGCCAACCGCCGCCTGCGTGACGTCGCCCTCGAGCGGGCGGCCGCCGAGGGCGTGACGGTGCGGATCCCGCCGCTGTCGCTGTGCACCGACAACGGCGCCATGATCGCGGCGCTGACGTCGGAGCTCATCATGGCGGGCCGCCCGCCGTCGACCCTCGAGTTCGGCGCCGACTCCACCCTGCCGGTCACCGACATCCAGGTCGCGGAGCGGGCATGACAGGCGACGAGCGGATGCCGCCTCCCGCCGCGCCGGAATCCCCGGCGCGTCCCGCCGACGGCCGGGTCGTCGGTGGCGGTGCCGAGGCGGCGGCCGCGGCCGGCGGGATGACGACTGAGGCGCCGGCCGGGACCGGCGGGGCGACGGTGGAGGCGCCGTCGCCGGACGTCGAGCTCGCGCAGGAGGCGTCCCCTCTTCCCGGTGAGCATCGCGGCGGGTTCTCGCGCCTTCCGACGGCGCCCGTCCCGGTGACCGTCGAGACGGCGCCCGCCGAGCCGGGCGGCGAATTCTCGGCCGACGCCGGCGACTGGGTGGCTCCCGACGACGACGCGTTCAGCCGCGGGCTCGCCGGGTGGGCGCTCGCCTTCGGCATCATCGGGCTGATCGTGTCGCTGTTCGTCGGCTGGGGTTTCCCCATCGGCCTGGTCGCCGTCGTCTCGGCGATCATCGCGCTGCGCCGCCCGCTCGAGAGCCGGGCGGTCGCGGTGTGGGCGATCGCGCTCGGCACGGTCTCGATCCTCTACAGCGCGGGGTGGCTGCTCTTCGCCGCGATGCGGGCCAACCTCTTCGGCTGACGGCAGGGTCCGACGGAATCGGCCGCTGACTCGGCCAGGCCCCGACCGGGCGGCCCGGCTGGGTCAGACGCGGTCGGCGAGGATCGCGGTCCGGCGGGTGCCGATCCGCGTCAGGATCAGCGTCGCCGCCTCGCCGCCGCGCAGCTTCAGCCGTGTCCGCAACGTCGCCGGGTCGACGTCGACGCCCCGCTTCTTGATCTCGAGGCGCCCGATGCCGCGCTCCCGCAGCGCCTTCGCGAGGGCTTTCTCATCGGCCGGGAGCGTCTCGCGCACGCGGAAGGTCGACACGAACGGCGACGTCAGGGCGGCGTCCGACGTCAGGTAGGCGATGTGCTCGTCGAGCATGCCCGCCCCCAGCGAGCGCGCGACGTCTCCGATGAGCCGCGCGCGGATCACCGCGCCGTCCGGCTCGTGCAGGTACGCCCCGAGCTCGCGGGCCGGCTCGTCCGAGGCATCCGCCCCGCTGGTCAGCTCGTGGGCCCACTCGCCGCGCATGACCAGCGCCGCGCGCCGAACGCCCGCACGCGCCAGGGCGCCCGACCACAGCACGAGCTCGACCGTGGAGCCGTCCGCGCTCACCCACTGGGCTTCGACGTCGTCGGGGATGGACTTGCGGTCCAGCCCGGGGCCGAGCTTCACGCCGGACGGCATGCGGCGCGCGAGGTCGAACACCCAGTCGAGCGGCGGTGACCAGTCCTCGGGGCGCGTGCGCGCCGTCTCGGTATGCCCGGCGGTGCGACGCGCCGGGTCGAGCCACACCGCGTCGACGCCGGCGAGGTCGGCCGTCTCGGCGGTGCCGTGGCGCACCTCGGCGTCCGCGCCGAACGGAGCGAGGTTGTAGGCGGCGATGCCGGCAGTCACCTCGTCGGCTTCGACGGCCGTGACCCTCAGGCCCAGCCCCGCGAGCCCGAGCGCGTCGCCGCCGATGCCGCACCCGAGGTCGGCGACGTGCGTGAAGCCCGCCTCGCGGAAGCGGGCCGCATGGCGGACCGCGATCGGCAGGCGCGTGGCCTGCTCGAGGCCTGCGCGCGTGAAGAGCATCCGGGCGGCGAGATCGCCGAACTTCGCGGTCGCCCGGGTGCGCAGGCGCGCCTGGCCGACGACCGCCGACACCAGGTCGGGGGAGTGCCCCTCGCGGCGCAGGCGCGTGACCGCGCGGGCGACGTCGTCGGAGGACTCCACCGGCGCCATCGCGTCGAGCAGCCGCAGGCCCTCGGGCGTCAGCAGCGCCTCCAGTTCGGACATCTCCACCCGCCGAGCCTACGGGCTCGAACCCCGGGCGATCCCCGAAGCCCCCGATCGGATCCCCCATCCCGGAGGGGGGAACTGCGGGATACCTCCGGATGTGGGCGGACGCGCCCAGGAAGAGACTCATCCCACACCGCCAACCTGGCTCAGCGAGAAAAGGATTGATCATGGCTGACGACAACACCAACGTGCTGGGTGTTCAGACGAACATCGAAGACGTCCTCTCCAACAACGAGGTCGGGAACACCGACGTCGAGGTCGAGGACAACGTCGTCGGCAACGACGGCAACGTGGTCGGCAACGACACGGACGTCGATGTCGAGGACAACAACGTCAACAGCGCGGTCGGCAACGACGACAACAACGTCAACAGCGCCGTCGGCAACGACATCGCATCCGACAACGAGATCGGCAACACCGACGTCGACATCGAGGACTCGGGCAACGAGACCGACATCGAGGACACCGGCAACGAGGACTCGTACAACGACACCGAGGTCGACATCGAGGACTCGGGCAACGAGACCGAGATCGACGTGGAGGACTCGGGCAACGAGGACTCCTACAACGACACCGAGACCGAGATCGAGGTGGAGGACTCGGGCAACGAGGACTCGTACAACGAGACCGAGGTCGAGATCGAGGACTCCGGCAACGAGGACTCGTACAACGAGACCGAGACGGAGATCGACGTCGACATCACGGACTCGTTCAACGAGACCACGCTGAACGACGATTCCGTCACCGTGGGCGTGCGTCAGTACAACACCGGCGTCGGCGGCGACCTCAACATCGGCGGCGTGCTGGGCGGTGGCGCTGCGGCGGCCGCTGCCGCAGCGGGTGCGGGCGCGCTGCACCTCGAGCTGGACAACCGCGCGACGGTGGTCGACAGCTCGGTCAACCAGAACATCGCCGCGGGCGACGACGTCAACCAGGCGTTCTTCGGCGGCAACGTCGTGAACTCCGGCGACGCCGGTGCCGCCGCCGGCGACGACGCGACCGTCGACAACTCGTGGACCAACACGGAGGTCGGCGACGTCTCGATCGGCAACACGTGGATCGACACGCACATCAAGGACTCGTTCCAGGACAACTCGACCAACGAGTGGAACGAGTTCGAGGTCGAGATCGACGACTCGTTCAACGACTACTCCGACCACACCGAGGTCGAGGTCGAGATCGAGGACTCCTTCAACGAGGAGTTCAACACCGAGGTCGAGAACGACTTCGAGTGGGAGAACAGCGGCAACTTCTTCAGCCCCGGCGGGGACGTCGCAGGCGACAACCTCATCGATCTCTGATCACCGACCACCTTGCCCGGTCGCCTCACCCGGCGGCCGGGCAAGACCGGTGTGCGGGATCGATGGCCCGCCGCCACGGGCGGCGGGCCGATGTCGTAGCGTGGTACCGGGGGAGACGCGTCGAGGGGGACACACGTGTCTGATGCTGTAGCCGTCAGGAGTTCGAGCGCGCAGGATGCCGAGCCCGCGGCGCCGTCCGCGGTGGAACGCGCGACGAGCAAGGCGCTCGTCGCGATCGTCGACAACGTGGGCCGGCTGGCCGCGTCGACGGGACGCGCGGACCTGGCGCGGCGCCTGGACCACACGCACGAACGGCTGCAGGACCCGAACGTGCGGGTCATCGTCGTCGGCGAGTTCAAGCAGGGCAAGAGCAAGCTCATCAACGCGCTCGTCAACGCCCCCGTATGCCCGGTCGACGACGACGTGGCCACCAGCGTGCCGACCTCCGTCGGGTACGCCCCGACCCCCGACGCGTGGGTGACGCTCGCGCCGTCGGACGACGGCGAGCCGCCCGTCCGTCAGCAGATCGCGCTGGAGGACATCGCCCAGTTCGTCTCCGAGAGCGGCAACCCGAGCAACGAGCGCAAGGTGGTCGCCGCCGAGGTCGTGCTCCCCAGGGAGCTTCTCAAGGGCGGACTGCGCCTGGTCGACTCGCCCGGCGTCGGCGGGCTCGACTCGACCAACGCCCTCGCCACCCTCGCCGCACTGTCGTCCGCGCACGCCGTCCTGCTGGTCTCGGACGCGTCGCAGGAGTACACCGAGCCCGAGGTGCAGTTCCTCAAACACGCCATGCGCGTCTCACCGAACGTGGCCGCGGTGCTCGCCAAGACCGACATCTACCCGCAGTGGCGCGACATCGAGCGCATCGACCGCGCGCACCTCGGCGATATCGGCGACGTGCCGATCTTCGCCGTCTCGAGCGATCTGCGCCTCATCGCCGCCGAGGCGCAGGACCGCGAGCTCAACAACGAGTCCGGCTTCCCCGCCCTCGTGGCGCACCTTCGTCAGGACGTCCTCGGCCGCGCCGAGCTCATCCACGCGCGAAGCGCCGTACACGATCTGCTCTCCGTCGTCGAGCAGCTGAAGATGTCGCTCACGTCCGAGCTCGAGGCGATCCTCCACCCGGAGGACACCCCGAGGCTCATCGCGCAGCTCGAGGACGCCCGGACGCGCGCCGATGAGTTCCGCGGCCGCTCCTCGAAGTGGCAGGTCACGTTGAACGACGGCGTCGCCGACCTCATCTCCGACATGGAGCACGACCTGCGCGACCGGCTGCGCAAGGTGCAGCGGGAGGCCGAGGACGCGATCGACGAAGGCGATCCGGGTCCGATCTGGGACCAGATCACGGAGTGGCTCGACCAGCGGGTGTCGGCGGCCGTCTCGGAGACGTTCGTCTGGACCGACGAGCGCTCACGGTGGCTGTCGGAGGAGGTCGCCGAACTGTTCAACGAGGGCGAGGCGGACCTGCCGATCATCGAGGTGGGAGACACCGAGGGCGTCCTGGACCCGGTCGAGGGGATCTCCGACCTCGGTCACCGCCAGATGGGGGCGGCCGAGAAGATCTTCATCGGCGTCCGCGGCTCGTACGGCGGCGTGCTGATGGTGGGCCTGGCGACCGGTCTCATCGGCCTCACGCTCATCAACCCGCTGTCGATCCTGGCCGGCGTGCTCGTGGGCCGCCGCGCGTACCGCGAGGACATGAGCTCGCGGCTGACCAGGCGCAGATTCGAGGCCAAGACGCTCGTCCGGAAGTACCTCGACGAGGTGCAGTTCCAGGTGGGGAAGCAGCTCAAGGACCGCCTGCGCATCGTCCAGCGCGCCGCGCGCGACCACTTCGGCAGCATGGCCGACGAGATCCACCGCTCGCTGTCGGACGCGGTGCTGGCCGCCAAGCAGGCCGCCGGTGCGTACGCGGGCGAGAGCGACAAGCGCGTGAAGGAGCTGCAGGCGCAGGTCCAGCAGCTCGAGGCGCTGCGGGCGAAGATCCCCGCGCTTCCTCCGGCGCGGGCCGTGGAGGCCGCGAAGCGGTGAGCACCTCCACGGCAGCAGACACGGCCGCGCTCGTCCGCGCCGCCTCCGAGCTCTACATCGACGATCCTGCCGCCATGGCGGTGCTCTCCGACCTCGATCGCCGGCTGCGGGAGCCCTTGCGGCTGGCTCTGGCGGGGATGGTGAAGGCGGGGAAGTCCACGCTGCTCAACGCGATGCTGGGCGAGCGTCTCGCTCCGACCGACGCCGGCGAGTGCACCCGTGTGGTGACGTGGTACCGGTACTCGGCGACCCCCACCGTCACCCTCCACCCGCATGAGGGACCGCCGCGGCGGATGCCGATCCATCGCGAGGAGGGCCGTCTCGTCCTCGAGCTCGGCGACATCTCGCCGGAGGACGCGGCGTGGATCGATGTGGGGTGGCCGTCGACGGGCCTGCGCTCGCTCATCCTGATCGACACCCCCGGCATCGCGTCGCTCTCGCGGGACGTCTCGGCGCGATCCACCCGGTTCCTCGTCCCCGACACCGAGCCGTCGTCGGCCGACGCCATCGTCTACCTCATGCGCCATATGCACGCGTCCGATCTGAAGTTCCTGGAGTCGTTCCGCGACACGGCGGCAGGCGCCTCGCGGACGGTCAATGCGGTGGCGGTGCTGTCTCGCGCCGACGAGATCGGGGCGGGCCGCATCGACTCGCTGCTGTCGGCCGGCAAGGTCGCGCAGCGCTACGAGAAGGACGGCGAGCTCGCCTCGCTGTCTCTCGGGGTGGTCCCGGTCGCGGGGCTGCTGGCGGAGAGCGCGCGAACCATGCGGGAAGACGAGTTCAGCGCGTTCCAGGAGCTCGCCGCCCTCGATCGCACGGCGCGCGAGGCGCTGATGGTCTCCGCCGACCGCTTCGTCCGTCCCACGGACTCGACGCGGCTCAGCGAGGAGGAGCGCCGTCGGCTGCTGAGCCGCTTCGGCATCTTCGGCGTGCGTCTTGCCGGCGCCCTCATCCGCGCGGGCGCGACGGATTCGACGCAGCTCTCGGAGCAGCTGGTGCAGCAGAGCGGGCTGAACGAGCTGCAGCAGTTCATCGGGGAGCAGTTCCGCAGCCGTGCGGCGGCGCTGAAGATGCGAGGGGTGCTCGATGCGCTCCAGGCGCTCCTGCGCGACAGCCCTCGTACAGGCACCGAGGCGATCGTCGGGGGAGTGGAGCGGATCTACGCCTCCGCGCACGCGCTGCGGGAGCTGTCGCTCCTCGCCCGTGCGCGATCCTCCCACCTGCCGTTGAGCCGATCCGATGCCGTCGAAGCCGAGCGCATCATCGGCGGCCGGGGCATATCGGCGCCCGCTCGCCTCGGACTGCCGGACTCGGCCACACCGTCGCAGCTGCACGAGACGGCGGTGGAGCTGCTGGTCCGCTGGCGGAGGCTCGGCGCGTCTCCGCTGGCCGAGCGGGCGACCGTGGACGTGGCGCGCCAGGTGATCCGCAGCCTCGAGGAGGTGGCGTCAGAAGTCGCCCTCGCCGCCGGCACGGCGGACGTCGTACTTGCGGGCGGTCCACTGCAGGGCGCCGCGGAACGAGCTGAAGAGGAGCGCGAGCGCCGCTAGCGCCCACTGCGCGAACAGCACCTGGCGCAGCACGGGTCCGTGCTCTCCCGTGGCGAAGAACTCGGACGACAGCAGGAACAGGCCGATCTGCCCCAGCACCGTCGCCAGCTGCCACCACCTCACGTTCGGCTTGCGATTCGTGAAGGACACCAGCAGCACGATCTGGATGAGCAACAGCGAGACCATCACGGCGAACACCGACCAGTAGAGGATGTCGGCCGCCGCCGTGTAGGTCTCTTCGCTGCGGCCCTCCGCGACGCCCTTGACGACCTCGGTGATCAGCGGCACCTGGTCCTCGCGGATCACGAAGAGGTAGACGACCGCGATGCCGCCGGTGAGGAGGCTCAGCACCCACAGGAACTGGCTGAGCCGTACCGTGAAGGGCGGCGGCAGCTTCGTCAGGATGGGCGCGGCGTTCGGGCTCCCGGTAGGCGGACGCTCCGGAGCCTCTCGTCGCGACCGTGATGCGGACGCCGGCGGAACGCCGTCGCGCGGCCCCGCCGGCGGAGCGCCGTCGCGCGACCCCGACGGTCGGGCGGCCGACACCTCGGCGGCGGTCGCCTTCGCCACCGGCACCCGGCCGATGGCGGTGCCCGTCTGCTGCGGCGGGTCCCCGAACGTCGGCGGAGGGGGCTTCGGGCGCGCGCTCGCGCGCCCTGGACCGGCCAGGGCGCGCGAGCGGTCGTCGTCGGCGGGCTCGGACACGTCGGACCTCAGAACTCCTCCTCGGACTCCGGCTCGATGTACGTCTCGTCGATCGAGATCACCGTCGCGTCCTCGGACGCGTAGTTGCCCTCGTTCGACATGTCGACGTCCGTCACCGTCTGCGTCGTCTCGGTGTCGGTGAACGACTCCTCGACGTCCACGTCGACCGCGACGTCGGTGGAGCTGTCGTTCACCGAGTCCTCGATGTCGACCTCGATGTCGTTCTCGGTGTTGGTGGAACCGTCGTTGAACGAGCCGTCGATGGTGGTCGTCGTCTCCTCGTTGCCAATGCTGACGTCGCCCACGGTCGTCGTGTCGTTCGAGTTGTCCACGGCGGCGTCCTCGCCCGCGGCGGCACCGTTGTCACCGCTGTTGACCACGGCCTCCTGGTCGAAGATCTGGTTGACGTCGCCGTCGGCCCAGATGTTCTGGTTGACCGACTGGTCGACGATCGTCGCCCGGTTGTCGATCGCGAAGGACTGGGTGATGTTGGTGATCTCGTTCTCGACGGTCGGCGGCTTCGGCGGGCCGGGAGGGGCGGGCGGGGGGGACGGCTTCACGTAGACGTCGGGACGGTCGACGATGACGGGCGCGACGGCGCGGACGTCGTCGACGCAGGCCTCGCTCAGCCCGTTGCGCGCGAGCGTGCCCTCCGGATCCTCTTCGAACTCCGCCGCGGCCGCTGGGTCGTTGAGCAGGCTGAGGATGAACTCGATCAGGGCATCGGCAATCGTTGCCAGCGGTGTTGTCATGACTCGGCTCCTGTCACTTCGAGGCTCATTGCTGAGGTTAGGTGGTCGTCGCTCCGGGTGAATCGGGGATTCCCCCGAAGCGGAGGTGAGGGTCTACGGGGTTCTGCGGCCGCGTGCGGGGTCGTCATACGTGCCCCTCGGAAGCCGGGTCCGGCTGGCTCAGGGCGACGCGCAGCTTGGCGATCAGATCGGAGCGCGATGTCGCGCCGAGCCGGCGCCGGATGCTGGCGATGTGGTGCTCGGCCGTCCGCGGCGAGATGAAGATCGTCTCCCCGATCTCGGCGTAGGTCTTCCCCTGCACGACCAGGCGCGCGACATCCGTCTCGCGTTCGCTGAGCCCGGGGGCGGCGCTCGGGCGCGCGGTGGCGCTCTGGGCCGCGGCATCCGTCGTCCGCATCTCCTGCGGATGCAGCTCGCGCGCGCACGCGAGCAGCCGGGCCGAGACCTTCCGGTCGTCCGAGCGGTTGGCGCCGTGCCGGGCGAGCCGCGCGGCGTCCCACTTCAGCCCGATGGCGCCGAGCGCCTGGGCGGACGCCTCGACGGCGTCGGCATCCACCGTCCCCGCCAGCACCGAGGTCCACAGCCGTCCCGCACTCGCCATGGTCGCCGCGACGCGACTGCTGGAGGCCGCATCCACGAGCGCGTGGGCATGGGGTCCGAGATAGTCGGGATGGTCGAGCAGGATGCCGCGCTGTATGCCGGCCCACCGCAGATGGGCCGTCCACAGGGGCGGCGACCCCAGCGACTCCACGACCCGAAGGGCCTGGGCGAACAGCGACTGGGTCGCGGTCTCGTCGCCGACGCGTGCGCCGGCGGTCACGAGCTCCGCGACCGGCAGCAGCGTGTAGAGGTCGACGTCGGCCTCCATCAGGCTGTCCCGGCCGCGCCGCCAGGCGACCGCGAGCCCCGCCGCATCCTCGTACCGCCTGGCGAGGCCGACGCGGACGGCCTGCGCCAGCAGGTCGTCCCGCGGCGACGGGGTAGGTGCCAGCGCGAGGGCGGCGTCGAGGGACTCGCGCGCCTTCCCTCCCTGGGCGAGACCGAGTGCGACCGCTGCGCGCCACAGCATCAGCCGGGACAGCATCCACGGCGTTCCCGTGTGACCCTCGATCGCGGCGTCGACGACCGACTCCGCCGTGGCGAGATCCCCCGCGCTGATCGCGGCGACCGCGGCGATCACGGCGGGAAGCTCCGGCATCGGCGCCGACGAGCGCGACGCAGTGTAGAGGTGCGACCCCCGCACGAGATCGGCGAGGGCGGCGCCCGGGTGCGCCGGTTCCAGCGAGGCGCGCAGTCCCCGGCGGACGAGCCCCATCGCGACGGTCAGGGTGGAGGGCGCCCCGACCGGGGCCGGCGGGGCTTCGCCGTCATCGGCGAGCGCCCGGCGGTCGCCGATGCCGATGCGGGCGATGAGCTCTCGAGCGGATGCCTCGGCCGACGTCGGCGGCAGAGCGTCGTAGACGGCGCAGCCGGTCTGGAGCATCCCCCGCATCGACCACGTCGCGGCGGCGACGTCGGCGAGCCGGGCGTCCACGGCGGCGTCGCGGTCGGGGGACGCCATCGCTTCGTCGATCCGCTGGGCGGCGTCGTCGATGTCGCCGGTCGCCCACGCCACCTGGGCGCGTTTGGCGTGGAGGTCGGCGGAGGACGCTCCGGCCTCGGCGGCGGCGCGGTAGAAGTCCCCGGCGCGCACGGGGTCCACGTCGATCAGCTGATCCCCGCGCTCGATCAGCGCCGCGCCGAGACGGGCGTCGCGCACGTCGGAGAGCCAGTCGGGCCCGCTCCGCCCGGCGGGATCGACCCCGCCGGGATGAGCGGTCACGAGCTCGACGATCCGGCGGGCGGGAAGGGTCGCGCAGACGGCGGCGCGCACGATCGGCACGGGCCGCCCGTTGCGCAGGAGCAGGCCGTCGGCGTATGCCTGTGCGATGACACCGTCGGGGTCGCCCGGCAGCTCGGCTGCGGGCGGGGTGTCATCCCCGGCCGCCACGCTGATCGTCTCCACCGCGCGCCGCACCTCCGGGTTCACGACGCCCAGCCGGTGCGCGACGCTCTGCCCGAGCACGCGACCCAGCGCCAGATGGCCGGCGTCGTCGGCGCAGTCGCGATCGTCGTGCGCGGTCAGCGCCGCGGAGACGAGCCAGGAGACGCCGCCGGTCGCCTCGAGGATGTGGTCCAGGCACGGCGCTGAGATCTCGCGGCCGGTGGCGGAGAGGTGGTCGAGCACGTCCGAGCGCGTCACGTGCCCGAGGACGAGCGCGGGCCGGCCGCGCTCCAGGTGGCGCGCGATGTCCGACAGCCGGCTCGAGGTCGGCCACGGCCTGCTCGCTGCCACGAGGGAGCTGTCGGGATCGGCGGCCCGCGCGCTGAGGCCGTCGAGCTGTGCCGACGGCAGCAGATGCAGGTCGTCGACGAGGAGCACGCTCCCGGCGGGGACGCGCGTCACGTCGGTGTCGGGACCGAGCACGTGCAGCGGCACATCGCTGCCGGCGAGGTAGCGCTGCGCACCCCGGAGGATCGTCGTCTTGCCCGATCCGGCGTTGCCCGAGATGAGCATCCGGGTCGGGGTCTCGCGCTCGGTGAGCACATCGATGAGAGGCTGCGCGTGGCGCGCACCCGTGAAGTCGGCGGCGTCGAAGTACGACGCCATGACGGCGGTCGGCGTTGACATCGGATCCCCAGGCGGTCCGGCGGCGTCAGGAGACGGTCTCGGGGGCAGGGGAGGGATCCGGTGCCGGCTGCACCTCGGTGGGCGCCGGCTCCGGTGCCGGGTCGGCCGGTGGCGACGTCGGCTCCGGCTCCGGCTCGGGCTGGGGGACCGGCTCGGGCTCCGGCTCCGGCGTCGGCTCCGGCTGCGTCGTCGGCTCGGGTTCCGGCTGCGTCGCCGGCCCCGGCTCGGGCTCCGGTTGGGTCGTGGGCTCCGGTTGCGTCGTCGGTGCCGGCTGCGTCGTCCCGCCGGTCGTGGGGCCCGGATCGGGCCGCGGGGCGCTGCCGGTCGGAGCCGGGGTCGACGATCCGGCGGCCGGCCGCGTGGACGTGCCTTCCCTCGTCGTCGTCGAGGTCGTGCGGTTCGGCGTCGCCTTCGAGATCGGCGCGCCCTGCCGGCTGTTCTGCTTTCCGGCGCCCGGATCTGCCGCGCCGTCCGACCCGGGGCCCGACTCGGGCGCCGTCTCGACCGCATCGGCGTCGTCCGGCTCCGCGGGATCAGCTGCGTTGTCCTCGGCGGGTGCCGGCGTCGGCTCCCAGCCCGACAGCGAGAGGAAGCCCTCGCTGCCGTTGCCGAGCGTCATCGTGCTGCCGAAGACGATCGCCGCAGCGACGAGGACCGCCGCCGCCGAGACGGCGATGGTGTGCCGGAGGCCGGGTCCCGTCTGCGCGACGACCGGAGAGACCGGCGCCGCCGGTGCTGATGCGTCGACGGCGGCTGAGAGCTCGAGCACCGCGCTCGGTGCGCCCTCGAAGACGACGAGTTCGCCGCGTGCCGTGATCTCGCCGTCTATGGCGCGGATCAGCGCGGTGTGAGCTGCTCCCAGCGCGATGGAGGCCTTCGGATCGGCGTCGATGGCCGTGGGCCGGTCCAGGCGCTCGGAGAGCCGCTGGGTGATCAGCGGGATGCGGGAGGATCCGCCGATGAGCAGCACGGCGTCGAGCTGGGCGGGGTCGATCTCGACCGCGTCGAGCGCCCGCTCGAGCGCGTCGATCGTCCGCGACACGAACGGGTCGATCATGTCCTCGAACTCGGCGCGGGTCAGCCGGACGCTCGAGCGGCCGGCCGCGACCAGCACGGGGACCACGACGTCGGAGTCGAACGACAGCGCCTCTTTGGCGTCCACGCATTCACGGCGAAGCTGCGACAGCGCGACCCGCGCATCGGCGAAGGAGTCGTCGAGCGCCTCGCTGGAGACGTCGGCGGAGCGGAGCACGTGGCGCACCACCGCGTCGTCGAAGTCGGTGCCGCCGAGGTCGCTGAGGCCCACCGGCTCGCCGATGAGCTCGAACGAGGACTCCCTCTTGCGCAGCAGCACGCCGTCGAACGTGCCGCCGCCCAGGTCGTAGACGGCGATGGTCGCTCCGGGCGCGAGCTCGCGCGAGGCCTCGTAGTGGCGTGCCGCGGCCTCGGGCTCGGTCATGTACTCCACGTCGCGGATCCCGACGTCCGCCAGCGCCGCGCTGATCAGACCGAGACGGTGCGGTCCCCAGGTGACCGGATGCGTCAGGATGACGCCCGCCGGCGCGGTGCCCTCCCGCTCGCCGACGATGGCGATGATGTCCGCGACGGTCCGCGCGTAGAGCTCTTCGGCGCGGATCGCCCGATCGCCCACGACCAGCGGGACCTCGTCTCCGATGCTGCGCTTGAACTCGCGGATCAGCCGTTCCGGCTCCGTCACGCCTCGCCGCTCGGCGGCATCGCCGAAGAGGAGGTCGCCCGCCTCGCCGACGAAGACGACGGCCGCGACGCTGTCGCCGCGGCGCCCCAGTGCGAACGGCGCCGATGAGATGCTGCCGTCCCCGGTGATGCGCGCTGTTGCCGCGCCGACCCTGCTGGTCCCGAGATCCACAGCAAGGTAATACTGCTCAGCCATGCGAAAACATGCCCCCACGTTTCGATGTGCGAGCTCCCCCGATCCCGCGTCGAAGCTCTCTTCCCCAAGAGAGGCCCGACAGTCGCCGATGATACGCCGTCATGCGATCGCGTCTCAAGGGATGAGTGGGAAAGCGAAGCGCCCCGGCGTTCCGGTCATCCGTTGGCACTCACGTTGCGTGAGTGCCAGCCGGTTGCCTAGACTGACATCAGCACTCTCAAGGGCAGAGTGCTAACGAGTCTTAGTCTCAAGAAGGAAGAGGTAGACCGTGTCGGTTTCCATCAAGCCGCTCGAGGACCGCATCGTCATCAAGCAGGTCGAGGCCGAGCAGACCACGTCCAGCGGTCTGGTCATCCCCGACACCGCCAAGGAGAAGCCCCAGGAGGGCGAGGTCGTGGCGGTGGGCCCGGGTCGTATCGACGACAACGGCAACCGCATCCCGCTCGACGTCGCCGTCGGCGACCGCGTGATCTACAGCAAGTACGGCGGGACCGAGGTCAAGTTCGGCGGCGACGAGTTCCTCGTCCTGTCGGCCCGCGACGTCCTGGCGGTCGTCGTCCGCTGAGTCCCGCGCGCCGCGCGAACCGAGAGGGTCGGATGCTTCGGCATCCGGCCCTCTCGCCGTGTGCCGGGCTCATCCCCGCGCCGCCCGCGTCGGGCGGGCGTAGGCTGACCCGGTGAGTCACGAGCAGTCCCGCCTCCCCGAACGCGCCGAGGCGGACGGGCTCGACGACTCCACGGCGCTGGACCTCGGGGTCACGACCAGCACCGGCGCCGTCCGCGTCGCCGAGGCGCGGGAGCGCTCGGTGGGCGGGATCTACACGTTCTCGGCGTACCTGCTGTGGGGCTTCCTGCCGCTGTACTTCCTGCTGCTGGCTCCCACCGGGCCGTGGGAGATCGTGGCGTGGCGCATCCTGCTGTCGCTCGCGTTCTGCGCGCTGCTGCTCACGGTGACGCGCACGTGGCCCCGGCTCGTCGCCATCTTCCGGCAGCCGCGGGTCCTCGGGCTGACCGTGATCGCGGGCCTGGTCATCTATGTCAACTGGCAGGTCTTCATCTACGGCGCGCTCACCGGGCACGTCATCGAGACGAGCCTCGGCTACTTCATCAACCCGATCGCCACGGTGCTGCTCGCGGTGCTCGTGCTGCGGGAGCGCCTGCGGCCGACGCAGTGGGTCGCCATCGGCATCGCCGCGGCGGCGGTCACCGTGATCGTCGTCGGCTACGGCGCCTTCCCGTGGATCGCCCTCACCCTCGCGGCGTCGTTCGGCGTGTACGGCCTGGTCAAAAAGAAGGTCGGGCCGTCGGTGGATGCCGTCAGCGGCCTCACCCTCGAGACGCTGTGGCTGACCCCGATCGCGGTGGCGGTCCTCGTGATCGTCGGCGTGACGGAGGGGCTCACGATGGGCGCCGCCGGCTGGCCGCACGCCGTGCTGCTGAGCCTCGCGGGCATCGTCACCGCGATCCCCCTGCTGCTGTTCGCCGCGGGCGCCCGCCGGGTCTCGCTCACGACGATCGGGCTGCTGCAGTTCGTGGCGCCCATCCTGCAGTTCCTCGTGGGGTGGCTGGTGCTCGGGGAGCCGATGCCGCTGGAGCGGTGGATCGGCTTCGGGCTGGTGTGGCTCGCCCTCTCGGTGCTGACGGTCGACTCGATCCTCCACGCCCGGCGCATGCGCGCCGCCGCGTGAGGCCTCGTCGCTCAGCTCAGCGCACGAGGCGTGCGATGGCCTGCGAGGCCTCGGTGATCTTCGCGTCGGCCTCGGGGCCGCCCAGGCGAGCCGCGTCCACGACGCAGTGGCGCAGGTGGTCGTCGAGGAGCCCGACCGCGACGGCCTCGAGCGCCGAGGTCAGGGCGCTGATCTGCGTGAGGATGTCGATGCAGTACTTCTCGTCCTCCACCATCTTGTGGATGCCGCGGGCCTGACCCTCGATGCGCTTCAGGCGGTTGAGGTACTTGTCCTTGTCGGTGATGTAGCCGTGGTGGGAGTGCTCTCCGGCGGGCGAAGGCGCGAGGGTGGTGTCGGTCATGTCGGACTCCTTCAGCGGTGACGGGTGGAGAGGCTCTGGAACCGGCGCAGCCGCAGGCTGTTGCCTACGACGAAGACGCTCGAGAAGGCCATCGCCGCTCCGGCGATCATAGGGTTCAGCAGCCCGAGGGCCGCGAGGGGGATCGCGGCGACGTTGTACGCGAAGGCCCAGAACAGGTTCACCTTGATGGTGCCGAGCGTGGCCCGCGAGAGCCGGATCGCGTCGGCGGCGCTGCGCAGATCGCCGCGGACGAGCGTGATGTCGGATGCCTCGATCGCGGCATCCGTCCCCGTCCCCATCGCGAGTCCCAGGTCTGCCTGAGCGAGGGCGGCAGCGTCGTTGACGCCGTCGCCGACCATCGCGACCACGCGGCCCTCCGCCTGCAGCGCCTCGATGACGGCGACCTTGTCGTGCGGGAGCACCTCGGCGGTGACGCGCTCGATGCCGACCTCGTCGGCGATCGCGCGCGCCGCGGCGGCGTTGTCTCCGGTGAGCAGCACCGGCGTGAGCCCGAGCGCGCGCAGCTGCGCGACGGCCTCGGCGCTCGTCGGCTTCACCTGGTCGGCCACCACGAGGAGTCCTCGCACGGCGCCGTCTGCGGCGACCAGCACGGCGGTGCGCCCGAGCGCCTCGGCGGATGCCTTGGCCGCGGCGACATCGGCGGGCAGCGCGAGCGACCAGTCGGCGAGGAGCGCTTCGCGTCCGACGAGCACGGCGTGGCCGTCCACGACGCCCGACACGCCCTTTCCCGGCACGTTCTGGAACGCCTCGACGTCGGCGAGCGGCCCGGTCTCGTCGGCGGCCGCGCGGGCGATCGCCTGCGCGATCGGGTGCTCGGACGCGTGCTCGAGCGCACCCGCGAGACGGAGGAGCTGGGAGCGACCGGATGGCGCGGCATCCGTCTGCCCCGTCTGCGACGCGACCACCACGTCGACGAGGGCCATCCGGCCGGTCGTGACCGTGCCGGTCTTGTCGAGCACGACGGTGTCGACGGTGCGCGTGGACTCCAGGACCTCGGGCCCCTTGATGAGGATGCCGAGCTGCGCGCCGCGGCCGGTGCCGACGAGCAGCGCGGTGGGGGTGGCGAGCCCGAGCGCGCAGGGGCACGCGATGATCAGCACCGCGACGGCGGCGGTGAAGGCCATGGATGCCGGGGCGCCGGTGAGCAGCCATGCCACGAGCGTGCCGAGCGCGAGCAGCAGCACGACAGGCACGAAGACCCCGGAGATCCGGTCGGCCAGGCGCTGCACCTGCGCCTTGCCGGACTGGGCCTCCTCGACCAGGCGCGCCATCTGGGCGAGCTGCGTGTCGTCGCCCACGCGGGTCGCGCGCACCACGAGCCGCCCGCCGGCGTTGACGGTGGCGCCGACGACCGCGTCGCCGGGCACGACCTCGACGGGCACGGACTCGCCGGTGACCATCGAGGCGTCGACGGCCGACGTCCCCGATGCCACGACGCCGTCGGTGGCGATCTTCTCGCCGGGCCGCACCACGAACTCGTCGCCGACGCGCAGCTCGGCGATAGGCACGCGCACCTCCGTCGCGCCCGCGGCGGTCGGCCGCAGCACGGCGACGTCCTTCGCGCCGATCTCGAGGAGGGCCCGCAGCGCCGCACCCGCGCGCCGCTTCGAGCGCTGCTCGAAGTACCGGCCCGCCAGCACGAAGGTGGTGACGCCCGCGGCGACCTCGAGATAGATGTCGCCCGCACCGTCGCTCGGGGTGACGGACCACTCGAACGTGTGCGTCATCCCGGGCATGCCGGCGTGCCCCAGGAACAGCGCGTACACCGACCACAGGAAGGCCGCCGACACGCCGAGCGAGATGAGCGTGTCCATGGTCGCTGCGCCGTGGCGGAGGTTGACCCACGCCGCGCGGTGGAAGGGCCACGCGCCCCACACCACGACCGGGGCGGCCAGGGCGAGCGACGCCCACTGCCAGTACGTGAACTGCAGCGGCGGGATCATCGCCATGAGGATCACCGGCACCGACAGCACGATCGATCCGATCAGCCGCTGCCGCAGCGCGCGCAGCTCGGGATCCGCATCCTCGGACGCGGTCGCGTCCTCCACAGGGGGAGCGGGCACCGCCGCGGTGTAGCCGGTCTTGACGACCTCGTCGATGAGCGTCTGCGCGTCGAGGCCCGAGGGGCCCCGCACGACCGCCTTCTCGGTGGCGTAGTTGACGGATGCCTCGACCCCGTCGAGCCGGTTGAGCCGCTTCTCGATCCGCGAGGCGCAGGACGCGCACGTCATGCCGCCGATCTCGAGCTCGATCCGGGCGGCCGGGGCCGAGGCGGGGGCCATCAGGCGCGGACCGCGGTGTAGCCGGCCTCGTCGACCGCGGCGATGACCGCCGCGTCGGCGAGCTCGGCGGAGGACACGATCTTCAGGGTGCCGGCGGCGGCGCTGACGTGGACGTCCTCGACGCCGGCGAGCTTGGACACCTCGCCGCGCACGGATGCCTCGCAGTGCCCGCAGCTCATGCCCGTCACCTTGTACTCGGCCTCAGTCATGTCTTCCCTCTCTTGGAACCGGTCGGTGATACCCCTGTGGGGTACCTCGGTGGCCAGTCTATACCGCTGGGGGGTATGGTGGCGCCGCGGGCCGTTATCGGAACGGAATGCCCCGGTCACACGCGTTACACATCGTTAACGAATGGCAACACTGCGCGCCCTCCGGCGCGGTTAGGTTTATCGCATTGGGTCGGGCGCCCGAGCCGCGCCCACATACATACAGCAAGGAGCAACATGAGCGTCTTCACCCGCTCGCGCAAGGCCACCGTCCTCGGTGGCATCGCGCTCGCCGGCGCCAGCGCCCTCGTCCTCGCCGGTTGCACCGGCGGCGGTGACACCGGCGGAGGCGAGACCAGTGCCCCCAGCGAGGACCGCGAGGAACTCTCGCTGAACATCGGCACGGTCCTTCCGCAGACCGGAGCCCTGGCGTTCCTCGGCCCGCCCGAGGAGGCCGGTGTCGGCCTCGCCGCGGCCGACATCAACGAGGCCGCCAAGAGCATCACGGTCGACGTGGAGTTCGGCGACTCGGGCGACCCCGACAACAAGGCCTACGAGACCACCGTCCCGCGCCTGCTGGGCAACGACGTTCAGGCGCTCATCGGCGCCGCCTCGTCCGGTGTAACCAAGCTGTTCCTCGACCAGGCGGTCGCCGCGGGCGTCATCACGTTCTCCCCGGCCAACACCTCGCCGGACTTCACCACGTGGGACGACGACAACCTCTACTGGCGCACCGCTCCCAGCGACCTGCTCCAGGGTGAGGTGCTCGGCAACCTGATCGCCGAGGACGGCCACCAGAGCCTCGGCATCATCTACCTCAACGACGCGTACGGCACGGGTCTCGAGGCGGCGCTGACCGAGAACTTCGAGGCCGCCGGTGGAGAGGTCGTCGCCAGCCAGGCGTACAACGCGACCGACACCACGTTCGACGCGCAGGTCAGCGCGGTGCTCGCCGAGAGCCCCGACGCGATCGCCGTGATCGGCTTCGTCGAGACCTCGACGATCGTGCCGGCCATCGTGGCGGAGGGCTTCGACGGAGGCAACTTCTACTTCGTCGACGGCAACACCAGCCAGTGGGGCGACGAGATGCCGGTGAGCATCGAGGGCTCGAAGGGCACGCAGCCCGGACCCGCTCTCGAGGACGACTTCATCGAGCGCCTCAACGAGTGGTGGACCGGCGAGGGCAACGAAGAGCTCGCCGACCTCAACTACGCCGCTGAGTCGTACGACGCCGTCGTGCTCCTGGCGCTGGCCGCACTCGCAGCCAACTCCAACGACCCGGCCGACATCGCCGGCAAGCTGCAGGAGGTCTCGGGCGGCAGCGGCGAGGGTGAGAAGTGCACCTCGTTCGAGGAGTGCGCCGACATCATCCTCGACGGCGGCACCGCCGACTACGACGGCTACTCGGGCAACGTCACGTTCGACGAGAACGGCGACCCGACCGAGGCGTCGATCGGCATCTTCGAGTACGGCGCCGACAACACGCACACCCGCATCAACTGATTCGGGTCAGTCGACACCAGAGGGCCCCGGAGCGATCCGGGGCCCTCTGCCGTTGTCGCCCCAGTGGCCGGGATGCCGCGCGCACACGAAGAAGTGGAGCGGATGCCTCTCTCCGAGGCATCCGCTCCGATTCCTGGTGCAGGTGCGGAGTCAGTGCCCCTCGGTGCCCAGCGTGCCGAGGTAGAGGCCGACGACCTTCGGATCGTTCAGCAGTTCGCGGCCGGTGCCGTGGTACGCGTCGCGGCCCTGGTCGAGGACGTAGCCGCGGTCGCAGATCTGCAGGCAGCGACGGGCGTTCTGCTCGACCATGATGGTCGTCACCCCCGCCTTGTTGATGTCGGAGACGCGGATGAACGCGTCGTCCTGGCGCACGGGCGACAGACCGGCCGAGGGCTCGTCCAGCAGCAGCACCGACGGGTCCATCATGAGCGCGCGCGACATCGCGACCATCTGCCGCTCACCGCCGGAGAGCGAGCCGGCCCGCTGCTTGAGGCGCTTGCCCAGTTCGGCGAAGATGCCGGTGACGAACTCCAGGCGCTCGGCGTACACCTTCGGGCGCTGGTACAGGCCCATCTGCAGGTTCTCCTCGATGCTGAGCGAGGGGAAGACGTTGTTGGTCTGCGGCACGAAGCCGACGCCGCGCTGCACGAGCTTGTCGGACTTCAGCCCGACCACGCTCTCGCCGTCGACGGTGATGTCTCCGTCGCGCACCTTCACCATGCCGAAGATGGCCTTCAGCAGCGTCGACTTGCCGGCGCCGTTCGGGCCGATGATGCCGATCAGCTCACCCTTCCGGGCGACCAGGTTGGCGCCGTTGATGATGTTGATGCCGGGCAGGTACCCGGCCGTGAGGTCCTTGACCTCCACCACGATGCGGTCGGTCTTGGCCGCCTCCGCGGTGGCGCCCGCGGCGGTCGGCGACCCTGCGCCCGTCGATGCGCTCACTTGGACTCCTCCTCGGCCTCGTGGATCGAGGCCTCCTCGGCCTCGCGGATCTCTTCGAGCAGCTGGACGGCGGAGGTGTCGAGCTCGCCGGCGACGCGGCCGGTGACCACGCCCAGATCGACGTCCTGGTGGCTGCCGAGGTACGCGTCGATCACCGCCTGGTCCTCCATCACCGTGTCGGGCGGTCCCTCGGCGACGACCTTGCCCTCGGCCATCACGACGACCCAGTCGGCGATGTGGCGCACCATGTGCATGTCGTGCTCGACGAAGAGCACCGTCATGCCGAGGTCCTTCAGGTCGAGGATGTGGTCGAGTAGCGACTCCGTCAGCGCGGGGTTCACGCCGGCCATCGGCTCGTCCAGCATCACCAGCGTCGGGTCGCTCATGAGAGCGCGCGCCATCTCGAGCAGCTTGCGCTGACCGCCGGAGAGCGACGCGGCGTAGTCGTCGGCCTTCGCGTCGAGCTTGAAGCGCGCCAGCAGCTCACGCGCCTTCTCTTCGATGCCGTCGTCCTGCTTGCGCCAGAGCGCCGGGACGATGCTGGCCCAGATGTTCTCTCCCTTCTGGGCCGTGGCGCCGAGCTTCATGTTCTCGAGCACGGTGAGCAGCGACAGCGACTTGGTCAGCTGGAACGTGCGCACCTGGCCCATGCGGGCCACCTTGAACGAGGGGATGCCGGCCAGCTGCTTGCCGTCGAACGACCATGCACCCGAGTTCGGCTTGTCGAAGCCGCACAGCAGGTTGAACAGCGTCGTCTTGCCGGCGCCATTGGGGCCGATGAGCGCCGTGATGGCGTTGCGGGGGATCTCGAGGTGGTCGACGTCGACAGCGGTGAGGCCGCCGAACCGGCGCGTCACGCCGTCGACGATGAGGATCGGGTCGCTCTTGGCGACACCCGGGACGGGGTCGCCCTTGGCGAGTCCGCCGGTCTTCGGGCGCCGGATGGAACCGGTCGCGGTGGGGACCGCGCCGGTGCCGGCCGGGGGGACCGGCGGGACGGCGTCCGGACCCTGCGGCGCCGGCTCGGGCGTGATGGGCGGGTTACTTGACAAAGGTCAGCTCCCTCTTGTTTCCGAAGATGCCCTGCGGGCGGAAGATCACGATCAGCATCAGCGCGACACCCACGAGGATGAACCGCAGGATGCCGGCTTGGATCGGCGTCATCGGCAGGATGCCCTCGCTGGCCAGTGCCGGCAGGACGTTGTCGAGGAACGCCATGATGACCCAGAAGATGACCGAGCCGACCGCCGGGCCGAAGACCGTCGCCGCGCCGCCGAGGAGCAGGATCGTCCACAGGAAGAACGTCAGTGACGTCGTATAGGTGGCGGGGATCACGGCCGAGGGGAGTGCGAAGACCACACCGCCCAGCGCACCGAAGATGCCGCCGATGATGAGCGCCTGCATCTTGTAGGCGAAGACGTTCTTGCCGAGCGACCGCACCGCGTCCTCGTCCTCGCGGATGCCCTTCAGCACGCGCCCCCACGGGCTGCGCATGAGCGCCCACACCAGGTAGATCGCGATCGCGAGCAGGAGGGCGCCGAACACGCGCACCCACAGCTGGTCGGCCGTCCACGTCCACGGGCCGAAGCCGTAGGTGCCCTCGGGGAACGGGTTCGCGGCCCGGAAGCCGGCGTGGTACCCGCCCAGGCCGTCCGCCGAGTTCGTGTACTCGTCGAACACCGTGGTGGTGAACAGCAGACGCACGATCTCGGCGGCCGCGATCGTCACGATGGCCAGGTAGTCCGCGCGCAGTCGCAGCGTCGGGATACCGAGGATGAAGGCGAACACGACGGCGCCCAGCATCCCGATCAGGATTCCCACCCACCACGGCAGGCCGAAGCTCAGGATCGAGATCGCGTACGAGTACGCCCCGATCGCCATGAACCCCGCCATGCCGAAGTTGAGCAGGCCCGCGTAGCCGAAGTGGACGGCGAGGCCGGTGGCAGCCAGCGCGTACGCGATGGTCGTCGGCTGAAAGAACCAGCTCGCGGTGTTGTTGAAGATCTGTCCCCAATCCATCTCGCGGCCCCTAACCCACTCGTTCCTTGCGACCCAGGATTCCCTGTGGTCTGACCAGCAGCACGAGGATGAGCACGGCCAGCGCGCCCACGTACTTCAGGTCGGGAGGCAGCCACAGCGTGGAGATCTCCACGAGCAGACCCACGATGATCGAGCCGATCAGGGCGCCGAACGCCGTGCCGAGACCGCCGAGGGTGACCGCGGCGAAGATCAGCAGCAGGATCTGCACGCCCATGTCCCACCGGACGCCCGGGCGGAAGTAGGCCCACAGCACGCCGGCGAGGGCGGCCAGCGCCGCCGACATCATCCACACGATGCGGATGACCCCGTCGACGTCGATGCCGGAGGCCGCGGCGAGTCCGGGGTTGTCCGAGATGGCCCGCGTCGCCTTGCCGACGCGCGTGCGCACGAGCCAGAACGCGACGGCGACGATCACCACGATGCTGATGCCCATCGAGGCCATGTCGATCACCGAGAGCGAGACCGGGCCGATGATGCGGATCTTCGCCGCGCCGGCGCCCGGAAGCTGATAGCTCGTGCCGCCGATGAAGAACTGGAAGGTGTAGCGCAGCGCGAGCGACAGGCCGATGCTGACGATCATCAGCTGCACCAGGCCCAGGCCGCGCCGTCGCAGCGGGCGCCACAGTCCCGCGTCCAAGCCCCACCCGAAGGCCGCGCCGAACACGAGCACCAGCGGGATGACGATCCACATCGGCCACGTCAGGAACGTGCCGAAGACGAGCGCCACGATGGCACCGAAGGTGACCATCTCGGCGTGGGCGAAGTTCGTCAGGCCCGTCGTGCCGAAGATCAGCGAGACGCCGATCGATGCGAGCGCGAGGAGGAGGCCGAAGTTCAGGCCGTTGATCACGAGTGCGACGACCCGGTCGAACTGCGTCGCCACGACGCGCTCGCCCTCGCCGAGGAAGAGGTTGAGGATCTTGCTGTTGGTCAGGCCGAACGTCACCTCGAACGATCCGCTCGTGCCCTCGATGGGCTGCGTGCCTTCGGGCAGCTGCTCCGGGTCGACGATGACGCCCTCGGGGAGGGTGTCCTCCTCGATGGTGAGGACGTAGTCGTCCTTCTCGGGGACGTACAGGCGCCAGCGGCCCTCGGCGTTGGTGACGGTCTCGGCGTCGAAACCGCCCCCCTCGATGGACATCGTCACGCCCTCGACGGGCTCGCCCTCGAAGGTGACGACGCCGCCGAAGTAGTAGTCGGTCTGCTCCTGGTCGGCGCCCGGGGTGTCGGGGGCGTCCGCGTGCGCGCCGGTGGGGGTGGACAGGAAGACCATGCCCGCCGCCATCAGCAGTCCGAAGAGCAGAACGATCCAGCGGCGGCTGCTGATCGTGATCGCAGTCGAAGGACCCACAAAACCTCCAGTTCGGCACCACGCGGACACCGAAGCTCGGGTCGCATCGGCCGTGATGAACGACGCTACGACTGTAATGTGTCGGCGCTGTTTCGCCTACGGTCACCTGTGGATACGTGACCCGATCGGAATCGAGGCCCGCGGGACGCGCGTGCGCTCGCGCGCGCGGGGCGCGCGTGCCGTTCTCGCGGGGAATGAATCGGTCCCGCGGGACGCTTAGAATCGAAGGCGGAGCGTCACGAGCGCACCGGCCGTCGTCGTCCACACCCGAGAGAACGCGCCGAGCGCGCAGGAGACCCCATGGAGCACAACGACCCCTTCGGCTTCGTCGGACTGACCTACGACGATGTGCTGCTGCTGCCCGGCCACACCGACGTGATCCCGAGCGAGGCCGACACGTCGTCCCGCGTGACGCGTCGCATCACGGTCGCCACGCCGCTGCTCTCGGCGGCGATGGACACGGTCACCGAGGCGCGTCTGGCCATCGCCATCGCCCGCGAGGGCGGGCTCGGCATCATCCACCGCAACCTCTCCATCGAGGAGCAGGCGTCGATGGTCGACCGCGTCAAGCGCAGCGAGTCGGGCATGATCACCGACCCCATCACGACGACGCCGGACGCGACGATCGAAGAGGTCAACACGCTCTGCGCGACCTACCGCATCTCGGGTCTCCCGGTGGTCGACGACGGCGGCCGCCTCGTCGGCATCGTCACCAACCGCGACATGCGGTTCGTGTCGGGCTTCGAGCGCCAGACCACCAAGGTGCGCGACGTCATGACGAGCGAGAACCTCGTCACCGGCCGCGTCGGCATCAGCGCCGGCGAGGTCATCGCCCTCTTCGCGCGGCACCGCGTCGAGAAGCTGCCGCTCATCGACGACGACGGCACGCTCGCGGGCCTCATCACCATCAAGGACTTCGACAAGAGCGAGAAGTACCCGCTCGCCACCAAGGACGAGCAGGGCCGCCTCCGGGTCGGCGCGGCGATCGGGTTCTTCGGCGACGCGTGGCAGCGCGCAGAGGCGCTGCGCGACGCGGGCGTGGACGTCATCGTGGTCGACACCGCGAACGGCCAGTCGGCCGGCGTCATCGACATGGTGCGCCGCCTGAAGGGCGACGCGTCGTTCGCCCACATCGACGTGATCGGCGGCAACGTCGCCACGCGCGAGGGCGCGCAGGCGCTCGTCGACGCCGGCGTGGACGCCGTCAAGGTCGGCGTGGGCCCGGGCTCCATCTGCACCACCCGCGTGGTCGCCGGCGTCGGCGTGCCCCAGGTGACCGCGATCTACGAGGCAGCCCTCGCCGCGCGCGAGGCGGGCGTCCCGGTCATCGCCGACGGCGGCCTGCAGTACTCCGGCGACATCGCCAAGGCGCTCGTCGCCGGTGCCGACACCGTCATGCTCGGCTCCCTCCTGGCCGGCACCGACGAGTCGCCGGGCGAGATCGTGTTCCAGGGCGGCAAGCAGTTCAAGCAGTACCGCGGCATGGGATCCCTCGGCGCCCTCCAGACGCGCGGCAAGAAGACGTCCTACTCGAAGGACCGCTACTTCCAGGCCGACGTCCCCAGCGACGACAAGCTGATCCCCGAGGGCATCGAGGGTCAGGTCGCGTACCGCGGCCCGGTCTCGGCGGTCGCCTACCAGCTGGTCGGCGGCCTGCGTCAGTCGATGTTCTACGTTGGCGCCCGCACCGTCGAGGAGCTCAAGGCCAAGGGGAAGTTCGTGCGCATCACGGCCGCGGGCCTCAAGGAGTCCCACCCCCACGACGTCCAGATCGTCGTGGAAGCGCCCAACTACAAGAGGTGACGCCTCTTCGAGGCATCCGTCCGCCGGCCGCCGCAGTCGCTAGCCTGTCGGCATGATCAGACAGCGCGTGCACGCCGCCGCGACGCAGCGCACCACGCGGCTGGAGGCCTTCACCGACGGGGTGTTCGCGATCGCGGCCACGCTGCTCGTCCTCGACCTCACGCAGCACTCGCTCGGCGACGTCGGCTCCGACGCCGAGATGTGGGCGGCCGTCGGCGGCATGTGGGAGCTCTTCCTCAACTTCGCGCTGAGCTTCGTGCTGCTGTGCCTGATGTGGATGGTGCACGTGCAGCAGTTCGAGCACGTCGCGCGCGTGGACGCCACGATGGTGTGGCTCAACAACGCGCGGCTGCTGTTCATCGTGCTCGTGCCGTTCGCGACGAATCTGACGACCGAGTACTCCGAGTACCTCGCCGGCAGGCTCGCGATGCCGATCGCCTTCTTCCTCGCGATCCTCTTCAGCTGGCTGCAGTGGGGATGGGCGGTGCGGCGGCACGAGGTCATGCTCCCCGACATGTCGCACGACGAGGCGGTCGCGTGGGGCCGCGGCTCGCTGAGCGCGCTGCTCATCTCGGGCGCCGTCGTGGCGTTGGCGCCCTGGATCGGCTCGGCGGCGTTCCTGCTGTTCCTCGTCGACGGGCCGCTCACCCGCCTGCTGCGCGGCAAGGGTTGACCGAGCACGTCGGGTCGCGGCGGCATCCGTCGACTCTCTGTCGCCGGCCATCCGTCGAGATCGTGTGATCTCGTCGAGAACGCACGTTGTTGGCGCCCGCGACGTGTGATCTCGGCGAGAGGGCGCGATCTCGGCGCCGTCTGATCGGGGGATGCCGCCCCTTGGCCGCCGTCCGGGGCGCGGCGTCCGTCGACATCTGGGATCTCGTCGCTAGCGCGTCGGGTCGCGGCATCCGTCGAGATCGTGTGATCTCGTCGAAAGCGCACGTTGTCGGCGCCCGCGACGTGTGATCTCGGCGAGATGGTGCGATCTCGATGCCGTTTGATCGGGGGATGCCGCCCCTTGGCCGCCGTCTGGGGCGCGGCGTATCGTCGGGGGCATGTGCCGGAACATCCACACGCTCCACAACTTCGAGCCGGCGGCGAGCTCCGACGAGGTGCACGCGGCCGCGCTCCAGTACGTGCGCAAGATCGCGGGCACCACGAAGCCCTCGAAGGCGAACCAAGACGCGTTCGACCGCGCGGTGCACGACATCGCCCACGTGACCCAGCACCTCCTCGACGATCTCGTCGCCACCGCCCCGCCCAAGAATCGCGAGGTCGAAGCGGCCAAGGCACGGGAACGGGCGATCAAGTCCGGCCGCTACGCCGCACCCGCGGCCTGAGGCGGCCGCGGCCTGAGGCGGCCGTGGCCGGCCGGGGTGTTGAGGCGGCCGGGGGCGGCCGGCGTGCTGAGGCGGCCGGGGGCCTGAGCCGCACCGGAGTCCTGCGGTAGTCTGGTCGGCTCCCCACCGGAACGCCCGGTCCCGCGGAGCAGTGAAGGAACACCGTGGGGTACATCGACATCGCCGCCGTCTCGTATGCGCTGCCGGACGGCCGGCCGCTCCTCGACGAGGTCTCGTTCCGGGTCGGCGAGGGGTCGACGACCGCGCTCATCGGGCAGAACGGCGCGGGCAAGACCACGCTGCTGCGCATCATCCGCGGCGAGACCCCGGCGCTCTCGGGCGTCGTCTCGATCGATGGCGGGCTCGGCGTCATGGACCAGTTCGTCGGCCACGGCGAGCCGGGGCAGACGGTGCACGATCTGCTGATCGCGGTCGCCCCCGATCGGGTGCGCCGCGCCGCGCGCGAGCTCGAGGACGCCGAGGCGGCGATCATCGAGCAGGACGACCTCGACACGCAGATGCGGTACGCGGGCGCCATCGCCGACTACGCCGAGGCCGGCGGCTACGAGTACGAGACCGTCTGGGACACGTGCACGACGGCGGCCCTCGGCATCCCGTTCTCCCGTGCCCGGTTCCGCGAGCTGGCCACGCTCTCCGGCGGCGAGCAGAAGCGGCTCGCGCTGGAGGCGCTGCTGCGCGGGCCCGACCAGGTCCTGCTGCTGGACGAGCCCGACAACTACCTCGACGTCCCGGGCAAGCGGTGGCTCGAGGAGCGTCTGCGCGAGACCGCGAAGAC
Source organism: Microbacterium sp. NPDC055455 (assembly GCF_053619935.1). Classification (NCBI taxonomy): domain Bacteria; kingdom Bacillati; phylum Actinomycetota; class Actinomycetes; order Micrococcales; family Microbacteriaceae; genus Microbacterium; species Microbacterium sp. NPDC055455. Next base: position 1,392,997 of record NZ_JBSHLB010000001.1, read on the forward strand.
GGTGCTGCTGGTGTCGCACGACCGGGAGCTGCTCGCGCGTGCCGCCGACCGGATCGTGACGCTCGAGGCGGGCGGCGCCGGGAGCACGGCGTGGGTGCACGGCGGCGGGTTCGGCACCTACCACCGTGCGCGGGAGGACCGGATGGCGCGCCTCGACGAGCTGCGGCGGCGCTGGGACGAGCAGCACGCGAAGCTGAAGGAGCTCGTCGCGACGCTCAAGGTCAAGGCCACCGCCAACGACAGCTTCACCTCCCGCTACCGTGCGGCCCAGACGCGGCTGCGAAAGTTCGAGGAGGCGGGGCCGCCGCAGGAGCGTCCGCGGCAGCAGGAGCTGGACGTCCGCCTGCGAGGGTCGCGCACCGGCCGTCGCGCGGTGGTGGCCGAGCAGCTCGAGCTCACCGGGCTCATGAAGCCGTTCGACCTCGAGGTGTGGTTCGGCGACCGCGTCGCGGTGCTCGGCTCGAACGGCTCGGGCAAGTCGCACTTCCTGCGGCTGCTCGCCCGCGGCGGCACCGACCCCGACGGCCGGCTCGGACATGTGACGACGACCGGCGCCGCGCTCGCGCCGGTCTCGCACACGGGGCGCGCGGTGCTCGGGGCGCGCGTCGTCCCGGGCTGGTTCGCGCAGACGCACCGTCATCCGGAGTTCGAAGGCCGCACGCTGCTGGACATCCTGCACCGCGGCGAGGACGCGCGGTCCGGGCTCCCGCGGGAGGCGGCATCCGGCGCGCTCGACCGCTACGGGCTCGTGGCGCAGGCCGAGCAGGCGTTCGGCAGCCTGTCGGGCGGGCAGCAGGCGCGCTTCCAGATCCTGCTGCTCGAGCTGTCCGGCGCGACGCTGCTGCTGCTGGACGAGCCGACCGACAACCTCGACCTCGTCTCGGCCGAGGCGCTGCAGGATGCGCTCGCCCGCTTCGAGGGGACCGTCCTCGCGGTGACGCACGACCGGTGGCTGGCGAAGTCGTTCGACCGCTTCCTGGTCTTCGGGGCGGACGGCCGGGTGTTCGAGTCCGGCGAGCCGGTGTGGGACGAGGCGCGCGTCGCGCGTGCGCGGTGACGGATGCCTCGGGTCGCGGCATCCGTCACCCGCCTCCGTCGTCGCCCCGACCTCACCTCTCCCGGGTTGGCGACCTAACCTTCGCCGGGTTGGGGCGCATCACGTCCGGTTGGGGCGCACCGCGTACGCCCCAGATGCGCGCGGCGCGCCCCAAACCCCGGGAATGGTTGCGAGAGCCCGGCGGGTCCCGACCGGGGCAAGGGGCTGGTGGACGGTCCTCTCGCCTGATTATCGGATCCGGAATTCGGACTTCCGGCCGCTTTCCGGATCGGACGCGGCCGTGCGCGCCGGAAACGGTGCACAACTCCGGTTTCCGGATCCAGGCGCGGTGACGGATGCCTCGCCCCGCGGCATCCGTCATCCCGCATTACAGGGCGGCGGACCTGGCCGCCTTCCACTCGCTCGGTTCCCGGATCCGGAATTCGGACTTCCGGCCGCTTTCCGGATCGGACGCGGCCGTGCGCTCCGGAAACGGTGCACAACTCCGGTTTCCGGATCCGCGCGCGAGTGACGGATGCCTCGCCCCGCGGCATCCGTCATCCGCGCCAGTCCCGGCCCCGACCTCACCCCGCCGGGTTTGGGGCGCCTCACGCCCGTTCGGGGCGCACCGCGTACGCCCCGAACGCGCGCGGCGCGCCCCAAACCTGGGGTGAACGCGCGCGGCGCGCCCCAAACCCGGGGTGAACGCGCGCGGCGCGCCCCAAACCCGAGGTGAACGCGCGCGGCGCGCCCCAAACCCGGAGGTGAACGCGCGCGGCGAGCCCCAAACCCGAGGCGAACGCGCGCGGCGCGCCCCAAAACCCGGGAGGAAGACCTACCGCGACCGGGGGCTTCGGGCGGCGGGAAGCCCGCCCGGTAGGCTGGTCGGGTGAGCATGGACATGGAGCTCGGCCGGGCCAAGCGCGCACGCCGCGCCTACACGTTCGACGACATCGCGGTGGTGCCCTCGCGGCGCACCCGCAACCCCGAGGACGTCTCGACCGCGTGGACGATCGATGCCTTCAGCTTCGACATCCCGGTGCTGGGCGCCCCGATGGACTCGGTCGTGAGCCCGCGCACGGCCATCATGCTCGGCCAGCTCGGCGGCCTGGGCGTGCTCGACCTCGAGGGCCTGTGGACCCGCTACGACGACCCCGAGCCGCTGCTGGCCGAGATCGCCGGCCTCGAGAAGGCCGCCGCGACCCGCCGCATGCAGGAGCTGTACGCCGAGCCCATCAAGCCCGAGCTGGTGCGCGACCGGCTCGCCGAGATCCGCGCCGCGGGCGTCACCGTCGCCGGCGCGCTCACCCCCCAGCGCACCCAGGAGCTCTACGAGACCGTCGTCGCCGCCGGTGTCGACCTCTTCGTCATCCGCGGCACCACGGTGTCGGCCGAGCACGTCTCGTCGGTCGACCAGCCGCTCAACCTCAAGAAGTTCATCTACGACCTCGACGTCCCTGTCATCGTGGGCGGCGCGTCGACGTACACCGCGGCTCTGCACCTCATGCGCACCGGCGCGGCGGGCGTCCTCGTCGGCTTCGGCGGCGGCGCCGCGTCGACCACGCGCGTCACACTCGGGCTGCACGCCCCCATGGCCACGGCGGTCGCCGACGTCGCCGGGGCGCGGCGCGACTACCTCGACGAGTCGGGCGGGCGCTACGTGCACGTCATCGCCGACGGCGGCGTGGGCACGTCGGGCGACATCGTCAAGGCGATCGCGATGGGCGCCGACGCCGTCATGCTCGGGGTGGCGCTGGCGCGGGCGACGGATGCCCCGGGCCGGGGCTTCCACTGGGGCCCCGAGGCGCACCACGCCAAGCTGCCGCGCGGCCGCCGAGTGAAGGTGGACCAGGTCGCCTCGCTCGAGGAGATCCTCTACGGCCCGGCGCCCGTCGCCGACGGCACCGCGAACCTCATCGGGGCCCTCCGCAAGTCGATGGCCACCACCGGATACTCCGACCTCAAGGAGTTCCAGCGCGTCGAGGTGGTCGTCGCCCCGTACGCCGCGGGATGACGGATGCCATGACCGACCCTTCGACGGGCCCCGCGGCCGGCGGAGCCGGGGAGCCGGGTCGACCGGCTGCCGAGCGGCCGCAACCCGACGCCGAGCCCGCCGGACCAGTCGACCCCGCCGATCCCTTCGAGCCCGGAGGACCCGACGCCGACCCCGCGCACCCCGACCCCGCCGATCCCTCCGAGCCCGGAGGACCCGACGCCGACCCCGCGCACCCCGACCCCGCCGCCCCCACCGATCCCCCAGAGGCGTTCCCTCCGACGCTGCGGGAGGTCATGCTCCGACCGGCGTGGATCGGAATGCTGCTGCTGTGCCTGGTCGTGGCCGGCGTCTTCGCGTGGCTCGGGCAGTGGCAGCTCGGACGCGCCATCGACACCGACCCGCTGCCGCCCGGCGTCACGGAGGACGTCCGCCCGCTCTCGGACGTCGCCCAGCCGGGGGAGTACCTCCCCGAGCCGCTCGTCGGCCAGCGCGTCGAGACCTCCGGCCGGCTCGTCCCCGGTGATTTCCTGATCGTCCAGTCGCGCTTCAACGACGGCGTCGAGGGGTACTGGGTCACGGGCCAGCTGCGGCTGGACGAGACCGAGACGGAAGCGGGCGAGCCGACCTCCATCGCGGTGGCGCTCGGCTGGGCGGCGTCGGAGGACGACGCGCTCGCCGCCGTCGAAAGGCTGGACGACGAGGCATCCGCCCTCGGCTCCGTCGCCGTCACCGGACGCCTCATCTCGGACGAGGGCCCCGTGCCGCCGCCCGCCGGGGCCGACCCGCAGACGATGACGCGCATGTCGCCGGCGATGCTCCTCGGCCAGTGGAACGACGTCGAGGAGCTGTTCGTCTACCGGCCCTACCTGACCTCCGACGAGCCGTTCGGCGGACTCGAGGCGATCTCGTCGCCGGCGCCGGCCGAGACCTCCAGCGTCAACTGGCTCAACATCTTCTACGCGGTCGAGTGGGCCGTGTTCGCCGGCTTCGCGTTCTACCTCTGGTATCGCCTCGCCAAGGACGCGTGGGAGCGGGAGCTCGAGGACTTCGAGGACGACGACGAGGCGGATGCCACGGCCACAGGCCCCGACGGGCGCACGGAATCCCGCGGGTAGACTGGGGCCATGCCCCGCGCCCCGAAGCTCGCTTCCTTTCCGGCGATCCGCGGAGCCCTGAGGTTCTACCAGGTCTGCTCGGTCATCACGGGCACCATGCTGCTGCTGCTGGTCGCCGAGATGATCGCCAAGTACGCGCTCGGCTACGAGCTGTTCCTCGGCGGATCGGGCGGCCTCCTGTGGTTCGCGCCGGTCGTCGAGACCGCTGCGGGTCTCGAATCGACCGGCGACGGGTTCAACCTGTCGCTGGGCATCCTCGTCGCCCACGGCTGGTTCTACGTCGTCTACCTCATCTCGTGCTTCCGCGTGTGGAGCCTCATGCGCTGGAACCTGTGGCGCCTGGCGATGCTCGCCGCCGGCGGCATCGTGCCGCTGCTGTCGTTCTTCATGGAGGCCCGCGTCGGCCGTGACGTGAAGGCCTATCTCGCCGAGCGCGAGGCGGCGGAGCTGCACGCGGGCACCGAGCGCTCGACCGCCGCCGACTCACTTGCGACCCCCGCCCCCGCGATCCCCACGGAGAACCAGCGTTGACCGAACAGACCGAGACCTCCCAGCGTCCCGTCCTCGTCGTCGATTTCGGTGCGCAGTACGCGCAGCTGATCGCCCGCCGCGTGCGCGAGGCCGGCGTCTACAGCGAGATCGTGCCGCACACCGCGACCGCCCAGGACATCGCGGCGAAGAACCCGGTGGGCATCATCCTCTCGGGCGGACCGTCCTCGGTGTACGAGGAGGGGGCGCCGTCGCTGGACACCGGCGTGTTCGACCTCGGCGTGCCGACGCTGGGCATCTGCTACGGCTTCCAGGTCATGGCGCAGGCGCTCGGCGGCGAGGTCGCGCACACCGGCCTGCGCGAGTACGGGGCGACGGATGCCGCGGTCAGCGGTGACGGCGGCGTGCTGCTGGCCGGTCAGCCCACCGAGCAGAACGTGTGGATGAGCCACGGCGACCAGGTGTCGCGCGCGCCCGAGGGCTTCGACGTGCTCGCGTCGACGGATGCCACGCCCGTCGCCGCGTTCGGCAGCGACGAGCGCCGCTTCTACGGCGTGCAGTGGCATCCCGAGGTCAAGCACACCGACTACGGGCAGAACGTCATCGAGAACTTCCTGCACAAGGCGGCGGGGCTCCCGGCCGACTGGAACAGCGGCAACGTCATCGCCGAGCAGGTGGAGAAGATCCGGGCGCAGGTCGGCTCGGGCCGCGTGCTGTCGGCTCTGTCGGGCGGCGTCGACTCGGCCGTCTCGACGGCCCTCGTGCACGAGGCCGTCGGCGACCAGCTCGTCGCCGTGTTCGTCGACCACGGTCTCCTCCGCAAGGGCGAGCGCGAGCAGGTCGAGCAGGACTACGTCGCCTCCACGGGCGTGCGCCTGGTGACCGTCGACGCGCGCGAGCAGTTCCTGTCGGCGCTCGCCGGCGTCAGCGACCCGGAGCAGAAGCGCAAGATCATCGGCCGCGAGTTCATCCGCGCCTTCGAGAAGGTGCAGGCCGACCTCGTCGCCGAGGCCGCGGCCGAGGGCGAGCCCATTCGCTTCCTCGTGCAGGGCACGCTGTACCCCGACGTGGTCGAGTCCGGCGGCGGCACGGGCACGGCGAACATCAAGTCCCACCACAACGTCGGCGGCCTCCCCGAGGACCTGCAGTTCGAGCTCGTCGAGCCACTGCGCACCCTCTTTAAGGACGAGGTGCGCGCGATCGGGCGCGAACTCGGCCTCCCGGAGGCGATCGTCGCGCGACAGCCCTTTCCGGGCCCCGGCCTCGGCATCCGGATCGTGGGTGAGGTCACCGCTGACCGTCTCGAGATCCTGCGTGACGCCGACGCCATCGCCCGCGAGGAGCTGACCAGGGCGGGGCTGGACGGCGAGATCTGGCAGTGCCCGGTCGTGCTCCTGGCCGACGTCCGCTCGGTGGGCGTGCAGGGCGACGGCCGCACCTACGGCCACCCGATCGTGCTGCGACCGGTGTCGTCCGAGGACGCGATGACCGCGGACTGGACGCGCCTGCCCTACGACGTGCTCTCCCGCATCTCCAACCGCATCACGAACGAGGTGCGCGAGGTCAACCGCGTCGTGCTCGACGTCACGTCGAAGCCGCCGGGGACCATCGAGTGGGAGTGACGTGAACGGATGCCTCGAACCTCGCCGGTTCGGGGCATCCGCCGTTTCCGTCGCCTGATCGTGCCGGCGTCCCCGCCCCGTGCGGGAGGATGGACGCGTGACTGCGGCCCCCGACGACGCCCTTCCCGACGCCGACTACGTGCTGCTCGGCAGCCGCGTCGCTCTCGGCCTGGACGGCGGCTTCGCCGTTGCGGTGCCTACCCGCCTGCGGCTGCTGGCATCCGCCGGCGCAGCCGACCCGCTGCTGCTGAGCGTCGACGGAGCGTCGCCCGAGGCGCACGCCGCGCAGCGGCAGGCGTTCGTCGACGCCGGTCTGCTCGAGCGCACCACATCCGCCCGCAACCTCTTCGACGACCTCGTCGCGGACCCCTCCTGGCTCTTCGCGGCCGGGGCGCCGGCGACCGACTCGGCGGATCCCGGCATCGAGTACCGGGTGGTGACGGATGCCGCGGGCCGGCCGATCGTGTCGCTGCCTGTGTTCCGCGACGACCCGACCTGGCATCTCTCGGGTGCCGCGATCATCGTTCACGCCCCGGACGGCGACCGCGTGCTCCGCGGATTCCGCAGCCTGTACGCCGCATGGCTGACGGCCATCGCCGAGGCCCGGCGGGCGGCGGCCGGCGATCCCGACCGGATGCTGGTCGTGATCCTCGAGTCGCGCCAGATCGGCGAGGCGATGGTCGACTGGGACGACCCGCGCGTGCGGCTGGTGCACACCGTCCACAACTCGCACCTGCCGGCGCCGCACGACGATCCCGACGCCCCCGTGACCGGCATGTGGCAGCGGTGGCTCTCGACGGTCGACCGCTACGACGCCGTGCTGTTCCCCACGGCCGCGCAGCGCGACGAGATCGCCGCCCGGTTCGGCGATCCAGGCACCTTGAACGTCGTGCCGAACACGATCGAGCTCGGCGCGGAGCCTCCGGGCGCGGCATCCCGCGACCCGCTCCGGGTCGTGATGCTCAACCGGCTGGCACCGCAGAAGCGCGTCGACCTCGCGATCCGCGCCTGGGCGCGGGTGGCGGCGGAACTGCCCGACGCGCGCCTCGACATCTACGGCGAGGGCCCGCTGCGGGACGAGCTGCAGGAGCTGATCGAGGAGCTGGGGGTGGCGGCATCCGTCACCCTCCGCGGCTCGACGAGCGACCGGGACGCGATCTTCGACCGGTCGGCGCTGTTCGTCACGTCCACCGCGTTCGAGGGACAGGGTCTGTCGATCGCCGAGGCCCTCGCCCGCGGGCTTCCGGTGGTGTCGACCGACGTCCGGTACGGCCCCCGCGAAGCGGTCGGGGACGCGGGGGTGATGGTGCCGCCCGGCGACGTCGACGCGCTGGCGACCGCGATCGTCGAGCTGCTGCGAGACGACGCCCGGCGCGCCGACCTGTCGTCCCGGGCGCGCCGTGCGGCCGCTGCCTTCACGCCCGACGCCGTGCGCCCGGCCCTCGTCGACGCCCTCCGCACCGCCGTCGAACGCCCCCCGCGCCGCCCCTGACCCGTCGCCCCGTCGCACGTACCCCTGGGTTCACTTGCGCTGTATCTAGGCCGTTTCCGGTTCTCGTGTGCATACAGCGCAAGTGAGCCGGCCGAGCCGCGCTCCGACGCTCGGCGATGTCGGTGGGGGGCCGTACCGTCGGGCCATGGACGTACGGGTGCTCCCGGCGACGGAGGCGGGATGGGATGCCGTCGACACCGTGATGCAGGCCGACGCCTCGTCGCGCAACTGCCTGTGCCAGTTCCACATCCTCGAGAATGCGGACGCGCGCCGCACCACCCGCGAATCCCGGCGAGACCTCCTGCGCGAGCAGGTGCGCAGTCTCGATCCGCCGCGAGGTCTCGTCGCCTTCGGCGCGGACGCGCCCGTCGGCTGGTGCGGCGTCGAGCCGCGCGTGCGGGTGCGGCACGTCCTGGCGAGCCGACTCGTACGCGCTCACAGCCCGTACGCGGCGGACGACCCGGGTGTGTGGGCGATCTACTGCATCCTCGTGCCGCCCGCGCGACGCCGCGCGGGCGTCGGCGCGGCGCTCCTGACGGCGGCCCTCGACCACGCCCTCGAGCACGGAGCGACCGCTCTCGAGGCCTACCCCGTCGACACCTCGAGACGAGGCGGCGAGCTGCCCGCCGGGTTCTCCACCGGCACCGTCGCCATGTTCGACCGGCACGGCTTCGCAGCGGTCGCGGCGCTTCCCTCCGCGCGCACGCTGATGCATCGGCTCGCCTGAGCAGCGTCTTCGACAGCCCCGGCGCGACGCCTTCGCCGCCCTGACCGTCGCCCGTCGCCCCTTGCGCGCCACGCCGCCCCTTCGCCTGGGTTCACTTGCGCTGTATGTACGCCGTTTCCGGGTTTTCGCGTGCGTACAGCGCAAGTCAAAGGGGTTGAGCGGGCGCTCCGCTGAGGGCAGAGCGGCCGGGAGCGGAAACGGATGCCGCGGCGGCCGGCGCGGCGCAGGCTGGGGGCATGACAGACGAAGGCAGAATCCCCCGGTTCGGGGCCGAGGCGCGGCGCGAGCTGCTCCACCAGCGCGTGCTCGTGCTCGACGGCCCCCTCGACGACGACAACGGCACGCTGCTGGCGACGCAGCTCCTCGCGCTCGCGGCGGAGGACGAGGCATCCGACATCGCGCTGTGGATCCACTCGCCCGGCGGGTCGGTGCCCTCGATGCTCGCGATCCGCGACGTCATGAACCTCATCCCCAACGACGTCGCGACGCTCGCCCTCGGGCTGGCGTGCAGTGCCGGGCAGTTCCTGCTGTCGGCGGGCGCGAAGGGCAAGCGGCGCGCCCTGCCGCACGCGCGGATCCTCATGCACCAGGGCTCGGCGGGGATCGGGGGCTCGGCGGTGGAGGTCGAGGTGCAGGCCGACGACCTGCGCCACATGCGCGACACCGTGCTCGGCCTCATCGCACACGACACCGGCCAGAGCGTCGAGCGCATCTTCGACGACTCGCTGCACGACCGCTGGTACACCGCCGCCGAGGCGCAGGACTACGGGTTCATCGACGGCGTCGTCGCGGACTTCGCGCAGGTCGTCCCGCGCCGGCGGCGTCCGGCCGGGCTCGGCCTCGGCCCGGCGGAGGTGGCGGCGTGAGCTCGTACGCGATCCCCAACGTCGTGGCGCAGCATCCGCGCGGCGATCGCATCATGGACGTCTACTCGCACCTGCTCGCGGAGCGCGTCGTCTACCTCGGCACCGGGATCGACGCCGGCGTCGCGAACGCGCTCATCGCGCAGCTGCTGCACCTCGACGCGGACTCCCCGGAGCGTGACATCCAGCTCTACATCAACTGCGAGGGCGGCGACCCGTCGGCGATGCTCGCGGTGTACGACACGATGCAGCACGTGCGGCCGGATGTCGCCACCACGGTCGTGGGGCAGGCGATCGGCGTGGGCGCGGTGATGCTGGCCGCGGGTGCGCCGGGCAAGCGCTCGGTGCTGCCCCACGCGCGCGTCGTGCTGCATCAGCCGGCCGGCCAGGGGAGGGGCGCGATCCCCGACCTCATCCTGCAGGCCGACGAGCTCGTGCGCGTGCGGGGCGAGGTCGAGCAGATCCTCGCGCGGCACACCGGGCAGGATGCCGCGAAGCTCCGAGCCGACACCGACCGCGACCGCGTCTTCACTGCGGCCGACGCCGTGGCCTACGGGCTCGCCGACCACGTGCTCGCGGAGCGGTGAGCCCGCCCGCCCGCCGGCACACTCACTCCTCGGTCGCGCCCGGCCAGACCTTGCCCTCCCAGGGGTCGTAGTCGGCGATGAGCTCCTCCTGCGGCGGGCGCTCGGACTCGGGCACGTGCTGCAGGTTCACCCGCACGCGGTACCAGAGCGAGCTCGACCCGCGCATCCCGTCGACCATCACGTCGGCGGGGTGCAGCTGGGCGGCGACCGACGGATGCCGCTTCGTCCACTCGTCGAGCGCGGCGGTGGCCTCGGGCTTCGTCTTGGTGCGGGCGACCTCGATGAGCGGCATCGTGGACTGCCGCCGGCCAGAGCCGTCGCCGCCGCGTGGCGGCTTCTCGGCGGGACCCAGCTCCTCGGCCAGGCGCAGCAGGCCGTCGAGGGTGCCGACGGCGTCGTCGATGCCGGCGTGCGGGTCGCCGAGGTCGGCGTAGCGCTGCGGCACGGTGAGCACCGTGAACTCCTCGGGGCGACGCGCCCGCACCTCGTCCCAGTCGAGCGGTGTCGACACGCGCGCGTCGGGAAGCGGCCGGATGGAGTACGCGGATGCCACGGTGCGGTCCTTCGCGTTCTGGTTGAAGTCGACGAACACGCTCTCGCCGCGCTCCTCCTTCCACCAGCGGGCCGTCGCAAGGCCGGGTGCGCGGTTCTCGACCTCGCGCGCGAGCGTCTCGGCGGCGAGGCGCACCTGCTTGTAGTCCCACTGGGGCGCGATCCGCACCAGGATGTGCAGGCCGCGCGACCCGCTCGTCTTCGGCCATCCCACCAGGCCCACGTCGTCGAGCACGTCTCGGGCGACGAAGGCCACGTCGACGATCTGCGACCAGTCGACGCCGGGCATCGGGTCGAGGTCGATGCGCAGCTCGTCGGGATGGTCGAGGTCCTCCGCGCGCACGGGGTGCGGGTTGAGGTCGAGGCACCCGAGGTTGACGACCCACGCCAGGCCCGCGGCATCCCGGATCACCGCCTCTTCGGCCGAGGTGCCCCGGGCGTACTGCAGCGTCGCGGTGTCGACGAAGTCGGGATGGTTCTCGGGCACGCGCTTCTGGAAGAACGGCTCGGCGTCGATGCCCTTCGGGAAGCGCTTGAGCACCATGGGGCGTCCGCCCGCGCCGCGCAGGGCGCCCTCGGCCACCGCGAGGTAGTACCGCACCACGTCGAGCTTGGTGATGCCGGGATCCGGGAACACGATCTTGCCGGGGCTCGAGATGCGCACCTCGTGCCCGTCGATCTGGAGGAGCTCGGCTTCCGTCTTGGCAGGCGTCACCCGGCCCACGCTAGCGACGCCCCGCGACATCGGCCAGGGGTTGACGCCCCGCCCGGCCGGGGCGCCGGACGGCTCAGGCGGCCAGCGAGTACGCGGCGCGGCATCCGGCCACCGCGCGCTCGGTCGCCCGCGACCGGAGGTCGTCGACGACACCGGCGGTGAGCTCGATCAGCGTGACCTCGAGCGCCCCGGCGACGGCGGCGATCATCTCGCTCGAGGGCTCCTTGATGCCCCGCTCGATCTCGGACAGGTACTGCGGCGAGACGCCGGCGCGGTCGGCGGTGTCGGCGAGCCGTTCGCCGCGCTCGTGGCGTAGCCGGCGCAGGCGGTCGCCGAGGGCGTCTCGCCAGAGCGGCTCGGGGTGGCGCGGTGCGGACCTCGAGGCGGGCGCGGTCGGCAGCGGGATGATCTCGGCCATGGCGTCACGATAAGACGCCGGCGGCGCAGGTCGCGAGCCGTTCCGCCCACAGCAGAACGTGCGCAGGATCGGATGCCTCGGCCGACACGCCGCCGCCCGGCCACCACGGGCGGCGGGTCGGCCAGAACCTCCGATCCTGTGCGCGCGGTCGTCAGAAGACGACGAGCCCGCGCACCAGGACCCAGACGGCGAACACGACGAGGACGGCCGCGGCGATCCACAGCGCCACGACGTGGCCGACGGCGCCTTCGCGGGTGATGCCGGCCCGCACGAGGAGCACGCCGAGCATGACGGTGAACACCATGCCGACGAGCGGCAGCAGCACGATCGGCCAGGTGCCGGTGGGGAGCCCGAAGCCGAGGACGAGCGGCTCGGTGCGCAGCAGGATGAGCGCGAGGGCTCCCACGAACGCCAGGTTCGCCCCGGCGGCGATCCCCGCCGTGAGCACGGCGCCGTCCGGTGCCTCGCCGTGGCGCCGCACGAGACGGTGGACGCCGTAGCCGAGCGTGTAGAGGAGGATCAGGCCGAGGCCGATCACCGTGACCCCCGCGATGCCGATCTGCCATGGGTTCGGGCTCCGGACGAGATCCGCGTCGAGCCGGTAGACCGCGGTGGTGGGACGGATGTCGGTGGCGGTGAGGAAGTCGATCGGGTCGGCGTCGCCGATGCACGACGTGTCGGGCTCGACCGACGGGTCGCGGAGGAACGCGGCGGCGACGGATGCCGCGCACGGCTCGTACCAGTTGCCCCACACCGCTCCGTGCCCCATGCCCGGGAACTCGTAGCGGTAGGCCGCCGTCAGACCCGCGGCGGCGGGTTCGCTCCACGCGCTCGGCGTCACCGGGTCGAACCGGCCGCTCGTGATGAGCGTGGGGATGGCGCTGGAGACCGGGTCGTTCTCGCTCGCGGGGAGCGCGGGCACGTTCCACACCGCGCAATCCTCGCTGACCGGCGCGAAGCCCGCGTAGTGGGTGAGCAGCGGGTCGGCGGACGTCGTCTCCTCGATGAGCGCCGGGTCGTTGAACGGGACCTCCTCGGCGCACTCGATGGACAGGTTCAGCCCTTCACTGAGCGAATCCGCGTTGTCGATGGCACGCTGCGCGAGCGGAACGACGACGCCGTCATCGCCGCGGTCCAGGCGATCGATGACGAAGGGGAGCACCCGCACCGTCGCGGCGTCGTAGAAGGCGTCGAACAGGCCGCCCATGATGTCGTCGTCCGCGATCTCGAGCTGCAGCGTGCCGCCCGTCCCGGGGTCCCGCACCGCCACGGTGATCGGTTCGCGGGCGGTGCGCTCGAGCACCCGCTCGAGGGAGCCCTCTACGTCGGGGTACCGCTCGTGGCAGTCCGCGTCCGCGGCGCACGCCGCCAGCAGCCAGTCGATGGAGCCCCGCAGCGCTTGCGGGGTCAGCTCGAAGCGGTCGATGTTCGGGGGGTACACGCCGTCCAGCACGACCGCGCGCAGGCCGTCGGGCCGGTCGCGCATCACCGTCATCGCCAGTCGCGACCCGTACGAGACGCCGTACAGGTTCCACTGGTCGTAGCCGAGCGCGGCTCGCAGATCCGCGAGGTCGGCCACGCTCGCCGCGCTCGTGTAGGCGGCGAGATCCATGCCGTCGGCGAGGAGGCGCTCGCGGCACTCCGAGAGGAGCGCGGCGCGCCGCTCGGCGAGCGCCGCTCCCGTGGGCAGCCGCCCGTCCTCGGCCAGGGCGCTCGTGTCGAGCTCCGGGCAGTCGAGCGTGGGTTCGGCATCGACGTCGCCGCGCTGCTCGACGATGATCACGTCGCGGTCGTCGGTGGCCCACTGCGCGTGGTCGAGGAAGTACCAGAGCGCCGACACGCTGCCGCCGCCGGGGCCCCCGGTCGTGGGGAAGATCAGCGGGTCGGCGGCCGGCGCGTCCGAGGTGCTCTTCACCCTGACCACCGGGAGCTGCAGCTCGCGCGCCGGGTCGCCGGCGCCGCCTCGGCCCTCCGGCACGGTCAGGATGCCGCACGTGACCCGGTGGGCGTGCTGCTCGGGGACGTCGACGGAGCACTCGGCCGGCGCGTACCCGAGCTCGGCCATGGCCGGCGTCGCGCCGAGCAACGGGGACGCCAGGCCGAGGAGGACCGCCCACAGGGCGATGACGCCTGCTCTCGTGCGAGCCCGCCTCGGTGCGGTCATGGCGCCACTATAGGCGACCCTCCTCGCTGCGGCGGGAGGCCGTCGCCGCAACGACGGAGGGCCGCCCCTTCCGGGACGGCCCTCCGTGATCAGCTGCGGGTCACTCGCTTCCGCGCAGGATGGCGAGGATGCGAAGGATCTCGACGTACAGCCAGACGACGGTCACCATGATGCCGAACGCGCCGAGCCAGGCGTACTGACGCGGGGCGCCGTTGCGCACGCCCTGCTGCACCTGGTCGAAGTCCAGCACCAGCGAGTACGCGGCCATGATGACCACGAGCACGCCGATGATGAGGCCGAGCGGGATGCCCATGAACTCCTGGCTCAGCAGGCCGAAGGCGCCGCCGGCGATCGGGACGTTGAAGAGCATGAGGCCGACGTTGATCAGCGAGAACACGAGGTAGCCGATCATCGCGATCATGAAGATCTTCGTCGCGCGCTTGGAGGCGCGGACCTTGCCGCTGGCGAAGAGCGCGAGCGTCACGCCCACGACCGACAGCGTGGCCAGCGTCGCCTGCACGACGATGCCGGGCCAGATGAACTCGAAGAACGCCGAGATGCCGCCGACGAACAGACCCTCGAACGCGGCGTACGCGATGATGAGGCCCGGCCGCACCTTCTTGCGCGAGCCGAAGATCACGACGAGCGACAGCACGAAGCCGCCGAGGGCGCCGAGCATCCAGGGGAGGATCGACGGGTTCGGGTTGGCGGGGGTGACGCCGGCCATGGTCCACACCCAGCCGACCGTGGCGGTGACCAGGAGGACGGCGAAGAGGCCGAGGGTCTTCCAGACGGTGTCCTCGATCGTCATGCGACCGGTCTCGACGGCACCGGCGGACGGGGCCGCGTACATGCCCTCGAGGTGCGCCTGGGCCGCGGCATCCGTTCCCGCATGCTGCGCCGTCGCGTACTGCGTGGGCCCGCCGAGGTTCGCCGCCTGCGGACCGCCGGGGTAGGTCTGAACGGCCTTCGGGTCCTGGAAGGCCGGGTTGTTGAACGCGGGGTTGTTGAGGGCCACTGCTCTCACACTCCAATGTCAAGGGAATCCCAGCACGATGCTGTTGATCCACACTATCCGACGGCCGCCCCGCCGGGCACGGACCCGCGCTGTGAGAGGGCTATGAACGGATGCCTCGACCGCCGGTCCCGGCGCCGGTCGAGGGCGCCGCGGCTAGGGTGGGACGGTGCCGCGCCGGACCCCGCTCGTCATCGGGCACCGCGGCGCGCCCGGCTACCGTCCCGAGCACTCCCGCTCGTCCTACGCGCTCGCCTTCGCCATGGGCGTCGATGCGGTGGAGCCCGACGTGGTCGTCTCGAGGGACGGTGTGCTGGTCGTCCGGCACGAGAACGAGATCTCGGGCACGACGGATGTCGCCGACCGCCCCGAGTTCGCCGGTCGCCGCACGACGAAGACCGTCGACGGCAGCTCGCTGACCGGCTGGTTCACCGAGGACTTCACCTGGGACGAGCTCTCGACACTGCGCTGCCGAGAGCGCATCCCCGACCTCCGGCCGGCCAGCGCCAGCTTCGACGGCGAGCAGCCGGTGCTGCGGCTGCGCGATGTGCTCGACGCGGCGCGGGAGGCGTCGCTCGAGCACGGCCGCGAGATCGGCGTCGTGCTCGAGATCAAGCACGCCACGTACTTCGCGTCGGTCGGCTGGGACATCGCCGCGCTGGTCGACGCAGAGCTCCGGGACGCGGGCTGGGCGACCGGGGTGCTGCCGCTCACGATCGAGGCGTTCGAGTCGAGCGTGCTGTTCGCGCTCCAGGCGCGCGGCATCCCGGCGACGTACGTGTATCTGCTGGAGGCCGCGGGACGCCCGTTCGACCTCTATGCCGCGCACGGCACGGCCGCCCTGACGTATGCCCAGACCGCGGCGCCCGCCGGGCTGGACACCCTCGCCGGCCGGGTCGACGGCATCAGCGTCGACAAGCGCATGATCCTGGCGCCCGACAAGCTGGGCCGCACCAGTGGCGCGTCCCGCGTGGTCGGCGACGCCCACGAGCGTGGTCTGCGCGTGTACACGTGGACCTGCCGACCCGAGAACCGATTCCTCATCGGGCAGTTCCGCACGCGGGGCGGCCCGTCGTCGTTCGGGGACTGGGAGTCGGAGTGGGGCGTCATCCGCGACGCGGGCGTCGACGGGGTGTTCGTGGACCACCCCGATCTCGGCGTGGGGTTCTTCCGGGCCTGACGGCGTCGTCGCCGGGGTCGCGGCCGATCAGGACATGCGCTCGCGCACGACGCGCGCGGTCGCCACGGGGTCGGGGCGATGCATGACGGACTCGGGCACGACGACCAGCTCGGCCCCGTCGACAGCCTCCGCAAGGCGGTCGGCCGCCGTCAGCAGGAGGGGGAACGTCTGCTCGCCGCGGAGCACCGTGACGGGAGCGCGGACCGACAGCATCGCATCGCTCGGCGTCGAGGCCTCGCGCACGAGGTTGGTGTCGTAGACCGTCGACTGCGCGAGGGGGAGGAGAGCGGCGAACTGGTCGCTCGCCCGGATGCTCTCGACCATGTCGCGGGGCAGGCCCACGCCTTCGAGCTGGAAGGTCACGACCGCCTCGTCGGGCCGGCCCTCGTCGACGAGTCGCTGCAGCCGCTCGGCGAGGGCGTCGTCGGGCTCGTCGACACCGAAGCGCAGCGGCGGCTCCGACAGGAACAGCGCCCGGACCGGCACTCCGCGCGCTGCCGCGAAGAGGGCCAGCACGGCGCCGGACGAATGCCCGAGCACGGCCGCGTGGCCGCCGACGGCGTCGATCACCGCCGCGAGATCCTCGGCCTCCCGCTCGGGCGTGGAGCCCGGTGCGTCGCCGCTCGAGCCTCGCGCGCGGCGGTCCCACGTGACGGCCAGGAATCCGGCATCCGCCAGCGCGCTCGCCAGCCCTGCGGCGTCGGCGGCGGTGGAGAACGCGCCGCCCACGATGACGACCACCGGGCCGGCGCCCGTCTGCTCGTACGCGATCGGGGTGCCGTCGGCGGAGGTCACGGTGTCCATGAGCTCAGCCAAGCACGGGCATCCGACACCGCACCCCCGCGCAGGGGGTCACGACATCGAGACGCGCCCGTCCGGTGGCGCCGGCTCAGGCCCGGCGGTAGGTGCCGACGACGGGGCAGTCGAACGGGTCGCGGGCGGCGAGCCCGACGCGGTTGAGGTAGTCGATCACGATGCCGTACGAGCGCCACAGCGTCGTCTCGGTGTACGGGACGCCCAGCGTGCGGCAGTGGTCGCGCACGATCTCGCGGGCCTTGGCGAGGTGCGGGCGCGGCATGTTCGGGAACAGGTGGTGCTCGACCTGGTAGTTCAGCCCGCCCATGAGCCACGTCGCCCACCAGCCGCCCGACACGTTGCGCGACGTGCGGACCTGCTTGCTGAAGAAGTCGAGCTTCGCGTCGGGGGCGATGACCGGCATCCCCTTGTGGTTCGGGGCGAACGAGGCGCCCATGTACACGCCGAAGACGGCGAGCTGCACGCCCAGGAACGCGAACGCCATGCCCAGCGGCAGGAAGACGAAGACCGGCGTCCAGACGACGGCGAACCGCGCCGCGAGCATGCCGAGCTCGATCCAGCGGCCCTTGACCTCTCCGCGTCCGACGAGGTGGCGGATGGCGATGAAGTGCAGGTTGAGGCCCTCCAGCGTCAGCAGCGGGAAGAACAGCCAGCCCTGGCGCCGGGTGATCAGGCGACGGATGCCGCGGGCCTGGGCCGCGTCCTCGTCGAGGAAGGAGATCGTGTCGACGTCGATGTCGGGGTCCTTGCCGACCCGATTCGGGTTGGCGTGGTGGCGGGTGTGCTTCGTCGCCCACCACGAGTAGCTCATGCCGACGACCCCGTTGCCGAGGATGCGTGCGAGCCGGTCGTTCGCCGGCCCGGACGCGAGGATCTGCCGGTGCGCGGCCTCGTGGGAGAGGAACGCGACCTGCGTGAACAGGATGCCGAGCGCTGCGGCGATGAGCAGCTGGTACCAGCTGTCGCCGAGCAGGATGAAGCCGGTGACCGCGCCGCCGAAGGCGAGCGTGATGGCCACGCCGACCATGGCGTAGAACCACGGCGTGCGCCGGAGGAGGCCGCTCTCGCGCACCACCTGCGACACCTCGGTGTAGGCGCGGGCGACGGGCGGGAACTCGGCGGTGCCGGCGTAGGTCTGGCGGATGGGGCCGAGCCGGGACTCGAGGACGGATGTGGAGATGATGACACCGTTTCGATGGGGGACCGCTATGGCCGTCGGAAGCCAAAGGCGGTTGCCCATCGCTGTGCCCAGGCTACGGGGATGCGTATGAGGCGGGGGGAATATGCGCCGACTCACGGGCGATCGTCAGGTCCGCGACGGGGGGTCCGGGGCCGCTCCCCGGCATGCGGAAGCGCCCGCCTCGCTGAAGCGAGACGGGCGCCGGAGTCCGATCCGCCGGTTCGATCGTGACGAGAGCCCGGCGGCGCGGATGAGGGATCAGAGCGGGCGGATGTTCGCCGCCTGCATGCCCTTGGGGCCCTGCTCGGCGTCGAATTCGACCTTCTGGTCGTCGCGGAGCTCCTTGAACCCATTGCCGGTGATCGCGCTGAAGTGCGCGAAGAGGTCGGCCGAGCCGTCATCGGGTGCGATGAAGCCGTAGCCCTTCTCGGAGTTGAACCATTTCACGGTGCCAGTGGCCATCGTGTCTTTCCTTTTACTTTTCGGGCCGCCGGAGCGACCGGGGGTGCCGCGCCGAAACATTCGGAGCGGACGATGGAGGCGAGCGGGCGGCGATGCCGGCTCGAAGTGGGAGGCCGCGACCGCCGCGCGGGCGGCGTCGACGGCGTCGTGGCGGCCGAGGTGGACGGCTCGGCTGCTGTAGGCGTCCGCGCCGTCCGAGCCGACGTCGACGAAACCGGCGTATTCGCCGGCGAGGGTCGCCACGAAGACGCCGTCGTCGGCTTGGCGCCAGTCGAGCGCAGGCAGGGAGGTGCTGATCATCAGTGGGAATCCGAGCTCACGGCGATGCGGAACTCTGCGGAGAAGAGGGGCGGCGGCGAGCAGATGGCCGCTGCGGGTTGTGCGGTGAGCGTCTGGATCTGCTTCTCCACGTTGAGGCAGAGGGGGAGCGACACTCATTTCCCCGGACAGGGAACGTTCCACGGTAGCACATCCGCCAGAGGGCCGCTTCCGGCGGTGATGCGACGCGGCGGCCGATAGCCCGGCCGCGTCGCGAACGCAAGGGCTTCGGACCCTGCCGGCCGCCATCCGAGAATGGCGGCATGCGCCACAGCTCCCGCTTCGACGTGTCCGCCTGGGGCATCGGCTGGACGGGGTGGGACCCCGAGCGCCAGGCGCGACGGGAGTCGGTGTTCTCGTTGTCGAACGGGCACATCGGCTGGCGCGGCACCCTCGACGAGGGCGATCCGTGCGAGGTGTCCGGCGCGTACCTCAACGGGCTCTTCGAGGAGCACCCGATGCCGTACGCGGAGGACGGCTACGGCTACCCCGACGTCGGCGAGAGCCTGATCAACGCGCCGGACGGCAAGGTGATCCGGCTGCTGGTGGGCGACGAGCCCTTCGACATCCGCGAGGGTCGCCTGACGTCCCACACCCAGTTCCTGGACTTCCGCGCCGGCACGCTCACGCGCGAGGTGGAGTGGACCTCGCCCGCCGGCCGGTCGGTCCGCGTCCAATCGACGAGGCTCGTCTCGCTCACCCACCGCGCGGTCGCCGCGATCGACTACCGCGTGACGGCCGTGTCGGGCCCCGTCGAGATCACCGTGCTCTCCGAGATCGTCGCGAACGAGCCGCTGCCGCCCGTCCACCCCGACGACCGGGTGATGGAACCGCTCGAGAGGCCCTTCGAGCCGGTGGACCACACGGTATCGGGGACCGGCGCGACGATGCTGCACCGCACCCGTCGCAGCGGCATCCACGTCGCGGTCGCGATGGAGCACGACATCAGCGGGGCGGATGCCTCGTGCGGCACGGACGCGGACGACGACATCGCACGCACGACGGTGACCGCGCGCCTGGCGGCGGGTGACAGCATCCGCATCGTGAAGTTCGTGGCGCACGAGTGGTCGGACGCGGTGACGGATGCCGCGCTCCGCGACCGCGCCGAGGCCGCCGTGTCGACCGCCGCCCGGCTCGGCTGGGACGCTCTGGCGACGCAGCAGCGGGCCTGCCTCGACGAGTACTGGGACGCCGCCGACGTGCGGATCGACGGCTCGGCGCGGCTGCAGCAGGCCGCGCGGTTCGCGCAGTTCCAGGTGCTCCAGGCGGCGGCACGCGCCGAGGTGCGCTCGATTCCCGGCAAGGGGCTCACCGGGCCGGGCTACGAGGGGCACACCTTCTGGGACGCCGAGGCCTTCGTCCTCCCCGTGCTCACGTACACGCTCCCCGACGCGGCGGCCGACGCGCTGCGCTGGCGCCGGTCGACCCTCGACCATGCGCGCCATCGCGCGAAGCAGCTGCATCTGGCCGGTGCCGCGTTCCCGTGGCGGACGATCAGCGGCCGCGAGTGCTCGGGGTACTGGCCGGCCGGCACCGTCGCGTTCCACATCAACGCCGACATCGCCGCGGCGGTGATCCGGCACGTCCGGGCGACGGGCGACGTCGACTTCGAAGGCGAGGTCGGGGTGGAGATCCTCGTCGAGACCGCGCGCCTGTGGGTCTCGCTCGGCCGGTGGGACGACGCCGGCGTCTTCCACATCGACGGGATCACCGGCCCCGACGAGTACTCGGCCCTGGTCGACGACAACACGTTCACGAATCTCGCCGCGCAGAGCAACCTGCGGGGCGCGGCCGAGGCGGCGCGGCGGCATCCCGGCGAAGCAGGGCGCCTGCGGGTGACCGATGAGGAGATCGGCGCGTGGGAGGTGACCGCCGACGCGATGGCCGTGCCGTTCGACGCGCAGCGGAACCTGCACGAGCAGTCCGCCGGCTTCACCCGCCGCGAGCGCTGGGCCTTCGAAGCCACGTCGAAAGACCAGTACCCGCTGCAGGACCACTTCCCCTACTTCGACCTCTACCGCAAGCAGGTGCTCAAGCAGGCCGACCTGGTGCTGGCGCTGCAGTTCCACCACGAGTGCTTCACCGACGACGAGACGGCGCGCGCCTTCGCGTACTACGAGGAGCTCACGGTGCGCGACTCGTCGCTGTCGTCGGCGACGCAGTCGGTGGTGGCGGCGTGGGTGGGGCACCTGGGACTGGCGATCGACTACCTCACCGAGGCGGCGACGATCGACCTCGACGATCTGCGCGACGACATCGACGACGGGCTGCACGTCGCTGCGCTGGCGGGGGTCTGGACGGCGGTGGTCTCGGGCCTGGGCGGCATGAAGGACGGGCCCGACGGGCTCGCGTTCTCGCCCCGGCTGGCGGAGCCGATCACCGGTCTCGGCTTCGGGATCCGCGTCGCGGGCGCGGTGCTGCGCGTGGACGTCGAGGCCGACGCCGCGACGTACACCCTCACCGCGACGGAGCAGCCGCTGCGCCTGCGTCACTTCGGAGAGGAGGTGGAGGTGCGGCCGGGCGCGCCGCTCACGCTCCCCACGCCGCCGCTCGCGGACCCCGGCCCCGCGCCGACGCAGCCGCGCGGGCGCTCGCCGCGGGAGGTCCTGGAGTCCGGCGCCTGAGCCTCGCACCGGGCACGATCTCACGACACTCCGATCCGCCGTCTCCACCCTGCGCGGCCGCGCGACCGCGCACCCGCGGCACACTGTCTGGAAGGCATCGCTGGCCGACCTGCGCCGCAGCCGGTGGCACCAGCATCCGCAGCCCTGATCGCGCGGTTCGTCCAGGGTCTCCGTCGGATCGTCATGGGGCCGGGCTCGGGCATCCGCGTAGGTTCGATGGGTGCCCACTCCGTTCGACGGCGTCCCGCCGCAGCAGTCCACCGCCGACGCCGAGACCGCGACGGGGCCCCGTCCCGGCCCGCACCGCATCCGCGTGACGGATCCGGCACCCGTCACGCCGGCGCCGCTCGAAATGGGCGACGACGCGACCGCCGCCCGCGGCATCCGGCTGACCAGTCGTTTCGTCACGCGCGACGGACGGCCGTGGATCCCGGTCATGGGGGAGTACCACTTCAGCCGTGACCGTCCCGAGCGGTGGGAGCGGGAGCTGCGCAAGATGAAGGCGGGGGGCATCGACGTCGTCGCGACGTATCTGCTCTGGATCGTCCACGAGGAGATCGAGGGCGCGCTCCGATGGGACGGGCCCTGCGACATCCGACGGTTCGTCGAGCTCGCCGACGCCGTGGGGCTGACGGTGATGCTGCGGATCGGCCCGTGGGCGCACGGCGAGGCGCGCAACGGCGGGTTCCCCGACTGGCTGCAGGCGCTGCCCCTCGCGCACCGCTCGAACGACCCGTCCTACCTCGAGCACGTTCGCCGCTGGTACGCGGCGATCGAGGAGCAGGTGCGCGGGCTGTTCCGCACGCCGGAGCATCCGGACGGCCCGATCGTCGGCATCCAGGTCGACAACGAGCTCTACGACGACGGCCCCCATCTGGCGACGCTGCGGGATCTCGCGGAGGACGTCGGCATGCGCGCGAGCCTGTGGACGGCGACCGGGTGGGGCGGGGCGCAGCTCCCGCGCGGACGCGTGCTCCCGGTCTACGCCGGCTACTCCGACGGGTTCTGGGAGGAGTCCGACACCGGCTGGCCGGCGTTCGGCGTCATGCACTTCACGTACAGCACGGTGCGCGACGACCTCACGGTCGGCGCCGATCTGCGCGACGCCCCCGCCGACGCACGCCCCGGTGCGTCGCTCGGCGGCGACGACCCCTGGCCGTTCGTCACGTGCGAGCTCGGCGGCGGCATGACGGTGGCGTACCACCGACGCCCCCTCGTGGATCCGGACGACGTCGCGGCGCTGGCCCTCACCAAGGTCGGAAGCGGCTCGGCGTGGCAGGGCTACTACATGTTCCACGGCGGCACTCAGGTGCAGGGCGAGCTCTCGTCGACGCAGGAGTCGCAGGCGACCGGCTACCCCAACGACGTGCCCGTGCGCGACTACGACTTCTTCGCGCCGCTGGGGACGGTCGGCTCGCAGCGTCCGCACTTCCACAAACTGCGTCAGCAGCACCTGATGCTGAGCGCGTTCGCGACCGAGCTCGCGTCGGCACCGGCCGTCATCCCGGTGCAGCGCGACGGCGCGCCACGCTGGGCCGTCCGCGGCGACGGGCGTCGCGGGTTCCTGTTCGCGAACAACCACCAGCCGGCGATCGCGGCCCTGCCCCCGGTCGCCTACGTGCAGTTCGAGGTCGCCTTCGACGATCGCGCCGTCACGGTGCCGTCGCAGCCGGTGACGCTGCCGACCGGCGCGTGCGTCGCCTGGCCGCTGCGTCAGCGGTACGGCGGGATCCGCGCGCTGACCGCGACCGCCCAGCCCATCACCCGCTTCGAGACCGCAGTCGGCACGGTCGTGCTCTTCGCCGCCGCCGACGGCATCGACCTCGAGCTGCAGTTCGAGGGCGTCGACCCCTCGCACATCCGCGGTGCGCGGGTCCGGGTGGACGACGGCATCGTCCATGCGATTCCGGATGCCGCGCCCGGCGTCGGCTGCGAGGTGATCGTCGGCGACACCACGCTCGTGTTCCTCGACCGCGAGACCGCCGAGTCGGTGTGGCGCGGGGTGATCGACGGGCGCGACACGATCGTGCTGTGGCCAGGGAGCGGCTGGTTCGAGGACGGCTTCCGCGCCGTCCGCGGCGCGGCGGACGCGGTCGTCCACGCGGTGCCGCCGCTGCGCGACGCGCCGCCCGCCGAGGTGGCGGCCGAGGGCACCGTCTTCACCCGGTACGCCCTGCCAGGCGGTGCGCACCCGATCCGGCTCGACGTGCCGGGCTTCGCCGCCGCCCCGGTCGCCCCCGTGCGACGCGGCGGCCCGGCCGGTCGCCTCTCGGCGCCGACCGACCAGGACTTCGAGCATTCCGCCGTCGTCGACGTGTCGCTGCCGGCGGAGGCGTGGGACGCCGAGCAGTCGATCCTCGAGCTGAAGTGGACCGGTGACGTCGTCCGCGCCTACGTGGGGGAAGAGCTGATCGCCGACCAGTTCTGGTCTGGCCGCCCGTGGGAGATCGATCTGACGCCGTACCGGTCGCGGCTGACCTCGGCGCCGCTGACGCTGCGGGCGTTCGCCTGGTCGCCGACGTCGGGCGTCTACGTCGATCCGCGGGTGCGTCCGACCGGCGACGTGCCCGTGCTCGAGATCCGCTCGGCGGTCGTCCGGCGGGTGCGCACCGAGACGCTCCGCTGAGGACCGGCGCGCGCGCTCAGCGCGTGCGCGGAGCGCGACGGGTCCGCCGCGCGGACGGCGGGCACCCGCCGAACCCCTCAGCCCGCGGTCGGCGCAGGTCCCGTCGACTCGCGCCACACGACGCGGGCGATCGGGTCGTCGGCGATCCGCGGCTCCTCGCCGCGGAGCCGGGCGATGAGCCGCGCCATGGCGTTCTCGCCGATGCGCTCGTGGTTGACGTCGACGGTGGTCAGCGACGGGACGAGCACGGCGCTGCCGGGGGTGTCGTCCCAGCCGGTCACGCTGACGTCGCCCGGAACGCTCCAGCCGCGCTGGTGAGCACCGCGGAGCACCCCCATCGCCACGAGGTCGTTGGCGGCGATGATGGCGGTCGGCTCCTCGCCCGCGCGGATGGACTCCACCGCGGCGATCCCCGATTCGCCCGACCAGTCGCCGTCGAACACGCCGGCGGACTGCAGCCCCAGGCGGTCGAGCGTCGCGGTGAACGTCGCGGCGCGCGCACGGGCCGACGCGAACAGCGACGACCCGGCGACATGGAGGAAGCGGCGGTGGCCGAGCCCGGCGAGGTGCTCGATGATCTCCTCCAGGGGGGAGGCGTCGACGAGCTCGCCCATGCCGCGCATCTCGTCGTCGAACGCCGCTGCCACGACGAGCACCGCATCGGCCGGGAGATCGCGCGTGGGCAGGTCGACCGTCGACAGCGCCAGGATGCCGTCGACCTGGCGTGAGTCCGCCAGCTCGAGCACGCGCTCCGCGCGCGCCGCGGCCCCGCCCTCGGGGCTGATGACCTCGACCTGGTAGCCGGCCTCATGCGCGGCGTGCGTCGCCCCCGCGAGCATGCGCGTGGGGTTGTAGGCGAGCGCCGGCAGCACCACGGCGACGCGACCCGTCACGCGCGTGCGCATCGAACGGGCCGCGAGGTTCGGCCGGTAGTGCAGCTGCGCGATCGCCTCGGCGACGCTGTCGCGCGTGCGGGGTTTGAGTCCCTCGCCGCCGAAGCGGAGATACCGCGACACGGTCTGGTGCGAGACGCCCGCGAGGCGGGCGACCTCCATGATCGTCGGACGCCGCGACCCGGTCGGCTGGGTGGTCATCGGCGTCTCCCTCCGCGCTGTCGTCCGTCGCGCTGCGTCTCACGGTACGCCACCGCGCGCGAGTGAACGATCATGGCCGACGTCCGGCGTGCGTGCTGAGGCCGCCTTGACAGTAAAGGTGATCGTTCACTACGGTGGCGGCACCACCAATAGTGAACGAACACTTTCTTGAGAGGACGATGATGTTCCGCAGTAGGAGACTGGCGGCCGGGATCGCGCTGACCGCGTCGCTCGGCCTGCTCGCCGGGTGTGCGAGCGATGCCCCCGAGGGTGCCGGCACGCCGGACCCGGATGAGGAGGTCACCCTCGACTTCGCGTTCTGGGGGAACGACGTCCGTGCCGAGATGTACGACGAGGCGATCGCCGCCTTCAACGAGGAGCACCCGAACATCACGGTGAACTCGACGTTCCTCGCCTGGGACGAGTACTGGGAGAAGCGGCAGACCGAGGCCGCCGGGCGCGATCTTCCCGACGTGTTCCAGATGGACATGACGTACGTCCGTCAGTACTCCGAGAACGGGCTGCTCCTGGACCTCACCCCGTACCTCGGCGGGGTCATCGCGACCGACGGGTACGAGCAGAACGTGCTCGACATCGCGAAGGTCGGCGACGCGACGGCCGGCATGCCGATCTCGACCAACGCGCTCGGCATGTTCCAGAACCCGATGCTCGCCGACGAGGTCGGGGCGGAGCTGTTCCCCGGCGGCGACTGGGACGACTACGACCAGTGGCTGTCCGACGTGCGCGATGCGGCGAACGAGGCGGGCGTCCAGGCGTGGGGTGGGAGCAATCCCACCGGCTTCATCCAGACGTTCGAGCTCGCGCTGCGCTCGGAGGGCAAGTCCGTCTTCACCGAGGACGGCGAGGTCGGGTTCACGAAGGAGGAGCTCGCCGACTTCTGGAACCGCGGCGTCACGCTGCGCGACGACGACGTCGTCACGCCGCAGCAGCGGCTCGAGGAGCTGTCGCCGATGTCCGGCTTCGACGCGGCCGAGCAGCTCTCCGAGATCACGTGGGACAACTTCGGTGCGGGCTACCTCGCCAACCTCGGTGAGCCGTACACCGAGCTCGAGCTCGTGGCGCCTCCCGTCACCGACGAGGGGGCGAAGGATCTGTACATGAAGGCCGGCATGCTGATGTCGGCGGCGCAGACGACCGACCACCCCGAGGCGGCGGCCGCGTTCATCGATTTCATGGTCAACAGCCCCGAGGCGGGGGCGATCTTCGGCACGAACCGCGGCATGCCGGCATCCGAGACGCAGCGGGACGGCATCGAGCTCGATGCGATCGCCCAGCAGATCCTCGACTACGAGGCCTCCATCGCCGACCGGCTCGGCGACCCGCCGCCCGTGCCCATCGTCGGCTACGGGTCGGTCGAGGCGAAGTTCAAGGCGCTGGGTCAGGAGCTCGGCTTCGGGACCATCACGGTGGATGCCGCCGTCGATCAGCTCTTCGCCGAGATCGAGGTGATCGTCGGGCAGTGACCCGGCCCTGCCGGCGCGGCTCTTGCGGTGGGCCGCGCCGGCAGCTGTTCTCCGCGGCCGGTCACCGACTCTCCTGGGGCCGGACCGCCTGAGCGCCGCGTCGTCAAGAGGCGGCGCGATCGCCGCGCGCCGACTAGCGTCGACAGTGCCCCGGCGCGACTGCGCCCCGGACAGGGAGAGCGGATGACACCTGCGAAGGCCGACGAGACCGCTGCGCTGCTGGACGGTCGCTATCGACTGGACGAGTGCGTCGGCGAAGGCGGCATGGCGCGCGTCTACCGCGCCGAGGACGTGATGCTCGGGCGTGCCGTCGCGATCAAGATCATGCGGCCCGGTGTCGACGGTTCCTCCTCCGAGCGCGCCCACAGCGAGATGACGGTCCTCGCCTCGCTCAACCACCCGTCGCTCGTCACGCTCTACGACGCCCGCCTGGTCCCCGGCCGGCCCGAGTACCTGGCCATGGAGTTCGTGGCCGGTCCGACGCTCGCGGCACGACTCGCGGCGGGCGCCCTGCCCCCCGACATCGTGGCGCATCTGGCGACCGAGCTGGCGGAGGCGCTGCACGTCGTGCACAAGGCCGGCGTCGTGCACCGCGACATCAAGCCCTCCAACGTGCTGCTGAGCCCGCCCCAGATCCCCGGCGCCCGCCCGCGCGCGAAGCTCGCGGACTTCGGCATCGCGTACCTCCTCGATACCTCGCGACTCACGTCGCCCGGCCTGGTCATCGGCACCGTCGCCTACCTCGCACCCGAGCAGCTCCGCGGCGGCGATCCGGCCCCCGCCTCCGACATCTACTCGCTCGGCCTCGTGCTGCTGGAGGCGCTCACCGGCGACCGCGCCCACCCGCACGGCGGCGGCATGGCTGCGGCGCTGGCGCGTCTGGAGAACCCGCCCGTCGTGCCCGCCTCGCTGGGCCCGGGGTGGACGCAGCTGCTCACGCGCATGCTCGACACCGAGCCGGGCGCGCGCCCGACGGCTGCCGAGGTCGCGGCGGCCGCCCGCGGACTGACGGAGCGGATGCCGACGGCCGGGGCCGCCGTGGATCGGACCGCTGCGACCGCTGCGACTGTTCCGTTGACCGGACCGACGCTCGTCGCGCCGCTCGCGGGCATCGCGGGTGCGGGAGCGGGTGCTGCTGCTGCCGGCCCGGCCGGTCCCGCCTCGACCCCCGGCTCCGCTGCGGCAGCGGACCCGGCGCGCTCGAACGACGTCGGTCGGACCCGTCGGCGCCCGCGTCCCGTCGCCCTCATCGGGGCGGGGCTCGGTGCTGCCCTGGTCGGGCTCGCGGCCGTGCTCGGCATCTCGGCCCTGAACGCCCCCAGTCCCTCGCCCGAGCCGGCGCTGACCGTCCCCGCCGACCCCGCACCCTCCGAGCCGCCGGCCGACGACTCCGGGAACGACGTCGTCGTCGACCCCGGCATGACCGACGAGGAGCGCAAGGCGGCCGAGGAGGCCCAGAAGAGAGCCGAAGAGGCCCAGAAGAAGGCCGAGCAGGAGCAGAAGAAGCTCGAAGAGGAGCAGCGCAAGCAGGCCGAGGAAGAGCAGAAGCGGCTCGAGGACCAGGGCGACGACGGCGACGACTGAGCGGCGCGCGCTTCAGGCGGGATTCAGCCGCCGAGCGCCAGACTGGAGCGGATGCGGATTCTGGTGGTGGATGACGAGGTGCGCCTGGCCGACGGCATCCGTCGCGGATTGGAAGCCGAAGGCTTCGGCGTGGATGTCGCTCACAACGGCGTGGACGGACTGTGGCGAGCCCGCGAGACCGCGTACGACGCGATCGTGCTCGACCTCATGATGCCGGGCATGAGCGGCTGGCGGGTCTGCGAGGCGCTGCGCGCGGAGGAGAACTGGACGCCCGTGCTGATGCTCACCGCGAAGGACGGCGAGTGGGACCAGGTCGAGGCGCTCGAGACGGGCGCCGACGACTACGTCACCAAGCCCTTCTCGTTCGCCGTGCTCGTCGCGCGGCTGCGTGCACTCATCCGCCGTGGCGGGGTCGAGCGGCCGACAGTGCTCGAGGCGGGCGACCTGCGACTCGATCCGGGAGCCCGCAGGGCGTGGCGCGGGGACGCCGAGATCGACCTCACGTCGCGGGAGTTCTCGGTGCTCGAGCACCTCATGCGCCACCGCGGGCAGGTGCTCTCCAAGCGCGACCTCATCGCCGGCGTGTGGAACGACGACTTCGAGGGCGACCCCAACATCGTCGAGGTGTACGTCGGGCACCTGCGGCGCAAGGTCGACCGGCCGTTCGGTCGCGCGGCGATCGAGACCGTCCGCGGCGCGGGGTACCGTCTGGCGGCCGACGGTGGCTGAGCGACGCCGCCGGTCGCTGCGGACCCGCATCTCCGCGGCCGCGACGCTGGTCGTCGCCGCCGCGCTCGTGGCCGGGGCGCTGGCGTTCTACGGCATCCTCTCCTCCAGCATCCGCGATGCCGCCGTCCGCGGCGCCGAGGCGCGCGCCGAGCAGCTGGCCGCGCGGGTCGACACGGAAGGGCTCTCGGCGGTGACCGAGCTGGAGGACGACATCGTGCAGGTCCTCGACGACGACGGCCGCGTCGTGGCGGCGTCGGAGGAGGCCGACGGCGGCGACCTGCCCGACGGCGAGGGCGCGAGCGTCGCCACGTTCGACGGCGAGCCGATGCTCGTCGTGCGGGAGGACCTCGACGACGGCGCCCTCCTGCTCGCCGTCTCGGTCGAGGACGACCAGGGCACGCTCGCGACGGTGGCGCTGCTGCTCGCGGTCGCCGTCGCAGGCGTCACGGGGCTGGTCGCGGCGATCACGTGGTGGGTGGTCGGGCGCGCCCTCCGCCCGGTCGCGCGCATCCGCGCGGAGGTCGACGACATCACCGCCGACCGCCTCGACCGCCGTGTCGCGGTGCCGGCCTCGGGTGATGAGATCGCCGCGCTCGCCGGCACGATGAACCGCATGCTGGACCGGTTGGATGCCGCGGCCACCGCGCAGCGGCGGTTCGTGTCGGATGCCTCGCACGAGCTGCGCTCCCCGCTCGCGACGATCCGCCAGCACGCCGAGCTGGCCCAGCTGCATCCGGACGCGACCTCCGTCGACGACCTCGCCGGGGTGGTCCACGACGAGGGGCTGCGCATGCAGGAGCTCGTGGATGCGCTGCTGCTGCTGACGCGGCTCGACGAGCAGGCGGCGCTCCGCGAGGACCTGGTCGACCTCGACGACCTCGCGCTCGCCGAGGTGCGGCGGCTGCGCGCGGGCGGCGCCACCGTGGACGGGTCGGGCATCCGCGCGGCGCGGGTGCGCGGCGACGCCAGGCTGCTGGGGCAGCTGGTGCGGAACCTCGCCGACAACGCCGCCCGCCATGCACGATCCGCGGTGGCTATCGGGGTGACAGGTTGTGGCGCGGAGGTGGTGCTGACCGTCGACGACGACGGCGCCGGTGTGCCGCCCGACGAGCGCGATCGCATCTTCGAGCGCTTCGTGCGGCTCGACGAGGCGCGCGCCCGCGACGCGGGCGGCAGCGGCCTGGGGCTCGCGATCGTCCGCGCGATCGCGGAGGCCGAAGGCGGCGGCGTGCGCGTCGAGGACTCGCCGCTCGGCGGGGCGCGGTTCTCGGTCGTGCTGCCCGCCGCATCCTGAAGACGCCTTCAGGACGCTTCAGGCGTGCTTCAGCGGCCGGCCTGCACCATCGAATCATGGACGACAAGAACAGCACCCCCGAGACTTCCCCCACCACGCCCCAGCCCGTCGACGCCGGCCGGGAAGAGGCCGCCCAGGCAGACGCCGCCCGGACCGACGCGACCACGGCCACGGTGACGCCGACTCCCGCTCCCGCAGCCCCGAAGCGCCGCCGCACCCGCGGCCTGCTGATCGCCGGCGGGGCGGTGCTCACCGCCGCGATCCTCGCCGGCGGCGGCATCGCCATCGGCTCGGCGATCGCCGACGAGGCCGACGACGCCGGCGACGCCATCGCCTCGGCGGTGTCGGACGACGGCGCCGATGACGCGACCGACGACGGCTCCGCCGACGACGGCTCTGCCGACGACGACGCGTCCGACGACCGCGCGTCCGGCGACCTGTCGAACCTCGGCACCGACTCCGCCGACGACCTCGTCGCCATGGTCGAGGCCGCGTCCGGCGCCGGCGAGGGCGAGCCGGTGTCGATCGACCTGAAGCGCGACGGCGGCGCCGAGGTGTCGCTCGAGACCGAGAACGGCACCGAGACCGAGGTGCGGGTCGACGCCGCCGGGGAGACATCCGTCACCTCCACCGAGGAAGCCGACGCGGACGACACCGCGCCCCAGAACGTGCTCGACGCCGACGCGATCGCGGCGATCGTCGACGCGGCGCTCGCCGAGGCCGACGGGCGCATCGTCGAGATCGAGGCCGACGACGACAGCACCTCGCCGTGGGACGTCACGGTGCTCACGGCGGGCGGCGAGTTCATCGAGATCGACCTCGACGCGGAGTTCGCCGTCGTGGCGACCGGCGCGGACAGCGACGACTGAGCGCAGCGGGCGGCGGTCACCCGGATCGGGTGGCCGCCGCGTCGCGTCGTGACCGGTCCGGAGGCATCCGAATCGGTCCGAGCTCCGAATCACCCGCGACAGCCTTTCCGCTGTCGCGGGCGCGGCCGACGCCGCGAGACGAAGGAGTCCATCCCATGAGAATCTCAAGAGCCGTCGCGGCCGCCGCGGCGGGAGTGGCCCTGGTCCTGGGGACCGCAGGAGCGGCATCCGCTGCTCACGACGACAACCCGTCGGCGACCGTGGCCAGTTACAGCTACGACCTCGAGTCGATCCAGCCGGCCGACGTGCCCGGCGGCCAGGCCAGCGGGACCACACGGGTCAAGGCGCTGCCCAACGGCAAGCTGCAGGTGACGGTGGAGGCGTGGGGCCTCTCGCCGAACCTGCCCCACGCGATGCATCTCCACGGCGTGCCGGGGAATGCCGCGGACCTCGGCTGCCCGGGTCCCGATGCGGCCGGCCCGGACGGAGTGGTGACGGTGGTCGACGGCGTGCCGTTCTACGGCGGCATCCTCACCTCGCTCACCTCGACCGGAGACGTCTCGCCCAGCAGCGCCCTCGCGCTGGATCGGTTCGCGGTCGCCGACGCCAGCGGATACCTCTTCTACCAGCGCACGCTCACGAGCGTCCCGGGGTACGCGGACGCCGGGATGGTGCAGGTCATCGTGCACGGCATCGACTTCGACGGCAACGGCCAGTACGCGTTCAACCCGGACGACCCGTTCGCCAGCCGCTCGTCGTCGCTGGGTGCGGCCATCCCGCTCGAGGCGACGGTTCCGGTGCTGTGCGGGGGCATCGCAAACTGACGTCGGACGGCGGTCGTCTGCCCGGTGCGGGCACCTCGTGTCAACGGGGTGCCCGCACAGGGCGTTCTGCCTAGCCTGAGGTGATGGCGGTCAGAGAGCTGTGGTTGGTGCGGCACGGGGAGAGCATCGGCAACGTCGCGGCGACGAGAGCCGAGATCGACGGGCTCGAGGTCATCCCCCTCGACGAGCGCGACGCCGACGTCCCGCTGTCCGATACGGGTCGCGAGCAGGCGACGGCGCTCGGCGCATGGCTGCACGACCGGCGGGCGACGATCGACGCCTTCTGGGCATCGCCGTATCTGCGGGCTCGTGAGACGCTCGCACTCGCCCTCGACGCGTCCGGCGCGGACGCCGCGGTGGTGGTGGACGAGCGGTTGCGCGACCGCGAGCTCGGCATCCTGGATCTGCTCACCCGGACCGGTGTCGCGCGCCGCCACCCCGACGAGATGGCCCGGCGCAGGCACCTCGGCAAGTTCTACCACCGCCCGCCCGGCGGGGAGTCATGGGCCGACGTGGCGCTGCGGCTGCGCTCGTTCCTGCGTGAGGCGCTCGAGGGTCCGGGCGAGAGCGTGCTGATGGTGGCCCACGACGCGGTGGTGATGCTCCTGCTGTACGTGCTGCTGCCCCTCCGCGAAGACGAGCTGCTGGCGTTCGCCGAAGACCACACCGTGCTCAACGGGTCGGTCACCCACCTGGTTCGCAGCGACCGCGGCTGGGAGCTCGTCGACTTCTCCGACGTCGCGCACCTGCGGCGAGAGGGCGCCGACGTCACCGCGCACCCGGGGAACCCCGATGTCGAGCCGGCCTGAGCGCGTCACCGAGTCGCTGCTGCGCGGCTGGGGCCTGCCCGACCCCGGCGACTCGAAGAAGTCGCGCGGAGACGTCGTGGTGGTCGGCGGCTCGAGGACGTCGCCCGGTGCGGTGCTGCTGGCGGGCGAGGCCGCGCTCCGCGTCGGCGCCGGACGCGTCGCGCTCGCCGTGCCCCAGTCCATCGACGCCCACGTCGGCATCGCGCTGCCCGAAGCCGGCATCCTCGCGCTCCCCGATGATGCCGAGACGCCCCTCGGCGGCGCGCTGCGGGAGCAGCTCGAGTCGGCGGATGCCGTGCTCGTCGGTCCCGGATTCTCCGACGCCGACGAGACCCGGGCCACGCTGCTCGCCGTCGCGAACGTGGGCCCCGAGGTGCTCGTGCTCGACGCGTTCGCCCTCGGTGTGCTCGGCGATGTGGACCGCGGCGCCCTGCCGGCGCGGCTCGTGCTGAACCCGAACAAGGAGGAGGCCGGGATCCTGCTGGGGCGCGACCTCGACGACCACGTGGACGACGTGCGCGAGATCGCACGCCGCTTCGATGCGGTGGTGAACTGCTACGGCGTGGTCGCGGACCCGTCCGGCCGCGCCTGGCGCGTCGACGAGGGCGACGCCGGGCTGGGCACATCGGGGAGCGGGGACGTGCTCGCCGGCGCGATCGCCGGGTTCGCCGCGCGCGGGCTCGAGCCGTCGCGGGCCGCGGTCTGGGCGGCGTGGACGCACGGCCGCGCGGGGCGGCTGCTGGGCGCGCGCCTCGGACTCGGCTTCCTCGCGGGGGAGCTGGCGCGGGAGCTCCCCGTCGCGATGCGCGACGTGGGGGTCTGACTCAGCGCGGATCGGCGGGGCGGGCCTGCCCCGCCCGGCGCCGCGCCGCGCCGGTGATCCGCAGGGCCGGGAACGTCAGCATCGCAATGAGGATGGCTACGGCGGCACTGCCGGCGGCGGCGAGGTGCGCGGCCGCGAGGCCCGCGTCAACGGCGGCCGCGCTCGTACCACCGGCGTCGACCGTCGCCGCGTACGCCGCCGCGTTGGCGGCGCCGAAGACGGCGATGCCGATGGCGCCCCCGATCTGCGCGGTGGCCGATGCCAGCCCCGAGCTCACTCCGGCGTTGCGCGCGGCCATGCCGTCGGCGATGACGAGGGTGGTCGGCGTGAAGCTGAACGCGACGCCCGTGGCCGCGAGGATCAGCACCGGCAGCACGCGCCAGATGTACGGCGCGCCGGCGTCGATCGACGCGAACAGCAGGTGCGCGACCACGAGCATACCGAGCCCCGCGAGCACGACCTTCTCGGGTCCGAAGCGACGGAGGACGCGCGGCAGCACGAGGGTGCTGACCGCGAACCCGGCGAGGGACGTCGGCAGCATCGCGAGCCCGGCGACGGCGGGCGCGTAAAGGAGGACCTGCTGGATGAGGAGGGCGACGAGCACGAAGCACGCGATGCGCGCCGCACCCCCGAGCATGTTCACGACAATGCCACCGGAGACCCGCGCGTCGCGGAGCGCGGACGGGGAGAGGATCGGGTCGGACGCGCGCCGCTCCACGAGCACGAACGCGAGTCCGGCGCCGACCGCGGCGAGGGCCGCCATGATGACCTCGGGAGAGACGAGACCGGCATGGGGCGCGGCGAGGACCGCGTAGACGACCGCGACCGCGGCGACGGTGACCAGGGAGGCGCCCGTCGCATCGAACGAGCGCCGCGATCCCTTCTCGTCGACCGGGAGCATCGCCCAGCCCGCCAGGAGGATGGCGGCGGAGAAGGCGGCGGTGACCACCATCACGCTGTTCCACCCGAACGAGCCGGTGAGGATGCCGCCGACGGTGACACCGAGCGCCCCGCCGACGGTGGATGCCGCCCCCCACCAGCTCATGATCCGGGTGCGGTCCTCGCCGGTGAAACGCGCGAGGATCACCGACATGGCCGCCGGGCTCAGCATGGCCGCCCCGGCTCCCTGGAGCAGCCGCGCGCAGATGAGCGTCACCTCGTCGGCCGCCAGGGCGCCGACGACGGATCCGATGGTCAGGACGGCGGCGCCGGCGAGGAACATCCGCCGGCGCCCCACGATGTCGGCGGCCCGGCCCGAGACGAGCAGCAGCCCTCCGAACGTCAGGAAGTACGCGTTGAGCACCCAGGCGGTGGCGGTGGCCGAGAGGTCCAGGTCCTCCGCGATGGAGGGCAGCGCGACGTTCAGGATGCTGGAGTCCATCATCACGACCAGCTGGGCGGCGACCAGCGTGAGCACGAGGGACAGCCGGCGGTGCTCAGACATGGGCGATTGCCTCCAGAACGGGGAGCCGCGCCGCGCCGCGGGCGGGGGCGAGGCCCGCGACGAGCCCGGCGACGGCGACGACGACGACGAGCGCGACGAGTTGGTCGACGGGGATCACGATCCCCAACGGCGCGATCGTCGACAACGCGCCGACCGCGGCGAACGCGGCGCCGATACCGAGGGCGAGCCCGGTGACGAGCGCGACCACCGCGACCATCACCGCTTCAGTCTGCACCATCAGCGCCACCCCGCCACGGGACATCCCCACGGAGCGGAGCAGTCCGATCTCACGCGTGCGTTCGACGATCGACAGGGCGAGCGTGTTGGCGATCCCGAGCACGGCGATGACCATCGCGAAACCGAGGAGCACTGTGACCAGGCCGAAGATCTGGTCCACGGTCTGCGTGCGGCCGGC
This sequence comes from Microbacterium sp. NPDC055455, assembly GCF_053619935.1. Lineage (NCBI taxonomy): Bacteria > Bacillati > Actinomycetota > Actinomycetes > Micrococcales > Microbacteriaceae > Microbacterium > Microbacterium sp. NPDC055455. Next base: position 1,428,363 of record NZ_JBSHLB010000001.1, read on the forward strand.
GATGACGGCGGCCTGGTCGCGGACCTGCACCGTCGGGTGGTCGTCGAGCGCCGCTCCCAGCGCCGCCGTCAGCTCCGCGGGGGTCGTGCCGTCGGCGGCGGTGACGAAGATGCTCGCGTCCATGTCTTCGGTGAACAGCCCGGCGTAGGTGTCGAGCGACACGAAGTAGTCGGTCTGCAGCGCCTGGGCGGGGCTGTCGGCGATGACGCCGACGACGGGAAGCGAGCGCTCGCCGGTGCGGGCGAAGGTCATCGGCAGTTCGTCGCCCACGCCGAGCTCGCGGTCGGCCGCGACGCGCTCGGCGATGATCACACCGCCTCCCGTCAGGGCCCCGAGGCTGCCGTCCACCATCCGGATGCCGGCGACGTCGGCGATGCGCTCCGGGTCGAAGGCGGTCAGTGCCGACGTCGACTCGCCGTCCTTCCAGTGCCCGTATTTCAGTCGCGTCGCGGTGCCGACCTCCGCAACGCCGAGGACCTCGTCGTACACGGACGCGTGCACCCCGCCGAGCATCTCCTGGCCGGCGCTCTCGATGACGACGTCGGCCGAGATCACCTCGCGGTACTGCGCGCCTGTCGCCGCCTTCACGGATGCTCCGACGACCGAGACGAACGCCATCAATGCAAGTCCGAACGCGAGCGCCATCACGGTCGCTGACGTCCGCCGGGGCGCGCGCAGGGCGGCGTCCCGGGCGAGTCGCCCCGGCACCGTGCCGGCGCCGGCGCGACCGACCGCCGCGACCAGCGGCCGCAGCGCAGCGGGACCCGCCATGACGACCCCGACGAGGGCGATGATGAGACCCGCGCCCAGCAGCACGACGGGCGCCCCGAACGTGGGCAGCGCGGCGACCACCGCACCGACGGCGAGCAGCGCCGCACCGGTGATGGTCCGTCCGCGACCCACGCTGCGCGCCTCCGCGGCACCGGCGCGCATGACGGCCAGCGGCGACACGGTCGCGGCGCGCCGCGCCGGGCCCACAGCCGACGCGACCGTCACCACGGTGCCGACCGCGAGCGCGATGAGGACGGTGCGCGGCTGGACGACGAGGTCGCCGTCGGGGATGCTGACGCCGAAGGTGCGCGACAGGCCGCGGAGGCCGTACGTGCTGGCGATGCCGAGCACCACTCCGGCTGCGGCGGCGACGGCTCCCACGACCAGGGCCTCGACGAGCACCGACCCCGCGACCTGCGCGCCGGTGGCGCCGGCGGCGCGTGCCACCGCCAGTTCGCGCGTGCGCTGCGAGATGACGATGCCGAACGTGTTCGCGATGAGGAAGGCGCCGATGACGAGCGCGGCGACGCTCATCGCCACGAGCACGATCTGCAGCATCTCGAGGTTCGAGGCGGCTTGCTCGGCGCCGGCGGCGGCGAGGTCCTGCGCGGTGGCGACCTGGACGTCGCCGCCGAGCTCGTCGGCCAGGAGCGGCTGGAGATCGCCGACGGGGAGGTCGGAGGTGATGAGGAGCTCGCTCAGCCCGTCGCCGAGACCGAGCGCGGACTGTGCGCCGGCGAGCGTCGCGAGGGCGACGGCACCCACTGGCGGCCCGTCGGCCTCGCCGAATCCGACCAGTCCGACGATGCGGGCGTCGACGCGCTGCTCGCCGACGACGGTCACGCGATCGCCGACGCCGAGGCCGAGCGCATCCGCGGTGGCCTTGTCGAGGGCGACCTCACCCGGGCCCGACGGGGAATCGCCGTCGAGCAGGGGATAGGAGCCGATGGGCGGCGCGACCCAGGTGGAGAGCTGGATGCCTCCGAGGTCGGTGGCATCCCGCTCCAGACGGGCGGCGCCCTTGGCGACCGGCACCGCGGCGGTGACATCCTGGATGGCGGCGACCTCCTCGAGGACTCCGGCGGCGAGCGGATCCCGCTCGACCTCCACGCCCATACCCGAGTCGAACGCGGTGGCGGTGCGGACCGTCACGTCGGCACCGGCGGCCGCCGTGGCGAACTGGTCGTCGAAGAGCTTCTGAGCGGTGTCGTTGAGGATGAGGCTGCCCGAGACGAAGGCGACCCCCAGCATGACGGCGATCACCGTCAGGGCGAGGCGAAGGCGGTGCGCGACGAGCTGGGCGAGGGCGAAGCGGATCATGCCGCCACCTCCACTGCGGCGTCGAAGCGAGCCATCCGGTCGAGCACGCTCGCGGCGGTGGGGTCGTCGAACCCATCCACCACGGCGCCGTCCGACAGGAACTCGACCCGGTCGGCGAACCCGGCGGCCGAGGGGTCGTGCGTGACCATCACGATGGTCTGACCGAACTCGCGCGCGGCGCGGCGCAGGAAGGTCAGGAGCGCCTGAGAGGCGCGGGAGTCCAGGGCACCCGTGGGCTCATCGGCGAACACGACCTCCGGGCGGGCGGCCAGGGCGCGGGCGACGGCCACCCGCTGCTGCTGACCGCCGGAGAGCTCGGCCGGTCGGTGGGTGAGGCGGTCGGCGATGCCGAGCGTGCCGGCGAGATCGTTCACCCAGTCACTGTCGGCCCGCGCCCCGGCGAGGCGGAGGGGCAGCTCGATGTTCTCCCGCGCCGTCAGCGCGGGAACGAGGTTGTACGACTGGAAGATGAACCCGATGCGGGTGCGCCGCAGGAGCGTGCGCTGCTTCTCGCCGAGCCCGGTCAGTTCCAGGTCGCCGAGACGGATGCTTCCCGAGTCGACCGTGTCGAGCCCGGCCATGGCGTGCATCATCGTCGACTTGCCGGACCCCGAGGGGCCCATGATGACGGTGAACCGGCCGCGCGCGACGGCGAGGCTGGCACGGTCGAGGGCGCGGACGGCGGCGGGCCCCGACCCGTAGGTCTTCACGAGGTCGGCTGCCTGAATGGCGATCGTGGTCATGATTCTTGCTCCCGTTGTCAGTGGATGGTCGTTGTCAGGTGTCGGCGGTAGCGGTCGGGGCTCCAGGAGGCCGCCATCTTCGTGCTCAGGGTCGCGCCGAGGCGTGCGTAGAAGCGCTGGCCGGCGTGGTTGTCGAGCCTCACGCCCCACACGACGAGCAGATCATCGCGGGAGGCCAGACGCGCGGCCGCGTTCATCAGCCGGCCGCCGACGCCGTTGTCGCGATGGCCCGGCCGGACATAGAGGTCGTCGAGTGCGAGGAGGTCTCGGCCGCTCCACAGGTGCAGGCGGCGCACCATCGACGTGAACCCGAGCGCCTCGCCCTCGGCCTCGGCGATCAGCACGGTCACCTCGGGACGCGCCAGCAGGGTGCGCCACTCGGCAGCGCCGACGAGGACGTGCTCCAGCGAATCCTCATGGGCGGCGAGTTCCCGCACCATCTCGTCGAGCACCGCCGCGTCCTCGGGCGTCGCTTCCCGGATCTCGGACATCTCAGCTCCTTACGGTGTAGTAATATCTCTGTACGGTGTACGGATACGTCGTACATATTGCAGCGTACGATGTACGCTGTCAAGCAGGAGGTTCGGAATTGGCAGAAAAGCTCTCACAGCGCGTGATCGCCGACGCGGCCCTGGCGGCGATCGACGCGAACGGCGTGGACGCCCTGAGCATGCGAAGACTGGCGCAGGATCTGGGCACGTCCGCGATGTCGCTGTACACGTACTTCGCCGACAAGGACGCCCTTCTTGACGCCGTCGCGCAGCTGCTGCTCGCCGAAGTGGACACGCCCCCCGAAGACGTCCACTGGCGCGACGCGATGCGGTTCATCATGCGCTCGGTGCGTCATGTCGCGATGCGCCACCCGAACGCCGCGCGCCTGATCCATAGGTTCCCGCCCCACACCCCCGACGCGCTCGCGTTCGTGGAAGCAGGCTTCCGGTCCTTCCGCCGTGCGGGTTTCGACGCGCTCAGCACCGCGCGCTGCTACCGCGCACTCGCCGCCTACTCGCTCGGCACGCTCGACATCGAGGTCGGCGGCTACTTCTCGCCCGAGGCGAGGGCGATCACCCCGCCCATCCGAGACAGCATGCAGGATGCCAGTGCCGAGAAGCTGCTCCCGCTGGTCACCGAGATCGGCCCGACGCTCGCCGGGCAGGACGACGCCGCCGAGTTCGAGTACGGCCTGGAGCTCCTGCTCGACGGGTTCGCCGACGCCATGAGCCGCGCCGGGCGGCCGGTCTAGCGATCGGAAATGCCCGCGGTCGCCGCCGCGTTGGCTTGTCGCATGCGATCGATCGTCTACTCCCGCACCGGCAGCTCGTCCGTCCTCTCGCTCGCGGAGCGGGAGCCCGCGGAACCCGGGCCCGGGGAGGTCCGCGTGAAGGTCGCCGTCTCCGGGGTGAACCCGACGGACTGGAAGGCGCGCGCTTCCGCCGGATCCACGCCGGCGTTCGACGAGGTCGTGCCGAATCAGGACGGCGCCGGAGTCGTGGACGCCATCGGCGAGGGCGTGATGGAATTGGCGGTCGGCGACCGTGTGTGGCTGTATCTCGCCCAGCACCAGCGACCCACCGGCACCGCGCAGGAGTTCACGGTCATCCCCGCTGAGCGCGCCGTGAAACTGCCCGAGGGGATCGGCTTCGATGTCGCAGCGAGCCTGGGCGTGCCCGCGATGACGGCGCACCGGGCGCTCACGGTGCACGAGTTCGGGCCGGCACGGCTGTCGCCGGGATCGCTCGACGGGCGGGTCGTGCTGGTCGCCGGGGGAGCGGGTGCCGTCGGGCACGCCGCCATCCAGCTCGCGGTGTGGGCGGGGGCGACGGTGATCGCGACGGTCTCGAGCGAGGAGAAGGCCGCGCTCGCGCGAGCCGCGGGCGCCGACCACGTCGTGAACTACCGTGACGGCGATGCCGCCGAGCGCATCGCCGCGCTCGCGCCCGGCGGTGTCGACCACATCGTCGAGGTGTCGATCGCGCAGAACGCCGATCTCGACGGGCAGGTAATCGCCAACCACGGCTCGATCGCGTACTACGCCGACAACGGCGGCGCGGCCGCCACGATCCCGGCGCGGCCCACGTTCGCGAAGAACGTGCGGCTCCAGGGTCTGCTGCTCTACACCGTGGGGGATGCCGCGCTCCAGGCCGCCGCGGAGGACATCACCGCTGCGCTGCGCGACGGTGCGCTTCCGGTGGGTGAGGCAGCGGGGCTCCCGCTCACGTGGTTCGCGCTCGAGGAGACGGCGGCCGCCCATGACGCCGTCGAGCAGGGCGCGGTGGGCAAGGTGCTGATCGACGTCTCCGGCGACAACCGCTGACCGCTCAGCGGCGGCGACTAGCACACCGAATCCGCGCGAAAAGTCCATTCCGGGTGTTCTTGCGCTGATCTTGCGGTTCGGATGGGATCGCTCCCACACTCACGCAGATCTTGCGGATGCCTTGCGGGAGCGCTGGCGGTCGCTCGGCGGGACGTTGCGGCGCGGGCTGAAGACTTTCATCGTGCTCGAGGAGCGATCGGGAGACCGGCCGCGCAGGTCCCGGCACCTCTGACTCCGCAGATGAAGAGCGGGCTTCCCGCGAAAGGACATTCCCATGAAGAAGATCGTCAAGGCCTCCATCGCCACCACCGCCGGCGTCATCCTGCTGCTGGGCGGCGCGGGCACGTTCGCCACCTGGAACTCGTCGGCGTCGGCGCCGGGTGCGTCGATCGTGTCGGGCAACCTGGTCGTCGATGCCGCGCAGGCCGAGGGAACCTGGACCGCCAACGGCTCGCCGATCACCATCGCCGACTACGCCGTCGCTCCCGGCGACGTGCTCACCTACACGAAGACGATGAAGGTCGGTGCCGAGGGCGACAGCCTGAGCGCGACGCTCGCCCTGACCGATTCGTCGATCGCACCCGCCGACGCGGGGAACCCCGCTGATGTGGCGCTGGCGGGCTACCTCACCGACTCCGCCGAGCTCACCGCCTCCGGCACCGGCATCAGCGGCACCGGCCCGACGTTCACCGTCACCCCGGGCGCCGGCGTCGTCAGCGAGGACGTCACCGTCACGGTCACCATCGCCTTCCCGTACGGCGAGGTCGTCGGCGGCAACAACGACGCGATGAACGGCGCCGTCACCCTCGACGCGCTGACCGTCAGCCTCACGCAGGACGTCGAGTAATCCGAGAGGGCCCGCCTCCGAAGAGGCGGGCCCTCCGGCGGACGCCGCCCGCTCCGCCCCCTTCTCCCGCTGCGACACCGACCGAGGGACCCCGCCATGACCCGCCGCACCCGCCGCCACGCCGCACAGCGCGACACCCGTCGCGCTGCCGCGCCCCGGCGACTGCTGCTGGGTGCGCTGGGCGCCGCCGGTGCGATCGTCCTCGGCGTCCTGGCCGGCGGGGGAACGTTCGCGATCTGGACGGCGGCGGCGCCGGCGGCATCCGCCGTCACGCTCCGTGCCGGATCGGCGGGCCTCACCGCCACGCCCCTCGAGCTCTCGGCCACCGATCTCTACCCGGGCCGCACCGTCTGGGCACCGACCACCGTGCGCAACACCGGCACCACGGCGCTCGCCCTCGCGATCGACCCGGTGACGAGCTCGGCCGGCGCCACCGCCTTCACGGCGGCGGTCGCCGTCACCGGCGGCACGGTCGCGTCGGCCGCGGACTGCACCGCCGGTCGCGTGCCGGCGACGATGACCACCCGAGTCGGCGCCGCCACCGGTTCCGACCTGCAGCTCACCCTCGCCCCCGGCGCCTCGCACATCGTGTGCATCGGCGTCGGCCTGCCGCACGATGCACCGGCGGACGCGGCCGGGGCAGCGGCATCCGTCCTTTCGCTCACCGTCTCCGGAACGCAGGTGCACCGATGATCCGCCGTCGCCACATCGGACCGATCGCCGCGCTCGTCACCCTCGCGGTGCTCGGCGGCGCGGGTGCGGCGACCGCCGCATGGGTCGCGAGCGCGTCGGTGTCGGCGTCCACCTCGTCCGCGACCGTCGCCACCACGCTGGCGCAGACGGGTGCGCTGACCACGACGTACCGCTACGCCGGCAGTCGTTCGACGGCGGTCGTCGGCGAGCTCACGATCACGAACGCCGGCGGTGCGCCGCTGTCGTATGCCCTCGCCAACCGGGTGACCGGCAGCACGACGCTCGCCCAGAAGACCACCCTGCGGCTGTGGACCGGCACGTGCGGTGCGACGGCTCCCGTCGGCGCGGTCGTGACGACGTTCGCCGACACTGCTCCCGCGCTGCCCGCGGCGGCACGCACACTCGCCGCCGGTGCGAGCGTCAGGGTCTGCGTCTCGACGCAGATCGAGGGCGCCACGAACGCGGAGCTGCAGGGGCAGAGCGCGACCGCGACCTTGAGCGTCACCGGCGCGGTCGGCGCGCACTGGACGACGTCGGCGACCGCCGCCACCATCACGCAGACCGCCTACCGGCTGGCCGCCGCCGGCACACCGACGTGTCTGCGAGAAGGTGGACGCGACATCCGCCTGACGTGGAGCGCCCCCGCTCACCGCACCGACACCGCCGCCATCTCGTACCGGCTGTACGACGTCGCGTCCGGAGCCACCGTTGCGACGGTGACGAGCGCCGATGCGACGGTCTCGGCTGTGTTGAGCGGCACCGCGATCGCCCAGAACGGCACGTACTCCCTCGCCGTCGAGGCGACCGAGACCTCGGCCTCGGGGACGACGGCGTCCGCGAGCGCGCCGGTCGAGGTCACCCGCACCACGAACCCGTCGGAGTCGGCTCAGTCCGGCCCCCGTTACCACTGCGCCTGAACCCCTGCGAGATCGATTCCCATGATGATGACCACCGAAGCTCCGCCGCACATCGCGTCCGGTTCGACGCTCGCTGACGCGGCGCCCGCCGGCCGCGCCGCGTCTCGTCGGCGCGACGAGGGCCAGAGCCTGCTGCACTACCTCGCCGTGTCGCTGAGTGCGTCGATCCTCGTGCTGCTGCTCGGCGTGGCCGTCGCGGTGGTCGGTCTGCCGGTCGTGGTCGGGGGCAGCGCGATGACGGTGCTGACGCAGTCGATGGAGCCGGGGCTGCCGCCGGGGACGCTCGTCGTCATCCGGCCGACGCCGGTGGACGACATCCGCGTGGGCGATGTGATCACGTATCAGATCCGGTCGGGCGAGGCGGCTGTCGTGAGTCATCGCGTGGTCTCGAAGACGTATGCGGATGGCGAGCTGACCTTCATCACGAAGGGCGACAACAATGACGCGGTCGATCCGGAGCCGGTGAGGTCCGTGCAGGTCCGCGGCACGCTCTGGTACAGCCTGCCGCTGCTGGGCTGGGTGAACAACGTCCTCAACGGCTCGAACCGCACCATCGTGCTCGCGGTCGTCGCCGGCGGGCTCTTCCTCTACGCCGCGATCTCGATCGTCGCGGCCGCGCGTGATCGACGGAAGAAGGGGACGACGGATGCCGCGACCCGCGGCCCCGCGACGGACGAGGCTCTCGTCTCCGAAGGATAGAGGGCGACCCGCTGCGTCGCGGCAACTCCCGTCGCGATGCGAACCGCGCGGCGCACTCGGCGCCGGCACGGCGCTACCCGGCGGGGTGGAGTCTTCGACCTGGAGGAGCGAGGTCGCCGAAGTCGTAGCGTCGAGCGACCCGCATGGGCAGCGGGACGGGCGGCAGACCGGGGCGATGGAGGACGAACTCCTCCGTGCCGTCGCGTGTGATGCGCCACCGATGATGATGCAGGTTCATGTGGTGGAACGCGCAGAGCAGGATGCCCCGATCGACGTCGGTGCGGCCGCCGTGCGCGTACGGGTCGATGTGGTGCGCCTCGCAGTACGAGGCGGGTCGGTCGCAGTCGGGGATGCGGCATCCGCCATCACGGACCGCCAACGCGACGCGCTGTGCCGGGCTGAACAGTCGTGCTTCGCGGCCGAGGTGGAGCGGATTGCCGGACGGGTCGAGGGTGACGGTGACCGTCGCGGTGTCGCAGGTTCGAGCCGCGATGACCCAGCCTGGCAGCGTCGAACCGGTGTCTTCGACGAGGGCGACCGCCGGCCGTCCGGTCATGGCGCCGTCGTGGGCATCCTGGGTGGCGACGATGCGGATGCCGGCCTGTCGCGTGCCGAACACCGTCGAGGCGTCGGCGAGCGCGCCGGCCCGGATGATGTCCATGATCAGGTCGTAGGCGATCTGATCGTTCGTGCGCGGATCGTCGGAGAGCTCCTGAGCCCGCGCCGCCTCGTCGGGATCGACGAAGCGCGGTCCGCCGCGACGCGGGCGCAGCGCGGTGGCGATGATGGTGTCGATGCCGACGGCGCCGACGTCGTCGAACGTGAAGCTGCCGCGGCGCACGCCGTCGCGGTCGGTCCAGGTGCGGAAGGAGCGCGCGTCGAACCGCTCGTCGAAGCGGCGCTGCGCGCCCTCGGGGTCGAGCAGGTCGCGGACTGCGCGAGCAGCAGTCCCGAGTTCTTCGACGGTGCGCACCTGCGCTTCATCGACCAGCTGCTGTGCCGCGAGCGCCCACGCGTCGCGCGCCGCCGTATCGTCGGCGTGTTCGTCGTCGACGCCCGCGGGCGGATCGCCGAGACCGCGGAAGATGGCGTCGTGCTGCGCGGACGTCAGCGTGCCCACCAGCAGAGCCTCGCCCAGCGCGGCGTGCCAGGGCGGCGCAGCCGGCGTCCCACAGGTCATCCCCGATTCGTCGTCGCCCGAGCCCGCGTCCGAACCCGCCGGCACGAGTGAGGTGGCCAGCGCCTCCCCGATGCGCACCTGCTTCGTCGCGTCGGCGCGGGTGCTGCCAGTCAGGTCTTGGATGAGCGACACGGCGGACCGGTGCCCGTTCTTCTGTGCGAGGCCGCTGTGACCGGCATCCCTGGTCGAGCGCGCCGCGACGACGCCCGACGCCGCGATACGGACGGACTCTCCGGCGCGCACGAGCGTCGTCGCGCTCCGGATCACCCGCAGGAGTTCGTCGTCGTCGAGTCCGTGCACGGTCGCCGGAATCCGCGCGGCATCGCCGTCTCCGAGGGCGTCCTGCAGGGCGCTGATCGCGTCCTGCAGGTCGGAGAAGATGTCCATAGTTCATTGTGGCATGAGCCTCAGACACTCGAAGATATATACGACTAGCCTATGGATTCACGCGCAAGCCCACCGTCCGCAGGTGGGGGCGGTCGCACCGAATCATGGGCGGCCCCACCCATCCAAACCCCGTCCCCGACCCCGTCCCCGAGAATTTCCCCCGGTCCGGCCCTCGCCCCGCCGCAGCAGGCGTAGCCTCCCGGGCATGACACCTTCGCCTTCGGGGATCACGACGGCCGGGCAGCTGCGCGCATCGGGTCACACCTACCGGCCGGTCCGCATCGAGCTGCGTGAGAACCTCCTCGCCGCCCTGGCGAACGGCGAGGACCCGTGGCCCGGCATCCACGGCTTCGACGACACCGTCATCCCGCAGCTCGAGCGCGCCCTCCTCGCCGGTCACGACGTCGTGCTGCTCGGCGAGCGCGGGCAGGGCAAGACCCGGCTCCTGCGCAGCCTCGTCGGGCTCCTCGACGAGTGGTCGCCGGTGATCGAGGGGTCGGAGCTCGGCGAGCATCCCTTCCACCCCATCGCCCCCGCATCCGTCCGCCGCGCGAGCAAACTGGGCGACGACCTGCCCATCGCGTGGCGCCACCGCAGCCAGCGGTACGCCGAGAAGCTCGCCACGCCCGACACGTCGGTGGCCGACCTCATCGGCGACGTCGACCCGATCAAGGTCGCCGAGGGCCGCTCGCTCGGCGACCCCGAGACGATCCACTACGGACTCGTGCCCCGCAGCAACGGCGGCATCGTCGCCATCAACGAGCTGCCCGACCTCGCCGAGCGCATCCAGGTCTCCCTCCTCAACGTGATGGAGGAGCGCGACATCCAGATCCGCGGCTACGTGCTGCGCCTGGACCTCGACGTGCTCGTCGTCGCGACGGCGAACCCCGAGGACTACACGAACCGCGGCCGCATCATCACGCCGCTGCAGGACCGCTTCGGGGCCGAGATCCGCACGCACTACCCGCAGACGATCGACGAGGAGATCGCCGTCATCCGGCAGGAGGCCGACCTCGTCGCCGCCGTGCCTTCCCACCTTCTCGAGGTGCTGGCGCGGTTCACGCGCAACCTCCGGGAATCGGATGCCGTCGACCAGCGTGCCGGCGTATCCGCGCGCTTCGCGATCGCCGGCGCCGAGACGATCGCCGCGGCGGCCCTGCATCGGGCGACGCGTCAGCACGAGGACGTCGCCGTCGCCCGACCCGTGGACCTCGAGACCGCCGTCGACGTGCTCGGCGGCAAGATCGAGTTCGAGACGGGGGAGGAGGGACGCGAGCGCGCCATCCTCGAGCACCTGCTGCGCACCGCCGTCGCCGACACCGCCCGCGCGCACCTGCGCGGCATCGACGCCCGTGCGCTCGCCGACGCCCTCCACGACGGCGCGACGGTGATGACCGGCGAGCAGGTGACCGCCGCCGACGTGCTCGCCGCGATGCCGGTGCTGGGCGAGTCCGACCTCTACGATCAGGTCGCCGAGCGCCTCGACGCGCACACGCCCGGTGAGCGCGCGGGTGCGCTCGAGCTGCTCCTGGAGTCCCTCTACCTCGACAAGCGCATCGGCAAGGACAGCGCCGGGGGTGAGACGGTCTATGGGTGACCCGTCTGGAGGAGGCATCCGCTGATGGTCCGCTCCTTCCACCGCACACCGGGCCACACCGCGCGCTACGGGCGGTACACCGGCGGCGACCCGCTCGCGCCGCCGGTCGAGGTGCAGTCGGCGCTGGAGGCGATCGGGCAGGACGTGATGTCGGGAACCTCCGCCGACCGCGCGCTGCGCGAGTACCTCCGCCGCGGCGACCGCGACCGCCTCGGTCTGGACGACCTCGCCCGCCGCGTGCGCGAGCGCCGGGCCGAGCTCACGCGGCGGCATCGCCTCGACGGCACCCTCGAAGAGGTCAAGAAGCTGCTCGACCGCGCCGTGCTCGAGGAGCGCAAGCACCTGGTCCGCGACGTGAACCTCGACGACACCACCCGCGCGTTCGCCGAGATGCGGCTCGAGAACCTGCCGTCCAGCACCGCCGCGGCCGTCAACGACCTCGCCGACTACGACTGGCAGAGCCCGAGCGCGCGGGCCGACTACGACCGCATCCGCGAGCTGCTCGGCCGCGAGCTGCTGGATCAGCGCTTCGCCGGCATGAAGAACGCGCTGGAGAATGCGACGGATGCCGATCGGCAGGCGATCCGCGACATGCTCAACGATCTGAACGACCTGCTCGAGAAGCGCCGGATGGGAGACGACACGCAGGAGGACTTCGACGAGTTCATGCGCAGGCACGGGGATCAGTTCCCCGAGAACCCGCAGAACCTCGACGAGCTGCTCGACACGCTCGCCGAGCGGGCTGCGGCGGCGCAGCGGATGCTCAACTCGATGACGCCCGAGCAGCGCGACGAGCTGCTGAGCCTCGCCGAGCAGGCGTTCGGCTCGCCCGACCTCATGCAGTCGCTGTCGCGCCTCGACGACAACCTGCGCTCGCTGCGGCCGGGAGAGGGCTGGACGGGATCGGCATCGTTCTCGGGTGATCAGCCGACGGGTCTCGGCGAGGCGACGGGCATCATGCAGGACCTGTCCGACCTCGATGCGCTGACCGATCAGCTCGGTCAGATGTATCCGGGCGCGCGCATGGACGACATCGACCTCGACGCCCTCGAGCGGCTCATCGGCGAGCGGGCCGCGGTGAGCGCCCGCACTCTGAAAGAGCTCGAGCAGGAGCTGAGGGACACCGGGATGCTGCAGCGGGCGTCCGACGGACAGCTGCGTCTCACCCCGCGGGCGATGCGGCAGCTGGGGCGCGCGCTGCTGCGCGACATCGCGACGCGCCAGTCCGGACGGCTGGGGCGGCGGGAGACGCGCAACGCCGGCGCGGCGGGCGACCGGACGGGGTCGACGCGCGAGTGGGCGTTCGGCGACACCGAGCCGTGGGACATCCCGCGCACGGTGTCGAACGCGGTGCTGCGGACGGTGCTGGACGGGGGCGACGTGTCATCCGGCGTACGGCTCGACACCCGAGACGTCGAGGTCGTCGAGACCGAGCAGCGCACGCAGGCGGCGGTCGCGCTGCTGGTGGACACGTCGTTCTCGATGGCGATGGACGGCCGGTGGGTGCCGATGAAGCGCACCGCGCTGGCTCTGCATCACCTGATCTCGACGCGGTTCCGGGGCGACAACCTGCGGCTGATCGCGTTCGCGCGTCACGCCGAGGTGATCGACATCGAGCAGCTCACCGCCAAGGACGCCGTGTGGGACAAGGGCACGAACCTCCAGCACGCGCTGCTGCTCGCCCAGCGGCACTTCCGCAAGAACCCCACCGCGCAGCCGGTGCTGCTGATCGTGACGGACGGCGAGCCGACCTCGCATCTGCGGCCGGACGGGAGCGTGTTCTTCTCGTATCCGCCGGACCCCCGGACGGTGGCGGCCACGGTGCGCGAGCTCGACACGGTGCAGCGGCTGGGCGCCCAGACGACGTTCTTCCGGCTGGGGGAGGACCCCGGCCTCGCGCGGTTCATCGACGCGCTCGCCCGGCGCGCCTGCGGTCAGGTCGTGGCGCCGGAGCTCGACGACCTCGGGCGAGCGGTCGTCGACAGCTACCTCGGCTCCCGGCACACCGGGCGGGGCTCGCCCGAGGACTTCGGCGACCTTCTCCAGGGCCGGTCCTGGTGGTGGTGACGCGGGCGATCAGCCGTCGCCGGCCGCTCGACCCGCGTCAGCCGCGCACGGCGGCGCGGATGCGCTCGACGGCGAACTTGGGCGAGCGATCCTCGAACAACAGCCCGTTGGTCTCCTGACCGGTGTCGGTCAGCTGCGTGTAGCAGAACCCCGCGAGGCCGTCGGCCGTGCGCACCGCGTGCAGGATCGCGCTCACCTGCTTCTCGAAGGCGTCGACATCGGCCGCGGTGGAGTAGCCCCAGTCCTTCTCGGACCCGGTCGCGAGGCTCACGCCCCCGAACTCCGTGAGGAGCACGGGCTTGGCGGGCCGGGCCGCCTCCAGCGACATGCGCCGCCCGGCCGGGCCGAAGCCGTCCAGCAAGGCGGCGACGCTCGCGTCGTCCCCATACCTCTGGGCGAGCACAGCGGGATCGGCCTCGTAGTCGTGGATCGTCCACAGATCCGATGACGTGTGCTCCCAGCCGTCGTTCGAGACGACCGGTCGCGTACCGTCCAGAGCCCGTGTCAGGTCGGTGATCGATCTGCTCAGTGCGCGCTGTCGCGCATCGTGCGAGATGTGCTGCACGCCCCAGCTCTCGTTGAGCGGTACCCAGACGATGATGCAGGGATGGGACAGGTCCCGCGCGACGATGTCCGTCCACTCTCTGACCAGGCTCCCGATCGCCCGCGCGTCGAAGGCATACGCGCTGGCGGTCTCGGCCCAGATCATGAGCCCGAGCCGGTCAGCCCAGTACAGGAACCGGGGGTCTTCGGCCTTCTGATGCACCCGTGCGGTGTTGAACCCCAGCTCGAGGATCAGCTCCACTTCGCGGCGGAGCATCTCGGGTGTCGCGGCGAGATGCGTCTGCGGCCAGTAGTTCTGGGCGAGGACGGCGCGAATGGTCGTCGGGCGGTCGTTGAGCAGGAGGTGATCGGCGCACGCGTCCACGCTTCGCAAGCCGACGTAGCTGCCGACGACGTCGATCGACGCTCCGTCGGCACTTTCAAGGGCGACCGTCGCCCGCAGCAGGGTGGGCTTCTCGGGCCGCCACAGCAGCTCCTCGTACTGCTGTCCGTTCAGCTGGGCGGGAATCACCAGCCTGATGGGGCAGACGGACCCGCCCATGGTGCGGACGCGAGCCTCGGCGAGGGTCACCCCCTGGTGGGAGATCGCCACAGCGACCCATGAGTCCTCGGGAGGGCGACCGTCGAGGGCGACGTCGATGAGGACGGAAGCGGTGGGGAGGTCGCTGCGCCAGGTGAGGGCGTCCACGGACGCATCCGGGACGCACTCGAGCCAGACGGGCTGCCAGATGCCGGTCGTGCGGTGGTACCAGATCGAGTGCGGCTGCTCGTGCCAGTCCTGCTTGCCTCGCAAGACCGAGACGTCGTCCGGGAGGTCGACCGCGCGGACGACGAGCACATTCTCACCGTCGGGGTCGATCACCGCGGTGATGTCGGCCACGAACGGGGACTGACCGCCTTCGTGCGTCGCGACGAGCCGGCCGTTGACCCACACGGTCGCCGAATGGTCGACCGCTCCGAAGTGCAGCAGCACGCGGCGCCCCTGGGACGGCCAGCCGGCAGCCCGGAGATCGTCCGCCCCCAGGGTGCGTCGGTACCAGACACAGGGCAGGAAGTCCGTCTCGTGGATGCCCGAGGCGGGCGATTCGGGCGGGAACGGCACGACGATCGTGCGCGTGAACTCGACGTCGTCCACCGTGCGGCTGAGGTCGTCGTCGCGGGCGAACTCCCACTCGCCGCCCAGGTCGAGCCATGCCGGTCGCACGAGCTGCGGCCGCGGGTAGGTGCCGTCCTGCGATGTGGCGTCCACGCCGCTGAACTGCCACTGTGCGTTGATCATTCGGAAGCGCCTCTCGTGCTCGCGCGGTGCGCGATGGTGTGGCCGACGGTGTGGATGCCCTGCGTGGGCGGGTCTTCGAAGAGCAGGTCGATCGCCTTTCGTGCGAGCGCCGCAGTATCGGGCGCCACGGAGCTGAGGGTCGGCGTGCTGTAGCGGGCTTCGTCGATGTCGTCGAAGCCGATGACCGCGACGTCGTCGGGCACGCGGATGCCGGAGGTGACCAGCACGTGCATCGCCCCGAGCGCGAGGAGGTCGTTGAACGCGAAGACCCCGTCGAAGTCGACGCCGGCGTCGATCAGCCGGCGGGCGGCGGCGGCGCCGTCGGCGCGGTGGTACTCGTCGACATAGGCGACGAGGCGGTCGTCGACGTCGATCCCCGCCTCCTCGAGGGCGGCGGAGTATCCGGCGAGGCGCAGCAGCGAGGTCTCGTTCGGACCCGAGCTCTGAGCACCGATCGCCGCGATGCGCCGACAGCCCTGTTCGAGCAGGTGCGCCGTCGCGGCCTTCGCGGCGGCCGTGTTGTCCACCGTGACGTGCGGGAACGCGCTCTCGCCGATGTGCTCGCCCAGCAGCACCAGTGGCGTGGTGTCGAGCCGGCCTTCGAGGTCGCGGGCGCCCAGCGCGAGCGGGCTCATGATCAGCCCGTCCATGACCGGTGCGTCGATGCCGTCGCTGATGCGTCGCTCGGCGTCGGCTCTGCCGTCGGTCTGGTTGACGAGCACGGTGATCGATCGCTCCTGTGCAGCTCGCACGAGTTCGGCGGCGAGCTCGGCGAAGTAGGGCTGGCTGAGTTCGGGGATGGCGAGTGCGATCATTCCGCTGCGTCCGCTCCGGAGCTGACGGGCCGCGGCGTTGGGGCGGTAGCCGAGTTCGACGAGAGCGGCACGCACCCGGTCGCGGAGCTCGTCGGTCACCCACCCGGTTCCGTTGACCACGTTCGACACGGTCTTGGCGGAAACGCCGACGCGGTCGGCGACGTCTTTCAGGGTGGTCCGTGGCATCGGTGCCCCTTCCCTTCGTTCGCGGCGCCGTTCAGACTGTCACGACGGCGACGCTTGTTCAACGATTACCAGTCATGTATAACGGTAATCGGTCCGTTCGTTCAACGTTGAACGGAAACTCGAAGGGATTGATCGATGAAGTCACAGCAGACCAGGTCCGCGGGTGCTCGCGGACGAAACCGCAAGGCCGCTCTGACGATCGCCACGCTCAGCGCCGTCGCGGTCGCCCTCGCGGGATGCGCGGGCCAGGGATCGGGAGGCGCCCAGGACGAGACGAACGCCGACGGCAAGATCGTCCTCGACTTCTGGAACGGCTTCACGGGTCCGGACGGCCCCGCGCTGGAGCAGGTGATCGCCGACTTCAACGCCTCGCAGGACGAGGTCGAGGTGAAGGCCAACATCATGCCGTGGGACACGCTCTACCAGAAGGTGCTCACCTCGGTCGCGGGCAACGACGGGCCCGACATCGTCGCGATGTCGGCGACGCGCATGCCGCAGTTCGCGGACGAAGGTCTCTTCATGCCGCTGGACGACTACTACGAAGACCCCGATCACGAGACCGATGCGCTGGCCACGGCCGCGGTCGAGGCATCCATGTTCGACGGCGAGAACTACGGCGTCCCCGTCAACTACGCGACCATGATGATGTTCTACAACAAGGACCTCTTCTCGGCCGCGGGACTCGACCCCGAGGCGCCGCCGACGACGTGGGACGAGTTCGCGGCGATGGTTCCGCAGCTCACGGTCGACGAGAACGGCGACGGCAAGCCCGAGCAGTACGCGATCGCCCTCGCCGACCACGAGACCGTCCCGATCTTCCCCTCGCTGCTGTGGGGCACCGGTGGCGGCATCGTCTCGGAGGACGGCACGACCTCCCTGCTCGGCGACCCCGAATCGATCGAGGCTCTCGAATTCTGGGTCTCGCTGGTCCGCGAGCAGAAGGCCGCTCCGGTGGGCCTGAACGGCGCCGACGCCGACAAGCTGTTCCAGACCGGCAAGGCGGCCATCGAGATCGTCGGGCCGTGGATGACCACCGGCTTCGACGAAGCGGGGCTGAACTACGGACTCGCCAAGCCGTTCGCCGGGCCGTCCGAGGACGCCGTGCTCGCCGACGTCGTGTCGATGGGGCTCCCGTCGAACACCAGCGACGCCAAGAAGGAGGCCGCGTACGAGTTCTTCGCGTACTGGAACTCGGTGGAGGGTCAGACGACGTGGGCCAACGGCTCGGGCTTCCCGCCCACGCGCGCCGACGTCGCCGACCAGGTGACCGAGAGCCCCTACCCGGCGATCTTCGGGGCCCCCGAGGTCGCCGAGAGCGCTCGCGTGCTCATGCCCGGCATCGCCGCCGGCGGCCCGATCCTCGAGACCGTCTTCACCCCGGCCCTGCAGCGGGCGCTCAACGGCGAAGGCACCGTGCAGGACATCTTCACGGAGGCGTCCACCCAGGTGCAGGCGGAACTGGACAAGTAACCACACGAGGCGGGCGGCGGCCCGGTCCGCCGCCCGCTCCTCGGAAAGGTCTCACATGACGACGACCATCGCGCCGGCGCCGCCCGGCACGACAGCTCCTCCTCGCCGCCGCGGTCTGCGCGCGAACGGCCGCCGCGCGCTGACGGCGTGGCTGTTCCTCACGCCCGCGCTGCTGGTGCTCCTCGCCTTCACGCTGTACCCGATGGCGCAGGCGGTGTACCTCTCTCTCACCGACTACAACCTCATCCGCGCCGCCGAGTGGGTGGGTCTCGCGAACTACGCCGAGCTGCTCCAGGACCCGGCGTTCTGGAACGCGTTCGGCAACACCGTCCTGTACGCGCTCGTCGTCACGCCGGTCACCGTCGTCCTCGCGCTGCTGTTCGCGCTGATGCTCAACCGGAGCTTCACGGGGCGGGCCTTCGCGCGCACCGCGATCTTCCTGCCGTTCATCGTGTCGCTGGGGATCATCGCGATCGCGTGGGCGTTCCTGCTCGATCCCAACATCGGCCTGCTCTCGTACTGGCTCAGCTTGATCGGCATCACGCCTGAGCAGGGGTGGCTGACCGACCCGCGCTACGCCATGGCCGCCGTGATGATCGTCGGCGTCTGGAAGAACGTGGGCTTCTACATGGTGATCTACCTCGCGGGGCTCCAGTCGATCCCGGTCGACATGTACGAGGCCGCGCGCCTGGACGGAGCAGGACCGTGGCAGCGTTTCCGCAGCATCACCCTGCCGCTGCTGTCGAACCAGACGCTCCTGGTCTCGGTGCTCGCGTTGATCGCGACGCTCCAGGCCTTCGATCAGATCTGGGTGATGACGCGCGGCGGTCCCTTCTTCCGCACCGAGACGCTGGTCATGCTCATCTACCGCGAGGGCTTCCAAGAGCTCCGCTTCGGCTACGCCTCCGCCATCTCGTTCGTGCTGCTGGTCTTCGTGTTCGTCCTCTCGATGATCCAGTTCGGCTTCCTCCGTCGTAAGCAGGTGACCTACTGATGTCCGCACCCACTCTGACGAGATCGACGGATGCCGCGACCCGGCCGCCGTCGGCCCCTCGCCGCCGCCCTCGTGACACGAGGGGCCGCACCGGCCGCTGGCTGCTGGCGATCACGTCCATCCTCACCGGCCTGGTCGTGCTCCTGCCGATCATCTGGATGGTCTTCACCGCGTTCAAGCCGGAAGCCGACATCGTGAGCTATCCGCCCACGCTGTGGCCGCGCGAACTCACCCTGGATCACTTCGTCGAGGTGTGGGAGCGCATCCCCTTCGCGCGCCTCTACCTGAACACGATCATCTTCGCCGGCGGTGTGACGCTGATCTCGCTGCTGTTCGACTCGATGGCCGCCTATGCCCTCGCGCGGATCCCCTTCAAGGGCCGGGGTATCGTGTTCGTGCTCATCCTGCTGCTGCTCATGCTGCCGTTCCAGGTGACGCTGATCCCGCTGTACGACATGCTGAGCGGAATGGGCCTGACGAACACGCTCCCGGGCCTCATCATCCCGCGCATGACGAACGCCTTCGGCATCTTCTTCCTCACGCAGTTCTTCCTCTCGCTGCCGAAGGACCTCGAAGAGGCGGCGCGTATGGACGGGGCATCCGAGTGGCGGATCTACTGGGGCATCATCATGCCGCTGGCGCGCCCCGCTCTGCTGACCCTCGGGCTCTTCCACTTCCAGTACAACTGGAACGACCTGCTGTGGCCCCTCGTGATGTCGTCGTCGGTGGAGACCTCGACGCTTCCCGCGGGTCTTGCGCTCTTCATGGGTCAGCACGTGGTCGAGTACGGGCTGCTCATGGCGGGCTCGCTGCTCGCGCTGCTGCCGGTGGTCATCTTCTTCCTGCTGATCCAGCGGAGCTTCGTCGCCGGCATCGCCACCACGGGTCTCAAATGACCGCCGGACCTCGTTCCTGTCCCCTCACACGAAAGGATGCCGCGTGAGCGACGTCTCCTGGTTCGCCGACGGCCGCCTTCGCTACGGCGTCGGCATCGAAGACACGTTCATCCCGCAGGAAGCGGTCGGCCACCGCAAGCTCGACGAGTACGAGCTCACCCAGCACTACTCCCGGTGGCGTGAGGATCTCGATCTCGTCGCCGAGAGCGGTGCCGAGTTCGTGCGGTGGGGGATCCCCTGGTACCTCGTCGAGCCGCGACCGGGCGAGTTCGACTGGTCGTGGATCGACCAGGTCGCCGGGAGGATGAGAGAACTGGGGCTGCGCTGCATCGTCGACCTGATGCACTACGGCACGCCGCTGTGGCTCGAGAACTCATTCCTCAACGCGTCGTACCCCGAGCGCGTGGCGGCATACGGGCGGGCCGTCGCAGAGCGGTACCGCGACACGTGGACCGACTACACGCCGTTGAACGAGCCCGCGGTGAACGCCGAATGGTGCGGCCAGAACGGTGCCTGGCCTCCGTACCTGCGCGGACAGGACGGTTTCGTGAAGGTGCTGATGGCGCTCGCGCGGGGCATGGTGCGCACGCAGCAGGAGATCGCCGCCGTCCACCCCGACGCCACTTTCGTGCACGTCGACGCGGGCTTCCTCTACGACGGCGAGACGACGCCCGAACCGCGGGAGGTCCTCGATCAGCGCCGGTTCCTCGCGCTGGACCTCATCACGGGACGGGTCGATGACACATCGCCGCTTCGAGGATGGCTCGCCGGCCACGGCGTGACCGACGCCGACCTGCAGTGGTTCCGCGACAACGCGGTGCAGCCGGACGTGATCGGCGTCAACTACTACCCGCACTTCACCAAGGGACGTGTGGAGGAGGGGACGTTCGTCCCCGTGCGGGCGGGTGTCGCCGGGCTGCGCGAGCTGATCGAGCTGTACTCGTCGCGCTACGACGCCCCGCTCGCCGTCACAGAGACCTCACTCGTGGGCAGCCCCGAGGAGAAGATCGCGTGGCTGCGGGAGTCGACCGCCGAGGTCGAGGCGCTGCGCGCCGAGGGGAAGGCCATCGTGGGCTACACGTGGTTCCCCTTCTTCACGCTGGTCGACTGGCTGTACCAGTTCGACCAGAAGAAGCCGGACGACTGGTTCCGGGAGTTCGGGCTCGTCGACCTCGTGCGCGGCGCGGACCAAGGGCTCGAGCGCGTCAAGAACGAGGCGTTCGACGTCTTCCGCGACCTGGCAACGCGACCGGGGAAGTAGCCGCCGGCGCGTCGTGAAGGAGCCCCCACCGTGGTCGGTGAGGGCTCCTCGACATGCGCGCGTCAGCGGCAGTGGCTGCTGTTGCTGATCTTCGCGTCGACCGTCACGTAGCGGGGCCGGTAGTTGTCCACCTCGGTGTAGAGGTCGTTCGTGTCGAAGCTGTTCACGTTGTACGTCACCAGCAGCGTGTGACCGTCACCGAGTTCGGGGTGCGCCTTGGCGTTGTAGGTGAAGATGTTCCCGCCTGTCTCCGGCGTGGAGTAGAGGACCGTTTTGCCGGTCCACGGACCTTCCAGGCTGGTGCTCCGGTACATCACGATCTTCGAGCTGAGGATCTCGGTCGCGTCGCCGGTGACGAGGGTGAAGCGGCCCTGGAAGCTGCTGACGCTGAACTCGTTGGAGACGCCTTCCAGGATCCGCTTCGTGGTGGCGTGGTCGGTCGACCAGCCCTCGTCGCCGAGATACTCCCACTGACCATCGGCGAGGTCGCCGCCGGCCACCCGCGCGAGGTGGGCGAACTTCTGAGCACCAAGGTCCTCCACGCCGTAGACGTAGGTGTAACCGTCCTCCGTGTTCTCGTAGATCGCGGAGCCCCAGTTGATGCCGTCCGTCTGGATCTCGTCGACCGAGATCAGCTCGAGGGTCGACGCATCGAAGGTCGCCACGCCGTTGCCGGCGAACGCGAAGTCCCACATCGTGTCACCGGTCTTCACGAACTCGACGAGCAGCACCTGCAGCTCGTCACCATGGACGGTCGCATCGCCGAACCAGTACCAGTCGCGGGCCTCATCGGCGCCGGCGACCTTGACGAGGGACTCGGGGGCTTCCGGGGTGCCGCCGGTGTAGGTCGTGATCTCGCCGCCGTCGTCCACGTTGATCGAGTTGTGGATGAACGGCGAGTCCAGGGGACGCCCATGCGTCTCGTTCACTTCCCCCAGGAACGTGTCGGAGTAGATCCATGCGGTTCGTCCGTCAGGCAGCTCCACGCTGTAGGCGGAGTCCGCGCCGGTCCACTGCCCGGCGGTGTCGCCGTACTGCCCGAAGCGGTCCCGCAGCTGCTCGTCGACGGCCGCTGTGACGTCCACGCACGTAGGAGCTGCCGCTGCGGAAAGCGGAATGGATGTCGCCAAGAGCCCTGTTGCGCCCAGCACGGAGGCGGCAGCCATCCGTCCCGCTCGGGCTCGTGTTGCCTGAAGCATGTCGATATGCCCTCCCCGGCACCTTTGCCGGTCAGGGAACGCGATGCGGGAGCATCCCGTTCCTGTTAACGTTACCAAGCAGGGAGCGTAGCAAGGCTCATCGCTCTGGACCAGCCCCCTCGGTGAACTTCCCGCCATGGCATCCAGAGCGCGGTATACGGTGAATCCGGCGACGAGGCGAGAGGAACGCACATGGTCGGTGTCGGCTCACACGGCAAGCCGCCGACCGTCAAAGAGGTGGCCCGGCACGCCGGTGTGAGCCCGATGACGGTCTCCCGCACCCTCGCGGGCGGCGCGAATGTGCGGCCCGACCTGCAGGAGCGGGTGCTCGCCTCGGTCCGCGAGCTCGGCTACCGCCGGAACGAGAATGCGCGGATCCTCCGCCCCGGCCAAGCAAGCGGTCTCATCGGCGTCGCCATCACCAATCTGGGCAACCCCTACTACGGCAACTTCGCGCTCGGTGTCGAGGAGGTCGCGGCCGAGACGGGCCGGCGCATCGTGCTCGGCAACACCGGTGGCGACCCCGCGCGCGAGCGGCAGCTCGTCGCGGACTTCCTCGGTCGTCAGGTGGAAGGGCTCGTACTGGTGCCGGCGGGGGGTCCCTCGGATCATCTGCAGCCCGAGCGGCTCGGCGACGTTCCGCTCGTCCTGGCCTCGCGACGCATCTACGGACTCGACGTCGACGTCGTGCTGCTGGACGATGTCGGCGGCGCGTACTGCGGTACGCTCGCGCTGCTCGACGCGGGTCACACCCGGATCGGCTACCTCGGCTACGTCAGCTCGGCCTTCACCGGGGCGCGTCGATACGAGGGCTATGTGCGCGCCCTCGAGGAGCGCGGCATACGCCCCGACCCGGATCTCGTGCTGCGCGAGCACGAGGATGCCGGACCGGCCGGCGGCGGGATCCGACGCCTGCTCGATCTCGCCGAGCCGCCGA
Organism: Microbacterium sp. NPDC055455; assembly: GCF_053619935.1. NCBI lineage: Bacteria > Bacillati > Actinomycetota > Actinomycetes > Micrococcales > Microbacteriaceae > Microbacterium > Microbacterium sp. NPDC055455. The sequence continues at coordinate 1,451,499 of NZ_JBSHLB010000001.1, forward strand.
CGGCGATCTTCAGCGCGAACAACCGCAACAGCATCGACGCGCTCCGCGAGATCGGCCGGCGGCTGCGAAGCGGCGCGACAACGGGGGAGATGCCCGCGCTGGTGAGCTTCGACGACTTCGAGCTCGCCGAGCTGATGCCGGTGCCGGTGACGATCGTCGGCCACGATCCCCGCCAGCTCGGGCGGGAAGCGGCGCGGCTGCTCCTGTCCCGCCTCGGCAGCGGCGCGCGCCATGACGGACCGGCGCGCATCGTCGAGATGCCTGTTCGCGTCGCGCCGGCGGCTCCCACCGAGTGACGGATGCCTCGGACTTGCCTCGCATCGAACCGCTCGCTATGGTAACGATACCAATCGCTCACCCCGCGACGTCGAGGAGGACCGCAGTGCGCACGCTGGCAATCGACCTCGGCGGCACCGCCGTCAAGCTCGGCGTCTTCGAATCCGGTGCCATCGTGGCCGGCGACGAGTTCGCCACCGTCGACGGGCAGATCGGCCTCGAGGACATCGCAGGACGGATCGATGCACTGCTCGGTGGGGAGGCCCCCTCATCGATCGGCATCGCCGTTCCCGGCGTGGTCGATCCCCGCACATCGAGCCTGCTGGCAGCTCACGGCAAGTACGCCTCGCTGCACGACGTCGACCTCGCCGCCTGGTCGGAGGACCGGTTCGGATGCCGTGCCGTCGTCGAGAACGATGCCCGAGCCGCGCTCATCGGCGAGGTCGCCGACGGCAGCGCGCGCGGCGCGCGCGACGCCGTGCTCATCGTGCTGGGCACGGGGATCGGCACCGCTGCGATCCTCGACGGCCGTATCGTGCGGGGTCGCCACGGTCACGGCGCCATCCTCGGCGGCCACGTCACCGTCGATCTCGACGGCCCGCGGTGTCCGTGCGGCAACATCGGCTGCGCGGAGGCGCTGGCCAGCACGTGGGCGCTGAATGCCGCGGCCGCTGTGGGGGAGCTCGCGCTCGGCCCCGCGCTCGCCGCCCGTCGCGCCGAATACAGCGGGATCGGCATCCGCGATGTCATCGAGACCCGCGACGAGGCGGAGTCCGCCGCCATCCTCGACCGGTACATCCGCACATGGGCCGCCGTCGTCGTGACCCAGTGCCATGCCTTCGACCCCGATGTCGTGGTCGTGACCGGCGGCGTCATGCGCTCCGGCGACGTCATCCTCCCTGCGCTCCGGGACCGGGTGCACGCCGACCTGTGGTCGTCGTCGTTCCGTCCTCCCTTCGTCACCCCCGACAACCCCTCCACTTCGGTCCTCCGCGGACTGGCAGCACTCGCACGCGAACACGAAAGCAAAGGACGGCCATGACCGTTGAGACGCGGGGCGTCCCGCTCGAGGACTACATGCTCGACGACCGGAGCAGCTACGAGAAGCTGCCGACGGTGCCGCTGCCGGCTGGCAGCGAGGTGCTCGTCGGCGACGACGCGTGGAAGGCCGCGATGGACATCGCCTCCGTTGTGACGGGTCATCCGCTCATCGCGGTGGATGTGTATCCCGGCGGCGACGTCGCGGCGATCGCCGCACGGATCCGCGCGGCACTGCCCGACGCGGAGGTCATCGACGTCGAGGAGGCGGCGGCGGCCGACCCCGCGGCCATCGACGCGCTCATCGGGCGCAACCTCACCGACGACCGAGTCTTCGGCGTCATGAGCCACTTCACCGTCGACGAGTTCTACGACGCCGACCGCCTCGCCGCGCTGCAGCAGCGGGTGGACGAGCGCAGCGCGCCCACGGTGCTCGTCGGCTGGGGCGCCGACCTCGCGGCCCGGCGCCGCGCGGACGCGCTGGTGCTCGTCGACATGGCGCGCTGGGAGATTCAGCAGCGGATGCGCGCCGGCGCCTCCAACTGGCGCGCGCACAACGGTGACCTCGATGTGCTCCGCAAGTACAAGCGCGGCTTCTTCGTCGAGTGGCGCGCCGCCGACCGGCACAAGCGCACCCTGTTCGACCGGGTGGACCTGCTCGTCGACGGCAATGCGGCGCCCGACGCCGCCGGCGCGGTGCGCGGTGCGGACTTCCGCGGCGCGCTCGCCGGCGCGACCGCCCGCCCGTTCCGCGTCGTCCCCTTCTTCGATCCTGGGGTCTGGGGTGGCCAGTGGATGAAGAACACACTCGACCTCGACCCGGCCGCGCACAACTACGCGTGGTGCTTCGACTGCGTACCCGAGGAGAACTCGCTCCTGCTCGAGGCCGGTGGCCGCGTCGTCGAGATCCCCGCGATGGACCTCGTCCTCAGCCGTCCGCGCGAGCTACTCGGCGCCCGCACCTATGCCCGCTTCGGCGCCGAGTTCCCGATCCGCTTCGACTTCCTCGACACGATGGGCGGCGGCAACCTCTCCCTGCAGGTGCATCCGCTCACGGAGTACATCCGCGACACGTTCGGCATGGCGTACACGCAGGACGAGAGCTACTACATGCTCGATGCCGCCGACGACGCCGTCGTCTACCTCGGCGTGAAGACCGGAATCGACCCCGAGGCGATGATCGCCGACCTGCGCGCGGCGACGGACGGGGAGCATCCGTTCGACGCCGAGAAGTACGTCAACGTGTTCCCGGCACGCAAGCACGACCACTTCGCCATCCCGGCCGGCACCGTGCACTGCTCCGGCGAGAACTCGATGGTCCTCGAGATCTCGGCAACGCCGTTCATCTTCACGTTCAAGCTCTGGGACTGGGGCCGGGTGGGCCTGGACGGTGTACCGCGCCCGGTCCACATCGACCACGGCGAACGGAACATTCAGTGGGACCGCGACACGGAGTGGGTGAAGCGCAACCTGGTCGGCCAGGTTGAGGAGATCCGTCGCGAGCCTGGGCTCGTCGAGGAGCGGACCGGCCTGCACGAGCTCGAGTTCATCGAGACGCGCCGCCACTGGTTCGAGAACGAGGCCGCGCACGACACCGACGGCACGGTCAACGTGCTCAACCTCGTGGAGGGCGACGAGGTCGAGGTCGTGAGCCCCGCCGGCGCCTTCGCCCCGTACACGATCCACTACGCCGAGACGTTCATCGTCCCCGCTGCGGTGGGTCCGTACGTCATCCGACGGTCGCCGAACTCCCGGAGCGAGCGGTTCGCGACGGTCAAGGCCTACGTCCGCGGAACGCGCTCCAGCGACAGCTGACCGCCCCGGGCGCCGCCGAGAGGCAATCGGAAGCGGCGAACGGACACATAACTGAACAGCAATCCTCGCGGCGTCTGCCGCACCCGACCGCCCCAGCCTTGCATCGGCTCATCCGAGTTGGTACTTTGGGCGAGCGGTTGGTAACGATACCAAACCAGGACAAAGGAGTTCCAGTGAAGTCACGACGCATGGCCGGAGCCGGCATCGCCGCCTTTACCGCCGCCACGCTGCTGCTGACCGGCTGCTCGGGCGGTGGAGGCCGCGACGACTCCGCCGCAGCCACGACCGGCACGCTCGATTTCTACACCGACAAGGCGGCGTGGGAGCCCGATTTCGACGAGTTGAACGCCACCAGCGAAGAGGCCGTCGACATCACCCTCAACACGACCGGCTATTCGGATGCCGCGCAGTACGACGCATTCATCAAGCAGTCGTTCCGCACCCAGAAGAGCCCCGGGCTGTTCACCTGGCACACCGGCGACTCGCTCAAGCAGCTCGTCGACGAGGGCCTCGTCGCCGAGACGACCGATCTTTGGACGAAGGCGATCGACGAGGGCTGGGCGACGGAAGACCTTCGCAGCGAGTACACGTTCGACGACAAGCAGTACTGCGTGCCCATGAACATCGCGTACTGGGTCATGTACTACAACAAGAACATCTTCGAGGAGCAGGGCATCGAAGAGCCCACGACGTGGGAAGAGCTCGATGCCGCGGCGACGACGCTCAAGGACGCCGGAATCACGCCCTACTATCAGACGAGCATCCTGTTCACGTTCCAGTGGTTCCAGCAGCTCGTCGCGGGCACCGACCCGGCCCTCTACGAGGGCCTGTCGACCGGTGACGTCAAGTACACCGACCCTGAGATCGTCGAGATCATGAACATCTGGCTCGACCAGCAGGAGAAGGGCTGGTTCAGCGACGCCGGCAGCACGGTCGACCCCGCGGTCGGCCTCAAGCAGGGCGACTTCGCGATGATCAACTTCGGCTCGTTCTTCAACGGCTCGCTCGACGGCGCCGGCATGGTGTCGGGCGAGGACTACGACATGTTCGTCATCCCCGCGGTGGACGCCGACCTCGGCACCACTCCTGTGGCCGTCGAGTCCGGTCCCCTCTGCGTGGCGGAGAGCTCCACGCAGAAGGACCTCGGCCTGGCGTACTCCGAGTGGTGGATGTCGCCTGACGCCCAGACCGCGTGGAACGCCGCCCGCGGCGATGTGGCCTTCAACCCGAAGGCGACCGTCAACGACCCGATGCTCTCCGAGCTCGGCACCACGGTGGCCGACGGCAGCCACACCCTGTTCACCCGCTACTTCGAGGCGACGCCCACGCCGATCCTCACCGTCGCGCTCGAGCAGTTCGGTGCATTCAACGCCAACCCCGGCGACCCGATGCCGTTCCTCGAGGCCATCCAGGCCGAGGCGGACAAGTACTGGGCCGACCAGGAGTAAATCGCATGGCGCTCGCTCAGACGACCCCACGGGAGCGGGCGGCGGGGGGGGGGCGGGGGCGGGGGCGCGGGGCGGAGCGGGGGTGCGGGTGGGGGGGGGGGGGGGCGGGCGGGGGGGGCGGGGGGCGCGGCGGCCACGTGACCGCGTGCGGCGGGGCGTGCAACCGCGGTGCAGATGAGGCGAAGCCCACGTTCCGGCCACCCCGCATGAGGGGAGCCCCGGGGACCGCTGCGGGAACACGGGCGCCGTTGGATCAATCTCGGTGGGGCTGCGCCGGCACGGGCGCAGCTACATCAGTGCGACCACGAGCAGCTGGGCGATGATGATCTTCACGATCATCGCCATCGGATACACCGTGGAGTAGCCCATCGCGGGCAGCTCGTTCTTCGCGTGGTCGTTGACGTACTGCAGCACCGCCGGGTGGGTCTGCAGGCCGGCGAGGATGCCGGCGGTCTGGCCGAAGGGGATCTTCAGGAACTTGTGGCCGATGACCAGCGTCAGAATCGCGGAGCTCAGCGCGATGATCGCCGCCATGCCCAGCACCGTCAGCGACGACGGGTCGGACAGGGCCTCCTTGAAGCTCGCGCCGGCGGTGGTGCCGATGCCGGCGAGGAACAGCGCCAGACCGACCTGGCGGAACGCCAGGTTCGCCGAGTAGGGGATGGGCCACACCAGCGGGCCCGTGCGGCCCAGGGCGCTGAGCACCAGGGCGACGACCAGCGGACCACCGGCGGAGCCGAGCGAAATGGACACGCCACCTGGGATCGGCACCGGGATCATGCCCAGCAGCACGCCGAGCAGCAGACCCAGGACCAGCGGGAACAGGTTGACGTCCGACAGGCGCTTGTAGGAGTCGCCGAAGAACTTCGTCGCGTAATTGATGCGGTCCGGCGTGGCCACGACACGTACGCGGTCGCCGAGCTCCAGCTTCATGTCCGGCGACGCCACCATGTCCAGGTCACCGCGGCGCACGCGGGTGATGACCATGCCGTTCATCTTCGGGTGCAACTGCGACAGCGGGATGCCGCAGACCGTGTCCGACGACACGAAGATGCGGCGGAACTCCAGCCGGCCGTCGTGCGTCGGATCACCCGGCAGCAGCGTGCCGATCTGCTTCGCGGCCTCCGGGATCTCGTCCTCGGTGCCCACGACCGACACGACGTCGCCGACCTCGATGGTGTCGCCCTCCGCCGGCACGTACAGGCGGCCCTTGTGCTCGATGCGCGAGATGCTCACGTCGACGCCCAGCTTGCCCGGAAGGTCCGTCACGGACGGCAGACCGGCGCGCTCGACCTCGATGCGTCGGGTGTGCAGCGG